>NZ_JAXAVU010000015.1:0-362074 GCF_033949975.1 Lentzea sokolovensis
TATATTACTGGCTGTGTTTCGGCACGCTGTTGAGTTCTCAAAGAACACGCGCTCACCGGTTCCAGTCTCCGTTTCCGGAGGCTTTCTCTCGGGGCTTGTGTTGAAAGCTTAGCCAGTTCGTTTTCGCTTTGTCAAATCGGCCGTTTCGGCTTCTTTAGCTCGGCGCAAACTCGCTTCGCATTCAGTTTTTGCTTGGTTCAGAAGTTATCTGAGTGGCTTTCCCGGTGTCAAATCGGGGTCATTTTCAGATCCCGGACAGCACGTTAGGCCGTTCATTTACTTCTGGGGGTTTGACGCCGTGAGACTTTACCCGGCCCGATCCGCGGTGTCAACCGCTCGTTCCGGGGTCTCGCTTGCGACTTGGAGAAAGTTACTGATGGGGACGATCAAAGTCAAATCGCCTGGTCAGCGGGCTGCTTGATCGGCACGGACGGTGCGGGAGCAGCCTGCTTGGCCCCGACAGGACGCGGTCGCAGCCACAGGGTGATGGAACGAAGTCCCTCCATCGCCCGCACGATCTGGTCCGCCGAGGCCGGCTGACGCGTCGCCACCGGCACCAGGTCGTAGCCCCAGACGCCGAACTCCTTGAGCACCGTCACCGGATCGTCACCGAAGTCCGCTGTAGAGGTCGCGGAGAACTCGAGGAACACGTGCGGCCTGTCGCGACGCAACAGCCGGACGAGTCCCGCGAGAGCGCGATGCCCACGTCCAGGCGTGTCGACCTTGACGACGGAAAGCTTCATGCCCTGCACCAAGGCGATCTCTTCGAGCGCCTTGTCCAGGCGCACCGACTTCACCCGTGCCACGTCTTCCCCGGCATCTGCGGCCAGCGGCGACACCGACACACCACCGGTCAACGTCGGTGAAACGGCGAGCTCGCCCGCGCTCTCCCACGCGGCGCCCTCGACCACGGTCATCCGATCGGCGACCGCGGCGGGAAGGTTCGCCGAGACGTTGTGCCTGAGCAGAGCGGCGGCGGACGCGTCCGGTTCGACGGCGACAACGGCGCCCATCAGCCCGAGCCGCGACAACACCCGAATCGAGTGGTAGCCGACGTACGCGCCGACGTCGAGGAAGATCCCGTCCGGTTCCAGCACGGAGTCGAGCAGTTCCGCGAGCTCCGGTTCCCACACACCGTTGGACGACAGCAGCGGAAGCATGAACGCGTCGTCGGAGGGCAGTCGCATCATGCCCGCGTCGCACAACACCAAAGACGAACGCACGGCGGGCGCGTCACCGGCGTTCTCGTGCTGACGAACGACCACGCGGCGCAACGCGTCCGCGGTCTGTTGTGCCTGATGGGCGGTGCGAAGTGCGGCGTCCAGGCGCGTGTCGCGCTCGCGGAACACCTCGACGACCTTCGACTCCAGCGAGTCGATCCGGTCCAGGGTCCGGTCGAGGGCGACGGTCAGCTTGTCGATCCGCTCCGCCAGCACCTCGTCGGACTTCGCGCGCTTGGCCGCCTCGGCGACGACCGCGTCCTCGACGTCGCGCTGCCGGCGGCCCTGACCGGCCATGTCCGCGCGCACGCGCACGACCCCGTCGTCGACGCCGATCAGCTGGTCGGCGAAGTGCGACTGCCGTTGCGCGACCTGTTCGACCTCGGCGCGGAGCAGTTCGAGCTCCCCGGCGCCGACGCCGGCCTTCAGCGCGTCCTGCCGGTTGACCAGCTCGGACACCGTGCGCTCGACCCCGTCGATCAGGGTGTGCAGCACCTGGCGCATGTGGTTGTCGTAGTGGTCCAGCGCGCGCAGCACGACCTTGCGCAACGCGGGTGCCATCGGCGTCCGATGAGGGCCGTCCACGGTCGGTTGCCGCAGTAACGCGTGCTTGGCCGACTGCAGCGCGAGCATCGGGTCGACCTCGGCCTTCGGTTTCGGCCGGCGTGCCCGCCACCCGCGGTACGCGTGCTCGACGCGTTCGCGGAGGACTTCGGCCACGCGTGCGACGGAGCGCACGGACAACACGTGCTCACGTCCGGCCGCACCGAGTGCTTCGGCCGTGGGCAGGTCATCGGCCAGTGAACGCAGCAACTTCGCGGCGGCCTGCACGTCGGGTTCGGCGCCCTGGTGACACGGCACGAGAACCGCCGTCTTGCCGAACAGTTCGGCAACGGCGCCGTGGTCCGACGCGACTACGGGGACTCCTCGCACCGCCAGCTCGGCCAGGCGCAACGCGATCCGGTCGTCCGCCCCACCGCGGTGCAGTGACACCACGGCATCGGCGACGGCCGCCACGTCGAGGTCGTCCACCAGCGAGATCCGCGGGTCGGAGCCCGTGGCGAGGCGCAGTCGCTCGGCGGCCTCCGGGTGCTCGACCGCGCCGGACACCGCGATCCGCAGCTCGACGTCCGTGCGGTCGGGGAACGCGGTCAGGAACGCCGACACGGCGCCCAGCACGTTGCCGGGCCGGTCCAGCTCGTGGTCCGCGAGCGCCGCGAACACCACCACTTCGCCGGACTCGTGCTCACGTGCGCCAACGTCGTGCACGGGCACAGGCACCACACGCACGATGGGCCCGCCGATGCGTTCGGCGGCGGCACGCGACACCTCAGACGAAAGCCAAAGTTCGTTCACGCCCGTGCGGTCGTCCGCAGCCGTGGCGTCCAACGCGACGTCGACGACGAACCGTCCGGCCGGCACCTCGTCCCAAGAAGAAGCGCGCACCACGACGGGATAGCCGGCGGCGGCCGACACGGGCAGTCCGGACGCACGCGCGGCGGCGAGCATCAGCTCGGCCAGCGGTCCCGAACCCACGACGGACACGCCGAGCTGGTCGAGCAGCGCAGGGCCTTCCGACCGGGGCTGCGGCACGGCGGGCGCGGGCAACCGCCCGGAAGCGACACCGACCCCGGCACACCACTCGCGCCAGGCGTCGGCGTCCGCGGCGAAAGGCGCGGGGAACTGCTGTTGCAGCGAGGTGTCCGCACGCCACACCGCGTCGGCCCACCGCGTGCCACCGTGCTCGGTCGCCTCGCACGCCCACATGAGGAACCCACCGCCACCGTCCTCACCGAACGCCGGCGGCGGCGTCAGCGCGGAGGCCCGGTAGTCGGCCCGCAGCTCGGACGGGATCTGGGTCCCGTCGATCAGGGAGTCGAACCGGTACGGGACGGGCGCCACGGACCAGCCGCTGCGCACCAGTTCGGCGCGGTAGGCCTGGCAGAGCTCGGCGACCTCGGAGTGCTCCGAGAGCAGCACGCGGGGACGGTCGGCGAAATCGGCCGACAGCAACCAAGGCCGGCGCGGGTCGAAGCCGCGGAAGTGCACGGTCAGCAGGTCCTGGCCGATCACGGCCAGAGAACCGGACTCGGTGCGGTGCAACGGACGGTCCGCGACGTTCCACACGGACAATCCGAGCCGTGCGTCACGCACGACGTAGTGCGGCACGATCGCCGGCATGTCCAAAGAGGTCAGGTAGGGCTCGGAACCCTTGCCGACCGCGATGAACCCCGGGTCGAAGGCACCCTGGTCGTGCAGGTCGGCGGGGCCGGGCTGCAGACCGTCGGACGGCAGCGGACGCAACGTGCGGGGCAGCATCACGACCGGTGCGGTGCGCAAGGCCTCCAGCACGAGCTTCGTCAGCGACCCGAACACCTGCACCCACGGGTCGAGGTACAGCACGGGCATGCCCTGCGACAGCAACGCCTCCAGCAGTCGCGGCACCATCGCGGCCTTCAGCTCCGCGGCGTCGAGCGACGTCGCGAGCACGTGCAGCTCGTCCTCGGTGACACCGATCTCCATCGGCGAGACCAGCCCGGGACCGGTGTGCTCCGACTGCGCGTCGACGACCAGCGCGACGAACCGGCCCTCGGGGTGCTCCGCGAGGAACGAGCTGGACAGGACCTTGACCGCGGGCAGCTCCGCCGCCGTGGCGACGGTGCAGGCGCAGATCGTCGGCTGGAACTCGGGTACCTCAGTCACGGAGAGCACGTATCTGCCTCACAGCATGGGGAGAAGAGTGCGCAACTCGTACGGGGTGACGCTTCGACGGTACGCGTCCCACTCCGTCCTCTTGTTGCGCAGGAAGAAGTCGTAGACGTGCTCGCCGAGCGCCTCGGGCAGCAGCTCCGAGTTCTCCATCTCGGTCAGCGCCTCGCCGAGGTTCTGCGGCAGGTTCGCGTACCCCGCCGCACGGCGCTCGCGGTCCGTCAGCGACCACACGTCGTCCTCGGCGGGCGGCGGCAGCTCGTAGCCCTTCTCGATGCCCCGCAGGCCGGCGGCCAGGATCACCGAGTAGGCCAGGTACGGGTTGCACGCGGAGTCCAGCGAACGGACCTCGACGCGGCGCGACGACGACTTGCCCGGCGAGTACATCGGCACACGGACCAATGCAGAGCGGTTCGCGTGACCCCAGCACACGGCCGTGGGGGCTTCACCGCCGACGATCAGCCTCTTGTAGGAGTTGACCCACTGGTTCGTGACGCCGGAGATCTCGCGCGCGTGCTTGAGGATGCCCGCGACGAACTGCTTGCCGATGTCGGAGAGCTGGTACGGGTCCTCGTCGTCGTAGAACGCGTTGCGGTCGCCCTCGAACAGCGAGAAGTGCGTGTGCATGCCGGAGCCCGGCTGGTCCGAGAACGGCTTGGGCATGAACGAGGCGCGCACGCGTTGCGTGATCGCGACCTCCTTCACCACGTAGCGGAACGTCATGACGTTGTCCGCCATGGTCAGCGCGTCGGCGTAGCGCAGGTCGATCTCCTGCTGGCCGGGCGCGCCCTCGTGGTGGCTGAACTCGACGGAGATGCCCATGGCCTCCAGCGCCTCGATGGCGTGGCGGCGGAAGTGCGTGGCGGTCTCGTGCGAGGTCTGGTCGAAGAACCCGCCGTTGTCGGCCGGGATCGGCTCGCTTCCGTCGCCGGGCAGGTCCTTGAGCAGGAAGAACTCGATCTCGGGGTGCACGTAGCAGGTGAACCCGGCCTCGCTGGCCTTCGACAGCGTGCGGCGCAGCACGTGGCGCGGGTCGGCCCACGACGGGGAGCCGTCCGGCATGGTGATGTCGCAGTACATGCGTGCCGAGTAGTTGCTGCCCTCCGGCGTCTGCCAGGGCAGCACCTGGAACGTCGAGGGGTCCGGCTTCGCGACCATGTCCGACTCGTAGACGCGGGCGAAGCCCTCGATCGCCGAGCCGTCGAACCCGATGCCCTCGCTGAAGGCACCTTCGAGCTCGGCCGGTGCGACCGCCACGGACTTCAAGAAGCCCAGGACGTCCGTGAACCAGAGCCGGACGAACCGGATGTCGCGTTCCTCTAGCGTGCGGAGCACGAACTCCTGCTGGCGGTCCATAGGGCGCAGCTTAAGGGCTCGGGACTCTCTACGATCAACGCATGTCCGCCCGTTGGTTGTTGGTTTGCGCACTCGCCCTGCTCACGAGCTGCACGTCCGGGGGAGATCTCCCCGATGGTGCGACCTTGCTCTCGAAATCGGCCGAGTCGATGCGCTCGGTCAAGAGCGTCCACTTCACCATCAAGGTCGACGGTGAGCTGCCGGACGTGCCGGTGAAGGAGGCCGACGGCGACCTCACCTCGGCGGGGGACTCGAAGGGCACCGCGAAGGTGACGTTCGGCGGGCAGCTGCTGTCCATCGAGTACGTCCTCACCGGCGGAAACCTGCACTTCAAGGGCCCGACCGGCGGGTTCACGAAGCTGCCGGCGGCGTTCGCGGGCCAGGTGTACGACCCGTCCGCGATCCTGAACCCGGACAAGGGCGTCGCGAAGGTGCTCTCGTCTTCCAAGGACGCGAAGACCAAGTCGTCCGGTGACGTGTCGGTGGTCGAGGCGACGGTGCCGAAGGACGTGGCGGCCGGGCTGGTGCCGGGCATCTCCGCGGACGTGAAGGCGACGTTCTCGATCGACAAGGACAACAAGCTCAAGAGCGCGCTGTTCGAGCTTCCCGCTGGTCAGAAGGTCGACATCGGTCTGACCGACTTCGACAAGCCCGTCACCGTCACCGCGCCTGCCTAATGCGCAAAATCGCTCTCGCCGCGTCCGGCGCGGCTGTGCTGCTGGGCGCGCTCGACGCGTACGTCGTCGTTGGCGTCCTCACCGACATGGTGCGCGACCTGGGCATCGCGGTGAACGAGCTGGAGCAGGCGACGCCGATCGTCACCGGCTACCTGCTCGGGTACGTGGCGGGCATGCCGTTGCTCGGGCAGCTGTCGGACCGGCTCGGCCGGCGGTTCGTGCTGCAGATCTCGCTGCTCGGGTTCCTGGTGGGCTCGGTGATCACGGCGCTGGCCGCGGACGTGCCCCTGCTGGTGCTGGGCCGGGTCGTGCAGGGCCTGGCCGGTGGCGCGTTGCTGCCGGTGACGATGGCGCTGGTCGCGGACCTGTGGGAGGAGCAACGGCGGTCGTCCGCGCTCGGGACCGTGGGCGCCGCTCAGGAGCTGGGGTCTGTTCTCGGCACGCTGTACGGCATCGCGGTGGCGTCGCTGTTCAACGCGATGCCGTTGTTCGAGGCGTGGGAGCCGCAGAGCTGGCGGTGGATTTTCTGGGTGAACATCCCGTTGGCGGTCATCGCGATGGTGATCGTGCAACGGTCCGTGCCGAACACACGGCGCGAGGTGCGCATCGACGTCGTGGGCGGGGTGTTGCTCGCTCTTGCCTTGTCGTTGCTGGTGGTGGCGCTCTACAACCCGACGCCCGCCGAGTCCGTGCTGCCGTCATGGGGCTGGCCGACGCTCATCGCGGCGTTCGTCGTGCTGGGTGGCTTCTTCTTGTGGGAACGCCGTAGTGCCGTGCGGCTCATCGACCCTGATGGCGTGCAGTGGCGGCCGTTCTGGGCCGTGCTCGGGGTGTCGCTGGCCGCCGGTGCCGCGTTGATGGTGACGCTGGTCGACGTGGAGTTGTTCGCGCAGACGGTGTTGCGCCGCGACTCGGCGTCCGCGGCGACGTTGCTGACCAGGTTCCTGATCGCGTTGCCGGTCGGCGCTGTCCTGGGTGGATTCCTCGCGTCACGGCTCGGCGACCGCTGGGTGTCCTTCGGCGGACTCGCGCTGGCGTCGGTGTCGTACGTGTTCATCGCGCAGTGGCCCGCTGACGTCAGTGGGCTCGTGCTCACGCGTGACCTGGCCATCGCCGGTTTCGGGCTGGGGCTGGTCATCGCGCCGTTGTCCGGTGCTGTGCTGCGTGTGGTGCCCGCCGTGCGTCACGGCGTGGCGTCGGCGTTCGTCGTCGTCGCGCGCATGACGGGCATGCTCGTCGGTGTGGCGGCGTTGTCCGCGTGGGGACTTCACCGGTTCCGCGAGCTCACGGCAGGCCTGAACACGCCGCTGCCGTTCGGCGTCGAGAAAGCCGAGTTCGAACGGCAGATGGCCGAGTACCAGCGCGGGCTCACCGAGGCGCTGCTCACCGAGTACCACGAGATCTTCCTGATCACGGCGGTGATTTGCGCTGTCGGAGCGCTGGGCTCGATCCTTCTGCCGGGTCGTCAGCAGACCGAGTCTGTTTCGGGCAGTCTCAAGTCCACCAGGTAGTTCGTGCCCACGCCGTCCACGCAGTTGATGCCCGCGAGGAACGCCGTGTGCTGGTTTCCGTTGTACGTCAGCAAACGCGCGCCCAACGCCCGTGAGAGGTCCACGCCGGACTGGTAGGGCGTCGCCGGGTCACCGGTCGTCGACACCACCAGCACCTGCGGCAGCCCGTTCACGTTCGGCGGATGCGGTTCCGACGTGTGCGGGGCCGGCCAGAACGCGCACGGGCCGAGAGCGGTCTCGTCGGTGGGGATCGTGTCGTTGCCCAGCAGTTCCAACAGCCTCCGACGGTTGGACTCCAGGGTGGCCCGGTCCTTGATCGGCGGTTCGTCGACGCAGCGGATGGCCACGAACGCGTCCTGGATGCGGCTGTAGGTGCCGTCCGGGGCGCGACCGAGGTACTGGTCGGCGAGCTGCAGCAGGGTGGTGCCCTTGTTCTGCCGCAGTTCCTGCAGGCCCTTGAGCGCGGTCTCCCACAACCGGTCGGTGTACATCGCCTGGATGATGGCGGTGTTCGCGTCCGAGTGGGACAGCTTGCGGTCGCCGACCTGCATCGGGGTCTTCTTGAGCGGCTCGATCATCTGCCGGAACTTGGACTCCGCCGTGACCGCGTCCTTCCCGATGGGACAGTCGCGTTGCGCGCACCAGCCGGCGAACCGCTGGAACGACTCCTCGAAGCCCTGCGCCTGACGCGCCGACGCGGCCACCTTGTCGCCGTCGACCTCCACCGCGCCGTCGAGCACCATCGCGCGCACGTTGCGAGGGAACATCTCGGCGTACAAGGTGCCGATGCGGGTGCCGTAGGAGTAGCCGAGGTAGCTCAGCTTCTTCTCCCCCAGCGCGGCACGGAGCACGTCGACGTCCCGCACGACGTCACGGGTGCCGACGTTGCGCAGCAGGTCGATACCGCTGCGTTCGGCGCAGCGGTCGACGAAGAACTTGTTCTCCTGTTCGGTCTGGTTCGCGCTCTCGCCCTTGGGCCGCAGCCGTTGCGCGTCGCGTTCCGCGTCGGTCAGGCACTGGACGCGGGGCAGGCTCGCCCCCACGCCTCGCGGGTCGAAACCCACCACGTCGAACCGCTTGCCGACCGGGTTGTTCGGCTGCATGTTCGCGACGTGCGCCATGCCCGAACCTCCCGGACCACCGGGGTTCAGCACGAGAGAACCGACCCTCCGGTCCTTCTCGGTGGCGGGTCGGCGCAGCAGTCCAACGGTGATCGTTCCCGCGTCCGGCTTCTCGTAGTTGAGCGGGACCTGCATACGCGCGCATTGGATGCCCTCGCGCTCGTACAGGGTCTTGCTCTTCGCATCGGTCGCGTAGGGCTGGCACGCACCCCACGACAACACCTGCGAGTAGAAGCGCTCGATGCCCTTGCGACCGGCGACGGGCGAGCCGTCGATGCGCGCGAAGGACGTGGACGTACCGAACAGAACGATCAAGGCGAACAAGGCCGCGGTGACTCGGGATCGCCTCTTCGTCATTAGGCGCACCGGGTTCCGTCAGCGGGCAAGGTCTGGTCGACCAGGTACTTCACACCTGCGGCGTCCACGCACTGGTCACCCTGCAGGAAGACCGTGTGCTGGACGCCTTCGAACGTGAGCAGCCGCGAGTTGAGCGCTTTGGCCAGGTTCACGCCCGCCTCGTACGGCGTCGCGGGATCGCCGGTCGTGGAGATGACGAGCAGCGGCGGGATGCCGTCGGCCTTGGGCGGCGCGATGGTGGCGCTCACCGGCGCGGGCCAGAACGAGCACGCGTCGAGGGCCGCGCCCGGCGGGTTGCCGTCGTCGAGGAACGGCGCCGCCGCCTTGTACTGCTTCGCGGTCTCCAGCAGGGCGTTCTTGTCCGTCAGCCGTGCGTCGTCCACGCAGTGCACTGCGTTGAACGCGTCAGTGATGGTCGAGTAGTTGCCCTGGTCGTCACGGTCGAAGTACGCGTCGGCGAGGGCCAGCAGCCTGGTGCCCTTGCCGTCCTTCAGCTCCTGGAGGCCGTCCAGCAGGATCGGCCAGAGCTGTTCCGAGTACATCGCCTGGATCGCCGCGGTGATGGCGTCGTTGTAGGACAGCTTGCGATCACCGACGTCGACCGGCTTCTGGATCAACGGGGTGGTCAGCTGCCGGAAGCTCGCGTTGGCGTCGTCGCCGAGAGGGCAGTCGTTCTTCCCCCGGCACCACTTCACGAACTCGTCGAAGGCCTTCTGGAAGCCGGCTGCCTGGGCGACCAGCGACGCGAGCTGGTCCTGGGTGGGGTCGACTGCGCCGTCGAGGATCAGTGCGCGCACGTTCTGGGGGAAGGTCTCGGCGTACTCAGTGCCTATCCGGGTGCCGTACGAGTACCCGACGTAGCTCAGCTTCGCGTCGCCGAGCGCAGAGCGGAGGACATCCATGTCCTTAACTACGTCCCGCGTGCCCAAGTTGGCGAGCATTGATGCACCGAATTTTGTCTCGGCGGCACACTTCTCGGCATATGCCCTGTTCTCTTGCTCCGTTTGGGCGATTCCGGCCGGACTCGTGTCCACATCGAGGTCCAAACGCTCCGCGTCGCGCTCCGGTCCGGTCAGACATTTGACCGCCGGCTCGCTCGCGCCGATGCCCCTCGGGTCGAATCCGACGAGATCGAACTTCGCCGCGAGCTCGGTCTTGCGGTAGGCGGTGATCATGCCCGCGGCCGACGCCATGCCGGACGCGCCGGGGCCGCCGGGGTTGGTCAGCAGCGAGCCGATCTTCTGCCCGGTGGCCTTGTACCGGAGCACGCCGATGGTGATCGTGTCGCCGGTTGGCTTGCCGTAGTCGAGGGGAACCCTCAAGCGCGTGCACTGGACATCGCGCTTGGTGCCGTAGGCCTCCCTGCTCGACCCGGTGGTGGCGTACGGCGCGCAGTCCTCCCAGCCGAGCTTCTGGCCGTAGAACTCCTCCAGACCGGCGGGCACGGTCCCGGCCGGACCCGTCTTCTCGAAGACGACGCCGGGCTTGGACGTCCCCTCGATGATCGACGTGCAGGACGCGAGCAGCGGAATGACGAGCAACACGCTCAAGAGACGGGCCACAGCCCGATCGTATGGGAGATGATGAGGGCATGCCGCAGCTTCGGATCGCGCTCGCCCAGGTCAACGCCACTGTTGGTGACCTTGCCGGCAATTCGTCGTTGGTCGTGGAGTGGACGCGCAAGTCCCGTGAGGGCGGCGCTCACCTCGTCGTCTTCCCCGAGATGGTGCTGACCGGCTACCCGGTCGAGGACCTGGCGATCCGCACCTCGTTCGCCCGCGCTTCCGGCGAGGCCCTGCAGGCGCTGGCGGGGTCGCTGGAAGCCGCGGGCCTGGGTGACATCGCCGCTGTCGTCGGGTACCTGGAGCACGACTCCGTCGGCCCGCGCAACGCCGTCGCCGTGCTGCACGGCGGCCGTGTCGTCGCGCGGCAGAACAAGCACCACCTGCCGAACTACGGCGTGTTCGACGAGCGCCGGTACTTCAAGCCGGGTTCGACGCTGGACGTCGTGCGGATCAACGGCGTCGAGGTCGGCATGGTGATCTGCGAGGACCTGTGGCAGGACGGCGGCCCGATCACCGCCCTCGGCAACGCCGGGGTCGACCTGGTGGTCTCGCCCAACGCCTCGCCGTACGAGCGCAACAAGGACGACCAGCGGCTGCCGCTGGTCGCGCGCCGTGCGGCCGAAGCCGGCGCGCCGCTCGCCTACTGCAACCTGGTCGGCGGCCAGGACGAGCTGGTGTTCGACGGCGACTCGCTCGTCGTCGCGGCCGACGGTCAGCTGATCGGGCGCGCGCCGCAGTTCGTCGAGCACCTGATGTTCGCGGACTTCGACCTGCCGGGCGGCCGCGAGTACCACCAGGGCCAGATCGGCGACTTCTCCGTGCGCCGCGTGTTCCTGTCGGACGCGGTTCCGGCCTACGAGCCGCTGCCCGCGCCGCGCGTGTTCGAGCCGTTGTCCGATGAGGCCGAGGTGTGGCACGCGCTGGTGACCGGCCTGCGCGACTACGTGCACAAGAACGGTTTCCGGTCCGTGGTGCTCGGTCTGTCCGGCGGCATCGACTCCGCCGTGGTGGCCTCTCTCGCCGTAGACGCTCTCGGCGCCGACTCGGTCTACGGCGTCTCGATGCCGTCCTCGTACTCGTCCGAGCACTCGCGTTCGGACGCCTCCGACATGGCCGCGCGCACGGGCCTGCACTTCACCACCGAGCCGATCGGCGAGATGGTGTCGACGTACGTCTCGCAGCTCAAGCTGACCGGCCTGGCCGAGGAGAACATCCAGGCCCGGTGCCGCGGCATGCTGCTGATGGCGTTGTCGAACCAGAACGGCCACCTGGTCCTAGCGACCGGCAACAAGTCCGAGCTCGCCGTCGGCTACTCGACCATCTACGGCGACGCGGTCGGCGGCTACGCCCCGATCAAGGACGTGCTGAAGACCCTCGTCTGGGACCTCGCCAAGTGGCGCAACGCCGAGGCGGAGAAGCGCGGCGAGACCCCGCCCATCCCGGAGAACTCGATCTCCAAGCCGCCGTCGGCCGAGTTGCGCCCCGGGCAGGTCGACACCGACTCGCTGCCGGACTACGAGGTGCTCGACGCGCTGCTGGACGACTACGTCCACGGTGACCGCGGGTACGACGACCTGCTGGCCGCCGGGCACTCGCCGGAACTCGTCGACAAGGTGCTGCGGATGGTCGACAAGGCCGAGTACAAGCGGCGGCAGTACCCGCCGGGTACGAAGATCTCGAACAAGGCCTTCGGACGGGACCGCCGGCTGCCGATCACGAACGGGTGGCGCGAGGGCTGAGCATTCCCGTGGTGGGGATGCCCTCGTAGACGCGGGCGGACGTCGCTTCCGGCTGGTCGTAGTAGGTCGCCAGGCCGCCGTGCACGGAGATGAGGGTCGTCTTCGTTCGCCACCAGTTGTCGGCGACTCCGCGGACCTCTTCGACGGGCTCGAAGCCGGACAGGTCCACGTCGTCGACCACGGTGATCTTCCGCGCCTCGACGGTGGCGTAGTAGGTGAGAGCGAGCGATTCGATCCAGCCCTCCACCGACTCGTGCAGGGCGGCGAACCTGCCGCAGCCGAGGCCGAACTCGCCGTTCGGGCCGATGTCGAAGGTGTAGGGCAAGGCGCTCCGCGTCTGGCCCGCGTCGAACCGGTCGGCACCGGACGCCCCGACCGGCAGGTCCGCGGCGAGCCAGCGCGGGCCACCGTCGTAGGCGAGCGAGGGCGGCAGGACCAGACCGCCCCACCGTTCGTGGAAGCCGGCGGCCCTGTCGATCTCGGATTCGCGCACGCCGGCCGCGCGCCAGCGTTCCCGGTCGAGCGGTGGAACGTCGACCCGGCGGCTGTGGATCGTGACGAAGTAGCGGGCCACATAGCTCAGCGCGGACACAGGAGTGGAGTCTGCTCTACCGCGCCGGTCCTGGTCAGACCGCTACGTTTGCCCGTATGAAACGGATTTGGGCGGCGCTGGTCTACCTCGCGAGCGGCCTGTTGACGGCCATCGCGTCGTGGCTCGCCATCGGCGTCCTGCTGCTGTCCGTGGTCGTGCTGCCGTTGCTGCCGATCACCGCGCCGTGGATGCGCCGGATCGTCGACTTCGACCGGCAAAGACTCGCGCGGTTCACCGGGGACAGGGTGCAGTCACCGCCGCCGCTCGACGGGCCGTGGCTGCATCGGGCCCAGCGGGTGCTGGCCGACCCGGACAGCCGCCGCGACGGGATCTGGCTGATCACGCACGCCCTGTTCGGAACGCTGTTCGGGGCGATCGCGATCGGGGTTCCCGGGGCGCTGCTCCAGCAGCCGTTCGTGCCGCTGATCTGGTGGGCGATCCCCGGCGGGTTCGAGAACTCGTTCGGCGTGCGCGTCGACTCGTGGCCGAAGGCGCTGCTGAGCGTGCCGATCGGGATCGTGCTGACGCTGATCCTGCTCCAGTTCCCGCGGCTGGCGGACGTGGACGCTCGATGGGCGCGGAAGCTGCTGGCGCCGCCCAAGGCGTCGCTGGAGAAGCGGCTGGCCGAGGTGGTGGCCACACGAGCGGCCGCGTTGCAGGCTCACGGGGCGGAGCTGCGGCGGATCGAGCGGAACCTGCACGACGGGACGCAGAACAAGCTGGTCGGCGTGGTCATGATGCTCGGGATCGCGGAGCGGACGCTCAAGCAGAACCCGGACAACGCGGCGCAGGCGTTGCTTCGGGCGCAGGACGCGGCGGGCGAGGCGTTGGAGGAGCTGCGGAACGTCGTGCGGAGCATTCATCCGCCGGTGCTGGAGGACCTGGGGCTGGACGGGGCGATTCAGGCGTTGGCGGCGCGGTGTCCGGTGCCGTGCGTGCTCACCGCCGAGCATCTCGGGCGGTTGCCCGCGGCGGTGGAGGCTGCCGCTTACTTCGCGGTGGCCGAGGCCCTCACGAACGTGGCCAAGCACAGTGGTGCCCGTCATGCCTGGGTCAGTCTTGGGGTGGACGATGATCAGCTCACCGTTCTCGTGCACGACGACGGCAAGGGTGGCGCGGACGAGAAGCAGGGGACGGGCTTGGAAGGCATTCGTGGCAGGGTGGCGGCGCTGGACGGCAGCGCGGAGATGAGCAGTCCCGAGGGTGGGCCCACTGTGCTCACCGTCGTGCTGCCGGTGGGGAGGTGACCATGCGCATCGTGATCGCCGAAGACGACGCGTTGCTCCGCGAGGGGCTCACGTTGTTGTTGCGCAACGAAGGCATCGAAGTCGCTGCGGCGACTGACAACCCGGACGACTTTCTGAAGGCCGTGGCCGAGCACGAGCCGGACATCGCCGTGGTCGACGTGCGGATGCCGCCGACGTTCACCGACGAAGGCCTGCGGGCCGCGGTGGAAGCACGGCGACGGCACCCGAAACTGGCGGTGCTGGTCCTGTCCGCGTGGGTCGAGCAGAGCTACGCGCACGAACTGCTCGCGGGTGCGGGAGGCGGCGGCGTCGGCTACCTGCTCAAGGAACGCGTCGGCAAGGTCGCGGACTTCCTCGACTCGCTGCACCGCGTCGCGAACGGCGGCACGGCGCTCGACCCCGAGGTCGTGTCGCAGCTTCTGGTGCGGCGCAAGGCGGACGACGCGCTCAGCGTGCTGTCACCGCGGGAGCGCGAGGTCCTCGGCCTGATGGCGGAGGGACTGTCGAACGCCGCCATCGGCGAGAAGCTCGTTCTCAGCGCGGGAGCCGTGCACAAGCACATCGGCAACGTCTTCCTGAAGCTCGGCCTCAACAGCGAGGACGGCACCGGCGACCGACGCGTCCAGGCCGTCCTCGCGTACCTGGATCACTGAGGCCGGACGAAGGGGAAGAGCACGGTCTGCCGGATCGACGTGCCGGTCAGCATCATCAGCAACCGGTCGACGCCCATGCCGAGCCCACCGGTCGGCGGCATGCCGTGCTCCAGCGCCCGCAGGAAGTCCTCGTCCAGCTCCATCGCCTCGACGTCACCGGACGCGGCCTTGAGCGACTGCGCCTCCAGCCGGCGCCGTTGCTCCAAGGGATCGGTGAGCTCCGAGTAGGCGGTGCCGATCTCCGCGCCGAACGCGACGAGGTCCCACCGCTCGGCCAGGCGCGGGTCGACGCGGTGCTGGCGGGTCAGCGGCGACACCGAGGTCGGGAAGTCGATGTAGAAGGTCGGGCCGACGGTGCCGGCCTCCACGAACGAGTCGTACGCCTCCTGCACCAGCTGGCCGTGGTCCCAGTCGTCGTTGATCTCCACGTCTCGCGCGGACAGCAGGGACCGCAGCTCCGAGACCGACGTGTCCGGGGTGATCGAGGCGTCCAGGGCCGCGGAAACCGCTGTGTAGACCGGAATCACCGGCCACTGGCCCGACAGGTCGAACGTGCCGTCGGGCCGGTGCGCGACCTCGGAACCGAACGCCTCGCGCGCCGCGTGCTGGATCAGCGTGCGGACCAGGTCGAGCATGACCCGGTAGTCCGCATAGGACTGATAGGCCTCCAGCATCGTGAACTCGGGGTTGTGGGTGGCGTCCGCGCCCTCGTTGCGGAAGTTGCGGTTCAGCTCGAACACCCGGTCCACGCCCGCGACGCACAGCCGTTTCAGGTACAGCTCCGGAGCGATCCGCAGGTACATGCGCATGTCGTAGGCGTTGATGTGCGTCACGAACGGCCGTGCGTTCGCACCGCCGTGCACGGCCTGCAGCATCGGCGTCTCGACTTCGAGGTACTCCTGCGCGTGCAGGAACTCCCGCACGCTGCGGATGACGTCGCTGCGCAGCTTCAGCAGGTGCGCCGAGTCCTGGTTCACGACCAGGTCGAGGTAGCGCTGGCGGACGCGGGCCTCCGGGTCGGTGAAGCCCTTCCGCTTGTCCGGCAACGGGTGCAGGCACTTCGCGGTCATCGTCCAGGACGAGGCCAGCACGGAGATCTCGCCGTGGTCGGACTTGATCACGCGACCGGTCACGCCGACGTGGTCGCCGAGGTCGACGTCCGACTTCCACGACGCCAGCGCGTCACCCAGCGCGTCTATGGACAGCATCAGCTGGATCTCGCCGCTGAAGTCCCGAATCCGCGCGAAGCAGAGCTTGCCCATCTCCCGCAGCGCCACCACGCGTCCGGTCACCGACACGTCCTCGCCGAAGCGTTCCCGTGCGCCCGCAAGGAGATCCGTGCGAGCGAACCCGACCGGATAAGGGTCGACGCCCTGGGACAGAAGCCGTTCGACCTTCGCGATCCGCACCCGGACCTGCTCCGGCCTGCGCACGGCCTTCGGTTCGATCCGGATCGCGTCGATCTCGGCGACCTTCAGCGCGAACTCGGAGCTCACGTCGGTCTTCTGCAGCGCCCGCTTGCGCAACGACCGCAGCGACGGCACGAAACCCTCGGCGACACCGGCGGCGATGCTGACCCGCGGCAGCGAACGGGAGCGCTGGTAGCAGAGGAAACGCGGCTCCCACTCCGGCAGGTACTTGGCGTTCGACCGGTACAGCGACTCCAGCTGGAAGAACCGCGAGGCGAGCGACAGCACCCGCCGCCACGCCCGCAGCACCGGGCCGGCGCCGATCTTCTCGCCCTCCTCGAACACCGCGCGGAACATCGCGAAGTTCAACGAGATCCGTTGCACGCCGAGGTGCCCGGCGGCAGCCGCGAGCTGGGCGACCATGTACTCGTTGAGGCCGTTCTCGGCCCCGCGGTCGCGGCGCATCAGGTCCAGGGAGACACCCCGGCGACCCCACGGCACGAACGACAGCAGGCCGCGCAGAGCGCCCGAGGCGTCGTAGGCCTCGACCATCACGCACCGGCCGTCGCTCGGATCTCCCAGACGCCCCAGCGCCATCGAGAACCCGCGCTCGGTCTCGGCACCGCGCCAGGCCTCGGCCAGGTCCAGAATGGACGCCATCTCGTCCGGCGCGATCTCGCTGTGGCGGCGGACCCGCGTGGTGTACCCGGCCCGTTCGACGCGCGACACCGCCTGACGCAGCCCACGCCGTTCCGGACCGGCCAGGTTGAACTCGCGGACGTCCAGGATCGCCTCGTCGCCGATCTCCAACGCCTTCAAGCCTGCGTCGGAGTAGACCTGCGCGCCTCGTTCGGAGGCACCGAGAACACCGGGCATCCAGCCGTAGGTGCGTGCCTCGGACAGCCACGCCAGCACGGCCTCCGGCCAGTGCTCCTCGTCGCCGATCGGGTCGGCCGACGCCAGCGTCACGCCGCCGATCACCCGGTAGGTCAACGCCGCGCGGCCGGACGCCGCGAACACGACGCTCTTGTCGCGCCGGGTCGCGAAGTAGCCCAGCGAGTCGGGCTCGCCGTCGGACGCCAGCAGCCGGCGCACGTCCAGCTCCTGGTCAGCGGTGATCATGCTCTGCGTGCGGACACCGCGGAAGAAGATGTACATCGCGCGGGCCGCGACGAGCGTGCCGCCCAGGCCGAGGAGCACGCTCAGCCACTGCGGGCCCTCGGGGATGTCGAGCCTGCCCAGCCGGACGACCTCACCCGTCGCCTGGTTCGCCGCCCACGCGACCTTGTCGAGCTGCTCGACGAGTTCGCCGGGGAAGATCTCGGCGAGGCCCCAGCCGAGGAGGACCAGCGCGATCATGCCCAGCACGAACGACGCGAGCGCCCGCCGCCACGCACCACGGGCGACGCGGGCCGGGAACGCCTCGCGCACCACGAACAGCAGCACGACGAACAGAAGCGAGGTCGCGGCGCCGACGCCGAGAAACACCCAGTGCGGCTTCTCGCCCTCATCCAGGATTTCTTCAGGCGCCAGGGCCAGGATGACCATGATGAAGCCGACCAGCACCAGGCCCATGACCTGGAACAGCAGCAGCGTCCACAGCGCCGCTCGCTTGTGCCTGCGCAGGGCGGCGCCGAGGACGAAGAACACCATGGCGATGAACAGGTTGCCGTCGATCGGCAGACCGAAGAAGTACCCGATGCCGTCCGCGACGTCGGTGAACCAGCTGTCCTCCGGCAGGATCACTCTGAGCAGCGACAACGCCCCGGCTAGCTGCACGATCGTCGCGATCGTGCCCGCGGTCTTCCACTTCCACGCCGGTGCCACTGCATCTCCCGAGGTCAGCCGATGACCGCCATGATTCCGTCTTCGGCCGGACGAGTGCATGTCGCGTCCTCCGGGCGTGTCGAGGCACCCGTCGTGGTGCTCAGCTCAGGCCTGGGCGGGGCGTGGTTCGACTGGGACCGGACCGTCCGCCTGCTCGAACCACTCGCACGGGTGATCGTGTTCGACCGGCCAGGCCTGGGACTGAGCGGTCCTGCCCGGCGCGGGCCGTCGCTGGCGCGGGAGGTGGCGGTGCTCGACGCGGTGCTGCGCGGCGTGCCTCGGGCGATCCTGGTCGGGCACTCGATGGCGTCGATGCACGTCGAGGCCTACGCGCGGCTGCGTCCGCATCGGGTCGACGGGGTGATCCTGCTCGATCCGGACGCCGAGGCGCCGGGCGCGGGAGCCCCGTTCGACCTGTCGGCGGTGGTCGCGCAGGGCGTGCGGGCGTTCGGCAGCCGCTGGCTCGGCGCCCGGTTCACGCGGCGGTACGGGCACTCGTTCCGCAACCTGCTGACCGCCGTCTCGACGCTCGGCGTAACGGATCCGGCACCCTCTGACCTGGTCGAACTCGTCTACCGGCGGCCCGGTGTCGGGCGGGCGGTGCTCTGGGAGCTCGCGTCGTACCCCGGTCAGGTGGCGACGCTCGAACGGCTGCGGGCACGCCGGCCGTTGCCGCGTGTGCCGTTCCTCGTGCTCACCGCCGGACGGAAGGTGTGGCCGGAGCACCGGTCGTTGGCCGCCCTCGTGCCGTGGGGACGCAACGTGCCGGTGCCCGGCAGTCGGCACATGATTCAGATGGATCGCCCGGACGCCGTGGTCATGGCCGTCCGGGAGGTGCTCAGGGGTCTACCCGACCACTGAGCAGGCAGAACTCGTTGCCCTCCGGGTCGGCGAGCGTGTACCAGCTCACGTTCTCGCCCTGACCGATGTCGGCACGCGTGGCACCGAGCGCGAGGAGACGCTCCAGTTCCTCGTCCTGCTCGCGGTCGGTCGCCCGCACGTCGATGTGCAGGCGGAGCTTCTGCAGCTTGCGGTCGGGGTTGCGCAGGAACAGCAGCGTCGTGCGCTTGTCCTCCGGTCCGATCTCCACCGACACGTCGTCGCGGTCGAGGATCTCGTAGCCCAGAACTTCTCCCCAGAAGGCGGCAAGGCGTTCGGGATCGGTGCAGTCGAGTACCAGTTCGGTGATTCGTGCGGCCACGCGTGTGACGGTAACCGCATCTGCATTCCGTTTCCGCCTGACGGTGCCACTCTGGAGTTCGGCAACCGTGCACCAAGCGCCCGGGGACCTGCTGATGCGGGCCTCGAGGAAAGGACCGGTCGACGATGACCACTGCCGATGTTTCCGCGCCCTACGGCTCCGGAGCGGGCCAGAAGCCCCCGGCCAAGAGGGTCCGCGTTCATCACCTGCGTGAGATGAAGGAACGTGGCGAGGCGTGGCCCATGCTCACCTCGTACGACACGTTCACCGCCTCGATCTTCGACGAAGCCGGAATCCCCGTCCTGCTGGTGGGCGACTCGGCGTCGAACACCGTCTACGGGAACGAGACCTCGCTGCCGGTCACGGTGGACGAACTCGTACCGCTGGTACGCGCGGTGACGCGTTCGGTCAAGCGTTCCCTCGTTGTCGCCGACCTGCCGTTCGGCTCCTACCAGGTGTCGGTCGAGCAGGCCGTCGCGACGGCCGTCCGGTTCATGAAGGAAGGCCAGGCGCACGCGGTCAAGCTGGAGGGTGGCGCGTACTTCGCGCCGCACATCCGGGCGATCACCGCCGCGGGCATCCCGGTCATGGCGCACATCGGCTTCACCCCGCAGTCCGAGCACCAGCTGGGCGGCTACCGCGTGCAGGGGCGTCACGACAACCACGACGTCGTGGTGCAGGACGCGCTGGCGGTGCAGGAGGCGGGCGCGTTCGCGGTCGTGCTGGAGATGGTGACCGCCGAGGTCGCGAAGCAGATCACGCACGACCTCGTCATCCCGACCGTGGGCATCGGCGCCGGTCCGGACACCGACGCCCAGGTGCTGGTGTGGCAGGACATGATGGGCCTGAACCGCGGCAAGGCGCCCAGGTTCGTCAAGCGCTACGCGGACATCGGCAACATCATGCTCGGCGCGGCCACCGAGTTCGCCAACGAGGTGCGCGGGCAGCAGTTCCCCGGCCCCGAGCACACCTTCCACTGACCGCTCAGCGGGTCCAGACCTCCGGGTCTGGGCCCGCCGGCACGATTCCGGTCGGATTGATGCCGTGGTGCGTCACGTAGTAGTGGCGCTTGATGTGGTCCCAGTCGACCGTGTCCCCGAATTGCGCGTAGAGGCGTTTCGCGTAAGCCCACAGGTTCGGCATCTCGGTGAGCTTGTTCCGGTTGCACTTGAAGTGGCCGTGGTAGACCGCGTCGAACCGGACGAGCGTGGTCCAGAGCCTGATGTCGGCCTCGGTGAGCTGCTCTCCGACCAGGTAGGTGTGGTCGGTCAGGTGCTCCTCGATGCGGTCCAGTCCGGTGAACAGGGCCGTGTAAGCCTCCTCGTACGCCTCCTGTGACGTGGCGAAACCGGCCTTGTAGACGCCGTTGTTGACGTGGTGGAAGATCGGCTCGATCCAGGCGTCGATCTCCTGGCGCAGGTGCTCCGGGTAGAGGGTGCTCTCCGGGCGCCACTTGAGGCTGAAGTCCAGGGTGATCTGCGGGTAGTCGTTGGTGACGACCTCGCCCGTGGTGGTGTCGACCAGCGCGGGGACGGTGACCCGGCCCTCGTAGTTGCCGTCGGCCTTGTCGTAGGCCTCTTTGAGGTGGTCGATGCCCAGGACCGGGTCGGTGCCCTGGAAACGCCAGCCCTTCTCGTCGCGGATCGGGTCGACGACGGCCAGGGAGATCGCGTCTTCGAGGCCGAGGAGCTTGCGGACGATGACCGCGCGATGCGCCCACGGGCAGGCGAGGCTGACGACGAGCCGGTAGCGGCCGGGTTCTGGCTCCGGCCGCGCGGTGAAGCGGTTCGGCTGACGGACGAACGCCCCCGTGGTGGAGGTCTCCTGCGAGAACTGCGCCATGTGTCCGACGATAGGCCCATGTACCCGGAGATCGAGCCCCACGCGTCAGGCCACCTGGACACCGGTGACGGCAACCTCGTGTTCTGGGAGGAGTGCGGCAACCCGGACGGCAAGCCCGTCGTGTTCCTGCACGGTGGCCCCGGCGGCGGCTGCTCGCCGTCGCACCGGCGCCTCTTCGACCCGTCCGCCTACCGGATCATCCTGTTCGACCAGCGCGGGTGCGGGCGTTCGCTGCCGCACGCGTCGATGTCCGGTGATCTGTCGCTGAACACGACCTGGCACCTCGTGGCCGACATGGAACTGCTGCGGACGTCGCTGGGGATCGACCGGTGGCAGGTCTTCGGCGGGTCCTGGGGGTCGACGCTGGCGCTGGCGTACGCCGAGAAGCATCCGTCGCGCGTGTCGGAGCTGGTGCTGCGCGGGATCTTCACGCTGCGTTCGTCCGAAGTGGACTGGTACTACCGCGGCGGGGCGGCGAACCTATTCCCCGATCTGTGGGAGAAGTTCAGCGAGCCGCTCGCCGGTCTCTCCGGCGATCCGGTCGAGCTGTACGCGAAGCTGCTGGCCTCGGACGATCCCGAGGTGCACGGGCCGGCGGCGGTCGCGTGGAGCACGTGGGAGGGCGCGACGGTGACGTTGCTGCCGCGGCCCGAGCTGGTGGCGGAGTTCGCCGTGCCGGAGTACGCCCTGGCGTTCGCGCGGATCGAGAACCACTACTTCGTGAACCACGGGTGGTTCGAGGAGGGGCAGCTGATCCGGGACGCCGTGCGGCTCAAGGACATTCCCGGCGTGATCGTGCAGGGCCGCTACGACATCGCGACGCCCGCGGTGTCGGCGTGGGACCTGCACAAGGCGTGGCCGGAGTCGGAGCTGGTGCTGGTGCCGGATGCCGGGCACGCGTACGACGAGCCCGGCATCCTCGCGGCTTTGCTGGCGGCGACGGATCGGTTCCGGGATTAGTGGTGCGGCCCGGAACGTTGCCGTGCGCATTCGCGGTCAGACGGGTGCATCGTGGTGCCGCCCCCGCGTCCTCATACCGGAGTCGTATGGGGGCGTGGGGGCGGTGCCGCGAGGCGCCCTGCTGAGCGTGAATGCGCTCGCCAACGAGCCGGGTCACGCCACTAACGGAGGCCGTTCCACTTCGCGCTCGACGTCGTGCAGGTCGCGACCGTCACCTGCGCGGTGAGGCACTTGTTGGTGCCCACGTTGCGTAACTGGAACGAGGAACCAGACGCGACGCGGCGCCAGCGCTGGCCGGCGCTCGTCGTGCAGGCCTGGCCGAGCACGTCACCGGCGGCGGTCGCGCCGAGGCACTTGTCGGTGGCCATGTTGTGCGGCCAGTCGACGCCACCGCTTATCGGGACGATCCAGCGCTGCTCGTCGGAGAGTTCGTTGCACGGCTTCAGAACGACGTTGCTGCCGGTGTCGGCGAGGCAGCGGGTGCTGCCCGCGAGCTGGTAGACGACGACGGGTTCGGCGCTGGCCGGGAGGGCGGTGAGCGTGACGGTGGCGGCGGCTGTCGCGATGATCGCGGCTAGTTTCCCCATGGCCGAGAATCCTGGCAGCGCCGGGAGTTCCGCGAATCCACCCGTGGTTGTCAACCCTGGCCGTAGTCGAGTGCCCTCTGGAGACCAGCTTTTGCGTCTACGAGCGAAGGCCCGTACCAGGTGAGGTGCCGGCCGTTGACCAACACGTACGGCAGCCCGGGGAAGCTCTCCGGGCCGTCCTCGTGGGTGAACACGTACGGCTCGTCGGGCAGGATCACCAGGTCGGGGCGCCTGTCGTTGAGCTGCTCCAGGCTCGGACGCGGGTAGCGCTCCTCGTCGGAGGCGTATACGTTCTCGATTCCCAAGCGCCGCAACACATCGGTGGCGAAAGTATCGCGGCCGACGACCACCCACGGGCGGCGCCAGACCGGGATCAACGCCGTGAGCTTCGCCGGTGCCGTCTCGCGCCAGAGGTCTTCTGCCTTCGTGAGCCACTCCGGTTCGAGGTCCCAGCCGAGCCCGAAGAGCCTCCTGAGCGAGGCCAGGGCCATCGGGACCGTCTTCGGCGCCTCGGTCACCCAGACGTTGACGCCGTTGGCGCGCAACCGGTCCACGTCCTCGGCGCGGTTCTCCTCGGAGTTGGCGATCACGAGGTCCGGTTTCAGGCTCAGGACCTTGTCGACGTCCGGGTACTTCGAGCCACCGACGCGTGGAACGTCCAAATCGGACGGATGGGTGCAGTAGTCCGTGGCCCCGGCGAGGGCGTCGGGCACGCTGACGGCGACGGCCTCGGTGATCGACGGCACCAGACTGACCACGCGTCGTGGCTGGTCGAGCGGGACCGGCTCACCGAGGTCGTCGACGGGAAGCATCAGACGCCCGTGATCTTCAGGCCGGCGTGGGTCTTGTACCGGCGGTTGATCGCGATGAGGTTCGCGGTGAACGCCTCGACCTGGTGCGCGTTGCGCAGCCGCCCGCCGTAGACGCCGCGGAAGCCCGGTACCAGCTCGGCCAGTTCGCGCACGGTGTCGGTGGCCTCGCGGTCGTCGCCCAGCACGAGCACGTCCATGTCCACTTCGGACACCGCGAGGTCGGCCAGCAAAACGGCGGACACGTGGTGGAACGCGGCGGTGACCTTGGACTCCGGCAGCAGGAGTTCGGCCTGCTGGGCCGCGCTGCCCTCGGCGACCGGCAGCGCGAACGGCCCCTGCTTGTCGAAGCCGAGCGGGTTCACGCAGTCGATGACGATCTTGCCGGCCAGCTGGTCGCGCAGGGACGCCAGCAGGTCCGCGTGCCCGTCCCACGGCACCGCGACCAGCACGATGTCGGAGTCTGCGGCGCAGTCGGAGTTGTCCGCGCCCCGGACGTCGCCGCCGGCGATCTCGACGATCTCCTTGGCCGCCAGCTCGGCCCGGTCGGCGCTGCGGGAACCGATGATCACCTTGAGGCCCGCCTTGGCCCAGCGGATGGCGAGGCCCTTGCCCTGGGCTCCGGTGCCGCCCAGGACGCCGACGGTGAGGTCACGAATGTCAGTCACCCCTGCATCTTCACACGACCCGCCGGAAGCGGGCTGCCCAACGTGACCTTGGGCTCGCCGCTCACACCGCCCTGAACCGGACGCGCCGCTGCGCGGGGTCGGCCTCGTCCAGCCGGACGCGAATCCGCTCACCTTCCGGCAGGCGCTTCCCGGTGCACTTGGCGAGGATCGGCGGAGCGGACACGAACACCTCGGCGTCGTTGTCGCCGGACCGCAGCACGACGGCGTCGAACTCCTGCCCGACCCGTCCGGCCAGCACCCACGCCTCGGCCTGGTCCAGCGACGCCCGCTCCACCTTCGACGCCAGCGAGTCCGAGGACCCCATCAGCGCCGGCAGCTGCGGCAGCGCCTCGGCCAGCCAGGACGGCAGCTCCTGTCCCGCCCTGACCGCCAGGCACACCTCGGTGGCGAAGCGGTCCACCAAGCGGCGCAGCGGCGCGGTGACGTGCGTGTACGGGGCCGCGACACCCGCATGCGTGACGATCTCGGGGACCGACCCGTTGAACGCCGAGTAGCCCGCACCGCGCAGCAGCCGCGTGGCATCCGTGAACAGCGCCAACGCCTCCGGTGTCGAAGCGTCCAGACCGGCCAGGAACGCACCGGGCGACAGGTCCGCGGGCCACGCCACCTTCAGCGCCGCCGCGTCCTTGCGCAACGAGGCCACGGCCGCAGGGTCCGGGTCGGGCAGCGTGCGCAGGATGCCGACACGCGCCTCCAGCATGATCGACGCGGCGGCCATGCCGGTCATCAGCGAGATCTCGGCGTTCCACGAGTCCACCGCGGCGCGCGGCCTGGTGACCAGCTTCCAGCCGTCCCCGTCGGACTCGATCTCCTGCTCGGGCAGCTGCAGCTCGATCGCGCCGCGCTGACGGGCCAACGCCCGCCGCAGCGGCCCGAACTCGGCCAGCGCCGCCACGGACGGGTGCGGATCGCCCGCGTCGAACGACTTCTGCACCGACTCGTAGTCGAACTGGGCCGTGGACCGCACCAACGCCCGCCGCACCTCGACAGCCGTCGGAACGCCGTCAGCCCCGCAGGTGAACGTCCACAGCACCGCGGGCCGCACGACGCCAGGCAAGAGAGAGGCCGCACCCTCGGAGAGCACGGTGGGATGCAGCGGCACGTTGCCGTCAGGCAGGTAGATGGTCTGACCGCGCCGCCGGACCTCAAGATCCAACGGGCCGCCGGGCGTCACGAACAACCCCAGGTCGGCGATCGCGTAGTGCACGACGAAGCCGTCACCGGACTTCAGCACGCACAGCGCCTGGTCCAGGTCCTTGGCGCCGGGCGGGTCGATCGTCACCAGCGGCAGCGAGGTGAGGTCGGGGCGATCTCCCGCGGAACGGGAGATCGCCGCCTCTGCCTCGGCGAGCACGGCCGCGTCAAAAGCTGACGGCAGGCTGAACTCGGTGCGGATGCCGTCGAAGGACACGTCCGCACGGCCCGTGCGGATCACCAGGGAAGCCACCCGCACAGACTATGTACCGACGAGTCAGTCCTCGTCGTCGCCGCGCCACTTCTTGTCGGACTCGTCGGCCGCCTTGGTCCGTTCCCTGGCGATCTCCAGGGCACGGGCCGCGGTGGCCTCGTCCGGGTACGGGCCCATCCGGTCAGGGCCCTTGCAGCCCTTGCCCTGCTCCACGGTCTGGTGGGTCAGGCAGAAGTACCAACCACTGCTGTCACTCATCTGCGTTCGCCTCCCAAAGGCGCCGGGAATCCCCGCGGCGGCGTCGACTGGTTGGCGTTGGCGTACTCCGACGGGATCGGGTCCAAACACGAGACCAGCACCGTGCGGTCCTCGGCGTTCTCGATCTTACGTCCGGAACGGTCCCGGTAGACGAGAGAGCCGTCGGAGTCGATCTCCATGATGGCGCCGACCTCGGCCAGCTGTTCCTCGTCGAGATCGGCGAGCTTCTCGTAGCGCGACGGCACCACGCGGTAGACCGGCCACTTCAGGTGGCCGTACGTCCGGTGGAAGTCCGCGAGCAGGTGCACCAGGTGCTGCTGCCACGGCAACGGCATCGCCTCGGCCAGCGCACGCGGGATCACCACGTAGTCGGCAGAGACTCCCGGAGCACCGGCCGCCACGTAGTCACGCACTGGTGTGCTCGACGCGGGTGGTCCGGAAGGCCTCGGGATGGGGTCGTGGTTGAACATGCAGCGCCTCCCCGCGATCTACACGCCCGGCCGGACGGCCAGCGGCATCAACTCTTGATAATTCCAGTTGATCTTGCTGATCTTCACGACGTCACCCGTCTGGGGGGCGTGGATGTACTCGTCGTTGCCGAGGTACATGCCGACGTGGTGCACCGAGCGCGGGTCCGCGGTGTTGTACGCCCAGAAGATCAAGTCACCGGCTTGGGCGTCGCGCACCGGAAGGTGGGCGCCGCCCTTCTCGTACTGGTCGTTCGCGACGCGCGGGATGCTCACACCGGCCGCGCCGAAGGCCTTCACCAGGATGCCGGAGCAGTCCCACGCGTCCGGGCCGTTGCCGCCCCACAGGTACGGCTCGCCCAGCTGCTCCTTGGTGAACTGGATCGCGATGCCCGCCGCGTTCGACGCCAGCAGGAACTCCCCCGCGCCGGAGCCGCAGCCCGCCGGGTCGCTGATCGCGCCCAGCTCGCTGAGCAGGAACGCCCCCATCGACTCCCAGTTGTGGTACCGGTCGGGGAACGCCGAGCGCTCCACCGCCTGCGCCGAGTCACCGGGCCGCTTGTTCTCCCAGTCCGGCACCTTCAGCAGCACGTCGTAGAACTTGTTGATCGCGTACGTCGGGTCGATCACCTCGGCGGGGGTGCCCCAGCCCATCGACGGACGCATCTGGAAGATGCCGAGCGAGTCGCGGTCGCCGTAGTTCAACGGGCGCAGGCCCGACTCGGTCATGCCGGCCTGGATCGCGATCTGCCACGCGAGCGGCGGCAACTTGCGCTCCTGGCCGATGGAGATGATCCGCGCGACGATGTTGCGCTGCTCCTCGTTGAGGCGCGCCGCGTCGGCCTGTCCCCTGGCCGCACCGCCACCCGCGTCCCACGGGCCGATGGCCGCGTTGCAGCTCATCTTCAGGACGTTGCCGCCGGCAGCGGGATTCGTGGAGTTGCTGACCACCTGCGAGACGCCCGACGTCGCCACCGCGATCACGACGACCGCGGCGAGAGCCCCGATCAGCAGCATCAGGCGCATGGGTCAGCCCGCCTTCGTGTAGCCGTTGACCCGCCACTCGTTGCTGGGCGAGAGCTTGATCAACGTGATGACGACCTTGCCGGTGTCCGTTCCCACCTCGAAGTCCGCCGACGACACGGTCGACCGCTTGGCCGCGACCTTCTGGGTGATCTTGTCCGGCACGTTCTTCGGGTCGATCGTCGCCATCTGCGCGAGGAACTCCTCCGTCGTGTACGGACGGAGCTGCGCGAGCCACTTGGTGACGTCGTTGTCCGGCGGCGGCTTGATCCAGTTCTCCGCCCACAGCTCGGCGATCAGCTGCGCGTCCGCCGCGGGAGGGGCGGCCGACGCGGCGTTCGTGGGCGGTGGCTGCTTGGTCGGCAGCGAGACGCCGCTGCTGCCCGGCAGCTGACCGACCTGGGTGCCCGACGAGGACGCCGAGGTCTGACCGGCCGCGGACGGGTCCGTGGCCTTGCGGTCGAGCACCTTGGGGATGACCACTCCGAGCGTGACGACCAGCACCACGAAGATGATGATCGAGGCGCCCAGGTGCCGCGGGGAACGCAGCGGCCAGCCCCACAGCCTGCGGTAGACCGCGGCACGGCCGCGGTTGGTACGGATCGGCATCTACGCTCCCCTCAGCTGTTGTCCCGGACTTCGAAGCCGCGCGACGGCCGGTAGATCACGTGCACCGGACGCCCCGCCACGACTTCTGTCTCTGCCCTTCGCGGTTCCTGCGCCGGCGCGGAGTAGCCACCGCCGGAACGCGACGGCACGAGCACCGCGTCGTCGACCCGGTCCCACTGCCTGTCGGTGACCGTGGGGCTGTCCACCACGCGCGACCGGGCGACGGGCAACGCCGCCGGACCCGATCCCGAGGGCAGCGCGCCCGCGCGGACGCCGTTCCCGTGGGAACCGCTGACGATCTGGCCCGGCTGCGAGTCGCGGTCGAGCCGCTGAGCCGTCGCCATGACCGGGTTCGAGGCCTCCGGGCGCACCCGGCCGCGACCGCGCTGCGGAGCCGCGTCGCCCTCGGCGTCGCTGTCCCGCACGGACTCCCAGAACTCGTCCTGCGGCGTCGGGCCGGTCTGCTTCTTGCGGCCCATCATCTTCGACCAGACGCCCCCGCTCATCGGCAGGACGTTGCTGGCCGAACCGACCGACATCTCGACCATCTGCCACATGCGGCGCAACGGTTTGCCGATCACGAAGCACACGAGTGTCAGCATCAGGCCGAGCAACGTGCGCGTCAGCAACGACAGCCCGGTCGCGTTGAAGATCGCCTGCAGCAGCAGCGCGTGGACACCCGCGAGGACCGCGAGCACCAGCACGTTGAACACCGTCACGGCGGCCGCGCGGGCGACCTTGCGCAGCAGGTCGTGGTGCAGCAACGCGACCAGGCCGATGAGCGGCCCGGCGAGCGTCAGGATGCGCAGCAGCAGCTGGGCCAGCAGCACCGCGGCCTTCGCGAACAACTGGAACAGCGAGAACGCGATGGACTGCAGCAGCGCCAGGAAACCCGCGCCGGTGCGGCTGCCGTCGGTGCCGTCGAAGTAGCCCTTGGAGGTGCCGAGCTGCGCTTCCAGGGCCTTCCACTCGGCCTTCTTCGCGTCCAGGGCTGCCTGATCGCCGTCCTTGCCCTCGGCGATCTCGGCGGTGGTCCAGGCCTGCGCCTTGAGGATGCGCGGGCCGAACTCGGCGGCCTGCGGTGCCTCGGGCGTGCCGAACGCGCCGCGCAGCCAGCTCTGGTAGACGACGGCGTCGTGCAGTTTCGTTGGTAGGACGTGGAGCGTGCCTTGTTCCTCAGGCGCCTCGATGAACCCCGCCTGGATCTCCGAAGTCTTCGAGACCAGCGTGTTGTCGAGGAGGTTGTAGAACTGCGGCAAGGCCAATGTGGACGTTGCCAGCCACATGGCCGCCAGCGCCCAGAGTCCGCGTTTGGAGATCGCGGCGAAGTCGCCGGTCCAGATCTGCCGGAACATCAGGATCGCGAGGAGCAGCGCCACCAGGCCGAACCAGCGCAGGTAGACGTTGTCGTAGACCTTCTGCACGCCGTTCTTCACGGCGTCGTCCAGCGGGACCAGCAGGCCGCGGCCCATCACGGTGTAGTGCAACGCGTTCGTGGCGCCGACGATGTTCTTGCCGATGCTGAACAGCTCGTTGCCCGCCCACGTGTCGAGCGTGGCGTTGGCGTCGGGCAGGACGTTGCACTTGGCGTTGTAGTTGTGCCAGACCATGCCCGCGTAGCCGTACTCCAGGTACGGCGAGCCGGGCAGGCCGTTGCCGACGGGCGGGTCGAGCGCGCCGACCATGCCGGCGCCGGGACGTTCCGGATTCGGTGCCTCGCCACAGGTTTGGGCGTGCGCCATCGGGGCACCCATGACGACCTGCAAGGCCAGGATGGCCGCGACGAGGCCGACCGACCTCGTGCGTGCTGACGCGCGCAGCGCGAACCGCCGCCTTGCCCAGAGCAAGGCGGCGATCGCGAGCACGATCGTCAGCGCCGTCATGCGCCGCCGTCCCGGTGGCGGTTGGTGCCGTCACCGTGGGCCACCAGCTGGGCCTCTTCCTCCGTCAGTCCTAGTTCCATGTCCGCCGCCAGTTCGTCGTCGATCTCGTCGGGCACGTAGGCGGGCGGCATCGGGGCCGCGTTGGGGTCGTCCGCCGGCACGAGCTCGCCCTTGCCGTTGTCGCGCTTGGCGTCGGGGGTCGTGTCGAGGGCGTTGCGCAGGTGCTCCAGGTGCGGGCCGCTGAAGTCGATGCGGATCCGCTCCACGCCACCCGCGCCGTCGCCGAAGATGAACTGGCGGGGCGCGCGGTCGCGTTCGGTCGCGTTGCGCTCGCCACCGGGGCGGCGGCCGAGCGAGGCGACGACCTGCTCGTACCCGGCGCCGATCGGCACCTTGAGCAGCCGCAGCGCGTCCGCCTGCGCCGAGTCGTCGTCGAGCCGGCCGACGAAGACCGAGTCGAGCAGCGTCACGAAGCCCTGGATCTTCAGGAAGTCGGCGGGGATCTGCGACGACAGCAGCACGCGGACGTTCCACTTTCGCGAGTCACGCGCGAAGCGGTTCATCAGCACACGGCCGGTCGGGACCTCCGAGAGGAAGAACGCCTCGTCGATCCAGACGCCCTTGCGCTGGTCCTTCGGCTTCTCGTAGATCGAGCGCTGGGTGAGCCAGGCGGCGAGGTTCAGCATCTCGACGCCGAGCGACTCCGCGTCCGTCCAGTGCTCGCGGCCGACGCCGTCCTTCGGCAGGTTCAGGCCCGCCATGGTGAGGACGGTGAGGCGGTCGTCGCGCACCTCGTTGTACGGGTCGTGGTTCTCCTCGGGGATCAGCAACGACATGCGCTCGCGCATCTCGTCGAGGAAGTCCGCGACGACGACGGCGTGCTCGTGGTGCTCGGACGCGTCCCGGCGCAGCGCCTCGAAGACGAGACCGGGGTGGGCGTCGAAGCGGCCACCGACCGTGCGGACCGCGCGCAGCAGCGTGATGCGCGTCTGGGGCAGCCGGGCGACCTCGTAGGGCAGCAGACCGGTCAGCACGTCCAGCACGAGACGACGGCGGGTCGCGGCCGCGAGGGCCTTCTCCCGGCGCCAGGCCCGTTCCGGGTCCTCCTCGTCGAGGAAGTGGTCGAGCATCGGCTCGGCGACCACCCGGTACGGGTTCAGAATCCCCGGCTGGGCGTTGAGCAGGTTGATCGGCCGCGCGTAGGGCCGCAGCTCCGGCAGTTCGCACAGCGCGGACAGCGGACCGGACGGGTCGAGCAACGTCCAGTGCGCGCCGGCCCGCAGGGTCTTGTAGACCATGCCGCCGCCGAGGAACGACTTGCCGGCGCCCAGGCCCGCGACCATCGCCGTCAGACCAGAGGCGTCACGGAGCTCCTGCGCCATCCACGGGTCCCACGCGACCGGGCGGCGGGTGGCCGTGACGGTCTCGCCGAGCAGAATGCCGCGGCGGTCACCGACCTCGGCCGTCGCGGTCGGAACGGCCGACGCGGCCCACAACACGCTGCCTCGGCGCAGGTAGGCGCCGTTGGACAGCGGCTCGCCCGGAATGAACTCGCGGGCGATCGCGTACTGGGCCTCGGGGTGGTCGATCGAGACCTTCGGCTTGTACAGCTCCAGCAACGACTGGGCGAGCCGCAGCGCCTCGCGCTCGGTCGGGCCGGACACGGCCAGGCGCCACCACGAGCGCACCCGGGTGCCCAGCGCGGTGAAGCCCGACGTCATCTCGTCGTCGATCTCCAGCACGCGGCCGGCCTGACGGGCCAGCGACTGCGGCGGTTCCAGCTCGTGCTCGTCGGTGTAGTGGCGGACCTGCGAGCGGACCTTGCTCATCTGCCGCGACAGCTCGCCCGACACCTCTTCGGGCTTGCGCACGTAAATGCGCGCGGACCACTCGACCGAGGCGGGCAGCCGGTCGGCGCGCTGCACCCACGGGTCGTCGACCTCGGGGATCTGCAGGCCGTGCATCAGCCCGACCGTCAGCACGCAGACGTGCCGCTTGATGCCCGCGTTCGAGCCGGTGCGGCCGCGCACGGTCACCGTCGGTGAGTACGGCTCCTGGTGGAAGTCCGCGGCGTCGGTGAAGGACGCCAGGTCCTCCGGCTCCCACGCGGCGCCGGGCACGGCGGGCAGGTTGCGCGGCGCGGGCAGGCCCAGCGAGCACGACCGGTGCATCAGCCAGGACATCTCCTCGGCCGTCGCGGGACGGCCTTCGAGACCCGCGGACCCGATCACCTGGTCGAGGTGCTCGACCTCGGAGTCCAACGCCACCAGTTCGGCGTCGACGGCGTCCGGGAAGACCTTGCGCAGCACGGGGGCCGCGCGTTCGACCGCGCGGTCCATCATGTTGCGGGTCTGCACCTGAACGCCCAGGTAGACCTCTTTCTCCGCCATCGAGCGGCCCATGAGCTGCTGCTGCTCGCCGACCATGTAGTCGTCGAACGACAGCGTGCCGGGAGTGTCCGGCAGGCGCTTGACGGCGTTGTGCACGTGCGCCTCGGCCCACATGCGGATGGGGTACGGCCGCGTGGTGACCCGCAGGTGCATCCAGCGGCCCTGCAGCTCGGCGTACTGGCCCGCGATGGCCGCGATCAGGTCCTGGCGCTGCGAGTCGCTGCGGAACGACCAGCGCTGCGGCGCGAGCCGGTACCAGGCGTAGACCTCCTGGCCGGTGCGCAGCAGGTGACCGTCGATGCTGCGGGCCGCGATCGACGGTGTGTAGCTCGGCACGGACTGCTCGCCGGGCAGGCGGCGTCCGCGCTTGGAATACGCTGCCCTGTCGCGCTCGCGCGGGTCCGCGGCGGCGTGCTGGGCGATGTGCTGGGCGGAGCGACGGTCACGGTCTCGCCGGCGTCCGAACACCGCGAACCTCCTTCTTACGGCTGTCTGACGTCCGGCGGGGCTGGGCCTGCTGTCTCGCCCGTCGTTGTTGTTTCTTGCTCAACTTGGGACGAGGCCGCTGCGGACTGACCCGGATCCGGGCGGCACTGGCCGCTCCGCCGGTGCTTGCCGTGCGCTCTCGAGGTGCCGTCAGCTCGCGGACCCACATCGACATCACGGCCGTGAGGGGCCGTTCATGGCTGATCCGCTGGGTGATGAAACGAGTGAGGATGATCGTCGCGACCAGGGCCCACGCGGTCGAGAAGAACCCGAACCCGACGCCCATCTGCCGTTCGATCGTGAGTACGACGAGGAAAACGACGATCCCGACACCCCACGCGACGTATCGCGCGCGCCAGGGAAAAGTCGCTTTGGGCGGACCGAGCCAGACGGCGTCGACCCGGTAGACCTCGTCGTCAGTGCGGACCCGCACGGATCAGCCTCCGACGAACAAGCCGGCGAGCCACTTGCCGATGTTCGCGCCGGCGTCGGTGGTGACGGCGAGGCCGATGATGGCCAGCGCGACGATCACGCCGCCCAGACGGCGCATGACACCCGCGTTGTCGCCTTTGCCACCTCCGAGCCAGAGCAGGAGCAGCGCGACCGTCAGCAGCAGCAGGGGGACGATGTTGTTCAGGATCCAGTCACGGACATTGCTTGTGCCCGGCACCGTCGGCTGCTGCTGAGCGAGTGTCACCAGGTCCATGGCGGTCATTCGGTACTCCAGAGTGCGCGGGGGCTTGCGCTACGAGTAGAACACGAGTTCGTCACGACGTGTGGGGCTGTTGCTGCGGGGTGTAGATCATCTGGCCGTTCCCCCTGGGAGGAATTACGTCTAATCTGGCCGACACATCATCACTGAGGAGACGTCAGTGGGGAACACCCGGATCGAGATTCTCTCCGTCGCTGGCAAGGTTCACCCGACTGCGAACGCCCTGGTCACCCACAGTGCGTGCGTCCTAAACGTGCGCACGTGTACATCCATGTGAATGCTCTGATCGGCCGGTTCGCGACCCCGTCGACAAGCACGGCGGGCGCAATCCGGAGCGACGACTCCGAGGAGATTCGCCCATGCTCGAACCTGACCTCGTGCCGGACGGAAGTGTGGACGGAATCACAGCCTCCCCTAATGCTCCAGGCGTGGATGAGCCTACCGGGCAGAGCACGCAATCCCGGCGCCGGGTCCAAAGGACGATCAACTTCGACAGGTCGGTGCTGGAACGCGCGCGTGCGGCGGCCACCTACCTCGCCTCCTACGAGCCCCAGGCGGGGGTGCGGTCGCTCGCCGACATCGTGAATCCCGCGGTGCTCGCCTACGTGACCGAGTTGGAGGAGCTCTACAACTCGGGGGAGCCGTTCCGGCCCGTCCTGAGGATGCCTTCCGGGCGGCCGGCCAACCGGTGAAGCCCGGCGACCGAGGGTCGCCGGGCTTCGTCGCGCGTCCGGTTCTAGGAGGCGCCGGAGATCCGCCAGAACAGGCCGGTCGAGGCGTAGTCAGGGCCGACGCCCGCGCCCTTGCCCCAGAAGTAGTCGTTGAAGTTGCCCAGTCCACCCGTCGTGGTGACGGGACCCATGGTCGCCCAGCGGACCGACGCCGGCTGGGTGTCGATGCTGGCCTGCGCCCACGCGTCGCGGACCTTCATCGGGTTGTTCCACCACAGGAACGGCGAGCGCCACATGTAGTGACCGAACTTGCCGCCGTGGTTGGCGGAGTTGTAGCTGACGGTCGTGAAGCTGTTGATCTGGTGCAGGCCGCGGAAGGCCTGGCCCCAGCGCTGCGCCCAGGTCTGGCCGCCGGTGCTGTCCTCCAGGATCAGGCAGGTGAAGAGGCTCATCCACTCGACGTCGTTCTGGCCCCAGCGCGCGTCGGTGTTCGCGAGCTTGTTGTCGGTGTGGTTGGAGCAGCCGGTGAAGTAGAAGCCGGTGCCGGAGCCGTGGCCCTGCCAGTAGGTGAGGTCGACGTCGTCGGCCCAGTTCGTGTCGTCACCGCCGGCGAACGCGGGGTCCTTGAAGTCGCTCTCCCACGCGTTGGCGTTGAGCCAGGTGAAGTCGCGGGCGATGCCGTGGTTGCTCGCCTCGGTGTTGAACGTGCCGATGTTGGCGACGGTGTTGGGCAGGCCGGAGCAGTTGCCGGTGCCCTCGCTGCCGACCTGGGTGCCGACAGCCTGGCTCTTGAACTGCTGCTCGGGCCGCGGCTCCTGGCCCGGTCCCGGCTGCGGCAGCTCGGCGCCGACCGCGGCGGGCAGGGTGATGGCCTGGGGCGCGCCACCGTCGTCGTTGCGACCGGCGCAGCGGAACGAGGGCTCGACCTTGTCGACCTCGTCCTCCAGCGGCGGGGCGACGTAGACGTAGCTCACCTCGGGCTTCACCGAGGCACCCAGGTACTTCTGGCACAGCTTGGCGCCGTACTCGAGGTCGTTCACCTTGACGGTGCCGGCCTTGTCGTAGGTGCGGGCGGCGTGGCTGACCGCCGTCACGCCCTGCGCGTCGAACGAGACGCGGATGTTCGCGCCCTCGCCCTCCAGCGGGAGGCCGTCGAGCTGGAACGTGTACGAGACGCTCGTGTCGAGGTTGGCCGTGAGTGCGTTGCGCCCGTTGACGTCCGACAGTTCGAACGTCGTGTACTGCGCGCTGGGCGTCGCGTTGGCCGGCAGCACACCCGCCGCCCTCAGGCCTTCCTGTGCGCGCTTGGCCGCGTCCTCGGTGGGGATGGTCTTGATGCGCTTGATCGCCTCGGTGTCGAGCGCGGTCTGCGTGGTGGCGTTGCCGTCCTCGTCGGGCCTGCCCTGTCCTTTGTCGACGGTCGGCAGGTGCTGGTAGCGCTGCTCGTCGGCGAAGGACACCGCGCCGGCCTCGGATCTCTGGACGTCTTTGAGGCCGAACGCCCGTTGCAGCCTCTGCGCCTGTTCCTGGTCGAGACCGGAGCTCTTCACCCCGTAGACGGGCAGTTCGGTGGCGTCGGCGGTCGCGACGCCGACCGCTCCCGCGGTGACGAGACTGGACAGGGCCAGCACCACCGTCAGCTTGCGTTGCATGTCTGTTCCCTCCCTTGGGGACGGCCGGCTGCAGGGGCCGACCGTCTGACAGGAGGATCTGGCTTTATTCGCCGTGATACCGAGAGTGGACTTTTGCGACGGGCGCGCCACTCGAACGGCCGCAATTCTGTAACACCCTTGGGGCAGCAAGGGACTTAGAGGCGGACACTTGGGTACTTGATGCCCGCACCGGTGTTCAGCACGACCACTTCGTCGTCCGCGGTGAGCCAGCCGTTCTCGCGCAGCGACCGGACCGCGCTGATCGTCGCGGCGCCTTCCGGGCACAGGAACACGCCTTCGAGGCGGGCGGTTTCAGCGCGGTCCGCGGCGATCTGCTCGTCGGTCACCGCCACCGCCGTGCCATTGGTTTCCCTGATGGCCTGGAGGATGATGAAGTCCCCCAACGGTTTCGGCACGTTGATGCCGAACGCGTCGGTGTAGGCGCCGTCCCAGAACGCCGATTCGGCCTTGCCCTCGTCGAACGCCTTCACGATCGGCGCGCACCCGGTGGACTGCACGGCGACCAGGCGGGGCAGCTTGCCGTCGATCCAGCCGAGCTCGCGCATCTCGTGCAGCGCCTTGTGAATCCCGATCAGACCGACCCCGCCGCCGGTCGGGTAGATGATCACGTCGGGGACGCGCCAGCCGAGCTGCTCGGCGATCTCGTAGCCCATCGTCTTCTTGCCCTCGATGCGGTAGGGCTCTCGCAGCGTGGAGGCGTCGAACAGGTCGACGTCCGCGATGGCCTTGGCGGCGTCGGCGATGGTGCCCGGCACGATCCGCAGCTCGGCGCCGCTCGCCTCGACCTCCTCGCGGGTGATCAGCGGGGCGTCCTCGGGCATCGCGATGACGCTGCGGATGCCCGCGCGCGCCGCGTACAGGGCCCAGGCGGCACCCGCGTTGCCGTTGGTCGGCATCTTGATGCCCTCGATGCCGAGCTCCTTGGCTCTGGCGACACCGACGGCCGCGCCACGGGCCTTGAACGAACCGGTCGGGACGAGCGACTCGTCCTTCATGAGGATCTTCGCGTCCAGCGCCCGGCTCAGTGCGGGCAGCGGCACGAGCGGGGTCATGCCCTCGCCGAGGCTGAACGCCGGATCGGGGTCGCGGACCGGGAGGACGTCGCGGTAGCGCCACAGCGAGTTCTCGGTCGTCGGACGGGCCACGCGGGTGAGGTCGTAGCGCGCCAGCAGTGGCGACGCGCACTCGTGGCAGAGGTTCTGGACGGCGTTGGCGTCGTGTTCGCGGCCACAACGGGCGCATTCCAGGTGCGAGAGCATGACTTCATGCATACAGGCGGATGAGCCGGCATGTAAGCCGGATCCTGTTCGTGGGACCGAGGTCCCAGTCGGCGGCCATCCATCTGGGCCTGCCGTTGCCGACAGGCTCTAGCAGCCTACCCGCGAGCATCGGGCGGGCAGCCCTCGAACGCTCGCGCAGCACCTTCACTCGCGATCCGGTGCCCTCTTGGCCTTGCTCCGGGTGGGGTTTACCTAGCCGCCCCAGTCACCTGGGGCGCTGGTGGTCTCTTACACCACCGTTTCACCCTTACCGCGGCTGACGCCACGGCGGTCTGTTCTCTGTGGCACTGTCCCGAGGGTCACCCCTGGTTGCCGTTAACAACCACCCTGCCCTGTGGAGTCCGGACTTTCCTCGACAGTCACCTGCCGCGGCCGCCCTGCCGACTCATCCGCGTTGACCAGGATATCCCAGCGGCTGGGAGCAGTTGTCCACCGGTGCGGACGTTGGTTGACTTCCGTCATGACACGACGTCGCCACGTCGACTACGGCCGCGTGGCAGCAAGCCTGTGTTGCCTCCGCTGAGTGCGTTCTTCGTGCCCGCGACCTCAGGGAGTGCCTTGTCATGTCCGATCTGCTGATCATCTCCGGTGCGCCGTCCCACTCCGCGCCGATCGGTGTCGTCGTGTCGTTCGTGGAGGAGCAGCTGCGAGCCGCCGGGCACCGGGTGTCGTTGCTCGACGTGCGGTCGTTGCCCACGTTGTCGCTGCTCACCGAGGACCTGCGTGATCCGGAGATCTCCGATGCCGTGCGCAGTGTGCTGTCCGCGGACGGCGTGGTGGTGGCCTCGCCGGTGTACCGCGCGGCGTACAGCGGGCTGGTGAAGGCGTTGCTCGACCTGCTGCCGAAGAAGGCGTTGCGCGGACGTGCCGTACTGCCTTTGGCGACGGGCGGCAGCCAGGGCTTCCTGGTGGCGATGGACTACGCGCTGCACCCGTTGCTCGCGGCCAAGGGCGCGGACCAGGTGGTGCGCGGCGAGTTCGTGCTGGACCAGAACGTGAACACGCCCGGAGCGGCCGCCGCTCTGGAAGCGGCGGCCGACCGGTTCACCGCGGCGCTGACGCCCCGGCTGCGCAAGGTCAGCTGAGCTTCGGCAGCACGTAGACCAGGTCGAGGCTCTCGCCGTCGGGCGTCACGTCGAACGTGGACAGCACCGGGACCGGGCGAACACATCGAGGCGTTCTACCGTCCCCTACACGGTGATTTCCGGTCAGCCGAGGTGCGAGGTGTCGTTCACGAGCTTCACCGACGCGTGCCCGTCCGGGTAGAACTCGGCGATCGAGACACCGGTGAGGTCGAGGTGCATCCGGAACAGGAACTGCGGCCCGACGTCCAGCGCCTGACGAAGCATGGTCTTGATCGGCGTGACGTGGCTGACCAGCACCAACGTCTTGCCGCCGTACCGCGAGATGATGTCCGCGCGCGCCTTGCGCACCCGCGCGTGCACCTCGTCGAAGCTCTCCCCGTTCGGCGGCTTCACACTCGTGTCGCCCAGCCACCGCCGGTGCACCTCGGGGTCCTGCTCGCTCGCCTCGGCGAACGTCAGTCCTTCCCACGTGCCGAAGTCGGTCTCGATGAGCCCCTGATGGGTGACGACCTCCAGCCCGATCCTGTCCGCGAGCTTCTTCGCCGTCTGCTGAGCCCTCTGCAACGGCGAGGAGATGACGGCCGCGATGCCGTCCATTTTGGACAGCCGTGCCGCCGCCCGCTCCGCCTGCTCCAGCCCGAGCTCCGTCAGCGGGTGATCGCCCCGCCCCGAGTAACGCCGGTCGACCGACAGCCTGGTCTGCCCGTGCCGCAACAGGATCACGCGCGTGGGCTCCCCCATCGCGCCACTCCAGTGCGGCTGCTTGGCACCCTCGGCCTTTGCTTCGGGTTCGTTCCCGGCCTTGCCCTGGGCGTCCATGGCCTCGTTCGCGAGCCGGTCCGCCTGCTTGTTGCGCTCGCGCGGAATCCACTCGTAGGTGATCTTCCCGAAGGCGCTCGCGACCTCCTGCGCCTCCCGTGCGAGCGGCTGCATCGAGGGGTGCTTGATCTTCCAGCGCCCGGACATCTGCTCGACGACGAGCTTGGAGTCCATCCGCACGTGCACGGTCTCGGCGTTCAGCTCCCTGGCCGCCCTGAGCCCCGCGATGAGCCCCTGGTACTCGGCCACGTTGTTGGTGGCGACACCGATGAACCCCTTGCGCTCGGCCAGCGTCTCGCCAGTGAGCTCGTCCCGCACAACCGCGCCGTATCCAGCAGGACCGGGGTTGCCCCGCGAGCCGCCGTCAGCCTCGACGATCACCTTCACGGGCCGATCGTAGCCCCGCGTTCAGGCCCCTCCGGACGCCCTGTATTCTGTTCACATCAGTCTGGGTGGCGGAATGGCAGACGCGCTAGCTTGAGGTGCTAGTGCCCGAAAGGGCGTGGGGGTTCAAGTCCCCCCTCGGACACTGGTTTTATCCCTACCAACAGGGCGGATGCTCCCATCGAGCGTCCGCCCTGTTGCGTTGCAGACGATCTCCAGGTTCAACCGCTTAGATCGCCGCCGCCTCACGCGCGACAGGTTTCGGTTCACCAGGCCGTTCAGGTCCGCCCCGGAGGGTCCTCCAGGATCTCGGCCAAGCGAAGGGTGTCGCTCAGATACCGCTCGTAGGGGAAGCCCGCGTCGAGCAGGGCGGTGCGCAGTTCGTCGTACATCGGCTTCCCGTTGTCGTGGAACGCTTTGCCGCCTGCCTCGGTGAGGCTGACCAGACGACGACGCGCGTGCTCGGGGTCGACGCGGACCTCCACGTGCCCTGCCGCCTCCAGCGGCCGCAGGGCCCTGCTGATCGCCGGGTCGGACACCGACAACGCCTGCGCGAGCTGGTGCTGCGTCACCGGCTGGATCTCCTCCAGCGTGCCCAGCAACCGCAGCTGGCCGTAGGTGAGCCCGCCCTGGCCAGCCTCCCGCTGCCGGGCCGATTCTCCAAGCAGGTACACGACCCGATGCAACAGGTCCGCAAGTCCGTCGTCCACGGTGTCGATCATACCTGAATGTTGCGATGTTAATATTAACCATGCAAGACTCAAAGCATGGACACGTTCTCCTACCTCGCCCAGACCTCGTTCCCCCTGCTCTGGCTGCTGATCGCGGTCGTTGGCGCGGCCGTGCGCACCCGCCACAGCCCGTCCCGCGCGGCGAAGCTCGAGATCTGGCAGCGGTGGTGGGCGGGCGCCGCGCTCGGCTGCGGCAGCCTGTGGCTCGTCATCGCGTTCCTCGTCATCCCGGACGAGATGGCGGCCACCATCGGCTTCGCCCGCACCCCGTTCGAGTTCGAGATCGCGTTCGCCAACCTCGCCCTCGCGGTCCTGGCCTTCCGCGCCGCGTCCCCGTCGGCTACCACCAGGGAACGCGCACTCGTCGGCCTGGGTGCCGGGATGTTCCTGTGGGGCGCGGCGATCGGTCACGTCCACCAGTGGCTCGCGGCAGGCAACCACGCACCGGGCAACACCGGCGGCATCCTGGTCTACGACGTGCTCGCGCCCGCGGTCCTGATCGTCCTCGCGCACAGGGCGCAGCGACTGTCCGGTGCGAACGAGTCGGCTCACGCGAGCCGGTGATGTGACCTTGGCCGGCAAGAACCAAGACCAGTGGGACGGGCTGCGGCGGACCCGTCCCACTTCGACACTCGATCCCAGCAGTTCCTCGCCGGCACCTGACCCCTCCGAGCCACACGCTGACCTGCGCGGAGTGGACGATCCACAGTGGACGCGCACGCCTGCCCCCGGACGGCGAAGGCTTGGCATGAGACGAATAGTCGTTCAGGATGCCGCGCGTGCGAAGTGCGGCGAGGTTCGGCGACAGCGGTGAGATCTCCGGTGTCGCGTGGTCGATGAGCCGTGCGAGTCCCGGAGATTCCTCTGGGGACACGGTCCTCGCGGCGGTGCGACGAGGTGACGAGGACGCCTTCCGCGCTCTCTACCGAGACATCCAGCCGAAGCTGCTGCGGTACCTCCAGGTGCTGGTCGGAGCCGATGCCGAGGACGTGGCGTCCGACGCCTGGCTGCAGATCGCGCGGGACCTGGGATCGTTCCGCGGCGACCTCGACGGGTTCCGCGGCTGGGCGACCACGATCGCCCGCAACCGCGCGATGGACCACCTCCGCCGTCAGCAGCGCCGGCCGGTCGTGCACGGGACCGTCGAGGACGTCGCCGAACCGGCTGGGCCGGAGGACACCGCTCAGGCGGCGCTGGACTCCGCGGCCACCGACGCCGCGCTGGCCCTGATCGCCAGGCTGCCACGGGACCAGGCCGAGGCCGTGCTGTTGCGGGTCGTCGTCGGCCTGGACGCGAAGGCCGCGGCCAAGGTGCTCGGCAAGCGCGCCGGCGCCGTGCGCACCGCGGCGCACCGCGGTCTGCGCACGCTGGCCGAGCACCTCGCCGCAACGTCTCCACCAGGGCCGACACCGTCGGAGTGACAGAAAACCGAGCCCTGACGCTGAAGGACATGAGATGAGCACCCACCGTTCCCGTCGCATCGACCGGCACACCGCGGAGCAGTTGCTGCGCAGTGCGCCCGGTCAGCAATCGGTCGCCGGACGCGATCGGCTGAGCGACCTGCTCGCGGCGGCGGGTGCGCCGGCCCGCGACCGGGAGCTGGCCGGTGAGCAGGCCGCCCTGGCGGCGTTCCGCGACGCTCGTCTCGCTCCCGCCCCTCAGCGACGGAGATCCCGGATGCTCAAGGCCGCACTGGCGAACCTGCTCGCTGTGAAGATCGCCGGTGTCGCGGCACTGACCGCCGGTGGCATCGCGCTGGCCGCCGCGGCGGGCACGTTGCCCGGTCAGCAGCGCGAGGAACCCACCACACCCGCCGGTACGAACGTCGTCAGCACGACGTCCGCCACCACCGCCACGACGTCGAAGGGGCCGGAGCGGAAGCCGGACAACAGCGCCGCCTCTCCCTCGCCGTCGCTCAAGGGCCTGTGCCAGGCCTACACGGCGGGCGCGGGCGCTGAACACGGCAAGTCGCACGACAACCCGGCGTTCAGCGCCTTGATCACGGCCGCGGGGGGCGCCGAACGGGTGCCCGGCTTCTGCGCCGGGCTGCTCGGTGAGAAGCCCGGCAAGTCCGACCGCGAGCCTGGCAGACCCACCCGCTCGAACCGCTGACGCGCCAGGACATCCGGCGACCCGACTGCCCCCACATCGGGTCGCCCGCTCCGGACGGGCGGCGGCCTGTGCCCCACGCCGCCGCTCGTCCACCCTTTTCCGCCGCCCAGAAGTGGAGGAGAGCCTGTGACCGACGCCTGTCCGCACGCTGTGTCCGCCGGCAGTTACCTGCTCGGCATGCTCACCGCCGAGGAGACCGACGAGTTCTGGCAGCACAGCACGAGATGCGCGCACTGCCGGGAGGAGCTGGTGGAGTTGATGCCCGGCGCGCTGTACCTCCGGCAGCTCAGAGCGGACATCTTCGCGGCCGGGCAGCGCTCGTGCACGGACCGGCCCTTCCTCTCCACGGTCGTGGCGCGGGAACCGAGATGGATCGCCGGCTGCGGCACGTCCTGACCCCGGCTCAAGACCGATCAACGGGCTGGAACGCCGGAACGCTCCAGCCCTCTCGCGCATCCGCCCGGCATCACCGCTTGGCGTAGTCGTCCATGCCCTGCCAGTCGATCATGACGCAGGCCTCCTCGCCGACCGTCCACGCGTCGTGGCCCGGTGCGGCGATCATGAAGTCGCCCGCGCCGATCTCGGCCTCCTCGCCGTCGTCCATGACGATCTTCATCCGGCCGGACACGCAGTAGCCCTTGTGCGCCACCTGGCAACTGTCGGTCCCCGCGATGGGCTTCACGTGCTCGGCCCAGTGCCAGCCCGGCTCGAACACGGCCCGGCCGACCGCACCGGCGTCGGAGTTGATGAGGTCCAGATGGCCCGTGCCCTGCTCGAAGGGGCGGGACTCCTCGGGTGCGTTGAAACTCTTGATCAGCAGACCAGACATGACCAACCTCCTGAAACTCGCTGATCAGCCAGCGGAACACGCCGGCGGCACCGGCGCTCGCCGCAGACGACCCGAATCACCGGGCCGAAATACCGGAACTCGGACGGTCAGATAACGGACACGCATGGTGATCGGCGGTCAGGTTGTAGGTTCCCGGCATGATCAAGGCCGCACCGGACCTGCTGGAGATCGCCTCCGCGCTGCTGCCCGGCGCGCGACTGGACGACGCCTTCGTCGCGGCCGACGGCAACGTCCACGACGTGCTGCTGGTCCCCGGCGTCGCCGCCGTGCGAGTCAGCACGCGGCCGCTGGGCGCCGCGTCGATGCCCCGCCGGGTGGAGGTGTTGCGGCAACTGGCTTCCGCCGGGTTGCCGTTCCAGGTGCCGCACCCGCTCACGCCCGTGACCACGTTCGGCGATCGGGCCGCTGTCGCCGTGTCGTGGATCGACGGTGCCGCTCTGCCCGAAGGCGCCGGAGATCCGGCGCAGGTGGCCGAAGTCCTGGAAGCCGTGCGCTCCGTGCCGCTCGGCGACTCGCTGATGGCGGTCCTGGACGACCGGGCGCAGGGTCCGTCGTGGTCGACGATCATCGTCGAGGAGATCATTCCCCGGCTGCCCGCTCGCTGGCGGTCAGAGGGATTGCGGCGGCTGGAGTCCGTTCTGGCGCTGGAACCGGTGCCCGACGCCCTGGTGCACGGCGATCTGAGCGGTTCCAACGTGCACTGGTCCGCGGACGGGAAGCTGCTCGGCGTGCTCGACTGGGACATGGCCATGCCCGCCGATCCCGCCATCGACGCCGCCCAGATGGCCTGGCACGGCTGGGACACCGTTCGTCGCGCCGTCTCCGAGACCACCTACCGCCGTGCCCGCACCTGGGACGCGCTGTTCGGTATCGGTCACCTGGTCGCCACCATGAACGGCCGTCCCATGACCAGCCCCGACGGCTTCGTCGCCGCGATCGTTCCCTGGCTGGAGAGGCAGGCCTGAGCGCCTAGGACGTGCGCGCTCGGAGGATGCCCTCGACCGCTTCGCAGAAGGTGTCTCCGATCGGGCCCGGATCCGAGAGGCAACCGGCCGCCATCGCGCCGTCGCGCAACATGACGAAGTGCCGGCCGTCGAGTTCCGCGGGAGCGTTGCCGACGCGTGCGAGTAGGCCCGTGACGGTGTCGAGGAACCATTGGCGGTGTGCCTGCACTGCCTTGTGAACGGGGTGCGCGGGGTCGGCGTACTCCGCCACGGCGTTGAGGAACGCGCAGCCGCGGAAGCCCTCGATCTGGATGTGCCCGGCGATCCCCTTCGCGACGGCGCGCACGGCGTCCGCGTCGTTCGTGGCCGCGGCGACGCCTGCCTCGACGTTCTGGCGGGTCGCCCTGTCCGCCTCGGCCAGGTAGGCGAGGACCAGGTCCTCCTTGCCCGCGAAGTGGCGGTACATGGTCGCGCGGGTCACCTTCGCCTCGGCGAGGATGCGGTCGACTCCGACGGAGTGCAGTCCCTCCCCGTAGAACAGCCGGCTGGCCGTTCCCAGCAGGCGGTTCCTGGCGTCGGACACGGTGCGGGTCACCTTTCGACGGTAGCAGAGAGAACGTTCGGTCTTGACAGCGTCGGCGAGTGCTGACAGCCTCGAAATAGAAAGAACGTTCTCCCTACCTCAAGGACACCTCGTGAGCATCGACGCAGCCTCACCCACGACTCTCGCCCCCGCCCTCCGCACGCTCTACCTCGTCCGTTTCGGCTTCGCGATCGTGTGGGCGGTGCTGCTGTTCCTCACCGGGGCCGAGATCGGGCCGGTCAGCGGCACGTTGCTGGTGCTCTACCCGCTGTTCGACGTGGCAGCGATCGTCGTCGACAGCCGCGCGGCACGGGGCGGTCGGGCCTCGGCTGCCCTCTACGCCAACATCGCCGTCAGCACGCTCGCGGCAGCCGGTCTGGCGTTCGCCGTGACGTCCGGGATTCCGGCCGTGTTGCAGGTGTGGGGTGTCTGGGCCGTCGTGTCCGGCGTGGCGCAGCTGGCCGCCGGTCTCGTGCGCAGGAGCCTCGGCGGTCAGTGGCCGATGATCATCAGCGGTGCCATCTCCACGCTCGCGGGCACGTCGTTCTTCCTGCAGGCGAGCGGTGACAACGCGACGCTGACCAACCTCGCGGGTTACGCGGCGATCGGCGGCGTGTTCTTCCTCGTCTCAGCGCTGCGTCTGCGTCGCGCGCGGGGCGAATGACGAGAAAAGGGGACCGCCCGCCGGGCAGTCCCCTCGTCGGCTTCGGATCCGGCTACAGACCTGATTCCGTGGTGCGGACCAGGATCGCGCCGCACTCCTCACACCGCACGACCTCGTCGGCCGCGGCTTCCTTGAGCTTCGACACCGCGCTGCGGTCCAGTTCGATCCGGCACGCGCCGCAGCGGCGGGACTGGATCAGGGCCGCGCCGATGCCGCGCTGCTCGCGCTGGCGGTCGTAGGCCTTGAGCAGGTCGTCCGGGAAACCCTTCGCCATCACCGAACGGTCGGCGGTGCGGCGGGTCTCGGTCGCCTCCAGGTCGGCGAGGGCCTCGTCACGACGGTGGCTCGCGTCTTCCAGGGCGGTGCGGGCCTTGTCGAGCTCCACGCGCGCGAAGGACGCGTCGGCGTCGACGGCTTCGCGGCGTTCCATCAGTTCCAGCAGGTCGTCTTCGAGGACGCCCTGGCGGCGCTGGATGGTGGCGAGTTCGTGTTCCAGTTCGGTGAGCTGCTTGGCCCCGACCGAACCTGACTGCATCAGCTTGCGGTCGCGCTCGCCGCGGGCGCGGACCTGCTCGATCTCGGTCTCCTGGCGCTTCACGTCGCGGTCGAGGTCGGTGAGCGTCGTCTCCACGGCCACCAGTGCGTCCTGCTTCGTCCGCACCTGCTGCTCGACCTCGTTGATCTCCGCGATTACGGGCAGCGTGCGGCGACGGTGGGTGACACGCGCCAGTTCGGCGTCGACCTCGGCCAGGTCGAGCAGCCTGCGCTGCACTGCGGGATCGGCTTTCACGCATGTCCTCCTGCTGCTGTGCTCGTCGCACCGACGGTCCACGGATCGGTCCGGCGAGTGGAGACGAGTACGTCGACCCTACCGCCGAAGGCCTCCCGCAGGATCTCCGCCGCCTGCTCGCACCACGGCCACTCGCTGGCCCAGTGCGCGACGTCGACCAACGCGGGGCCGCCGGACTCGATGTGCTCCGAAGCCGGGTGGTGCCTGAGGTCGGCCGTGACGTAGGCGTCGACGCCGGCGCGCTTCACCGCGTTCAGGAAGCTGTCGCCCGCACCGCCGCACACCGCGACCCGTTTGATCAGGCGTTCCGGGTCTCCCGCCGCCCGCACGCCCTGCACGGTGACGGGCAGCGCGTCGGCCACCCGCTGGGCGAACGCCCTGAGCGGCTCGGGTTCCGCGAGCTCACCGATGCGGCCCGAACCGGTGTCGCCCGGCAGACCGACGGTCTCCTGCAACGTGAAGCTCGGTTCCTCGCAGGCGTCGCGGAGTGCGCTGATGACCGCGTTGCGGCGTGCGCGTGGCACGACGACCTCGATGCGCGTCTCCTCGTGCCCGGTCAGCTCGCCGGCCGCGCTCGCGCCCGCCTCGGTCAGCGCCTTGAGCACCTGCTCCGCGTCCGCGGCCGGTACGTACGTGGCCAGCACGTCCTTCGGGGCGTGCGGGGTGGCGTCGAGCGGGCCGGTGACGGTGAGCCCGATGGCCTTCGCGAGCGCGTCCGAGACGCCCGGAAGCGCGTTGTCGGCGTTGGTGTGCGCGCAATACAAGGCGGCGCCGTTCCGGATCAGCTTGTGCACCAACGCACCCTTGGGGTCGTCGGCCGGAACCCCGTTGACGCCCTTGAGGAGCAACGGGTGGTGCGCGAGCACGAGCTGCGCGCCGCGTTCGACCGCCTCGTCCACAGTGGACGACGTCGGGTCGACGCAGACGAGGACCCTCGTGACCTCCTCCTGCGGATCACCGCAGACCAGGCCGACCGCGTCCCACTTCTCGGCGGTCTTCGGCGGATACGCGGCCTCCAGGACCGCGATCACGTCGGCGAGCTTCACGCCTGTTCCTCCATCACTACCCGCAACGCGTCCACGAACACGGCGAACTCCTCCGGCGGCCGGATCGCCACGCGCAGGTACGTGTCATCCAGTCCAGGGAACGTGTCGCAGCGGCGTACCGCGATCCCCTTGTCCCGCAACGCTTGCCGCGTGCCCCTCGGCGCCCTGATCAGCAGGAACGGACCTTTCGGCGCAACGACGACGAGGTCTTGGAGCTGCTCCAACGCGTAGGCCGCATGGCGTTCGGCCTCCTTCGCGAAGCCCGAGGACTGTTCGAGCGCTTCCGGCTCGCAGCACGCCGTGATCGCCTCCAGCGTGAGACTGCCCACGGGCCAGTGCGGGCGGCCGTGCGCGAGCCGCGCGAGGGTCTCCGGGTCGCCGAGGAAGTAGCCGGCGCGCAGGCCGGCGAGGCCCCAGGTCTTGGTGAGACTGCGCAGAACCAGCACGTCGGGGTCGTGCGCGAGCGACTCGGGCTCACCGGGAACGGCGTCCATGAACGCCTCGTCGACGACCAGCCTGCCGGGCAACGCCTTGAGCCTGGCGGCCTCGTGCAGCACCGACGTCGGGTTCGTGGGGTTGCCGATGACGGTCAGGTCGGCGTCCGACCGCACGTCACGCAGCTGGAAGTCGCCGTCGAGCAGCACGTGTTCGACCGGAATTCCGGCATCGCGAAAAGCCACCTCGGGCTCGGTGAACCCGGGGTGGACGATCGCGGCACGGCGCGGCGCGAGCTTCGGCAGCAGCGCGAAGCCCTCCGCGGCACCGTTGAGCAGCAGAACCTCGTCCGGTGAGCGCCCGTGACGGCGTGCGACGGCCTCACGAGCGCGTTCTTCAGCCGGTTTCGAGGGGTAACGCCCGAGTCCGTCGAGCGCCGCGGCCAGCCGTTCGCGCAGCCAATCGGGCGGGTGCGGCACCCGCACGTTGACGGCGAAGTCGGCGAGACCTGGCGCGGCGTCGACGTCACCGTGGTGGCGCAGATCTGAGCTGGTCATCGCCGGAAATTCTAGGCGACGGGCTCAGGTGCCCGCGTCACTGCATGTAGCGGCGGAGCTCGGTGAGGTGGCTGATCAGCTCGTCCAGCTGGAAGGCGTCGAGCTGCGCGGACTCACCGGGCGGGGTGCGGAAGCAGACGCGACCCTTCTCGTTGAGGTACACCTCGAACGCACGACGGCGCCCGAGGGCGTCGGTACACCCGATGATCTCCCGTTGCGGGGGCACGTCGGTACCTGTCTGCATGGGCGGCCTCCATGTCGTTTGTCCATACATCTTGCGACAGCGGTTGAGCGTTACCGTGCGGCGGCACCACTTAGGCTGCGTTCCATGCACGTCTCGTTCGTCTGCACCGGCAACATCTGCCGGTCCCCCGTGGCAGCGCTCGTGTTCCGAGAATGGCTGTCCCGGGAAGGATTGTCCTCCGAGGTCCGGGTGTCCAGTGCCGGAACCGGCGGATGGCACGTCGGCGACCCCGCCGACCCTCGCGCACTGAAGACGTTGGCGGACAACGGATATCCCACCGACCACGTCGCCGCCCAGGTCGGTCCCGACCACCTGGACGCGGATCTGCTGGTGGCGCTCGACGCCGGGCACGCCCGCGCGTTGCGCCGGATGGCCGATCCCGATCGCGTGCGGCTGCTCCGTTCGTTCGATCCGGACGCCGACGGCGCGGACGTGCCGGATCCGTACTACGGCGACGCTTCCGGGTTCGACGAGGTGCTGGTCATGACCGAGGCGGCGATGCCGGGATTGATCGCGTGGGTTCGCGAGCGGCTCTGAGGACGAAGCACCAGTCGCCTCAGGCGACCGCTGCCGGGGCGGCCGGTCTGCGGTGGCTGCGCGTCGACGGCGGCCCGCCGATCCCGTTCGTGCACAGCGCCGAGGACGGCACGCTGGTGATCGACGAGATCCCGGCCGGCGAGCCGAATCTTCAGGCGGCCGTGACCTTCGGACGCCGTCTGGCCGCCCTGCACCTCGCGGGAGCCGAGGCCTTCGGCTCCGCACCGCCCGGCGGCCCGCGCGAGGCCACGATCGGCATGGCGCCGATGGTCAACGAGCCCGCGCCGCAGTGGCCGTCGTGGTTCGCGTCACAACGCATCGAGCCGTACGCGCGGCAAGCGGGCATCGACGTGAGTGAGGTGTGCGCGCGGATCAGCGAGATCGCCGGTCCGCCGGAACCTCCCGCACGGCTGCACGGCGACCTGTGGAGCGGCAACGTGCTGTGGGGCGCCGACGGCCAGGTGTGGCTGATCGACCCCGCGGCCCACGGCGGTCATCGGGAGAGCGATCTCGCGATGCTCCGGCTCTTCGGCTGCCCGTTCCTCGACCACGTGCTGGGCGCCTATCAGGAGGTGGCGCCGCTGGCCGACGGCTGGCAGGCGCGAGTGCCGTTGCACCAGCTGTTCCCGCTGCTCGTGCACGCCGTGCTGTTCGGCGGCGGCTACCGGTCCGAAGCCGTGGCCGCGATGCGAGCGGTTTTGCGAGGATGAGGTCATGGACCTCACCGGCTGGACGTGGCTGAACGAACCGCGGAAGTGGTCGACCGACCCTCTCACCGTGCACGCCGACCCGAGCAGCGACTTCTGGCGCCTCACCGGCAACGGCGTCGTCCGAGACAACGGCCACCTCTACGGCGTGAGCCTGACCGGCGACTTCACCATCACGGCGACGTTCACCGGCGAGTACGTGGCGCAGTACGACCACGCCGGCGTCGGGCTGCTGATCGACGGCGAGAACTGGATCAAGGCCGGGGTCGAGGTGTTCGACGGCAAGCGGCAGGCCAGCACGGTGGTCACGCGTGGTTTCTCGGACTGGAACCTGGCGCTCACCGAGCCGTTCGAGCGCTTCACCATCAGCGCCGAACGCAAGGGTGACGCGGTGTGGGTCCGGTACGGAACCGACGGCCGGGAGCCGGCGAACGTGCTGCGCAAGGCCTACTTCCCGCCCGGCGAGGAAGCCAAGGTCGGGATCATGGCGGCGAGTCCTGAGGGAGAGGGGTTCGTGACCCAGTTCCACGAGGTCCAGCTCACCCGATAGGGCGTTGCGATTGCTTCGAATACTGCGGATACTGCGGATAGCGGAAGGAGGAAGGCGATGGGTTCCGCAGCGTTGCGAGCTGTCCAGCCTGACGATCGTGCCGTCGTCAGGGCCGGCGCCGCGTTGACGAGAGTGAAGGAATACCTGCACGACCACGAGGACGACGAGGCTGACGTCCGCATCAGGGTCGAGGAGAACGACGACGTACTGGTGCTGCCGCGCGCGGCCGTCGAGCTCTTCGCCCAGATCCTCGCCTACATGGCCGCGGGTCATGGCGTGTCGGTCGTGCCCGCTGACGCCGAGCTGACCACGCAACAAGCCGCAGACTTGTTGAACGTGTCACGTCCGTACCTGATCGGTCTGCTGGAAGCCGGCGAGATCGAATACCGCAAGGTCGGCAAACACCGCCGCATCAAGGCTGTGTCGCTGGTGGACTACATGCGCAACGACGACCAACGGCGGCGGCGAGCGGCTGACGAGTTGTCGGCGCTCACGCAAGAGATGGGCATGGCCTGAGTGAGTTTCGTCGTCCTCTACGACGCCAACGTCCTCTACCCGAGCACTCTGCGAGACCTGCTGATCCGGATCGCGGCGGCAGGTCTCGTGCAGGCCAAGTGGACTGAGCAGATCCTCGACGAGGTGTTCCGCAACATCCGGAAGAACCGGCCGGACCTCTCCGAGGAGCAGCTCCTGCGGACCCGGTCGCTGATGCTCACGGCTGTCCGGGACTGTCTGGTCACCGGCCACGAGCCGCTGATCCCCTCAGTGGACCTGCCGGACCCGGACGACCGCCACGTGCTCGCGGCGGCGATCAGGGCTCGCGCGCAGGTGATCGTCACCAACAACTTGAAGGACTTTCCCACCCAGGCCCTGCGCCAATGGGACATCGGCCCCAAGGACGCGGACGACTTCGTCGGCGACCAGATCGGGCTCGACGCCAAGGTCGTCTGGAGCTGCGTCCAGCAGATCGCGAACTCTTGGCGCAATCCTCCCGGCACGATCGGAGACGTCCTCGTCTCGCTCGAACGCTGTGGGTTGGTGCAGTCAGTGGCCGCGCTCAGGGCGCTCTGAACAGTCATCTACCGTGAGGACGTGCGGTTCAAGTTCCTCCTCAAGCCGGGCTGGCTGGCGCTGACCCTGGCCGTCTGGGTGTTCGCGGGTGCCTGCGTCTACTTCCTGTCGCCGTGGCAGTTCGGCCGCAACGACGAGCGGCAGCAGCAGAACTCCGCCATCACCAAGTCGTTGAAGAGCGATCCCGCTCAGTTCGGCGCTCAGCACGACGAGTGGCAGAAGGTCGAGATCAAGGGCCGCTACCTGCCGGAGCTGGAAGCCCTCGCGCGGCTGCGGACCGTGCAGGGTGAGGCGGCGTTCGAGGTCATCACGCCGTTCGAGACCACCACGGGCCACCGGATCCTGATCGACCGCGGGTACGTGCGGCCGGTCAACGGCATCAAGCCACCGGACTTCGCCGCGCCGCCGACGGGTGAGGTCACGCTCATCGGGCTCGCGCGGCCCAACGAGTCGAACGCCCAGGCCGCGTTCCAGCAGGACGGGCGCCGGCAGATCTACTCGATCAACAACACCGCGATCGGCGAGAACATCGAGCCCGGCTACTACCAGCTGATCGAGAAGCAGCCTGGTGCGCTGGACACGTTGCCGTTGCCCCGGCTGGAGTCCGGGCCGTTCTTCTCCTACGCGCTGCAGTGGATCGCGTTCGGGGTCATGGCGGTCGGTGGCTGGCTGTACTTCACGATTCGCGAGGCACGGCCGGGTGGCGTGCTCTACGAGGGCAAGAAGAAAAAGAAGTCGATCGCCGAGCTACTTGCGGAAGAGGGCGACGAAGGCGCTGACGAGGCCCGCGCCGAAGCCGACGACGCGGGACAGCTCCACGGCACGCGTCACGTGACCTGAGTCCGGGTTGCGGCCGTGACCGAGCACCGGGCGCTCTTCGACGCCGTGCGAGTAGACGGTGCGGCCGCCGAGGCGGATCTCCAGGGCGCCGGCGAACGCCGCTTCGACCTGGCCCGCGTTGGGCGACGGGTGCGCTGACGCGTCCCGGCGCCAGGTCTCCAGGGCCTGCGAGGCCGAGCCGCCGACGACCGGGGCGCCGCCGACCGTCAAAAGAGCCGCCAGACGTGAGGGCAGCAGGTTCAGCAGGTCGTCCAGGCGGGCCGAGGCCCAGCCGAACCGCAGATACCGCGGCGACTTGTGGCCGACCATCGCGTCCAGCGTGTTCGCGGCGCGGTAGCCCAGCAGGCCGGGGACCCCGTAGACCGCGCCCCAGAACAGCGGGGCGACGACGGCGTCCGAGGTGTTCTCGGCCACGGACTCCACGGTCGCGCGCGCCAGGCCCGTGGTGTCCAGGCGGGCGGCGTCGCGGCCGCACAAACTCGGCAACCGCGAACGTGCGGCCTCAAGATCGCCGTCGGCCAGTTCGCGGCCCATCGACGTGCCCTCGGTGGCCAGGGAGTTGCCGCCCAGCACCACCCAGGTCGCCGCGCCCGTCGCCAGCGCCTGCGTCAGCCAGTGGCGGCGTGCGAGCCGCTCCACGGCGACACCGGCGGCCACGGTCCCGCCGACCAGCACGGCCGTGTACGCCGCACCGGCGGCCTGCGAGTCCGCGTAAAGACGCTTTTCGAGGGCCGCGGCCGACGAACCGAATGCCGCTACCGGGTGAAATCGGCGGGGATCACCGAACACCGCGTCCGCCGCCACGCCCAGCAACAACCCCAACGCGCGACCCGCACCCACGGCAGCCTCCCCAGCTCGTCGAAGGCACCGTAGCGCCGCAGCACACCCGCACGCGCATTAGGGTGGCCGGTCGTGGAGCACAAGCGGCTGAAGCTGTACGCCTATCTGGACGCGCGCGATCACCAGCGCACGTACCTGGCGATCATGCGGCTGTTCACCTCCACGCTGCTGGCGGATCTCAGCGCGGGCGAGGTCGCGGGCGCGCTGGCCGGGCAGGAGCGCGAGGGCAGGGTCGAGCAGGGCGAGAGCCGCATCGAGAACGTCATCAACCGCCTCAAGCAGCTGGTCGAGTGGGGCAACCTGGTCCAGGGCCGGCGTGAGGTCGTCGCGGCCAGCATCGCCGAGTTCCAGCACGGCAGCGTCCGCTACCAGGTCTCCAAGCTCGCCGTCCGCGTCCAGCGCGACGTCGACGAGCTGCTGCGGGTCCCGGAAGGCGCCCGCGAGGTCTCCCGCGAGCTGCTCCCCGCCATCGAACGCGGCCTCAACGAGCTGGGCGGATCGCTCAGCGTGGCCCTGCTCAACGAGGGCGACAAGACCAAGGAACTGCTGGCCGAACGCGTCACCACGCTGTTCCTGCAGCACGCCGAGCTCGCGGCGACGGTCCGCGACTTCTACGCCTACCTCGGCCAGGTCGTCACCAGGAACCACCTCGCGCCCGAGGAGATCGCCGGCTTCCGGAACCTGCTGGTCGAGTACATCCAGCGGGTCGTCGAGGACGTCCTGAAGTACACGCCCCCGATCGCGGAGGCCCTGGCCGGCTTCACGAAAGCCCGCACCGAGCTCCTGCGGCTCCTCGGCACCGACCTCGGCCACAACGTCGAACGCGCCCGCGGCCGCACGCCGGAGGACTGGCAGGAGCTGACGGACTGGTTCGTCGACCGTCCAGGCCGCCCGAGCCAGGTCACGGCGCTGCGAGAGGCCACGGCCCGCGCGATCGGCAGCCTCCTGGCCAGCGTGAAGCGCGCGACGTCCGGTGGCGGCCTCCTCCCCGGACGCCGCGCGGAGCTGTTGAAACTCGCGAGCTGGTTCGACAACTCGACCCGCGAAGAAGCGCACGAGATCTACGCGTCCGCCTTCGGCCTCTACAGCGCCCGGCACCTCTCCCCCGCGCCCGAACACGACTCGGACAACGAACGCACGCCGTGGCGCGACGGGCCGGTCTGCGACGTCACCGTGAGCGTCAGAACCCGAGGCGACCGGGGCGGGCGCGGCAGGCCGTCCAGGATCCTCGACGACCCGATGACCGAGCAGTCGCTGCTGGCGGAGGCCCGGGAGGCGGACGAGATCCGCGCGAGGCACGTCGCGGAACTGACCAAGGCCGCCGGAAACCTGGAGAACTCCACGCTCACGCACGGCGCGTTGGAGGTCTTCTGCGAGCTGCTGACGCTCGCGATGGCCCAGCGCGACTCCCCGCACGACAGCGGATCGGCCAGCGACCCCGTGCGCGGCCTCAAACTCGAGATCGCCCACGGCACGACGACTCAGATCAAGTCGGCCGCCGGGACGCTAACCCTGCACGACGCGACGGTGGCACTGAAGCAATGAACCACTTGGACAACCTCTCCGACATCGACGCCGCCAACGTGGTGCGGTGCGCGCGCACGTTGCTGCGCAGGCCTTTGCTGCGCTCCGACGGGCCGGACGGCGAGCTGCTCAGCCTCGTCTACCGGCACCGGGCGACGCTCCAGGACCTGTTCGCGGGCCTGCTCGGCTACCGGCTGGTCGTGGAACGCCGTTTCGCGCGCCTCTACAAGTCGGGCCCCGGCAACGACGACACGCGCGGCGTGCTCAGCATGTCCCCGCGCGGCTACGCCTACCTGGCCCTCACGCTCGCGGTCCTCACCGGCATCGGCCGGCAGACGCTGCTGAGCAGGCTCGTCGCCGACATCCGTTCCGCCGCGGTGGAAGCGGGCATCGACGCGCCGGACGACGTCACCGAACGGCGCGCGCTCACCGCGGCTCTGCGCCACCTCGTCTCCTTCGGCGTGCTGCACGAGACCGAGGGTTCGGTCGCGCAGGACGTGCTGCCCCAGGAAGCGTTGATCACGATCGACACCGACCTGCTGGGCCAGCTCGTGACGGGCCCGGTCGGCGAGGCCCAGAACCCCGCCCACCTCATCGAACTCGCGGCACGTCCCGGTCCGCGCGGCATCGAGCACGCGGTGCGGCGCAAGCTGGTCGAAACCCCGCTGGTGCTCTACGCGGACCTGCCGGACGAGCAGGCGGAGTGGCTGCGCCGCAACCAGCGCAAGGAAACGGCGTTGCTGGAGCAGGCTTTCGGCCTGCACACCGAGTGCAGGGTCGAGGGCGTGCTCGCCGCCGACCCCGAGGACTTCCTGACCGACCTGTCGTTCCCCGGAGTCTCGACGGTCGCCCGCATCACGTTGCTGGCGCTGCCCGACCTGCTGGACAGCGAGGACGAGGACGCGCCCGCACGGCACGTCGTCACCGTCGAACGGCTGCGCGAGGTCTGCGCCGGACTGGTCGAGGACTATCCCGCCGCGTGGTCGAAGCAGTTCACCGACGACCTCGACCGGCTGGTCGCCGAGGTGACGGAACTGTTGCGCCGCATGGGGTTGGCGGCACAACAGGACGATGGCACGTGGGCCGTCAGCGCGGCCGCGCACCGCTGGCTGCCGTCCCCGGACGGCGACCCGGAACGAGAACAACCGGAACAACCCGTCGTGGTGTCCGAAGTACCGAGCTGGTCCCTGTTCGACGAGGAGAACGTTTCATGAGCAGGTGGCGGCTGCACCGCGGCGGCGTGGTCAACATCTGGCAGTACACCGAGCAGACGTTCGACTTCTCCGGTGGCCGCGCGATCTTCCAGGGCACCAACGGTTCCGGCAAGTCCCGCACGCTGGAGCTGCTGCTCCCGCTGTGCCTGGACGGCGACCTGCGCCAGCTCGGCTCCAAGGGCTTCGACACCGTCAGCCTGCGGCGCCTGATGCTCGACGACTACGACGGCGGCCCGAACCGCATCGGCTACGCGTGGGTCGAGCTGATCCGCGACGCCGCCGACCACTCGGGCAACGAGTACCTGACGTGCGGACTCGGCGTGAAGGCGTCCAAGACCTCGCAGGCGATCACGGACTCGTGGCGCTTCGTCACGCCGATGCGCGTCGGCGCGGAACTGCAGCTCGCGGGCCCGGAACGCGTTCCGCACGGCCCGGCGCAGTTGCGGGATCTCATCGGCGCGGACTGCATGTTCGAGGAACCGGCGTTCCGCGCGAAGGTCGCCGAGACCGTCTACGGCGTTCCTGCGGCGCGTTACGGCGACCTGCTCCACCTCCAGCGGACGCTGCGCAACCCGGACGTCGGCCTGAAGGTGCTGGAGGGCCAGCTCGAGCAGATTCTGAGCGACGCGCTGCCGCCGCTGGACCAGGCGATGGTCGAGCAGCTCGCGACGTCGTTCGACGACCTGGAGTCGATCCGCGAGAACATCGTGCGACTGTCCTCTGCGGACAGTGCGCTCGGCACGTTCCTCAAGACCTACAGCGACTACGCGTTCGGCGGGCTGCGCAGCGCGTCCGAACGGCTGGAGGGCGCCGAGAAGTCGGTCGGGAAGCTCCGGCGCGAGCAGGCGAAGCTCACGCAGGAGCTCGACCTCACGCGGATGGAGCGCACGGCGTCCGAGCAGGCCCTGGTCGACATGGAGACCGGTGAGCAGCAGGCAGAGGAGACCATCGCGGCGCTGAAGGAACTGCCCGCGTTCCGCGACCTGCAGGACCTCAAGACGCGCGAGAACCTGGTGGCGCAGATGCGGTCCTCCGCCGTCGCCGCCCTCGAGACGGCGCACCGCCAGCGCGCCCAGGAGGACGCGTCCGTCGACAACGTGCTGCGGCTCCTGAAGCGCCTCGCGGAGGATCTCCAGGCCGCCGACGCGCTGAGCGACCCGTTGCGGGAGAACCTGCGCCTGGCCGGGATGGACTCGGACCTCGCGCCGGACGTGCCGCAGGTGCCTGCCGCCGAAGCCACCGTGACCACGGCCTCGGTGCGCGCCAAGCCGGATCCCGAGGCCGGTCCCCTGCCGATCGAACGCCGGGTTCCACCGGCCGCCGCGACCGAGGACGTGCTGGCCGCGCTCACGTCGGTGGTCGACCAGACCTCGGGCATCGCTTCCCTTGCCCGCCAACGGGGTGCGCTCGCGCTGGCGTTGCACGAGCAGGCGCTGGCCCTGGACGCGCAGCAGCGCGAGGTGGAGTCGTTGCGGCAGAAGGCCCGCGACGCGCAGCTCGGCGCGACCGAGTCGACCTCGTTGCGCAACCAGGAGATGCAGGAACTGGCCGAGGTCGTGCAGGCCTGGCTGGAGCAGGTCGAGGTGTGGACGTCGAGCGGCCCGCTGCGCGACGAACGCCCTGCCGAGGCGCTGAAGCTGCCGAGGACCGCCGATCCGGCCGCCGCGAAGGCGCTGAGCACGACCGCCCGCGAATGGGCAGGTCCGCTCGTGCAGACGGCTCGCGACGCCGCGCACGAGTTCACCCAGCAGCGCGCCGACCTGCGCGCTCGCCTCGACACGCTGGACGAGGAGCTCATCGGACTGCGGTCGGGCAACGAGCGCGTGCCGATGCCGGGCCAGTACACGTCGGCGGACCGCGATTCCGCTGTCGGCGCGCCCTTCTACCGGCTGGTCGACTTCGTGCCGTCGCTGACCGACGAGGAACGGGCTGGGCTGGAGGCCGCGCTGCAGGCGAGCGGCCTGCTGGACGCCTGGGTGACGCCGGCCGACGCCGAGCTGAACGACGTCCTGGCCGTGCCGAGGCCCGCCGCGGACGGCCGTTCTCTGACCGACTACCTCGTGCCGGCGGTCGAAGGCTCGCCGGTGCCCGAGACGTTCGTCGCGGACCTGCTCAAAGCGGTGTCGCTGGACGACATGACCACCACCGGTGACTGGCGCACGGGTGTGCTGACCGGCCGCTGGACCAAGCCGGAGGCCGAGTTCATCGGCGCGGGCGCGCGGGAAGCCGCCCGAGGCCGCCGAATCGTGGCCCTGGAAGAGGAACTCGCCGACCTGCGCGGCCGGCTCGGCACCGCCGAGGACGAACTGGCGCGCGCCCACGAGCACGTCGCCACCTGGGAGGCGCACCTCGCGGCGTTCCCCGCCGACGGTGAGCTGATCGCGAAGCACAGCCGCGTCCAGGCGGCCGAGGAGTCCGCGGCACGATCCCAGCAGCGCACGTTCGAACTGCGGGATGCCCTGGAGAACGCCAACTCCCGGCTCGAAGCGGCGCGCAGCGAACTCTCCCGGCAGGCGGGCGACGCCGACCTGTCGTCCGACACCGAGGCGCTCCGGCAGGCCCAGGCGGCTGCCGGTGAGGCCCAGCGGACCGCCGACCTGCTCGGCGACGCGGTGCGAAGGCGTTGCCAGGGAACGATCTCCGACCTCACCGACGCCTCGCACCGCTACCACGAGGCCGTCGCCGACCGGCAGACCGCGGAGGCCGACGCCGACAGCCGCTGCGTCGACTACGCGGCGCAGGCCGGGACCCTGGCCGAGCTGACCGACGCGGTCGGCGGCGAGGCCAAGGAGATCAGCGAGCAGCTCACGTCGCTGGAGAAGTCGCGCAAGAAGATGCGCGAGGACCTCAAGGGCGTGCGCGAGAGCATCACGACCGCGCGTGAGCAGGCCGCGAAGCTGGAAGCGTTGCTGGAGAGCAACTCCACGCAGGTCGCCGATGCCTCGGAAGCGCTGGAACGCGCCTCCGCGAACTTCCAGGCGACCGTCCGCGCCCCCGGTCTGCTGGCGGCGGCGTTCCCGGAGGCTCCGGAGGAGGCCCAGGTGCGCCAGGCCATCGCCGAGACGCCCGACCGCCGTGGCGGCACCGAGGCGACCGTGATCGCCAAGCTGCAGGCGTTGCAGACCGCGCTCGCCGGCAGCCACGACATCGCCGCCGAGCAGCACGCGGGCCTGCTGACCGTGACGGTGACCGGCGAGGAGGGCGCGAAGCCCGTGGCCGTCGCCGCCCGCCAGGTCACGACGAAGCTGGCCGAGCAGCGCGGGTTCCTGGACGAGCAGTACCAGGGGATCTTCGCCGACTACCTGATCCGCGACCTGGCCGAGTGGCTGCGCGGCCAGATCTCCGTAGCCGAGAGCCTCACCAAGCGCATGAACGAGGTGCTCGGCCAGGCCCGGTCCAGCCAGGGCGTGCACGTCAAGCTCGCCTGGAAGTCGTCCAGCGCCCTCGACGACTCGACGCGGCAAGCGCTTGCGCTCGTGCGGCTGCCGTTCGGCGAACGCACGCCCGAGCAGGACGCCACGCTGCGCCGCGTCTTCACCGAACGCATCGAGAACGAGCGGGACACGCACTCCGGCGGCTACGCCGAGATCCTGTCGCGCGCCCTCGACTACCGCACGTGGCACCAGTTCACGGTGACCGTCGCGGACACGGGCCCGGACGGCAATCCGCGCGAACGGCGGCTGCGCCAGCTCTCGTCCGGCGAGACCCGGCTGATCTCGTACGTAACGCTGTTCGCGGCCGCGGCGAGCTTCTACGACGCCGTCAGCGACGAGTTCGACCCGTTGCGCCTGGTCCTGCTGGACGAGGCCTTCGAACGCCTCGACGACCCGACCATCGCGCGCATGCTGGGCCTGCTGGTCGACCTCGACATGGACTGGGTGATCACCTGGCCGAGCGGCTGGGGCGTGTCGGACAAGATCCCGCGCATGCACATCTTCGACGTGCTGCGGCCCAAGAACGGCCGGGGCGTCGCGTGCACGCAGACCACGTGGGACGGCGCGGCGCTGGACCGGATCGACCCCTAGAAGGGCACTTCGGTGTCGAGCGGGGCGGTCCCGCGACCGGAGAGCGCGCGGCAGAACTCGACCGCGTCGAACTCCAGTTCCGGACCGCCCTCGCCCCAGGTACCGCCCGCGGGCCCGGTCAGGCGCAGCGTGACCGGGCGGCCCAGCCTCTCGTGCCACTCGCGGACCACGTCGTCGACCAGCACGCCGTCGTGCTCGGCCGTCAGCACCAGGGGCGCGCCCGTGGCCCGCGCGAGGTCGGTCCGGTGCATCCACGGGTCCCGGGTCATGATCACGTCGGACAGGAACCCGAGCGTCCACGTCTCCTCACGCGCGTTGACGACCTGCGCGGCCGGCATCTTCTGCCTGCGCACGAACCACGGCATGCGCCGCCGCGCCTTCACCGCTTTCGGGGCCACCTCGGCGTAGCGGGCGACGATGCCGGCGGGAGCCATGCCCGCCCGTTCGGTCACCTGGAGGTCCGTCAGCTCGTCGATGAACACCCCGCCGCGCGCCTGAGCCGCCTTGACCTGCCGCATGCTCTCGCGCATCGACGCCGACATCTCGGCCATCCCGAGCAGGTGCGCCGCCACCGCGCGGACGTCCCACGCGGGGCAGTCCGTGGGCTTGGCCCAGTCGTGCGGTGCGAGCCCTTCCAGCAGGGCGACGACCCGGTCGTACTCGGTGGCGGCGAGGCGCATCGCGGTGTCGCGGTCGAGCGCGGAGACGCGGGGTCTGGCGGTGAGTGCGGTGGTCATCGTGAGCTCCTCAGGGACGGTCCGGGCAGGCCGACTTCATCGGCGAACATGTCGATCACGCGGGGCAGCTGCCGCAGCCAGCGGTCCCCTCCTGGCTCGTTCGCGAGCTGCCGGTCGAGCAGGCCGCCGCACAGGGCCAGGAACAGGTCCACGTCGGCGCCGCCGGGGACACCGAGCCCTCGCAGGGTGTCCTGCAACAGGCCGATGACCTCGACCGACGGCGCGTAGGCGGACTCCGAGGGCGTGAAGCCGGGGATGGCGTGCTGGTTCAGCAGCTGGTAGCGGGCGGCGTCGGCCAGCGAGAACGCGAAGAAGTGCTCCGCGATCGCCAGCACCGCCTTCCGCGGCGGCTCGGGCAGCCGCGCGTGGTGCTCCCTCATCTCGGCGAGGTAGAGCGTCCAGGCCTGCCCGAACATCGCGTCGTAGATCGCGTTCTTCGAGTCGAAGTGCGAGTACAGCGACGGTGACCGCATCCCGATCATGCCCGCCACCTCCCGCAACGTGACAGCGGCCAGCCCGTCGCGCCGCGCGATCTCCCACGCGGCGTCGACGATCTCCCGCCGAGTTGCCTCACGCCGTTCGGCTTGCCTATCACGATTAGGCAGAACGCTCATGGTTAGGAAGAGTCCGCTCCTCACCCCTGGCTGTCAAGGCCCACCGGCTATGTTGGCGAGGTGACCGAGTACGACCGCCCCGAGCTCGCCGAGTTCTGGCGCCTCGCCCGCGAGACGATGGAGGGCGGCGGCCGTTCCGCGTTCAGCTTCCGCGTGGAGGACGCCGGCACCGCCACGGTGCTCGGCGAGCTGCTGCGCAAGCCCGTCGCCCATCCGGCCCGCCGCCAGATCTCGCTGGCACGCCTGGACGAGCACATCCGCGCGCACGGCAGCTCCTTGCCCGAAGTGCTGGAATCCGTGCACGGCAAGCCGATCGGCCTGTCGACGTCCCAGGAGTCCTCGACCGCGGACGCGGTGCTGAAGTTCGCGTTGCGCGAGCACGGTTTGCTGCAGGAGTCCTGGGCGGCCGAGTGGATCGAGCACGTCCGCAGGTACGGCAAGATCCCGCAGCCCGCGTTGCCGATGATCGCGAACCAGGCCGCCTCGATCCTCGCTCGGCTGCGCCCCGAACCGCGCCGGTGGACGACCCGGTTCGCCTTGGCGGGCAACGATCTCGACGACGGCCGCCCGCTCGCCCGCATCGTGCGGAAGGCGCTGGCACTGGCCGGTACCGACTGGGAGCGCTCCGGGGTCCTGCCCGACGCCTACCGCAACCCCGTTCTCACCTCGCAGGGCTACCTGACGCTCAACGACTCGTTGGCAGCGCAGGAGATCACGGTCGTCCGCAGCCCGCGGCTGCTCGAATCCGGTGTGCCCGGCCCGTTGATGGTGCTCCCGGACGGCCTCACCCCGCAGGCCAGGCACCACCTCGACGGCAGGACCGTCCGGTGCCACCACGACTTCACGCCCGACGGCATCCGCGTGATGAACGAGGTTCTCGCCTGGACCGGCGGCACCGCGTGGCGGATGTCAGCGGCCGACTACCGCGAGGCCGTGGCCACGCTGATCGCGCGCGGGGTCGAGCTGCCGACGTTGAAAAGCCGGCCTGAGGAAGCGAGCTGGGATCCGGCCCTCGCCGAGACCATGGCGACCACGGGTCTGATGGTCACCGAGGAGCACGTCCTGCCGTCACTCGTCTGAAGGCGCGAACCTCTTCACGTCCCAGCGCCCGTGCCCCTCCATCAGCTTGCGACCGATCCGGCGCAGGTCGGCCAGGTCGCGTTCACTCAGCAGCTCGGTGAACTCCTCTGCCAGCGTCTCCCGGTACACCCGTGCCGTGGTCCCCACGCAGGCCTTCTCGCCCTCGGGCGTGAGCACGGCGATGACCAGCCGCCGGTTGTCCGCGGGCTGTTCCCGGACCACCCAGCCGCGCTTGACCAGCCGTTCGATCAGCCGCGTGACCCCGGACGGGCTGACGTCCAGCAGCTCGACGAGCCCGGACATCTGCAGCCGCCCGCCGTTGTGGTGCAACTGGTAGAGCGCCACGTGTTCCAGGAGCGAGCACGCGGCCTCGGCCTCCATGCGCCGCCCGATCGCGGCCTTCACAGCGTCCACGCCCTGCTGCACGTACAGCCACGAGTAGATCGGCTCTGTCACCACGTCAGTCTAAATGAAGTTTGACGACGCGATGTTTTCACGCTCAAATGTTGAGCATGAAAGCTTCAGACGTCACCGTCGTCGGCGCCGGTCCGGTCGGCCTCCTGCTGGCGTGCGAACTGGCCCTGCAAGGCGTCCGCACCACCGTCCTGGAACGCCTGGCCACCCGGTCCGGCACCATCAAGGCCCAGATGATCAGCGGCCGCACCCGCGAGATGCTCGCCATGCGCGGCTTCGGCCCCGCCATCGACGCCGCGAGCGCCGAGGAGGCGACCCGCCTCGCGTGGCCCGTCCGCCGCTCCACCGGCCACTTCGCCGGACTGTTCAAACTGGACGGTCTGCCACTCACGATGCTCACCCAGCAGGCGTTGGAGCGCCTCCTCGAAGCCCGCGCCCTCGACCTGGGCGTGCGGATCCGCCGCGGCGTCGAGGTGACCGACCTGAACCCGGGTTCGGAGTACGTCGTCGGCTGCGACGGCGGCCGCAGCACCGTCCGCAGGCTCGCGGGCTTCGACTTCCCCGGCACCGGCCCGACCCTGACCGGCCACCAGGCGGTCGTCGACCTCGACGGCGACCTGCCGAACGGCTGGCACCGCACCGCGTCCGGCGTGTACGCGTCCGGACCGCTGCGGGGCCGGATCATGCTCATCGAGTACGACGGCCCACCGGCGACCCGCGAGGTCACCCGCGACACCCTGGAGGCCGCGCTGCGCCGGGTGAGCGGCCACGACGTCCGGATCAGGCACGTCCACACCGCCACCGTCTGGACCGACAACACCCGCCAGGCCACGACCTACCGCCGCGACAACGTCCTGCTGGCCGGCGACGCCGCGCACGTCCACTCGCCGTTCGGCGGCCAGGGCCTCAACCTGGGCCTGCAGGACGCCTTCAACCTGGGCTGGAAACTCGCCACCGGCGACTCGGCCCTGATCGACACCTACACCACCGAACGCCACCCGGTCGCCGACCGCGTCCTGCGCAACACCCTGGCCCAGGTCGCGCTGACCCGGCCGGACCCGCGGTCGCGCGAACTCCACTCGCTCGTCAGCGACCTGCTCGACCTCCCCGAGGTCAAGACCCGGATCTCCGCGATGGTCCAGGGCACCGACATCCGCTACGAGACGGGCTGCGACCACCCGCTGGCGGGCACGTTCGTCCCCGGCCTCGACCTCTCCGACGGCAAGGGCGCCACCACCGTGCTCGACGGCCTCGAAACCACCGTCCGCCCGGACGGCCACATCTCCTGGATCGGCCCCCGATGAGGATCACCGGCACCCAGGGCGGCGCGGTGGCCCGCCTGCTGACCGAACGCGGCCACGAGGTCCGCCGCACGACCCGCGAACCCAGTCACCCCAACGACGTCCGCGGCGTCTTCCTGAAGGCCGAGATCGAACGCCATCTGGCCGCGCACCATCCACATCGGACTGTTCCGGGCCCGGCCGCGTTCATGGGCGCTCACGGCCCAGTCGCCCTGCCCATCCCGCCTGACTGAAGCCGCACGTCGTCGCGCCCAGGGCACGACGGCCGCACTGCGGGCACCGAGTTCCCCGAGGTCGGCTGGCACTCCTACGCGGCCCGGCTCACCCGCGCGACGACACCTCAGCTGCCAAGATGAGGCCCATGAAGCCGCACCACTGGCCATTCGTCGCGCTGGGCGTGTCGGCCGTCGCCGCGATCACGTTCGTGATCGTCATGGGCAGCAAGAACCCCTTGATCAACATGCCGATCATCGTCGGCGTCCCGTTCGTCGCGACCTGGCTCACGCACCTGGTGTCGAAGCGCGCGCCGGGCAAGGTGCTGTTCGAGTTCCGCGTCGATCCGCGGCCCAGCTGGTACACCGACGCGGTCGAGGTCACGAGCAACGGCCTGGAGATCACGGCGGCGTCCGGCGGGGGACGGCTGGACTCCTCCGGACCGACGAAGGTGTCCTACGCGTTCAACGACCTCCTCGGCATCAGCACCAGAGCCGCGGTGCCCGGCGAGCGGCCGTGGATCACGCTGACCGACGGCCGCGGCCTGCCCGTGCCGCACGGCGAGGTCGTGGTGCTGCGAACCACGAGGGGCGAACAGGTGCTGCCGGTCGAGGAGCCGCAGAGGTTCGTCTCCCTGGTGCGGTCCAAGGTTTCGGGCCTGGCCGAGGTCCACTCCAGCGCCACCGTCGTCTCCGAGACCAACGAGGTCGGCGAGGCTCCCCCTGTTCCCGGCCCGCGGACCACTCCGGTGCAGGGGCTTCCCGTGGCGCTCACCGGACCGTCGCTCGCGGTGCGCCGGCTGGCCGGTGCGGCGCTCGCACTGGCCGGAACCGTGGTGCTGCCGGTGGTCGTGCTGTTCCTGACGCCCGGCGAGACGTGGCCCGCGATGGCGTTCGCGGGCATCGCGGGCGTGGTGTGGGTGCTGAACCGGAACGTGCCTCGGGTCTGGGGGCGGGTGGCGTTCCTCGCGGTGCCGATCAGCGTGTTCTGGTTGATCGGCCGGGGCGGCTTCGTCTGGATCCCCGTGCTGCTGGTGCTGTGCCCGTTGCTGGGTCACCTCGGCGCACGGATGTTCCGGCTGGGCGCCAACCTCGGTCGCAACGTCGAGGTGGAGGTGCGGCTGCGCAACGGCACCCGGCTGTACGTGCAGCGGGATCGCCTGGTGCACAAGCTGGACCTGGCGCACGACGGCGGGGTGTACCCGCAGGCGATGTGGCTGGCGGACGTCACCCTGGTGCAACCGGGCACAGCACCGGACGAGATGTGGCGGGTGCCCGGAGGGGTGCCGCTCCGCCTCGGCGGAGGGTCGATGGTGCGGCTCGTCGCCCGTCCGCAGCAGTGGCTGCTTCCCCTGGAACAGGCCGGAGAGCTGGCCGAGCTGATCAGATCACGGCAGAGATCGCGGGAGGTGCGGCCGAGCATCACCTCGGTCGAGGAATGGCGCGAGCTGCATCGGTGGGCCGTGCGTCGGACGACAGGGACGAACCGGGGCAACTACCTGACCGTCGGCATCGGGTGGCGGCTGTTCATCGCGTCCATCACCGGCAGCTTCGCGTGGATGTTCCTCAGCATCGGCTCCGCGGTGTGGGTCGGCAGCCTGATCTCGGGGCTGCTGACCGCGGGGCTGCTGGGCGACTGGTGGCGGGTGCGCGGGCGGATGCGGCTGGCCGAGCACAACGTGCTGCCGCCAGGCAGCCCGGACTGGGGCGAGACCCGTGCGGACCACGCCCCGATCCCTGGCTGGCAACCCTGGCGGTGACTACTTCTTCGGCGGTGGAGGCGGCGGGTCCGGCAGGTCGAGGTGCCCGACCATCCGCGGCGGGTTCGCCGAAGACTTGACCTGGTAGTCGCTGTCGTGCGGGTCGTTGACGTTGTTCGGCCCGATCTCACCGGGGACCGTGGTCCAGTAGCCCGCCCGATCGGACCTCCACCCCGGCGTGTACGGGTTCCGGGGATCCGCGGCGCGCACGGTCGACCCGTCCGGCGTCGTGAAGGTGTGGCCCTGGGTGTTCGACCCGGCGGTGACCTCGCGGTTCTGCGACGTCCCGGTCGCCCAGGTGTTGTCCAGGCCGTCGTGACGGCCCTTCATCCCGCCGACCGCACCGCCGACACTGCCCGAGACAGCGCCGGACACGGCACCGCTCACGAAGTCGCCTGGGCTGACCTTGCCGTGCGCGACGTTGTTCAGGATGTTGCCGGCCGCACCCGAGATGGCCCCTTCGACCGCACCACGTCCGGCGGCCTGGGCGAAGTTGCTGGTCGTGGTGCCGAGCGCGCTGCTGCCGATGCCGACCGCTCCCGACGCGACGCCGGCGGCGACGCCCGCGATGCCCGCGTCCACCGTCTTGCCGACGTCCCACGACTTCCGGTCACCCTTGGCGAACTGGATGCCCTGGATGGCCGCGTCGACACCGACGTTGATCGCGACGTTGATGAGGATCTGCTTGACCAGCTGTTGGAAGATCATCTGGACGGTGATCCGGGTCGCGGCCTGCGCGATCGGGATGCCCGCGGTCGACGTGCCGAACGTGGCCACCGCCGAGGCGATCATCGCGGCGATCTGAATCGCCAGGATGCCCAGGGCGAAGATGATGCTGAGCTTCGTGTACTCGACGCCCAAGGCCGCGTTGTCGCAGCCCGCGGCGAGATCCGTGCAGATCTGCTGCAGGTTGACCAGGTAGGCGTCGCCCTCGACGTACTTCTGCCAGTACTCCTCGAACTTCTCCGCGGTCTGGCCGCTCATGCAGCCCAGCGCGGCCTTCGACGCGTTGTTGCCGTCGCCGAGCACTTCCTCCACGGACTTCGCGGCGACCGTCCACGCGTCCCGCATGACGCGCAGCTTCTCCTCGTCGCCCTCGGGCCAGTTCGCGCCGACCACGATCGGCATGAGCCACCGCACGGACTCCGGCATCTCCATTCCCATGGCTCACTTACCCCCGAGCGACTTGCGGTTGGCCTGTTCGACGGCTTCCCAGGTGTCGGCGGAGGCGTCGAGGCCGTCGCGGATCGAGTGGATGCCTTCGGTGAGCGCCGGGAACGCCTGGCGGGCCTGCTCGGCGATGGGCAGGTAGGAGTTGGCGAACTCCTTGCCCGCGTCGTCGCCGCCCCAGCAGCCGTTGTTGGCGTCGAGGACGCCCCGCAGGGTCTCCCAGGCGGTCTGCAGCTTGTCGCCCGCCACCGAGAACTTCGGCGACTGCGAACGCAGTGCCGTCGGGTCTACCTCGAAGCTCGTCACCACTGGCTCCCGCGGCGGTCCATGAAGGACTCCGGTGGCTCGTCGTCGTTCTGCCGCGCCTGCGGTGCCGGCGGCACGATCGGCGGCGGGGTCGGGATGAGGTCCTTGATCGACGGCATGCCGGGGAAGAAGTCGGGCAGGTCGGGGAGGCCCTCGGTGAACGGGGTGAGCACGGCGTCGGCCTGCGCTCGGGCGTTGAGGGCTGCCTGCTGGATCGTCGCGACGACGCTCTGGCCGAGCTTCTCCGGCGTGCTGCGGTCGAACGCGGCCGGGGCGAAGGTGACACCGGTGACGATGCCACCGGCGTTGACCGTCACCTCGACCAGGCCGTCGGGCGAACTCGCGCGGCCGACCTTGGACATCGCCTCGGCCTGCGCCTGCTTGAGCTGGGCCGTCTGTTGTTCGAGGTTCGCCAGCATCGAGTCGACCTGGCCGCGCAGAGCGGCGTTGCGCGCCTCGAGCTCCGGATTGGTCATGCGTAGACCGAACCGGAACAGGCCGATCGGCGCAACCCCACTACACCGAGCGCGACCAGCTCTGCAGCATCCGGAACGCGATCGACGCACCACCGGCGAGCCCGAGACCGGGGACGCTGCCCGGTTCGTCGATCGCCTTGCGCACGTCGGCCCGCGAGACCCACTTGGCCTCGGCGATCTCGCCCTCGGCCAGCCGCAGCGGCTCGGCGGGGTCGGCCACGGCCTCGAACCCGATCATCAACGACCGGGGGAACGGCCACGGCTGCGACCCGAGGTACCGGATGTCGCGGACCGCGACGCCGACCTCCTCGGAGACCTCCCGCGCCACACACGCTTCCAGCGACTCGCCGGCCTCGACGAACCCGGCCAGCACGGAGAACCGGCCCTCCGGCCACTCCGGACCGCGGGCGACGAGCACCTGGTCCGCGCCGTCGTGCACGAGACAGATCACCGCGGAGTCGGTGCGCGGGTACTCCTCCCGCTCACAGCCGGAGCAGACCGAGGCCCAGCCGGACTTCTCCAGCACCGTCCTGGCGCCGCACTTGGCGCAGTACTTGCCGAGCCGATGCCACTGGAACAACGCGGCGGCCGTCGTGAAGAGACCGGCCGACGTGTCGTCCAGGGTGGCGCCGGCCTGCCTGAGGTCCAGCCACTGCGGTTCGTCCGTGAGCTCCGGCGGGCCCCAGACCCGAGTGGCGGGGACCTCGCCCTCGTCGACGGCGGGCATCAGCACGGCGAACCAGGCCACGCCGTCCTGCTCACCCAGCAGGACGGCGTTCACGGGCGGCTGGTCGCCGAACTCGAGAGCCGGACGGTCGACCACCCGCGTGCCGCGATCGGCGACCAGCGTGCGGCCGCGCGTGTCCACGACGAGCATCCGTGCCTTGGGCCAGAGCGCGGCGAGCTTCTCCTCGTCGCCGCGCAACGGCTCGCACCGGTCGACCCCGAAGCGCGACAGCGCGGGCAGACCGACTAGTTCGAAACTCATTCGAACGAGACCCCACCCAGTGCGGAGAGCTTCGGCTTGAGCTGCTCGGCGTCACCGACGAGCACGCCGGTGAAGTTGGCCGGCGCGAAGAACTCCAGCGCGGCCGCGGCCACCTGCGCCGGCGTGACGGTCGCGAGGCGCTGCGGGTGTGCGACCAGCCAGTCGAGGCCGAGGCCCAGGCCGACGAGGTTCACCAGGAACGACGCCAGACCGGACTGCGAGGAGGTCGACGTCAGCAGCGTGCCGACCGCGTAGCTGCGGGCGGTGTCCACTTCGGACTCCGACGGCGGCACGAGGCCCAGCCGCGCCAGTTCGTACCGGGTCTCCAGCAGTGCCGCGGCCGTGACGTCGGACGCCGTGTCGGCGTCGATCAGCAGCGTCGCGCCGTGCACGGTGAACTCGGGGTGCGACCGGGCGCTGTAGGTGTAGCCCTTGTCCTCGCGGATGTTCTCGACCAGCCGCGACGAGAAGAACCCGCCGTAGACCAGGTTCGCGAGCTGCAGCGCCGGGTAGCGCTCGTCGGTGCGCGGGATCGCCTGCGCGGCAAGGCGGATCTGCGACTGCACGGCACCGGCGCGGTGCACGAGCACCACGTCGCCACCGGACACCGCGGGCAGCGGCGGCAGCTGGACGGCCTCGCCGTCGCCCTGCCACGCCCCCAGGGCCTCGCCGATCTGAGCCACGGCCTGCGCCGGGTCGACGTCGCCGACGACGACCAGGACCGATCCGCGCGGCAGCAAAGCCTTGCCGTGCAACGCCACCACGTCGTCACGGGTGACGGCGGCGACCTCGTCGGCCTGCGGCATCTCCTTGGCGTACGGATGGTCGCCGTACAGGAGCTTCTGCAACGCCTCGCGCGCGATGACGTTCGGCTGCGACCGGGCGAGCGAGATGCGCTCGACGAGACGGGCGCGTTCGCGCTCGACCTCGTCCGCCGGGTACGAGGCGTTCGTCAGGACGTCCGCCAGCACCTCCAGCACGGTGCCGAGGCCGGTGGCCAGGGCGTTGCCGGTGAAGCTCAGGCGCTCCGGGTCGACCACGGCGTCGAGCTCGCCGCCGACCAGGGCCAGTTCGGTGTCGATCTGCACGCGCGAACGCTTCTCGGTGCCCGTGAGCACGGTGTTCGCGAGGATCTCCGCCACCGCGGAGTGCTGGGAACCGGTGCTGATGCCGGCCGGGTCCGCGAACGGGACGCGCAACCGCACCTCGACCATCGGCACCGTGGCGCGCTGCACCGCGATGACCCGCAGGCCGTTCGACAGCGTCGTGTCCACAGTGGACAGCTCGGCGGACACCTTCTGCGAGCCCAGTTCCGGCAGCGGACGCGGGCCGGTCGACGTGCGTCCGATCTCCTCGGCGGTTCGGTGGGTCTTGGCCGAGGTCACTGGGCTCCTCCGGTGGGCTTGACGAAGAGAAGGGCGCGGGCGTCGGGACGCAGCGCCTTGGCTGCGGCCGACACCTCGTCGACGGTCACCGAGGCGATCCGCTCAGGCAGTTCGTAGATCAGTTCGGCGCGGCCGAACAGCAGCTCCGCGGAGCCGAGACCCAGCGTGCGGTTCGTGAGCCGGTCGTGCTCCTTGTGCATGGTCGACGCCCAGCGGGCGGTGACCTTCGCGAGCTCCTCGGCCGACGGCGGCTCCTGCGCGAGCTTCTGCAGTTCCTCGTCGATGGCCGCGATGACCTGGTCCGCGGAGACCTCGGCGGCGTGGATCGCGGTGATGCTGAACGTGTCCGGGTCGCGGGCCTCGAGCGGACCGAACAGGCCGCAGCCGGCGTTCAGGTCGATGACGATGCCCTCGCGGTGCACGAGGCGCTGCTGCAGGCGCGAACCGTCGCCGTCCGCCAGCACGCCGGCGAGCACGAGGTAGGAGAGGTAGCCGTCGATGTCGGTGACCGGGTCCGGCACGCGGTAGCCGATCGCGATCGCGGGCAGCGGGGCCAGCGCGTCGCCGTGCTCGTGCCGCACCTCGCCCTGCGGGGCCGGCTCGGCGAACGAGGGGCGCTCCGGGCGCGGCCGCGCGGGCACGTCGCCGAAGTGCTTCTCCACCAACGTCTTCGTGGTCTCGACGTCGAGGTCGCCCGCCACCGTCAGCACCGCGTTCGCCGGGCTGTAGTAGGTGTCGAAGAACTCCGCGCAGTCGTCGACCGTCGCGCTCTCCAGGTCGACGAAGTCGCCGTAGCCGTTGTGCGCGTTGGCGAACGTCTTGAACAGCACCGCGGGCAGGAGGATCCAGGGGAACCCGCCGTACGGGCGGTTCAGCACGTTGAGCCGGATCTCCTCCTTCACCACGTCGATCTGGTTGCGGAGGTTCTCGTCGGTGAGCTTCGGCGCGCGCATGCGGTCCGCTTCGAGGAACAGCGCCCGCTCCAGCGCCGCGCTCGGCAGCACCTGGTAGTAGTCGGTGTAGTCGGGGTGCGTGGACCCGTTGAACGTGCCGCCCGACGACTGCACGTGCCGGAAGTGGGCCAGCTTCTCCAGGCTCTCGCTGCCCTGGAACATCAGATGCTCGAAGAGGTGCGCGAACCCGGTGCGCCCCTCCGGCTCGGAACGGAAGCCGACGTCGTAGTGCACGCTGACGCCAACGACCGGTGCGCTGGCGTCGGGGGCGAGCACCACCCGCAGGCCGTTGGGCAACGTGAACCTGTGCAGTTCGGGTGAGGCCATGGCGCAAGACTACGGGTTCGGCGTCCGGAGCGATCGCAGGTGGCCCGCCTGGGCGAGCACTCCGTCGAGCGCCCCCAGGAACGCGGGGAAGCTCCGCCTGAAGTCGGACGCGTTGCCGTACCAGTAGAGGTCCTGCTGACCGAACGTCGTGAGCCAGCGCTCGGTCTCACCGAGCACCACCGCGTACGGCAGCGACCGGGAGAACACCAGTTCGCGGTCGGCCTCGGGCACGTCGTCGGGCGTCACGCCGTGGAGGTAACCGCGCAGGCCGCGGACGTGCTCCAGCAACTCGCTGCCGCGCTTGGTGCGGGCGGGCATCGACCGGGCGCCGAACGCCAGTGCGACACCACCGACGGCGACGACGAGACCGAACAACGCGTTGCCGATCGTCAGCGCCAGCACGACCGTCGCGGCCACGCCCAGCACGGCGATCACGATGCCGGCCCACCAGAACAGGTTCCGCTCGGCGTCCGGGCGGCGCACGAACCAGCGCTTCTCCACGACGTCCGCGTAGAGCCGTTCCCGGACGACCGCGAGATCGATCTGCCGGCCGCGCAGCTCCGACACGCTCACCGCGTCCAGGCCCTGCGGCAGAAGGGCTTCGCAGACGGCCTTCTCGTAGCCGGACAACGAGTCGTCGACCGGGTTGCGGCGCACGATCCGCCAGTCGTGGCCTTCTACTTCAGTGATCCACAGGTAGTTGCGGACGGCGAGGTCGATGACCGTGGCGGTCACGTCGACCACGTCCACGTGCTCGTCGACGACCGTGCCGACCTGGCCGGGCAGCACGCCGTCGGGCGAGGCGAACGCGACGCGGCCGCCCTGGTCGCGGACCAGCACGGTCACCGCGCCGACCTCGCTCGCGAGCGCCGCCGCGTCGCGGCCGCGCAGGTACCAGAGCAGGGCGACACCGCCGAGCAGCAACACGAGCAGCCCGCCGAGCGCGGCACCGCTGACCGGCGTGAGAGCGAACGCGGCCGCCAGGCCGGACTGCTCGACCACGACGGCGTTGGGCGGCACGACCCCGGCGGACAGTCCGATCGCGACGTCGACGCGTTCGCCCGCGCCGAGCTTGATCTCCTGCGCGCGCACGCCCTTGCCGTCCGCGAGGTCGGCGCTGGTGCACGGCTGGGACGAGCCGACGGGGCCCGCGAGGCAGTTGACCGACGTCGGGGAGTCGGGTGCGGAGAAGGAGACGGCGACCCTGTCCAGTTCGGTGTCCCAGCCGCCCGCGACCTGCCAGCGGACCTCCAGCGCGTCACCGACCGGGGCGACCGCGCCGACGACCGTGTAGGTCAGGACGGACTGGCCGCCCTCGAGCGTGACGGAGAAGCTGTCGTCGTCGGTGGAGGTGCTGCCCTTGCCGTCGATCTTGGCGTCGGTGACCTGGTACTGGCGCTCGAGTTCGTTGCCGGCCGCGAGTCGCAAGGGGACGGTCCGCTTGACCGTCTTGCCGTCGGGCACCTGAACGGTCTCGGTGACGGACAGCCTGGCGTCGCGCTCCAGCTTCATCCGCACCTCGGTGCTGACGGTGCCGGGAAGCGGCTGCGCGAGCGCGCCGGCAGCCGTGGTGGACGTCAGCGCGACGGCGACGAAGATCGCCGCTCCCCAGTTCTTCAACACGGCTGCGGACAATAGCGGAGTCCTCATATGCTCCGGCGGACTTTCGTACAGACGCCATCTGGGGGATCTTCGGCGATGACGCACCCACCGCCACCAGGCCACTGGCCGCCGCCACGCCCGGTGGGCCCACCTCCGTTGCCCGCCCCACCGCCGTACGGGCCGCCGATACCTCCTCGCCCGGTTCAGAGCCCTCCCCCGGGCATGCGCCCGCCCCCTCCGCACGGCCCTCCGCCCGGACGCGCGCCGCTTCCGCCGCCCCGCCCGATGATGCCGCCGCCGCGTCCGGTCATGCCAGGGCCGCGGCCGGGCTGGGGCCCGCCTCCTCCTGGGTACGGGCCGTATCCGGGAATGCCGCCGCGCAAGAACAACGGCCCCGTCGTCGCGCTCGTGCTCGGCGGTGTGGTGGTCCTCGGCCTCGGCGCGATCGGTGTCTTCGCGGCGACCCTGAACAGCAAGGTGAAGGACACGGGCTACTCGAACTACACGACGTACAGCCCGACTTACTCCTACACAACGACTACGACGACAACGACCACCACGACGACGTCCACACGCACGTCGTCGACGCGGACGTCGAGCACGCAACCGACCCAGGCGGGCCCGAAGGCGATCTACAAGCTCGCCGACCACCCGATCTTCGGCACCGGGATCGGCGCGAACGACATCGCCTCGTGCCCGTTGCCGCAGATGGAATACAGCCCGGCAGGCGAGGAGCGGTTCCTCTCGGCCGCGCTGCCGTGCGTCGAGAAGGCCTGGCAGCCGGCGTTGAAGGCCGCCAACCTGCCGTACCAGCCGGCCGAGCTGCAGGTGTTCACGGGAAGCGTGCAGACGCCGTGCGGTTCGCGCCAGGCCAACTCGACGGCGATGTTCTGCCGCGGCGTCATCTACTGGCCCGGCAACTTCTACGCGAACGAGGGCGGCTCGACGGTCCGGCACCCCGGCGTCTACCTGGGTCAGCTCAGTCACGAGTACGGCCACCACATCCAGTGGCTCACCGGCATGCTGCGCGCCTCCGACCAGGCCCAGTACGACGTGGGCGGGTTCGACACGCCGAAGGGCCTGGAGCTCAACCGCAGGCTGGAACTGCAGGCGACCTGTCTGGGCGGGATGACGCTCGCGCCGTTCTCGCACAAGAACGTCGTGCCGATGGAGGTCGTGAACACCGGCCTGAGCGATTCCGGCAAGCGCGGCGACTACGACCGCAGGCCTGATCACGGCAGCGCGCCCAACAACGAGCGCTGGGTGATGCACGGTCACAAGCAGAACGACATCAAGGCCTGCAACACCTGGGCGGCGAGCTCCGGGGACGTCTCGTGAACCGATCCCATGGCCCGTGCGTCTCAAGTACGTGGAAGGGACGTGTTAGCCCGGCCGGGGGACGCGCGATCTCGGTCCGCCTATGCTCGTACCCGACCCAGGATGACCATTGGGGGGACCTCAGGCGATGACGCAACCACCGCCGGGCACTTGGCCGCCACCGCGCCCGGTCGGCCCGCCGCCGATGCCCGCACCGCTCGGACAGCGTCCGCCGCAAGGCCCACCGCCGCCTCCCTACGGGCCGCCACCGCCGCAGGGCCCGCCTCCCGGCTACTACGGCCCGCCGCCGCCCGGTCCGGTCATGCCGCCGCCGCAGCCGTCGTGGGGCCCGCCTCCTCCCGGCTACGGGCCGTATCCGGGCATGCCGCCGCGCCGCAAGAGCAGCGGCCCGATGATCGCCCTGATCCTGGGCGGCGTCGTGATCCTCGGTCTCGGCGCGGTGGGTGTCCTCGCGGCGACCCTGAACAGCAAGGTGAAGGACACGGGCTACTCGGCGTACACGACGCAGAGCCCGACGTTCAGCCTCCCGGCCACGTCGGACACGCCCACGGAGACGTCGGCCCCGACGCGCACGACCGCGTCCCGCACGCCTTCCGCTCCGGCGACCCCGGCGGGCCCGAAGGCGGTCTACGCGCTGGCGGACCACCCGTTCCTCAAGCCGGGGTTCGGCGCGAACACGGTCTCGGGCTGCAACCTGCCGGCAATGGACTACTCCCCCGCGGGTCAGGACCGGTTCCTGCGCGCCGCACTGCCGTGCATCGAGAGCATGTGGAAGCCGGCGCTGAACGCGGCGAACCTCCCGTACCAGCCCGTTGAGCTGCACATCATCACCGAGAGCGCGCAGTACCCGTGCGGCACCGTCCGCCCGGACCAGACGGCGCGGTACTGCCAGGGCGGCATCTACTGGACGGCGAACGCCTACGCCGCCGAACGCAACCCGAACAACCCGAACCACCCCGGCAAGTACCTGGGTCAGCTCGCCCACGAGTACGGCCACCACATCCAGTGGCTCACCGGAATGCTGAAAGCCTCGGACCGCGCGCAGTACGACGCGGGCGGATGGGATACTCCGAAGGGCCTCGACCTGAACCGCCGGATGGAGCTGCAAGCCACCTGCTTCGGCGGCATGTCGCTGGCCCCTTTGTCCCACGGCGCGATACCGATAGACGTGATCCGGGTGGCCCTGACCGACGCGGGCAACCGGGGCGACTACGACATCTACCCGACGAAGGACCACGGCACACCGGGGAACAACGCGTCCTGGGTCGACCGGGGCTACAAGTCGAACAAGGCTTCAGAGTGCAACACCTGGGCAGCGGACCCGGGTTCTGTCTCCTAGGAAGGGGAGAACGTGACCCAACCAGCCAAGAACAACCCGGTCGTGCTCGCGGGAGTGTTCGTGCTGGTGGTCGCGTTCGTCCTCGGGATCGGTCAACTGAGTCGCCCGAGACTGGTGACGGGTCACGCGCTGGCGGGGTCGCGCCCGGCCACGTCGCCGTCGACCGAGCCGTCGACCCCGATCCGCCCGCGGGCGGTCTACCGGCTGGCCGACCACCCGTTCCTGGTCAAGCCGGTCTCGTTGCCGCAGGTCACCTGCGCGATGCCGCCTTTCGGCGTCGCGGACCGGGAACTGGCCGCCTACTACGCGGCGGGCGTCGCGTGCCTGGACGGTGCCTGGGGCCCGTTGCTGACGACGGCGAACCTGCCGTTCGACAAGCCGACGCTGGACGCCTCACCAGAGCTGAAGGACGGTCCGTGCGGCGCTGCCCCGGAGTCCGACCACGCGGTGGCCTACTACTGCGGCCGCAACCGCACGATCTACATGCCCACGGCCCGCCTGCGCGACAACGGCGGCGGTGACGCCCCGGCGACTCACCTGGCCACGCTCGCCCACGAGTACGGCCACCACGTCCAGGCGCTGACGGGCCTGCTGCGGGCGGCGGACCTGAAGATCACCGACGCGGGCGAGAAGACCCCGGCGGGCCTGGAGATGTCCCGCCGGATCGAGCTGCAGGCGAACTGCTTCGCGGGCATGTTCCTGACGTCGGCCGCCGGACGCGGTTCCGTGACGGCGAGCCTCGCGCGTCAGGCGCAGGAGGACTTCAAGTTCGCCGTCGAGGAGAAGCCCGAGAACAACGCGCACGGTTCCGCCCAGAACCAGGCGCAGTGGGCGGCCGCGGGCTTCAAGGCGAACTCGACGGACGCCTGCAACACGTTCGCGGCGGCTCCGGCCCAGGTCTCCTAACTCAGGTAGGTCTGCTCGTCGACATGACGCGTGGGCGTTCCCAGGAACACCTTCGCGTCGCTCGGCGATCCGTAGACGAGGTTCAACGTGGTCAGCTCGTAGCTCCACTCGCCGCAGCAGCCGCCCGACCACCGATGGTTGATCTGCCAGCGGACCCACTCCCCTCGTGCCAGCCGGACCGGTGAGGGCCTGTTCCACCGCCGTGGTGCCGCGCGCATGGTGTCCTGGAGCTGCACGGACAGCACGTCGTCTTCCTCACGAAGGGTCAGCGCGATCCGGTCGATCTCGCTGCTCTCCTTCAACCAGTGAGGCTCGAAGTCGTACCGCTCCCCCAGCCGCACCTCGTGCACCGCGGGCATCAGGTGCGGCAACGCGAACCCGACCGGCGCGGCGTTGCGCCGGGTCGCCCCAGGCTGACCGCGGGACTGCTTGGTCCACTCGGTCTTCACCCACTGCACCACCACGTCGACGTCCACCCGCCGATGGAATCAAACGCGACTCGGCTCGGCGACTGGATTAACCGCGGGCAGCACCACGCGGAAAATCGCTCCCTGCTCGGACGGCTCACACGTCAGGTCACCGCCGTGCGCCCGAATCACCCCTCGGGCGATGGCCAGTCCCAGCCCGGACCCGCCCGAACGCCGGTCCCGCGCGTCGTCGAGCCGGACCAGCCGGTCGAAGATCCGTTCCCGTTCGGCCTCAGGTACTCCCGGCCCGTTGTCGGACACGGTGAACCCGGTCAGGTCGACCCGGATCCGGACGGTCCCCTGTGGACCGGTGGCCTGCCGGGCGTTGTCCACGAGGTTCGCCAGCACCTGCGCGAGTCGTTGCCCGTCACCGACCACGGCGACCGGGACCCCCTCGGCGGCGATGTCGAAGTCCGGTGCCACGAACCGGGTCCTGGCCACCTCGGCCTCGGCCAGTCCCAGCAGGTCCACCGACTCGCGCTGCATCTCGTACCCGGCGTCCAGCTGGGCCAGCGCGAGCAGGTCGTCGACCAGCCGCCCGGCCCTGCGTGCCTCTCTGACCAGCAGGAACGACATCTGGTCCCGGTCAGGCGAGTCCACCGGCGCCTGCACCAGCGCCTCGGCCACGGCCTGCACGCCGGTGATCGGCGTCCGCAGTTCGTGGGCGGCGTCGGCGACGAACCGCCGGGTCCGCTGCTCGGAGCCCTCCAGCGAGTCGAGCATCCCGTCGAACGCGGCCGCCGTCCGTCCCAGCTCGGTGTCGGTCCGCGAGGGGTTCAGCCGTCCGCCCCGATGGCCGTCGGCGATGGCCTGGGCGAGCGAGGTCATGGCGTCGAGGGGGGCCAGCGCCCGCCGCACCACCACGATGATCAGCAGGCCGGTGACGGCGATCGCCCCGAGCCCCAGCAGCACCAGCAGCTTCCGCAACCGGTGCTGCGCCTGCGAGATCGCCTCGGTGTCGGCGTAGAGGGTGACCTTGTTGCGGCCGACGTTGCGGACCTGGCGCGTGAACTGGCCCTCGTCGGGCGCGTTGCCGACGGTCGTGCCGTTGGGCAGTTCGATGGTGACGTGGACGTTCCGCTTCGTCAGCACGCCCACGACATCGGCCGGGCGCCTGCCGTTCTTCAGCATCTCCACCGCGCGCGTCTCGGTGTTGTTCAGCACGCCGTCGACGTCCTTGGAGGACTGCCCGGCGAACGTCCGGTCGACCGAGATCACCAGCGCCACCAGCACGAGGAACAGCACCAGCAGCACCGACACGGCTACGCGGCGGCGCAGCGAGACCGTGCGGAGGTTCATTCCTCGGCCCGCAGCACGTACCCAAGGCCGCGAACGGTGTGCACGAGCCTGGTGCCGTGCTCCTCGATCTTGCGGCGCACAGCGCTGACGTGGACCTCGACCAGGTTCGGGTCGTAGTCCTCGTAGCCCCACACGGCCGTGAGGATCTGCGTCTTGGACACCACGCGCCCGCGTTGCGCCGCCAGGTACACCAGCAGCCGCAGTTCGGTCGCGGTCAGTTCGATCGGCTGGTCGGCGCGCATCACGACACCCGCGTCGGCGTCCACGACCAGGTCGCCGACCTGCACGGTCGACGGTGTCCTGCCGAGCCGCCGCAGCACCGCCGACACCCGCGCCACGAGCTCTGCCAGCACGAACGGCTTGCCCACGTAGTCGTCGGCACCGCCGGAAAGCCCGCGCAGCCGGTCCGGCACTCCGTCGCGCGCGGTCAGCATGACCACACCGGCACCCGACGAACGGCGAATGACCTCCAGCAACTGGAAGCCGTCGCGGCCGGGCAGCATCACGTCGAGCACGACCAGGTCGGGACGGAAGCGGCCGAGATCGGTCTCCAGCTGACGCCCGTCCAGCCGGTGCTGCACCTCGTACCCGGACTCACGCAACGCGGAAGACACCGCGGCGCCGATCGCCTCGGCGTCCTCGATCACCAACACCCTGGCGGACACCCCACCATTCTGCTGATCATCGGGACTTCGGGCGACTCGCCTTCAGCTTGCGCTCAGATTGCACGCGCACCCTGGGGCGCATGTCGAAGAAATCAGCGTGGGCCGGCGCCATCGTCGCGGCTGTCGGCCTGACCGTCGGCGGCATTGCTGTCGCGACGGCGGCCGAGGGCCCGGACGGTCCGGCCGCGGCGTTCGCGGAACGCCACCCCGGAGGCCCCGGCAAGCCCGGCCGCGGGGACAAGACCAAGCTCAAGGACAGCACTCTGGTCGTCGGACGGGTCAAGTCGGTCGAGACCGGCAAGCTCACGATCACCAAGGACGACGGCAGCGAGGTGTCGTTGACCACTGACAGCGCGACGAAGCTGCGCGGTGGCGACCTCGCCGGACTCAAGGCCGACCAGCGCGTGACCGTGCGCGCGAAGGACGGCAAGGCGCTGAACGTGGCGCTGGCCAAGGCGCAGGTGCGCGGCACCGTCAAGGACGTCAACGGCAACAACGCCACGCTGGTGCAGGTCGACGGACTGCAGACGCCGCTCGACCTGTCGTCGGTGAGCGAGAAGCCGAAGAACGGTGACCTCGTCGCCGTCACCGGAACCGTGTCCGACGGCAAGACCGTCAAGGTCGACCAGCTGCGTCAGCTGCCGAAGTAAACCTGGGCTCCACGCGGGCCGCCGCGTCTGCGAACATCGCAGTGTGGCGGTTCCGCGAAGCCCGGACAGATGGGTGTTCATCCTGCTGGTCGTCGGACTGGTCGGGATCGGGGTCGCGGTCGCGCTTTTGGTGCCGGCCAGGGTGCTGGGCGCCGAGGAACCCCCTAGACCCGTGACCGCGACCGTCGTCGAAAGCGGCTCGTGCGGCCAGGGCATGGACACGGTCGAGTGGGATGCCGACGGCCAGAAGAAGCAGGCCAAGCTCGACGGCTGCGGTCACCGCAAGGGCGAGACAGTCGACATCATCAACACCGGCGGCGAGATGGTCTCCTCCGCCGCCTCCCTGCCCGTCGGACTTCCGGTCGGGCGCCGCCTCACCGCACTGTTGCTGTGCATGGCAGCGCTGGCGGGCGGCTTCTACGCTTTCCTGTTCCGCTACGCGCCTCTGCGCGCACCCGCGGTCATGCCCAGTCCCAGGCAGGAGTCAGTTTCTTAGCTCCATTCGGCCGCTTTCGGTCCATACGATTCCACAATATCGTGGTTGTCGGACCGGACATGGGGGCATCGAGGTCTGTTGGGGGTTGGGGAAACTGCGTAACGCGGCGCACAACTGCGCCCCCGTACGACGCTGAGCTGCTGTTACGACGGCCAATCAATTCTGTCGTCATGCTTTTTTCAGCCTGGGGGAATCTGTGAAGCGTACAAGAATTCGAGTGTTGATCGCTTTTTTCGGAGTGGCGCTCGCCATCCTCGGCGCCGTTCAGCCGGCCAGTGCGGAACCGGTGACTTCTTTGCCGGAGAAGGCTGATCCAGTGGGCGCGTTGGGCTGGGTCTTCAACGTCGGGCTCAAGAACAGCAACAGCGGCAAATGCGCGCTTGTCCGCGGTGTCGACAACCAGGCGCCTGCTGTTCAGTACACGTGCCTGGACTTCGCCGATCAGCGGTGGAACCTCATCGACGACAACGACGACCGGATCTTCCACCTGGTCAACCGGAACAGCGGCAAGTGCCTGCTCGTCCAGGGTTCCGCCAACGACGCACCCGTCGTCCAGTACCAGTGCCTGAACTTCGCCGACCAGTACTGGACGTTCCACTGGTACGACGACCAGAACGGCGGTCGGTACTGGATCCAGAACTTCAACAGCGGCAAGTGCCTGCTCGTTCGCGGGGGTAGCGACGGCACCCAGCTGGTGCAGACCGAGTGCGGCAGCTACGCGGATCAGTTGTGGAGCTTGTAGTGAGCCGGTGAGTCGCGTGCCCGCCTCGGCGCTCCCGAGGCGGGCACCGTCCGTCCCGCCTACTCCCCGCCGGGCGGGGTCACCTTCTTGACGCCCGGTCGATTAGTTCGTTCGGTCTATTTCACGGCCGCCGTTTCGGTGTTCGAAATTTCGCCGACAACGCCTGCCTTAGCCCTGGGGGAATCAGTGAAGCGTGCAAGATCTCGAATCACGGCTGCATTTTTTGGCACACTCATGCTGACCGGCATCATTTCGCCTGCCAGTGCAGCACCGACACCCGCGTCGCCTGTGATCTCCAGCATGCCGGAGGTGGGCACTTCGGCGGTCTTCAACGACTACAGGATCCGAAACCTGAACAGCGGAAAGTGCCTCCTGGTCAGGGGCGGGGCCGACAACACCCAGGTCGTTCAGAACACCTGCCTGGACTTCGCCGACCAGAAATGGGTGCTCGAGTACAAGGGCTCCTTCGCCCGCATCCGCAACATGAACAGCGGAAAGTGCCTGCTCGTCCGCGGCCTGGAAGACAACACACCCGTCGTCCAGAACACCTGCCTGGACTTCGCCGACCAGTACTGGAACTTGAGCGATTACGGCACCGGCCTCCTGTGGATTCAGAACGTGAACAGCGGAAAGTGCCTGCTCGTCCGCGGCGGTAATGACAACGCTCCGCTGGTGCAGTCCGCTTGTGGCCAATTCCCGGACCAGGCCTGGTACTAGTGGATCAGGTGTCCGGCCCCAGATCTCGCCGGGGCGGGACATCGCCTCGCCGCCTACTCCTCGCCGAGCGGAGCCGACTTCCTGACGTCCGCGAGGATGCCGACCACGTCGCACGCCATGGCGGCCACGTCGTCGATCTGCTCGGCGAGGTCCATGTCGGTGAAGGTGAAGCAGGCGACGCCGTCGGCGATGTCGACGGCGGGCGGCTCGTACGACCTGAGCTGGGCGAGGACCTTCCGCTCGACGTCTCCCGACACGAGAGGCGCCAGGCTTCCCAGGATCCCGTAGCGCCTGGGACCCTGGATCGGGTTCAGCTGCAGGTCTCCCGCCAGTTCCGGCGCGTCCACCGCCACCACGAGGCCCGGGACGACGGCCCACCTGGTCGGGACGCCTTGATAGGTCCCGGCGACCCTCGACGAGGCGAAGACGGCGACACGCACGGCCCGCCCGTCGTGTGTTCCCGCCACCGCCGCGTGCCGCGTCCGGTCCACCTCTCCCATCCGCCCCGCCGGCACGTCCTCGTCGTCGGCGAGCCGCCGCCACCGGAAACTGCCCGCCTGGCGCCGGAGCGCGCCTGCGCCGACCGAGAGCGAGCGGGCCTGTGCGTTCTCCTGCCCGACGTTGACGATCGACGCCACGATGATCGCGATCAACACGATGGCCCCGATCACCATCAGGACCTGCGGCAGACCCATGCGTCCTCCGAGGAACGTTCGCCGGCACGGCTCCCCGTCGCGGGGAGCCCCTCATTGGACTACACGGCGTGCGTCGTTATCACTCCCCGCCGGGCGGGGTCACCTTCTTGACGTAGAGCAGCCGGTCACCCGGCTCGATCGCGTCCGCCTCGGGAGCGTCCACCCGGTAGAGCGTCTTGCCCCGCACCACACCGAGCACGATGTCGGACAGGTGCCGCGGCGACCCGCCGATCTCGCTCTTCTCGACGTCGCGCTCGGCGATCGCGAGGCCCGCGTCGGGCGTGAGCAGGTCCTCGACCATCGCCACGACGGACGGTGTCGCGGTGGCCATGCCGAGCAGGCGACCGGCCGTCTCCGACGAGACGACCACCGAGTCGGCGCCGGACTGCTTGAGCAGGTGCTCGTTCTCGCGTTCCCGCACCGACGCCACGATCTGCGCCTTGGGGGCGAGTTCGCGGGCCGTCAACGTCACCAGCACCGCCGTGTCGTCCCGGTTCGGGGCGACGACGATCGCGCGCGCACGGGCCGCACCGGCGACCCTCAGCACGTCGTTGCGAGTACCAGACCCATGCACGGTCACGAGCCCAATGGCGGACGCCGCGTCGAGCGACTCCTGCACCGTGTCGACGACGACGATCGAGCCGGGCTCGGTCCCGTCACCGAGCAACGCGGCGACCGCTGAACGTCCCTTCGTGCCGTAACCGACGACCACCACGTGGTCCCGCACAACCCGCCTCCACTTTTGAATGCGCAACGCCTGACGGGAGCGCTCGGTGAGAACTTCGAGTGTCGTGCCGACCAGCACGATCAGGAACAGGACCCGCAACGGCGTGATGACCAGGACGTTGACCAGCCGCGCCGACGACGACGCGGGCGTGATGTCGCCGTAACCGGTCGTCGAGAGAGACACCGTCGCGTAGTAGAACGCGTCGAGCATCGACACGCCGTCCTCGTTGACGTCGCGGTAGCCGTCGCGATCCAAGTAGACGATCAGCACCGCGAGCAGCAACGCCGCCATCGCTCCCACGACGCGCTTGAGGATCGCGCGGGCAGGGCTCTGCGCCTGGTCCGGCATCCTGATCACGCCGACGAGCGAGTGCGACGCTTCCTCAGACAGGCTCATCGGGACAACCTCTTCGCGATTTCTGCTTTCGCAAGCATCCGCCACAGGTGAGCGGCCGCCTCCGCGCCTTTGAGGAGCAACGGCACCACTACGCGCTCGTTCGGCGCGTGGACGCGATCATCCGGCAAGGTCGCGCCGAGGTAGACGAGGGGCACCCCGAGGCGCTCCCGCAGCACCGCGGCAGGTCCCGATCCACCGGCCCGCGCGAACCGCACGGGCTGGTCGAAGGCGAGCTCCATGGCCTCCTTGACCGCCTCGTTCGCCGGGTCGTCCGGGCTGATCGCGTACGGCGGGACGCCCTCGCCGCGGAAGGTGACCTCGGCCGTGATGCCGTTCGGCGTGTGCCGGGCGACGAACCGCTCGAGCTGTTCCGCGACCTTGTCCGGCCGCTGGTCGGGCACGAGCCGGAAGCTGATCTTCGCCGTGGCGGACGCCGGGACGATCGTCTTCAGGCCGGGACCGGTGTAGCCGCCGCTGATGCCGTTGATCTCGGCGGTGGGCCGCACCCAGATCCGTTCGAACGTGCTGTAGCCGGTCTCACCGTGCGTCGCCTGGGCGCCGCCTCCGTTGTGCGCCAGCCACTTCCGCTCGTCGAACGGCAGCGCCGCGTAGTCCTCGCGTTCCCGCACGGTCGGTTCCCGGACGTCGTCGTAGAAGCCTTCGAGCTGGATCCGGTTGTCGTCGTCGTGCAGCGCGGCGACGAGTTTCGCGAGCGCCGTCGCCGGGTTCGGAATCGCGCCGCCGGCACGCCCGGAATGGACGTCGTCGGTGCCGCCGAAGAACGTGATCTCACCGCCGAGAACACCCCGTTGCCCGGTGTTGACCGTCGGTGCGTCGCGTTCGTGCAATGCCGTGTCGGTGAACACCACAAGATCACATTCGAGTTCGTCGTGGTGATCTTCGAGCAGCTTTCGCAGATGCGGCGAACCCGATTCCTCCTCGCCTTCGACGAAGAGTTTCAGCGTGACGCTCGGCGCATTCTGTCCGGTGGCGGCCAGATGTGCTTTCACCGCGAGCAGGTGCATCGCGACCTGACCCTTGTCGTCGCTCGCGCCCCGCCCCCTGATCTCGTCGCCGCTGATCACGGGCTCGAACGGCGGATGCTCCCAGCGTTCGATCGGGTCGACCGGCTGCACGTCGTGGTGTCCGTAAACGAGCACTGTCGGCGCTTCCGGATCCGCCGCGGGCCAGCACGCGAACACGGCGGGAAGCGCCGGTCCGTCACCCCAGATCGCGACCTCCGGCCACCCGTCGCCGCGAAGCTCGCCAGCGAGCCATTCGGCAGATCTCCGCACGTCAACGTGATGCCGGGGATCCACCCCGATGCTCGGAATCGTGATCCAGTCGCAGAGCCCGGCGACGAAGGAATCGGTCAGCGCGGCGACAGCGGCGCGTTCGGAATGACGAGAATCACCTGCCACGCCCGTGGAGAATAGGCCAGCCCCACCTCGCCTACGCGGCGTAGGCATGACAGGGTGACTGCATGGAACCAACCCGTTCCCGAGCGCGGTCGGCGCTGGCGCTCGCCGCACTGCTAGGCCTGGCCGGAGCGACCCACTTCAGCAGGCCGAAGTACTACGACGCGATCGTCCCCCGCTCGTTGCCCGGCACCCCGCGGCAGTGGACGTACGCGTCCGGCGTGGCCGAACTCGCCGTGGCAGCGGCCGTGGCCACCCCCCGAACGCGCCGTCTGGGCGGCTTCGCTGCCGTCGCGCTGTTCGTGGCCGTGTTTCCGGCGAACGTGAAAATGGCTCTCGATTTCCGGGACAAATCACCCAAAGCCCGTGCCATCGCCTACGGCCGCCTGCCGCTGCAGATCCCGCTCGTCGCATGGGCGTGGAAAGTGGCCAAAGGCTCACCATGACCACCCTGGGTAATCCTTAACCAAGTGTCCCGCAAACGCTGTCATTTTCCGCGCGAGGAACCTTAGGATGCGCCCTGTGCAATCGCTCCTTGAACGCGCCGCAACCGCGCTCGGCTGGGACGGAGTCGTCGTACCCGACGTCGCCGTGCTGGGCCAGCAGGTGTCCGCGGTGGTGCGTTTGCTGCCCGAAGTGCACGAGTGGAGAACCGCGAACGGCTGGCCCCCGAGAGCCGACCCGTCGTGGTTCCGCTCGTGGTTCGAGCCGGACGCACACGACCGCCTCCCGGTGGCCGCGGTGGAACTGGTCGGCGTCCTGGTGAGCGAGTCCACCACGGACCGCGCCCTCCAGTCGTGCGGCACCCTCCTGACCCTGGCCCCGTGCGCGGTGATGCTCCCCCGCACCGAAGAGTCCCAGGCCTGGTCGTACATCGAACTCGACTACTACGGCATCGGCGTCGTGGTCGGCGACGACACCACAGCCGACCTCATGGTGCCGCCGGAGGACCGCTCGCCGGAGTTCGGGCCGTCGCTGTTCGGGAGGTGGCTGCTCGAGGTGCTGTACGAGCGGGTGCTGAAGGCGTCGCACGCGCCGGCCGGCAGCAGTCCTCAGGCCTGACGCGCCAGATCACGACTCCACGGACCTGATCAGGTCCTTCAGGCCCTGCTCCTCCAGCAGATCCGCCGGCCGCACCGTGTGGTCGTGCCGCACGTAGTGGAAAGCCGCCCGCACCTGTTCCAGCGGGGCTCCGACCAGAGCGGCCCAGGCCAGCCGGTACGCCGCGAGCTGCACCGAGAGTGCGGGCAGGGCGTCGGAGTCCGGGACGGCGCCGGTCTTCCAGTCGACGACGGTCCAGCCGTCCGGGTCGCGGTAGACGGCGTCCATGCGGCCGCGGACCGAGATGCCGTCGAACTCCGCCTCGAACGGCACCTCGACGTCGTGCGGGGTGCGGTCTGCCCAGGCGCTGGCCAGGAACGACTCCTTCAACCTCTCCAGATCCGCGTCCGGGGCCGCGTCGGCGTCGCCCGCGCCGGGGAGTTCGTCGATGTCGAGCAGGCGGGTGGCTCCGAAGCGGTTCTCCAGCCACGTGTGGAAGGCGGTGCCCCGGCGGGCCAGCGGGTTCGGCGGGAACGGGAGCGGGCGGCGCAGGCGGCGGGCCAGCAGGTCCGGGTCCTTCGCGAGCTCCACCAGCTGGGAGACGGAGAGGTGATCCGGGAGGGCCACCTGCTCGCGGCGGTTCTGCGAGGCCGCGCGTTCGGCCAGCAGCACGTCCACGTCGCGGGCCCAGCCTTCCGGGTCCGCGTCCACGGGCATTTCCGGGTCGTCCGGGACCACGTCGTCGGGGAGTGGTTCCGGCTCCGGCGGGAAGTCGTCGTCCGGGGGCTCGTCGGTGGGCGGCGGGTAGTCCTCGTCCAGGACCTCGGCGGCGGGCTCGTCGAAGATCAGCGGCAGGGGGGCCGGCGGGGCGTTGCGCAGGGCGTCCAGGGCCGAGAGGACCATCGTCGCGCCTTCGACCACTGCGTCGCGGCGTTTGCCCAAGGGGTCGGCCGGCCACTGCGAGGTCTTGACGTCCTCGGCCAGCGGGTTCGGGGTGTCGGCGTCGGGCTCCGGGGTCCAGACGGAGATGTCGCCGGGCGCGGTGTCGCGTTGCAGGACCTCGTGCATCTCCTGCAGGAACACCGACGGGCCCTTCGGCTTGTCTCCGGCCTCCGCCCACCAGTGGCCCGACATCAGCAGGCTGTGCTCGGCTCGCGTCACGCCCACGTAGAAGAGACGGCGTTCCTCGACCAGGCGGCGTTCCTCGAACTCCTCCGCGTGGATCGTCAGCGCCTCGTCGACCTCCTTGCGGTTGTAGCCGGCGGACAGCTTCAACGTGGGCAGGTCGGCCGAGTCGCCGCGCAGTGGAGCAGGGAGTTCGGTCACGGACTTGAGCCAGCACGAGGACTTCTTGCGGCCCGGGAACACGTCGCGGACCAGGTGCGGCAGCGCGACGATCCGCCACTCCAGGCCCTTCGCCGAGTGGACGGTCAGGATCTGCACCCGGTCCTCGGAGACCTCCACCTCGCCGGGCTCCAGGCCGTCCTCCGCGTGTTCGGCCGTGTAGAGGTAGTCGAGCAACGACGGGAGCGTCGCGGACGGGGAGGCGGCGGCGAAGTCCGTCACGACGTCGGAGAACGCGTCCAGGTGCGCCCGGCCGACCATGCCGGGGCGCGACATCGACTCGATGTCCAGCAGCAGCGTGCGTTCCACGTCAGCGACCAGTTCGGACAGCGGTTGGTCGAGCCTGCGCCGCAACGTCGCGAGCTCGCCGCCGAACCGCCGGATGCGCCGGTAGCCGTCGGTGGAGTAGGCGTCGGGGTCGCCGGGATCGTCGAGGGCGTCGGCGAGGCCGGCCTGTTCGGCGTGTTCGCCGGGCAACGCGTCCGCCAGGACCAGCAGCGGGTCGTCCACAACGGACTGTCGCGGTGCGACGCCCGCCAGTTCACGGGCCCGCGACCACAACGCGGCCAGGTCGACGGCCGCCAACCGCCAGCGCGAACCGGTCAGCAGGCGGGCGGCCGCGGTGCCTGCCAAGGGATCGACGAGCACTCGCAGAGCGGACACCAGGTCGCGCACCTCGGGCTCGTCCAGCAGGCCGCCGAGGCCGACGACCTCGACCGGCAGGCCGCGTTCGCGCAGGGCCGCGGCGATGGCGGCCATGTCCGAACGGCGGCGCACCAGCACGGCGGCGGTCGGCGGGACGCCCTCGGCGTCGAGGTGCGCTTCCCACTGCGCGGCGACGTTGTCCGCCATCCAGTCGAGCTCGGCGCGGATGTCGGTGTGCAGGGCGAGCCGGACGTCGCCGGCACCCGCGCCCGGCCGCGCGCGCAGCTCCTCGACGTCCAGACCGGCCTCGCGCAGCGGCAGTGACACGGCGTTCGCCAGTTCCAGCACCTCGGGCGGGTTGCGGAAACTGGTCAGCAGCCCGAACTTCCGCGTCGGCGGGAAGTCGTCGGCGAAGCGCGGCAGGTTCGCCGCGGACGCCCCGCGCCAGCCGTAGATGGCCTGCGCCGGGTCGCCCACCGACGTCACCGGCATCGGCTCGCCCTCGCCGAACAACGACCGCAGCAGCACGCGCTGCGCGTGCCCGGTGTCCTGGTACTCGTCCAGCAGAACCGCGCCGTAGCGCTCGCGTTCACCGGCGGACACCTCGTCGAACGAGGCCAGCTGCGCCGCCAGCGACATCTGGTCCGCGAAGTCCAAAGCGGCCTCTTTGCGCTTGCGCTGCTGGTACGCGTCCAGCAACGGCAGCATCGCGATCCGCAACCGTTGCGCCGCAACGATTTCCTTCAGCTTCTCCGGCAGCGCCTCCCGCTGGCGAGGTGCGCGCGGCGCGTTCTCGATCAACGCGCACAGCTCCAGAGCGTGCGCCTGCAACGCCTCGGGCGTCACCAGGTGCTCGCCCAGCTCACCGGCCAGCGACAGCAGGTATCCGGTGACCGTCGCCGGCACCTTGTCCGTGTCCAGGTCCTTGGCCCACGTCGACACGACCCGGTGCGCGAGCTGCCACGACGCCGTCTGCGTCAGCAGCCGCACGCCGGGCTCCACCGGCAACCGCAGCCCGTGCTCGGTCACCAGGCGCCCCGCGTAGGCGTGGTAGGTCAGCACGACGGGCTCGCCGGTCAGCACGGCCATCTTGCGCTCGCCGCTGGGATCGAGTTCGTCCAACAGGGACGATCCCGCGAGTCTGCGCAGCCGGGCACGCACGCGGTCCGCGAGCTGGCGCGCGGCCTTGCGCGTGAACGTCAGGCCGAGCACGCGATCGGGCAGCACGAGCCCGTTCGCGACCAGCCACACCACACGCGCGGCCATGGTCTCGGTCTTGCCCGCTCCGGCGCCCGCGATCACCAGCGCGGGCTGCGCGGGTGCGGCGATCACCTCGGCCTGCTCGGGTGTCGGCTTGTTCAGCCCGAGCGCCTCCGCGATCTCAAACGGGCTGACGGTCACCAGTACATCTTCCTACCCAGGCCGAACGTGTCCGCACCACCCGGGACGGTGTGTTCGCCGACAGTTCGAGAACGAGAAACGCGCAGGTCAACAGTACTTACTCACTGACCTGCCGCCCGGAGGGGTGGACCGGGCACGTCGTGCGCGCCGGGCAACGATCGCAGTCCGCGTTCTCCCGAGCCGTGTACTGCGGTCCGAGCACCGACTCCGCGGCACCCTGCACGACCTCCAGCCACGCCCGCACGCCCTGTTCGTCCAGCGGCGCCTGGGTGCGTTCGACAGCTCCTGTCTTCTTGTCCTCCTTCGCCACGTAGAGCAGGCGGGCACCGCCTGGCTCGGTTCCGAGTCCGATGTGGGTGAAGCCGCCCAGCGAGGACGCCAGCTGGTAGACGGCCAGCTGCGGGTGTTCCTGCGACGCCTCCCGCGACACCGGGCTCTTGCCGGTCTTGAGGTCGATCACGACGGGGCGGCCGTCCTCGTCGTGTTCGAGACGGTCGACCCGGCCCCTGACCTGCAACCACGGCCCGCCGTCGCGCTTGGGCACCTCGACGACCATCTCCTCCTCGACGGCGACCTGCGTGAGCTGGCTGCGGCTCATGGTCAGCCACGCGAGGAACGTGTCGAGCATCTTCTCCACCCGCTGGCGTTCGCGGCGGGAGAACCACGGGGCGCCCGCGTCCACCGCGGCCCACGCCTCGTCCAGCTTCACCCGCAACTGCGCGGAGTCCGCTCCCGAGGCCGCGGCCTGCGCCAGCGCGTGCACCAGCGTGCCGGTGACCGAGGCGAGCTCGGCCGGGTCCTGGCCGCCGTGCCGCTCCACGACCCAGCGCAACGGGCACTTCGTGATCACCTCGATGGTCGACGGCGTCACGCTGACCTTCTGATCCTCCGTCCACAGTGGAGCGTCGACGGACACCTCCGCCAGGCCGTACCAGGACTCCGGGTGCGCGCCGGGCACGCCGGCCTCGGCCAGCCGGGCCAGCTGTTCAGCGGCACGCGAACGGCGATCAGGGTCCTCGGTGTCCGAACACACCACCCGGCGCAGCTCACCGACCAGTTCGCCCAGCACCAGACCGCGCTGCGGACGGTGCAGCTTCCGTTCGTCCTCAGCGGACGACTCGATCTCGTCCAGGAACCGCGACGGCTGCTCGTCCTCGCCCCGAACGGCGCTGATCAGCAGCTTCGACCGGGCCCGCGAGGCCGCGACCAGCAGCAGCCTGCGTTCCTCCGCCAGGATCGGCGCCACCGCCGACACCGAGGGTTCCAGCCCCGCCAGCACGTCCACCATGCGTTCGACGCCGAGTACGGTGCCGCGCAGCCGCAGGTCCGGCCAGCTGCCCTCCTGCACGCCGGGCACCGCGACGACCTCCCACTCGCGCCCGGCCGCCGAGTGCGCCGTCAGCACGGACACCGCCTCCCCGGTCGGGGCGGAGGCGGCCAGCGTGTCGCCGACGATCCGCTGGGACTCCAGGTAGTCCGCGAACCCGGCGACGCCCGAACCCGGCAGCCGGTCGACGTACTTCGCGGCCGCCTCGAACAACGCCACGATCGCGTCGAGGTCGCGGTCGGCCTGCATGCCCGGCATGCCGCGCCGGGCCGACTGCGCCACCCACCGGTCCTGCAGTCCGGTCGCCGTCCACAGGTCCCACAGCACGACCTCGACGGACTTCCCCGCCTCGATCGCCTTGCGCGCCAACGCGAGCAGGTGCCCGATTCGCCGCGCGGGCAACGACTCCGCGTCCTCCAGCGCCGCCAGCCGGTCCGCGGTCTCCACGACCTCGACCAGCAGGTCGCCGCTCGGTCTGTCCCCGCCCGCCGCCATCTCCAGCCGCCGCAGGCCACGCCGCAACCGCCGCAGTGCCAACGGATCCGCACCGCCGTAGGACGACGACAGCAACATGGCCGCCGTGTCCTCGTCCATCGTTCCGGGCGCGGCCGCGGCACGAATCAAGGCGAGCAACGGACGCACGGAAGGCTGTTGCGCCAACGGCAACTCGTCCGACGCCACGGACACCGGCACACCGGCGGCGAGCAAAGCCCGTTGCAGCACCGGCAAGGACAACGTCGCCGACCGCACCACCACGGCCATCTGCGACCACGGCACCTCGTCGGCCAGGTGCGAGCGCCGCAACTGGTCCGCCACCCACGTCGCCTCCTGCGCGGCCGACGCGAGCAACCGCACCTGCACGGACCCCTCGCCCTCGACCGGATCCACCAGGCGCGACGGAGAAGCACCGGGCAGCCGCGCCGCGAGCCGGGCCACCGCGTCCCTGACCTCGGGCATCATCCGGTGCGACTGCCGCAGCACGACGGTCTCGCCGTCGACGTCGCGCAGGATCTCCGGGTCGGCGCCGCGGAACGTGAAGATCGCCTGGTCCGGATCACCGGCCAGCACGAACCGCGCCGCCCCCGACCCGAGCGAGCGGATCAGCGAGTACTGCATCGGATCGAGGTGTTGCGCATCGTCGACCAGCAGATACCGCACGCGCCGCCGTTCACCGAACAGCAGGTCCTCGTCGTTCACGAACGCCGCGTAGGCCGACGACACCAGCTCGGCCGCGTCGTAGGCGGGGGCGTACGCCGTCGCGGAGTCCATGCCGGACAGCAGGTTCACCGCCTCGTACTGCGCCCCGAACCGCCCGGCGGCCACCCACTCGTCCCGCCCGTGCTGCTCACCGAGCTCGATCAGGTCCTCCGGGCCGAGACCGCGTTCCGCCGCGCGCAACAGCAGGTCCCGCAGCTCGTGCGCGAACCCCGGCAGCTCCAGGGCCGGCCGCAACCGCTCCGGCCACTTCAACGCGCCCAGTTCGACGTCACCGGCGAGCAGTTCGCGCACCATCGCGTCCTGGTCCGGCCCGGACAGCAACCGCGGCGGCGGCTCGTCGAGCAGCACCGCCTGGTTGCGCAGCACCGCGAACGCGTAGGAGTGCACGGTCCGCACCAACGGCTCGCGAATCGCCGACAGACGCCCCGTCAGCAGCTGCGTGATCTGCGCGCGCAACGCCACCGACGCGCGCCTGTTCGCCGTCAGCACGAGGACGTTCTCGGGATCGGCCCCGTGCTCCAGCACGACGTGCGCGGCCAGTTCGGCGAGCAGCGTCGTCTTGCCGGTGCCGGGGCCGCCGAGCACCCGGACGAAGCCCTCGCGCTCGAAGACCCGCTGGGCAGCGGCGTCCCACCGGGGACGCGGGCGCGTCTCCGGCTTCCTGCGGACCAGCTGGGGTGGAAGTGCCACGACTCGATTGCACCACGCGGCACCGACAAGATCGTCAAAGGCCGCCCGACGGGCCGGCGGCGATTTCGTCTACCTTCTTGACAGATAGTTGTGGTCTAGTCCATTTTTGAAGACGTTGTGAGCCCCCTCACTGCCAGCTCCGCCGCCCTGGACCGAGCAGTCTTTGGAGGACTGATGAAGCGGTTCCTCGTCGGCGCTGTCGCTGCCACGTGCGCGGCGATCATGCTGCCCACGACCGCACAGGCGGCCGTCAACCCCGTGCTCGCGGCCCCGTACCTCTACCAGTGGGGCGGTCAGCCCAATCCCGCCACGGTGATGCAGCAGACGGGCATCAGGTCGTTCACCCTCGCGTTCATCCTGAGCGACGGCACCTGCAACCCGAAGTGGGACGGCAGCCGTTCGCTGACCGGGTCGGACAAGACTCTGATCAACTCGATCCGCGCGGCGGGCGGTGACGCGGTGCCGTCGATCGGCGGCTGGTCCGGCAACAAGCTCGGCCAGTTCTGCAGCTCCGCGAGCGCACTGGCCGGCGCCTATCAGAAGGTGATCGACGCCTACGCGCTCAAGGCGATCGACATCGACATCGAGGCGGCCGAGTTCGAGAACAACACCACGCAGGACCGGGTGCTCGGCGCGCTGAAGATCATCAAGCAGAACAACCCCGGCGTGAAGACGGTCATCACCATGCCGACCGACCGCACCGGCCCGAACTCCTGGGGCAAGCGCCTGATCACGCGGGCCAAGGAGCTCAGCGCGCCGATCGACACGTGGGCCGTCATGCCGTTCGACTGGGGTAGCGGCGGCGACATGTTCGCCTACACCAAGAGCGCCGTCGACGGCCTGAAGAACCACGTCAAGTCGACGTTCGGTCTGACGGACGACGCGGCGTACCGGCGCAGCGGCCTGTCGTCGATGAACGGCAAGACCGACACCGGCGAGACCGTCACCCCGCAGAACTTCCGCGACATCGTGGGCTGGGCGAACTCCAAGCACCTGTCGCGCGTCTCGTTCTGGGCCGTGAACCGGGACCGCGGTAACTGCGGGGCAATGAGCTCCTCATGCAGCGGCATCAACCAGCAGACCTACGAATTCACCAAGGCGCTGGCCGGTTTCACTGGTTAGACCACGAACTCCTCCGGTGGCCGGACGTGACCCCGACCCCGTCCGGTCACCGGAGATCCAGCTTCTCCAGGAACTCACCGGGCTCACGAGCCGGCCCGAAGTGGTCGCCGGTAGCGAAGTCCGCACCGGCGTCACGCCACCACGCGGCCAGTTCGGCGCTGTCGATCCCCTCCACGGCGACCGCCACGCCCCGCTCCCGCAGCAACGGCAGCAGCGCGGCGACGTACTCGGACCTGCTCTCCACCAGTCCGCGCGCCACCCGCACGGCGCGCAGCGGCATGTCGGCGGCGAGCAGGCCGAAGTCCAGCGGCCCCATGCCGAAGTCGTCGATCGCCGTCAGGACGCCCATGCGCGCCAGCACAGCGACGTTGTCCGCGGCGTCGGCCCAGGCCAGCACCGCGCCCGGCACGCTGATCATCAGCTTCTCGCCGGGCATCCCGACCTGGTCGAGCGCCTCCACCACCCGTGAGACCAGGTCCGCGTCGGACGCCTGATGCGCGGTGAGCCGCACGGCCAGCGGCTTGTCGAACTGCCCGCGCTGCCGCCACCACGTCGACTGTCCGACGGCGACCTGCATCAGCCACCCGCCGAGCGGCAGGATCAGCCCGGTCTGCTCGGCGAGCTCAGCGCATCGGTCGTGGCCGAGCACGCCGGATCCCGGCCTGTCCCAGCTCAACTCCGCCTCGACGCCGACGGCCGAACCGTCCGTCAGCCGGACGATCGGCTGGTACCGCACGGTGATCTCGCCGTTCTCCCACGCGGCCGGCATCTCCACGGCCAGCGCGTCGTCGCGGCGTTCCTCGCCGTCCTGACCGGCGTGGAACAACTCCCACTGCCCGCGCCTGCCCTTCTTGGCCCTGCGCAACGACCGTTCCGCCGCGCGCAGCACGTCGAGCGGTTCCACGTCGCTGCCCGGCCGGTGCACGACGCCCGCGCTGACCGACGCCGACACCCCGTGGCCTTCCACGAAGGTCGGTTCGAGCGCCAGGTCGTCGTTGATGCTCCTCATGATCGCGTCGATGCTCGGCGTGGTCGCGGTGTTCTCCACGAGGACGCCGAACTCGTCGCCGCCGAACCTGGCGATCATGACCTTCTCGCCCGCCAGCAACGCCTGCAGCCGTTGCGCCACGTGCTGCAGGAACCGTTCGACGACCCGGCCGCCGAAGGTGTCGCGCAGCATGCCGAACGCGTCGAGGTCGATGTGGAAGACCGTGATGCCGTGCTCGGAATCGTTCTTGCGCAGCGCGATCTCCAGCTGCGTGGTGAAGAACTGGCGATTCGGCAGCCCGGTCAGCGCGTCGTGCAGCGACTGCCGCTTGAGCTCGCTCTGCAGCAACGCCAGTTCGGTGCCGTCCTCGACCACCACGACGAAGTGCATCGGCTCGTCGTCGGCACCGCGCAGCAGCGACGCCGTCAGCGTGACCCGCGCGGACTCGCCGTCCTTGCGCAGCAACCGTTGCGACTGCCGGACGCGGTCGACGGCACCGGCGCCGAGCTCGGTCATCGCCTCCCGCAGCATCTCGGTGAAGGCGGGCTCGATCAGGTCGAGCAGCGGCACGCCGGTGAGCTCGTCCGAGGTGTGCCCGAGGATCTGGCCGATGGCCGCGTTCACCTTCAGCAGGCGCCCGTCGAGGTCGACGATCAGCACGCCGTTGGTGGACGACGTGACCACCTCGTTGAACCGGGCCTCGCTCTCCTTGAGGTTCCAGTTCGCGTCGCGGACCGCCTTGAGCAACGAGCGCTGCATGCTCTCCTGCTGCGCGAGCACCGACTCGGCGTTGGCCGCGGTGAAGCCGGCGCCGAGCGCGCCCATCGCGAGCGCGATCCGTTCCGCGTAGTGCTGCACCGGCTGGAACTCCGGCAGCGCCAGCAGCCCCTTGCCGAGCACCTCGCTCGTGCAGCGCAGCCCGAACTTCCCGAGGTGACCGAGCGTCGCCAAATCGGCGCCGGCGGCCTCGATCGGGGTAGTCACGAACGGTTCTTCGTGCAACATCGCGCACAACGCGTCCAGGCGGATGCGCAGTTCCTCGTCCAGGTCTTCGCGTCCCAGCGGAATCGCCACCGCACTGAGCAGGCGATACGACCATTTCCGGGCAAGCGTCATCCGCGCCCGCGCATTGTCCTGCGGCGAGGGCGTTACATCAGATATTCGACCCGGGTTGGACATTCGAGGACAGCCTCGCAATGACTCAGAAGGTCCCGGCAGTTTACCCACGCACAGTCGGTCACACCTCAACCGGCCGTGTGAATCAACTTCACACCATCGATAATCGTTATGGCTTCCGACCGATGCCGGCGAACGCGATCCTGTTCACCGCCGGATCGTCCGAGATGTCACCGGGACCGGCAGGTCGCCATTCGGCGTACTTGACCAGTCCGGGCTCGACCAGTTCGAAATCACCGAAGAAGCTCTCGACCTCGTCGCGGTCGCGATAGGTGACGGCGCCGCCGCCCGACTTGCTCATCCTGTCGGTCACAGCCCTGGCCTCGTCGTTGACGTGGTCGCCCGCCATGTGCGAGATCGCGAGGAAGCTCCCGCTGGGCAGGGCCTCCCGGTAGCGCTTGAGCAGGCTCTGCGGGTCCGCCTCGTCCGGCACCCAGTGCACCATGAACAGCATCAGCAGGCCGACCGGCTGGTCGAGGTCGAGCAGCCGGTTCAGCTCACCGCTGTTCAGGATGCTCTCCGGATCACGCATGTCCGCCTGCAGCACGCCGACCCGGTCGTTGCCCGCGACGATCAGCTCGCCGTGCGCGACCGCGACGGGATCGCGGTCCACGTACAGGACCCGGCACTCGGGCGCCTCCTCCTGCGCGACCTCGTGCACGTTGGCCACGGTCGGGATGCCCGAGCCGATGTCCAGGAACTGCCGCACGCCCTGATCGGTCATGAAGCGCACGGCACGGCGCAGGAAGGCCCGGTTGAGCCTGGCCGCGCTGCGGGAGTGCGGCATCATCTGCTCGGCCTTGTCCCCCATGACGCGGTCGACCGCGAAGTTGTGCGCGCCCCCGAGCAGGTAGTCGTAGACCCGCGCCGCACTGGGCACGGAAACATCCACGCTCTGTGGAATCCAGTTCTGCTCGCCGGACACGCTGACCACCTCTTCAGGTTGCGGACGCACTAGCTTAGTCATGCACAAAGCGCACTCGACTACGCCGCAAGTGTGAACGCATGCCACCCGATCGGGCACTGTCACTCTGCCCCGAACGACTCATAGGGTGGCTCGATCTCTTTCCGCCTCGCGAGGAGCGATGATGTCCGTCCCGGTGGCACCCGGCAGGCTGCCATTTCTCGGGCACTCGTTGCCTATGCTCAGGAAAAGATTCGCATTCACCAGGAATCTGCGAGGTCAGGGTGATCTCGTCGAAGTCCGCTTAGGGCCGATGCGGGCCTATTTCGTCGCGAGCCCGAAGTTGACGCATCAGGTGCTGGTCACGGACGCGCCGAAGTTCCACAAAGGCCGGATGTACGACAAGTTCCGCGCGTTCGTCGGCAACGGACTGGCGGTGTCGAGCGGGTCCTTCCACCTGCGCCAGCGCCGGATGATGCAGCCGGCGTTCCACCGCGACCGGATCGCGGGCTACGCGAAGATCATGTCCCGCGCGGCACTCGACCTGCTGGACGACTGGCGGCCAGGCGAGGTGCGGCAGCTGGAAGCGGACATGCAGGGCCTCGCCGTCACGATCGTCGGCGAGTCGCTGTTCTCCACGGAGATCGGCAAGAAGGCGATCGCCGAGGCCCGCCGGTCGGTCTTCGTGATCATCAAGAACGGGATCCTGCGCGCACTCTCACCGGGGTTCGTCGAGAAGCTGCCCATCCCGGCCAACCGCGAGTTCGACGAGGCCATCGCCCGGATGCGCGCGATCGTGCACGAGGTCATCGCGAGCCGGCGAGACGACGACACAGACCACGGCGACCTCCTCACGATGCTGCTGGCCGCCAGGGATCCCGAGACCGGCGAACCGATGACCGACGAGCAGGTCTTCGACGAGGTCGTCACGCTGCTGACCGCCGGCATCGAGACCACCGCGCTGGCACTGGCCTGGATCTTCCACGAGATCGCCGCCAACCCCGAGGTCGAACAGCGGGTGATGGCGGAGATCGACGACGTGCTGGCCGGGCGTCCAGTCACCATCGACGACGTGCCGAGGCTGACGTACATCGGTCAGGTGGCGCACGAGGTTCTGCGCAAGTACCCGCTCTGGCTCGTCATGCGCCGCACGGCCGAGGAGGTCGAACTCGGCGGCGCCGTCCTGGCGCCGGGCACCGAGGTGATCCTCAGCCCGTACACGATGCACCACGACCCGGAGCACTTCCCGGACCCCGAGCGCTTCGACCCGGACCGCTGGACGCCCGAGCGCGCCGCGTTGCTGCCGAAGGGCGCGTACGTCCCGTTCGGCGGCGGCGTCCACCAGTGCATCGGAAACCACTTCGCGCTGACCGAGATCGCCATCGTGGTGGCGACGGTCTGCTCGCGCTACCGGCTGGTCCCCGACCGGCCCGTGCGCACCACGTTCACCAATGCGGCCTACCCCAACGACCTGATGATGAAGGTCGTCCCCCGCTAGCTGGAGGTTGTTCCCCCATGCGTTTCCGTCGGCTCTGTGCCGCCGTGCTGCTCGCCGCGTTCATACCGGTACCCACGCCGGCGAGCGCCGCGCAGACAACTTGCGAGGACGTGTACACGCCCGTTCAGTTCGGGCTCATCCGGCAGACGATGTACGGCAGGCTCTGCGTTCCGCAGGGAGCCACGACCGTTCAGGTGCTCGTGCCCGGCGGCACGTACACCGGCGGGTACTGGGACATCCCGGTGAACGGCGAGACCCGTTCGGTCACGCGGGCGATGAACGGCGCGGGCATCGCGACCATGGTCGTGGACCGGATCGGCTCCGGTAAGAGCACGAAGCCGCTCAGCATCCTGGTCGACGTCCCGAACCAGGCCGAAGCGGTGCACCAGGTCATCCAGAACCTGCGTCCGCGGTTCACCAAGGTGCTCGTGGGCGGGCACTCGATCGGCTCGGCCATCGCGATGGTCGAGGCGGGCAGGTACCGCGACGTCGACGGCGTCCTGGTCACCGGCATGACGCACCAGTGGGACTACGTCAGGGCCGTGCCCGCGCTGACCAACCTGATCCCCGCGCCGCTCGACTCGAAGCTGAGCCTGCGCGGCCTCGACGTCGGCTACCTGACCACGGTGCCGGGAAGCCGCTACACCATGTTCCACGCGCCGGGCCCGAACGTGCCCGCGGTGGTGGACCTCGACGAGGCCACGAAGGACGTCGTCTCGGCCGGTGAGTTCGTCACCACCGCCCTGATGTCCAACCTCGTGCTGCCCGTGAGCGCCCTCATCACCGTGCCGGTGATGACCATCCAGACCTCGGCCGACTACTTCTGCGGCACCCCGCCGCTCGGCGCCGACTGCTCGTCGTCGGACGCCCTGGTCAGGTCCGAGAAGCCGTTCTACCCCAAGGCATCGCGAGTGGACGGCTTCGTCGTCAACGGGTACGGGCACGTCTTCAACTTCGACACCGAGACCGCCGCGCGCTACCACGACGCCGTGGTCGCGTGGCAGCGCACGATCTAGCTCAACTTCTGCAGGAACTCTCCCGCGTCGAGCGGGGAACCGAGGTGGGCGCCGGTCGCGAGATCGGCGCCCATTTCCGTCCACCACTGGGCTTGTTCGGCGGTCTCGATGCCGTCGACGCAGATCTTCACGCCGAGTTCGCGCACGGCCGGGACCAGTGCGGCGGAACGAGGATCCTGTCGCCGCACCAGGTCGCGCGGCACGAGCACGGACACCACGGGCAGTTCCGAGAGCCAGGCGAGATCACGCGGCCCGAGCCCGAAGTCGTCGAGCGCGATCCGCACTCCCATGTCCGCGAGCGTGCTCAGGCTGTCCGCCGCGTCGGCCACACCCAGCACGCCGACCGGCATGCTCAGGGTCATCCTGCCGCGCGGCATCCCGGTCTCCTCCAGCACCTTCGCCACCCGTGACACCAGGTCCGCGTCGGTCGACTGGTGGTGCGTGAGCCGCACGCCGAACTGCTGGTCGAGCTCGCCGCGCTGGCGCCACCACTGCGCCTGGCCGGCCGCGATCCTGATCAGCCACTCGCCCATCGGCAGGATGAGCCCGCTGTCGTCCGCGAGCGCGGCGCAGCGGTCGGACAGATCCCAGTGCAGCAACGCCTCGACGCCGGCCAGGTCGCCGGTCGCCAGCTCACGAACGGGCTGGTAGACCACGCCGATGTCGCCCTGTTCCCACGCTCCCGGCATCACCACGGCCAGTGCGGCGTCGCGTCGTCCGTCCGCGTCCTCGCTGGTGTGGAACAACTCCCACTGCCCGCGGCGGTCGCGCTTGGCCTGCCGCAACGCCAGATCGGCCGTGCGCAGCAGTTCCACCGGGTCGACGTCGGGCAACGGCCGGTGCACCACGCCCGCGCTCACCGACACCGCCAGGCCGTGACCGTCCACATAGGTCGGTTCGCCCAGGTCGGCGTTGATGGCCGCCATCGTGGTCGCGATGTCCGGTGTCAGAGCGGTGTTCTCCACGACGACGCCGAACTCGTCGCCGTCGAACCGCGCGATCATGGTCTGCTCGTGCGACAGCACGGCCCGCAGCCTGCGCGCGACGTGCTGGAGCAGGTGTTCGCCGACCCGTGCGCCGAGGCTGTTGCAGACCAGGCCGAACGCGTCGAGGTCGAGGTGCAGGATGGTCACGCCGAACTCGGGATCGGCCCTGCGCAGCACGGTTTCCAGGTGGGTGGTGAAGAACTGCCTGTTCGGCAGTCCCGTCAGCACGTCGTGCAGGGACTGGCGGCGCAGTTCTCCCTGCAGCAGCGCCAGTTCCGTGTCGTCGTCCGCCATCACCAGGACGTGGCTGGGCTTGCCCTCGTCGTCCCGCAGCAGCGACGCCGTGAGCGTCACCTTGGCGAACTCGCCGTCACCGCGCACGAGGTGCATCGGTTCCCGCTCGAACTCGTCGCGTTCGGAGAGAACCCGTTCCATCATCTCGCGGAACACGATGATCGACGTCGGCGCGATGAGCTCGACGAGACGGGTGCCCGGCTCCGGCGGACGTCCGATGATCACCGCGATCGAGTCGTTGCCCCACGCGAGGCGCCCGTCGAGGCCGACGATCAGGACGCCGTTGGTGGACGAGGACGCGATGCCCTCGAACTTCGCCTCGCTCTGGCGCTGATCTCGTTGCGCGTCATGGGCGGCCTTGAGCAGCGAGCGCTGCATGCTCTCCTGCTGGTCCAGGATCGCGCGTGCTCGCGCCGCGGTGAAGCCGCACGTCAGCGCACCGATGCCGCCAACGACGCGGACGGTGTGCTGGTCGCTCGCGGCGAACTCCTCCAGCGCCAGCAAGCCTTTGCCGAGGACGTCGACGGTGCGCTTGAGGCCGGGCTCGTTCACGTACCCGAGAGCGACGAGCCGCTCGCCCATCTCCTCGAACGGAGCGGGGTCGAACGGTTCGCTGTGCAGCGCCGCGCACAATGCGTCGAGCTGGGCGCCCAGTTCGGCGTCCAGCTCCTCCCTGCTCAGCGCGACTACTACGACGCTGCTGAGCAGGTAGCTCCACTTGCGCGACAAGGCTTCTCGCGCTCGGACGGCGGCGGTGTCCGCTGGTGGAGCGGCATCGGGTCTTCGGCTTGGATTCGTCATTCCCGTTGCCCTGTATGGGTTGGAGAGTGTCCGGCAGTTTACCCACCGGCAGTCGGCGCCCATTGCGCCAACCGTGTGATCCTCCGACACTACAGCGTGGTTTCAGTCCTTACGACCGACCCCAGCGTACAAGAACATGTTCATCGACGCCTCGTCAGCGAAATCCCCAGGTCCGTCCGGGCGCCACTCCCCGCAGCCGACCAGACCGGGCTCTACCAGGGAAAACCCGTCGAACAACGCGCTGACCTGCACGTGCGTGCGCATGTGCATCTGGTCGGCGCTCTTGCTGCGATTCACCACCGCGGCGGCCTGGTCGACGTTGTCGTCGATCTGGTCCCTCGCCACGTGCGTCATCACCAGGAAGCTACCGGCGGGCAGCGCGTCGCGGTAGTGGGCCACGAGCTTCTCCGGGCCGTCCTCGTCGGGCACCCAGTGCATCATGAGCAGCATCAACAGGCCGACAGGTTCGTCGAGGCGCAGCAGCTGCTTCACCCTGGGACTCGACAGCACCATCTCCGGGTCGCGCATGTCGGCGTGCACGATGGCGGCGTTTTCGTTGTCGGACAACATCAGTTGACTGTGCGCGACGGCGACGGGGTCCTTGTCGACGTAGACGACGCGCGCGGCCGGGTCGCGTTCCTGCGCGACCTCGTGCACGTTCGCGACGGTCGGGATGCCGGAACCGATGTCGAGGAACTGGCGAACTCCCTGGTCCATCAGGAAGTTCACCGCGCGGCCGAGGAACCGCCGGTTGAGTCTGGCGACGCTGGGCAGGCCTGGCACCAGCTTCTCGATCTGACCTCCGACCTGCCGGTCGGCGGCGAAGTTGTGGGCACCTCCGAGGATGTAGTCGTAGACGCGGGCCATGCTCGGGACGTTCGTGTCGATGCCGAGCGGCACCCAGTTCTGGGTTTCTGCCACGGTGAACACCTCTTCGGTCGTTCGTGGCGGTGCGGGATGACGCACGAGCTTAGTCACCCGAGCGGTGTCCGCGCTGAACCATCAGAGTGATGGGGAACCACCCGTTCAGGCACTGTCGTCTTCCCCCAAACGGCTCCTAGGGTGGTCCGTCCCCATTCGGCCCAACTCCTCAGGAGTCCGAATGCCCGTCCCGGTGGCTCCTCGCCGCTGGCCGTTGCTCGGGCACACGCCGTCCATGCTCGCCCACCGCGCCAAGTTCACCGACGCGTTGCACGAACAAGGCGACGTGGTGCGTCTCGACCTCGGCCCACTGCACGCGCACTTCGTCACGAGTCCTTCGCTGACTCACGAAGTGCTTGTGTCGCAAGGATCGAAGTTCCGCAAGGGCGCCATGTTCGACAAGTTCCAGCCATATCTCGGGACGGGCCTGCTGCTGTCGAACGGCGAGTACCACCTGCGCCAACGCCGGATGATGCAGCCGGCCTTCCATCGGGAACGGATTGAAGCGTATGCCTCGACGATGGCTCGTGCTGCTGCTTCGCTGGCTGCGCGCTGGCAGCCAGGCGAGATCCGCACCATCGAGAACGACATGCAGGAGCTCGCGGTCACCATCGTCGGCGAGACGCTCTTCTCGACGGAGATCGGCAAACGAGCGGTCGCGGAGGTCCGCCGGTCCATCTTCACGGTCATCCAGCAGGGCATGATCCGCGCGCTGTCCCCCGCTTTCGTCGAGAAACTCCCCCTTCCGGGCAACAGGGAGTTCGACGCGGCCATCGCCCGCATGAAAGCCGTTGTGCTGCAGGTGATCGAGAGCTGGCGCGCGGACGGCACCGACAACGGCGACGTCCTCTCCATGCTGCTGCTCGCCGAAGAAGACGGCACCCGCATGACCGATCAGCAGACCTACGACGAGGTCCTGACCCTGCTGACCGCGGGCATCGAGACCACCGCGATCGCTCTGGCCTGGGCTTTGTACGAGGTCGGCAACGACCAGGAGATCGAACGCAGGCTGCACGCCGAGATCGACGAGGTCGTGGGCGACCGCCCGGTGACGTTCGCCGACGTCCGATCTCTGCACTACACGACCCAGATCGTGCAGGAAACGCTGAGGAAGTACCCGATCTGGTTCGTGATGCGCCGAACGCTGACCGACGTCCAACTCGGCGACGTGTCGTTACCCGCGGGTGCCGAGGTGATCGTCAGCCCACACGCACTGCACCACGACGAGCGTTACTTCCCGTCCCCGGAACGCTTCTGGCCCGACCGCTGGACTCCGGAGTTCGCCGCCGCCCTCCCGCGCGGCGCGTTCATCCCGTTCGGCGGCGGCAACCGCCAGTGCCTCGGCAACACCTTCGCCCAGACCGAGATCGTCATCACCCTCGCGACCATCGCGGCACGCTGGCGACTGGTCCCGACCCGTCCGGCGCGCGTGAAGTTCACGTCCGCGCCGTACCCCAACGGCCTGCTCATGAAAGCCGTCCCCCGCAACTAGCCGGAAGGTAGTTCTCCCATGCGTTTCCGCAGGCTCACCGCCGCGGCTCTGCTCGCCACCGCAACCCTGTTAGCCCCGCTCCAGGCCAACGCCGCCACGTCCTGCCAGGACGTCGCCTATCCCGTGCGAATCGGCCTCACCCCACTGGTGACCTCGCAGGAGACCATGGCGGGCAGGCTCTGCGTCCCGGCGGGCGCCACCAAGGTGCAGGTCCTGATCCCGGGCGGCACCTACGACCGCACTTATTGGGACGTCGGCTTCGAACCGTCGACCCACTCGTTCACGCAGTCCCAGAACAACGCGGGCTTCGCCACCCTCGCCCTGGACCGCATCGGCACCGGCAAGAGCTCCAAGCCCCTCAGCGCCTTCGTGACGGCCACGACCCAGGCCAGCGCCGTCCACCAGGTCATCGCCACCCTGAAACCCCGCTTCAGCAAGGTGATCGTCGCCGGCCACTCCATCGGCTCCGCGATGGCGATGATCGAGGCAGGCACGAACCGCGACGTCGACGGCGTCCTGGTCACCGGCTTCACGCACAAGATGAACTACATAACCGTCGTCCCGGTGCTGGCCAACATGATCCCGGCGGGCCTGGACCTCGGCTACCTCACCACGATGCCGGACACCCGCTACAACTCGTTCCACAAACCGGGCCCGCTGGTCCCGGGCTCGATCTCGTTCGACGAGGCCACCAAAGACGTCTTCGCCGCAACCGAGGCCGTGGACACGATCCTGCTCAACACGGTCGTCATCCCGATCTCGCGCAACATCAACGTCCCGGTCCTCATCGTCGTGGGCAACGACACCCACTTCTGCAGCTCCGGCCTCCCGCTGATGGGCAGCGACTGCTCCTCCCCAGCCGCTCTGAAGGCGGATGAGGCCCCGTTCTTCCCAGCAGTCCCCCGCCTGGACACTTACGTCCTCAACGGCTACGGCCACTCCATCAACTACGCCCCGAACGCCCCCGACTACCACGCCGCCGTCGCCAGCTGGTCCAAGGGCATCTAGCTAGAATCACCGCATGGACGAAGAGATCCACGAGCGAGTCCGCGAGTTCATCAAGGCGATCCCACGCGGACGAGTCGCCACGTACGGCGACATCGCAGATCTCGCAAAGGCGCCGTCGCCACGGCTGGTAGGCCGCATCCTCAACGAGGACGGCCACGACCTGCCGTGGCAACGCGTGCTCAAAGCCGACGGCACCTGCGCCCAGCACCTCCGCGACACGCAACTCCAAATGCTGCACGAAGAGGGCGTCCCGAACCTCGACGGCAAGGTGAACCTGCGGGAGTACCGCTGGGAGGACGCCCGCAAGGAGGAGCCCGAGGTACCGGGCCTCTGGTAGAGGCCTCAGGCGGGCCCGAGGCGGGGCCGAGGCCGGGTTGAGACGAGGCGGAGCGATCCCCTCACAAGGTGCTACCCGCACGACCCACGTGCCCACCCCGCAAGGCGACGCGAGCACGGCAGGCGCCCCCTCCGCTGGAACGCGACGACCGCCCGCACGGCCGAGGCCCGCCAACGCAAAACGACCCGCGCGGTGCCAACAGGCGCGGCCCCACAAAAGCAACCACGTACGAAGCCTGGCGCGGCGATGCGAAGCGAGCCGTCCGAACCTCTGCCGCCTGGGTAGCGGTGCACCCAGCTATAGGCTCAAGGTCAAGCCCCAATCGCAACCCCGCACTTCGTCACGACCCGCGCGCCCACCCCTCGCAAGGCGGCCACTCGCACGGAACGCGACCAACCCCGCTGGAACAGGAACGGCCCGCACGCAACCGGCACCCGCAAGCACAAGCCGACCCGCGCAAGCGAAACTCAATCCCTGTCAAACCGTCCAATGGAACAGTTCCATTGAGGCCGTTCCCAACCACCCCTCATGCTGTTCGCAGCAAAACCGCCCGAGCCTCGTAGTACTTGCGCAACAAAGCATCGACCACAAGAGGATGCGCCCCGACCGGTTCGGAAACCACATCCGCACCGCACTCGGCGAGCGACCCGTGGAATGCCCCAGGTGCCAAGAGCCACGAGGCAACGGCCACGCGACGCCCCCGCAGCCCGGCAACGACGTCGGGCACGCGGGGCGTCGCGGTCGCCACATACCCAACGGCAGAAGCCCCGATCAACGCAGCCGCGGCACGCACGGTCGCCAACGCCCGCGCATCAGACGATCCCGCCGCGGCGAGCACTACTGCATCGCCGCGGCGGACACCTGCCTCCCGCAACCGATCGCGCACAGCCGGCACCGCGTCCAGCCCCAACGGCGACGTCAGCACCACCCCAGGCCGCCGCCCGATCTGCGCGGGGATGTCCACACGAACGTGATACCCGGCAGCCAGGAACACCGGCACCACGACACAGGGCCCGTCCACAACGGACCGAACGTCAGGCTGCACCACGTCCGCGAACGCGACCTCCACCGGAACGTCCACCGAAGGACGAACCAAGGCAGCGATCTCCGAACACACCGCAATCCCGCGAGGATCACGCGTCCCATGAAACGCCAGCACAAGTTTCACGCAGGCTCCATCGCAAGCCGGTAACCACGTTTCACCACAGTGCACACCATCTGCGGAGACCCCAGAGCGGTCCGCAACCGCCCGATCGCAGTCTCCACAGCATGCTCCTCGCCACCAGAAGGCAGAGCAGCCAACAACTCCTGGCGCGAAACCACCCGCCCACGAGCGGCGACCAAGGTCCGCAACACGGCCATCGGCGCAGGAGCGACAGGCCGCAACTCACCGTCGATCACCACGGCCTGAGCCCGCATCTCCATGTCCAGAGAAGCAATCCGCAACCGCAACGCCCGCGAAGGCAACTCCAGAGCCAACTCCCGGACCATCGACCCGATCCGGGACCGAGCAGGCTGCACAACGGGAATCCCAGCAGCCACCAACGGCCCAGCGGTGATCGCACCGACCCCCACGACCAGAACATCCCGACGCAGACAAGAAACCAAAGCCCCGTGATCGGGAGCCGTCCGCAGGACGGAAGAAGCCGCAGGCGCCGAGGTGAACGTCAAAGCATCCACCTGCCCCGCCATCACAGCCTCGATCAACCGCTGCAACGGACCGAGATCAGCCGGTGGCTCCCACCGATAAACAGGAATCTCGACGACTTCGGCCCCAGCAGCCGCCAAGGTGTTCACGAAGTCCGGCAGCGGCTCACCGTGCAACTGCACAGCAACCCGCTTACCGGACACCCCCATCCGCAACAGGTACTGCAACAGCTCGGCGTTCGACTCGGACGAAGGCGACCAGGCCTCGACCAGCCCGGCCGCCCGAACCGCCCCCTTGGCCTTGGGGCCGCGCGGCAACACCACAGCGCCTTCCAACGCCCGGTGCAACCGCCCGGCCAGCCCCCACCCCTCGGCAGCCTCGAACCACCCGCGGAACCCGATGGCCGTAGTAGCGACGACAACGTCGACAGGCGACGCCACGAGCTCCAACGTCGCCGCGTGCAGGGTCGCGTCATCAGGCAGAGGCACGATCCGCAAGGCAGGCCCGTGCAACACCGAAGCACCCTTGCGCTCCAGCATCGCGATGAGCTCATCGGCACGGCGAGCCGCCGTGACGCCGATGGTGAAGCCCGCCAAAGGACCCGTCATGTCAGCTCCACGACGCCGTCGCGCACTCGCACTTCATGCACGGCAACGGAAACGGACGGCTGGTCCAGGCACTTGCCGGTCGCCAGCTCGAACGCCTGCTTGTAGACCGGCGACACCACGACGGGAACGCCGCCGCGGTCGCCCACGATGCCCCGTGACAACACCGCGGCCCCGCTGAACGGGTCGATGTTGTCCAACGCGTGCACGGAGCCGTCAGCGGTCAGGAACACCGCCACTTGAGAGCCGTCCGGCAGCAACGCCGCGACACCCTGTTCCGGACGCAACACACCAAAGTCACAGACGATCACCTGACGACCTCCGGGATGCCGAGTTGAACGGGGACGCGCTGACCACGCTCGGAACGGAACTCGATCGTGGGGTCAGGAGTGCCGGGGGCGTTGACGAACGACGTGAAGCGAGCGAGCTTCTCCGGGTCCTCGAGCACCCCGCGCCACTCGTCGGCGTAGTCGGAGACGTGCTCCGCCATCGCCGCTTCCAGGTCCTCGCAGATGCCGAGCTTGTCGTCGACGACGACCTCGCGCAGGTGGTCGAGACCGCCGTCGAGCCCCTCCAACCACACCGAGGTGCGCTGCAGCCGGTCCGCCGTGCGGATGTAGAACATCAGGAACCGGTCGATGATCCGAATCAGCTCCGCTGTGTCCACATCGGACACCAGCAGGTCCGCGTGCCGGGGCGTGAAGCCACCGTTGCCGCCGACGTAGAGGTTCCAGCCGTTCTCGGTGGCGATCACACCGAAGTCCTTGCTGCGGGCTTCGGCGCACTCGCGGGCGCACCCGGAGACGGCCGACTTGAGCTTGTGCGGCGACCGGAGGCCCCGGTAGCGCAGCTCCAGCTCGATGGCGAGCCCGACCGAGTCCTGCACGCCGTAACGGCACCAGGTCGTGCCGACGCAGGACTTCACCGTGCGCAACGCCTTGCCGTACGCGTGCCCGGACTCGAAGCCCGCGTCCACCAACCGGCGCCAGATCTCCGGCAGCTGGTCGACGGTCGCGCCGAACAGGTCGATGCGCTGACCGCCGGTGATCTTCGTGTAGAGACCGTAGTCGCGCGCCACTTCGCCGATGACGATCAGCTTCTCCGGCGTGATCTCGCCGCCGGGGATGCGCGGCACGACCGAGTACGTGCCGTTGCGCTGCAGGTTCGCCAGGAACCTGTCATTGGTGTCCTGCAACGAGACCTGAGCCTCGCCGAGGATGTGCCCGTTGTTCAGCGACGCCAGGATCGACGCCACCGCCGGCTTGCAGATGTCGCAGCCGCGGCCGCTGCCGTGCTTCGCGACCAGGTCGCTGAAGGTGGTGATCCGGGTGGCACGGACGATCTCGAACAGCTCCGCCCGCGAGTGCGTGAAGTGCTCGCACAGCGCTTTGGACTGCTCGACACCGCAGTCGGTCAGCAGCTTCTTGAGCATCGGCACGCACGAGCCACAACCCGTGCCCGCCTTGGTGCACGCCTTGAGCTCCGCGACATCGCAGGCGACACCGGACTGAATCGCGTCGGTGATCGTCTGCTTGGTCACCGCGTGACACGAGCAAACCTGCGCATCCGCGGGCATCTCGACGTCGACGGCCCCGCCCGGCTGCAGCAGTGCCGCCGGAACTTCCTTGCCCACCAACGGCCGCAGCGACAAGTAGGACGACGCGTCACCGACGAGCACGCCACCCAGCAGGGTCTTGGCGTCATCCGACACCACGAGCTTGCTGTAGGTGCCGGCGACCGCGTTGTTGACCACGACCTCCAGCGCGCCCTCGGTCTGGGCGTGCGCGTCACCAAACGACGCCACGTCCACCCCGAGCAGCTTCAGCTTCGTCGACATGTCCGCACCGGGGAACACCTTGGAGCCGCCGCCGAGCTGGTCCGCGACGGCCTCCGCCATCGCGTAGCCGGGAGCCACGAGTCCGTACGTCACACCGTCGACCGCAGCGCACTCGCCGATCGCGAACACCCGCGGATCGGCGGTCCGGCAGGCGGCGTCGACCAGGTAGCCGCCGCGCGGCCCCAGCTCCAGCCCCAGCTCCAGATCGGTGCGCGGCCGGATACCCGCGCTGAACACCACGACGTCGAGGTCCAGCTCGACACCGTTGGCCAGCTTGGCGATCAACCGCGTGCCGTCGCGTTCGATCGAGGAAGCCGAGGTGCCGGTGTGCACGGTCAGGTCGAGCTTCTCGACCAGCCGCTTCAGCAGCCCGGCACCGCCCTCGTCGACCTGGATCGGCATCAGCCGCGGCGCCATCTCCACGACGTGCGGCGAGACTCCCATGCCGCGCAACGCGTTGGCCGCTTCGAGCCCGAGCAGACCACCGCCGAGCACCATGCCGGAGTGCCGTCCAGGCCGGTCGGCGGCCTCGATCGTCGCCCGGATGTCGTCCAGGTCGTCCACCGTCCGGTACACGTGGCAACCGGGCAGGTCGCGACCGGGAACGGGCGGCACGAACGGCACCGAACCGGTGGCCAGCACCAACGCGTCGTACGTGACCTCGACACCGGACGCACCGACCACGACGCGACGTTCCCGGTCGACGGACACGACCTTCTCGCCGAGCCGGATCTCACAGCCGCTCAGCGGCGTGAGCTCCAGATCGGCGAAGGTCCAGCTGTCCACATAGGACGACAGTGCGACGCGGTCGTAGGCGGGGCGGGTCTCCTCACCGAAGACCACGATCCGCCACGAGGAGTCACGGAGGATCTCAACGAGCCGGTGGCCGACCATGCCGTTGCCGATCACGACCAGGGTCTGGGTCATCGGGCATCCCTCCTTCGCCCGGTATGCTCACCGGGCGGCGTGTCATCCCAAGGTCCGCAACATTTCGCGGTTGTTAAAGGAAACTCTCTTCGCAGTTCAGCGCGGTGTGCGTCACACGCCGGCGTAGGCGAGCGAAGGACGCTCCGCGAACACGTTGCGCCGCAGGTAGAACCACCACGTGGTGCCCACGCAGAGCCCGTAGAAGACCAGGAACGCGGTCAGCGCGGGCGTCAGGCTCTTCGAAGCCCCTTCGAGCGAGAACTTGAAGACGAGGTTCACCAGCACGCCACCGGCCGCGCCGATCGCACCCGCGATGCCGACGACGGCGGCGGCCTGGCGCTTCGCGGACTTGTCGTCGTCGGACTGGGTGCGGAAGATCGCCGGAATCATCCGGTAGGTCGAGCCGTTGCCCACTCCGGCCAGCACGAACAGCGCGATGAACGAACCGAAGAACAACGCGAAGTTCCGCAGGTCGACGCTGAGGATCACGCCGACCGTGCCCAGCCCGAGCCCGACGAACGTGCCCAGCGTCACCTTCGCGCCGCCGATCCGGTCCGCGAGCCAGCCACCGAGCGGCCGGGCCACCGAGCCGATCAGCGCGCCGAGGAACGCGAGCGCCACCCAGCCCTTGTAGTCCACGAAACTGATCTTGATCAGCGACGGGAACGCGAACGAGAACCCGATGAACGACCCGAAGGTGCCGATGTAGAGGAACGACATCACCCAGGTGTGCGGGTTCGACAGGGCGAGCTTGTACGACTGCCCGTCCGGCTTGGCCTGGGTGAGGCTGTCCATGAAGAACCACGCGCAGGCCGTGGCCACCACGATGAACGGCATCCAGATCAACGCCGCGTAGGCGAGGTGGATCCCGGTCCCGATGGTGATCACGATCGGCACGACGAGCTGCGTGATCGCGACACCGAGGTTGCCGCCGGCCGCGTTCAGGCCGAGCGCCAGGCCCTTCTTGCCCTCGGGGTAGAAGAACGAGATGTTCGCCATCGACGACGAGAAGTTGCCGCCACCGAGGCCCATCGCGGCCGAGGTGAACAGGAAGAACCAGTAGGGCGTGCCCGGCGTCGACACCGCGTAGGTGAGCATCGCGCACGGAATCAGCAGCAGCCCTGCGCTGATCGTCGTCCACAGCCGGCCGCCGAAGCGCGGCACCGCGAACGTGTACGGCACCCGCAACGCGGCACCGACCAGGTTCGGCACGATCAGCAGCCAGAACTGCTGGCCGACGCTGAAGGCGAAGCCGACGGAGCCGAGGCTCACGACGACGATGCTCATCAGCACCCAGACGCTGAAACCGAGGTTCTCCGCGAGAATGGAGAACGCGAGGTTCTTGCGGGCGATCCGCTTGCCCCTGCTCTCCCAGAACTCGGGCTTCTCCGGCTCCCAGTGGTCGATCCAGCTCATTGAAGTCCTCCGCGGGGTCGGCGTTGCCGGGAAACCTAAGAAACGCGCGTTACCAGGGCGCTCTGGCCGATGACGGCGGCGGCAACTCCACCGCACATCACGCCGGGGCGGGCTGTGAGGCCCCGAGCCAGTCGATCAGTCCGCACACCGCGTCCTTGCAGCCACCGCACCCGGTCGTCGCGCGAGTGGCCTCCGCGAGCTGCGGCAACGACTCCGCGCCCGCCCGCCAGGCCGACACGATCTGTCCTTTGGAGACGGTGTTGCACCGGCAGATCACCGCACTGGACGGCAGGTCGGCCGGTGACGCGGCCTCGGCGGGCAGCGCCCTGCCCAGCAACAACGCCAGGCGGTCGGTCGGCGCGGGAATGCCCCGGTCGTAGAGCTGGGTGATCGTGGCGGCCGCGTCCGGCGCGCCGAGCACGATCGCGCCCGTCACCCGGTCGTCGCGCAGCACGAGCTTCGCGTACCGGCCGCGCGAGGGTTCCTGGAAGCACAGGACCTCCGAGTCAGGGCAGTCGACGTCGGTGTGCACGTCGCCCAGCGCCGCCAGGTCGACGTCCCGGGCCTTCAGCCGCGTCACGACGGAGGTCCCCCGGTAGCGGGCGGCCGGGTTCGCGCCGGTCAGCCGGTCCGCGAGCACGGCTGCCTGGTCCCACGCGGGCTGCACCAGTCCCGACACCGTGCCGGGATGCTGGGCGCAGTCCCCGATCGCGTGGATGCGCGGGTCGCTGGTGCGCAACGCGTCGTCCACGACTATGCCGCGATCGACGGTCAGTCCCGCCTTCACCGCCAGCGACGTCTCGGCGCGCACACCCGCGGACACCACGACGAGTTCGGCGGGAACGTGGGTGCCGTCGTCGAGGATCAGGCCGTCGCCGGGGAGGTACTTGGCGGCCATGGCGTTCAGCCGGAACTCGATGCCGAGCTTGCCGAGCGTGCGGGCGAGAACGCTGCCGGCGCCGGGGTCGAGCTGGCGTTCCATCAGGTGGCCGACCGGGTGCACGACGGTGACCAGGCAACCGCGTCCGGCCAGGCCACGCGCGGCCTCGATGCCGAGCAGGCCGCCGCCGAGCACCGCGACGGGTGCCCCCTTGTGGGCCTTGGCCTCGATCTCGGCGCAGTCGTCGAGGGTGCGGAAGGCGACGACACCGGGGGCGAGCTTGCCGTCCTCCACCAGGCCTTCGGCGGGCGGCACCCAGGGAACGCTGCCGGTGGCGAGAACCAGTGAGTCGTAGGGAATTCCGTCGATCGTCCGGCCGGCGCGATCGATCTCGCGCACCTGGATCCCCAGCCGCAGGTCGATGTCGTGGTCCGCGGCCCACCTGTCGTCGTGCAGCCGCGTCGACTGCGGCGTCATCGAGCCCGCCACGACGGTCGACAGGAGCACTCGGTTGTACGCGGCGTGCGGCTCGGCGCCGATCACGGTGATGGAGATTTCGGGGTCCCGCCGGCGCAACTCGTCCGCCAGCCGCGCCCCTGCCATGCCGTACCCGACGATCACTACTCGCCTCATGCCGGCTCCAATCGCACAGCGCAGACCTTGAACTCGGGCATCCGGCTCGTGGGATCGAGCGCGGGGTTGGTGAGCAGGTTCGCCCGGCCGTCACCGGGAAAGTGGAACGGCAGGAACACCGCGTCGGCGCGCATGCTCGGCACGCACCGGACGACCGCCGTCACCGTTCCCCGCCGGGACACGACGTGCGCGGACTCACCGGAGGCAAGCCCAGCCCGTGATGCCGTGTCGGGGTGCACCTCCACGTACATCTCGGGAACGGCCGCGAGCAGCTCGCCGATCCGCCGCGTCTGCGCCCCCGACTGGTAGTGCTGCAGCACCCGTCCGGTGGTGGCCTGCAACGGGAACTCCTCGTCCGGCGGCTCGGCGGGGCCGCGGTGGTCGACGGGGATGAACCGCGCCAGGCCGTCGGGATGCGCGAACTCGTCGAGGAAGAGCCTCGGTGTGCCGGGATGATCCACCGACGGCACCGGCCAGTGCAGCTGCTCGGACTCCAGCCGCTCGTAGGTGATGCCGGAGTAGTCGGACAGACCGCCGGCAGACGCCCGGCGCAGCTCCTCGAAGACCTCGACGGGCGCGACGGGGAACTTCGAGCCCACGCCGAGCCGTGAAGCCAGTCCGTGCAACAACTCCAGGTCGCTGCGGACACCGGGAGGCGGGTCGAGTGCCTTGCGGCGCCTGATGATCCGGCCTTCGAGGTTGGTCATCGTGCCGTCTTCCTCGGCCCACTGCGTCACCGGGAACACGACGTCGGCCATCGCCGCGGTCTCCGACATCACGAAGTCCGCCACCACCAACAGGTCCAGCTCCTTGAAGCGGTCGACGACACCGGACGCCCGCGGCGCGGACACGACCGGATTGCTGCCGAACACCAGCATCGCCTTGATGTCGTCCGCCATCAGCAGCTCGTAAGCGCTGCGCCCCGGACCGGGCAGCCACGACACGTCCCAGACGTCCATGACGTGCTGCCGCGCAACGGGATCGTCGATCTTGCGGTAGCCGGGCAACTGGTCGGCCTTCTGGCCGTGCTCGCGCCCGCCCTGGCCGTTGCCCTGCCCGGTCAGGCAGCCGTACCCGGAACCTGCCCGGCCGGGAAGTCCCAGCGCCAGCGCCAGGTTGATCCACGCCGAGACGTTGTCGGTGCCGGACGCGTGCTGCTCGGTGCCGCGCCCGGTCAGCACGTACGACCGCCCGGCCAGCATGTGCACCGCGGCGCGCTGGTCGGCGGCGGACACGCCCGTCACGCGTTCGACGCGCTCGGGCCACCAGCCGGCCGCCACCCGCCACGCCTCGTCGAAACCCGAGGTCCTGGAGGTGATGTACTCCTTGTCGATCACGCCCTCGATGACCGCGGTGTGCAGCAACCCCAGTGCCAGCGCCAGGTCCGTGCCCGGCGCGGGCTGCAGGTGCAACGTCGCGCGCTCCGCGGTCGGCGTGCGGCGCGGGTCGATGACGATCAGCCGCGCGCCCTCCAGGTGCCGCAGGAACGGCGGCATGGTCTCGGCCGGGTTCGAGCCCGCCAGCAGCACCGTGTCGGCGCCGCGCAGGTCGGTCAGCGGGAACGGCAGCCCGCGGTCCAGCCCGAACGCCTTGTTGCCCGCGGCGGCTGCCGAGGACATGCAGAACCGGCCGTTGTAGTCGATCTGCGAGGTCTTCAGGGCGACGCGGGCGAACTTCCCGAGCGCGTAGGCCTTCTCGTTCGTGAGCCCGCCGCCGCCGAACACGGCGACCTCGTCGGGTTCGTAGGAGTTGATCCGCGCCGCGACGAAGTCCAGCGCCTCGTCCCAGGACACCGGCTGACCGTGCAGAAGGGGCGTGGTGAGCCGGCCGGGATGACGCAGGAGTTCCCCCGCCGTCCAGCCCTTCTGGCACAGCCCACCGGGACCAGGGGCCACCTGGCCGTCGATGACGCTCATGGAGCACTGCAGCGCGCAGTAGGGGCAATGGGTCACGCCGCTGACGCTAAGAAGCCCGCGTTAACGCGATGCTCCGCAATGTTTCGTCAGTGGAAAATGGCCCGCTCAGAGCAGGGCCGTCACCTGGTGAGCAGCTCGTTCCAAGCCCGCAAAGGACTGTGGCGTTGACAACGGGTGCAGCGCGTGCACGGCCAGCCGGAACAGCATCGCGCGCACGAGCGCCTGCTCCCACTCGGCCTGATGGCTCCACCGGTGGAACAGGCCGGAGTCGGCGCCGCCCCACGCGACGGCGTCCACGGCGATCACGGCGGCGGCCCACTCGGCGGGACGCCAGTAGGCGGTGAAGTCGATGACGGCCGGCGGCGCGTTGCCCGCGAACAGCACGTTGCCGAACAGGTCGCCGTGCACGACCTGCGGCTTGAGGTTGAGCGGCTTCTGCGCGTCCTTGAGCAGGTCGAACAGCCGGCCGCCGAGGTCGGCGTCGAGCGGCACGTCCTCCTCGCCCCACGCCTTGCGGTCGGCGACGGCGAACACGTCGGTGCGCGCGTCGAGGAAACGGGGCTTGGGCAGCTCGGCCGTGGCCTGGTGCAGGCGCTGGGCGACGGCGATGACCTCGTCGTGACGCGCCTCGGCCCGGCCGGCGAGGAACTTGGTGGCGGACCAGCCGCCGACGACGTATCTGCCGTCCGTGGAACGCAGGGGTCTGCCGATGCGCAGGTGGTGGACGTCCAGACCGTCGAGGGTCTTGGCGATCCAGGTGGCCTCGGCGGGCCTGGGCGCGGGCCTGATCGTGGCGTCGCCGCACCGCCAGGCGGGGCCGCCGTCGATGAGCTCTGGCTCGGCGTCACGTGCCCCGAACGCCGCACGCACGTGCGCTGGGGGCGGTTCGGGGGACCGGGTCACGGCTCGGCACGCTACCTGCTTGGGCCTTCCGGGTGGTGGACGCGAGCACACCGCAATTCGCGCCGCCACCCGAAAAGCCGAAAGGTTGACGGGTGCGTTCGGGCGCTGACACACCCGAAAGCACCCACCACCACTAGTACGTTGGCAGGCTGGGGTCGACCTCGCGGGCCCACGCCAGCACACCGCCGCCGACGTGCACGGCGTCCTTGAAGCCCGCCTTGTGCAGCGCCGCGAGCGCCTCCGCCGAACGAGCGCCGGACTTGCAGTGCAGCACCAGCGGCTTGTCCTGCGGCAGCTCGGAGAACGCCTCCCCGGACAGGATCCTGTCCTTCGGGATCAGCACCGAGCCCGGGATCTTCACGATCTCGTACTCGTGCGGCTCGCGGACGTCCACAAGCAGGAAGTCCTCACCGGACTCCTGCTTGTGCTTGAGCTCCAGGGGCGTGATCGTGTTGCCCGCGGCCGCCTGCTGCGCGTCCGTGGACACGACACCGCAGAACGCCTCGTAGTCGATCAGCTCGGTGATCTTCGGCGACTCCGGGTCCTTGCGGATCTTGATGGTCCGGTAGGACATCTCCAGCGCGTCGTAGACCATCAGGCGGCCCAGCAGCGGGTCGCCGATGCCCGTGAGCAGCTTGATCGCCTCGGTCACCATGATCGAGCCGATCGACGCGCACAGCACGCCCAGCACGCCGCCCTCGGCGCACGACGGGACCATGCCGGGAGGCGGCGGCTCCGGGTAGAGGTCGCGGTAGTTGAGGCCCTGGCCGTCCGGGGCGTCCTCCCAGAAGACGCTGACCTGGCCCTCGAACCGGAAGATCGAACCCCACACGTACGGCTTGCCCAGCAGCACCGCGGCGTCGTTCACCAGGTACCTGGTGGCGAAGTTGTCGGTGCCGTCGAGGATCAGGTCGTAGTCGCGGAAGATCTCCAGCGCGTTCTCGGAGTTGAGGTGCGTCTGGTGCAGGATCACCTTGACGAACGGGTTGATCTCGGCGACCGAGTCGCGGGCCGACTCCGCCTTGGGGCGGCCGACGTCGGACTGGCCGTGGATCACCTGGCGTTGCAGGTTCGACTCGTCCACGACGTCGAAGTCGACGACGCCGAGCGTGCCGACCCCGGCCGCGGCCAGGTACAGCAGTGCCGGGCTACCAAGGCCGCCCGCGCCGACGACGAGCACCTTCGCGTTCTTCAGCCGCTTCTGCCCGTCCACCCCGACGTCCGGGATGATCAAGTGGCGGCTGTAGCGCGCGACTTCTTCCTTGGTCAGCTCCGCGGCTGGCTCAACGAGCGGCGGAAGCGCCATGCTGGTCCTCCTCGACGAATGTCTCCGTGTCCGAGACAACGTCTACCCTGCCTCGACTCTTCCCCGTTGGAAAGCTGTCTCAGCCTGCGGGAAACGCGTTCGGCGTGCACACCTTGCCGTCGGCGGGGACGACGTCCTGGCCCGCGTTGAGCTGCGAGACGAAGTCGTTCGAGACTCCGAACGTCTGCTGCATCATCACGGGGGCGGGCGCGCCGTTCTCCGCGCAGGCCGCGTGGCCGCTGCCCAGGGCGTGACCGACCTCGTGATTGATCACGTAGGTGCGGTATCCGGCCAGGTCAGGGCCGTAGACCATGGCGCCGCGCACCCAGCGGGCGACGTTGATGATCACGCGCTTGGTGCCGGGGTTCCAGCAGGAGGTCTCGAACGGGATCTCCTTGCCGCACAGCGTGTGGGTCGTCTTCGTGGTGGTCAGCGCCACGAAGAAGTCCGGGTTCTGGTTCGCCTCGACCCGCTGCAGCGCGACCTGCTTGGTGCCGACCCAGCTGCGCGGGTCGGACAGGATTCCGTCGATCGTGCGCGCGAACGCGGCCGCGTCGTCGTTGTAGTCGGCGGGCTTCACACCGTCCTCGACGGCGATCGCGTACTTGCGGAACTTGGGCGCGTTCGCCTCGCCGACGCGCGGGCCGTTGCCGGCGATCACCTTGAACGTGCCGACGCCGTCCTGCGAGAAGTCCGGGCCGGCCGGCAACTCGGCGGTGGGGATCTTCAGGTCGGGCTTCTTGGCCGGCAGCTCGGTGGCGGGCACCTCTGGCGTGCTGGGGGGCGTCTCGGCGACGTTCGAGCCGGTGCCACCGATCGCGGGGGTCTTGGGCTGGACCGTGTCGAGCACCACCAGCGCGGTCAGCACGAGAAGCACCGGGATCGCGTAGATCCGCCACCCGTAGTTGGCGACGAGCTTCTTCACGCCGCGGCGCTTGCGCGGCCTTCGCAGGGCCTGCGTGGCCTCCGGTTCCCAGGCGGCCGCGAGCGGTTCCGCGCTGGTCCGGCGCTCGCCGCGACGGTAGCGGTCAGCGGGCGGAGCAGTACGTCCTCGCTCGGGGGCGCGATTCACGTGGTCCAGGGTCCCACATCCCCCGTATGGCCGTCGTTCATCACCATGAGTGTCGATCGACCGCCTCCCACATGCCCAGCACAGCCCTCGCCACGGTGGCGGGCCGTTCCATCTGGGCGACATGGCCGGTCTTGGGAAGCACCAGCAGTCGCCCCTTGGGCAGCGACCGCGCCGTTCGTGGCCCCTTCCGCACGCTGACGAGCCGGTCGTTCTCGCCCCAGAGCACCAGCGTCGGCGCCTTGACCAACGGCAGCAGCCGCCACAGCGACCGCGGACCGGGCGTGAGCCAGCTCTGCATCAGCCCGAACGTGCTGCGGTTGAGCGCCTGCCCCGCCCACTTCTGCCGGGCGCGCTCCTCGTTCTCCCTGATCGACTCCTCGATGCGGTGGTCGGGCACCACGCTCGGGTCGGCGAAGCACAGTTCGAGCATCTGCCTGGTGCGCTGGTGCGCGCTCAGCTTCGCGAGCTCGCGGCGCACCTTCGACCCGATGATCGGCAGGACGGCGAGCGCCATCCGCGGATCGGACATGCGGTCGAGGCGCGGCCTGAGGTCGGGCACGGCCGGCGAGACGAGCGTGAGCGTCCTCACGAGATCCGGCCTGCTCGCGGCGACCATCACGGAGATCGCGCCGCCCATGGAGTTGCCGAGCAGGTGCACCGGCTGTGAGAGCGTTTCCAGGTACTTGATCACCGTGCGGGCGTGCGTGGCGAGACTGAAGTCGTAGCCGGGAATCGGCTCCGACCGGCCGAACCCCGGCAGGTCGATCGAGTAGCCGCTGACATGGTCCTTCAGCTGTGCCGCGAGATCTGTCCAGTTCGTCGCGGACCCGCCAAGCCCGTGCACGTACACGGCCGGCGGCCCGTCGCCAGGGGTGACCCTCACGTGCACCTCGTGGGCGTCGACCTGGTGAAACTCACCTGGCCACGGCGTCTGGGTCTTGTCCAGCGGCGGCAGCGCGACCGTGGACAACGGGGCGGGAATGATGGTGCTCACCGGACCAGGATGCGGGAAAGAACGCCAAGATGGTTCCCGGATGTGGGCTACCAGCGAGTAAGGTTGCTCTCAGCCTCGGTCTGGCAACCCCTCTCCGACGGCCGGATCACTCGTGCTGGAGGCACCATGACGGAGACGGCGCAGAGCGCACCCGCAGGCAGGGGCGTTCGACTGCCGCGCACCGCCCGCCGCGCGCAACTGCTGGCAGCGGCGCAGGACGTGTTCGTCGCCAACGGCTACCACGCCGCGGCGATGGACGAGATCGCCGAGCGCGCGGGCGTGTCCAAGCCGGTGCTGTACCAACACTTCCCCGGCAAGCTGGAGCTCTACATGGCGCTCCTCGAGTCCCATGTGGACGAGCTGGTCGGCCGTGTCCGCACCGCCATCGGCTCCACCACGGACAACAAGCTCCGCGTGCGCGCCGCCGTGGCCGCCTTCTACGACTTCGTGGACGGCGAGGGCCAGGCGTTCCGCATGGTGTTCGAGTCGGACCTGCGCTCCGAACCGTCCGTGCAGTCGGCCGTCGAGCGCGCCACCACGGACTCCGTGGACGCCATCACCGACACCATCACCGCGGACGCCGGGCTCGACCCCGAACGTGCCCGGTTGCTGGCCGTCGGACTCGTGGGGCTGTCGCAGGTCACGGCTCGCTCGTGGCTCGCGGACAACCGGCGGGTGCCGAAGGAGGACGCGGTCGCGCTGATCTCGAACCTGGCGTGGCGCGGCATCGGTGGCGGTTTCCCGCTCCAGCACTGACAACGATGAAAGGGGCCCGCGAGCGCGGGCCCCTCTTCGTCACATCAGTGCGGCTATCCGTCTCGCCACGTCCTCGGACCGTTCCAGCGGCAACATGTGCCCGGTCTTCGGATAGATCACGAACTGCGCGCCCGGCAACGCCTCGGCCAGCACCCGCGAGTGCCGCATCGGCGTGAGCACGTCCCAGGAACCGGCCATCACGACCGCGGGGATGTCCGCCAGCACGGCAAGCGCTTCCCGCCGCTGGTGCAGCGTCAGCTCCTCCCGGATCCCGACGAACGCCGCACCGCTCGTGTTGCCCGCCATCGCCGCGGCCGCGCGCACGTCGGCCCAGCGCGGACGACGCCCGAACGTCACCCGCAACCCCGGCGCGATCAGCCGCCCGAACCCGACCTTGGGCCGGTTGACCAGCCACTTCCCGGCAATCCGCTCGACACCGCTCTGCCGGGGCAGGTTCCCGCACGACGTCGCGATCAGCGCCACCCCGGACACCCGCGCGAACAGCTCTGGCCGTTGCTCGGCCAGCGCCATGATCGTCATGCCGCCCAGGGAATGGCCGGCCAGCACGATCCGGCCCGTCGGAACGTGCTTCTCCAGCACGGCCGCCAGGTCGTCGGCCAGCTCGGAGATCGTCCCGGTGCCACCGGCCGAACCACCGTGACCGCGCACGTCGTAGCGCACCACCCGGCCAGGCAGTGCGGCGGCGACGCGGTCCCAGGTGGTCAGATCCATGGTCCAGCCGTGCAGCAGGACCGCGGTCACGTCGGAGGGCGAAGTCCCCGACGTGACCACGTTCAGCCGATCAAGAACGAGCGACGCCATGAGCGCATCCCCGGCCTTCCCACGAGTCCGGCCTCGTCGAGGAACGTCATGATCCGCTCGCCGGACCAGCGGATGGTCTCCTGGAAGCGCTCGTTGCCCAGCGCGACCCGGTGCGCCTCGCGCACGTCCAGCCCGACGGCGGCGTACGCGGCGGGGTTGATGATCGCGCGCGTGATCATCATCGACACGTACCCGACCAGCCACTTCTGGTACGGCAGCTCGTAGCCCTTGAGCTCCGACATGCCCCGCAGCAGCTCCTCGCGGGCGAACCGCACGTGCCGCGCCTCTTCCAGCACGTGGATCCGGTTCACCATCCGCACGAGCGGCTGGATGGTGTCGTCGGTCATCGCCTCGCGCTGCAACCGGTCGAGGATCTCCTCCGCGACCAGGATCGAGCCGTACATCGCGGGGCCGTAGCCGATGATCGGCAGCAGCTTGCCCATGCGGTGCGTGTGGCGCGTGGGCCCGTAGGCCGGGCAGCCGATCCGCTCGACCAGGCGCGCGAACATCGTCGAGTGACGGCACTCGTCGGCGACCTCGGTCAGCGCGTACTGGGCGTGCCGCGTGGTCGGGTCGGTGTTGTAGACCATCTTCACGAGCATCTGCATGAGCAGCAGCTCGAACCACAGGCCGACGGACGCGATCGACGCCAGCTCGTGCTTCGACAGCTCGATGCGCTGCTCCTGCGACAGCGAGTCGTAGAGAGGCGTGCCGTAGAGCGAAATGCGCTGTTCAGGGATGTAGAAGAGACCGTCGACCAGAGGTGCGGACCAGTCGATGTCCACCTCGGGGTCGTAGAACTTCTCGGCGGACGACTTGAGGAGCCGTTCCGCTGTCTTCTCCCGATCGGCGACCCTCATCGGTTGCCCTCCCCGGTAGGTGTTACTTGAGGTAACGGTTACTTCTGGTAGCGTGCGTCACATGGCACGCACTGTCAAGGGGCCGGACGCGCGACGTGAGCGGTGGAAGGGTCACCGCGAGCAGCGCAGGGCGGAGTTCGTGGAGGCCACGATCGCCGCCGTGGCCAGAAAAGGTCCCGACGTCGGCATGGAGGACGTGGCCGCGGAGGCGGGCGTCAGCAAGCCCGTGCTGTACCGGCACTTCACCGACAAGTCCGACCTGTACCTGGCAGTGGGCCAGAAGGCCACCGAACTGCTGATGGACCGGATGGGTCCCGCGCTCATCGCCGACGGCCCGATCCGCGGCCGCATCCTGGGGATCGTCGACGCCTACCTGTCGGTGATCGAGGAGAACCCGAACCTCTACCGGTTCGTGGTGAAGGGGTCCTTCGTGGACCGTCCGGTCGAGAAGGACGTCGTCGCCGAGGACAAGAACCTCATCGCGTCGACGCTGGCCAGGATCCTCGGCGACTACCTGCGTTCCTTCGAGATGGACTCCGGCGGCGCCGAGCCGTGGGCGCACGCGCTCGTCGGCATGGTGCAGAACGCGGGCGACTGGTGGCTCGACCGCCAGACCATGTCCCGCACGAACCTCAGCGAGTACCTCACCACGCTGATCTGGCACGCCATCGACGGGCTGCTGCGCTCGGCGGGCGTGCAGGCAGACCCGGCAAAGCCACTCACCCCGCTGCGATTGGTGGACTGATGAGCGAGCACGAGCACGACGAAGAGGGCTACACCGGCACCGCCACCCTCGTCTTCGGAGAAGAAGAAGTCGCGGTCGAGGTCGATCTGCGGGGGTACTTCCAGCCGATCGACGGCCGCTACCACTGGTACGGACGGATCAAGAAGCACGACGACGTCACCAGCCGCGTCGAAGGAGGCGCGCGGACCGCGGTGCTGCGCACCCCCACCGGGCAGGCGGAGGGGACGCTCACCGACCCCGACCCGTGGGGCCGTTACCGGGTCGGTGGCATCTCCACTCCGCCTTACAAGATCGAAGAGCCCGCTTAGGCCCTTCGTCGCAGGAACACACCCACGACGAGCAGGACCAAGCCGAACGCCGCCAGTGGCAGAGCCGGGAAACCGGTCCACGCGATCGGCGGATCCTGCCGCACCTGCACGGTCGCGGCACACCTCGGGTCGGAGCCGCCGGGCTTGCAGTTCGAGCCCGGCACGTCCGAGGTCACGACGTTGCGCAGCTCACCGGGTCCGGTCGCGGTGACCCAGTACGTCACCGTGGCCGAGGCCCCGACCGCCAGCTCGCCAGACCAGGTCAGCACCGGCGACGCGAACGTGCCCGCGTCGGTGCCGCCCCACGTCGCGGCCTTCAGCACGTCGGCCAGCGAGTCGGTGAACGACCCGGTGATCGGCGTCTGACCGGTGTTCCGGACGGTCACGGTGTAGGTGATGCGGTCGCCCGGTTTCGCGTCCGTCCGGTCCGCCTTCTTCACGATCTCCAGGCCCGACACCGGGGTCTCGGTGCCACACGCCTCACCGGGGCAGTTGGACGGCGTGTCCGACGTGACCACGTTGCGCAGCTTGAAGTCCCCGGTCGGCGGGTCGTTCACGCGCACCCGGTACGTCACCGTCTTCGTGGCCCCGATCGCCAGCTCACCGGTCCACGTCAGCTTCGGCTTGGCGAACACGCCGGCGTTCGTGTCCACGAAGGACGCGTCGTCCAGCACTCCGCTCAGGTCGTCGACGAAGCTCGCCGCCGGCAAGGTGGTCTGGCCGGTGTTCGTGATCGTCACGGTGTAGGCGACGAGGTCACCGGGCTTGGCGGAGGTCCGGTCGGGCTTCTTGAGGATCTCCAGCCTCGGCACCAGCACCTCGACCGCGCAGCCGTCGCGGCAGTTCGAGCCGGGGGTGTCGGACGTGACGACGTTCTTGAGCCGCAGGTCGCCCTTGCTCGTGACGGTCACCGAGTACCGCACCGTCGCGGACGCGCCGACCGCCAGATCGCCCTTCCACGTCAGCTTCGGCGCCGCGTAGGTCGCCAGGCCCGAGGTCGAGGCCGCGTCGCCGTTGTAGGTGGCGTCGTCGAGCACCTCGGTCATGTCGTCGACGAACGCGGCGTCGCGCAGCATCGTGGCGCCGGTGTTCGTGACGACGACCGTGTAGGTGACCTTCTCGCCCGGCTTGGCCTCGGTCCTGTCCGCCTTCTTCACGATCTGGAAGCCGGCGATCGGGGTGTCCGTGGTGCAGCCTTCCGAGCAGTCGGTGTCCGGGACGTCCGACGACACCACGTTCTTGAGCCGCTTGTCCCCCGCACCCGTGACCTTCACCGAGTACGTGACCGTCACCGACTCACCGACCGCCAGGTCACCGGTCCACGTCAGCTTCGGCGACGTGAACGTGCCCGCGCTGGTGCCGACCCAGGTCGCGTCGTCCAGCACACCGCTCAGATCGTCGGTGACCGTAATTCCACTGTGGACTGTCTGACCGGTGTTGGTGATCGTCACCGTGTACTTGACCTCGTCACCGGGTTTCGCCGATTCGGGCTCGGACGTCTTCACCAGCTTCAGCCCGGCGACCGGCGTGACCGTCGTGCACTCGACGCACTTCCCGCCTGGCGTTTCGGTCGTCACGACGTTGTCGAGGCTGAAGTCGCCCTTCACCGGGTTGGTCACCTTGACCGAGTAGGTCACGCTCACCGTCGCGCCGACCGGCAGGTCACCGGTCCAGGTCAGCTTCGGCGACGTGAACGTGCCCGCGCTCGTGCCGACCCAGGTCGCGTCGTCCAGCACCTCGCTCAGGTCGTCGACGAACGACGCGCCCACCAGGTCGGTCTGGCCGGTGTTGACGACCTCGACCGTGTACGTGACGGTGTCGCCGGGCTTGGCCGACTTCACGTCCACGCTCTTGCTGACCTCCATGCCCGGCAACGGGGTCGACGTCGAGCACTTCGGGTCCGTCGATCCCGGCGGGCAGTTGCCGCCAGGGGTGTCCGAGGTGACGACGTTGTTCAGCCGGTGGTCGCCGGCCGCGGTCACCTTCACCGAGTACGTGATCACGGCCTGCGACCCGATCGGCAGCGTGCCGGTCCAGCTCAACGCCGGTGCCGCGAACGACACCTCGCCCACGGTCGCCGCCGCGTCGTCGTTCCAGGTCGCGTCGTCCAGCACGCCGGTCAGGTCGTCGCCGAACGAGGCGTTCTGCGGCGTCTGACCGGTGTTGCGAACCGTCACCGCGTACGTGACGACATCACCCGGCACGGGCTTGCCCGGCGCGACCTTCTTCACGATCTCCAGGCCCGCCACCGGGGTGTCGGTCGTGCAGCCCTCCGAGCAGTCCGTGCCCGGAGTCTCCGACGACACGACGTTCTTGAGCCGCTTGTCCCCCGCACCCGTGACCTTCACCGAGTACGTGACCGTCACCGACGCACCGACCGCCAGATCACCGGTCCACGTCAGCTTCGGCGCCGCGAACGACACCGAACCCGCCGTAGCGGCCTCGTCGCCGTTCCAGGTCGCGTCGTCCAGCACCCCGGACAGGTCGTCGGAGACCGAAACTCCACTGTGGACGGTTTGCCCGGTGTTGCTGATCGTCACGGTGTAGGTCACCGGGTCACCGGGCTTCGTCGTGGCCGGCTCGGCCTTCTTCACCAGCTTCAACGCGGCGACCGGTGTGTCCGTCGTGCAGCCGTCGACGCAGTTGTTGCCGGGAGTGTCCGACGTGACGACGTTCTTGAGCCGCTTGTCGCCCGCGCCGATCACCTTCACCGTGTAGGTGACGGTCGCCGTCTCCCCCACGCCCAACTGCCCGGACCAGGTCAGCACGGGCGAAGCGAACACACCGGCGCTCGTGCCGACCCACGTGGCGTCGTCCAGCACGCCGGTCAGGTCGTCACGGAACGACGCGTCGAGCACGGTCTTGCCGGTGTTCCGCACGGTCACCGTGTACTTGACGGTGTCGCCCGGTTTGGTCGACGCGGGCTCGGCGGTCTTCTTGATCTCCACGCCGGACACCGGGGTGTCGGTCGTGCAGCTCGGCACGCAGTTGTTGCCGGGGGTGTCGGACGTGACGACGTTCGTCAGCTGGTGATCGCCCTTGCCGGTCACGACGACCGTGTACTTGATGGTCGCGGAACCGCCCACAGGCAGCACACCCGTCCACGTCAGCACGGGCGACGTGAACGTCCCCGCACTCGTGCCGCCCCAGGTCGCGTCGTCGAGCACCTTCGTCAGATCGTCGCGGAACGACGCGTTGAGCTCGGTCTGACCGGTGTTCCGCACGGTCACGGTGTAGGTGACGGTGTCACCGGGGTTCGCGGACTTCCGGTCGACCTCCTTCACGATCTCCATGCCGGGCAACGGGGTCGTGGTCGAGCACTTCGGGTCCGTCGACCCCGGCGGGCAGTTGCCGGGAACCTCGCTGCTGACCACGTTCGCCAGCTTGTGGTCACCCTTGATCGGGTCGTTGACCTTGACGACGTAGGTCAGGGTCGCCGAAGCGCCGACCGCGAGGTCACCGGTCCACGTCAGCGTCGGCGCGGCGAACTCCGCCTTGCCCGTGGAAGCCTGCACGGACACCCACGAGGCGTCGTCGAGCACGCCGGACAGGTCGTCCGTCACCTTCTCGCCGGCCAACGGCACCTGACCGGTGTTGGTGATCGTCACGGTGTACGTCACCGAGTCGCCGGGGTTCGCGGACTGCTCGTCGGCCTTCTTCTCGATCGTCAGCTCACGGCCGGGCGTCTCGGTGCTGCACGACGGATCGGTGGAGCCCGGCGGGCAGTTGTTGCCGGGCGTGTCCGAGGTGACCTTGTTGTTGAGCTTCTTGTCGCCGGGGTTCGGGTTCTTCACCGTCACCGTGTAGGTGATCGTGGCGGTGCCGCCGATCGGCAGGTCGCCCTTCCACTCCAGCCTCGGCCACACCAGCGTGACCGCGCCGGCCGTGGCCTGCGCGTCGTCGTTGTAGACCGCGTCGTCCAGCACCTTGGTCAGGTCGTCGGTGAATGACGCTCCTGTGTGGACGGTCTGACCGGTGTTGGTGACCTTGATCGTGTAGGTCACGGTGTCACCGGGCACGACCTGGTCGCGGTCGTCGGACTTCTCGATCCGCAGACCGGCGATCGGCGTGCTGGTCGAGCACTTCTCGCCACCGGGGCAGTTGGCGCCCGGAGTGGTCGACGTGATCACGTTGTCCAGCTTGAAGTCCGCCGGATCGCCGACCTTCACCGCGTACGTGACGGTGGCCGTGCCGTCGACCGCGAGGTCACCCGTCCAGGTCAGCTTCGGGGCCGCGAACGACACCGAACCCGTGGAGGTATCGGCGGAAACCCACTCGGCGTCGTCCAGGACCTTGGTCAGGTCGTCGGTGAAAGTGGCGCCCTGCAACGGAGTCCTGCCGGTGTTCCGCACGGTCACCGTGTACTTGACCGTGTCACCGGGCTTGGCCGACTGCCGGTCCACCGACTTCTCGAACTCGACACCCGAGACCGGCGTCGTGGTCGTGCAGTTCGGCACGCAGTTGTCGCCGGGCGTATCCGAGGTGACGACGTTCGTGAGTTGCTTGTCGCCCTTGCCGTTCGCGACCACGGTGTACGTGACCGTCGCCGACTCGCCGGGCGCCAACGGACCGTTCCAGGTCAGCTTCGGAGCCGTGAAGGACGGCGTGCCCGAGGAAGCGCTGACCGAGCCCCACGCGGCGTCGTCGAGGACCTGCGTCAGGTCGTCGGCGAACGAGGCGTTCAGCGGGGTCTTGCCGGTGTTCCGCACGGTCACCGTGTACTTCACGGTGTCACCGGGGTTCGCCGACTGCCGGTCGACCTCCTTCTTGATCTCCACCCCGGAGACCGGCGTCGACGTGCGGCAGTCCGGATCGGCGGAGTCCGGCGGGCAGTTGTTGCCGGGCGTCGTCGAGGTGATCACGTTGTCCAGCAGGTGATCGCCCTTGCCGGTCACCTTCACCGTGTACGTGATCGTCGCCGAACCGCCGACCGCGAGAGTGCCGCTCCAGTTCAGCTTCGGTGCCGCGAACGTGGCCGTGCCGGCGGAAGCGTTGACAGCACCCCACTCCGCGTCGTCCAGCACCTTCGACAGGTCGTCGGAGAACGCGGCGTTCAGCGAGGTCTTGCCGGTGTTGGTGACCTTGACCGTGTAGGAGACGGTGTCGCCGGGGTTCGCGGACTGCCTGTCGACGGCCTTCTCGATCTTCAGCCCGGCGACCGGAGTGGTCGTGCCGCACTTCGGATCGGTCGATCCCGGCGGGCAGTTGCCACCCGGCGTGCTGGACGTGATCGCGTTGTCCAGCTGGAAGTCGCCCTTGACCGGGTTCCCGACCTTCAGCGAGTACGTGACGGTCGCGGACCCGCCGATGGGCAGGTTGCCGGTCCAGGTCAGCTTGGGCGAGACGAACTCCGCCACACCCGAGGACGCCGTCGCGGAGACCCACTCCGCGTCGTCGAGCACCTTCGCCAGGTCGTCGGTGAAAGTGGCGCCCTGCAAAGGAGTCCTGCCCGTGTTCGTGACGGTGACGGTGTACGTCACGGTCTCGCCGGGGTTCACCGACTGCTTGTCGGCCTGCTTCTCGAACCGGACGCCGGACACCGGGGTGTCGGTCGTGCAGCTCGGCACGCAGTTGTTGCCGGGCGTCTCCGAGGTGACCACGTTCGTCAGCTGCTTGTCGCCGTTGCCGGTGACGACGACCGTGTAGGTGACGGTCGCCGACGCGCCGACGGCCAGCGCACCCGTCCAGGTCAGCTCGGGCGAGGCGAACGTGGCGTTGCCGGAGGAAGCCGTCGCACTGCCCCAGGTCGCGTCGTCGAGCACCTTCGTGAGGTCGTCGACGAACATCGCGTTCAACGGCGTCTTGCCGGTGTTGGTGACCTTGACCGTGTACTTCACCGTGTCACCGGGGTCGGCCGACTGCCGGTCGACCGACTTCTCGATCTTCACACCCGGCGTGTTCACCGTGGTCGAGCAGTCCGGATCGGTCGAGCCCGGCGGACAGTTGCCCGCACTGCTCACCACGGCGTTGCGCAACTGGTGGTCGCCGGTGATCGGGTTCCTGACCGTGACGGAGTAGGTCAGCGTGACCGTCTTGCCCTTGGCGACGTCACCGGTCCACGTCAGTTTCGGTGCGACGTAAGAGATCGAGCCCGACGTCGCGGCCTGGTCGTTGTTGAACGTCGCGTCGTCCAGCACCTCGGTGAGGTCGTCGGACACGGTCAGGCCGGTGACGTCCGTGGCACCGGAGTTGGTGATGGTGACCGTGTACGGCACCTGGTCGCCGGGGTTCGCGGTGGTCTTGGGAGTGGACTTCTTGATGTCCAGGCACTCGACCGGCAGCCGGTAGTCCTCGACCTCACCGCTGTCCGCGAGTCCTGTCGCGTTGGCAGTCTGGTCTGCGTTGTAGCTCGCCCGGAACCGCGCATAGGTGTTGCCGCACTTGACGTTCTGCGGAATCTTCCAGGTGATCGTCGCGGATCCCGCGCCGGCCGCGAAGGTCGCGCACGCCCGTTCGTTGTTGTCGAACGAGCCGTTGCCGTTGAAGTCGATCCACGCGCACACCCGGCCGGCCTGCGAGGCGCCGGACAACGTCACGGGCACCGAGTAGTCGTCACCGGCGTTCGACCTGGCCAGCCGCGGGAACGCCGCCACGCCGTCGTCGAGGTCGTCACCGTTGGGCAGGTTGTTGTCCGCGCCCGCCGCCACGGCCTTGGGGCTCGGCGTGGTCGAACCGAGGTTGATCGTCGTGGGGTTGTCGACCGACACGCCCGAGCCCAGAGCCAGATCACCGACGACGTGGCTGGCCGCCGCACCGGTGTCGTAGCTCGCGGGCGCGTCGCCGAAGTCCTCGTCCACCGAGACGCCCGCGACGTAGAAGTCGTCCGTCGCGTTGCTGCTGTTGGTGAGCATGTCGACCTGGAAGCTCACGGAGCTGACGGTGCCGTTCATGCGGACACTGCCGCACGACGCGGGAGCCGACCTCGCGCCGTTGGAGTTGCACAGCACGTTGAGGTTGCGGTTCGGCGCCTCGACGCGGGTGCCGTTCTGCCCGATCGTCATGTTCGTCGCGCCGGCCAACGGCCCGTCCAGCGTCACTCCTGGCGTGGTCACGGTGTGTGCGACGTGCGTGCTGCCGGTGTTGCCGATGGTCGCGCCGCTGCCCGCGATGTGCAGCACCGGGTCGCGCACCGGCCGGTTGAACGAGAACGTCAGCGTGCCCCGGTTGAAGCAGTCGACGAACGCGGCACACCCCGCGGCGGCCGCGGTGAGGCCGATCAACGCCGTGTTCGCGGGGATCTGCGGCCGGAAGTTGCCGGGCACCGCACCGCGGTCACCGGGAGGCGAGTTCAGCGTGGTCAGCCGCAGGTTCGCCCCCGACACCGACGCCGTGACGACCGCACCGGACGTCAGCGTCGAACGCGCCGACGCGTTCACCGCCGGCAACGCGGAACTCGTGGACCACGACCCGGCCGCGTGTGTCTGATAGGCCTGCGCGGGCAGGGTGAAGGTCGTTGCCGAGACCACGAGCAACAGGGCCAGCAGGGCGGCGCGCATAGCACTCCTCAGCAGCGTGACGACTCCGTCACGCTAGGTGCGCGCACATGCTCCTACCAGCGAAGTCACCGCTTCAGGCGACCTCGACGCCCAGCCGGACTGCGGGTTCGGCAGCGGTGATCGATACTGCGCCGCCGCGGAACGAGAGAGGCCCCGGTCGCGGACGACCGGGGCCTCTCTCACGTTCTGCCGTCTCAGGCGCCGAACCCGACCTTGCGCGAGTCCTGCGGGCCGATCTCCACGTACGCGACGCGGCCAGCGGGCACGACGAACCGCGCACCCTTGACGTCCACCAGCGACAGCACGCTGGACTTGCCGGACACCGCGTCCGCCACCAGAGCCTCGACCTCGGACGGGTTGAGTTCACTGGTCACGACGAGTTCGCGCCCGCTGTCCGCGACGCCGATCCTGACCTCCACGCTGACCTCCGTGCTCAAGAGAAAAATCTAGTCGCGAGCCTACCTAGCCCAGACCCAGCTGCGTCATGCGCCGCGCGTGACTCTGCTGGAGCCGGCGGAACAGCTGACCGATCCCGGCGAGGTCCCCGGAGCCCCGGATGATCAGCTCGGAGAGGCCGTCCCGCTCCGCCACCACGTACTGGGCCTGCGTCAACGCTTCACCGAGCAGCCGCCGGCCCCACAGCGCGAGCCGGTCGCGGACCCGCGGATCGGTCTCGACGGCGGCCAGGACTTCGCGTTCAGCGAACGCCGAGTGACCCGTGTCGGCGAGCACGTGCAGCACGAGCTCCTTGGTCGGCGCGTCCAGCCACTCCGCGATCTCGCGGTAGAAGTCCGCCGCCAGCCCGTCGCCGACGTACGCCTTCACCAGCGACTCCAGCCACGACTTGGGGCTCGTCGACTCGTGGAACGCGTCGAAACCCTTCACGAACGGCGTCATCGCGTCCTCGACGGTGATGCCCTCGGTGGCCAGGTGCTTCTGCAGCATCGTGAAATGCCCGATCTCGGCTGCGGCCATCTGCGCGAGCGCCGCGCGTCCCGCCAATGTCGGCGCCGTGCGCGAGTCCTCCGTCATCCGGTCGAAAGCCGAGAGCTCGCCATATGCAAGCGCTCCCAGAAGATCGACAACACCCTCCGCAACACCCATGGTGACCAAGCCTAGTGGTCAAAAGTGTCTGGGCAGGTAGAATGGCCTCGGACGCCCGGCGTGACGAGTGTGACGACCACGCTGCGCGGCGCAGAAATGGTGCGCGTACACCTTTCCCGCAGCTGCTCATCTAGCGCGGTCGAGAGGCCCGGCCAGGGCTCGTACGCGCTTGGTACGAGAGAGGCTGATCACCCTGACCGCTGAAGTAGAAGCACATCTGGACCCGGTGGCACTCGAACACAGCGAGGCCGGAGTTCCCGAAGAAGACACGTCGCACCCGTTGCTGGCAGACGCCCCGGTGCAGTCCGAATCCCCCACGTTCGCCGAGCTCGGCGTGCGTCACGAGATCGTCAAGGCGCTCGGCGAAGCCGGCATCGAACGCACCTTCGCCATCCAGGAACTGACGCTCCCCATCGCTCTCGCCGGTGACGACCTCATCGGCCAGGCCCGCACCGGCATGGGCAAGACCCTCGGGTTCGGCGTGCCGCTGCTGCACCGCGTAGACCTGCCCGGCGACGGCACCCCGCAGGCCCTTGTGGTCGTGCCCACCCGTGAGCTGTGTCTCCAGGTCTCGCACGACCTCACCGACGCGTCGCGCCACCTCGGCGTGAAGGTCGCCGCGATCTACGGCGGCATCCCCTACGAGCGGCAGATCGCGCAGCTCCGCAAGGGCGCCGATGTCATCATCGGCACGCCCGGCCGCCTGCTCGACCTGGCCGAACAGCGCCACCTGGTGCTCGGCAAGGTCCGCATGCTGGTGCTGGACGAGGCCGACGAGATGCTCGACCTGGGCTTCCTGCCCGACATCGAGCGCATCCTGAACATGGTTCCCGACGAGCGGCAGACCATGCTGTTCTCGGCGACCATGCCGGGCCCCATCATCACGCTGGCGCGCACGTTCCTGAACCAGCCGACGCACATCCGTGCCGAGGAGAACGACGCCGGCCAGACGCACGAGAACACCTCGCAGTTCGTCTACCGGGCGCACTCGATGGACAAGCCGGAGATGCTGGCCCGCGCTCTGCAGGCCCGCGACCGCGGTCTGACCATGGTCTTCGCGCGCACCAAGCGGACCGCGCAGAAGGTCGCCGACGACCTGACCGAACGCGGGTTCGCCGCGGCCGCCGTGCACGGCGACCTGGGTCAGGGCGCGCGCGAGAAGGCGCTGCGGGCGTTCCGCGCCGGCAAGGTCGACGTGCTGGTCGCCACCGACGTCGCCGCGCGCGGCATCGACATCGACGACGTGACGCACGTCATCAACTACCAGTGCCCCGAGGACGAGAAGACCTACGTCCACCGCATCGGCCGCACGGGCCGTGCCGGACGCAACGGTGTCGCGGTCACGTTCGTCGACTGGGACGAGACGCACCGCTGGGCCTCGGTCAACGACCTGCTCGGCCTCGGCCAGCCGCTGCCGGTGGAGACGTACTCCACGTCCGACCACCTGTACGCCGACCTGGGCATTCCGTCCGGTTCCACGGGCCGGTTGCCGCTGAGCCACCGCACCCGCGCGGGCCTCGACGCCGAGGAGGAGGAGAAGCTCGACACCGGCAAGCGCAAGCGCCGCAGCAGTCGTCGTCCCGGCTCCACCCCCGCGGGCGCCGAGCAGGCTCCGGAGGCGAACACCGAGGAGACCAGGCCGAAGCGGTCCCGCTCGCGCACGCGCAGCCGCGCGGGTGTGACGCAGGAGGGCGAGCAGGCGCCGGCCTCCGAGGGCGGCGAGAGCTCCGCGAAGTCCGCCTCGGACAAGCCGCGCAGGCGTCGGCGTCGCCGAAGCTCTGCCGAACAGGCCGCACCTTCGGCAGACTGATCACCATGTCGTCCCCCGGTTCCGACGTCACCGACGTCGAGGACGTCCTCGACGAGCCCGCGCACGAGAGCGTGCCCGAGTCCAAGCCCGTCGAGGAACGTCCGCCCGCCCGCTCCTGGCGCACCCGCGCCGACTTCGTCGCGGTCGCGCTGATCGCCGTGGTGTCGGTGACCGCGTCCGTGCTGACCTGGGCGTTCAGCGATGCTCGTGCCACGACGTCGGTCACCGGGCCCTCGTCGTGGGAGCAGCTGCCCGAGGTCACCGCGCTGCCCCCGTCACTCGGCGAGGTGTGGCGCGCGAAGAGCGGCGCCACGCAGTCGCCCGTGGTCGTGCAGACCGCGTCGAAGGACACGGGCGAGGAGAAGCCGTCGACGGTCGTCACCGGCGACGGCGGCGAGGTCAACGGGCGCGACCCGCTGACCGGGGACGTCCGGTGGACGTACAAGCGCGACCTGCCGCTGTGCGTGGTGAGTTCGGCGTGGGGCAGGGCGATGGCCCTGTACTCCAAGGGCACGAACTGCTCGGAGCTCACCTCGCTCGACGGCGTGACCGGCGAGCGGCGGGCGCAGCGCAACGGCGACGCGGAACCGGGCACGGCACTGCTCAACGAGGGTTCGCACCTGATCACGACCGGCTCGAAGTTCGTCGAGGTCTACCGGCGTGACGACCTGGTGCGCTCGCTCGAGTACGGCTCCCTGCGCGCGATCGTGAACCCGGGCAAGCAGCCGCGCGTCGGCTGCACGTACGGCTCGACGGCCGTCACGTCCGGCAAGTTCGCGATCATCGAACGCTGCCCGGACGACGCGTCGGAGCGGGTCACGGTGCTCAAGCCGAACCCGGACAAGTCCGACGAGCCCAAGGTGTTCTCCACCGCGATGACCGGCGGCAAGAACGCGCAGATCGTCGCCATCACGGAAAAGCTCGTCGCCGTGGCGGTACCGGGCCCGAGCCGGTTGCAGATCTTCGACACGGAGACCGGAAACCAGGTCGGCGAGGCGCCGCTCGACATCCCCGACGCCGATTTCACCGACCCGCCGAACCGCGTGGCGCGCGTCTTCACGACGAAGACGAACGCCTTCTGGTTCAGCGGTTCCCGCACGGTCGCGCTGTCGCTGGAGACGCTCACTCCACTGTGGACCGCCGAGGGCACGCTGGGCGCCGGCACGACGCTCGCGGGCCGCGCGCTCATCCCGGTGAAGGAGGGCCTGCGGGTGTACGAGCAGGCCACCGGTGCCGTCGTGGGCACGATCAAGCTGAACCGCGAGGGCCACACGGGCCCTGTGCAACTCGCCACAGCCGGTCCCGTCGTGCTTGAGCAGCGTGGCGAAACCCTGGTCGCGCTGCGATAGTTCAGCTCGTGTACTCGCAGATCAGCCCGCACCGGGCGCAACGCGTCGACTTTCCGGGCCGTTACGGCACGATCGCGGCTCTGCGCGCGCCCGCGATGGGCGACGACGCGATGCGCACGACCGTGCTGCTCGTGCCGGGCTACACGGGTTCCAAAGAGGACTTCGCGCCGATGATCGATCCGATCGCGGACGCGGGTTTCGAGGTCGTCGCGATCGACCTGCCGGGCCATCAGGACTCCGCCGGCCCGGACGACGAGGCGCTCTACCGGCCTGGCCCGCTGGGTTCCGTGCTCGCCGAACTGATCGGGAAGATCGCGGCGGACGGGCGGAAAGTGCTGCTGCTCGGCCATTCCTACGGCGGTCTGGTGTCGCGGGCGGCCGTGTTCGCGGGCGCTCCGGTCGCCGGTCTGACGCTGATGTCGACGGGCCCGTCCGAACTGCCCGCGGGCGAACGCCGCACGGTGCTGGAGGTCGGCGAGCACGTGCTGGCCGAGCAGGGCGTCGAGGGCACCCAGAGGCTGAACGAACTGCGGTCGTCGCAGAACCCGGCCTGGGTGGCGCTGCCGCAGGAGCTGAAGGACTTCTACCGCACCAGGTTCCTCAAGTCGCGAGCCGCGGCGTTGCTCGGCATGGGCAACGGCCTGCGCTTCGAACCGGACCAGGTCGCGAAGCTGGCCCGCGCGTTGCGTTCGTCCGGCACGCCCTGTCTGGTGGTGTGCGGCGACTCGGACGACGCGTGGACGCCCGCCGCCCAGCGCGACATGGCGGAACGGCTGGACGCGGACTTCGCCGTGCTGCCGGGCGTGATGCACTCGCCGAACACCGAGGCTCCGCTGGAACTCATCTCCACACTGCTGCCGACGTGGCGAGCCTGGCTGAGTTCGTGAACTTCAACCAGGCCCTCCAGGTTCACCTCATCACGGGTTGATCCAGATCTCCCGCTCGTCGCTCGCGGTGTGCGGGTACGAGTTCAGGTCGGCCTTGGCGTACGCGGTGCCCAGGCTGAACGGCCAGCCCTGCTGAGCGGTCGCGGTGATCTTGACCGTCTGGAACCCGCCGGTGCAGGTGACGGCCTTGGAACCGCTGCCGGAAGCCACCCCGATGATCTTGGACTGGGTGACGTTCAGGTACACGTACGACTGCGACTGACCGACCGGGCAGGAGTAGGTCACGTCGACCTCGACCGCGGCGCCCCACGCCTTCACCTTCGCGGGCGACTCGACTCTGACGGCCCCCAGGGAAGGCGACTGCGCGCTCACCTCGGCCATGACCGGCGCGATGGACGCGAGAACCGCGCCACCCGCGACGGCGACGACGGCCAGCGTCTTACCCCCGGAAAACTTCTTCATGCTGCTGTGGTCCCCTCACTCATTCCGTCCTTTGTAGACGGAAACCCCAAACCGGCGCAGAGGCCGGCGACGACGAGGACGACGGGCAGGTGCCACAGGAAGTCGAAGCCGCTGTGCACCAGCACGACGCCCACCGCCGCCATCGCCCCCGCGTGCAACGACGTCCCGCGCCCTCGCCACATCGCGAGCAGCACGGCGGCCACAACCCCCAGCGCGAGCACCAGCCCGACAGCCCCCAGCTCGACGAGCACCTGGAGGTACTCGTTGTGCACATAACGCATGACGCGGGTGCTTTGGTTGCCCCCGCTGAAGAAAAAAGATCCATTTCCCGGCCCGACACCGAACAACGGCGTCCGCGAGACGAGTTCCAGCGCGGCCCCGGTCGCCCCGGCGCGGTCCGGTGAGCTGAACGAGACCCGCGTGGCCAGCCGATCGGCGAAAGCGAACGCGGCCACTCCGCCACCGGCCGCCAACAGCAGCGCGATCGGCACCACGAACCGTCCCAGCCGGGGCAGACCCAGCGCCACCAGCGCACCACCGACCAGTCCCGCGATCGCGAACAACGGCCGCGGCTCGTCGGCCACCCGCATGGACGGCAGCACCGCGGCAACGGCCACAACGGCCCCGAGCAGCGGCGGCACGGCAGCCGTCACCGTCTTCTTGAAACCCCAGAACGCACACAACGCCACCAGCCCGGCGAGCAACGCGATCACGCCGGCCCGGCTCATCGTCGCGCCGATCCCCGCGCACAGCAGGAAACTCATCACCGCCATGAGCAACGTGGGCCGCAGAACAAGCGACAACACGGCAGCCACCGCCATCACCGCCGCGGCGGCGTTCGGATAGGTCATCGTCGACGCGGCCCGCAACAACCCTTCCGCGACCGTCGTCCACGACGACACCCGGAACACCACAGCCACCCACCCGGTGACCCCGACCAGCGCACCAACCCCGACAACGACCGTGGCGAGCAACTCGCGTTGCTCCCGATCAGCCTGCGCCGCAACAAGTGTGGCACCGACGAACACCACGGCCGCACCCGCAGACGGCAACCCCGACACCACATCGCCTTCAAGCACCCCGCGCACCAACGCCCACGCCGCGAACGCTCCCCCAAGCGCCGCAAGGAGATCAGGCCGCGGCCGGGCGAGCACGACGGCCACCCCGACCAGCAGTCCCGACAGCACCCGACCGGGCAGGTAGTACCCGCCCTGCGCGACAACGGCAGCGGCGAACCCCGCCACCACCAGCAACACCGGAACCGGCAACGCGACCGATTCACGGCGCGCGCCAACGACATCCCCCACGGCCATCGACTTCCCCCAAGGATTCCGAACCGCCTCCCCAAGCGGATCGAAAGCACACTGTAGGGGCCTGGACGACTCGGGCGGAAGTGCGAATTTCCGGTCAATGCAACAAAAGCGGCGCGGCCTCAGCGGGCTGGGTTGGGTGTGGCGGGCTGGGCCAAGTCTGGCGGGCTGGGTTGGGTGTGGCGGGCTGGGCCAAGTCTGGCGGGCTGGGTTGGGTGTGGCGGGCTGGGCCAAGTCTGGCGGGCTGGGCCGGTCCTGGCGGGTCCTGGCGGGCTCGGCGGGTCCTGGCGGGCTGGGCCGGTCCTGGCCGGCTGGGCCGGGTCTAGCGGGCTCGGCCGGGTCTAGCGGGCTCGGCCGGATCTAGCGGGCTAGGCCCACCAGAAGGTCCACAGCGTCGCACCGCTCACGACGAGCACGGCCAGCGAGGCGATCGGCGCCTTCCAGTCCGCGTACCGGTCGGCCACGATCTGCCCGGCGACCACGAGCAGGGCCGCCACCACGTGCGCGACGACGGACAGCGTGCCGGGCCCAGGCAGGTCGCGGGAGTTCGCGTAGAACTGGACGCCGATGTTCCCCAGGGCAAGCAGCACCATGCCCACCGCGAGCACACCGCTCACAGCGCGCAGGATTCCGTAGGTCCGCGACGGCCGCTTGGCTGCTTCCACTTCCACTCCAGCCACCCTACGGGGCAAGGGGTGCGCCGGCAGGCATGGCCCAACCGCCACGGCGACGGCCTACGGCAAAAGCCGCACTCCACGCATCCTTACGGGGCACGCACCGCCGTCCCACACGAGCCGCCGGTCCGAACGAGCCGCAAGTCCGAACGAGCCAGCCGACCTGTACGAGCCACCAGTCACCCGGCTCCGAACTAGTCACCCGGCTCCGAACTCCGCTGCCCCCGCGCGCTTCCTTGTCACGCAACGAGTGAAACGCGTCTTCGGTTCCCGGCTATCCACAGGCTAGCCTCCTGAACATCGCCGCAGGTCAGAAAGCCGCAGCCTGTGGACAACTCGCGATCATGCATCCGAAGGCTGCTGACTCCGAGACCTGGCCGGCCCCTCCCAGACCTGGACCGACCATTCCATCCAAGACCTGGCCACCCCTCTACGGCGCCAGGAGCGCCCAAGGATCCAGCGGCGGCGCCGCCTCCTGCCCCTCCGCGCAACTCCGCCGGAAATCGCACCACTGGCACTGCCGCCCCGTCACCGGCGGAAACAGGATCTCCTGGTCCCCGCCGGCCTTCAGCGTCTCGGTGGCCAGGTCGATCTCGTCCGCGGCCTCCTCGGCGCGCCGGACGTGCCGGGCCAGCGACTCCTCCGTGTGCTCCCACTCCGCCACCGAGCCCGACGGCAGGTGGTGCAGCTCGACCCGGCGGCACGGCTTGCGGAGCGTCCGGCGGGCAGCCAGGGCGTACAGGGCCAGAGCCTGCGAGCCGCGGGCGTCGTCGGAGGTCAGGACGTGGCGGCCGGTCTTGTAGTCGACGATGACGAGTTCGCCGTCGCGGTAGTCGATGCGGTCGACCCGGCCCTCGGCCACGATGCGGTCGGTCGGCGACGACACCCAGCGCTCTACGCCCAGCGGTTCGAAGTCGACGTCGAGGGCGCTCACGTAGTCGTGGACCCAGCCCTGGGCGCGGGTGCGGTACTCGGCGGCCTGGTCGACGTCGCGGAAGCCCTCGGACTTCCACTGCCTGTTCAGCAGCGCCACGGCCTGGTCCGGGGTGCGGCGGTCCGGCGGCAGGTCGAAGAGGGCCTTCAGCGCGTTGTGCACGACGGCGCCGAGGGTGTTGTGCGCCCACGCGCCGCCCCGGGGTGGCGAGGGACGGTCCAGGTACGTCATGCGGAAGCGGCGCGGGCAGCTCGTCCACGTCGACAGCTTCGCGGGCGTGACGCGCACGAGCCGACGTGGTGCCGCGGTGCCGAAGTCGAAGCCGAGTTGTTCCACCCCAACCAAGTTACTCAGCACCCCTGACAGAAAATGAACCGCATGGAGATCTGGCACAACCCGCGCTGCTCGAAGAGCCGCGCCGCCAAGCAACGCCTCGACGAGAGCAACGCCGACTACACCGAACGCCGCTACCTCGACGACGTCCCGACGGCCGAGGAGCTGGACCACGTCCTGACACTGCTGAACAAGCAGCCCTGGGAGATCGCCCGCACCAAGGAGGCGGCGTACCCCAAGGACCTGGAACACGACCGCGCCCAGTGGATCGCGCACATGGTCGCCAACCCGAGCCTGATCGAACGCCCGATCATCATCGACGGCGACACGGCGCGCATCGAGCGCTAGACACCCGAGGCGATCTAGACACCCGAGGCGATGAAGCCCGCGACCGACGACGCGACGAGCTGCACGGCGATCGCGGCCAGCAGCAGACCGGCGATCTTGGCCATCAGCAGGATTCCGCTCTCCTTGAACACCTTGATCAGCAGGCCGGCGGACCGCAGCGTCCCCAGCAGCACGAGGTGCACGGCCACGATCGCCGCGGCCAGCGCGAGGTAAGAACCCCACGCCCCGTCCGCCTGCCGCACGAACACGATCGTCGCGGCGATGGCACCGGGGCCGGCCAGCAGCGGCGTCCCCAGCGGCACGAGGGCGATGTTCACGTCCTCGACCTCGGGGTGGTTGGTCGCGCCCTTGCCCGTGAGCAGGTCCAGCGCGATCAGCAACAGCAGCAGCCCGCCCGCGCCCTGCAGCGCGGGGATGCCGATGTGCATGTAGGCCAGGATCGAGTTGCCGGCCACGGCGAACAGCGTGATCACCAGGAACGACACCAGCACGCCCTGCCGTGCCGCCTGTTTGCGCGCCTCGCGGGACTTGCGACCCACCAGGCCCAGGAACACGGGCACGGTCCCCGGCGGGTCCATGATCACCAGCAGCGTGATCGAGGCCTCGATGAAGAGCCGCAGGTTGAACACCGCAACACCGCCCTATCCGACGAGGATCTTGCCGCCTGTCGCCCTCTCGGCCAGAGCATCCAGCATCTCCGGCGCCGTCGTCTCCGCGCCGAGCCGGACCGTCTTGTTCGTGCCGTGGTAGTCACTCGACCCGGTGACGATCAGGCCCAGCGAGTCGGCGAGCGAACGGAGCGACCGTCGCGTCTCGGGATCGTGGTCCGGGTGGTCCACCTCGACACCCGCCAACCCGCAGGAGGCCAGCGATCGTACGACGTCAGGCGCCACGACGGGGCCGCGGGAACGGGCGAAGGGGTGCGCGAGCACGGTGACTCCGCCGGCCTCGGTGATCATCTCGATCGCGCGCTCGACGGGCGTGTCCGTGCGGCCCACGTAGTACTGGCCGCCGGTCAGGAACGTCGCGAACGCCTCGTCCACGGACGTCACGACCCCGGCGCGGATCAGCGCCTGGGCGAGGTGCGGGCGTCCGGCCGGCGCGTCGAACGGCAGGCGGGACATCAGGTCGACCGGGTCGATCGGGAAGCCGTCGGCCTGCATCATCTCGGCCATCTTCTGCAGCCGGGTCCGCCGCTCCTCGCGCAGGCGGGACTGCTCCTTCATCAGCATGGCGTGCGTCGGGTCGTACAGGTACGCCAGCAGATGAACGGTGATGGTGTGGCCGTAGCCGTCCGGCGAGGAGCACGACAGCTCTGCTCCGCGCACGAGCCTGAGCCCGGGAGGCAACGCCGCGACGGCCTCTGCCCACCCCGCCGCCGTGTCGTGGTCCGTGATCGCCACCGCGTCGAGTCCCGCGAGGGACGCGGCCCTCACCAGGTCGGCGGGGCTGTCGGTGCCGTCGGACTCGGACGAATGGGTGTGCAGATCGATGACCACGTCGTCCAGTGTGGACGACGTCACCAACGACCCGTGTTACGGGACCATCTTCTTGCCGCGCGCCGCGCGCTGGGCCTTGATCATCGAGAACCGCTCGGCCTGGGCCTTCTTGTCGCCGAAGGTCAGTTCCGAGATGGCGTCGTAGACCTCTTCGGGGTTCGGCAGGAACTCCAGGCGGTTCAGCGCCTGGATCTGACCCGCCGACTCCACGATGAGCGTGCCGTAGCCGAACATGCGTCCGCCCACGGTGCGCTCGTAGGTGAGGTCGGTGACCTTGGTGATGGGCATCATCGCGACCTTGGTCTCGAAGACGCCCGAGGTCAGCATGAAGCGCTTGTCGGTGACGACGATGCGCTCCACCCACCACTCGATGATGAAGTACGCGACGCGCAGCAACACGAGCAAAGCCCCGTACCACAGCACGTTCTGGATCACGCCCGCGTTCGCCGGGAGCAGGTACGAGATCATCATGAAGCCGGCGAGCAGTGCCGCCGCCTCCAGGACGTCCCAGATCAGATAGGACCAGTGCCTGCGCACACGGATGACCCGACGCTCGCTCTGGAGCAGGTAGTCGTCCGGATCACGTGGTGCGAACATGCGCTACCAGCCCTTCCTGGTACCAGGCACTGCCCTGTCCATCCTGCTCCCCCGGCCCCCGCGATGGGTAGCCGGTTACCAGGAAGCCTAGAAGACGGAACGCACGAAGGTGATCAGAGCCTCAGCCGCGGTCCTCAGCGAGTTGAGGATGTTCTGCACCAGTTGGGCCGCCTGCTGGGGCTCCGCGATGAGGAAGAAGAGCAGCAAGGCGATTCCAGCGAAAGTGAGAATCTTCTTCAAGTTCACGGTGTCCACCCCGTCCGCGTCGCACCCGTTTGGCGCCGTTCGTGACCGTTGTACAGCACGATTCAGCACCTTGGGAGATTTGTACCGCAGCCGGGGTAGCGAAGAGCACCGCCGTTCCGGTGTGACTACGCTTCGTGATCGTGACGGCCAGCAGCAAGCGCACGATCCGTTGCGTCGGAGCCATCGTTCATGACTCGAATGGGCGACTACTGCTCGTGCGACGCGCCAATCCTCCTGGTGAGGGCATGTGGTCGATACCAGGCGGTCGCGTGGAGCCAGATGAGACGGATGAGACTGCCGTGACTAGGGAACTGCTCGAGGAGACGGGACTCTCCGTCACCGTCGGACGCCTCGTCGGCCACGTGGAGCGACCGGCCCCGAATGGGGTTTATTCGATCTTCGACTACGAATGCCAGGTCACATCGGGTTTGCTCCGAGCGGGCGACGACGCATCGGATGTCGCTTGGGTCGACGGTGCGACCTTGGACACACTTCCGACCACGGATGGCCTTGTGGAAGCGCTCTCCCAGTGGAACTGCCTGCCCAGGGGCTGATCAGGTTCACGCGTTAGTGGCCCCGCGTTCAACGCCAAACGAGACGTTGCCCGTGGGCCTCGGTGGTCGCCAGAGTGGTCGTCTCCACGCCTGAGTCACGCACATGGATGAGCCGCAGCTCACCGGCCTCGTGCGCGGCCCACCAGACAGGTCTGCCCAAAGCGGACAACGCGGGCACGAGGTCCAGTCCGGACCCGCTGGAGATCACGACGAGCGGCGCGTCGATCGGCTCGACCGCCTTGGCGAGGTCCGTGAGCGGGTCGCCGGTCACCATGCGCGGCGGGTTCTTGCGCAGCACCCCGCAGGCCACCCCGAACAGACGCAGCCGTTCCGGTTGGTCGGCCCACACGCAGGCCTCCAGCCACGCGTAGGCGTCCTCGTCGGCCAGGTCGGCGGGTGCCACCCCGATGCCCGCCTTCGCGGCCACCTTGACCGTCTTGGGCAGCTTCGGCAGCGCCGCGCCCGGTGCGAGCTCCAGCGCGCAGTGCAACCCCAGCGCGGCCTTCGTCGGCCCGGCGACGAGCTGACCGGCCTCCGCGGTCTGGTACCGGTACGAGTACTGGTCGAGCCCGAGCAGCAGGCCGGCGGTCGTGGCGACCTCCACGAGCCCGATCGGCCCGCCCGCCTGCTTCGCCGCGGCGACGACGGCCGGGTAGAGCAGGGCCGCGCGCCGCACCTCGTTGGTCTGGATCACCTGGGTGCTCACCAGGGTCCGCACCCGGTCGCCGCGCTCCAGCAGGAAGTCCCGGAACAACGGCCAGGTGTTCTCGTCGGCGCCGTACGTGCCGCCGAGCGACGGGTAGTAGTTCGAGAGCTGGTGGAACGGCTCGGCCTGCACCAGCCGGTGCGCCGCCGCCAGCAGGAGCTCGCCCGTGGCGTTGTCCTCGCTGGCGGCGGTCAGCAGGTCGGCGACCTCCGGATCGGCGGCAGCGCGCGAGGCGAGGTGCTCGTAGAGCGGCGATGTCGCCGCAGCCTCCTCAGCGAACGCGCGCAGACGTCGTTGTGCCAGATCCAGAGAAGTCACTTCACTCCTTGGGTTCAGGGCGTCCCGGCTGCTCGCCACCGCGAGCGTCACCGTAGGACTGCTTCGGCACCATGACCTTGCGCCTGAAGACGCACACGACCGTGCCGTCCTGCTTGTAGCCGCGAGTCTCCACGTAGACCACGCCCCTGTCGTCCTTCGACTTGGACGGCGTCTTGTCGAGCACCTCGGTCTCACCGTAGATCGTGTCACCGTGGAACGTGGGCTTCACGTGCCGCAGCGACTCGATCTCCAGGTTGGCGATCGCCTTGCCGGAGACGTCGGGCACGGACATGCCCAGCAGCAACGAGTAGATGTAGTTGCCGACGACGACGTTCTTGCCGAAGTCCGTCGTGTTCTCCGCGTAGTTCACGTCCATGTGGAGCGGGTGGTGATTCATCGTGAGCAGGCAGAACAGGTGGTCGTCGTACTCCGTCACCGTCTTACCGGGCCAGTGCTTGTAGACCGCTCCGACCTCGAACTCCTCGTAGTACCGACCGAACTGCACCGCGCCTCCAACTACGTGTGATCGAGATCTGACTCAGGTGGGGAGACAGTCTTTACGCGGAGGGAGTACCCTCGGCAACCGGTGTGTGAGGATTTCCACCACCAGTGACTTCGCCCCGAGGAGGTGAGGACCCCTAAATGAGCAAGGACCCCCACCCTGCCAGTACCAAGCGCGTCCTCACCGAGGTGGCCTGCTAGATCGTTCTAGTTCGCTGAGTCTCCACCGGTAGGACGCCCGTCGTGCTTTTCGTGCACTTCGACGACGTGTGGCCCTGGAGGAACTCACCATGCCCAGCCTGCCCTCGATCCGCGGACGCGGCGCCCAGCAGCGCCCGGCACCGCGCATCACCGTGCCCGTGTCGCACTACGTGGTCGACTGCGCGGTCTACGTCGATGGCAAGCGCTTGCCCGGCCGATGGACGCACACCGACGCCGTCAAAGAGGTCAGCAAGCGCAAGGACGGGTTCGTCTGGATCGGACTGCACGAGCCGGACGCCGAGCAGATCGAGGGCATCGCGGAGACGTTCGGCCTGCACGAGCTCGCGGTCGAGGACGCGGTGCACGCGCACCAGCGCCCGAAGCTGGAGCGGTACGACAACACGCTCTTCATGGTCTTCAAGACCGTGCGCTACGTGACGAACGAATCCCCCGACACCGCCAACGAGATCGTCGAGTCAGGCGAGATCATGGTGTTCCTGGGCAAGGACTTCGTCATCACCGTGCGGCACGGCAACCACTCCGGTCTCTCCAAGCTGCGGCACGTGCTGGAGGCCGACCCGGAGCGGCTGGAGATCGGCCCGTCCGCGGTGATGCACGCGATCGCCGACCAGGTGGTCGACAACTACCTCGAGGTCACCGACCACATCGAGGACGACATCGACCGCATGGAGGAACGGGTCTTCGCGCCGCGCACCGAGGTGAGCGCGGAGCAGATCTACATGTTCAAGCGCGAGGTCGTGGAGCTTCGTCGCGCGGTGATGCCGCTCGCGAACCCGTTGCGCCGCTTGGCGGAGGGCTACACGCCGCTCATCCCCGAGCAGGTGCGGGCGTTCTTCCGCGATGTCGACGACCACCTCACCGAGGTGTCCGAGCGCGTCATCGCGTTCGACGAACTGCTGACGACGCTGGTCGACGCGACGCTCGCGAAGATCACGCTGCAGCAGAACACCGACATGCGCAAGATCACCTCGTGGGTCGCGATCATCTCCGTGCCCACCATGGTCGTCGGTGTGTACGGCATGAACTTCGACTACATGCCCGAGCTGAAGTGGAAGTTCGGCTACCCGCTGATCATGAGTCTGGTCCTGATCGCCTGCCTGACGCTCTACCGAATACTGCGCCGAAATCGCTGGCTCTAGTCCCGGTTTCGCCCGCATTTTCGTTGTAGAGGGGCCCTGTCATGACCAGAATTCTCACCAACATCCGCTTCTGGATCCTCGCGTTCCTGCTCTGCTGGATCACCACCGTGTTCGTGCTCATCAGCGGAACGCCCTGACGTGAAAGCGCGGCTGACGAACCTCAGGTTCTGGCTGCTGGTGTTCCCGATCGGCTGGCTCGCGATGGTGTTCGTGTCCATCGCGGTCTGGCCGTCACCGGGTGCCGAGTCACCGGACGAGCTCGCCGCCGAAGTGACGAACGCGTTGCGCGCACACGACTTCCACAAGCTGGAGCCGCTGCTGGCGGTCGGCGGAGAGGACGTCGCGAAGTCGACCGCGGACCAGTTCCAGACCGCACTGGTGGAGCGCGGCGTCTACCGCGACGGCGCCGTCGTCGTCGAGTACACGCACGACGGCGTCCGCGCGGAGTTCCGGCTGCCCGTGGAGATGCAGGACGGCCGGTACGTGGTGAACCCGGTCGTCACTCCCAAGGGGTGACGTCCCAGGTGAACGGCGTGCCGTGGCCCGCGCCGTGGCCGAGGTTCAGCGAGATCCCGGCCGGCCAGAGCTTGAGCAGCAGCTCGAACCGGTAGTCGTCGTCCGTGCGGCGCGGCTCGAAGACCAGCAGTGCCAACGGTGACGTGGGTGTCGCCTTCGCGGCCGCGTCGGCCAGCACGGCCCTGCCCATCGCCCTGTCCGCGGGCGAGACGTACTGCCACACCACCGAATGCCAGACGACGGTGAGCACGTCGCGTTCGGCGCGAGCGAGCTGGTTCGCGAGCCATTCCGGGCCCGCCGACCGGTCGACCTTCACGGGATCCGTGGCGGCCAGGTCGAGCGCGTCCCGCAGGCGGTTCCACCTGTCGAGCTGATCGGCCCAGACGAACGAGCTCAGGTGCAGCCGTCCATCCTCTGTGGACACGTCGACCGGGGTGAGGTCGCAGCCCGCCCTGCCGACGACGCGCAGCCGGTGACCCAGGTCCGCCGGTGGCCTGCCGGTCCACTCCGGGTCGAGGACCAGCAGGCTGTCCGGATCGCCGAGGACCGTGTCCGGAAGCCGGTAGCCGACGTGGTGCGGGCGCAGGTTGAGCCCGCCGCTCGCGCCGACCTCCAGCAGGCGCACGCAGAACGGCACCTGCCTTCCCGCTGCCTTCGCGGCCTCCTGCGCGGCGACCATCAGGCCGCCGTAGAGGGGCGCGCTGCGGCCGGGCTCGTTGGTCTGCACGACGGTGGCCAGGACTCGTTGCCTCAGGACGTCCGCGTGCTCGGTGAGGGCGGGCAACGCGTCCTCCCACAGCGTCGGCAGGTCCGGCCGGCCACCGGCGGACGGGTAGTGCTTCGCGAGGCCCGGCGCGCGCCCTTCGAGCACGAGCCGGTGGACGGCGCCCGCGAACCGCAGACCGGGCACGGTGCCCTCCCGGTCGCGTTCGGAGCCCGCCATGATCCTGGTCGTGACGCCACCCCGCCGGAGGTCTGCGGCGGCGTCGGTGAGGAGTCGCTGGGTCAGCGGACTGCGGTCGCGGCATCCGTGGGCGGCCGCGGCGAACAGCTCGGCAAGCACGGTGAACACGCTAATGGCAGCGCTGCCGGCCGTCATGTGGGGAAAGTTCTCATTACAGTGCTGGAATGGCTCGGATTCTGGCTGTCGCGGACGAGGTGGTCGAACAGCTGTGGACCGACAGGGTGTTCCAGTACGCCGACGTGGACCTGATCGTCGCGGCGGGTGACCTGCCGTTCGACTACCTGGAACACCTGGCCGACGCGCTGGACAAGCCGCTGGTGTTCGTCCCCGGCAACCACGACCTCGACCTGTCGGGCTACTCGAACGTGCGCGGCCTGTGGACCAAGGCGGGCGTTCCGGTGCGCTGGCCAGGTCCAGCCGGTGCGGTGAACGCGGACGAACGCGTGGTCGACGTCGCCGGCCTGCGGATCGCCGGTCTCGGTGGTTCGATCCGCTACAACAAGGGCCCGAACCAGTGGACGGAACGGCAGCAGGCCCGCCGTGCCCGCCGGGTGTCCCGGCTGGCCGGGTGGCGCAGACTGCGGGACGGACGTGGCGTGGACGTGCTGCTGACCCACTCGCCGCCGTTGGACTGCGGCGACGAACCCGACGCACCGCACCGCGGCTTCGAGTGTTTACGCGGACTTGTCTCGCGGTTGCAGCCGTCGTTCATGCTGCACGGCCACATTCATCCGCACGGCCATCCACGCCCGGACCGCGCGCTGGGCACGACACGAGTGATCAACGTGGTTCCGCAGAAGGTGCTGGACATCTCGGGAGGTCGCGATGAGACGTGACACCGGTTTCCCCGTCGCCGACGCCGAAAGCGACTTCCTGCGCGCCCGCCGGCGCCAGGTGATGTCGCGCCTCGCGACCTGGCTGCGCCGCGAGCCCGACGACGTGAACATCATGCTGCCGTTCCACGAGGTCGTGGAGGCGCTGGGGATGGCGTCGGAGAAGCGCCTGGGCCTGCAGTCGATCCGGCTGGACTCGATCGTCGGCAGCGTCGACCGCACCCGCGACTTCGACCGCCGCTTCCGCCCGACGTCCGGCCGCGTCCGCGAGCGGTGGCAGCGACTGGCCCTGGCCGCGCGCCGGGGCGAGAGCGTGCCGCCGATCGAGGTGTACCGGATCGGCGAGCTGCACTTCATCATGGACGGCCACCACCGCGTCTCGGTCGCGCACGCCCTCGGGCTGACCACGATCGACGCGTACGTGACGCAGGTGATCACGCGGATCAACTCCTCCGGCATCCGGTACCGCGGCGACCTGATCGTGAAGGACTACCGGCGCCTCTTCCTGGACCGCGTGCCGCTGGGCGGCGAGGCCCGTGCCGCCGTGGTGCTGTCCGACCCGTGGCACTACGCCCAGCTCGGCGAGCACGTCGAGGCGTGGGGGTTCCGGCTGATGCAGGACACGGGCCAGTTCCTCGACCGCGCCGAGATCGCGCGCCGCTGGTACGCCGACGAGTACACGCCGGTCGTGGCGATGCTGCGGCAGGCCGACATGATCGGCGACCGGACCGAGACCGAGGCGTACATGTGGGTCGCGGCGGAGCGGTACCGCCTCATCCGCACGCACCGATGGGACGCCGAGGTCATCAACGCCGTGCGCGAGGAAACTCGCTCGCACGGTCGTACGGGCCGTGGCTAGCGTGCGCGCGTGACTGATCTTGTAACCGCACGCCTGATCCTGCGCCCGTGGTCCGAGCTCGACGTGAAGGCCGTGGTGGGGGAAACACGCCTGCCGTCGTGGGCGGCCGACTTCCCCTCCGAGGGCGACGCGGTGATCGCCGGGGTGCTCCTGGAGAACCCGGTCTGGCTGTCGCCGTCCGGGCACCGCCTGATCATCGAGCGGGCGACCGAGGAAGTCGTGGGGTCGCTGGGCCTGTTCTGGCCTCCTTCCGACGGCAGGGTGGAGATCGGTTACGGCGTGGTGCCCTCGCGCCAGGGACGTGGCTACGCCTCGGAAGCGACCGCCGCCCTTACCGCGTTCGCGCTGGAACTGGACGGCGTGCACACCGTCCACGCGAACGTCGAGCCGGCCAACCCCGCCTCCGCCCGCGTGCTGGAGAAGGCGGGCTTCACCCGGTACCAGAGCACCGACGAGCTGATCGGCTACCAGCGCACGGCCGGCTGACCCGCGCTCACCGGGGTGCCACCCGCGGCCCGTCCGCGTCCGGCAGCGGCCGCGCCTGGTCCAGCACCTCGTCGGTGTACTTGTCGAGCAGCCGGGTGCCGATCTGCTGGGCGTAACCGAAGATGACCGCCCACAGCAGCAAGGCGGCCGCCGACGGGATGCCGATCAGCCCACTCGTCACGCCGGCGCCCAGTGCCAGGATGCCGACCACCGCCAGTGCCGCCCCGAGCATGATCTTGATCAGTGCCTGGTAGCCGATCATCACGTACGGCGAGAGCGATGGCCGGCGACGTAAGAGCAGGACCACGGAGGCCAGCACCGCGCCGAACGAGCCGAGCACCTGCACGAGCCACACGTCCACACCGGACGCTTTCGCGGTGCCACCGGGACAGACGGTCGGGAGCGCGTTCTCCTTCGGGTCGACGCACAGCGGGATGATGCCCGGCTTCACGATGCCGACGACGCCGAGAACCGTGTTGATGACGAAGAGCACCAGGGACGCGGCGATCAGCTTGTTGCGCAACGCACGGGAACCCGCGTGCGCGAAGTCCGAGTTGTCGTAGGCGGCACGCAGCGCGTCCACCACGATCGCGCGTTCGACCGCGGGCGTGAACTCCCCCGGCCGCAACGCTTCCAGGGCTCGGCGGCGTGGGTCGTCGTCGTCCAGGTACTGCGCCACCCGTGCCTGCAGACCCGGCAGCCGCCCCAGGAACCCGCGCTCGGCCGAGATCGTCGCCACCTCGGCCTCGTGCAGGGCGCGCCAGGCGCGTTCGATGTGCCAGCCCGACCACCACGACGGCAGCATGCGCCACCACGGCTCGCGGCTGCCGAGCATCGCCTCGACCACGGCCGCCTGCTCCTCGGCGGTGCGGCGCCACACGTCGCCCTCGGGATCGACCGGATCGGACGGGCCGAGCGCGGCCAGATCCGCGCGCACCCGGTCGAGCCGGGACTGCACGACAAGTCTCCAGTCGGTGACTCTGGGTTTACGTTCGGCCATGTCCCGATGGTGACAGGCGGCACCGACAATTTCCGCAGCCATCCGTGTGACGTGCGCAAACGTCACCAGAACGCCTATATGCACTTGCGCTTATATACGTGCTGAGTTATACAACTGACCGTGGACGTCTTCGAGGCAGTAGCCGAACCGAACCGGCGGCACCTGATCAGCCTGCTGGCCGAACGCGAACGCACCGCGGGTGAACTCGTGGACAGCCTGCCCTCGCTGACCCAGCCCGCCGTGTCCCGCCATCTCCGCGTCCTGCGGGAAACGGGCCTGGTCGAGGTGCGACCGGACGGTCAGCGCCGCGTCTACGCGCTCAAACCCGATGGCCTGCAACGCATCGACGACTGGATCACCCCGTACCGCCGCTTCTGGCGCGACCACCTCGACGCACTTCGACAGCACCTGGAGAACGGATGAACGACCTCGGCACCATCACCGCCGAAGGCGCGCACGCCACCCTCACGTTCCACCGCAGGTTCCGGTTCCCCATCGACCGCGTCTGGGCGGCCATCACCGACGACGCCGAGCGCAAGGCGTGGTTCGGCGAGGGAACCGTTGACCCGCAAGGCGAAACGGTCGTCATCGAGCCCGAGGATCCGCCCGCTCCGATGGAGGCCAAGCGCGTCACGGGCCGCATCCTGACGTGGCAGCCGCCGGCGAACGGCCGCGCGGTCTTCGAACACGAGTGGCACCAGCGCATCGTGGAGGACAGCGTCGTGCGCTACGAGCTCACCGCGGACGGCGACGAGACCCTGCTCCAGTTCACCCACCGCGGACTGTCCGAACGCAACGCCAGGGGTTTCGCACCCGGCACGCACGCGTTCTTCGACCGCGCGGAAGCCTTCCTGCGCGACGAGACCCCGCCGAACTGGAGCGAGCGCTACGCCGAGGTCGCGCCCGCTTATCCGGCCTGGAAGTAGAGGAGGCGCCGCCCGGGGCGCCGAGCGACACCTCCTCCGCGGGCTCAGGCGGTCTGCGAAGGCTCCACCAGCGCACGGAGCCGGGGAGGCATCCTCTTCTCCAACCCGTACGGTTCGAGGTGGGCCTGCAACACACCCGTGAACGCCCGCTCCACCGAAGCGGTGTCCCAGTTGTCGCTCTCCAGGATCGGCTGCTTGAAGTACGGCTGCCCGACGATGTGCAACTGCCTGCCGTTGCACCGGATGACCTGCCCGGTGATGCCCTCGGCGCGGTCCGAGAGCAGGAACAGCACGAGCGGCGCCACCTTGCCCGGCGTCCGGTCGGCCGGAATGGCGCGCAGAGAACGTTCCGACTTCCACACCATCCGCGTGTGCGCGACAGGGCACACGGCGTTCACGCGGATGCCTTCGGACTCCAGGTCGAGAGCCCACGAGTAGCTCAGTGAGGCCACCGCTCCCTTGGTCGCCGAATAGGTGGCGAGTTTGCGCTGGCCGAATGAGGCGCCGGAGGAAATGTTGATGATGGAGCCGCCACCGGTGGCGCGCATCGCCCGCATCGCCGCGATTCCGACGTAGATGACGCCGAGGACGTTCACCTCGACCACTTGCTTGATCGTCTCGGGGTCGTCCTCCCACGGCGCGGTCTCGTAGTTCAGGCCCGCGTTGTTCACCAGGCCGTCGACACGGCCGAATTCGTCGACGCACAGGTCCACGATCTTGGCCGCCTCGCTGGGATCGGCGACCGTGTGGTTCGAGGCCACGGCGCGGCCGCCGAACTCGCGAATGTGCTCCGCGACCCGTTCTGCCAGGTCACCGTCGTTGTCGTTGACCACCACGGACGCGCCGGCGAGGGCGGCGTGCATGGCGTAGGCCTCGCCCAGCCCCCGGCCTGCCCCCGTGATGACGACCGCTTTACCGTCCAGGATCCCCATTGCGCGCTCTCTTTCACTCGGCGGCGGTTCCCGAACCCCCCTGTGGTCCTGTCCCCGCCTTCGACAAGCGTGCGGACTGTCCCGAGGTGCGAAGAGCATGTTTCGATGAGTTGTCGCTGCCGAGCGCCCAATGGCGAACCGAGTTCGGCAGGGCAGATAGGGCCGGACTAATCAGTCCCAGGTGCACGAGGGCTTTTGCCCTCACTCGTTCGAGTGACAGAAACGGGCCGCCTTCCCACGAGGGGAAGGCGGCCCGGGAAACGAGAATTCACCGTTCCGTGTAAGTCAGGTTCCTGCCGTTGGACGGGTCGAAGAGCTGCACCTTGTCCGCGTCGAACCAGATCTCCGACGAAGCGCCTTCCACCGCGTCGGACGCCGAGGACAGCCGCGTCACGAGCGAGATGCCGTCACCCGGCACGTCGTCCGATCCCGCGTCCGCCGCGAGCTCCTGGAGCTCGGCCGAGGCCGCCTGTTCGCCCGTGAGGTTGAAGTAGGCGTACTTGTCCGAGCCCATCGACTCCAGCACGTCCACCTGGTGCGTGAACTTGCCGCCCGACGACAACGCCGCCGCGTCGACCAGTGCCGCGTCCTCGAAGTGCTCCGGGCGGATGCCCATGATCACCTCGCGGGGCGCGTCGGCACCCTCCACCAGCTGCCGCACCCGGTCCGTCAGCGTGACGTCGCCGAGGATCGAGCGCAACGAGCCGTTCTCCAGCGTCGCCGGCACGAAGTTCATCGACGGGGAGCCGATGAAGCCCGCGACGAACAGGTTCGCCGGCTGGTCGTAGAGGAACTGGGGCGCGCCGATCTGCTGCACGACACCGCCGCGCATGACCACGACCCGGTCGCCGAGGGTCATCGCCTCGGTCTGGTCGTGCGTCACGTACACCGTGGTCGTGCCGAGCTGCTTCTGCAGGCGCGACACCGAGGTGCGCATCTGCACGCGCAGCTTGGCGTCCAGGTTGGACAGTGGTTCGTCCATCAGGAACGCCTTGGGGTTGCGCACGATCGCGCGGCCCATCGCCACGCGCTGCCGCTGGCCACCGGACAGGTTGGACGGTTTGCGGTCGAGGTGCTGCGTGAGATCCAGGATCTCCGCGGCCTCCTTGACCTTCTTCTCCACCGTCGCGTTGTCGACCTTGGCCAGCCGCAACGGGAAGGCCATGTTCTCCTTCACCGTCATGTGCGGGTAGAGGGCGTAGGACTGGAACACCATCGCGATGTCGCGGTCCTTGGGCGCCTTCTCGTTGACGCGCTGCCCGCCGATGCGCAGCTCGCCGTCGGTGATGTCCTCCAGGCCCGCGATCATGTTGAGCGTGGTGGACTTCCCGCAGCCGGACGGTCCGACCAGGATGATGAACTCGCCGTCGGCGATCTCGAGGTTGACCTCCTGCACGGCCAGCGCGCCGTCGGGGTACCTCTTGGTCACCTTGTCCAGAACGATCTCTGCCATTGGTCAACTCACCCCTTGACGGCGCCGGAGGTCAGGCCGGCGACGATCCGGCGCTGGAAGAACAACACGAAGAGGATGATCGGGATGGTGATGACCACGGCGGCCGCCGCGATCGACCCGGCCGGGTCCTCGAACTGCGAGCTGCCGGTGAAGAACGACAGCGCCACCGGCACGGTCCGCGACTGCTCGGTCGAGGTGAGCGAGATCGCGAACAGGAAGTCGTTCCAGCAGAAGATGAACACCAGGATCGCCGTCGTGAACACACCCGGCGCGGCCAGCGGCGCGATGACGCGACGGAACGCCTGCCCCGGCGTCGCACCGTCCATCTTCGCCGCCTTCTCGAGCTCCCAGGGGATCTCGCGGAAGAACGCCGACAGGGTGTAGATCGCAAGCGGCAGCGCGAACGTGATGTACGGCAGGATCAGACCGGGCCACGTGTCGAACAGGCCGAGCGAACGCTCGATCTCGAACAACGGGGACACCAGCGAGACCTGCGGGAACATCGCGATCAGCAGCGAGACGCCCACCAGCAGGTTCTTGCCGGGGAACTCCAGCCGCGCGATGGCGTAGGCGGCCATCGTGCCGAACACCACGGCGATCGCGGTCGCGATGATCGCGATGCCGATGGAGTTGATCAGCGCCCGCGTGAACTCCGACGTCGAGAAGATGTTCTGGTAGTTCTCCAGACTCCACTCGCGAGGGATGAAGTTGCCGTCGGACAACGTCTTCGACGACTTGAACGACAGCGACACGATCCACAGCACCGGGATCAGCGCGTAGATCACGACGACCGTGTTGAGCACGCCCCAGCCCCACTTCTTGGCCGGGGTCTCCGCTCCTCCGATACCCGCCATCAGCGCTTCCCTCCGTCGTCACTGCCGGGGGCAGCGGTGCCGAAGAGCTTGATGAACACGAACGCGATGATCGCGACCATGATGAAGATCAGCACGGACATCGTGGATCCGATACCGAGGTTCAAGCCCTTGATCAGGTTGTTGTAGGTCAGCATCGACACCGACGACGTGCCCTGCGAACCCGCGGTGAGCACGAAGAGGTTGTCGAAGATGCGGAACGCGTCGAGCGTGCGGAACAGCAGTGCCACGAGGATCGCCGGCTTCATGATCGGCACGGTGATCCTGATGAACCGCTGCCACCCGTTCGCGCCGTCCATCGCGGCGGCCTTGAGCAGGTCGTCCGGCACCAGCGCCAGACCCGCCATCAGCAGCAGGGCCATGAACGGCGTGGTCTTCCAGATCTCCGCGAGACCCACGACCATCAGCGCCGGGATCTTCTCCGTGAGCACGGGATCGCCACCGAGCGCCTCGGCGAGGTAGCCGGTGCCGGGCGTCCAGGCGAAGCGCCAGGAGAACGCGGCCACGACCGTGACGATGCCGTACGGGATCAGCGTCGTCGTGCGGACGATGCCGCGGCCGACCAGCGCCCGGTGCATGATCAGCGCGAGCGACATGCCCAGCACCAGTTCGACGGCGACCGTGACGACGGTGAGCAACACCGTCACCCAGACCGCGTTCCACCAGTACGGGCTGCTGAGCACCGTGACGTAGTTGTCGAACCAGATCCACTCGGTGCGGTCCGGGAACTTCAGGTCGAACCTCTGCATCGACAGCAGCAGCGAGTAGAGGATCGGCCAGCCGGTCACCGCGATCATGGTGATCGCGGCAGGTGCGCAGAGCAGCCATCCGAGCCGGCGTTCGGCCCTCTTGCCCTCGCTCAGCGCGACCTTCTTCTTGGGGGCGACCGACGCAGGCGTTGCCCCGGTCGTCGCCGTGTCGTCCGTTGCTGTCTGGCTCACGGCAGCACCCCCTTCGAGTCGAGAGCGTCCTGCAGTTCCTTGCGCAGCCTGTCCGCCGTCGCCTGCGGGTCGATGCTCGCGGGCGGCGAGAGGATCGTGGAGATGACCGTCGAGACGTTCTGGTAGGCGGGCGTGCGCGGCCGCACACTCGCGTTCTTCAGCGTCTCCTTGATGTCGTCGCGCATCGGGTACGCCTCGGCCATCTCGGGCTCGTCGTAGACGGCCTCGATGGTCGGCGGCACACCGTCCTTGAGCGCGGCGATCTTCTGGCTTTCCGCACCGCGCAAGCACAACACCGCGTCGAACGACTCGTCCGCGTGCGTGGTGTAGTTGCTGACGGCGTAGTTGATCCCGCCGACGGTGACCTTGGCGGCGTCACCGCTCACCGTGGGGTACGGCGCCCACTTGAAGTTCTTCGCGAAGTCCGGCTTCTTCTGCGCCGCCGCGTAGACGTACGGCCAGTTCAGCTGGAACGCCGCACTGCCGTTCTCCATCGCGAGGCGCGCGTTGTCCTCGGCCGCGTTGGAGAACGACGGGTCGATCGCCTTGGACGTGGCCAGCTTCTTCAACGCTGCCAACGCCTGCACGGCCTTCTCGTCGACGACGGCCTTGGTGCCGTTCTCGTCGAGGATCGTGCCGCCGTTGGAGTTGACGAGGGTGTTGTACAGCACGACGAGCCCCTCGTACTGCTTCCCCTGCGCCACGATCTGGCCGGGCTTCCCTTCCGCCACCAGCGCCTCGGCCATGGAGATCATCTCGTCCCACGTCTTCGGCGGCGTGGGCACGAGGTCCGAGCGGTACCACAGGAGCTGGACGTTCGTGTTGTCCGGAGCTCCGTACAGCTTGCCCTCGTAGGTCGCCGTGTCGAGCGGCGTCTTGAGCGTGCCGCTCTCCACCTGGGACTTGACGGAGCCGGTGAACTCCTTGATCCAGCCCGCCTTCGCCAGCTCCGCGGTCCACGTGACGTCGAGCCCGAGGACGTCCATGCTGTCGTCTTCGGCCGCGAGTCTGCGCACCATCTGCTCGCGCTGACCGTCCGCCTCACGCGGCAGCTTGTTGTAAACGATGTTGTATCGCCCGCCGGCCTTCGCGTTGCAGCTGTCGACGATGGCCTGGAAGTTCTCCTGGGGATACTTGTAGACGTTGACGGTGATGCCGCCGTCGCCCGACCCGCACGCCGTGAGCGTTCCTGCCGCGAGTACCGCGGCTCCCACTCCGGCGGCAAGTCGATAGCGCCGTGTCGCACCCATCGGCCCTGCCTCCTTCCCGACTACACGGAGGAGCCAGACCGCAGCGCCCGGCACCTCGTCGTGCCACCGGCCGCACCGGGCGGACCGGTCAGATGAACCTAGGCCGGGTGATCACGAGCCGCAACCAAGAGAGGCAACGATTCAGAACCAATGGGCATGTAGGGCGTCTCAATTGCCGGGGTTCACCGGCCGCATGGCCAGCCGTGCGAGCAGGTCACGCCCCTTTTCGGCCGACTTCGGGTGGCACAACACGTCGTACCTGTTGGCCACGAGCTGACTGGCCGACTGGAAGTCCCGCTTACCGCGCGCCGACCCGTACCCGACGGCCGCGAACACCAGCCCGAAGAACACACCGGTGATCAGACCCGTCAGCACCGGTCCGACGGTGACGCCCGGTTCCGGGCTGAAGAGAGTCAGCAGCAGGCCGACGAACAGACCGAACCACGCGCCGCTCGCCGCACCGGTCATGAGGACACGGCTCCACGTGAGCTTGCCGGTGATCCGTTCCACCAGCATCAGGTCCACGCCGACGATCATCACGTCCTGGACCGGGAAATCCTCTACGGCGAGATGGTCAACCGCACGTTGCGCTTCCTCATACGTGGCGTACGAACCGACCGGCCACCCCGTCGGCGGGGTGGGCAGGCGGGGAGGGACGCCGGGCCGGTTCGGGTTGGCGAACGGACTCGTCACGGGGACCACCTCTGTCGGACGCGCTGATCGTCCCATCCTGCCAGTGCCCCCGGCGGGGTGCCGAGACGCCTGCGGGTGTTTTGCCGGTTTACGCCGGTGGGCCGTGTCCGACACACGTCGGACACGGCCCACCGGCTACCGATCAGCTGAGCAGCTCGTCGCCCTCCGCTGTCCACACTCGCTTTGAACCGCGAATGGGATCCCAGAGCTTCACGTGGTCGTCGTGCACAGCGATCTCGCCCTCGCCATCACCGAGCCATTCGACAACGATGTGCTCGCCCGGAGGAACTACGTACTCCTCTCCCAACGGCTCGAAAACGACGAGAAGCGGAGCCTTCTGCTTCGCCACCACTCGGATCTTCACAGATGTCCCTCACCTCGGTAGGCGTTTGGCGACGTACTCGAAGAGCTTCGCCCGCTGGCCGGCGCTGGGATTACCGGGAGCGACGGCGATGACCTTGGCATAGGCGTCCTGGATGATGCCTGCTTGTCTCTGAGTCATTCCCATGTCCTGCAGTTTCTTGACATGTTCTGGCGTTCTCAGAGCAAGGCTCCCGTCCTTGTTGCCCCAGACCTCATCACCAAAGGCTCCGAGTCCGCTGAAGCCGAGTTCGGCCGCGACCTCCTTCACCCTGTCCATCTCGGCCTTCACCAACTGGGCCACGTGGCTGCCCTCACCCCGGCGAGGCCGCTCCTTCGCACAGTTGTGCACGAGGACCGGCGCCGAACCCGCCATGACGTAGTAAGTGTGAACCTCGTTCACGGTCAGGTTGTAGGTGCGCATCACCGCCGGATAGGCGCGAGTCTCCGCCACCGCGACGTGATCGCCATTCGGAGTTCGAAGCAGGTCGCCGGACTCCAGATCAGATGCGTGAACCCAGTCCTGGGCGACGGCGTCGTAGAACGGGTGGTGAGCGGTCGTACGAATCGTCTTCTCGCCGGACGGAGTCGAGACCACGAGGTCGACGTAGTCCTTGTCCTCATCCGTGACGATGACGGCGACGACCTCGTGCTGCCCGATCTCCTCGGACGGGCTGTTCGGATCGTTGCTCGCGACTTCGTCCCCGACCTCGATCTCGTCGATCCGTTTCGTCGTGCCATCGGCCATCAGGACCAGCGTGTCGCCGGTGAAGCTGTTCCGGCAAAAGGTGCGCGGTGAGAACGACTCGCGGGCGGACATCGCGGAGCCGCTCTTGCCGCCACCCCGCATCGGCGACGGACCGCCGGGTCGGCTGAAGTCAGGCCCGACCGCGGTGAGGTGCGAACCGATCAACTGCATCTTGAAGTCGTGGCTGCACCCCGCGGTCTGGGAGTAGGTGCAGGCTTTCATCGCGAAGTCGAGCAACTGCACGGTGCTGTAGCGGCCGTCCGGGTCCTCCGGCGCCGGGTACCAGTCCGTGGCGATGATCTTCGACCTGATTGCGCGCATCTCGTCGGCCAGCGCGAACACGTCAGGCCCAGCGCCGATGACCTCCCAGTCACCGATGTAGCTCTTGCCCGTGTCGTAGTCGTAGTAGACGTCGATGCCCTCGCGGTCGTCCGCGACGATGCCCTGCGACCCCCTGTCGGTGCCCGGGGTAGAGGCAGAACTGCCACCGCTGGTCCTGTTGTCCTTGTAGGAGCAGGTACCGGAACCGGCACCGTCCAGGCAGCTCATCGGCAGCAGACCGGTCGGGTCGCTCGACGTGATCGGCGAGTTGTTCGCGTAGCTGTAAGCGGCCCACTGCTGCGGATCGTCCGGGTCGAGGATCGGGTCGACCGAGATGAACCGCCCGATCGCCGGGTCGTACTGCCTCGCCCCCAGTTCCACCAGGCCGGTGGAGACGTCGATGGTGCCCCCGACGAAGCCTCGTTCGCCGGGGAACGTGGCCGCGCCGCCGCGAGGTGCGCCGAACGGGGTCTGGCGGCGCCGTTCCACCGCCATCGTGTCGCGGTTGACCGCGATCTGGGCCGTGCCCTGGTGGTCGTTGGCCAGCCAGGTCAGTTTGGTGGTGCCCTCGCGCATCGCCACGATCTGGCCACCGTGCGAGTAGTAGCGCGTGACGGTGGGCTTGGTGGCGCCCTTGGCCAGGCGGATCTCCTGGCTGCCCAGGTACAGCGTCGTGCCGTCTGGGTCTCGGCGCAGCAGGCGCGAACCTGAGGTGTCGTAGACGAAGGACGTGTCCTTCGCGTCGCCCGCGATCTTGCCGACGCGGCCTTCGACATCCCAGTCGAGCGTTTGCGCGGCGCCGGTCAGGTTGCGGGTCTTGGTGTTGCCCGCGGCGTCGTAGGTGAAGCGGTCGAGGTTGCTGCCTCCGGGGCCTTCCGTCTTCACGGAGTCCAGTGAGTGCGCCCGCGAGTAGTTGTAGGTGCGGGTGGTGTTGCCGCCCGAGGCGTACTGGATCTCCTTCGTGCGGTTGCCGATCGCGTCGTACTCGAACGACTGCCGGTAGGGCGCGGGGCCGCCGAGCGCGGTCGTGGCCGGGTCCGCCGAGCAGTCGCCGGACGGGGTCCAGGCCTGGGTCAGGCGCTGGAGGTTGTCGTAGCGGAAGCACTGGCGTTCAGGACTGAGCGGCGTGCTGTCCACAACGGACTGGATGTTGCCGGCGTCGTCGTAGTTGTAGTTGACGTCCGCCTGCTTGGGAGACGGGACTTCGGCGTCGACGATGTAGCGGTTCGCCCGGCGGGTGTTGTCGTCGTAGTAGTACGACAACCACGTGCGCTTGCCGGTGGCACCGAGTTCCAGTCGGTACAGCTCGCCGTACTTCGTGTAGGCAGTGCTGTTGACCAGCAGCTCGCTCGAAACGCCGCTCGGACCGGCCGAGGTCTGCGATGGCCGGCCGAAGTCGTCGTACTGGTGGAACACGGTTTCGCTGGGCATGCCGGCCGCGTTGATCGCACCGTAGGTGGCGCCCTCGACGCTGCCGTCCGGGGCGTACTTGAACGTGGTCGCGTAGGTGCCCTTGAGCGGCCCCTCGGCGTCCGGGATCACCGTCTGGGTGCTCAGCGGCTGGTCGAGCGGGTCGTAGTCGACGATCTTGTTGGTGTAGGCCTTGCCGTCGGCGTACCTGGTCGACGAAGCGGGCAGGCCGAGGCCGTAGTCCGCGGTGTCGTAGGTGAACTCCTTCAGCGCCGTCGTGCCCGACTTGACGGATGTCGTGCGGCCCAGCTTGTCGTAGCTGTAGGTGAGGGTGTTGTTCAACGCGTCAGTGACGGTGGAGAGCTGGCCCAGCGCGTCGTAGGTCATCGTGGAGACGCCCTTGTCGACGTCCTCCGCGCGGACCTGACGGCCGTGCAGGTCGTACTCCCACTTCCACTTGTTGCCCGCGGCGTCCGTGGTGGACGCGAGCTCACCCGCGAGCGTGTACGAGTAGCGAACGGTGTCGTGGTCGCCGCTCGCGGTCGTACCCTTGTACTGCCACATCTCGGTGCGCTGGCCACGTGCATCGGAGATGACTGTGGTGGGCGTGCCGCCGCTCGGAGGCGTGACATCGATCCGGTCACCGCCATAAGCGGTGGTGCTGCGCCACTTCTCCTGCGCACCGGCCTGGTAGATCGAGTGCTGGACGCGACCGGCGCCGTCGTACTCCGTGCGGCTCACGCCTGGGACGTCGCTCTCGGAGAACACGAGAAGGTTCGTGTCCACCGCCTTGTTGTTGAAGAACGGCTGCGTCGTGCGGGACGGGCGGCCCTGTGAGTCGTACCTGGTGTCCGAGACCAACCGGCCGCCGTCGGTCGGCGTCTGGGTCTGCCGGACGCGATAGATGCCGTCGAAGATCGACGTGCTGGTGAGGTAGTTGCCCTTGGCGCTGATCGAGGTCGTCCTGACCGAGCTCGGCGCGTCCCGCTTGACGTCGTAGGCGAACGACTGCGACGGCTGGGTGGGCCAGTCCTCACGCGTGCGGTTGGGCATCCACACCGCGGTGGTGCGGCCGAGGGCGTCCGACGAGGACTCGGTGACGTTCTCGTTGGCGTCGACGATCTTCGTGTCCTTGCCCCACGCGGGTTCGATCGTCGTCGTCACGGTGTGGCCGAGCGCGTTGGTGCGGATCGTGCCCGTGGCCGGGCCGCCTGTCTTCGGAACGTACTCGGCTTTCGTCGTGGTGCCGGCCGAGTCGGTGACCGTGAGGCTGCGGCCGTAGACGTCGTAAGTGCTGGTGAGCTTCGCCTTCCACACGGCGCCGGACGCCGGCCGTTCGTCGATGATCTCGACCTTGGTGACGTTGCCCGCGGCGTCGTAGGTGTTGCGGACGCCGCCGAGCGACTGGGCCGGGAACGAGGCCGGGGTGCCGCAGGCAGCCGCCACCGACTCCGATTCGAGCGGGTAGGACCAGCGCCAGCGCGGCTCGTCCTGCAGGTAGGACGTGGTGGTGCAGCGGTCGTCGTCGGTCTTGTCGAGGTCGCCGTGGTCCTTGGACTCGGTGACCTGGCCGTGGTCGTCGTACTTGCTCTCGGTCTTGGTCTTGCGCCAGCCGCCCGACCTCAGCGCGGTGTAGGAGGTCGAGGACTCCTGCGCGGTCCAGTAGGCCTTGTGATCGCCGCGGGTGGCGGTCGGGCCCCGCCAGGTCGGCGTGGAGATGGTCTTGGAGAGGACGGTTTCGCTGGTGCTGTCGTGTGTCTGCGACTCGAAGCGGAAGCCGCTCAGCCAGTCCGAGTCCTCGCGGGTGCCGTTCTCGGAGTCGGCGACGGAGGCGGTGCGCGTGGCATTGCCGGGCAGTTTGTCGCCGTGCATGCCGCGGTAGAAGCGTTCCTCGGTCATCGTGACCGGGCCGCCGAGGTCGTTGTCCTTGCCGGTGAGCACGCGGACCCGGCCGAAGCCGCGGAACTCGTTGTAGGTCCGCTTGTCGTCCTTGGTGAACTCCGACTGGTCGCGCCGCCAGCCGGCGCCGTCGAGGTACTGGTAGCGCACCAGCTGTTCGGCGCTCGACGCGTAGCGGTCGGTGGTGGTGACCGATTCCACGACGTACTTGTGGAAGTAGTCGTCGCGCGGTTCGCCGTTCAGCGGCGCCCACTTGGCCGGGTAGCAGCGCTTGTCGTTCGTCTCCGGGTTGGCGGGCATCGCGGTGCCGGGCACGCAGTCGGGTGCGGCGTACTTCACGGCGGTGACGCCGCCTGCCTCGGAGACCACGCCGGTGACGCGGAAGCGGTTCAGCGGGCCGATGCCGGTCGGGGTGTCGACGCGGTTCGGCATCGCGGTGCCCTCGAACGTCACCTGCGGCAGCGGGAGCTCACCGCCGACGAGACCGGTGTGCGTGATTCCCTTGAGCCACAACGCCGCGTTGTAGCCGTCGTTGGTCTTGGGGAACTCGTGCTGCAGCGACCAGCGGTCGACGTTCTGGTAGCCGTTGCCCTTGCGGACCTGGGTCGTGATCGTCGACAGGCGCTTCGTCGACCAGAAGGTCGGCTGGTGCTTGTCGGGACAGGTCGCCGCGTCGCAGCGATCCGCGACCGCGGCGTCCGGCCAGTTCTCCTTGGTGTCGAGGGAGCAGTTGCTCTCCTTGACGCACCGGTTCTCCAGGCCGAACTCCACGCGACCGCTGGCGGGCGCGTTCACGTCGTCGCGCAGGCCGTACTCGACCGAAGCCAGCGTGCCGGCGCGGACGTAGGAGACAGCGGCGTTCTCGCGGTTCTTGCCGTACTTGTTGGTCTCGGTCTCGTAGTTGTAGAGGACCACGTTGCCGCGCGGGTCCACGACCTTGTCGAGCATCCACCGCCAGGCGCGGTCGCACGACGAAGCCGCGAACGTGTTCTCGTGGCAGGGCTCGTTGACGTCGTCGCCGAACACGGGCACGGTCCAGGTGGACTTCGCGTTGTTCCTAGTGCCGAAGAAGTACTGCGTGCCGTCGACCGTCGTGATCTTCCACGACTCGTTGAACTTGTCGCCGTTGCCCTGCGTCGTGGTGCGCTCGACGCGCGAACGGTCATCGGCCTTGAGCCGCCACGGGCCGGTGTCGCCGTCCCTGATCAGCATGCCGCCGCGGCCGCCGAACGAGGCGGTCGCGTTGTCGCTGCGCCAGCACAGGTCGCCGACCTTGGGCGGCGTGGTGCCGCCTTCGGTGTCGTCCATGCAGTTTCCGTAGGCGCGTTCGACGTACCCGGCGGAGAGGTCCCAGCCCTCACCCACCCACGACGGCTGGTTGTTCGTCACCGACGTCAGACCGTCCACAGCGGACGATCGGTAGGACAGGGCGAGCGACGGGCTGAATCCGCCGGGTGCCGGTGGGACTCGCAGCGGATAGGACCAGGAGAAGTCGCCGCTCTGCCGCGACACCTCCCACGAGGACGACGCCGAGAACGGGGTGGCGGCGAACGATCCGCCACCCTGCTGAGTACCGCCCGCGGGCTGGTTCCCCTTCAACGCCCGCGTTGTCGCCTCGTCCTGACCGCGGGCGCCGAGCGAACCGTTCGACACCGCGACGGACGGCACGTCCGGCGCGTTCACCGACGGGCTTCCCGCGGCGATGGCGGCCTCGTCGACCGCCACCGACACGGTGGTGATCGCGAGGCATACCGCCATCGCTCTTATGAGGGCGCGCTTGAGCTTCATGGTGTTCGTCTCCCCCAGAGGTCAGAACGTCGCGACGGTGGTGGGCGTGGTCACGAGCACATGGCCGAGCTGCTCCTCGACCACCTGCCCCTCACAGGTGCTGCTGACCGAATCGAACCGGTTGCCGGCCGCACCGGCACGGCAGCGCATCAACGGCTTGGACACCACGCCCTCCGGCGGTGAGGTCCACACATGGCCGATACCTCCGAGGCGTTCCTTGCCTCCACACGTCGAGTCCCGCGAGCTGAACGTGTCGGTGCCCTCGCGGCACAGCCAGAGGACAGCGGTGCCGGGTGTGGCGACCAGCCCGACGACCCCGAGGAAACCCTCGTAGCGGTAACCGGGGGCCACACCGTGCGTGGTGCTCCAGTGATCCCACGGGTAGGCCGTGCTGAGGTAGCGGGACAGCGACGCGTAGCCGCGCAGCCAGCCCAGGCGCTTCACCTTCGTCTGGCCTTCGCAGTCGTCCGCCGTGGCCGTGAACCTGTCCGCGTTGACGACGCACAGGTTGAGCTCGACGGCCGGGATGTTGACGGGCTTCACGGAGTAGACCGCGCCGGTCTCACCGATCAGCGTCGCGCCCTCGCAGTCCGCGGCGGTCGAGCTGAAGTGGTCGTTGCCCGACTTGCACGAGTACAGCGGTTGCGTGTTCGGCTCGGTCAACGACGGCGGCTGGCCCATCACTCCCTCGTAGCGGTAGTTCGGCAGCGGTGCCACGCCGGTGAGGCCCGTGTAGTGCTCGCCCGCACCGGCGGTGCTGACGAACCGGCCGAGCTGGCCCGCGGGCGACAGCGGACGGGACGCCCGTTCGAGCAGCGTCGCGTCGGGCGCCATGCCCAGCTCGACGCGGACCTCGTCGATCAGCCCGAAGAACCGGTCTGCGTCCTTGCCGTCCGACTTGCCCCTGCCGACGGACATCGGGCCGTCAGCGAGCCACATGCGGCCGGACGTGGTGCCGACGAGCTTTCCGTCGACGTAGAGCTTCAGCAGTCCGGCGCCGTGGTCGTACACACCGGCGAGATGCGTCCAACGTCCCAGCACGGCAGGCTCCGCGGACAGAGCCTTCGCCAGCGGCGCCTCCGTGGAGTCCTGCACGGGCGCGGCGAAGGCCCACCTCTTGGACTCCTGCCGGTACTGCAGGACGAAGCCGCTGACCTCGGTTCCGTCCTGGCCGAGCACGGTGTAGGTCCTGTCATCCCGCTCCAGCCGTGCCCACGCCTGAACGGTGAAACTGTCACGCGGGTTGACGCCGTGCGCCTTGGCCGTCGCGGAACCGGTGCCGTCGAAGTTCGCCGAGGTGCCGAACACCCCGCGGCCGAACGTGACGCCGCCCGTCATCGTCAGCGTGTTGGCACGCCAGGTGGTGTCGTCGCCGTTGCTCGCGTCGAACTTCCAGAGACCGGCGTCGTTCAGCATGACGTCGTTGTGCACCAGGTTGACCTCGCCCTGCGTCAGCGCCTTGCCGAAGACGCGGACGTCGTCGACGCCCTTGTTCCACCAGCTGCCCTTGACGCCGTCCCACTTGCTGCGGCCGACGGTGAACGGACCCTTGGCATCCCAGCTGGTCGCGCCCACCTTGACCGCGGACTGCACACCGTTGACGTACAGGCGAAGCTGCTTGTTGTCGGGGTTGTCGGGGTCGCCGGCGTCGTACACCACCGCGAGGTGGGTCCACCGGCCGATCTTGGCGGGCTCGGACGAGACGAGCACGGTGGCGGTGCCGCCGTTCACGTCCGCGTGCGGCTGCACGACCGCCCACCGGCCGGAGTCACCGTTGTAGGACAGGACGAAGGCGCTGTCCTGCGTGCCGTCCTGCGCCACGATCGACCGGTTGCCGGTGATGCCGGTCTCCGGGTAGGCCCACGCGGTGACGGTGTAGCTGCTCAAGGTGTCGATGACCGGACCCGCGGTCTCCCCCGCGCCGCTCGACCCGTTGAACCAGGCGCTGCCGGAGTTGCGGCCACCGCCCCAGGTGGAGCCGGCGCTCAGGGTGAGCGCGTTGCCGCGTCCGCTGCTGTCCGCGGCGGTCGTGCCGGTCTTCTCGTCCAGTTTCCAGTGCCCGACGTCCGCGACCGGCAGAGTGGCGGCCGGTTGTTCCCGCGCCGGATACGACTTGTACAGCTTGAACACGCCGTCGAGGTTGGTCGCACCGGTGTAGATCCGGACGTCGTCGACGGATCCGGTCCACCGTTCGGCCTCGGCCGGAACGCCCGCCAGCTTCGACCGGCCGATCTGCACGCCACCCGACGCGGTCCAGGCGTTGTTGAGCGCGCCCTCGCCCATCCGGTTGCCGTTGACGTAGAGCAGCAACTGCTTGGCCGCGCGGTCGTAGACGCCGACCAGGTGCACCCACTTGTTGAAGTCGGAACGCTCGACCGACACGGCGGCCTTCGTGATCACCGTGTTGCCGAGGTCGTCCTCGGGCATCTCGAAGATCCAGTTGGCGGGGTTGTTCCTGTCCTGGAAGTACCCGAGGCGGAACTTGCTGTTCTGGTTCGCGTCCTGGCTGACCGCCACCTTCTTGCACTTGGCGGTGGAGCATTCCTCCGGCAGGTGCACCCATGCCGACACCGTGAAGCTCTGGTCCGTGCGGGGTACCGCGCCCGTCGACACCTCGCCGGCGCCGGTGAAGCTCACCGCGTTGCCGAGACGGCCGGGGGCGTAGGTGGCGTTGGTGAGCGTGCCCGCCTTGCCTCCGACCGCGTCGCCGGCGGTGGCGCCGGCGCCCTCGTCGAACTGCCACTTGTGCAGGAGGTTGAGGTCACGGCCCGACTTCGTGCGGATCTCGTCCGCGAACAGCGCGCGGTTGTGGACCTCCACGTCGTCGATCGCACCGGGGAACAGGTCCACGTCGGCGCCGTTCCACTGCGCACGGCCGATGCGGATCTGACCGTCAGGCCGGTCCCAGGCATCCGGATGAGTGGCGGAGGCGGCCTCGATGCCGTTGACGTACAACGTCATCCGGTCGCGAGCGGCGTCGTAGGTGCCCACCAGGTGGGTCCACACGCCCTGCTGGGCCACCGCGCCGATCGCCCGTGTCTGACGGCCGCCGCCGTTCGTCTCGTCCTTGCCGAACATCGCGAACGACCAGTGCCCGTCCGGCGTCGCCTGCAACTGGAAGGCGCTGACCGTGTTGCCGTCCTGGGACAGCACGGCCGGGTAGCGGTCGGTGACGACAGCGTCCAGTCGTGCCCACGCGCTGACGGAGAAGTTGCGCGACGTGTCCACCGCGTGTCCGGCGCGCAGCGACGACCCCGGGACACCGGTCAGGCGGACAGCGAGGTCCTTCGGGTCGGAGTTCTCGTTCTGGCCGCTCACCCAGTCGACGGGGTCGCCGAGCGTCAGGCCGCCGTTGTTGCCGGACGCGTCGGCGGCGTTACCGTCGAGGCGCCACTGCCGGACCGGATCGGCGTCCAGCTTGACGATGTCGCGGATCTCGTCGACCGCCAGCGTCCTGCTGTGCACGCGGACGTCGTCGAGGTCGCCCTTGAGGAAAGCGCCCTGCTGGTCGGTGCCCATCACGAACGCGCCACCCGCGTCCCAGAACGGCTTGGTGGCGGCAGCGCTCACCGCGGCCTCGTCACCGTTCAGGTAGAGGGTCGCCTTCTTGGTGCCGGTGTCGAAGACAGCGGCCAGATGCGTCGGCACGTCCTTCACCGCGGTGCCCGGCGCGCTCTGCGCGAGCACGTTCCACGCCGTGCCGCCGCCGGCCTCGGTCATCCCGAAGAGCCAGCGCCCGTCCCGCTGCTGCAGCACGAACCCGCTGGAGCTCGGACCGTCCTGCGACAGCACGGTCATCGGGCTGGTGGTGTCCGCCAGCGTGACGGACGCCGAAACGGTGAAACTCTTGTCCGTGCGCACGACGGCGCCGGCGGTGCGGGCCTGCCCGGTGCCGTCGAAACGCAGCGCGTTGTTCTTCGGCTGCGGACGCTGTTCGAAGAACGACACCCCGCCGGAAAGCGCGACGTTCGCTCCGTTGGTGACGGAGTTGCGCGCGGTGGTGCCCGGAGCGTCCTCGAACCGCCAGTGTCCGACCTGGACGTTGTCGCGCCGCACCTCGCCGAGCACCTCGGCATCGGTCAGCGCACGGTCGTGCACGCGCACCTCGTCGATGGCGCCGAACATGCTGTGGTGGAAGGTGCCCTGCGCCTTGGCCTGGCCGATGCGCAGCGCACCGGTCGCGTTCCACGGCGAGGTGGCCTTGCCTGTGCCTTGCAGCACGCCGTTGACGTACAGCTTGACGTCCTTGGTGTCGGCGTCGAACACACCGGTGAGGTGAGTCCACGCACCCGGTGTGGGTTCCTCCAGCGACTTCACGACGCCCCAGGTGGTCGGGTTCGCGGAGTCCTGCTGTGGCATCACGAACACCCAGCGCCTGTTGTCCGCCTGGTACTGCAGGCAGAAGGCGCACACCGAGTTGCCGTCCTGGCTCACGACCGCACGCCAGTACTGGTCGAGTCCGCCGTCGAGGCGCACCCACGCCGAGACGCTGAAACTCGAGTCGGTGCGCACGGCACTCGGGGCGGTGGCGTGGCCACCCATGCCGTCGAGGGCGAGCGCGGAGCCCACCGCGCCGGGGGTGAAGCTCGTCTCACCGTGTGCCGTGCCGTGCCGGTCGCCGAGGTACGCGGTGTCGTTGACGTTGCCGTCCAAGGCGTACTGGGCGATCGCGCCGCTGCCCGCACGGACGTAGATGTGGTAGACGCGTGCCGGGCCGGCGTTGCCCGCTCGGTCGACCGAGCGCACGAAGAGGTCGCGCGGGCCGTCACCGGGCATGGGCAGCGTGACCGTCGCGCTGCCGCCGAGCGCGTCGGCCTGTGCCGACAGCGGGGTGGTGTCGTCGCCCCAGCCGTAGGCGAACCTGTCGGTGTCGGCGTCCTTGGCGGTGAAGGTGAACTTGCCCGGCACCGTGGTGCCGCCGTGCCAGCGGTTGTCCTCCGGGTAGGTGAGGCTGCTGACGTCCGGCTTGTTGACCGGGTTCTTGCGGTCGACCCGGAACTGCTTGGGCCCCAGCACGTACTCCGACTTCCACGCGTCGTCCGTGGCGGCGGCGTACCAGGTGACCAAATAGCCTTCCTTGACCTCCGTCAGCGGCACGTCCTGCGAGGCGACCGACCAGGACGGCAGTGGCGCGCCGGTGAAGACGCGCTTGCTCAGGGTGTTGACGTGGTCGATCGGGTCCTGGTCGTAGACGTCCCAGATCGCGCGGACCTGGTCACCGTCCGAATCGGACACGGTGGCCTTCAGCTTGATCGACGAGCCTCCGTACCACGGCATGCCGGCGCAGTTGCCGCAAGCCTGAAGGTTCTCCTCGGTCGACGGGTCCCTCGGTGTGTCCGCGCGGCCGTTGTAGTAGACGACCAGCTTCGACTTGCTGGGATCGAACTTGCGCCAGGCGTTCTCGTCCTCCGACGAACCGATCCAGTACGTGGAGTTGCCGGTCACGTCGAGCCAGTGGTGGAAGGTGTCCTTGTTGAAGGAGAGGGCCTTGTGGTCCGAGCAGTTGCCGTTCACCGAGGGCACGCTCGCGCTGGTGAGGACGCCGATGTCGCCCGGCTGGTTGTTCCAGTTCGTGGAGGGCCCGATGTCCCCGTTGGCCACGTGCAGATCGTGCTGGTGCCACGCGTTGCAGGTCGGAGAGTGCACGACGGTGGCGTCCATGCGGGCGGAAGAAACGCTCTTGCCGTTGAGGAAGCTCGTGTCGAACTGGAAGTACGACCGCGTGATCAGCTTCGGCGACGTCAGGTAAGCGCGACCGGACCTCGCGGTGGGGTTGATCCTCACCCACGCGTACGTCTCCGCCTGGGAGTCCGCGCCGTTCCAGTGCGGCTTCTCCCTCATCGCGTGGGAGCCGTCGTCGTACACGGTCGTCCACCCGACGTTGGACTTCTCGGCGGGCGCCGGGTCGACGTACACCGGGTACACGGTCGCGGGATCGGTCAGCAGCTTCTGGTCGGGCACCAGCGTGAGCGAGTCCGCCGCGAACTCGACGCCGACCGGTGCCTGGTCGATGCGCGGCGCCTCGGTCTCGGCAGGCTGCTTCGAGTCCCACATCAGCGACTGCGGCACCGCGAACACGACCTCGCCGGCGGCGTCGACCAGGTCGAACGCACCCTGCGCACCAGGGCGGACGGTCAGACCAGTGGTCTGCATCCCGAGCTTCACGGCGGCGACGTGCTCGGCCGCGGTCCTGGTCTTGACGACGAGCAGCTGCTCGTAGCCGCCGTTCTTCGCGGTCATCCTGAGGTCGACGCCTTCGAACACCTCGGGGTAGGTCGCGACCGGACCGTCCACCACCGGGGCCGGCAGCGTGCCCGGCCAGGTCAGGGTGAACTCCTTGCCGCCCTTGCCCAACCGGACCAGCGGCTCGGTGCCGCCGCGGGAGAACGTCAGGCCGACGCTGGTCGCCTTGGTCTCGAGTCCCTTGTCCGTCGTGGACAGCGCCGTGTCGATCGGCGCCCACTTGCCGTCGCGCTGAACGCGTTGGGGCAGTGCGGAGACGGCGGCCTTGAGTTGCCCGCTGGGCTGTGCGAACACCTCGCGCGTCTCCGTGCGCATGTTGACCGCTTCGACCTCGATGCCCTGCGCTCGAGCGGCGCTGAGGGCCGTCGCGGTGTCGGGAGCCTCGGTGACGGGCTGCGGCGCAGCCGGTGTCCGTGGCGTGTCGGCGACTACGGCCACGACGGTGGCGGCCATGGCGAGTGACAGCAGGGCTGCGGAGACGTTTCTGGACGTGCGCAGGCGTGACTGACTCGCCGCGCGGCGGCGGTGCAACAAAGTGGGCCCCCAGGCTCGCGCATGTCCCCCGACGACACGCGAACTAGTTATGTCGGCGTGAAGCCTGACTGACGAAGCCCTGGTTACCTATAGTCCGAACGAGTGATCACTACCACGTGTGACCAGAGTGAGAGTTGCGGCATTTCGGACATAAGCCCAACGTTTGCACCAATATGTTCGCCATAAATCGAACATGTGTTCGACTATCTTGGGAACGCGATTTCAAACCTGTGAGCGAAGGCACGGTACGAGCGGGCGTAGGCGTCCCGGCTGTCCGCCACCCGTTCCCGCTCCTTCTTCAGCACCTCACCGGCCGCACCGGCGTTCCCGTTGAGCACGTGGATGATCGCGAGCTTGCGCGCCCGTTCGAAGTCGAGCAACGACTCGGGCTTCGCGACGAGCTCACGCGCCAGCGCGTCCCACTTCGCGTGCTTGTCGATGTACGGCTTGCCGTGCTTCAGGACAGCGGCCACCAGCGACGCGGCAACGGGCGTGTGGTCGCCGCCCGGTTCGAAGGTCCACTTCCAGATGGGCTTGTCAGCCATCAGGTGGCCCAGCGGCGTGGAGATGAACGGCGTGGTCGGGATTCCGACGCCGAGGGTGCGGCACACCTCGTCGTAGCGCTGGAAGCAGACGCCGACCAACGGGCTGACCTCCACCGAACCCGCCAGGCCGAAGCCGAGCCAGCCGGCGACCCCGTCACCGCGGTCCTGGAGCCAGGCGTGGCCACGCCGGACGAAGCCCGTGGAGCGCAGGGCGGTGTCCAGAGCCATGAGCACGTCAGTCTTCGGTGAAGGCCTCACGGAGGACAGGGTCCCAAACGACAGCGCATCTCGCCGGGTCAGTGCAGGACCGGGGTGAGGAACTCGGTCAGCTTGCGCAGGACGTCCGGCGGCACCTCGTCGAGGTGTTCCGTCAACTGCAGAAGAATGCGTCCGCCGCCCAGATGCTCAACAGCGACAACCGGTGCGGTGGCGCAGACTTCTTGCACACCACCCAAAGCAGCCACCTGACGCGGCCCCAGCAACGTCGCCCAGTGCGGGCCGCGCGACAACTCCGCTGCCATGAAAAGGGATTCGTCCAGGCCCACGCCGGCGGCGACCTCGTGCGCGGTCCGCACGCCGACGCGGTCCAGCGTGATCCAGCCGCCGCAGGCCTGCGCGAGCGTAGCGCCCGAGCGGAACACCGACAGCCATTTCTGTTGCACCGCATGGGAAATCCAGCCGCCGAACAACGAGCGCGCGGCCGTGACCGTGATCTGGTGCGGGAAGGCGGGATCGTCCTTCAGCAGGATCTCCGCGCACCAGCCGTCGTCCACCAGGGGCAGGCCCTGGGAGTCGAGCTGGACGAGTTGCACGCGCAGGAACGACGGCAGGTCGTCGAGGGCGGCCGACCACGACGGAAGAGTGAAGTCACCCGAAGAGAGCAGGAGCCGGGCATAACCCGGCGGACCCCAGGGCGTTGTGTCGGAAGGGTGGTAGTCGCGCGCCACTGCCACGAGTTCCTCGACCGAGGCCGGGCAGAGGGGCGCGAGCAGGCCGCTGAACAGGTCGCCGAACCACTTGGCCAGCGCGGGGCGGTCGACGCCGGAGAACGTGTCCAGCTCCAGACGGACCACGTGTGGCGGCGACACAGGTCTCGGAAGTGTCAGATCTGTGCTCAAAGTGAGCGAACCTTATGGCCCGCGGGCAAAAACCGTCAGGGACCAATCCCGTGAAAGATTGGCCCCTAACGGACGAACGTCAACTCGCGGCTAGCCGCGTGACTGGTAGTCGCGCAGCAGGCCGCGCGAGATGATCGTCTTCTGGATCTCCGACGTGCCCTCGCCGATCAGCAGGAACGGGGCCTCGCGCATCAGGCGCTCGATCTCGTATTCCTTGGAATAGCCGTAGCCGCCGTGGATGCGGAACGACTCCTGCGTCACCTCGGCGCAGTATTCGGAGGCGATGAGCTTCGCCATGCCGGCCTCGACGTCGTTGCGCTGGCCCGAGTCCTTCAGCCGCGCGGCGTTGACCATCATCAGGTGCGCTGCCTCGACCTTGGTCGCCATCTCGGCGAGCTTGAAGGCGATGGCCTGGTGCTCGACGATGGCCTTGCCGAACGTTTTGCGCTGCTGCGAGTACTCGATCGCGAGCTCGAAGGCGCGGATCGAGATGCCGCACGCGCGGGCGGCCACGTTCACGCGGCCCACCTCGACGCCGTCCATCATGTGCCGGAAGCCCTGGCCGGTGACGCCGCCGAGCACCTGGTCCGCGGCGATCTCGAAGCCGTCGAACACCATCTCGGTGGTGTCGACGCCCTTGTAGCCCATCTTGTCGATCTTGCCGGGGATCGTGAGGCCCGGCAGGACCTCGCCGTAGCCCTCGGGCTTCTCGACCAGGAACGTCGTGAGGTTCTGGTGCGGCTTCTCGGCGCCCTCGTCGGTCTTCACCAGCACGGCGGTGAGGTTGGACGTGCCACCGTTCGTCAGCCACATCTTCTGGCCGTTGATCGTGTAGCCGGAATCGCCGCGGACGGCGCGAGTGCGGATCGCCGCGACGTCGGAGCCGAGTTCGGGCTCGGACATGGAGAACGAGCCGCGCACCTCACCGGTGGCCATCCGCGGCAGGTACTTCTGCTTCTGCTCGGGCGTCCCGTGCTGCTTGAGCATGTGCGCCACGATGAAGTGGGTGTTGATGACGCCGGAGACGCTCATCCAGCCCCGCGCGATCTGCTCGACCACCAGCGCGTAGGTCAGCAGGGACTCGCCCAGGCCGCCGTACTCCTCCGGGATCGTCAGGCCGAAGAGACCCATCTCCTTCATGCCCTCGACGATGTCGGCGGGGTACGTGTCGCCGTGTTCCAGCGTCTGGGCGTGCGGGATGATCTCCTTGTCCACGAACGTGCGAACGGTCGCGAGGATTTCTTCCTGGATGTCCGTGAGACCCGCGGTCTGGGCGAGGCGCGCCATCGCACTTCCCTTCCAAGGCTTTGGTTACCGGCGAGTATGGACCGGTTAACGCCCGTTTGCGACCGGGGTGTGCTCTCCGCAACAACGGTGGCACCTGCTGTACCGAAACAGCATCCCTGACAGGTGTAATCGCGCACCCACACGCGACGAACTGAAAGGCAGGACCTTAAGATCCCGCCTCACCACTTCTAGGGGGACCCGCATGACCTACGACCCGTACAACCCGAAGCAGCCGGGGGATCCGTACGCCCAGCAGCAGCCGCCTTACGGCCAGCCCGGCCCGTACGGCCAGCAGCCGCCCTACGGCTACGGCTACCCGCCGCCCATGCCGCCGAAGTCGCAGCAGAGTGCGATTCTCTCGCTGGTTCTGTCCTGCGTGGGTTTCGTGTCGTGTGGCGTGACGGCGATCGTCGGCGTCGTCTTCGGCCACATCGCGATGGGGAAGATCAAGCGAGGCGAGGAGGAAGGACACGGCTTGGCCATGGCCGGCCTGATCGTCGGCTACCTCGTCATCGCCGGATGGCTGGCCTACTTCGCGATCATCGTCATCGCGATCATCGCGGGCGTGAACAGCAGCACGTACTAGCGGAAAGCTCAGCCCGCGAGGGCGATCTCCAGTGCGCCACCGCAGTGGCGGCAGACGTCGGCGAACACGTGGACGTCGGAAGCGCATCCCGGGCAGCTGCGGAAGCTGCGCTCGAGCAGGTCGTCCTCGCGACGTTTGAAGAGCCGCAACCGTCTGCTCGTCTTGCCGTTACTCGAACGTGACATGCCCAGAGCATGCCCCCACGCCGGGGGCAGACCGCAAACTTCGGTGACGGATTGTGCGCCACTTCACCCGCTTTGAATGCAGCCTGTGACGATCGAACACGTCCAGTGACATTCAGGGTGAAGTGGAGCACAATCCGTAACGGAATCAGTCCTCCGGCGGCGTCCACACGTTCGCGCGCGTCATGCCCGCAGCACGGCCCTTGCCGGAGATCACCAACGCCATCTTGCGCGACGCCTCGTCGATCATCTCGTCGCCGAGCATGACCGCGCCGCGCCTGCCGCCCGCCTCGGACGTGTAGAACTCGTACGCGTCGAGGATGTTCTCGGCGTGGTCGTAGTCGTCCTGCTTCGGGCTGAAGACCTCGTTGGCCGCGTCGATCTGGCCGGGGTGCAGCACCCACTTGCCGTCGAAGCCCAGCGCCGCGGAACGACCGGCGACGCGCTTGTAGCCCTCGACGTCGCGGATCTGCAGGTAGGGGCCGTCGATGGCCTGCTTGTCGTGGGCCCGCGCGGCCATCAGGATCCGCATCAGGATGTAGTGGTAGGCGTCGCCGACGTCGTAGCCGGGCGGCTGCTCGCCGACGACCAGCGACTTCATGTTGATCGACGCCATGAAGTCCGCCGGGCCGAAGATGATCGTCTCGACGCGCGGGGACGCGGTGGCGATCGCGTTGACGTTGTTCAGGCCCAGGGCGTTCTCGATCTGCGCCTCGATGCCGATCTTGCCGACCTCGTAGCCCATCGTCTTCTCGATCTGGGTGAGCAGGAAGTCGAGCGCGACGACCTGTTCGGGCGTCTGGACCTTCGGCAGCATGATGCAGTCGAGGTTCGCGCCGGCGCCCTCGACGACCTCGGTGACGTCGCGGTAGGTCCACTCCGTCGTCCAGTCGTTGACGCGCACGACGCGGGCCTTGTCGCCCCAGCCGCCCTCGTTCAGCGACGCGACGATGGTCTTGCGGGCGTCGGGCTTGGCCAGCGGGGCGCAGGCGTCTTCGAGATCCAGGAACACCTGGTCCGCCGGCAGCGTGCGCGCCTTGTCGATCATCTTCTGGCTCGAGCCGGGGACCGCCAGACACGAGCGACGGGGACGCTGCTGGTCGACCACTGGAGTACCTCCTTGTACCGGCCGGTAACTATGAGCGCCACAGTGGCACGCATCATCTCCGGGCGCATATCCGCTGAGTCCCGTTTCACAAAGCCTGGCAGGCTGAACCGGTGGAGATCACTCGAGTACTGGACGCGGCGCTGCGGAAAGCGGCGGCCGTCTGGATCACCTCACCCGGCCACGAACCCCGTCTCGTGCACGCGCACTGGCGTGCCGACGCGCTGTGGATCATCTCCGGCGGCACCGAACCGGAGGTGCCGGGACTGACCGACGGAGCAGAGGTCACCGTCACCGTCCGCTCCCCCAGCACGCACTCGCACCTCATCGACGCGTCCGCCGTCGCGCACCTGACCGAGCCGGACGACGAGACGACGCTGGCGTTGAAGACCGCCCGGCTCAACACCAGACCGGAGTGGGACGCCGTGTACCGGCTGGAGTTCGGCTCATGATCACCGTGCCCGAGGGCTTCGGCGAGGGCCTGGGTGACGGCGCCGGCGAGTGGGTCGCGAAGCTGCCGAAGCTCGCCACCAAGGCGTGCGCCCGCTGGCAACTCACCCCGGACGGCGCGCTGATGAACGGGTTCTGCGCCGTCGTGCTGCCGGTCAGGCGAGCCGACGGCCATCCAGCCGTGCTCAAACTCAGCTGGGTCGACGACGAGACCGCGCAGGAACCGCTGGCGCTCAAGCTCTACAACGGCGACGGCGCCGTCCAGCTGCTCGGCCACGACGAGGAGCTCGGCGCGCTGCTGCTGGAACGCCTCGACCAGCACTCACTCGACGACGAGCCGATCGACCTGGCCGTCGGAGTGATCGGCGAGCTGCTGCGCCGCCACCGCGGTGTCGAGGCTCCCGGCGAGATCCGGCGCTTCGCGAACACCCTCCGAAGCCATCCCGCGATCCCCGCGAAGCTGCTCGACGCCGCCCGCGAGGCCGGGACGAGGCCGATGGGTACGACGCTGGTCAACGAGGACCTGCACTACCAGAACGTGCTGCGCGGCGACCGCGAGCCGTGGCTGGTGATCGACCCGAAACCGCTGTCCGGCGATCCCGAGTACTGCGCGATTCCGTTGCTGTGGAACAGGTTCGACGAACTGGATGGCCACCGGGGGCTCACCGACCGGTTCCTCGCGATCTGCGACGCGGGAGAGCTGGACGTCGCGAAGGCGCGTGACTGGACGCTGCACCGCGCTGTCGCCAACTGGATCTGGTGCCTGGAAGAGGACTTCGAGAACATGGCGGTGATCTGCGCCGACATTGCCGGGTGGGCGGCCCGGACCTGATCTAGCCTGGGTGTTGTGGTGGCTGTGAACAGGATCTACATCGCTCAACTGGCCGGACTTCCCGTGTTCGGCCCCGACGGCGAACCCGTCGGCAAGGCCCGTGACGTCGTGATCAGCCTCCGCATCGACCGGCAACCGCCGCGCGTGCTCGGCATGGTCGTCGAGCTCGTGACGCGCCGGCGGATCTTCGTGCCGATGCTGCGGGTCACCTCGATCGAGCCGAACGCCGTGACGCTCGCGACCGGATCGGTGAACCTGCGGCCGTTCCACCAGCGCGTCAACGAGGTGCTGGTGATCGGCGAACTGCTCGACGCCAAGATCCAGGTCGGGGACGGCGCCACCGCGGTGGTCGTGGACGCCGCGATGGAGGTGACCCGCACCCGCGACTGGCGCATGGTCCGCGTCGCCGGGCGCGAACGGACCGGCAGGTTCAGTCTCAAGGGACCGGTGCAGGTGTGGCGGTGGGAGGACGTCGCCGGCCTGAGCGTGAACGAGATCGCGGGCCAGCCGCAGAGCGCGCACCAACTGGTGGCGGTCTTCGAGGGCATGCGCGCGGCCGACGTCGCGAACTCCCTGCACGAACTGCCGCCCAAGCGCCGCTACGAGGTGGCGGACGCGCTCGACGACGAACGACTCGCGGACGTCATCGAGGAACTGTCCGAAGACGACCAGAAGGACGTCCTGTCGCACCTGGACGAGGAACGCGCCGCGGACATCCTGGAGGCGATGAACCCGGACGACGCGGCGGACCTGCTGAGCGAGCTCGCCGAGGGCATGAAGGACCGGTTGCTGGAACTGATGGAACCGGAGGAGTCGGCCCCGGTCCGGCGCCTGCTGGAGTACTCGTTCGACACGGCCGGTGGCCTCATGACACCGGAACCGATCATCCTCACGCCGGACGCGACGATCGCGGAAGCGTTGGCACGAGTGCGAAATCCCGACCTCACGCCCGCGCTGGCGTCGATGGTCTTCGTGTGCCGCTCCCCCTCCGCGACGCCGACCGGCCGCTACCTCGGCTGCGTGCACATCCAACGACTGCTGCGCGAACCGCCGTTCGACCTCGTCGCCGGAGTGCTCGACACGGACTTGACCTCCCTGGCGCCGAACGCCTCGCTGAGCGACGTGACGCGGTACTTCGCGACCTACAACCTGGTGTGCGCCCCCGTGCTCGACGAGGCCGAGCACCTGCTCGGCGCCGTCACCGTGGACGACGTGCTGGACCACCTGCTGCCGGCGAACTGGCGCGAGACGGGACTGAGCCATGCCTGAACTGCTGCCTCGGCGCAGACTCGACCTGCCGCGCGAACCACGCGGCTTCCGCTTCTCGATCGACCCCGACACCTTCGGCCAGCTCTCCGAACGGCTCGCGCGGTTCCTCGGCACCGGCAAGTTCCTGTTCTGGCAGACGCTGATCGTGCTCGCCTGGATCGTGGTGAACCTCGTGGCCGTGTCGCTGCGATGGGACCCGTACCCGTTCATCCTGCTGAACCTGGCGTTCTCGACGCAGGCCGCCTACGCCGCGCCGTTGATCCTGCTCGCGCAGAACCGGCAGGACGACCGGGACCGGGTGTCGCTGGAGGAGGACCGGTCGCGGGCGGCGCAGACCAAGGCGGACACCGAGTACCTGGCGCGGGAGCTGGCGGCGGTGCGGCTGGCGCTGGGCGAGGTGGCGACGCGCGACTTCATCCGCGGCGAGCTGGAGAAGCTGATGAAGGAGCAGAACAACCTGAAGAAGGTCCGGCCTTGACGGTCGAGGAGTTCCGCGAGGTCGTGGCGTTGTGGCACGTGAACGAGGCCAGGGACACCGACGTCGTGCTCGCGGCCTGTGAACTGGTTGTCGCGGGCGTCGACGGTCCCGCCGTCAGCATGCTGGCCGGAGCCTCGCTGAAACGTGCGTGGGAAGAGGTTCCGCCGCTGATGGAGGACGCGCTGCGGGAACTCGGGCTCGACCACCACGAGCACCGAAGCGACGCCGGCAGGGAAGAAGGACTGCGGCTGATGGCCCGGCGCACGCTCGCCGGAGAGATGTCACCGCGGGAACTTGCCGAGTGGGTGCATCAGCACTTCAGCCACGACCTGCCGGAGGCGGAAGAGCTGGCGGCGCTGCGCGACATCTACGAGACGCTGGAGTACTACGCGGAACTGTCTGCGGCCGACGTGGACGAACAGGTGATGGCGGAAGTGCGCCGGATCACGTCCTGATCCGTCCACTCGCGACCAGGTCCGCCAGGACCTCGTGGATCGCGGGAGCGGTCTCGGCGTGCCCGCGGTACTCGTCCCGCGTCACGTACGTCAGTTCGGCGATCTCGCTCGTGGGCTGCGGCGTGCCCAGCAACGAGGCCGTGAAGCAGGTCATGTCGACCATCGCGCCCTCACCCTCGCCGTAGGCCGGGGCGACGTAGCGCTTGAGGACCTCGGGGTCGTCGAGTTCGATGCCGAGTTCTTCCCTGACCTCCCTGCGCACGGCGTCAACGGGGGTCTCACCTGGCTCGATCTTGCCGCCGGGAAGGTAGAAGGCCTTCTTGTTGCGTGAGCGAACAACGAGGAGGCGGCCAGCCTCGACGTGCACCAGTCCCACCACCGTGATCACGGAAAGACGTCGTCCGCGGCCAGGCGATCGCACGTGCGGCCGAAGGCCTCGAGCTCACCGGGGCCGAAGCTCTCCCCGAAGTGCTCGGCGACGCCGGCGAGGTGGGTGGTGGAGGCACTGCGCAGGCGTTCGGCGCCCAGCGGTGTGAGCACGGCCACGATGCCGCGTCCGTCACCGTCGGCGCGTTCCCGCCCGACGAGGCCTGCCCGTTCCAGACGGTCCACCAGGCGGGTCACGCCAGAGCGGGACAGCAGGACGGCATCGGCCAGTTCGGTCATGCGCATGCGCATGGAAGGCGTCTCGGCCAGTTGAACCAGCACGTCGTACGCCGCGAGCGATAGGCGCTGCTCAGCAATCAGTTCGGCCTCGAGGACCCTCGTGATCCGTGCATGCGCGCGGAGGAACGATCGCCACACCCCTAGCTCGACACGGGTGGGCAACCGGGAACTACCCGATTCCGGCACGGGCGTCGATGTTACGGACAGCGCCCTCCCGGCTACGACCTGGGCCTGCACGGAGAAGTGACCGGCCGGTAGGAGAGGCGCGAACCGGACGTAGCATGGGTCGGTGACCACCACACAGCCACTCCCCACCGTCGAGGACGTCCGCAAGGCGCTCTCCGGTGTGCAGGACCCCGAGATCCGCCGCCCGATCACCGAGATCGGCATGGTCAAGGACGTCGAGGTCGGCGCGGACGGCGTCGTGGTGGTCGGCATCTTCCTCACGGTCGCGGGCTGCCCGATGCGCGACAAGATCACCAAGGACGTCACCGCGGCCGTCACGGCCCTGGACGGCGTCTCGTCCGTGCGCGTCGACCTCGACGTGATGAGCGACGCCCAGCGCACCGAGCTCCGCAAGACGCTGCGCGGCGGTGCGGAAGAGCCGGTCATCCCGTTCGCCCAGCCGGGCTCGCTGACGCGCGTGTACTGCGTCGCGTCCGGCAAGGGCGGCGTCGGCAAGTCCTCTGTCACCGTGAACCTCGCCGTGGCGATGGCCGCCCGCGGACTGTCCGTCGGCATCGTCGACGCTGACATCTACGGCCACTCGATCCCGCGCATGCTGGCTGTCGAGGGCAAGCCCACCCAGGTCGAGAAGATGATCATGCCGCCGCAGTCGCAGGGCGTGAAGGTCATCTCGATCGGCATGTTCACGCCGGGCAACACGCCGGTCGTGTGGCGCGGGCCGATGCTGCACCGGGCGTTGCAGCAGTTCCTCGCGGACGTGTTCTGGGGCGACCTGGACGTGCTGCTGATCGACCTGCCGCCCGGCACCGGCGACATCGCGATCTCCGTCGCCCAGCTCGTGCCGAACGCCGAGATCCTGGTCGTCACCACCCCGCAGCAGGCCGCCGCCGAGGTGGCCGAGCGCGCCGGGTCGATCGCGCTGCAGACCCGCCAGCGGGTCTCGGGTGTCATCGAGAACATGTCGTGGCTGGAGATGCCCGACGGCTCCCGCATGGACGTCTTCGGCACCGGTGGCGGCGCGGCCGTCGCGGAGTCGCTGACCAAGGCCATCGGCTCCGACGTGCCGCTGCTCGGCCAGGTGCCGCTCGACCCGCGGCTGCGGGAGAACGGCGACTCGGGCACGCCGATCGTGCAGGCGGTGCCGGAGTCAGCCGCGGCTCAGGTGCTGACCGAGATCGCCACGAAGCTCTCGGTTCGTTCACGCGGACTGGCGGGACGCTTGCTGAACGTCTCCCCCGCGGGTCGCTAGAAACTCAGGTCGCGTCCGGGTCGTACGGCGGACGCTCGCCCGGTGCGAGCGGACGCTGTTCGGCCGCGGGCGGGGTCGACGGCGTCGGGTAGCCGTTGGACTTGGTCGGTTCGGAGTCGTCGAAGAGGTGCTTCGTCACCGCGCGCTTCGGGTCGAAGTTGCGCAGCTCCCGCAGGTCTTCGAGGGGCTTGCGGAGCGACTCGAACTCCGGGCCCATCTCCTGCTTCAACTGCTCCCGCGCGCCGGTCGCGTACTCGCGGACCTGCCTCACCGTCTTGCCCAGCCAGGCCGCGGCCGATGGCAGGCGTTCGGGCCCCAGGATGAAGAGACCCGCGACGACGATGATGAGGATCTCTACCCATCCGATGCTGTCGAACACAGGTCTCAGCCTACTTCTCAGTCGCTCTTGAGTGTGACGTCTAGTTTCAGCTCGCGGCCTTGGCGGGCAAGGACTACCTGCACGGTTTCGCCGATTTCGTGCTCCCTGACCGCGACGACCAGTTCGGCGGCGTTGCGGACCATGCGGTCGCCGACCTTGGTGATGACGTCGCCCTCCTGGATGCCCGCGGCCGCGGCCGCGCCACCGGCGGGGACGTTCTGCACCTGGGCGCCTTCGGAGGTCTCCGCGGACACGGACTTCACGTTGAGGTTCATGTCCGCGTGCTTGACCTGGCCGTTGCGGATCAGTTCCTCACTGATCTTGCGGGCCTGCTTGCCGGAGATCGCGAACCCGAGGCCGACCGAACCGCCGGTCTCGGTGCGGATCGACGAGTTGATGCCGATCAGGGCGCCGCGCGAGTCGACCAGCGCGCCGCCCGAGTTGCCCGGGTTGATGGCGGCGTCGGTCTGGATCGCGTCGTAGGTGACCTGCGGGCCGCCGTTCTCGCCGGCGGCGGTCACCGGGCGGTGCAGCGCGGAGACGATGCCCTCGGTGACGGTGTTGGACAACTGCAGCGGCGAGCCGATGGCGATCACGCTGTCGCCGACCTGGAGGTCGTCGGAGTTGCCGAACTGCAGGACGGTGGGGTTGGTGACCTCGACCTTGATGACCGCGAGGTCGGTCTTGGGGTCGCGGCCGACGACGCGGGCCTGGGCGCGGGTGCCGTCGGTGAAGACGGCGCTGAGCTTGGCCGAGGAGTCCTGGGCCGCGGGGGCGACGACGTGGTCGTTGGTCAGGATGTAGCCGCCGGCCTCGATGATGACGCCCGAACCGACGCCCGCGACGTTCGCGCCCTTGAACTCGATCGAGACGACGCTGGGCGTGACGCGCTTGGCGATCTCCGAGATCGAGCCGGCGGGACGTTCCTTGCCCTCCGTGACCTCGGCCAGCGTGACGGTCGAGTCGGTCAGGGGGTTTCCGGCCCGTCCGATCAGCCAGCCGACGAGACCACCGACGGCGCCGAGCACGAGCGCGACCGTGAGCAGCAACGCCATCGCGGTGGGCTTCACCCGACGGCCGAACAGCAGCTCGGGAACGCTCAGCTGCGGACCGGGCTCCGGCTTGCGCTCAGGTTCGCCCGGCGGGTCCTCACCGACGGCGGGCGGGCCGATCACGGCGCCGGAGGCCGGGTCGCGCCACGGGTCACCGGCGGGCTTGTCGCCCCAGAACACCGGATCGATGTCCGGATCCGGGTCGGACACGGGCTGCGGCGGCCGCTGCAACAGTTCCTGAGAGCCCTGACGACCGAACGCCGTCACGAGGGACTCGGGAGGCGGCGGCGCGGACTGGAGCTGAGACACGGGCACGTCGCGCGCGGCGAACGCCCCGGCGACACCGTCCGGGCGGCCGAAGGCGGTGGCGGACGCGGGGTCGACCGGCGGCTGCACCAGTGGCCGTGGCCGGAGCCGGCGATGAGCTCCGTCGTCCACTCCGGAAACGGGTGTGGACGTCTGGCCGTTGGGCGACTGCTGGCTCATCTCTCCCCGAGTTTTCCGCTAGGAGTGCTGAACTACAGCGTGCCTCACGAACAGTGAAATGACTGTCAGGGGGTGGTCGCGAAGATCGCGCCGGCGTTCTGCGGAACCGGCGTCGTGGCGGGCGCGTCGCTCTCCGGCGTGGTGAACGCGAGCGCGCTCAGCAACATGCCGCTCACGACGACCCCGGCACCCTGGCGGGCACGGCGGCCGCTGAACCAGCCGTTGCTGCCCAGAGGTCTCGACGAACCCAGCACCGGCCCTGAGCCGAACGCGGGCTTGTCCGTCCTCTGCACGGCGACGAACTGACCGTCCTCGGTGATCGCGAGCCCGTCCGGAGCGGACGGCAACTCGACCTCCTGGGGGATAGCGCCGAGCCTGTCCAGCAGCGAGGCCGACGCCGTGGGCGTCGAAGCGGTGCGCACCGCGGAGCGCGCCTGCTGCTGCGTGAAGGTCTCGAATGCGCAGAAGCCGCAGCGCTGGATGTGCGCGGAGGCTCGCTCGTGGGCGGTCGAGGACAGTTCTCCGTCCACGAACGCGACCACGGCATCCGGCAAGAGATGCTGCTCAGGCAGGCCCCAACCACGGAGGTCGGTCATGCAGAGTCCTCCAGCAACGATTCTTGACGACGGCGTTCGAGCGCGACCCGCAGAGCCTGGCGGCCCCGGTGGATCCTGCTCCTCACCGTACCCATCTTCACCCCGAGCGTGGCGCCGATCTCCTCGTAGGAAAGGCCTTCCACGTCACAGAGCACGACCGCGGCACGGAACTCCGGCGGGAGCTCGTCCAGCGCGGCCTGCAGGTCGGGGTCCAGGTGGTTCTCGTCATAGATTTCCTCAGGGGACAGGTCGTCACCCTCGAGGCGGTCGTTGTCCTCGGGCAGCGCCTCCATGCGCACGCGGCTGCGCCGGCGTGCCATGTCGAGGAAGAGGTTGGTGGTGATGCGGTGCAGCCACCCCTCGAAGGTGCCCGGCTTGTACGACGCCAGCGACCGGAAGACGCGGATGAAAGTCTCCTGCGTCAGGTCCTCGGCGTCGTGCTGGTTGCCGGTCAAGCGGTACGCGAGCCGGTAGACCCTGTCCGCGTGCTCACGGACGATCGCGTCCCACGAGGGCGGCGTCCAGTCGGCCGTCTCGATGGGCGCGACGGCCTCCGGAGAACTCGACTGCGTGCGCATCAGGTGTTTCGGCACCTCCATGTGGGCCGCCCGGCGACCCTTATGCGGCTCAACGGGCGACGGGTCCGGCTTGTTCCCGACTAGAGCCTGGCTTGTTGCTTCTGTACCTTCTCCTGCGCGCTTTAAACGATCGTGAGAGTGGGCTGAGAGCACCCTGAGAATCTCGGTTCGGGCCACGTTCACCCGTTTTGGGCACCGGAAGCACTAACCTGCTACCCCGTGACCCCGGAATCGGCCCTGCGGGAGTACGTCGAGCAGTACCTCCCCGAGGACGACGTGCACCTGGCAGCACGAGCACGCGGCCAGGAACTGGGCTGCGTGCCCATCGGCGCGGGCGGAGGCGCCGCCCTGCGGTTCCTCGCGACCGCACTCCAGGCCCGCGCGGTCGTCGAAATCGGCACCGGTGCAGGCACCAGCGGCCTCTACCTGCTGGCAGGCATGCCACCTTCAGGCATCCTGACCTCGATAGACGTGGCCTCAGAACACCAACGAGCGGCCCGCGAGGCCTACGCGGCGGCAGGCATCTCCCCGTCGCGCACCCGCCTGATCATGGGCAAGGCACTGGACGTCCTCCCACGCCTGACGGACGCGGCGTACGACCTCGTCTTCGTGGACGCCTTCAAGCCCGAGTACCCGCAGTACCTGCAACACGGCGTCCGCATGCTGCGCCCGGGCGGCGTGATCGCGTTCGACAACGTCCTCTGGCACGGCGCCGTCGTAGACCCGAGCAAACGAGACGACTCGACCCAAGCCATGCGCGACATCGCCCGCCTGGTGAAGGAGGACGACCGCCTGGTCCCGGTGATCCTCCCGCTGGGCGACGGCCTACTGGTAGCGGCCCGCAGACCCTGACCTAAGGGCAGCACCTGATCGCCCGCGAAGCCGAAGGCGAGCCGTCCTACCGAGCGCGCCCGGCGGTGGGGTCCCGTCACGAGTCGCACCACAGCTCTTGCTGCATGTGGCCCGCTCTTGGTGTGACTTGGGACGGGACCCCACCGCCAACGCAAGCCAACTACGCAACAGGCAGCCGCCCAACGCAACAGGCGTGCCATCTACCCGCCGAGGGCGCCCTCCCCCGATCAGATTGCCGGGGGTCTGGGGGCAGAGCCCCCAGGGGAAGCACGCAACGCAATCCCGCCGCAAGCAAGCCAGGGAACGCTACGGACAGAGCGACTCAGTAAGCCCGAACACCCTTCCCAAGCACCGTCACCCCGGAAGCAGAAACCGTGTACCGCTCCCGATCCATAGGAGCGTCCACACCGATCAACGCCCCATCCGGCACCACAACGTTCTTGTCCAAAATAGCCCGCCGCACAACAGCACCCTTGCCGATCCGAACCCCGGGCAACAGCACCGACCCCTGCACCACAGACCCGACCTCGACGATGACGTCGGAAGAGACCACCGACCCGTGGATCTTCCCGGAGATGATCGCCCCGGGCCCGACCATCGAGTCCTCAGCGGACCCTCCGGCGATGAACTTCGCGGGAGGCAAAGGCGGAGTGGCAGTCCGAATAGGCCACAACTGGTTGTACAGGTTGAAGATCGGATGGACCGAAACAAGATCCATGTGAGCGTCGTAGTAGGCGTCGATGGTCCCGACGTCCCGCCAGTACCCGCGATCCCGGTCGGTAGCGCCGGGCACGTCGTTGTCCTGGAAGTCGTAGACGTGCGCCTTCCCCCGGTCCACCAGCATGGGGATGATGTCGCCACCCATGTCGTGATCCGAGTCGGGGTTCAACGCGTCCCCGCGAAGCGCGTCCAGCAACGCCTCAGTGGTGAACACGTAGTTGCCCATTGAAGCGAAAGTCACGTCTGGGTCGTCCGGCACGTGCGGCGGCTCGGACGGCTTCTCCAGAAAGCGCGTGATCTTCCCGGAGGCGTCGCTGTCGATGCACCCGAACGCCTTGGCCTCGTTGCGCGGCACCCGAATACCGGCGACGGTCACGGCCGCGCCCGACTCGACGTGCTGCGAGATCATCTGGCCCGGGTCCATCCGGTACACGTGGTCGGCGCCGAAGATGACGACGTGGTCCGGCTTCTCGTCGTGGACGAGGTTCAGCGACTGGAAGATCGCGTCCGCCGAGCCCGTGTACCAGCGCGGGCCCAGGCGTTGCTGCGCCGGTACCGGTGTCACGTACTGACCGAGCACATTGGACAGGCGCCACGTCGTCGAGATGTGGCGATCCAGTGAGTGCGACTTGTACTGCGTCAGCACGCAGAGCTTCGCGAGCCCCGCGTTGACCAGGTTCGACAGCACGAAGTCGACCAGCCGGTAGTTGCCCCCGAAGGGCACAGCCGGTTTCGCGCGGTCGGCCGTCAGTGGCCACAGGCGCTTGCCTTCACCACCGGCAAGCACAATTCCGAGAACGTGCGGCTGCCCCTTCACGGTATGTGACCCTATCCGTGCGATCGTTCTCGAACCAGACGCAAACCGGTTTGTCCCAACAGGGACGTCCGTGATCTACGGTGAGTGCGTGCGAGTTGCGCTGCTGACGCGGGAGTATCCGCCGGAGGTTTACGGTGGAGCTGGTGTGCACGTGGGTTTCCTCGTGCCCCATCTTCGCGAACTCGTGGACGTCGACGTGCACTGCTTCGGTGCACCCCGATCGGATGCCACGGCCCACAACCCACCGCACAGCCTGGAGCAGGCGAACGCGGCTTTGACGACCCTCGCGGTCGATCTTGAGATGGCCGCCGCGGTGTCCGCGGCGAACCTCCTGCACTCGCACACCTGGTACGCCAACATGGGCGGTCACCTGGGCAAACTCCTGCACGGGATCCCGCACGTGGTGACGGCGCACTCGCTGGAACCGCGCCGGCCGTGGAAGGCCGAGCAGCTCGGCGGCGGGTACCGGATCTCCTCGTGGGCCGAGCGCACGGCGTACGAACACGCCGACGCGGTCATCGCCGTGAGCGAGGGCATGCGGACCGACGTGCTCGACGCCTATCCTGCGCTCGACCCGGCGAAGGTGCACGTCGTCCGCAACGGGATCGACAGCGTCGCCTACCACCCCGTGACCGAGACGGACGCCCTGACGTCCCGTGGAATCGATCCCGCGAAGCCGATCGTGGCGTTCGTGGGACGGATCACTCGGCAGAAGGGCGTCGGTCATCTCGTGGCGGCCGCGCACCACATCGACCCGGAAGCGCAGATCGTGCTGTGCGCCGGGGCGCCGGACACCCCGGAGATCGCCGAGGAGACCCGGCAGGCGGTCAGCGAGCTCTCCCAGGCGCGTCCGGGTGTCTTCTGGATCCAGAAGATGCTGCAGCCCGCCGAGGTCCGGCAGATCCTGAGCCACGCGACGGTGTTCGCGTGCCCGTCGGTGTACGAACCGCTGGGCATCGTGAACCTGGAGGCGATGGCGTGCGGCACGGCGGTCGTCGCGAGCGACGTCGGTGGCATCCCCGAGGTCGTCGTGCACGGCGAGACGGGCCTTCTCGTCCACTACGACGAGAATGATTTGTCGACTTATCGACAGCAGCTCGCCGAATCGATCAACGAACTCGTCACAGACCCCGAGCGCGCGAAGCGTTTCGGAGCCGCCGGACGCACCCGCGCTGAGCAGGAGTTCTCCTGGTCCACGATGGCCGCGCAAACGGTCGAGGTCTACCGCAGTGTGATTTGAGCCACACTCGCCCAGGGCAACCCCAAAGTGTGAACGCCGCCTTTAACCAGTAGTGACGTTGTGGTTTCAACTGGTGAGGGGCGCGAGGACTGTGCGTTGTGCGGTGCTGGGTCTGGCGGTCCTTCTGGCAGTGACCGGATGTGCCACAGCTCCCGCCGCTCAGCCGGCCGCGGTCCAGCTCACGGTGGACGGCAAGAAGCTCGCAGAAGCCTCTGACCTGCAGGCGAACGCCGAGGCCCAGCTCGCCTACACGCTGGAGTACGGCTACGTGGCACGAGCGGGCGCCGCCGCCGTCAGCTGTTGGTTCCAGAAGACGGGTCTTGAGTCCGAGGTCGACAAGCGGCTGTGGTGCGGGCCGGTCCAGGTCCCCGGCACCGGCGCCGGCACCGACTGGGTGCCCGTGCCGCTCAAGGAAGTAACCAAGACGGGTGACGAGGTCCGTTACGAGGTGCAGTCACCTCAGGTGCCGGAGAAGGGCAACCGCAGCACGCCGACCGGCAAGCTCGTGCGCACCGACGGCAAGGAGTTCGACCCGTCCAAGCAGCAGGACCTGACCGCCGGTCGCGACTTCCTGGCCGTGCTGCCCGACGACGGCAAGCGCAACAACGTCGACCTCGGCCTCGGCAACGCCGACATCAAGCTGCGCGACGACCTGCTCGGCACCGCCGTCACCGGCTGGGCGAACCCGGACATCTGGTTCACCGCCGAGGGCACTGTGCGCGCGGAGGCCGGGTCACGGCTGCGCGTGGTCAGGATGAAGGTCGAGAAGCTCAACGAGACCGACAGCGGCTTCCACCGCACCAACTGGCAGGGGTTCGCCCCGCAGCCGTCCGAACTCGCGCTGGAGGTGCCGGGCAAGCGCCAGGTGCTGCCCGCCGACCGGCTGCCGGCCAACGGCTCGGTCTTCGTCGTCTACACCGTGCCCGACCCGCAGGAGGGCACCGAGTCGCTCGTGCTCGGCACGCTCGGCGCCAAGTCGCTGGAGCAGCGCGCCGAGGTCCCGTCCGGCAAGCGCACCGACAACCCGCCGCACGTGCTGCAGCGCGCCGCCGCTCCCCCGCAGTTCTCCGACCAGACGCAGAAGATCCGCTTCGGCGACCGCGAGCTCGGCATGAAGGTCACCGGCATCCGGCTCGGCCGGCAGCGCCCGGTCAAGCTCGGCGAGAGCCAGTACGACGTGGCCACGATCTCCGCGCCGGACAAGGCGTTGCTGGAGGTGCGGGTCGAGGCGACCGGCAACCTGCCCGACACCGCGGGCGGCCTCCTGACCAAGGACCTGATCACCGTGACGCTGCCGGACGGGTCGACCGCCCGGCAGGTCGGCGCCCGCTACGACGGCGGCCCGCTGCCGTTCGCGATCGTGGTCGAGGTCCCGGCGGACACCCGTTCGGTCTCGGTCGGCATGGTCGACGGCACGGTGGACCTGTCGCGCCTCGGCAAGACCACCATCGCGCCGGTCGACTCGCGCGTCACCCTCGCCCTGGAGTTCTGAGCCAGCATCGCGGCCAGAGCCAGCCAGCCGAGGATCACCAGGACCAGGCCGCCCCAGCCCCACTCCTCGTACGCGGTGGCGCCGGAAGTCCCGCCGACGCTGCTGCCCACGTAGAACCCGGCGAGGTACAGCCCGGACGCGTGGCCGCGGGCGTGTTCGGGCGCCCGCGCGGCGACCCAGCCGCTCGCCGTGGTGTGCGACGCGAAGAACCCGGCGGTGACGATCGCCAGGCCGAGCGGCACCCACACCAGGCTCGCCAGGGCGCCGAGAGCCAGCACGCCGATGCACAGCAGCAGCACCTTGCCGCGGCCGAACTTGTCGGCCAGCCTGCCCGCGAACGCCGCCGAGGTGCTGCCGAACCCGTAGAACAGGAACACCAGCGTCTCCAGCCAGGCCGGACCGGTGAGCTGGAAGCCCGCGACGTTGTAGAACGAGATGAACGCGCCCACGAGCAGCACGGCGACCACGTACATCGACAACAGGACCGGGTCCTTCAACGCCGCCTTCATGCCACTCGGCGCGCGCTTCGGCATCGCCTTGGCCTTCGGCAGGAAGAACACCACGACCAGGGCCGCGACCAGCCCGAACACGCCGGCGAGCAGCACCGAGCCACGCCACCCGAGCCAGTCCGAGGTCATGCCGGTGACGAGCCGCCCCGACATGCCGCCGAGGCTGTTCCCGGCGATCATCGCGCCCATCGCGGCGCCGAGCTTCTTCTTGTCCAGCGCGTCCGCGAGGTAGGCCATGGACGCCGCGGGCACCCCGGCGGCCGCGACGCCCTGCAGCACCCGCAGGCCCAGGAAGACCTCGTAGTTCGGCGCGAACGGCAGCACGAGCCCGAGCAACGCCGCCACCAGCACGCTGACCACGATCACCGGACGGCGCCCGACGCGTTCGGACAGCATCGCGATCGGCACGACCACCACGGCCAGCGCGAGCGTCGCCGCGGACAGTGCGAGCGACGCGCTGCCCGGCCCCAGCCCGTACTCGGCGGCGATCTGCGGCATGACCGGCTGCGGGGTGTACAGCAGCGCGAAGCACGCGAACCCCGATGCGGCGATGGCCGCGGTCAACCTGTTCACACGATTGACGCTAAGCCATACGTCCAATACGGAAATGCGCCAGAATCGATCCGTGAACGAATTGGAGCTGGCACCGAAGCTGGCGGTGCTGAAAGCGCTTGCCGCCGACGAGCACGTGACTCGCGTCGCAGAACGCGTCGGGCTCCCCCAGCCCACCGTCAGCCGCTGGATCGCCGAGCTCGGCGAACAGCTCGGCGCACCGATCATGACGAAGAGCGGCAGGCGCGTCCGTCTCACGCGGGCAGGCCGGCTGCTGGCCGAGGCCGCCACCCGGTCGCTGGCCGCGCTGGAACCGGGTCTGCGCGAGGTCGAGGAGGAGCTCGACCCGGAGAAGGGCCGTGTCGTGCTGGGCTTCCTGCACATGCTGGGCCGCGCGGTCGTGCCGGAACTCGTCCGCAGCTACCGCGCCGAGCACCCGCACGTGCGGTTCGGCCTGGTCCAGAACGCCCGCCAGGCCGTGATCGACAAGCTCGTGAGCGGCGAGATCGACCTCGCGCTGGTCGCCCCGCCGCCGGTCGGTCCCGAGTTCGAGTCGGTGGTCGTGTTCGAGCAGCCCCTGATCGTCGTCGTGCCGGCGGGGCACCGGCTGGAGTCCAGGAAGTCGGTGCGGGTCCAGGACCTGGAGGGTGAGGACCTGATCACCCTGGAGCACGGCTACGGCCTGCGTCAGATCACCGACGACATGTGCGCGGCCGCCGGGTTCACGCCCCGCTACGTCTTCGAGTGCCAGGAGATCGAGACGGTGCGGGGCCTGGTGGCGGCGGGCCTCGGCGTGGCACTGCTGACCCACGCCGAGTTCGCTCCACCTCCCGGACTGCGCGAGCTACCGCTGACCCCGCGCACCGGCCGGATCTTCGGGCTGACGTGGCTGAAGGACCACCCGCTGCCGCCCGCCGTCCGCGCCTTCCGTGAACACGCGCTCAGGACTCACGGCGTCCAGCGCTGAGTGCCCGACCACGTCCGCAGGTACGACTCGGCGCCACCGAGCATGTCGTTCACCAGCTGGTCGCCACCGAGCTGACGGACCTTCTCGACCCAGTCCGGCAGCAGACCGATGTGCGCGCCGCCGTCGACGTTGATGTCCCAGACCCGCTCACCGGTGCGCTGCCGGTCGACCAGCGGGCCGTCCGGGTAGCTGCGGAACGGGTAGGTCACGCCGGTCTGCGGCGCCGGGTGCGACCCGACGCCGTTGTAGTCGGAGCCGAACCCGATGCCCACGCCGTACTTGCGCCGCAACGGTTCCGCGGCGGCGGCCTGCGAGACGTACCCCTCGGGGCTGTTCTCGTAGCCCGCGATGAACCCGCCGAGCTGGTAGACCTTCTCGGTCCACTGCGCGTCCATCCAGCTGTGGCTGGAGATGATGCCGGGGAACTTCGCCTGCGCCGCGAGTTCCAGCGTGCGGCCGGCGGCCTTCACGCTCATGTGGTCGACCTCGATCATCATGTGCCGGCGCATCATGCCCTGCACCGCGTACTCGCCGAGCGACGTCAGGCCGCGCACGTTGCACCGCTTGGCCGGGTCGTACGCGGGCGCGACAGCTGAGGCCGGGATCAGCGCGTTGGGGCCGACGGTGCCGATCGGGTTGTCCTGCTGCGGGCCCTTGCACTGCTCGGTCTGCCACCACTGGCCGGTGCGCAGGAACTGACCGGCGTTGATCACGCCGCCCTGCGTGCCCGAGTCGAACCGGACGCCGCACAGCGCGTTGTCGAACTTGTGGCACAGGAACGCGCTGCGCACGCCGAGCGCGTACATCTCGTCGAGGCCGCGGTCGATGTCGCCCTTGTTGCACAACGGGATGTCGAGGAACGTCCGGCAGCCGAAGAGCTCAGAGGTCTCGATGCCGAGCACCACCGCGAGCTTGCCCTGCGCGATCACGTCGCGGGCCTGCTCGGCGGACGTGACGATGCGGAACCAGCCCTTGCCCGCGCCGCCGAACTGCTTGTCGACGAACGCCTGCAGCTCGTAGGTGCGCTGGGCCTGCAACCGGACCGACTGCATCTCGTCGCAGGGCTTGTCCTTGAACGGGTGGATGACGCACAGCGTGGCGTTGCTCGTCAGGTCCTGGACCAGCACGCGCTGGCCGCCGCGCCACGCCCGTTCCAGCCAGGCGTAGTAGTTCTGCTGGTGCGAGACCGTCGTGTACGAGGGCCAGTCCTTGAACGTCGGCCAGCCCACCGGGTCGTGGCCGTCGAGGTCGCCCGTCACGATCGCCTCGAAGATCGCGCCGAGACCCGCCGGGTGGTGCTCGGAGCAGTCCTTCAGCGCGTCCGCGATGCCCTGCTCCGAGAACGGCTTGCCGCAGATCAGCTTGCCGCCGAAGCCCTCGTTGGTCATGAGGTGGTTGTGCGCGTCGACGAACCCGCGCACCCTGCCCTGGCCGTCCGTGCCCTTGAAGGGCTCGCCGGTCACGTTGATCTGCGAGTCCACCGCGGGCCGCGCCACCGGTTCCCACCACGGCGTGGCCGCGGTGGCAGGGGACATGGCCGCTAATACCAGCGAGACGGCGAGAGCCAGGCGGAGTAACACGAGCGCTCCTCTACGACGGTGTGAAGGCGCTCACATCATGCCGTGGAACGTCGCCGTCTCGAATGGGCTGATCGTAGGGACTAACGTGAATATTTTTCAGCCAGTTCGATCAGCGTCCGCGCGCCGAAGCCCGTGGCTCCCGCGACGACCTCGTCGTAGACCTTCTCCGACCGCGCGGGACCCGCGATGTCGAGGTGCGCCCACGGCACGTCGCCCGCGAACTTCTGCAGGAACAGCGCCGCCGTGATGCCACCCGGTCCGGGCGGGCACTGCTTGTAGTCCGCGACCTCGCTGGTGACGGCACCGACGTGCTCCTCCAGCAGCGGCATGCGCCACCACTTCTCACCGACGTTCACGCCCGCGGCGACGACCTCGGCCGCGAGTTCGTCGGACGCGCTGAACACCGCGCCCGTGCGCAGGCCGAGCGAGACCTTCATCGCGCCGGTCAGCGTCGCCACGTCCACGACGAGGTCGGGCTTCAGGTTCTTCACCGCGTACGCCATCGCGTCGGCCAGGACCATGCGGCCCTCGGCGTCGGTGTTCTGCACCTCGGTGGTCGCGCCGCCGTAGTGGCGCACGACGTCGCCCGGCCGGTACGCCGCACCTGAGACGTGGTTCTCCGCGCACGGCACGAGCCCGGTGACCCTGATCGGCAGCCGCCGGCGCGCCACGGCCAGCAGCGCGGAGATCACCGCGCCACCGCCCGCCATGTCGGTGCGCATGAGGTGCATGCCGTCCGCGGGCTTCACCGAGATGCCGCCCGTGTCGAACGTGATGCCCTTGCCGATGAACACCAGGTGCGGGCCGGTGGTGCCGTACGTCAGCTCCAGGAACCGCGGCGGGCGGGCAGATCCGCCGCCGACCGCGAGCACTCCACCGAAGCCCTGCTGTGCCAGCCACTTCTCGTCGCGCACGGTGGCGTGCAGCCCGTCGACCTTCTCCGCCAGCTTGGCGGCGGTCGTGGCGAGCCAGCGCGGGTCCTTGACGTTGGACGGGGTGTTGGCGAGATCACGTGCGAGCGAGGTCGCGGTGGCGAGCGCGTGGGCCTTCAGCGCGGCCGACGTGAGCACCTCCTCGAACCCGTCGTCGGCCGTGATCAGCCGCAACGAGCCGACGCGCTTCGGGCCGTCCTCACCGGTGACCTTGAAGCGGTAACCGCCGAGCGCCGCGCCCAGCACGAACGCGCGCACCTTCTCGGCGTCGAAGTCCGGGGTCAGCAGGACGTCGGCGGTCTTGGGCGCGTCCTCACCGCTCAGCGCGCGCACGAGCGACGCACCGGCCGTGCGGTAGTCGGCGAGCGTCCCGGTGCCGACGCCGAGGGTCCAGGCCTCGTCGTGCCGCACCGCCTCGCCGGCCTTGCCGGTCAGGTCGGAGACGTCGATGCCGTCGCCGCCCGGTCCCAGCGCCGGTCCGGTGGTCGCGAGCACGACCGCCGGGACGTTGCGGCGCGTCGAGGTGGCCACCTCGACGTCCACGAGCTTGGTTGGCACTGACGGCACCGTCGACGCCACGGTTGGACCTCCCCTATTGCATTAACGACCGTTCATTCTCACCCAGGGCGAGAACGAAGCGATGCCCCGGTCTCCACTGTGGAAACCGGGGCTTCACGTGCTTCTCACCGAGGGCCTCAGCCGGCGGCGGCCTTCAGCGCGTCGCCCAAGGCGCTGGCCTCGTCCGCCGACATCTCGACGACGAGGCGCCCACCACCCTCGAGCGGCACGCGCATGACGATGCCGCGTCCCTCCTTGGTGACCTCGAGGGGACCGTCGCCGGTCCGGGGCTTCATGGCCGCCATCGCGTGCTCCCTCCGTCAACATCTTCCCCGTCCGGCCAGGCCGGATCTGCTCCATTCTCCCCTATGGCGACTCAGGGGCGAAACCGAACCGATCTTTTGGCGAGTCCGGGTGACATTTGTCGATCTTGACTTGTGCCTGATCAACACCTGTTTTCACGACAAGGCAACACTTTCGGCACACCAGGTCGTGTCGTGACAGGATGGGCCGGGTGCGAGCCCGTTCCGCGCTCTTCGACGTCTACGGCGGCCACCTTCGCGAACGCGGTGGCGCCGCCACCATCGCCGCGCTCGTCCGGCTGCTCGAGCCCCTGGGTTTCGCCGCGCCGGCCGTCCGCACGGCCGTGTCCCGCACGGTCCGGCAGGGCTGGTTGCAGCCCTCCCGGCTGCCTGACGGGCCTGGATACGCGATGACACCTCGCGGGGAACGGCGGCTCGACGAGGCCGCTGCCCGCATCTACCGCACCGGGCCGTCCACGTGGGACGGTCGCTGGCACGTGGTGGTGCTGGAGGAGATCCCCGGCCGCGACTCGCGCGATCACCTGGCGTCGGAACTGCAACTGCTCGGCTACGGCGCGCTCGGTCCTGTGACGTGGATCGCTCCCCGGCCGTCCCCGGAGCTGGCCGACGTGCTGGCCGCCGGAGAGGTTCCCGCACGAACTTTTCACGGTTCACACGACGGTGGGGACGCCGAGCTCGCCGCGAAGGCCTGGGACCTGGCCGAGCTGGGCCGCGACTACGCCGGATTCGTCGCGCACTGGCACGAGCAGGTGTCCGTTGTGGACGAGACGGACGACGCGGCGGCGTTCGCGGCGTCACAGCAGCTGCTGCACGCGTGGCGGAAGTTCCTGTTCCGCGATCCCGGTCTTCCTGCTGAACTGTTGCCACCGGACTGGCCGGGCCACGCGGCAGCGTCGTTCTTCGACGAACAGACGCTGCGGCTGGCGCCGGGCACGAGTCGGTTCGTCGACGAGTGCCTGCGGCCGGTGCGCAACGTTTCCACTGCTTGATGGAGGTCCAGTGTCCGAGCTCCTCGTCGACGACGCCGATGGTGTGCGCACGTTCACGTTCAACCGCCCCGAGTCGTTCAACGCCTTCACCGTCGCGCTGAAGGAGTCGTTCCTCGCCGCGCTGCGTGAAGCCTCGGCGGACGAGTCGGTGCGCGCGGTGGTGATCACGGGTGCGGGCAGGGCGTTCTGCGCGGGGCAGGACCTCAAGGAGCACATCGGCCTGCTGCAGGCCGGTGATCCGGCGCCGCTGCACACCGTCGAGAAGCACTACAACCCCATCGTGCGTGAGCTGATCGGCATGCCGAAGCCGGTGATCGCCGCGGTCAACGGCAGCGCGGCGGGCGCGGGCGCGTCCTTCGCCTACGCCGCCGACCTGCGCATCGCGGGCAAGTCCGCGAAGTTCCTGATGGCCTTCGCGAACGTCGGCCTGACCGCGGACTCCGGCGCGTCCTACACGTTGCCGCGGCTGATCGGCCACGGCCGCGCGATGGAGATGATGCTGCTCGCGCAGCCCGTCGGCGCAGAGGAGGCGTTGCGGGTCGGCATGGTCAACCAGGTCGTGCCGGACGAGGAACTGCTGTCCACCGCGCACCTGCTGGCCGCGAAGCTCGCCGCGGGCCCGACGACGGCGTACGCGAAGATCAAGGAAGCGCTGGCCGCGGCGGCGGACGGGACCCTGGAGGACGCGCTGGAAGCCGAGCGCCGCACCCAGGCCGACTGCGGCGCGACCGCGGATCACCGCGAGGCGGTCGACGCCTTCGTGAACAAGCGCGCCCCGAAGTTCAGCGGGAAGTAGCCCTGAAGCACGTAGCGATGTGGTCGTCGACCATGCCGGTCGCCTGCATCAACGCGTAGCACGTGGTGGGGCCGAGGAACTTGAAGCCGCGCTTCTTCAGTTCCTTGGCCATCGCCTTGGACTCGTCCGTGATCGCCGGCACGTCCGAGATCGTCTTCGGCCGCTCGTGGTGAGCGGGCGCGAACGACCACAGCAGCGCGTCCAGGTCGACGCCCTCCGAGACGATCACGCGGGCGTTGTGGATCGCGGCGTCGATCTTCAGCCGGTTCCGGACGATGCCCGCGTCGGCCATCAGCCGTTCCACGTCGGCGGGTCCGAACTTCGCGACCAGGTGCGGGTCGAAGTCGCCGAACGCCGCCCGGAACGCCGCCCGCTTGCGCAGGATCGTGATCCACGACAGGCCGGACTGGAACGCCTCCAACGACATCCGCTCGTACAGCTCAGGGGTGCCGTGCAGCTCCACGCCCCACTCGGTGTCGTGGTACTCGGCGTAGTCCGGGGTCGAGTCGCCCCAGGGACAGCGGACGATCACCGGTACTCCTCGGCGAAACGGGCGAACCGCCGCAACGACCGTCGCAGCATCAGCACGAAGAGCGGCTTCACCAACGGGTAGAAGAACGGCACGTCGAGGCTTTCCGACCACACGAAACGGCTGCCGCGCACCGCGAACACACCGGTTCCGCGCACGACGCGGCCGAGATGGAGGACCTCGACGGCGTGCGGCGGGTCCCAGCGCGTGATCCTCATGCGGTCCGAGACGCCCAGCGTGACGGCGTCGATCTCGCTGCCGACCGACTTCCCGTCACCGGCGACCACCTTCACGGTGGTGCCGAAGATCCACTCGGACTGGCGCTCCCAGTCCGACATGGCCCGGAAGATCGTGTCCGGCGGCGCCGCGACCTGGACGGTCAGCTCAAGCTCCGTGCTCACTGCTCTCCAGGTTCTCGGCGTTCTCGAGCTCCGCGACGCGCGCCCGCAGCGTCTCGACCTCGGTCGAGAGCCGCTGCAACGCCCAGTCGACCTCGGACATCTTGTAGCCGCGGAACACCTGCTGGAACTTCAGCTCGCGGACGTCCTCCGCGGTGATGTCACCGGACGGCAGCCGCGTGGGCGACGCACCGGGCGGCAGCGGCGCGAGCTCCTCGCCGCGCCCGAACACCAACGCCGCGAGCAGGAACACCACTGCCGCGACGGCGATCATCACGATCAGGTAGATCAGGGCGTTGGTCACGCGACGATCGTGGCACAGCTCAGGCAGCGGCGAGCGAGCAGACCGAGACGAACGATCACGATCCAGGTGATCAGGCTCGCGATGCTCATCGGCAACGACTGCACGAGCCGCGACACGTCGAGGTGCGCGGTGGCCACGATGATCGAGACGTTGCCCAGCAGCACCGCCCCGACCGCCGCGATCGCGATGGTCGCGCCGAGCCTGGCCAGCAGTTTCGCGTCGTACCTGCGAGCGAGGACCCGGCCGAGGATCAACGCCACCAGCGCCACCCCGGACGCGATACCGCTGGTCAGGTCGTTGGCCTTGGCGACGAACAGGTACCAGGCGGGCGGCATCGCACCGAAGTCCTGCCACGGCCCGACGAGCAGCATCCGGCCGTACTCCCACGCCATGTGCATCAGCGGCAGCACGATCGCCAGCCAGACGAGCGTGCGCGTGCCGTACGCGACGGCCAGCTCGGCCTGGTACTCGTTCGCGATCTCGCGCACCGGGCCGAACTCCTCGACCGCGCGCTTCTGCGCCTCCCGCTCGGTGAGCCCGCGGTCCAGGTGCGCCTCGGTGGCGTCGGCGAGGCTGTCTCGGGTCTCCGTGAGCAGCTCGCGGACCTGCTTCTTCGAGCCCCGCAACCGCGTCCCGAGATCGGTCACGTAGCGCTCGATCACGTCTGTGCCCACTTGCCGTCACCTCCCAGCACCCCGTCGATGACCGTCGTGAACTCGCGCCACGCGGTGCGTTCGGCGTTCAGGGCGCGCTTCCCCGCCTGTGTGAGCTTGTAGGTCCTGCGCTTGCGTCCGCCGACCGTGCTCCAGTCGCTGACGACGTGCCCTGCCCGCTCCAGCCTGCGCAGCGCCGGGTAGACCGTGCCCGTCGGGAGGTCCAGCGCCCCTCCGCTGCCCTGTTGCAGCGCCTCGATGATCGCGTAGCCGTGCAGCTGCCTGTCGTCGAGCGTCGCCAGCAGCAACGCGTCGAGGTGGCCGCGGAGCGCGTCGGGCTTCATGGGTAGCGAGTCTACTGATCCAGCCCTGGAAGCGGTCCCTGAAATCTCCGCTCAGGGTCAGCCCTGAGATCCCCCTGAAATGCTCGTTCGAGCCTTCATAAGTAGCGGCGCTACACATAGCGTCGCCACCTATGAGTGCAGTAGACCTCGCCCGCCTCCAGTTCGCGCTGACGACCTCGTTCCACTTCCTGTTCGTGCTGCTCACGCTGGGTCTGGTCACCCTGCTGGTGATCATGCAGACGAGGTTCACGATCACCGGAGCGCCCGTGCACGAGCGGATGACGCGGTTCTGGGGCCGGATCTACGTGATCAACTACGCGCTGGGGATCGTCACCGGCATCGTGATGGAGTTCCAGTTCGGACTGAACTGGTCAGGCCTCGCGACCTACGCCGGCGACGTGTTCGGCGCGCCGCTCGCGATGGAGACGCTGATCGCGTTCTTCCTGGAGTCGACGTTCCTCGGCCTGTGGATCTTCGGCTGGGGCAGGCTGAACCGCTGGGTGCACCTGTCGCTGCTGTACCTGACGGCGCTGACCGCGTTCGCCTCGGCGTTCTGGATCATGGCGGCGAACGGGTTCCTGCAGCACCCCGTCGGCTACCGGATCGACGGGAACGTGTTGCGGCTGGACGACTTCAGCGCATTGCTGTCGAACCCGACCTTCACCTCGGCGCTGATGCACGTGATCTTCGCGTCCATCACGGTCGGCGGCGTGTTCATGACCGGCGTCTCGGCGTACCACTTCATCCGGCGTACGCCCGAGGTCGACTTCTTCCGGCGGTCGCTGCGGATGGGCGTGGTCACGACCGCGCTGGCCACGCCGTCGCTGATCGGCGCCGGGTTCGCGCAGTTCCCGGTGATCGCGCAGTACCAGCCGGACAAGACAGAGGCGGCGCCGTGGATCGGCGCGCCACTCGGGTTCATGATCATCATCGGGATGACGCTGACGACGGTCAGCTGGCTCACGCTGCCGTTGCTGATCAAGGACGCCGTGATCCGGTTGCGCTTTCCGTTGTACCTCATGGTGATCGGCATTCCACTGCCGTTCGTGGCGGCCATCTTCGGGTGGCTGTTCCGCGAGATCGGACGGCAGCCGTGGCTGATCTACGGCCTGCTGCGGACCGAGGACGCGGTGTCGCATGTGGACGCTTCACAGATCCTGTTGTCGCTCATCGTCTTCACGTCTCTGTTCGTCGTGCTGGCCGTCACCGACTGGGCGTTGATCGCACGTGCGGTCCGTCGCGGTCCGGACGTGACGCCCGCCCCTGTCTCGCCGATGGTGGTGACTCTCTGATGGAAGCTCTCTGGTTGACCGTGCTCGGTGTTCTCACCGTCGGGTACTTCGCCCTGGCCGGCTTCGACTACGGCTCCGGGCTCCTGCTGCCCTTCCGGAACCGAGACGAGACGTCTCGTCTCGTCAATCCGTTCTTCCTGGGCAACGAGGTGTGGCTGGTCGCCGCGATCGGAGTGCTGTTCGCGGCGTTCCCGCGCCTCGAAGGCGAGCTGCTCTCCGGCGCGCACAGCACGTTCACGCTGGTCCTGGCCGGTTTGGTGCTGTTCATGGCGGCCGTGCAACTCAGGCTGTGGTGGTGGCTGGTGTTCACCGGCGCGTTGATGGTGTCCGTGGGCTGGGGGTTGTTCCTGGCGCATCTGCTGCACGCGCCATGGCCGGTCGCGTTCGTGATGCCGGTGCTGTTCGCGGTGCACGGCTGGGTGTTCCAGGCCCGGCAGTGGAAGCTGTTCCCGGTCACCGCGCTGCTGTGCGCGCTGCCGATTCCGCTCGCGTTCAGCTCGATCGACGTCACCGGGCTCATGGCGCACAACGACACCCTGAGCCTGCTCGCGTGGGTCGCGATCCCGATCATTCCGCTGGTGGTGTTGGTGCAATGGTCGATCGTCGCCATCTCCTCGCGCTGATCCCGATCCCGTTCCTGGTGCTGGCCCAGGCAGAACTCCTGGCGTCGGTATTGAGCGGCGGAACGGGACTTCTCCTGCTGTGCCTGGTCATCAGCGCAAGGGTGCTGGTCTGGTGGGTGCACCGCGAGTGGGCTCATCGGGCCGCCGAACGGACTCGCGCGCGTTTGAGAGAAGCCTTTCTGCGCTCGCCCGGTGCCAAGGCCGGCGAGGTCGCCACCCTGGTCACGAGGGGCGTGCACGACGTGACGCCGTACGTCGTCGGGTATCTGCCACAACAGGTTCTGGCCGTGGCCGTGCCTCTCGCGGTGGTGATCAGGCTGGCGTTCGCCGACCTCACCGCGGCGCTGACGATCCTCGTGACGCTGCCGTTGATCCCGATCTTCGGTGCGCTGGTCGGCGCGCACACCCGTGAGCGCACGGCCCGCCAATGGGACGCTCTGGCCACTCTCGGCGGGCACTTCCTCGACGTGGTCAAGGGAATCGGCACGCTGCGGGCGTTCGGGCGGGCCGAGGCGCAGTCCGCGACGGTCCGCAAGCTGGCCGCGCGGCACATGACCGAGACGATGTCGGCGCTCCGCGTCGCGTTCCTGTCGGCGTTCGTGCTGGAGCTGGTCGCCACGATGTCGGTGGCGATGGTCGCCGTGCCGGTCGGGCTCAGGTTGCTGGACGGCGGAGTGCCGCTCTACACCGCGCTCCTCGTGCTATTCCTTGCCCCGGAAGCGTTTCTACCGCTCAGAGCCGCGGGAGCCCAGTACCACGCCAGCGCTCAGGGCCGGGAGGTGCTCGCCAAAGTGCCTGCACGAAAAGAAGTCACCGGCCAGGCACCGCCGGCTCTCGCCCGGGCCGAGATCGTGTTCGACAACGTCTCGGTGCGCAGCCTCAGGAACTTCTCACTGCGCATCCAGCCGGGCGAACGGATCGCACTGGTCGGCCCGAGCGGCGCGGGCAAGAGCACGATTCTGGCGCTGCTGCTGGGTTTCGTGCGGCCCGACGAAGGGCAAGTGCTCGTCGGCGGCGTTGATCTCCAGGACATCGACCACGAGAAGTGGCTGGAAGCGCTGTCATGGGTGCCGCAACGGCCCACGCTCGTCCCGGCGAACCTCTCGTCCGGCGAGCAGCAACGGGTAGCACTGGCCAACGCACTGGACCGGCGCCAGGCAGCGTTGTTCCTGCTGGACGAACCGACCGCGCACCTCGACGCGGAGACGGAAGCACTGGTGCTCAAGGCAACGCGCGACTTCACGCAAGGCAGGACGGCGGTGATCGTGGCGCACCGCCCGACATTGCTCACCGAGGTCAACAGGGTGGTGACGGTGTGAAGCTCGCAATCCTCGTCGGAACGCTCGCGGAACTGGCCGGCGTCGGCCTCACCGCCACGGCGACGTGGCTGATCATGCGTGCCGCCGAGCACCCGCCGACGCAGACGCTGACCGTGGCCATCGTCGCGGTCCGCACGCTCGCGCTGGCCAAGGGCACGCTGCGCTACCTCGAACGCCTGACCAGCCACAAGGCCGTGCTCAGTGAGGCCGTCGAACTGCGCGGCCAGGTCTACGACGACCTCGCGCACCGCAGGCACATCCCGTCCGGCACGGCGCTGACCCGCATCGTCACGAACGTCGACCAGCGACTCGACACCAGGCTCCGCGCCACCCTGCCGCGGATCACCGCGGCTCTCGTCGGCGCCGTCGTCGCAACAGCTTCAGGCTTCTCGCTGCCCCTGATCGCCGGTCTGCTGATCAACCTGGCCCTGCTCCCCTGGCTCGCGATCCGCACCCCTCGGGACCTGACTCCGTTGCGCGCCAGGCTGACCGAACAAACCACCGAACTGGTCCACAGCAAAGAAGAACTGATCGCCTACGGCCTGTTCGACGAGAAACTTCGCGCCGCCACCAGAACCGCGAAAGAGCTGTCCCGCGAGGAACGCACCCGCGACCTGACGCCACTGGCCATCGCCGTCCAGTTCGGCGCGGCCCTGCTCATGCTCGCCCAGCACGAGCCGGCCTGGCTGATCATGGCCGCCATCGCCACGTTCGAGATCACCGTCCCGCTCGCGGCGCTGACCAAGCCCAGCCCGGAATCCACCGACGAACCCGAACCGGCCTACCCGACAGAAACCCCTGACCTGCAGGGTAAAACGGCGATAGTCGGTCCGAGCGGCGCGGGCAAGACCACGTTGCTCAACGCCATCGCCCACCGCCTCGAACCGAGCAAAGGCGCGTTGGCCGACGCGCACGTCTTCCACACCACGGTCCGCACCAACGTCCTGCTGGCCAAACCCGATGCCACCCAGGAAGAACTCGACCGCGCGGCCGGGATCGCCGAGCTGGACCTCGACTGGGACCAGGTCGTCGGCGAACGCGGCGAGGAGATCTCCGGCGGTCAACGGCAACGCCTGATCCTCACGAGATCAGTGCTGGCCAACCCGGAAGTCCTGCTCATGGACGAGCCGACGGAAGGCCTCGACCCCGAACAGGCGGATCGCGTGCTCGGCAGGATCCTGGACCACTGCCGGGGAACGGCCCTGGTCGTCACCCACCGGACCGAGCAGCTAGCCCTTTTCGATCACGTGCGTCATCGGGGGCCGATCAGCCACGAGCACGTCGGTCGAGTCGGGTAGCCACTCGCCGCCGACCTGCACGAACTGCGTCAACGGCCCGGAGTCCGCGACGACACCGCACCGGGCCAGCGCCGTGCCCATGATCTGCGACGACATCGCGCCGAGCTGCAACAACGACCGGTTCCGGTGCTTCCGGACGCCCAGATTCACCTGTGCCAGCGCGGAAAGCCCGTGCACCCGGTGCACGTCGAGCAACAACCCGATCTCCACGCCGTACCCGGCCGCGAAGGGCACCGACTCCAAAAAGGACCGGGTGGCCGCGTACTCACCACCGAGCGGCTGGACCACACCGGAAAGCTCCGGTCGCAACGTGTTCAGCAACGGCCGCGCCACCAGTTCGGTGACCCGTCCGCCGCCGCTGCTCTCCAGCCGCAACGGCCGCCGGTAGAACCCCTTCACCAGGTGCACGCCGGGGTCCACCAGCAGCGGACCCAGCAACGCCGTGACGAACGCGGTCTCCGGATCCACCAGGTCGGAGTCCAGGAAGACGATCAGGTCCCCGGTGGTCGCGGCCAGCGACCGCCACAGCACCTCTCCCTTGCCGGGCAACGGCTCCAACCAGGGCACCACGTCCTCGCGCAGCACGACCCGTGCCCCGGCGGCGGAAGCGACCTCCACGGTCCGGTCGGTCGACCCGGAGTCCATCACCACCAACTCGTCGACCAAGGTCCCGAGCAGCGGCTTGACCACGGAGACCACGTCCCCGACGGTCTCCTCCTCGTTCAGCGCGGGCAGCACCACCGACACCGTCCGGCCGCGCTTCAACGCGACCAGTTCGTCCGGCGTCCAGGTCGGCTGCTGCCAGGTGTGCGAGGCGAACCAGGCTTCGACGGAGGGCAGCATCAGGCGAGCGCTCGCATCGCCCGGACCGGCGGACGGGTGCCCGTCACGCTCGCGACCATCTCCACGACCTTCCTCGCCTGCCGTACGTCGGAAGCACGAACCGCGCGTGCTCCGGACATCGCAGCCACTGTGGCAGCCGCGAGCGTGAAGTCCTCGTCCCCCGCTGGGATCGTCACCACATCCAACGTTTCGCGCAGTGACGGCAGTTCCAGATCGCCGTCGAACTCGACGACGTCGGCGCCGTCCCCGACCGCCTGCGCCAGGGCATCCGCGCTGGTCAGATGCGCAACGACCAGCACCCGGTCTTTCGGCAGCTCAGTGACGCGGAATCGGTTCACACCACCCAGCGTAGACAGTGAGCTGGCTCACAGCTTCTTGCTACTCACGAGTAGCCACCTGGTTTACTCCGCAGTAACAAACCCTGTGTGATCTACGTCATGGTCAAGGAGGACCAGAGTGCGACGATCACTTGTTTTAGTGCTGGTACTCCTCTCCACCCTGCTCGGTGCTCCCGTTGCCGCCACGGCGGCCCCTGGACACCAGATCTCGTACCGGTCGATCCCCGGCGTCGGCGGCACCACGCTGAAGGCCCTCGTCGTCGAGCCGACCGGACTGGGCAACGGCCCCTTCCCGTTGCTCGTCATGCCGTCCAGCTGGGCGGTTCCCAACATCGAGTACGTCGGCGCGGCGGCCAAGCTCGCCAAGGAGTCCGGGTACGTCGTGGTGAGCTACACCAGCCGCGGCTTCTGGGACTCGGGCGGCCAGATCGACGTCGCCGGCCCGGACACCGTCGGGGACGTCAGCAAGGTCATCGACTGGGCCATCGCCAACGCGCACGCCGACGGCACCAAGGTCGGCGCGGCCGGGATCTCCTACGGTGCCGGGCAGTCCCTGCTGGCCGCGGCGAACGACAAGCGCATCAAGGCCGCGGCGGCGCTGAGCACGTGGACCGACCTGGCCCGCTCGCTCTACCCCAACAACACGGTCAACAAGCAGGCCGTCGAGGTCCTGCTCGCGGCGGGCAAGGCCACCGGGAGGCCGGGCCCCGTTCTCGTCGAAGCCGAGGACGCCTACCGCGACGGCCGGTTCTGGGAGGTCGTGCCGATCTCCGCGGAACGGTCGGCCGCGGAGAAGATCGCGCAGATCAACGCCAACGGCACGGCGGTGATGCTGGGCAACGCCTGGAACGACGGCATCTTCGCTCCAGGCCAGATCACGGACTTCTACGGCAAGCTGACCGGCCCGAAGCGGCTCATGCTCTCGCCGGGTGACCACGCCACCGCCGAACTGTTCGGCGCGGCGGGGCTGCCCAACGAGATCTGGGAGTCGGTCGGCCGCTGGTTCGACCGCTACGTCAAGGGCGCGGCCAACGGCATCGACGCCGAGCAGCCGGTGCAGCTCAAGCCCAACAACGGTGGCGCGTGGAAGTCGTTCGGCGCCTGGCCGAACGGCAACGTGGACACCGTGCAGCTCGACGGCAAGCGGATCGCCGCGGGCTGGGGCACGGTGGCCGACAGCGGCACGATCCTGCTCTCCGGTGCGCTGCAAGGGTTCCTGAACATCCCGACCGGGGTGTCGCTGCCGTTCGTCGACCGCAACGTCGCGGGCGTGTGGGGCGGGCCCTCGTATCCCCGCGGGGCGACCGTGGCCGGCACGCCGAAGCTCAAGCTCCAGGTCACACCGAGTGCGGAGACGACGACGTTGTTCGCGTACCTGTACGAGGTGGGGCCGCTCGGGCTCGGCGCGCTGATCACGCACAAGCCGGTCAAGGTGACCGGCGCCGGGCGCACGCAGACGCTCGACGTGGAGCTGGAACCCACGGTGTGGAACGTCGGCGCGGGCAACCGGCTGGCGCTCGTGATCGACACGGTGGACCCGCGTTATCTGACGGAATCAACTCGCGGCTCAACCGTCACCTTCGGACCGTCGAGCCTCACGGTTCCGAAGGCGTAAGAATGTCCGGGTGGACCTCACCCGGCAGCAGGTGCTCCTCCACCGGATCCATCAGCACGAACTGGACCGGCGGATCTCTGACGCGGCCGAGCTGGCGGTGCTGTCACTGGGCATCCAGGACAACACCTCCGGCTCGGCCCTGCTCAGTCTCGCCGCCCGTCTCACCGCACCCTCGACCGACGACTTCACCCTGATCTGGTCCGTCCGCGGCGCTCCTCACCTGCATCGGGACGGTGAGCTGAAGGCGTTCGCCCGCGCGCTGTGGCCGTGGAGCGACGCCGACGCCCGCGCTCGCGCCTCACGTCCGAAGGTGGACGACATGGTGGCGGCGTTGCGGCACATCGCCACCGCGATGAGGTCGATCGTGACGAAGCCGATGACCAAGGGCGAGGTGAGCAAGGCCCTGACCCCGTTGGCTCCCCAGCAGACGATCGAGCCGTGCCGGGGCTGCCAGACCGAGCACGTCAGCGACCCGATCTTCCGCCTCGGCGCACTGCCCGCGGGTCTCCGGATCGTCCCGGAGGAGAAGACCGTGACGTTCGAACGCATCCACGGCTGGCCGGGCGTCCCGCGCAAGACCGCGGGCTTCGACGAGCTGGTGCACCGGTACCTGACGCTGCACGGACCCGCCGGACCGTCCGAAGTGGCCGGTTACTTCGGCACGTCGACGCGCGAGGTCAAGAAGCGGTGGCCGAAGGACGGCCTGGTCGAGGTGACCGTCGAGGGCGAGAAGGCGTGGCTGCCGGAGGAGCTGGAGATCGCCGACGCCGAACCGCCGGAGGTCCGCCTGCTGCCGCCGACCGACCCGTACCTGCAGGCCCGTGACCGCGACCTGCTGCTGCCGGACAAGGCCGCGCAGAAGGACATCTTCCGCGTCCTGGGCCGGCGTGGCGCCGTGCTGGTGGACGGGGAGATCGCGGGCTCCTGGCAGGGCAGGGTGGTGTCCGGCAAGCGGTTCGAGGTGACGGCGACGCCGTACCGGCCGCTGCCGGATCTCCTGCCGGAGACCCAGATCCTGGCTCAGGCCAAGGGACTAGACGACGCAAGCGTCAAGAGCGACTGACACGTCGTCCGTGACGATCAGCGACTGCAACGCGGCGTGCGAGACGAAACCCTTGTCCCGCAACTCCGTCAGCCACTCCACGAGTCCCTTGTAGTGGTTGTCGACGTCGAGCAGCACGACGGGCTTGCCGTGCATGCCCAGCACACCGGCGGTCCACACCTCGAAGAACTCCTCGGCGGTGCCGATACCACCCGGCAGCGTCAGGAACGCGTCCGCCTTGTCGTCCATCATCTTCTTGCGCTCGCGCATGGTGTCGACCACGTGCAGCTCGGTCGACTCGCGGTCGGCGATCTCCCTGGTGGCCAGGCCCTTCGGGATCACGCCGTAGGTGTGCGAGCCGCCCGCACGGGCTTCGCGCGCCACCGCGCCCATCATCGACGTCTGCCCGCCGCCCCAGACGAGGTGCCAGCCGCGTGCCGCGATCTGGCGCCCCACCTCGGCGGCGAGGTCGATGTAGCTCTGCGGAACGGTCGCGAGACTTCCGCAGTAGACAGCGACATACATCAGTGTGAGTCCGCCCATGCCTTGTGCGCGTCCTTGACCACGCGCACCGCGTCGTCGATGTCATCGGTGAGGTGCAGCAGCGCGAGGTCCTTCTCGCCGACCTTGCCACCGGGCAGCACCGAGTTCTGGATCCAGTCGTAAAGACCCTGCCAGTACTCGGTTCCGAACAGGACGACCGGGAACTTCGTGACCTTCTTCGTCTGCACCAGGGTCAGCGCCTCGAACAGCTCGTCGAGCGTGCCGAAACCACCCGGCAGGCAGATGAACGCCTGCGAGTACTTGATGAACATCGTCTTGCGCACGAAGAAGTAGCGGAAGTTCACGCCGAGGTCGACCCACGGGTTGAGGCCCTGCTCGAACGGAAGCTCGATGCCCAGGCCGATCGAGAAGCCACCGGCCTCCGAACAACCGCGGTTGACCGCCTCCATGGCACCGGGACCACCGCCGGTGATCGCCGCGAACCCGGCCTCCGCCAGTGCCGCGCCCAGCTCACGCCCGGTCTGGTACTCCGGGTGGTCACGGCCGGTGCGCGCCGATCCGAAGACCGTCACCGCGCTCGGCACCTCGGCCAGCGCGCCGAAACCCTCGACGAACTCGGCCTGGATGCGCAGCACCCGCCACGGGTCGGTGTGGACCCAGTCCGACGGGCCGCGGGAGTCCAGCAACCGCTGGTCGGTGGTGGTGGTCTGGTCGTCCTTGCGATCACGCCGCTCCACCACGGGACCGCGACGCTTCTCCGATGGGCGCTCGTCGACGGCGCCGTTCTTCTTCTCTTCCGTCATCACTGAGATTCTAGTGATCAGTCCAGCAAAAAACGCTTAAGCACGGCGAAACAACCGGTGATCTGCTGGACCGGCACGTTCTCCTCCTGGGTGTGCGCGAGCGTCGGATCGCCCGGCCCGAAGTTGACCGCGGGCATGCCCAGCGCCGCGAACCGCGCCACGTCGGTCCAGCCGAGCTTGGCGACCGGCGTGCCACCGGCGGCCTGGACGAGTTCCAGAGCCGCAGGGGCGTGCAGACCCGGCAGCGCGCCGGCCGCGCGGTCCGTGACGGTGACGTCGAAGCCCTCGAAGACCTCGCGCAGGTGCTGTTCGGCCTGCTCCACCGTGCGGTCCGGCGCGAACCGGTGGTTGACCGTGAGCACGGCCTCGTCCGGCACGACGTTGCCCGCGACTCCGCCGCTGATCTTCACGGCCTGCAGGCCCTCGTGGAAGTGGCAGCCGTCGATCTCGGGCTGACGCGGCACGTACGCCTCCAGCCTGCGCAGCGCCTCGCCGAGGCCGTGGATGGCGTTGCGACCCATCCATGCCCTGGCGGTGTGGGCGCGCTTGCCGGTGGTCCTGATCTCGATGCGCATCGTGCCCTGGCAGCCCGCCTCGACCGTGCCGTTGGACGGCTCGCACACGATCGCGAGGTCGCCCAGCAGCCAGTCCTTCTGCTCGCGCTCGATCCTGGTGAGCCCGTTGCGCTCGGCCTCGATCTCCTCGCAGTCGTAGAAGACGAACGTGAGGTCGTGGCGCGCGTTCTCGCTCAGGGCCGCGATCGCGAGCATGACCGCGTCGCCGCCCTTCATGTCGACGGTGCCGCAGCCGTGCAGGATCTCGCCCTCGCGGCGGCTCGGGAAGTTCTGGTTGATCGGCACGGTGTCCAGGTGCCCGGCGAGCACCACGCGACGGTCCTTGCCGGCGTTCGTGCGGGCCAGCACCGCGTTCCCTGATCGGGTGATCTCCAGGTGGGGCGCGTGGAGCCGCAGCGACCGCTCCACGAGGTCCGCGATCTCCGCCTCCTCCCCGGACACGCTGCGCACATCCACCAGCGAGGTCGTCAGGTCGATCGGGTCGGCGAACAGATCAAGGGTGTCGGACACGCGGTCACCCTACCCAGGCGACTTGGGCGCTAGGCCGTTCAGTCGATACCGTGCTCTGCGTGATCAAGCGCACACTCCTGGTCATCTCCCTGCTGCTCCTGGCGACCGGCTGCGGCGAGGCCCCTGCCGCGTGCGACCGGCAGTGCGGCGAGATCCGGGCGCTGTTCACCGCGCCGTGCGGCTCGCAGCACAGCTTCACCCCGGCCGACTGCGCCGGGTGGGTCGGCGAGGTCGGCACCATGACCCGGCGGCTGGACACCTCGTTGCACGGCAAGCACGTCCAGCAGGACGTCAGCGAGGTGCTGCCCCGCCTGATGACCGCGATCGGCGACTTCGAGGCGCACCGGTGCGGTGAGGTGCGCGTCGACAACGTGTCCAGCACCGACGCACGGCAGTCGAAGTGCAACGAGGCCCTCATCGCGACCAGGGGCGACCTGGGCTCGCTGTACTTCTCGGCGGAAGTGCCCGACTGAACCATCGGACTAAGCTCGGTAGCCGTGAGCACCGCATACGGCATCGGCCTGGCCACTGTGACCCCGGACGGCACCGTCCTCGACACCTGGTACCCGTCCCCCGCCCTCGGCGACACGGCGGAACTCGGCACCGTCCGCGTGTCGTCCGCCGAGATCGCGGAAGCGCTCGGCGAGGCCGCCGCGAAGCTGCTCGGCGAGGACCTGGAACGCGGTGTCGAGGTCGTCGGCGTCAAGGTCGTCATCGACCTGGAAGCCGCCCCGGAGAACACCTACGACATCTGGCTGCGCCTGCACCTGCTCAGCCACCGCCTGATCAAGCCGCATGGCGCGAACCTCGACGGCATGTTCGGCCTGCTGACGAACGTCGTGTGGACGAACCACGGCCCGTGCGCGGTCGACGGCTTCGAGCAGACCCGCACCCGCCTGCGCCTGCGTGGCCCGGTGACGGTCCTCAGCGTCGACAAGTTCCCGCGCATGGTCGACTACGTCCTCCCGTCCGGTGTCCGCATCGGCGACGCGGACCGGGTCCGGCTCGGCGCCCACCTCGCGTCCGGCACCACGGTCATGCACGAGGGCTTCGTGAACTTCAACGCGGGCACGCTCGGCAGCTCGATGGTCGAGGGCCGCATCTCCGGCGGCGTCGTGGTCGGCGACGGCTCGGACGTCGGCGGCGGCGCGTCGATCATGGGCACCCTGTCCGGCGGCGGCAAGCAGGTCATCAGCATCGGCGAGCGCTGCCTGCTCGGCGCGAACGCCGGTCTGGGCATCTCGCTCGGCGACGACTGCGTGATCGAGGCGGGCCTCTACATCACCGCGGGCACGAAGGTGACGCTGCCGGACGGCGAGGTCGTCAAGGCGGTCACTTTGAGCGGACAATCGAACCTGCTGTTCATCCGGGACTCGGTGACCGGCACGGTGAAGGTGAAGCCCCGGAAGGGCACCGGCGTCGAACTGAACGCCGCGTTGCACGCCAACGACTGAGGACGCGAAACTCGGTGTCTGGGGCCCGGTCTGCGAAGGCAGACTGGGCCCTTGCCAACTCTAGGAGGTGCACGTGCTGAAACAGCGACTTGAGTTGAACGCTCGCGCCGCGATCGAACGTGCCCTGGAGGGGGCCCAGTCCGAGGACTCCTTCGTGGAGTTCAAGACGCAGTGGCCGATCGACCACGGCAAGGCCGCCCGGCAGATCGCCGCGCTGTGCAACGCCGCGCGCGGGTCGGAGGCCATGTGGATCGTCGGCGTCGACGAGAAGGGCCGCTACGTCAAAGGTGCGCTGGCCGAGGAGCTGTCGAGCTGGTGGCCCCGGGTCGAGAGCCACTTCGACGGCGTGGCACCGGGTCTGACCACCGTCGCGTTCGACTGGGCACGTGGCCGCACGGTCGTCGTGCTCAGCCTGCAGACCGACAACGCGCCGTACGTCTTCGTCACGAAGAAAGAGCCGTACAGCAGGGAGATCCCGTGGCGCTCCGGTGAACGGACTCGGTCCGCGCGCCGCAGCGAGGTGCTGGAACTGCTGGTGCCCAAGCTGGACATGCCCGGCTGGGAGTTCGTCAGCGCCCGCGCGACGCTGAGCCAGCACTCGCCGACGCTGCGGTTCGAGGGCGACCTCTACCTGGAGACGAACCAGCCGTTGTCGTTGCCGCACCACCGATGCCACTCGTACGCGACGTACGGGCTCGACAGCGAGACGGTCGACCTGGCGTTCAGCTTCCGCACCAACACGCGGGACGTGCGGGCGGTCGAACGCGTCGTGCGGGTCGCGGAACCGGCGGTGCTCCACGTCAGCGCGGACGCCGACGTGGAACTGGACGCGTTCTCCGACCTCTGGGACCTGCACTGGCACCTCGTGCTCGGCCTCGGCCTGAGCGGCGAGGAGATCAGCACCAGCGTGCGTCTGACGACGGACGCGGTGCCGCCCAACCAGTTCACCCGCAGGGTCTGGTCGGCCCTCAAGCCTTGAGGCGTTCCACAGCAGCGGCGATCCGCTCGTCGGTGGCCGTGAGCGCGATTCGCACGTGCTTCTCGCCTGCCGGTCCGTAGAACGTGCCGGGTGCCGCGAGGATGCCGCGATCGGCCAGCCACGAGATCGTCTCCCAGGCGTCCTCACCGCGCGACGACCACAGGTAGAGCCCCGCCTCGGAGTGCGACACGGTGAACCCGGCCGCCTCCAGCGCGGGCTTGAGCACCTCACGCCGGGCCAGGTACCGGGACCGCTGCTCGGCCACGTGCGCGTCGTCTTCGAGAGCGGCGCGCATGGCCTCCTGCACCGGCCGCGGCACGATCATGCCGGCGTGCTTGCGCAGTTCGAGCAGGCCCGCGATCAGCTCCGGGTCGCCGGTGACGAACCCGGCCCGGTAGCCCGCGAGCGACGACGACTTCGACAACGAGTGCACGGCGAGCACACCGTCGAAGGAGTCCACAACGGACGGATGCAGCACCGACACCGGCGCGGAGTCCCACGGCAGCGCGAGGTAGCACTCGTCCGACGCCACGATCGCGCCGACCGCGCGTGCGGCGGCGACGGCGGCACGCAACTGCTCGGCCGACAGCACTCGGCCGGTCGGGTTCGACGGCGAGTTCAGCCACACCAGCTTCGTGCCGGCGGGCGGCGGTTCCCCGTCGGCCAGGCGCACGACCTCGGCCCCCGCCATCAGCGCGCCCACCTCGTAGGTGGGGTACGCGACGGCGGGCACCGCGACGACGTCACCCGGCCCGACACCGAGCAGGGTGGGCAGCCACGCCACGAGCTCCTTGGAGCCGATCGTGGGCAGCACCGCGGCCTCCGCGACCCCGACGATCCCGTACCGGCGCTCCACCGCGGCGACGAAGGCCGCGCGCAGCTCAGGAGTGCCGTGGGTGGTCGGGTAGCCGGGGATGTCGGCGACCGACGACAACGCGGACTGGATCACCGCGGGAACCGGGTCGACAGGGGTGCCGACCGACAGGTCGACCACGCCACCGGGGTGCTTGCGCGCCTTGGCGGCGTGGCCTGCCAACAGGTCCCACGGGAAGTCCGGCAGCGCCGGGCCCCTGCGGTTGATGATCAATGCCCCTCGGCCTGCGGCGCGAGGACCTTCACGAACTCCGGGTCGGCGCTGACCTTGCCGACCTTCGACGCGCCACCGGGCGAGCCGAGCTCGTTGAAGAAGTCGACGTTCGCCTTGGTGTAGTCCTTCCACTCATCGGGGACGTCGTCCTCGTAGTAGATGGCTTCCACCGGGCACACGGGTTCGCACGCGCCACAGTCCACACACTCGTCGGGGTGGATGTAGAGCATCCGGTCGCCTTCGTAGATGCAGTCGACAGGGCACTCTTCGATGCAGGCCTTGTCGAGCAGGTCCACGCACGGCTGGGCGATCACATAAGTCACTGCGCTCTCCAACTTCATCGGTCACACCGCGCAAGCCGGAGAGTACGCGGCACGTTCGAGTATCACCCGGTCAGGCTTGCCTTAGCTGTGCGGTGTGCCACGTCACAACTCCTGACCGGAAACTCCCTCGCCAACATAGTCAGGATGGACGTGTGCACACCGTGGATCACCTGGAATCACTCTGCGCGCGAGCATGGCCCGTCCTGGCAGAAGTTCCGCTTGGAGACTGGTTGATGCGTGCCGCCGACGGCTTCACCGGCCGCGCCAACAGCACGTTGACCTGCGGCGATCCCGGTATGCCGATACCGGACGCGTTGAGGGCCGCTCAAGGGTTCGCCCGCGAGCACGGCATCAAACCCACCGCCCACGTGATCAAGGGCTCACCACCGGAACCCGAGTTCGCCGCCGCGGGCTGGATCGTCGATCTGGATCACCCCGGCGGGGCGGAGTCGCTGGTGATGACCGGTCCGCTGGAGAAGTTCGCCGACGGCGTAGCCGAGAGCCGTGATGTTCCCGGATGGTGGGAGCTCACGGCCGGATCCGAGGTCTCCGCCGCCCAGCGGCACGTCCTCGGCAGCGGCGGCAACGTCTGCTTCGCCTCCATCACCGAGGACGGGGTCGTGATCGCGGCTGTGCGAGGCGCCGTGGTCGACGACGTCCTGCACGTCGCCCGGCTCGCCGTGCGGCCGTCACATCGCCGTCAGGGCCTCGCACGGCGGCTCATGGGCGAGCTGGCCGGCTGGGGCCTCGCTCAGGGCGCCACGACGTGCGTGCTGCAGGTCGCCGAGCACAACGAACCGGCGATCCGGCTGTACGAGGAACTCGGCTGCACCGAGCACCACCGCTACCGCTATTGGATCCCGGCGGTCTCGTAGAGGCCGGGCCGGTTGGCCGCGTTGCGCGCCATCACGGCCCCCACGGCCACCGCACCCGTCAACGCGCCACCGGCGAGCAACAACAACCCGCGCCAGTCCTGCAGCAGCAGGACGGGGCTGCCCGCGGCGTAACCGGGCTCGAAGTAGCCGAACACCATCAGCGTCGCGAACCACACGAGCAGCGGCAGCGCGGCGGTGAAGACCCGTTCGGACAGCGAGGCCGCCCACGACACCAGCAACGGCGTCGTGACGGCGGCCACCACGATGGTGATCGGGAACGGCCAGTCCCCCAGCCTCGGCAGCAGCGTGCCGTCGAAGCGCAGGGGCAGGAACATCGTTTCCAGCACGGCGAGTGCTGCTGCCTCGACGCACAGGAGCAGCAGGAAGACGACTCGCCAGCTACCGGTCACCCAGGCCTCCGAAAAGATCCGTGGCCGCACCCTCCGGTGAGCCCTTCGCGAGCACGTAGTACTCGGCACCGACCAGCGGCTGCGCGATGTCGTTCGACAACGCGTATCCGCCGTCCCACACACTGACCTGCGTCGAGTGTGCACGCAAAGCGCGGCGCTTGGCCGTCAGGTGCTCCGACACGTCGACAACCGTTGTGATCTCTTCATCCGGCGTCACCGGGAGCTCGCCGGGCTCGGGCAGCCGGAACGCCTCGGGGACGTTCTCCAGCGCGGCCACACCGGCGTTCGTGGCGTCGCGGGACGTCACCGCGTAGAAGACCCGCTCGACCTCGGAGACCTGGGCGCACGCGGCGACCGTGATCTCGTGCGCGCGGATGTGATCGGGGTGGCCGTAGCCGCCGAACGCGTCGTAGCTCACGACGACCTGCGGCTTGACCTCGCGCAGGATCTCGACCAGCTGGGCGGTCTGGTCTTCGAGCGATCCCTGGACGAACGCGCGCGTCTTCGCGTTGGACGGCACGTCGACCATGCCGGAGTCGCGCCAGCGGCCGATGCCACCGAGAAATCTGTGGTCCGTCACGCCGAGCGCGGCGCAGGCTGATCTCAGCTCGCCCACTCGGTACCCGCCCAGCTGGTCGGCGGCGTCGGCGGCGAGGTGCGCCAGCGCGGGCGGGATGATCTCGCCCTCTTCACCCAGCGTGCAGGTGACGACCGTGACGTGCGCGCCGGCCGAGGCGTAGCGCGCGATGGTGCCGCCGGTCCAGAGACTCTCGTCGTCCGGGTGGGCGTGCACGAAGAGCAACCGTGGTGGGGCAGTCAGCGTCACCGGAAAAGAGTAAAGGCCGCCCTCATCAGTTGATAAAGGCGGCCTTTGCTAAACATCTCACTTGGTCGGCGAGGCTCTTAAACGACCGAACGTTCCTCGGCGAAATGGCAGGCGGACAGCGTTCCCTCCGGTCCGCCGCGCCTTTCCAGCTTCGGTTCTTCGGTGGCGCAGATGTCCTGCGCCTTCCAGCACCGGGTGCGGAAGCGGCACCCCGACGGCGGGTTGACCGGCGACGGCACGTCACCCGTCAGAACGATCCGCTGCCGCTGGCGTTCCTTCTTCGGGTCCGGCATCGGCACCGCGGACAGCAACGCCTGCGTGTACGGGTGCATCGGCTTGCCGTAGATGGCTTCCCGCTCGCCCATCTCGATGATCTTGCCGAGGTACATGACCGCGACCCGGTCGGAGATGTGCCGCACCACCGAGAGGTCGTGCGCGACGAACAGGTACGCGAGCCCGAGCCGTTCCTGCAGTTCCTCCAGCAGGTTCACGACACCGGCCTGCACCGAGACGTCCAAAGCGGACACCGGCTCGTCCAGCACCAGGAACTTCGGGTTGAGCGCCAGGGCGCGGGCGATGCCGATGCGCTGCCGCTGACCGCCGGAGAACTCGTGCGCGTAACGGCTGCGGTGCTCGGGGTTCAGGCCCACGAGCTCCATCAGTTCGTTGACCCGCCGCTGCACGCCGCCCTCGACACCGTGGATCACCAGCGGTTCCGCGATGATGTCGTTGACCTGCCACTTGGGGTTCAGCGACGCGTACGGGTCCTGGAAGACGATCTGGATGTCCTTGCGCAGCGGCCGCAACTGCTTGGCGCTCATGGACGTCAGCTCGCGGCCCTCGAACTTCACCGAGCCCGAGGTCGGCTTGTGCAGCTGCAGGATCGCGCGCCCGGTCGTGGACTTGCCGCAACCGGACTCGCCGACGAGGCCGAGCGTCTCACCGGGGTGCAGCGTGAACGACACCCCGGACACGGCCTGCACCGAACCGGTGTTGCGCGGGATGATGCCCTTGCCCCGCACGGGGAATTCCTTGACGAGGTCGGTGACCTCCAGCAGTGGCGCGGTCACTTCGCCTCCTCATCCTTCAGTTCGGTGATCAGAGAACCGTGCACGGCCGTCACTTCGAGCGACTCGTCGGGGTTGGCCGCGGCGAACGCGGCCGGGTTCTCCACCGTGCCGATCTCGTCGTGCAGGAACAGCTTCTGCGGCTGTTCGAACGTCGCCAGGTGCTCCCAGCGGTGGCACCGCGTCGTGTGGTTCGCGGCGCCGGCCTCCTCCAGCAGCGGTTCCCACTCGTGGCACACGTCGGTGACGAGCGGGCAGCGCGGCGAGAACGAGCAGCCGGTCGGCAGGTTCACCAGTGAGGGCGGCGCGCCCTTGATCGGGGTGAGCCGCTTGCCCAGGGTGGCCGGGTTCGGGACCGAACCCAGAAGTCCCACCGTGTAGGGCATCCGCGGCCGTTCGAAGACGTCGTCGACCGGGCCGGACTCGACCACGGTGCCGCCGTACATCACCTGCACGCGGTTGACCATGCCCGCGACCACGCCGAGGTCGTGCGTGATCATGACGATCGCCGCGTCGGTCTCGGTCTGGATGCGCAGCATGGTGTCGAGGATCTGCGCCTGCACCGTCACGTCGAGCGCGGTGGTCGGCTCGTCGGCGATGATCACGCTGGGGTCGTTGATGATCGCCATCGCGATCACCACGCGCTGCCGCATGCCGCCGGAGAACTCGTGCGGGTACTGGCTCGCACGCTTGTCCGGCTGCGGGATGCCGACCAGTTCCAGTGACTCGACCGCCTTGGCCCACGCCGCCTTCTTGGAGACGTTGTGGTGCGCGCGATAGGTCTCGGCGAGCTGCCACCCCACGGTGTAGACGGGGTTCAGCGACGTCATCGGGTCCTGGAAGATCATCGAGATGTGCTTGCTGCGGAACGGCTGCATCTGCTTGTAGCTGCGGCCGTTCAGCTCCTCGCCGCGGTAGCGGATCGAGCCGTCGATGACCGCGTTGCGGGGCAGCAGGCCCATGATCGCCATGGAGGACACGGACTTGCCGGAGCCCGACTCGCCGACGATGCCGAGCACGTCGCCGGCGTTGAGGTCGAACGAGACGTTGCGCACGGCGCGGACGTCACCGTCGTCGGTCGGGAAGGTGACCGACAGGTCCTTGACCGACAGCAGCGGTGCGGTGGTGTTGGAGGGCAGGAAGTCCTCCGACAGTTCGGAAACAGTGGTCATCAGGCACGCACCTTCGTCTGCCTCGGGTCGAACGCGTCGCGCAGACCGTCACCGATGAAGTTGACGGCCAGCGAAAGCGACACGAGAACGATGAACGGACCCCAGAACAGCCACGGCCGGTTCATGAACTGCCCGTAGTTCTCCAGCACGATCACGCCGAGCGAGGTGTCCGGGGGCTGGACGCCCAGTCCCAGGAACGACAGCGCGGCCTCGGTGAGCACCGCGGACGCGATCGCCAGCGTGGCGTTGACGGTGATGCTGCCGATCATGTTCGGCACGAGGTGCTTGAAGATGATCCGCGAGGTCGAGGCGCCACAGGCCCGCGCCGCCTCGATGAACTCCCGCTGCGCCAGGGAAAGCGTCTCACCGCGCGTGATGCGGGCGATCTGCATCCAGGCGAAGGCGGCGAGCACCAGCGCGACCACGTACCAGCTGCCGGAGAACCCCTTCACGACGATCGCGGCGACCGCGATCTGCGGGATGATCAGCAGCAGGTCGACCAGGCGCATCAGCGCCGTGTCGACGAAACCGCGCAGATATCCCGCCAGGGCACCGAAGATCACGCCGATCGCGGTCGCCAGCGCGGCCACGATCAGGGCGATCTGCAGCGAGTAGCCGGTGCCGCGCATGAGCAGCGCGAGCATGTCCTTGCCGACCTGGGTGGTGCCGAGCGGGTGGGTGCCGCTCATCGGCTGATAGGACTTGCTGGTCACATCCTCGTAGTCGTACGTCCAGATGAACGGCCCGAGGAACGCGAACAGCACGAGGAAGATGAACACGCCGAGGCTCACCATCGCGAGCCGATGGCGCAGGAAGCGCCGCAGGACGAGTTGGCCCTGTGTGCGGGTCTTGGAGGCGTCGAACTCGTGGGAGTCCGACTGGGGAGCGCTGTTCACCACGCCGCCCTCGGACGCCAGGTTGATGTTAGCCAAGGCGAATCCTAGGGTCGAGGACGCCGTACACGATGTCGGCGAAGAGGTTGAACAGCACGATCAGGGTCGCTGTGACCGCGAGCCAACCCATCAGCATGGGCGGGTCGAACTGCCGCACGGAGTTCACCAGCAACGTGCCCATTCCGGACCAGCCGAACACGGTCTCGGTGATGATCGCGCCGGACAGCACGGCCCCGAAGTTCAGCGAGAACAGCGTGGCGACGGGGATCAGCGCGTTGCGGAACGCGTGCTTGAAGATCACGCGGCCCTGCGAGATGCCCTTCGCCCGCGCGGTGCGCACGAAGTCCGAGTGCAGGATCTCCAGCATCGAGGCGCGTTCGAACCGGCTGTACGCGGCGAAGCTGATCAGCATCAGCGCGAGCGTCGGAAGCAGGAACGTGCCGGTGTACTTGAAGATCACTTCACCGAAGCTGCCGCTGAAGCCACCCGGCCGGGGGCCCGCGGTGGTGAGCCAGCGGTCCAGCCCCATCGACTCCAGGACGTTGTTGAACTGGATGCCGTAGTTCTTCACGATGACCGCGACGCAGAAGATCGGCATCGAGAACATGAGGAACGCGGTGCTGGTGGCGAGGTAGTCGAAGATCGAGTACTGGCGCACGGCGGCGAGCACGCCGACCGAGACACCCAGTGTGAGAGCGAGAAGCTCGGCGCCGATGACGAGGCGTCCGGTGGTCCACAGCGCGTCGGTGACGGCCGGGAAGACAGCGGTCTTGGCCTGACCGAGGGCGATGCTCTGGCCCCAGTCTCCCGACAGGAAGTCGGTGAGCCAGTTCCAGTAGCGGACGATCACGGGCTGGTCCAGGCCCAGCGCGATTTCCGCGGCCTTGATGTCGGCCTCGGTGACACCGGGCCGGAATCGCATTTCCGCCAACGGGTTTCCGGCGGTCGCGACGAGGACGTAACAGGCGAAGCTGCCGATCAGCAGGATGGGTATGGAGATCAGCAGGCGCCGGATGATGTAGCGGATCACGGGCGGGCTCCTAGGGGGCAACCCGGCTCGGGCGGGGCCGGACTCGTGGTCCGGCCCCGCCCGGTCAGGCGTTGCGCACTTCAGCTGATGAGCTAAGGCGAATTACTTGGTCTGCCACTCGTTGGCGTTCCACAGCGCGCCGTAGTAGCTCTGGAAGTACACGCGGTCGAGACCCTTGAAGGCCCACATGTTCGGCATCTGGAACAGCGGGAGCGAACCGTACGCACCGGCCAGGGCCTGGTCGGCCTCCGACCAGTACTTCAGCGCGTCGGAGATCGACGTCTGCGAGACGGCCTGCTTCATGGCCTCGTCGGCCTTCGGCACGGTCAGGTTCTGCCAGTTCTGGCCACCACCGGTCTCGTAGATCGACTTCTTGCCGCCCTTGAACGGCGAGCTGGACCACGCGAACAGGGCGACGTCGTAGTCACCCGCGGAGACGCGCTCGTCGAGGAAGTTCGGGTCGGTGTCGTCCTTGACCTCGATGCCGGCGTCCTTGCACTGGCCCTGGATCAGCTCGACGGTCTGCTTGCGACGCGGGATGTCGGTGTGGCTGATCCGGAAGGAGGCGCGGACGCCGTCCTTCGCGAACACGCCGTCGGCACCCTGCGCCCAGCCGGCGTCGGTCAGGATCTTCTTCGACTCGGTCGCGTCACCCTTGGCCTTGTCCGCGTAGACGTCCTTGTAGCCCTCGTCCGTCGGGAAGAAGACCAGGCTGCCCATCGGCTTGGCGTCGGACTGGACCTCGCTGATGAGCTTGTCGATGATGTCCTGGCGCTTGACGCACATGAAGAAGGCCTTGCGGATCTCCTCCTTGGCCAGCACCGGGTTCTTCATCTGGATGTCGAGGTGCTCGAACGACAGGCCGGGGCCCGCGCCGAACGTCACGCCCTGGGCGTTGAGGCCCTTGAGCTTCGTGGCCGCGTTCGCGTCCGGCTGCGCGAAGGAGTTGACGGCGAGCTCGCCGTTCTCCAGCGCCTGTGCCTGCGCGACGGGGTCCGGGATCGCCTTCAGGACGATCTTCGCGGGACCACCGGGCTTGCCGGACCACTTGGCGTTGCGCTCCAGGGTCACCGACTGGTTCGGCTCGAAGCCGGTCAGGACGTAGGGGCCCGCGCCCGGCATGAGGTCCTTGGTGAAACCGTTCCACTTCTCGTTCCAGAAGTCAGCGATCTTCTGGATGTCAGCGGCGGCGGTGTCCTTGTTCACCTTGGTGATGTCGGCGACGCCGGTGTTCTTCTCGAGAATGTGCGCCGGGAGGACATCGTTGTTGAACATGTCCTCGTAGTCCGGGTACGGAGCCGAGAACGTGCCGACGAACGTCTGGTCGTCCTTGCACTCACCGGTCATCAGGTCGTACCCGGTGGTGCCGGCCGGCTTGAAGAACTTGGCGCCGTCGGCCTTCTTCGCCGAGTTCGACTGGGTGAACCACGCCATGTAGATGTCGTCGCAGTCCCAGGCCTCGCCGTCGGACCAGGTGACGCCCTTCTTCAACTTCCAGGTCACGACCTGCGGAGACTTCGAGGTGACCTCGATCGACTCCGTGGTGTCCTTGTTCAGGATGACCTTGTTGTTGCCGTTGATGATGTGCACGCCAGGCTGCACGAGCGTCAACGCGAACGTGTTGTAGGACTGGTTGGCGTCCTCCGTCGCGTTGTTGTACGAAGTGAACGGCTTGTCGGTCGACACGACGACCTGGTCGCTCTGCTTCGTATCCGGCGCGGTGTAGCCGTCCGCGGACTCACCGCGAGCCGTCGCCATCTCCGCGACCGTGGCGTCGCCACCGTCAGCGTCGCTGGTCCCGCCACCGCCACCACAGGCACCCAGCACGAGAGACGCGCTGGCAACCAGCGCGATCGCCGGAAGTGCTTTGGATCTCCTCATCGACACGTGCCCTCCTAGCACTGGGCGGCCGCTGCCAGGTCGGCATGCACGCCCATAACCGTGATGTGCCATACGCGCCCCGAACCGGCACATCGTGGGCAGCACGGTAAGAACCCGTGGAGGTGGTGGTCACTACCTGAGAGGGGGATCGTGACCCAATGGAAACAGGTTGTTGCAGGCCGCGATGGCCCGATTACCGGGCGCCAGCGTTCGTTGACCGGGCGCGCGGAATTCTGTCAACGAGAACGGCCGAAAGTAGCAACGCGCAAAGGATTCGCGCAACGCGATTTCCCACCCGTCGGCTACTTGTCGAGACGCCGCCATTCGGGTGCACCGCTGAGCACGCCCGCCAGGGGTGCCCCGGTGTCGACACCTGAAACCGCCGACGGCAGAACTCCGAGCAGATCGACGATCTGGAACAGCGGTACCGAAACGGCCTGAGCCGCGATCAACGGCTCGACGCGGGCCAGCACGTCGGACACCAACGTCTTGCCGTTGAGCGCGGCGTCGATGTCGGCCTGGATCGCCGGGTCGCAGAAGCCGGCGATGTTCTGCGGGCTGGGCGTCGCCCCGTCCGGAGCGTCACCGGCACACCCGTACTCGCTCGCGAGCGCCGCCGCCGAGTCGCCCGCGTCCACCCGCGGGACGACGGCGATGTCGATGTCCTTCTCGGTCAGCTGCTTGCTGAAGAGGTCCTCGGCAGGGGGCGTGACGACCTCGGAGTCGATGCCCCGGTCCTTCAGCTGAGCCTTGATCCGGTTCGCGATGGCGGCGTACGGCTCGACCTTCTCCGGCGCCGCGATCCGGAGCTTGAGCGCCTTGCCGGACTTCTGCCACTCGGTGCCGGCCTTCACGTACCCGGCCTCGGTCAGCAGCTGGTCGCTCGCCGCCGCGTCGAGCGTGTTCGCGGTGATCGTCTTCACGTACCCCGCGCGACTGGGCGGCACCACGTACGAGTCGGCCCGGAACGGCGTGCTCGGCCCGCTCTGCGTCCCGGACGCGATGAGCGCCTCACGATCGAGCGAGGCCACGATCGCCTTGCGCGTCTTGACGTCCTTGAGCTGCTCGCTCACGGGCCGCAGCAGCACCTGCACGACCTCGTTGCGCGGCACGGGTTTCGTGGCGACGTCCTTGATCGTCTGGAACAGGTTCACGTCCGCCGCGTCAGCCCTGAGAAGCGCGGCCTGGTTGTCGCCTTTGGACAGTGACTCGGCCATGGCGCTGTGCGTGGCCCGGCGGATGACGACCCGGTCGAGCGTCGTCGGCGTCTCCCAGTACCGGTCGCTGCGTTCGAGCACGACCTCACCGCGCGGCTCGTCGAGGCTGCGCATCTGGAAAGGCCCCGCGGTGGCGGGAAAGCCGGTGGACAGCACGTTCGACCACGTACCGGGCGCGTCCTTGAGCAGGTGCGCGGGCAACAGGTTCGAGAAGAGGCTTCGCCACCCCGGGAACGGCTTGCCGAACGCGACCTCGACGACCTTGCCGCCCTCGCGCGCGCTGATGTTGTTGATGAGCCGGTAACCCGCCGGATCCACAACACCGGGTTCCGTCCGCATACGCTGCCAGAGGTAGTAGAAGTCCTCGGCGGCGATGGGAGCGCTGTCCGACCAGCTGGCGTCCTTGCGAATCGTGTAGGTGACCGTGAACGGCTCTGCCTTGGTGACCTTCGCGCTCACCATGAGGTTCCGGTCGAGCTGCGGAGCGCCGTCGTTGCCTGGCCGGAAGGGACTGGGCAGCAACAACGAACTCAGTGCCGTCGTGATGGGACTCTGCGCCGCGAGGGCGTGCGGGTTGTAACCACCGGCCACGTCGTCCACGCCCACCACGATCTCGGTGACCTTGGGCCCGGTGGTCGTGATGACAGGCGCCTCGGACTTCGCGACCAGGGGCGGCGGAGGCGCGTTCGTGCACGCCGCGGCTGTGCCGCACAGAACGGCAGCAGCAAGCACTCCCCCGAGTCGCCTCATGGTCCTCACATTGCCAGAAGGTTGGTGGTGGCGTTCGGGCAACCCAGGATTTGTCACCCGTGCCACTGAAAGGGACGTGGCGCGCGGTCGCGGGGTTGCTCGCCCGGTGGGTACTACGGCTCACCTGGTCGGGTGGTTCGACCTGGATACCGTGCGGTCGAGGCGGCGAAACCCTTCCAGCGCCGGTGTGACGCGGCGTTGGCGGACGACTACGCGTGGGGCTTCGGTCAGGAACCCCGGCGCGAGCGCCAACACGCTCACGCGGGCACCCACACGGCCCTGCACATGACAAAGGGCGGCCAGGCCATCGCGGCCCAGCCGCCCCTGTCGGGCGTTATGTCAGCGTCGTGCTCAGCCGCGCGCCTTGAGACGCGAGCGCTCGCGGCCGCGCAGGTTCGCGTCCAGCGTGACCTTGCGGACGCGGATGACCTCCGGGGCCACCTCCACGCACTCGTCGGACGCGCAGAACTCCAGCGCCTCCTCCAGCGAGAGCTTGCGGGGGCGGGCCAGGGTCTCCATCACGTCGGCCGTGGAGGAGCGCATGTTCGTGAGCTTCTTCTCACGGGTGATGTTGACGTCGAGGTCCTCGGCGCGCGGGTTCTCGCCCACGACCATGCCCTCGTAGGCGTCGGCGCCCGGCTCCACGAAGAAGGTGCCGCGGTCGGCCAGCTGGATCATCGCGTAGGCGGTGATGGAGCCGGTGCGGTCGGCGACCAGGGAACCGTTGTGGCGGGTGCGGATCTCGCCGGCCCACGGGGCGTAACCCTCGGAGACGGCGTTCGCGATGCCGGTGCCGCGGGTCTCGGTGAGGAACTCCGTGCGGAAGCCGATGAGGCCACGCGACGGAACGACGTAGTCGAGCTTGATGCGGCCCGTGCCGTGGCCCGACATGTTCTCCATGCGGCCCTTGCGGTTGGCCAGCAGCTGCGTGACGGCGCCGAGGTGCTCCTCGGGGCAGTCGACGGACAGGCGCTCGAACGGCTCGTGGATCTTGCCGTCGACCGTGTGCGTGACCACCTGCGGCTTGCCCACGGTGAGCTCGAAGCCCTCGCGGCGCATCTGCTCGACCAGGATGGCCAGCGCCAGCTCGCCGCGGCCCTGCACCTCCCAGGTGTCCGGGCGCTCGGTCGGGAGCACCTTCACGGACACGTTGCCGACGAGTTCGGCGTCGAGACGCGCCTTGAGCACGCGGGCGGTGAGCTTCGTGCCGCCGTTGCGACCGGCCAGCGGCGAGGTGTTCACACCGACGGTCATCGAGATGGCCGGCTGGTCGACCGTGATCCGGGGCAGCGCCTCGGGGGTCTCGGCGTCGGCCAGCGTGTCACCGATGGTGATGTCCGAGATGCCGGCGATGGCGACCAGGTCACCCGCACGGGCGAACTCGGCCGGGACGCGGTCCAGCGCCTCGGCGATGAGCAGCTCGGTGATGCGGACCTTGACCGGCTCGCCGTCCTCGCGGCACCAGGCGACGGTCTCACCCTTGCGCATCGTGCCCCGGTGGATGCGGCACAGCGCGATGCGGCCGAGGAACGTCGAGGCGTCGAGGTTCGTGACCAGCGCCTGCAGCGGCCCGTTCACGTCGACGTGCGGCGCGGGGATGTGGTCGAGCAGCACCTGGAACAGGACGTCCAGGTTCTCCTCGTCCGGCTGGCCGCCGTCCTCGGGCTGGTTCAGCGACGCACGACCGGCGCGCGCAGAGGCGAAGACGACCGGCAGGTCCAGCACGGACTCGTCGGCGCCCACCTCGGTCGCGAGGTCGAGCAGCAGGTCGTGGGCTTCCTCGACGACCTCGGAGATCCGGGCGTCGGGACGGTCGACCTTGTTGACCAGCAGGATCACCGGCAGGCCGGCCGCGAGCGTCTTGCGCAGCACGAAGCGCGTCTGGGGCAGCGGGCCCTCGGACGCGTCGACCAGCAGGACGACGCCGTCGACCATCGACAGCGCGCGCTCGACCTCACCGCCGAAGTCGGCGTGGCCGGGGGTGTCGACCACGTTGATGATCACGTCGCCGTCCGGTGTGTGCCTGCGCACAGCCGTGTTCTTGGCGAGGATCGTGATGCCTTTTTCGCGCTCGAGCTCGCCGGAGTCCATGACCCGGTCGACGAGTTCGGCACGCGCGGAGAAGGCGCCGGACTGGCGCAGCATGGCGTCAACCAGGGTGGTCTTACCGTGGTCGACGTGCGCGACGATCGCGACGTTTCGCAGGTCAGTTCGCGTCTGAAGGGCAGACGCGGTGGCCGTGGGCACGCGGAACTCCTAGAGCTTCGAAGGCGTTGGAGGGGCTCGCGCCAGACACGTCGATGCGCACAGCCGTTTCCGATACTACCGGCTGCGTCGCCATTACCACACAAGACTGCCAGTGAAGTGAGCCTCACCTACTCTAACCAAACGTGTCGGAGTGGAGTGCAACCAGTGGGTAAGAAGCTCAAGAAGAAGTGCTGCCGGTCGAAGCCCCAGTGCAAGCGCTGTCCGGTCCCGTTCCTGCTCAAGGAGCGTGACAAGGCCCGCAAGAAGGCTGCCAAGAAGGCTGCGAAGGCCGGCAAGAAGGCGTTGAAGAAGGCCGCTTGAGCACCGCCGAGGCCCGTGCGCATCTGGACAGGGCGCTGGAACTTCTCCAGCGTCACTCGATCGAGAGCGCGAAGGCCGACTGGCCCGCCTTGCGTGCCGAAGCTCACGTCGCCATCGCCTCGGCGAACGGGCCCGAGGGCACCTGTGAAGCGATCCGTCACGTGATCGCCACCCTCGGCAACCCGCACACCCACCTGATCACGGCCCAGCGCGCGGCCTCGTCTGCGCGGAGAACCGTCCCGACTGGTCGGTTGATCGAACCAACCGGTCGGTCACCTGAGCCAACCGGTCAGTTACCTGAACCAACCGGTCGGTCAGCCGGACCGACCAGTCAGTTACCTGAACCAACCGGTCGGTCAGCCGGACCGACCAGTCAGTTACCTGGACCAACCGGTCGGTTAACCGGGCCGACCAGTCAGGCACCTCGACCAACCGGTCCGTCAGCCGAGCCAACCAGCCGGTCACCTGGACCAACCGGTCGGTTGCCTGGGTCAACTGGACGGTTGCTCGAACCAACCAGCCGGTTACCTGGACCGACCGGATGGTTGCTTCTGCCCGAGACCGACTCCCGCAACGGCAGGGCGTACGTCACCGCCGGCCTGACCGTGCTGCGCGGCCTGATCGCGGGCCGACCGACCGGTTGGGTGGTGGACCTGCGCGGCAACCGGGGCGGCGACATGCACCCGATGCTCACGGTGGTCGCCCCGCTGCTCGGCGAGGGCGAGAGGGGCAGGTTCATCGGCCCGGACGGCGACCCGACGAGCTGGGGTGTCCGCCGCGGGCACGTCTACAACGGCGGCAACACGGCGTTCCGGTGGCGAAGGGTCCCGGCCGCGCGCACCGAACCGGTGGCGGTGCTCACCGACCGCCACACCGCGAGTTCGGGCGAGGCGGTGCTGATCTCGTTCCTGGGCGCGCGCAACGTCCGGACCTTCGGCGAACCGACGGCCGGCTACGCGACGGCGAACCAGACGTTCAAGCTCGAAGACGGCTCGCGGCTCGCGATCACGACCGCGTACATGGCCGACCGCACCGGCCGGACGTACGGCAACGAGCCGATCGCCCCGCACGAGCACGCGACGAACCCAGACGGCACCCACGATCGCGTGCTCGACACCGCGATCGCCTGGCTCGCCCAGCAGGCCTAGTGCTGGAGCACGGCCTCGTTCAGCTTCACGAGTTCCGGCGCCGTCCGAGTCGCCTCGAACTCGCAGATCTCGTACTTCACCAGTTTCTGCTCGGCCCACGGGTCCGTGGCGAGCAGCGCCTCGAGCTTGCCCCGGGGCATGGGCCGCGTGATGATCACGCCGCCCGTCCTCGACACCTGACGCCCCGAAGCGAGGAACAGGCCCCGCTCGTACTGCTTCTCGACCCAGGCTCGGTGGTCGGGCAGGGCGTAGTCGATCTGTTCCAGTGGCGCGGCGTACTTCAGCAGCACGATGAACATCCTTCGACGGTAGCCCTATACTGGGCGACGTGCGCACTCTGAACGCCTTCTGGTGGGCCGCCTTCAGGCGGCCGGAGTAGCTGCGCGCGGACATCACCGCTGACGCACACACAGGCCGCCCCCACGGGCGGCTTTTTTGATGCGTTCGTCCGGGGCGGTCCTTCGAACGGAAGGACCAGCAAAATGATCCGTCTCTCCGCCATCACCCCGTCGGGCCAGCCCACGTTGGGCAACTACCTGGGTGCGCTGCGCACGTGGGCTCGTGAGGGCACCCACGAGGACGTGTACTTCATCAGCGACCTGCACGCGATGACGTCGTCGCACAATCCGCAACGTCTGCGATCCCTGACGCGCGAACAGCTCGCCGTGCTCATCGCGTCCGGCATCGACCCGGCGAGCGTGTGCGTGCAGAGCGACCTGATCCGTGAACTGGGGGCGCTGAACTGGGTGCTGGAGTGCACCTGCACCTACGGCGAGGCCGCGCGCATGATCCAGTTCAAGGAGAAGTCACTGGGACGGGAGTCGGTGCGGCTGAGCCTGCTGACCTATCCGGTGCTGATGGCCGCGGACATCCTGTTGCAGGGCACCGCGGAGGTCCCGGTCGGCGAGGACCAGCTCCAGCACGTCGAACTGGCCCGCGCGCTCGCCCGGCGCTTCAACCACGCCTACGGCGACGCGTTCATCGTGCCGACCGCGGTGGTGCCGAAGGTGGGGGCGCGCATCAAGGACCTCTCGGATCCGGCGCGCAAGATGGACAAGTCGGCGCAGAACTCCGCGGGCGTCGTCTTCGTGCTCGACGCGCCGGACCTGGTGCGGCGCAAGGTCCGCAGGGCCGTCTCGTCCACCGACGGCATCGCGAACCTGACCGAGATCCTCAGCTCCTGCACCGGGAAGGAGCCGGAGGACTACACGAGCAGGTTCTCCGACCTCAAGGACGTCGTGGCCGAAGCGGTGATCGAAGAGCTCAAGCCAGTACGCGACCGCACGCTGGAGCTCCTCGCCGACCCGGCCGAACTGGACAGGATCAGGGAGGCAGGCGCGGAACGGGCCCGCGACCGCGCCCAGCACCGGCTGAACGCGGCCCTGCGCCTGTCCGGACTCAGTTGAGGAGCTGCTGAAGGGCCGGCACCAGCACCCGGTCCGCCGGCAGCCAGTCCAGGCCGGCCAGCTCGCCGGCGGTGAGCCACCGGACAGCGTTGTGCTCCAGCGCTTCCGGCTCACCGTCGGCGAGCTCAGCCGCGAAGATGCGCAGCACCATGTCCTTCTTCAACGGCACGTCCGGCCCGATGTGCTCACCGACGACGATCGTCGCACCGAGTTCTTCCACGCATTCGCGCACCAACGCGTCCGCGGGCTTCTCACCGGGCTCGACCCGGCCGCCGGGCAGTTCCCACTGTCCCGCATGGCTTTCCGGGTAGGACCGCTGCTGCGCCAGCAACCGTCCATCCCGGACGATCGCGGCCCCCACCACGACCCGCGCAGTCCGCAGCTCCTCGCACCGCCGCGCGAGCAGCGCCGAGCGCTTCTCCAGCACCCGCAACGCCATTCCGCGCCCGACCGTCATGTCCGCGAACCGCCCGACGACGCCGCGCACGGAGGTCCAGCTCACCCGGTCGATCACCATCGTCCCGGCACCGGTGGCCACGAGATCCGTGTGCAGCTCCAGGAAATCGCCCGCGGCCGACACACCGGACAGATCAGCACGGGTGACCGTCAGCCGGACCCCGAACGGCCCGACGAGCACATCGCCGAGACACAGCAGGGGACCCGGGACCCCGACCCCGAACCCCGTGATCAGCGACGTGTCCAACAGGGCACCCGCAACAGCGGCAACAGGCGCGTCGACCAGCGCCGACGCTCGCAACTCTGGCACCAGAGCTTGCTACCAGGACGGCCAGCGGATCTCCAAACGCGCACCACCGGCAGGTGACTCCGCGGCACGGACGGATCCACGCCGCCGCCCGACGAGATGCGCCACCAGCGCGAGCCCGAGACCGAACCCGCCGGAGCGGCGCCCGCGGTCCTCCTCGACCCGGTAGAACCGGTCGAACACCTTCGTCCGGTGCTCGGCGGGAATCCCGTGCCCGTCGTCGTCCACGAGCAACCGCACGTCCCGCCCGACCGGCACCAGCGTCAGCGTGATCGTCGAGTACGCGTACCGGGCGGCGTTGCGCAGCAGGTTGTCCAGCACCAGCTCGACCTCGGACCGCGTGGCCGACACCAGGCACGCCGACGGCGGCGCGGTCAGCCGGACCAGCAGGTCGGTGTCCAGCCGGGAGATCGCCGACTCGGCCTCCAGCACGAGGTCCACCGCTTCTGCCCGCGGCGGTGCCCCGGTGTCCGCCCGCGCCAGGATCAGCAACGACTCCACCAGCGCGCTGAGCCGGATCGACTCCTCGACCACGGACTCCAGCACCTCGATCGAGAAGTCCGGATCCGGATGCGCCACGGCGACCTCGGCCTGCGCCCGCACCGACGCGACCGGCGACCTCAGCTCGTGCGCCGCGTCGCCCGTGAACCGCCGCAACCGGTCCGACGCCTCGTCGCGCCTGGCCAGCAACGCGTTCAACGCCTCGGCCAGAGCCTGCAGCTCGTCCCGCGCGAGCGGCACCGGCAACCGTTCCCCGTGCGGCAACTCCGCCGCCGCGACCCGCATCCGTTCGACCGGCCGCAACGACGACCGCACCGACAGCCAGGTCGCGATCCCCACCAGCCCCGCCACCAGCACCGCCGCGACGGCCAGCCAGCGCGTGCCGAGCGTGTTGGCCTTGCCGTAGCCGAGCAACGTGCTCGCGTAGACCTCCAGGCGAGGCGTCCCGTCCCCGGAGAACACCACCTGTCCCCGGAACCTGAGCGCGGACTCCCCGTCCATCCGCAGCACCGGCTCGCCGGACCTCAGGGCCCGGATGTCCTGAGCTGTCAACGGAAGCGGCGGCTGACCGTCCACCGGCGTCCCGGACACGTCGAGCACCCGCGGCGGCGACTTCTCCAACTCCTGGTCCACCGCCGTGATCTGGATCAGCCCGATCAACGCCGGCGCCAGCCCGGTGAACGCCAGCAGGCACAGCAACGCCACCCCCGTGGCCACCACGGTGATGCGGAAGCGCAACGTGCGCCGCAACCACCAGCGGCGAGGGTTCACTTGTTGCCCAACGCGTTGTCCAGGTCCGGAGTCGACGCGATGTACCCGTGCCCGCGAATCGTCCGCACGACCTCGCCGGCCCCCACGGCGTCGAGCTTGCGCCGGAGGTACCCCACGTAGACCTCGACCGCGTTGCGGGTGGCTGCCTGCTCGTCTCCCCAGACGGTCCGCAGCAGCTCGTCCTTGGTCACCACGGACCCCGCCCGCGACGCCAGCACGTCGAGCACCGCGTACTCACGCGGCGACAGCGACACGTCCTGCCCGGCCCAGGTGACCTCGCGCAGGCCGCGGTCGATCACCAGCTGGCCCAGCGTCAGCCTCCGGCGAGCCCCGCCGCCGCGTCGCAGCAACGCCCTGACCTGCGCGACCAGCACCACGAAGCTGAACGGCTTGACCAGGTACCCGTCGGCGCCGAGATCCAGCCCGTCCGCCTGGTCGACCTCGCCGTCCTTCGCCGACACCATCAGCACGGGCGTGCGCACCCCGTCGGCCCGCATGCGCTGCAGGATCCGGTACCCGGACAGGCCGGGCAGCATGATGTCGAGCAGCACCACGTCGAAGGCCCCGGTCAACGCCACCCGCAACGCCGTGGGCCCGTCGGAGGCGGTGACGACCTCCATGCCCTCCGCCGACAACCCGCGCTCCAACGCGCGACGTACGCCGACTTCGTCGTCCACGACCAGCACTCGAGGCTTCACGGGTCACAGCATGACGCGCACGGCTCTCAGCCGCGCGCAAGATCTCAGCCGACTCTCAGAAATCGTTCTGCGGCAGGCACAAAACCGCAGGTGGGAGTAGTCTCAGCACCATCTCAGCAACCCACCACCAAGCTATGAGTACAACCCTTGGAGGAGGGGACCACTGATGAACAAGCGAAAGGTGACCCTGGCCGCTGCGGCGGCCGGAGTGATCACCGGTGCGACAGGCCTGAGCCTGCTCGCCATGCCGGCGGGTGCGGGCCAGCCGCCGTCCCTGCCGGACGTCTCCGCGGAGACGCTCGTCGAGCAGGTGCTGACGAGCAACCCGAGTGCGTTCGGCGGAACCGTGGAGGTCGACAACAAGCTCGGTCTCCCGTCGATCGCCGAGATCCCGCAGCTCGCCGACGGCAAGCACAGCGCGCGGATCTGGACGGACGGCAACGGCAAGTTCCGCGCCGCCCTGCCGAACGGCCAGTCCGAGCAGACCATCGTCGACGACGGCACGACCACGTGGTCGTGGAACTCCGCCGACAACGAGGTCACCAAGTCCGAGCACAAGGCAGACCAGCCGAAGCCGGACACCGAGAAGGCCGAGACCGTGGACCCGGCCGCGGCGGCCAAGCAGGTCGTCGGGCTGACCAAGGAGTTCAGCGACATCAGCGTCGACGGCACCGCGCGGGTCGCGAACCGTGCCGCCTACGAGCTCGTGCTGACCCCGAAGGCCAGCGAGAAGACCCTGATCCGCGAGGTGCGGATCGCGGTCGACTCCGAGCTCAAGATGCCGCTGCGCGTCGCCGTTCTGACCAACGGCACGAGCGAGCCGGTCGGCCTGGTCGGCTTCAGCGAGATCAACGTCGGCCCGCAGGACTCGAAGCTGTTCGAGTTCACGCCGCCCGCCAACGCCAAGGTCACCACGCCGGAGGCCAAGGAGGAGAAGGGCCGCGACCGCATGCCCGAGATGGGCATCGAGCAGGCGCTTCAGGGTGAGCACCCGCAGATCTTCGGCACCGGCTGGGACACCGTCGTCGGCGCGAGGATTCCGGCGGAGGCCATGACCCAGGTGCCCGCAGAGGCGCAGGGCATGGTCGACCGGTTCACCAAGAAGGTGAGCGGCGCCTGGGGTAGCGGCAAGATCTTCAACACGAAGGTCGCCACGATCCTGATCGCGGACGACGGCCGCGTTGTCGCGGGCGCCGTGCCCGAACAGGTGCTGTTCGACACGATCGGACAGGTGAAGTGACCACCTCGACCAGCGCGCCGGTGACAGCGCCGTCGAAACACGCTGTCGCCGCGCGGACCAAGGGTCTGCGCAAGGAGTACGGGAGCACGGTCGCCGTGGACCGCGTCGACCTCGAGCTGCCGGAAGGTGCCGTGCTCGGCATGCTCGGGCCCAACGGGTCCGGCAAGACGACCACGATCCGGATGCTGCTCGGGTTGGTCCGCCCCACGCAGGGGGAGATCGAACTGCTCGGTCAACGTCTTCCCGACGGAGCCGAGCAGGTGCTGCCGCACGTCGGCGCGCTGGTCGAGGGTCCGGGGTTCCACCCGTTCCTGAGCGGGCGGGAGAACCTCGTCAGGTGTGCCGCGTTCGAGCCTCTGCTGCCCAAGAAGCAGATCAAGCAGGCGGTCGAGGACGCGATCGAACGCGTCGGGCTCGCGCAGGCGGCCCACCGCAGGTACCGGGGGTACTCGCTCGGCATGAAGCAGCGTCTCGGCCTGGCCGCGGCGTTGCTCGTGCCGCGCAAGCTCGTCGTCCTCGACGAGCCGACCAACGGCCTCGACCCGGCCGGCACGCGGGAGATCCGCAAGATCATCGCGGACCTCCACGCGGCGGGCAGCACGGTGCTGGTGTCGAGCCACCTGCTGAGCGAGGTCGAGGCCACCTGCACGCACGTCGCCGTGCTGCACCGCGGAACCGTTGTGGCGCAAGGAGAGCTGACCGAACTGCTGCAGGCGGGCGGATCGGCGCTCCAGGTGATCACACCGGACGTGGAGAAGGCGCTGAGCGCGTTGCGGCAGGCCAAGATCTCCGCCCGGCCGCTCGGTGACGGCCTGCGGGTCGAGCTCGCGGGGACGAGCGCGCCGCAGGTGATCGAGACGCTCGTGCACGGAGGCGCCCAGGTCTACGAGGCGACGCGCTGGAAGACGGGCCTGGAGGAGCTGTTCGCCCGGCTCACCGAGGCCGAGGAGGCCGAGCGCGGAATGTCCGCTGTGGACACTCTGGACGGGGGACGGCGATGATCACGCGTCAGTTCGGTTCCGAGGTGCGCTGGATGCTGCGCAGGCCGCGGACCCTCATCGGGTTGTTCGGCCTGGTCCTGGTGCCGATCATCATCAGCTTCGGCATCTGGACGGCAGGCGACGAGGGTGGCGGCGGGCCGGGGCTCGCCGCGATCATCGAGGGCAACGGCATGGTCGTGCCGATCTTCACGTTGTTCCTGTCGCTCAACCTGTTGCTGCCGCTGGTGGCGTCGATCTGGGCGGCGGACGGACTCGCGGGCGAGGCCCAGCACGGCACGTTGCGCGGCCTGCTGGTCGCGCCCGTGTCCCGCGTGCGGCTGCTGTTCGTGAAGCTGTTCGGGCTCACCGCGATGTCGTTGCTCGCCGTCACGCTGATGGCCGTCGTCGGCATCATCGCCGGCACCGCGTTCCTCGGTTCCGACGGCATGGCGACGCTGTCCGGCACCACCCTCTCGACCGGAGAGGGCCTGCTGCGCATCGGTCTGTTCATCCTGCTGGTGACGTTCCAGATGGTGTCGATCGGCGCGGTCGCCCTCGCCGTCTCGTCCGCCACCGAGCACCCGCTGGTGGTGCAGGCGGCGACCATGGTGACGATCATCGTGTTCCAGGTGCTGGGGCAGTTCAGCTCACTGGACTGGCTGCACCCGTTCCTGATCACCACGGGCTTCCCGGGGTTGATAGACGTGATGCGCGACCCGATCCCGTTGGGGCAGATCGGCGACAGCACGTTGCTCGCCGGGTGCTACCTGCTGATCGGCACCGGCCTGGCGGCCATCCGCCTGGTCACGAAGGACAGCTAGCAGCTTGTCCGCGTAAGGCCGGCGTTGCTCGCCGGTGGCGAATCCCGGTAGCGGCTTCGACCCGTGGAGGTCGTCGCCGTGGTACCGGGGGATGACGTGGACGTGGAAGTGCCACGCGTCCTGGCCACCGGCGGGCTCGTTGTGCTGACGGGTGGAGATCCCCTCGCAGCCGTACGCCTCCCGCATGGCGACGGCGATCTCGCGAACGACGTCGTGCACGGCGTGGCCGTATTCGGCGGGCAGGTCGTAGATGTTCTCGTGGTGGGCGTTGGGGATCACGATGACGTGACCGCGGTTGTTCGCCCACCACCCGGACGCGACGAACGCCGTGGCCCGCTCGGTGCGCAGCACGACGTCGCTCTGACTGTCGATCTCGGTCTCCCCGCCGGCGAGCAGGAAGCAGAACGGGCACTCGTACCCGTCCGGCGCGTGGCTGATCGTCACCGGAACCCGCCCTCGCTGTTGATCACCTGGCCGGTGATCCACTCGGCGTCGTCGGTGCAGAGCCAGGAGATCAGCCGGGCGGCGTCGTCCGGCTGACCCCAGCGGCCGAGTGGCATGCGTTCGCGCACCCACTCCCTCGTCTCCTCGCCCGCGTAACCGGTGTCGGTCGGGCCGGGGTTCACCGCGTTGACCGTGATGCCCTGCCTGATCAGCTGGTGCGACAGCGTCGACATGATCCCCACCAGCGCGCCCTTCGACGCCGCGTAGGCGATCTCGCCCGGCATCGGCCCGAGGTTCTGCCCGGACGTCATGAACACGACACGGCCGCCCGGTGCGCCGTCGTGCTGGCGGGCAAACGCTTGCGCCAACAGGATCGACGACCTCGTGTTCACCGCGTAGTGCGCGTCGATCTTCTCCGCGTCCAGCTCGCCCAGCGCGCCGTCGGGCCCGCTGCTCGCGTGGTTGCACACCAGCACGTCGACGCGCCCGAAAGCCTCGACCGCGGCCTCCACGAGGCGGTCGGGCGCGTCCGGCAGGGCGAGGTCGGCACCGGTGTGCTCGACGCGACCGCCGATGCCCGCGATCACGTCCTCGATCGAATCCGCGCCCCACGGTCGCTCGGCGTCGTGCGCGACGTGGTGCTGCACGAACAGGTCCGCGCCCAGCCCTGCCAGCCGCTGTGCGATCGCGTACCCGATGCCCTGGCGCCTGCTCACGCCCGTGACCAGCGCGACTCGTCCTTCGAGAGATCCCATAGGACTCACAGTCAACCGATGCGGGCGACGCCGTCCAAGTCAATTTCGAGCCGGACCCGGTCCCCGATCTCGGTCATCGGTCCCACGGCCTCGTACTCCTCGCCGTCGATCTCCACGAGCAGCCGCACGTGATCGCGCCGGTGCACCCGCTCGACGACCGTGCCCTCCAGCAGGCCGTCCGAGGAGACCCGAAGCGCTGTGGCCCGCAGCCCGACCCGTTCGACGTCGAGCCCCACGAACGACCCCGGCACGAACTTGCTGCACCCCAGGAACTTCGCGGTCTCCACGTCCACCGGCGACGACCACACCTCGGCAGGCGGCCCGACCTGGACGATCCGCCCGCGCGACATGATCGCCACGCGGTCGGCCAGGGTGAACGCCTCGTCGTGGTCGTGCGTCACGACGAGGGCCGTCGTCGCGGCCTCCCGCAGCAGCCGGGCGAGGTCGACCGCGAGCTGTTCGCGCAACGCCCGGTCCAGCGCCGACAACGGCTCGTCCAGCAGCAACAACCGCGGTGACGGCGCCAACGCCCGTGCCAGCGCGACTCGCTGCTGCTCGCCGCCGGACAGCTGCGTCACCCGGCGGTCGGCATAGCCTTCGAGCCCGACGAGTTCCAGCAGCGACAGCACGCGCTTGTCCCGCGTCTCGCGTTCGACCTTCTTCATCCGCAGGCCGAAGGCCACGTTCCCGGCGACCGTCCGGTGCGGGAACAGCTGCCCGTCCTGGAAGACCAGCCCGAACTCGCGCCGGTGCACCGGAACGCCGGCCAGGTCCGAGGAATCCCACCGGACCGCGCCGGCAGAAGGCTTCTCCAGCCCCGCCACGGTGCGCAGCAACGTCGACTTCCCGCACCCCGACGGCCCGAGCAACGCGACGACCTCGCCGTCCGCCACCGACAGCGACACGTCCGACACCGCGGCCGTCTGTCCATAGCGGACGGTGATCGAGTCCAGTTCCAGCGCCATCAGAACTCCCCGCTGCTCGGCACGCGCAACCGCTCGATCAGCAGCACGCACCCGACCGTCACGACCATCAGCAACGCGCACGCCGCATAGGCCATCTGGCTGTTCAACTCCCCCGGCCGCGACATCAGCCGCGCGATCACCACCGGCAGCGTCGGCGCGTCCGGGCGGGCCAGGAAGCTCGTCGCGCCGAACTCCCCCAGCGCCACCACGAACCCGAACCCGGCCGCCGCCACCAGCGACCGCCCGACCAGCGGCAGGTCCACCTCTCGCCACACCCGCAACGGTGAGGCGCCCAACGTCGCCGCCGCCTGCCTCAGCCGTTCGTCGACGGCCCTCAACACCGGCAGCACCATCCGCACGATCAACGGCGTGACCACCAACGCCTGCGCCAGCGGCACCAGCATCGGCGACGTGCGGAAGTCGCCGGGCAACGCGTCCATCGTGATCAGGTAGCCGAAACCGACCGTCACCGCGGACACCCCGAGCGGCAGCATCAGCGCGGTGTCGAGCACCTCGGAGACGCGACTCCCCGACCGCCGCAACCCGACCAGCACCACCGCCGAGAACACCCCGACCACCAACGCCACGAGAGTCGCGTCGAAGGCCGTCCGCAGCGAGTTCACCGCGGCGTCGATCCCGGTCACCGCCAACGTGCCGCGGTCGCCACGGGAGTTCAGCGCCACGTACCCGGCGAAGCTCCAGCCGTCCCGAGTGGACAGTGACCGCGTCACCAGCCCGACCACGGGCGTCAGCAGCGCCACCACCACGGCGAAGGCGGCGAAGACCACGTACCACTCGCCGCCGGACGGTCGTCGCGCCAGCTCTTCCCTGCCCCGCAACGCCAGCGCGGTCTCGCGTCGCCGCCGTGCCAGGGCGCCCAGCACCAGCACCGCGAGCACGGCGAGGAACTGCAACAACGACAGAGCCGCTGCCCCGGACAGGTCGAACAGCTCGACCGTCCGCAGGTAGATCTCGGTCTCCAACGTCCGGTACCGCGACCCGCCCAGCACCAGGACCACGCCGAAACTCGTGGCGCAAAAGAGGAACACGACCGCCGCGGCCGACCCGATCGCCGGTGCCAACGCCGGCAGCACGACCGACACGAACGCTCGCGGCCGTGAAGCCCCAAGCGCCCGGGCCGCGTCCTCGGCCCGTCGATCCGTGTGCGCCCACAGCCCACCGACGGTCCGCGCGACCACGGCCACGTTGAAGAACGCGTTGGCCAGCACGATCGGCAACACCCCGCCGTCCGGCCAGAACGTCCGGAAAGCCAGGCCCACCACCACGGTCGGCAGCACGAACGGCACCATCACCGCGGCCCGGATCACGCCGAGCCCGCGAATCCGGCACCGTGCCAGCACGAACGCCAGCGGCATCCCGGCGACGACCGCCACGACCGTCGACGCCAGGGCCTGCCCCAGGGTGAATCCGACGAGCTCCCAGGTGTCGCCGTCGACGAGCGCGGCGACCACGCCCCCTTCGCGCAACCCGAGCGACACGATCGCCAGCACGGGCCACGCGAAGAACAAACCCAGGAAGGCCAGCGGCAGCAGCGCCGCCGCCGACCACCCCGTGCGGGAACTCAGCCCTGCACGAGCTTGCGCCACTGCTCGACCCATGCTTCGCGGTTGTCCTTCACCTTGTCCGCGGGCAGGGTCTGCGGGTTCGGCGGCAACGGCGCGTCCTTGGCCCACGACTCGGGCAGCGCGACACCCTCACGTGACGGGTAGACGTACATCTGCTCGGCCACTTGGGCCTGGAACTTCTCGCCCAGCAGGAAGTCGAGGACCTTCTTGGCGTCCTCGGTGTTCTTGGCCCCGGACAGCACACCCGCGTACTCGACCTGGCGGTAGCAGGTGTCCAGCACGGCCTTGGTCTTGCCGCCTTCAGCCGACGGCGACGACGCGTACGACACGACGATCGGCCGGTCGCCCTTGGTGGCGGAGAACTCCTGGTTGTAGGCCTCTTCCCAGCCGCTCACGACCTTGACGCCGTTGGCCTTGAGCTTGGTCCAGTAGTCCTGCCAGCCGTTCTCGCCGTACTTGGCGATCGTGCCGAGCAGGAACGCGAGACCGGGCGAGGACGTGGCCGGGTTCTCGACGACCAGCTTGTCCTTGAACTTCGGGTCGGCCAGGTCGTCGTACGACTTCGGCTCGACACCGCCGAGCTTGGCCGGGTCGATGTTCAGGCACACGTCACCGACGTCGACGGCCTGCAGGCGGTTCGACTCGTCCGCCTTGTACCGCTGAGCGCCCTTCGAGGCCTCCGGCGAGGCGTACTCGGCGAACACGCCCTCCGCCAGCGCCCGCGAGGCGAACGTCGAGTCGACGCCGAACGCGACGTCGCCGATGGGGTTCGCCTTGGTGAGCACCAGCTTGTTCGTCAGTTCGCCCGCGTCACCGCTCGCGATCTGCTTCACGGTGATTCCCGAGGACTTCTGGAACTCGTCCAGAACCTCGGGCTTCACGACGAACGAGTCGTGCGTCACCAATGTGACCTCGTGCGTCTGCGGCGCGGTCGAAGTACCGGCCGAACAACCGGTCAGCACCAGAGCAGCGCAAACAGCAAAAATCTTTCTCACGTCAAATCTCTCCCTACGCCGGTATGACCCGGATCAGGTGGACGGTCGAGGGCTTGCGAGCCCTCCTCTCAGCCCGGCGCTTCACCGGACTCCCGTGGCAACGCGCAGCCTACGTGACGTGGTGGGACGATCAGGACATGGCCGAGCTGTTGAGCGACGATCAGTTGAACGACGTGCTGCCCAAGCTGCCCGACTGGGGTGCCCAGGACGCGGCGCTGGTCCGGACCGTGGAGCTGGCGAGCTTCTCCCACGCGATCATGGTCGTGAACCGGATCGCGGAGATCGCCGAGAACGACAACCACCACCCGGACATCGACATCCGCTACAAGACGCTGACATTCCGCCTGAGCACTCACTACAAGGGAGGAATCACCGCGCTCGACGTGTCCCTCGCCGAGGAAATCGACGGGGTCCTGGACGCCATGAGCTGATTCGGTCAAGATGTGCGCTGCCGCCGCCCGCGGAAATGAGAGGGAACACCCTCATGCGGTTGCTGCCCAAAAAATTCAACACTGTTGTTTTCGCCGTTGCGCTGGCTGGCAGTCTCTTGATCATCCCCACGGCCGCTCAGGCCGTACCTTGTGCCGTGACGGACACGATGATCAAGGCCAGCGCGACGTGGGTCACCAAGGGCCCCGATCTCGCGGCGAACAACTGGTCCAACGCGAACTTCCACGTCGGCAACCTCGCCCAGGTGCGAACCACCGGGATCAGCAACCACAAGACGTGGCCGTGGGTGCAGGCGAACAAGTACCTGCTGCCGGTCGACCCGGCGAACCCCTTCGCCCCGGACGCCCAGTCGACCGGTGAGCCTTATCTCGACGTGGCGTACTTCCACCCGGAGCCCGAGGTGCTGCAGCCGTTGCGCGACAACCTGCGCGCCCAGGTGAAGGACGGGAAGACGCACTACTGGAAGTCCCCGGACGCGCTGAACATGGCGCTGCCGTCGTTCACCCGCGTCGCCGTGGCCGACCACGACCAGGCCATGCTCGACTACTCGTTCAAGTCGTACCGCAGCCTCAAGGCCCGGACGTTCAACGAGTTCACGGGCCTGTGGAGCCTGAACGCGCAGACGAACGGCTGGGCCGTGCAGGGCCTGGCCAAGGCGATGCTCGCGCTGCCGGCCGACCACCCGTACCGCGCCGAGTACGCCAAGACGCTGCGCAAGAGCGTGCAGACGCTCAAGTTCCTGCAGCGCCACGACGGCTTCTGGGGCGCCACGGGCAAGGACTCCGCGGCCACCGCGATGATCACCTACGCGATCGCCGCCGGCATCAACGCGGGCGTGCTCGACCGGGAGACCTACCTGCCGCACGTCCAGAAGGGCTGGCAGGCCCTCCTGACCGCGCTGGACGCCGACGGAACGCTGGGCTGGGTCGCGGCCCGCAACTCGTGGAAGCCCGCGTCAGCCGGTGACACCGGTGGGTTCGCCGTGGGCAGCTTCCTCATCGCGGGGCAGCAGCTCGTCCCTCTCACGCCTGGTTGCTAGGCCGATCGCGACGAGCGTGAGCAGGCCCGCGGCCGGATAGCCCCAGCCGAGCACCACGAAGACCCAGGGCCGCGGGAAGTCCCAGATGTTCGGCTGGGCGAGCAGCAGGAACGAGATCAGGTAGCCGCCGGTCAGCAGCACCCACAGGCCGGCGGTGATCTTGCACAGGAGGTGACCGCCGGAGTAGATCAGCCACAACAGGGCGGGCACCATCCACACCCAGTGGTGGCTCCACGAGATCGGCGAGACCAGCAGGCCGAGCATCTGGACGCTGACGATCAACGCCAGCGCGTCCTTGGTCTTGCTGACCGCGAACCACGTCAGCGCGGCCGCGACGAGCACGGCGACGATGTAGATCGGCCCGGTCTTGACGTCGTAACCGACCGTGCGGCTCAGAGCACCGCGCAGCGACTGGTTGATCGCGCTGCCGACCGGTCCGACGCGGCTCGCGTCACCGAGCAGCTGGAACCAGAACTTGTCCGACTGGGACGGTGAGATGGCCCAGCCGATGCCGTACACCACGACAAAAGCGACGAACGACCACACAGCGGCCATCCATCGACGCTGAATGAGGAAGTACAGCCCGGAAATCGCGGGCGTGAGCTTGATGCCCGCGGCGAAACCGACACCGGCGCCGCCGACCCAGTTGCGCGCGCTGGCGAGCGTGCCGATCAGGATCGCGACGAGCACCAGGTTGATCTGTCCGTAGTTGAGCGTGGTGCGGACCGGCTCGATCCACAGCGTCAGCGCGGTCCACATCATGGCGCGGCGCGGGTCCTGCAGCTTCAGCAGCTTCAGGCTGGTGCGCACGATGTAGTAGAGGCAGCCCAGGCAGAGCAGCTGCCAGATCCAGCGCGAGGCCTCCCACGGCACCCAGCTCATCGGCGTGAAGATCGCGGCCGCGAACGGCGGGTAGGTGAACGGCAGCGGGAACACGTCCGCGTACTGGTCGAGCCGCCACTCGTAGAGGTCGCCGGAGAACAGGTGCGGCGAGCCGTTGCGGTACACCAGCAGGTCGATCATGGTCATCTTCGCCTGGAACGCGACCATGAACAGGTGCCCGGCGACCGACAACGCGAGCAGCCACGGTGCTACGGAGAGCACACGCGCTTCCACAGCACGGAGTTTCACCCCGAAAACGTTACCCGAGGCAACGAAACGGGGTACCCCGGCGTCATTAGGACGGGAGAGATCGCAAGAGGGAGTTTTCTGGTCATGTCTGTTGATCTTGTAGTTGCCGCTGTCGCCGCTCTGGCCATGCTGGGGGTCGCGTTCGGAGTGTTCGCCGCTGCCGCACGCGCCAAGAACAACGTGTAAAACCTTGTGAGACGAGCAGAAGGGGGAGCCTCCACAAAGGAGGCTCCCCCTTCACCGTTTCCGAGGGGAGGAACGGTGACCTGGTGCGCGTTTAGAAGTAGTGCGCCCGTCCGCCGATCGGCTTGCCGACCGCGCCCAACACGGCGAGGATCGCGCCGATCACCAGGAGCACCACTCCCAGGGTCGTCAGGATGCTGATACCCATCAGCCACCCGACGACAAGCAAAATAAGACCGAGGACGATCATGACACCTCCAGGTGGGGAATCCTTTTCTGGATTACCCCACGGGGGTCGGTACAAACCTCGCTTCATACATTTGTCACCGATGCAATCAGCTCCCGCACCTCAGCGGCTTCGGCCCGGCCGAACTCCTCGTACAGCGCCAACGCCTCGGTGAGCTGCTCCTGGGCCACGGCGGGTTCCCCTGCCGCGATGTGCGCCCTTGCCAGACGAACGATCGCGTCCCCCAGAGCCTGGCGGTGCTCCAGCGCCCGCAGCACCTCGACGGATGCGTGGTAGTTCTCCACCGCCTCCGCGTACCGGCCCAGCTCCAGATGAACGTCCCCCAGCGTCTCGAAGTTGTTCGCGCTGGGCATGCTCTGGCGTTTCACCTCGAAGAACAAGGCTTTCGCTTCCAGACAGAGCTCGATCGCGCGCTCCCGGTCACCGGCCTGGTGGTGGGCCCTGCCATACGCTTCGAGGTAGCAGGCTCGCTGGTACTCGCTCAGCTCGGCGATCCTCGGGTGCACGCGACTCAGGATCTCCAGGCCGCGATCGGCCTGCCCCAGCTTCTCGTACACGTGTGCCAGCCCGCGGGAGACGTCAGCCTGCCCGTTGACGTTGCCCCTTTCCTCCTCGAGTCGCAGAGCCGACTGCAGGTGGAGTTCTGCCTCGAAGAACATCTGTTTCGCGATGTAGACCCCTCCGAGCGAGCGGTGGAGACGCGACTGCCCGAGGATGTCGTTCCGTCGTCGTGCGGCATCCAGCGCGAGCAACTCCGTTTCCTCGGCGTCGACCAGCATTCCTGAGCGCAACAGGGGCAGATGCAGCGTGTAGCCCAACCGCCACACGAGGTCGTCCGCGCCCGCGGCCACCATCTCTCTCAGGACGCCCAGCAACACCGGGTACTCGACCCGGAACCACTTCCTCGCCGCCCGGGTGTCCGGCATCGGGACGATCACGGCTGCCGGCGACGGCGGTGCCAGTGGCGTCCAGATGACCTTGACCTCGATCCGCAGGTTCGCGTCCAGCGAGGTGTGCAGGTAGTGGTCGAACATCCGCTGCTGCGCCTCGGCCTGCCGTTCCCGCGACAACTCGTTGAAACGCTCGGCGGCGTAGTCCCGCAACAGGTCGTGCAGCAAGAACCGGCCGGTGTGCGTGCGGGTGACGAGACTGCCCGCCACCAGTTCGTTCAGCCCACGCACTGATTCCGCTCGTGGCACCGCGGAGAGGCTTGCGGCGGCCTCGACCGTGAACTCCGGGCCTGGATGACTGCCGAGCATCACGAACAACCGGGCAGCGGCCTCGCTGACGGACCTCAGCGACCAGGAGAAGACGTGGCGGACGCCGGTGGTGGGGTCGTCGATGTCGAGTGCGTCGAGCCGTTCCTGCTCCAGCTCTGTCGCGAGGGCGGTGAGCGGGTCGCCGTAGGCCGCGCGGGCAGCCACGATGCCCAGCGCCAGCGGCAGGCCCGCACACCGTTTGACCAGCCGCGCGACGGCGTCCGGCTCGGCCGCGGTCCGTGCCGCGCCGATCCGTTCGGTCAGCAGGTCGATCGCGGCCCGCTCGTCCATGACGTCCAGCGCGACGGGCTGGGCACCCTCACGTGCGACGAGACCGCTCAGGCGGTTGCGGCTGGTGACCAGCACCAGGTTGCCGGCCCCACCGGGCAGCAACGGGCGCACCTGCTCCACGTCCCTGGCGTTGTCCAGCACCACCAGAACGCGGCGTCGTGCCAGCAGCGACCTGTACTCGGCGAGCACCGCCTCGTCCGACCCCGGCAGTTCGTTCCCAGGCACACCGAGCGCCACCAGGAAGTCGCGTGCCACCGCGACCGGGTCGAGCGGCTCGGCGCGCAGGTCGAAGCCGCGCAGGTTGACGTGGAGCTGCCCGTCGGGGAAGCGGTCGGCGACCTGATGCGCCCACTGCACCGCGAGCGCCGTCTTGCCGACGCCACCGATGCCGTTGATCGCGGAGATCAGCACGGGTTCGCCGGGGCGCGCCCCGGCGATCTCGGTCAGCCGCGCCAGCTCGTGCTCACGGCCCGCGAAGTGCCGATAGGCGGGCGGCAGCTGCCGGGGCACGACCGGCGAGGCGGGCGTCTCACCGCTGAGGACCTGCGCGTGCGCCTCGCGCAGCCGTTGGCCGGGGTCCACACCCAGTTCGTCGGCGAGCCGCCCGCGGATCTCCTGGTACGCCGAGAGCGCCTCGGCCTGCCGGCCCGCGCGGTGCAGCGCGAGCATCAGCTGAGCCCAGAACGTCTCGCGCAACGGGTGTTGCCGCACCAGCGACCACAGCTCCGGCACCAGCAGGTCGGCGGGCCGGGCCAGATCCTCGTCGATGCGGCTTTCCAGCGCGACGACCTGCTCCTCGACCAGTCGCGGCACGTCGTCGCGGTGCAGCGACTCGGACGTGACGTTGCCCAGCACCGGGCCACGCCACAGCTCCAGCGCGGCACGGTGCTCGCCCTGCGCGACGAGCTCGCGGAATCGGGCGAGATCGAGCTGTCCGGGAGCGACCTCGGCTGTGTAACCGCGCGACGACGTGCGGACGCAGTTGGCGGCCCCCAAAGACTGCCGCAACCGCAGCACTACCGTCTGCAACGTCTTGTGTGCCCGGTCGGGGGCGGGCGGCTCGCCGTCCCACACCCGTTCCACCAGTTCGTCCACCGACACGAACTCGTTGGCGCGCAACAACAGCGTCGCCAGCAGCACGCGTCCGCGACCTGCGGGAACAGCGACAGGCTCGCCGTCGAGGAGCACTTCCAACGGCCCCAGGACGCGGTACTCGACGGTCATCCGGACGAACCTACCGGCACGCCGCAGTCCCGGTAAGCGTTGGTGGCCAACGCTTCCGCGGCCGCCGCGCCTTCCTCGTCACCTGTGCCACGGCGCACGGTCGCGAGTGCTTCGAGCGACTGCCCTTCCAGGTACCGCTGGTGATGGTGCCGGTTCGTGGCGACGGCCTCCTCCGCGCACCGCAGCGCTTCCTCCGTCTCGCCCAGCGCGAGGTGCAGCAGCGCTCGTTCCCTGAGTTCGTCTCCGGCGGTCGAGGCGTAGTCGCCGCCGATGCGGGCACGCATCTCGTCCAGGTGGCGTGCCGCGGCCTCGTAGTCGCCGAGCTTGCGATGCGCCCGCGCGGCGTGCCAGTCCGCGGTGATCCGCTGGTGAACCATCAACTCCCGGTCGGCGAGCTTGAGCTCCACCTGCGCGACGGCCAGTGCGTCCTCGTGCGCACCGCTGTCGTCGAGCAAGTCCGCCAACGTGTTCCAGGTGTCGAACTCCTCCTCCACTCCGACCGTCGTCCGCATCTCGTCGAGAAGGTCGATCAGGCGATCGAAGGCCTCGTCGGCCTCGCCCAGCGCCAGTGTCGCCCGAACAGCGGTGGTGGCTCCCATCGTCAACCGCCGCGTGCTCCCGAGCTCGGTCTGCAACGCGACGTGGGCCTCGTGGTGCGCGATCACCTCAGGCAGCTTTCCCAGCTCCATGTAGATGCTGGTCAGCGAAGCGTGCGCGTGTCCTCGGAGGCCGGGTGAACCGCTGAGCTCCAACGCCCTGAGCAGCGATCGCTCGGCCCCGAGGAGATCAGGGACGTGGAACGAGATCGTGGCCATGTTGACCAGGACCATCGCCTGCCCCTCGACCGAGCCGGTCTGCTCGTGGATGGCGAGCGCCTGCCGCTGGTGGTGCAGGGAGGCCGCCGCGTCGCCCGCGTGCCGGGTCAACGCGCCCAGCACGTTGTGCGCGGACGCCTGGATCGGCAGATCGCCCGTCAGGAGGGCGCGGTCCAGCGCCGCCTGGGCGAGCTGCTTCGTCCGCGCGAAGTCCCCCTGGCTGAAGGTGTAGATCGCGGTGGCGATGTCCGAGGAGGCGATCAGCACGTCCTCGCCCGACTCCTGGGCCGCGCGGTTGCGCACCTCGCACAACGCCGACCAGTTCGCGTCGTCGCGGGTCTCGTAGCAGTGGGCGCCGAGCACAGCGCCGATCTCGTTGGCGGGCCAGTGGTCACCCCGCTCGGTCGCGAGCGCCACCGCCGAGAACAGGTTCTGGTATCCGGCGGTCATCCACGCGAACGCCTCTTCCGACGTCCTCAGCACCACGTCCGGCAGCTGGGTCGTGGTGGTGGCGAGCGGGAACCGCCGCTGGTCCGGGAACAACAACTCGGCCGCGTCGTCGGTCATGCGGCGGTAGAAGTCGTACAGCCGGTTGATGGCTTCGTCGACCTCCTCGCTCGTGCACCGTTCCCTCGCGTACGCGCGCAGCAGGTCGTGCAGGGCAAAGCGGCCGTCGCGCTGCTCGACGAGATGAACGGCCACGAGCCGATTGAGATGACGGCGGGCATCGGGCAGACCCGCGATCACGGCGGCTTCGTCGGCGTCGAAGTCCACGCCGGGCAACACGCCGAGCCGACGCAACACCAGTCGCGAGTCCTCCGACAGCGCGGAGTAGCTCTCGTCGAAGACGACGCTGACCGCGGCCGCCGGATCGCCGGGCACGGCCAGCTCGCCGAGCAGGTCACCCTCCAGCTGCGCGACCTTGTCCGCGATGGTCGTCCCGTCCTGCGCGCGCAGATCCGCGGCCGCGATGCGCAACGCCAGCGGCAGCCCGCCGCACAGCCGCACCAGCGAGGCGGCGGCGTCCGCTTCCGCGCGCACCCGGACCTCACCGAGCACGCGTTCCAGCAGCCGCATGCCCCCGTCGTCGCTCAGCGCCGGAAGCCGCAGGAGGTCCGCGTCGTTCAGGGCCAGTCCACGCAGGTCACCACGGCTGGTGACGATCGCGAGCGCTCCGGTGGACGCCGGCAGCAACGGCCGCACCTGCTCCGCGTTCGCGGCGTTGTCCAGAACCAGCAACAACTTCCGGTCCGCGACCAGCGAGCGGTAGAGCGCCACCTGCTCGTCCACGCCGACCGGGACGGACTCGACGTGCAGTCCCTTGAGGACGAGCGTCAGGGCCTCCTGCGGCGACATCGCGCGCACCGGGTCCTGACCGCGCAGGTTCACGAAGATCTGCCCGTCCTCGAAACGGCCGGCGATCCGGTGTGCCCAGTGCAGGACGAGCGACGTCTTGCCCACTCCGCCGGTACCCGTGATGACCAGCACCTTCGCATCGCTGGCCGCGAGCCGCTCCACGTCGTCCTCGCGCCCGGCGAAGGTGGCGAGATCCGGCGGCAACTGCCTGGGCGTGACGCGCTTCTCCTTCGGTGGCGTGACCTCTCCACGCAGGATCTGCTCGTGCAACTCGCTCAGCGCGGGCGCCGGGTCGATCCCCAGTTCGTCCGCGAGCATCTCGCTGACCTGCCGATATGTCGCGAGCGCACCGGCCTGCTGCCCCGACCGGTACAGGGCGAGCATGAGGTGACCCCAGAAGCGGTCGCGCAACGGATGCCTGCGGGTGAGGTCCTGCAGTTCCGGTACCAGGTCCACCGACCGCCCGGCCGTGAGGTCCGCCTCGATCCGCTGCTCCAGCGCGGCGAGCTGTTCCTCCACCAGCGACGGCACCTCGTCGCGGTGCAGAGACTCCGACGCGACGTTGCCCAGCACCGGCCCCCGCCACAACGCGAGCGCGGGCCCGAACTGCTGCCGGGCGACCAGCGCGCGGAACCTCAGCAGGTCGAGCTGCTCCGGTTCGATCTCGGCCAGGTACCCGCCGGGCTCGTGCCGCACGCAGTTCGCCTCGCCGAGCGCCTGCCGCAGCCGCATGACGACCGTCTGCAACGTCTTGTGCGCCCGGTCCAGATCCGGTGGCGCGCCCTCCCACAACCGTTCGACCAGCTCGTCCACGGACGTGAACCGATTGGCACGCAACAACAGCGTGGCGAGCAGCACCCGGCCGCGGCCGGCGGGAACCGGCACGGGCTCACCGTCGAGCACTACCTCCAGCGGTCCCAGCAACCGGTACTCAGCTCTCACACCGCGGAAGTCTAGGTGCGCCCACCGAGGCGCGCGCTGGGCGCCGGACGTGACGCGATGTCACCGTCTGCGACGCGACCCCGCTCTGCAGGCCGCTGACTTCGTGCCATGACAGCGCTGCCTGACCGGATGCGTCCTCCTCGCGCGGAAGGGTGGTTCGCGGAGGACCTGGATCTCCTGTCGCCGCAGCGGTCGTGGCACAGCCGAGTCGTCACCAACCTCACGCTCGACCGCTCGGACGTGCAAAAGGCCCCTCCGGTGGAGGGGCCTTTTGTCATGAGCTGCTCAGACGTTGAAGCGGAACTCCACCACGTCGCCGTCGGACATGACGTAGTCCTTGCCCTCCATGCGGACCTTGCCCGCCGCCTTCGCGTCGGCCTTCGAACCAGAGGCCACCAGGTCGTCGAACGACACGACCTCGGCCTTGATGAAGCCGCGCTCGAAGTCCGTGTGGATCACGCCGGCCGCCTGCGGGGCGGTGGCGCCCTTCGGGATCGTCCAGGCGCGCGATTCCTTCGGGCCTGCCGTGAGGTACGTCTGCAGGCCGAGGGTGTGGAAGCCGGCGCGGGCCAGGGCGTGCAGGCCCGGCTCGGTCTGGCCGATCGACTCCAGCAGTTCGAGGGCCGACTCGTCGTCGAGTTCGATCAGCTCCGACTCGACCTTGGCGTCGAGGAAGACCGCGTCGGCCGGGGCGACGAGCTCGCGCAGTTCCTTCACGCGGGCCTCGTCGGTCAGCACGCCCTCGTCGGCGTTGAAGACGTAGAGGAACGGCTTGGTGGTGAGCAGGGACAGCTCACGCAGCAGTTCACCGTCCACTTCGGACTGTGCCGCGAACAGCGTGCGGCCCGCGTCGAGGATGTCCTTGGCCTTCTTGGCGTTGTCGAGGACGGCGCGGCGGTCCTTCTGCATCCGCGCCTCCTTCTCGATCCTCGGGATGGCCTTCTCGAGGGTCTGCAGGTCGGCGAGGATCAGCTCGGTGTTGATCGTCTCGATGTCGCTCGACGGATCGACGCGGCCGTCGACGTGCACGACGTCCGGGTCGTCGAAGACGCGGATGACCTGACAGATCGCGTTCGCCTCGCGGATGTTCGCGAGGAACTTGTTGCCGAGGCCCTCGCCCTCCGACGCGCCCTTGACGATGCCCGCGATGTCGACGAACGACACCACGGCGGGCACCTCGCGCTCCGAGCCGAAGATCTTGGCGAGCGTGGTGAGACGGGCGTCCGGCAGCGGCACCACGCCCACGTTCGGCTCGATGGTCGCGAACGGGTAGTTCGCGGCGAGCACGTCGTTGCGCGTGAGCGCGTTGAACAGGGTGGACTTGCCAACGTTGGGCAGGCCGACGATACCGAGGGTCAAACTCACGGTGAGCGAGTCTACGGCAGCCGACGGTCGTGTCCGATTCCCGCGAGCCATTGGGCGTTCCCGCTGGCAGGATCGATGGCATGGTCATTGACGAAGAACACGCGTACCGGGTGTGCTCCGCACGTGACGCCCGTTTCGACGGGTGCTTCATCCACGCGGTCCGCACGACCGGCATCTACTGCCGGCCGTCGTGCCCCGCGGTGACCCCGAAGCGCCGCAACAGCCAGTTCTTCCTGACGGCCGCCGCCGCGCAGTCCGCCGGCTTCCGGGCCTGCCGCCGCTGTCTGCCGGACGCCGTGCCGGGCTCCCCCGAGTGGAACCTCCGCGCGGACCTGGCGGGCCGGGCGATGCGGCTGATCAGCGACGGCATCGTGGAACGCGACGGCGTGACGGGCCTCGCGTCCCGGCTCGGCTACTCGGAACGCCACCTCACCCGCGTGCTGACCGCCGAACTCGGCGCCGGTCCGCTGGCACTGGCCCGCGCCCACCGCGCCCACGCGGCCCGTCTGCTGATCGAGACGACCGAACTGCCGTTCGCCGACATCGCGTTCGCCGCGGGCTTCGCGTCGGTGCGCCAGTTCAACGACACGATCCGCATGGTGTTCGCCTCGACCCCGTCCGACATGCGCGGCCGGGGCAAGGCACCGGTGGGCACGCCGGGCCGCATCGTCCTGCGCCTGCCGTACCGCCCGCCGTTCGACGCCACGGGCCTGCTCGCCCACTTCCGGGCGCACGCGTTGCCCGGCGTCGAAGAGGTGACCACCGACTCCTACGCACGCACCCTCTCCTTGCCGCACGGCGAGGCGACGGTCCGCCTGACGTTCCCGACCGACCACGTCCTGTGCTCGCTGCGCCTGGCCGACGTGCGGGACCTGGGCGCGGCCGTGGCCCGCGTCCGCCGTCTCCTGGACCTCGACGCCGACCCGATGGCCGTCGACTCGTTCCTGGGCGCCGACCCGCTGATCGGCCCGCTGGTCCGCGAGGTGCCCGGCATCCGCGTGGCGGGCAGCGTCGACGGCGCCGAGACCCTGCTGCGCCTGGTGGCCCCGTTCACCGGCATCCCGCTGCAGATCCCGGACGGCGCCCTGACCCACCTCTACGCGGCCGGGGACCACCCCGTCACCGAGGCGCTGGCGAACGGCAGACTCGTCGTCGACGTGGGCCGCTCGATCGAAGACCTGACCGAAGAACTCACTCCCCTGGTCGGCGCCTCCGTGGCCGACGAGGTGGCCATGCGAGTGCTGGGCGCACCGGACGTGCTGGTGCTCCCCGAGGCCTCGCGACACCTGGCTTCCCACGGCCCGGACTGGCGGCCGTGGCGCTCCTACGCCGGAGCACACCTGACGAGGAAGGCAGCAACATCATGAGCGTCGCGCACACGTCCACTGTGGACACCCCGGCGGGGCCGTTCACCGCGATCGTCGCGCCGGACGGGGCAGTGCTGGCCAGCGGCTGGACCGGCGACCTCGCCCTGCTGACGCCCCAGATCCACGCCTCCCTGATGCCGTCCGAGATCACCTCGCGACCCGATCTGGGCGACGTCACCAAGGCCGTCATCGCCTACCACGAAGGCGACCTGACCTCGATCGACACCATCGAGGTCCGCCAGAGGTCCGGCCCGTTCCTGCAGCACGCGTGGGACGTCCTGCGCACGGTCAAGGCAGGCGAACCGGTCACCTACTCCGAGTACGCGGAACTGTCCGGCCGCCCGGCGGCGATCCGGGCGGCGGCCTCGGCCTGCGCCCGCAACTCCGCGGCGCTGTTCGTGCCGTGCCACCGCGTCATCCGCATCGGCGGCAACCTGGGCGGCTTCCGCTGGGGCCTCGACGTCAAGCGCTGGCTCCTGGCCCACGAGAACTAACCCACGAGATCGATCTCCGGCGCGGTACCGGTGATCAGTTCGGTGCCGCACCTGGAGCACGAGCTGGTCACCGGCGCCGCGCCAGAGATCAGGTGACCCTCGATGCCCAGCCACTCGCCGACCCCGTTGTCCCGGCACGTGTGGCACCCGACGCGGTAGTTCAGCCGCACCCACGGTTGCGCGGTCAGTTCCGAGGCCTGGACTTCGGGCTCCATCAGGTCGGTGAACGGCGCCCACCACGACGTGATCCGGCATCGCAGCCTGCGCTCGGCACCGCGCTCGGTGGCGTCGAACGCGCTGACGCGCATCGGGGCCGGGTGCTCGTTGCCGGTGCAGAGCCCGTGAGGCATGCCGTGCTGCAGCTGCACGACACGTCCGACGCGCAGGCAGACGAGGCAGTCGTGGGTGAAGTCGAGCCGGTTCGACCACACGAAGTGGGCGGCCGGGGTCACGGTGACGCGCGCGGTGACTTCCACATGGGACAGCACGGGCCGAGATTAGAGCCAACTCACGCCAGCGACATCTCCAGCGTCGAGCCGGTCCTGGCCTTCCGCACCCGCAGCCGCGTGGGAATCCGCTGCCGCAACTCCTCCACGTGCGACACCAGCCCCACGACCCGTCCACCGGCCCGCAGCTCGTCCAGCGTGTTCATGACGATGTCCAGCGTGTCCGAGTCCAGGGTCCCGAACCCCTCGTCGACGAACAGGGTGTCGAGCAACGCGCCGCCGGTCTCGTTGGCGACCACGTCGGCCAGCCCGAGCGCGAGCGACAGCGACGCCAGGAACGACTCCCCGCCGGACAGCGTCTTGGCCGGCCGGGCCCGCCCCGAGTAGTCGTCCAGCACGTCGAGGTTCAGCCCGCCACGAGTGCCGCGCGCACCGGCCGAGTCGGAGTGCACGAAGCTGTACCGGCCCTGGCTCATCCGGTGCAGCCGGGCGGACGCGGCGACCGCGACCTCCTCCAGACGCGCGGCCAGCACGTACGACCGCAAGGTCATCTTCTTGGAGTTCTGCCCGCGGCCGTTGATCACGTCGGTCAACGCGTCCAGCTCGGCGTACGTGGCTTCCAGCGGCTCCAGCGACTTCCACTCGGCCCGCAACCGCGCGGCCAGCTCACCGACCCGGTCCAACGCCGCCTGCGCACGCGCCAGGCCGGTGGCGGCGGAGGACGCGGCGGCACGGGCCGACGACGCCGCGGCCGTCACCTGGCCCAGGTCCACCTCGTGAGCCGGGTCGATCTCGGCCAGCTCCTCCACCGTCGCCGAGGCCGAGGCACGGGCGCGTTCCCAGGCGGCGATCCGGTCGTCCAGGGCCTGCAGCTTGATCGCCGGACGGGCCGCGGCCAGGACCGCGTCGACGTCGGGGAAGCCCGCGTCGGCGGCCATGGCCGCCACCAGGGCCTGCTGTTCTTCCACGCGGGCGAAGGCGGCGTCACGGGCAGCACGGCGGTCGGCCAGTTCCACCAACGCCTTCGACAGCCGGAGCAGGTGGTCGCGGCGGGTCAGGACGTCGTCGTGCTCGCCACGGGCCTTGTCCAGGCGGGCACCGCGTTCCTCCACCACCCCCACCAGCGACTTGTGTTCGGTGTGCAGGCCCACCAGGTCCTGTTCCACCTGGGCCTTCTCCGCGCCGAGCTCACGGGTCTTCGCTTCCAGGCCGACGAACTCGTTCTGCCGCTGCGAACGGGTGTGGGCCAGGTCGTAGGCCTGGCGGTACTCGGCGATCGCGGCAGCGGGCTCGGCGGAGCCCAGGGCCTCCCAGCAGGCCTGGATGCGCAGTTCGGCGGCGTGGGCGGCACGCTCCGCCTCGTTGCGGCGGTCCAGCGCGAGCTGTTCTTCGGCGGCCGCGTCCTCCTCGGCGGTCGCGTCGACGCCGCCGAGCATCGGTTGCGCGGGCGCGGGGTGCGACGGCGAGCCGCAGACGGCGCAGGGCTTGCCGCGCTTCAACGCCGAGGCCAGTTCGATGGCCATGTTCTCCAGGCGCTGGTGACGGACCTGCTGAAGGACGTCCTTGGCCTTCTGGTGGACGTCGATCGCCTCGTGCAGCTCTTTTTTGGTGCGCTCCAACGCTTTCCCGGCGTCCGGCAGCGCCAGAGCCGCGTCGGCGCGGGACTTCAGGGACTCCAGGCGTGCCGAGGCCTCCGCCGCCGCGTCGAGCTGGAGGCGGCACTGGGCCACGCGTTCGGGCAGCACGTCCAGTTCGGCGTTCAGGGCCAGCAGCCGGCGTTCGACCTGGTACGAGGAGTTCTTCAGCACCGACAACCGGCGCACGTCGGCCTGCTGGCGTTCGGCCTCGGCGGCCAGTTCGCCCAGGCCGCCCGCCTCCTCGCGGTGGCGCGAAGCGTCCTCGCGCAACTCCGAACCCGTGTAACCCAAGCGCTCCAACGCTTCGGCGGCGCGGGCCTCGTCGCGCACGGCGAACTCGTAGGACTGCTGAAGCTTCGCGATCTCGCCGAACGCCGGCACGACCGGAACGGCACGGCGGGCCGCGTCCCGCTCGGCGAACCACGCCGCGGAGTCCGCTGCTTCCACCCGCGCCAGCAACTCGCGGGCCTCACGCACGCGGCGGATCTGATCGGCCTGCACGCGGGCCTGCGCCAGCAACGCGTCCGCCCCGTCGGCCAGGCCCGCCGTCTCCTCCGCCAGCGCCCCGGCCGCGGACACGGCGGAGGTCAGCCGCTCCAGCACGGATTCCAGCCAGCCCGGCTCGAACGACGGCTCCTCGCCCGCGGCCTCGGCCACCCGGTGCATCAGCTCGTTGGCGCCCTGGCGGCGGTCCTCCAGCACCCGGCCGGCGACGACCCGCTTGTCCCGGAACCACTTCTCCACGTCGAGGAACCGCTCGGTGCCGAAGAGCTTCTCCAGCAACACCTCGCGTTCGGCCGTGTCCGACCTCAGGAACCGCGCGAACTCGCCCTGCGGCAGCAGCACGACCTGGAAGAACTGCTCGTACGACATGCCCAGCATGTCCTCGACCGCGCGCGCCACGTCGTCGATGCGGGTGATGCCCTCGCCGTCCCAGCCCTCGAGCCAGGTCAGCGAGCACTTCGCGGGCTGGGTGGTGAAGCCGCCGCCGCGCTTCTTCGGCCTGTCGAACTCCGGCGAGCGCACGATCCGGAACCGCCGCGACTGCACGGTGAGTTCCAGCGACACCTCCGTCGGCACCTCGGGATCGGCGTACTCGCAGCGCAGCTTCTTCACGTCGCCGCGCGCGCCCGGCACCCGGCCGAACAGCGCGAACGCCACCGCGTCGAGCAGCGTCGTCTTGCCGGCGCCCGTGTCGCCGTGCAGCAGGAACAGCCCGTCCGCGCCCAGTTCGTCGAAGTCGACGACCTCAGGCTTCGGGTAGGGACCGAACGCCGTGAGCTCCAGGCGGTGCAGTCTCATTGCTCCTGCTCCCTCGCCACCGACGCGAACGCCTCGCGCAACAACGCCATCTCCGCCGTGGAAGGCTCGGAGCCGCGCGCGTCCGACACGAAGCAGCAGGCCACTTCCTCGTCGGAACGGCCGCGCACCCGGTCCGCGTAGGTCATGGTGTGCTGCTGGCCCTGTTCCGGCCGCCACTCCACGTGCACCGCGTGCTCGAACCGCTTCTGCAACTGCCGCAACGCGTCCATCGGCCGCACGTGGTCCGTCAGCACGACCGACAGGAAGTGGTCTTCCAGCGGTTTGTGCGCCGGATCCTCCAGCACCTCCGCCAAGGTGCCGCTCACCACGGCCAGCTGCCGCGGCACCGGCAGATCCCGCCGTTCCACCCCGACGAGCCCGCCCGCGTCCAGTTCGACCAGCCACACCGACTTGCGGTGCCGCGCCTCGGAGAACGAGTACGCGAGCGGACTGCCCGAGTACCGCAGGTTCTCCGCGAGCGTCTGCGGCCCGTGCAGGTGCCCGAGAGCCACGTAGTCGACGCCCGCGAACACCTGCATCGACACGTCCTGCACACCGCCCACCGCGATGGTGCGCTCGGACTCCGACGGCGCCCCGCCCGTCACGAAAGCGTGCGCCAGAACCACAGAGCGCGCCTCGCGTGATGCCAGGTCGGCGCGAATCCGCCGCATCGCCTCGCCGAGAACGGGGGCGTGCCCCTTGTCCGTCACCCCGAGCACGTGCCGCGCGGGCTCCGGCTCCAGGAACGGGATCCCGTACACCGCGACGGGCCCGTGCTCGTCCTCCAGCTCGACGGGCTTGTCCAGCAACGAGATCTGCGTGCGCAGGTACAGCCCGCCCGCCGCCGCGAACTCCCCGAACACCCCGATCCGCGCCGCCGAGTCGTGGTTGCCGGGCGTGATCACGATCCGCGCTCCTGCCGCGCGGATCCGCATCAGCACCCGCGCGCACAACGCCACCGCGTCGGCCGACGGCACCGCCCGGTCGTACAGGTCGCCGGAGATGACCACGACGTCGACCTTCTCGGAAGACACCAGGTCAGCGAGGCCGCTCAGCACCGACTCCTGCTCCACGAGCAGATCGCGGCCGTGGAAGGTGCGCCCCACGTGCCAGTCGGAGGTGTGCAGGATCCGCATGGCCCCAACCGTAGAGACGGGGTCTGACAAATCTCCGGGAGGGTTCCCGGCGTGTCACCCGATCGAGTTCAACATCTTTGAGAGAGCATCATCGTGCCGTGACCGCAGTGATCATCACCGCCTCGCTCGTCCTGGCGCTCGTCAGCGCCGGGGCGCTGCTGTTCGTCTGGCGCCTCTACCAGGACAGCGTCCGGCGAACCGACGAAGCGCTCCAGGCCATCGGCAGCGAACGCGCGCGCTACGACGCGCAACAGGTTGCCCTGCAACGCTACGAAGTGGCGTTCTCCAGCGTCAGCGGACGCGGTGAGCTGGGCGAACAGGTGCTCGTCGAGACAGCGCGCGCACTCGGCCTGAGGGAAAACCTCCACTACACCCTTCAAACGGACGTGGCGGGCGGCGGCGCGGTCCGGCCCGACATGGTGCTGAACGTCGGCGGTGGCCGCGCGGTCCCGGTCGACTCGAAGATGTCCATGGCGACGTGGGCCGAGGCCGTCGAGACGGACGATCCGCAGGAACGCCAGGACGCGCTGCGGGTGCACGTCCGCAACATCCGTTCGCGCGCCGCCGAACTGGCCGGCAAGGGCTACCAGCGCTGGGCCGACGCCATCTACGGCACGATCATGTTCGTCCCCAACGACGGCGCGGTCGTCGCGGCGCTGGACACCGATCCCGAACTGCTGCGCTGGCTGCTCGACCGCCGCGTCTTCCTGTGCGGCCCGACCGGGTTCGCCGTGATCGCTTCGAGCGCCATGTTCGCGGTCACCGAACGCGCGCTGGCCGACGACGTCGAGCAGGTCAGGCTGCAGGCCGGCCGGGCGAACCGGGCCGCCGACAGCGCCATCGACGCCGTCAACCTCTCCACCACCCACCTGCAGCGCTTCCTCTCGGCGAGGCGCAGGGAGCTCGACGCCCTGGAGGGTTTCCGGGCGAGCGTGGAGCCGCTGACGGACGCTTCCGCCACTCCTACGCCGCTCCCACTGGTCCGAAGGGCGGACGAACAGTCCGCTTAAAACGCACGCAGTGTGCCCGCGGGTTGCTTCTGGGTGAGAAAGCCGCGGACTGACGAACACCGAATGGCCGAACGGCTACCGTGTGCGTCGTGAGTGCGTTGCGCGAGCGTTCAGCAGCTTTCGATGATGACGATGTCGAAGACTACGACGCGGTCCCGTGGAACTACCGAGCGATCTTCGGCGAGTTCAAGGGCATCCCGTGGTGGGCGGCGATCCTCGCTGCCCTGGTCCCGGCGTTCATCGGCGCGTTCATCGACATCAACTCCAGCAAGACCGTCGGCTGGACGTTCAACGCGGTGTTCTTCCTGGGCGCGCTGGCCGCGATCCTGCTGGTGCAGCGCCGCAGCCTGTTCGGGCCGATGGTGCAGCCGCCGCTGATCCTCGCCATCACGGTGCCCTTGCTCGTGCTGTTCACCGGCGGCATCGCGAAGGGCGGCTTGACCTCCATGGCCCTGGGCCTGGGCAGGCCGCTGATCGACAGCTTCCCGGTCATGGCCGTCACCACCGCCGTCACGGTCGGGCTGGGCATCCTGCGGATCGTGCTGCAGAAGGACCCGAACCGCCCGTCCAAGGACGAGGTGCGCGAGGCCAAGGCGGAGATCAAGGAACGCTCCAAGCCCGTCCGCAGGCCCCGCGAGGAGCCCGAGGAGGAAGAGCGCCCGCGCCGTCCCCGTGCGGAACGCGCCGAGGGCACCCCGGCCCGCCGCCCGCGTCCCGAGGGCGCTCCTGCCCGCCGTCCCCGCCCGGAAGGCGCCGCCCGCGGCGAACGCCCGGCGGGCCAGCGCAGGCCCCGCCCGCCGCGCGAGGACCGCTAGCGGTGCGACCCGGAACGTCGGCTGGGTGATTCGCCCGGCGACGTTCCAGGCCGCGCCACTGACTCGTTGTTCGCGATCGCCCCTGGCAACGTCGTACAACGGATCACGGACAACAACCCCCTGACCAGCACGCACTCTGCGAGCATGAGTTCGATGCCTAGGGGAGAACGTCCACTGGACGAGGGCGACAGCCCGCTGCTGCTGTTCGCCGCGGACCTGCGCCAGTTGCGTGCCGACGCGGGGAAGCCGAGCTATCGGGAACTGTCCCGGCGCGCGCACTTCTCGGCGAGCACGCTGTCCGACGCGGCGGGCGGCCGGAAGCTGCCGGGCCTCGACGTCACGCTCGCGTACGTCCGCGCGTGCCACGGCGACGAGCCCGCGTGGGAACGGCGCTGGCACGACCTCGCCGTCGCGATGGCGCAGAGCAGGACGAACGACGGACCGTCGCCGTACGTGGGCCTGAACCCGTTCACGAGAGAAGACGCCGACCGCTTCTTCGGCCGTGAGGCGCTCACGCACACGTTGCTCGACAGGCTCGACCGCCAGCCGTTCCTAGCCGTGTTCGGCGCGTCCGGCGAGGGGAAGTCGTCGCTGCTCAGGGCGGGCATCGCGGCGAGGTTCCCGAACGCCGTGGTGTGCACGCCCGGCCCGGATCCGGACGCGGCCCTCGCCGACGCGCTCGCGCTCCACCCGGACCTGCTGGTCGTCGACCAGTTCGAGGAGCTCTTCACGCTCTGCGAGGACGAGGTGCGGCGCCAGGCGTTCCTGGACGCGCTGCTCGCCGCGGAGTGCCGCCGCGTCATCGCCGTCCGATCCGACTTCTACCCGCACTGCGCCCAGTACCCGAAGCTCGCGGAAGCGCTCACGGACGCCCAGGTGCTCCTCGGCACCATGACGCCGGACGAACTGCGCCGCGCCATCACCCAGCCCGCCGCGACCGTCGGCTGCACCGTCGAAACAGCCCTGCTGACCACCCTCGTGGCCGAGGCGGCGGGACGCAGCGGCGTGCTCCCCCTCGTGTCGCACGCGCTGCTCGAAACGTGGCACCGCAAGCGCGGCAACACCCTCACGCTCGGCGGCTACCAGTCCGCCGGCGGCATACAGGGAGCGCTCGCGCAGAGCGCCGAGGCCGCGTTCGCCACGCTGGACGAGTCCGAGCAGCACCTGGCCAAGCAACTGCTGCTCCGGCTGAGCGCCGACGGCACCAAACGGCCCGTGCCACGGCACGAGGTCGTGGGCGAGGAAGTGCTCGACGTGCTCGCCGGCACCCGGCTCATCACCGTGGACGAGCACACCGTCGAGGTGACCCACGAGGCGTTGTTCCAGGCCTGGCCGAGGCTCCGGGCATGGCTGGACGAGGACCACGAGGGCCTCAGGACGCACCGCAGGCTCACCGACGCCGCCCGCACGTGGCAGGAGCTTGGCCAGGACGACGACTCGCTCTACCGCAGCACCAGGCTCGCCGAGACGACCGAGTGGGTCACCCGTGCCAGGCCGGAGCTGACCGGCACCGAACGCGAGTTCATCGGCGCCTCGAAGGCGCGGGAACGCCGCCGCACCCGCCGTCTGCGCTGGACCGCGGCCGGACTGGCGGTGATGCTGGTGGCCACTGCCGCGAGTGCCGTCGTGGCCGTCCAGCAGCGCCGTGAGGTCGAACGGCTCGGCCTGATCTCGCAGTCCCAGCGGCTGGCGTCCGCGTCGGAGGCACTCGCCGTCAGCGACCCCCAGCAGTCCGCTCGCAAGGCCGGCGAGGCCTACCGGGCCTATCCCACGCCTGAGGCGCGCAGCCGCGTCCTGAGCGCGTCGGCGTCGGCCCGCGGCCGCAAGCTCGACCACCTGGGCGGGTGGAGCTTCGCGTTCGGCAAGGACTTCGTCGGCCTGATGGGACCGGAGGGACTGGTCGTGCACGACACGGCCACCCTGTCGCTGAAGGCCCGCTGGCGCCCGAGCATGACCGGCGTCGTCTACTCCTGGGCCGTCGCGCCGGACGGGCGCACGATCGCGGTGTGTCTGCACGACGGCCGGATCGTGCTGTGGACGGGCCCCGAGGACGACCAGGTCGTGCTCCAGCGCCAGGGCACGCGCGGTGGCGTCGCCTTCACCGCGGACGGCCGCTCGCTCGTCGTCGGTGGCGACGTCTGGGACCTCGCCACCCGCGAGGTGCGGGTCTCGCTGCCGGTCGGGCCGATCAACGGCCCGTTCGACATCGCGGACGACCGGGTGCTGGCGCTGGTGACCGCCGGCTCCCTCTCGTTGTGGGACCTGCAGACGAAGCAACGCACCGGCGGCCTGCAGGTGCAGTCCGGCGAGATCACCAGGGTGCGGTTGCTGCCCGGCGGCAGACTGGCCGCGCTCGCCACCACCGAGGGACAGGTGCAGGTGCGGGACCTCGCGACCGGCGCCGTGGTCGCCACTCCACCGGCGCACACCGGCGTCGTCAACAGCCTGACGCTCAGCGCCGACGGCAGCATGCTGATCTCCGGCGGCGAGGACGGCCGCGCACACATCTGGGACGTCGCGCACGGCAACGCCATCACGACGATCGTGATCAACGAACCGGCCAGGAGCGTCCGGTTCTCACCGGACGGCGGACTGGCCGTGCTCACCCCGCGGGCCCTGCGGTTCTGGCCTCCTGGCAGCGTCCCGCGGACCGCCGGCTACACCGTCCGCGCGCTCACCGTCGACGACGACGGCACGATCGTCACCCTCGACGAAGCCGGCGTGATCGAACGCAGGGACAGCACGCTGCGCACGCTCAAACGCATCGAAACCGGTGTACCGCAAAGCCGTTCCGGCCGCTTCAGCCCGAACCACGACCTGGTCGTACTGAACGACGACCTCCAGGTGCTCGACGCCAGGACCGGGGAGAAGGTCAGCGCGCCGGCGGTGCGCGCCGGGAGCTCGATCACGGGCATCGCGTTCGGTGAGAAGCAGATCGCCGTCGTGAACTCCGCGGAACCCGACGCGGTGTGGCCGCTGGACAAGGAGAGCAAGCCGAACTTCATCGGCGGTGACTCCAGCGGCCCGCGCAGCGCCATCTCGTTCGGCAGGAACGACGGGCAGCTCGTCTTCGCGCGCGAGGACGGCGAAGTGCTGATCCGCGACGCCGGCCTGCAGTTCCAGAACCTGGCGCTGCCCCACACCCACTCCGCGGCGGTGCGGGTGCTCGCGCTCTCCCCGGACCGCGGGATCCTCGCGACGGGTGGCGACGACGGCCTGATCGCGTTGTGGGACACCACCGGCTGGCAGAAGATCGGCGAGCTGCGCGGGCACGCCGACGCGGTCAAGGCCCTGGAGTTCAGCCCGGACGGCAGCCGGCTGGCGAGCGGGAGCTCCGACCGTTCGGTGATCGTGTGGGACGTGCGCGAACGAACCGCGTGGGCGACCCTGCGCGGGCACAGTCGCGGCGTCACGCACGTGGCGTGGCGCCCCGACGGCTCGCAACTGGTGTCCGCGGGCGCGGACGCGATCCAGGTGTGGGGCCTGGACATGGCCCAGGCCCTGCGCACCGTCGAGAACTAGCGGACGAGGTCCTTGCGGAGCTCACGCGGCAACGAGAACGTGATGCGCTCGTTCGCCGTGGTGATCTCCTCGACCTCGCCGTAGCCCTGCGTCTCCAGGTACTTCAGCAGTTCCATCACCAGCAGGTCCGGCACCGACGCGCCCGAGGTGACGCCGACGGTCTCGACGCCTTCGAGCCACGCCGGGTCGACCTCCTTGGCGTAGTCGATCAGGTAGGAGGCCTTGGCGCCGTGCTGCAGCGCGACCTCGACCAGCCGGACCGAGTTGGAGGAGTTCTTCGAGCCCACGACGAGCACCAGGTCGCACGACGGCGCCATCGTCTTCACCGCGGTCTGGCGGTTCGAGGTGGCGTAGCAGATGTCGTCCGAGGGCGGGTCCTGCAGATCGGGGAAGCGGTCCTTGAGCTGCCGGACCCGCACCATGGTCTCGTCGACCGAGAGCGTGGTCTGCGACAGCCAGATCACCTTGTTCGGGTCGCGGACCTCGACCTTGGCCGCGTCCTCCGCGGTGTCGACGAGCTGGACGTGGTCCGGCGCCTCACCGGCGGTGCCCTCGACCTCCTCGTGGCCCTCGTGGCCGATCAGGAGGATGTCGTAGTCCTCCTTGGCGAACCGCACCGCTTCTTTGTGGACCTTCGTCACGAGCGGGCAGGTGGCGTCGATCGTGCGCAACGACCGGTTCGCCGCCTCCTCGTGGACGGCGGGCGACACGCCGTGCGCTGAGAACACCACGAGTGCGCCCTCAGGAACCTCGTCGGTCTCGTTGACGAAGATGGCGCCGCGGTCGGACAGCGTCTCCACGACGTACTTGTTGTGGACGATCTCCTTGCGCACGTACACGGGCGCGCCGTACTTCTCGAGGGCGAGCTCGACCGTCTCGACGGCACGATCAACGCCCGCGCAGTAACCACGCGGCTTCGCCAACAGGACTCGCTTGGGCATGGCTCCAGGGTACCCAGGCCCGTTCCTAGGCATTCGCCGCACAGTTGCGGCAGGCTAGGACCCATGAAGCCACTGCCGTTGCCGGTCCGACTCGCTGCCGGGCTCGCGGTGACCGCCCTCGAACAGGCGCGCAAGCTGCCGCAGCAGCTCGCCGGACTCCCGTTGACGGTGGTCAGCGAGGCAATGCAGTTGTCCATGCGCGTGCAGCAGCATGTGACCGAACTCGCCATCAAGGGCGACGACGTCCTCTCTGGACTGCGCCCGGCCGAGGAAGAACCTGAGTGGGCGACGTTCGACGAGGACGAGACGCCCGTCACGACTTCTCAGGAAACTCCCGCCGACGACCCGTGGGAGGAAGAGGAACGGGCGATCGCCGAGGTTCCCGAGTTCCTCCCGATGTACGACGAACTGTCGATCGCCCAGTTGCGCGCCCGGCTGCGCAACCTGGATGTCGAGCAGCTCGAAGAACTGCTGCGCTACGAGAAGGCGCACGAGTCGCGGCCTGAGTTCGTCGGGATGCTCAACCGCCGGATCGCGACGGTCAAAGCCCAATCGTGAGTGAAGCAAAATCCACGCCGGAGAACCCCTGGCCGGTGCGGACGGTCGCCCGCAAGCTGCTCGACTGGATCAACCGGCTCGGCGACGTCTGGGTCGAGGGCCAGGTCACCCAGCTCAACGCGCGCAGCTCGACGGCGTTCCTGACGCTGCGCGACCCGAGCGTCGACATGTCGATGTCGATCACCTGCAACGCCTCGATGATCCGCGAGCTGCAGCTCGCGGAGGGCAGCAGGGTGATCGCGCACGGGAAGATCAGCTTCTACCCGAACCGGGGCACGCTGTCGTTGCGGGCGGACGACATCCGCGCGGTCGGCATCGGCGAACTGCTGGCGCGCATGGAGCGGTTGCGCAAGCTGCTGCACGCCGAGGGCCTGTTCGACCCGCGCCGCAAGCGCCGGCCGCCGTTCCTGCCGAACAAGATCGGCCTGATCACCGGACGCGCCTCGGCAGCGGAACGGGACGTGCTCACGAACGCGCGAAACCGTTGGCCTGGAGCACATTTCCGGGTCATCAACGTCGCCGTGCAGGGCCCGACCGCCGTCACCCAGGTGATGACCGCACTGTCCACTTTGGAACGCGACCCCGAGTGTGACGTGATCATCATCGCTCGCGGCGGCGGCAGCGTGGAGGACCTGCTGCCGTTCTCCGACGAGGCGTTGTGCCGGGCGGTCTCCTCCTGCCGCACGCCGGTGCTGTCGGCGATCGGCCACGAACCGGACACCCCGCTGCTCGACCACGTCGCTGACGTGCGTTGTTCGACGCCGACCGACGCAGGCAAACGGGTGGTTCCCGATGTCGCTGAAGAGAGTGAACGCGTCCGCCAGATGCGCGATCGCGGCCGGCGCGCGTTGCACGGCTGGGTAGATCGAGAGCGCAAACTGCTCGACGCCCTGCGCTCCCGACCAGTACTTTCGGACCCTTACGGGCCACTGGAGCGGCGTTCCGAGGAAGTGAAGCGTTTTCGCGACCAGGGACGCAGGGCCGTGACGCAACGACTCGATCGGGAGGACGTCCACCTCTCGGGGACGAAAGCCCGCTTGACGACCCTCGGACCAGCCGCCACGCTGGCGCGCGGATATGCCGTTGTGCAACTCGTCACACCTGACGGGCCCGACGGCGTGCTGCGTTCTGTGACGGACGCGCCGAGCGGAACACAGCTGCGGGTACGCGTCGTTGACGGGGCAGTGCGAGCGGTTGTCTCCGGCTCGGAGGTCGACTCGGAAGGGGGAGGTACCGATGATGCGTGATGCCGTGTTCCTGCCCCTGACCATGGAGGCGGCCGGCGAGTGCGCGACGGGACTGCGAACCAAGGCGGAGGCGGCGAACCGCGCCGCCGCCGACTGCTGGACGGCGATGGTGGGCGACTGCGACACCAAGAGCCGCCGCACGCTGATCCTCACGTTGCACGACCTGAGCGAGGCCACCGCCGGCACGGTGCAGTACCGGCGCGTCGCGGAGGCCGAGGCGCTCATCGACGAGGCGGTGCGAGAGGGTGACGGCGAGGAGTTCGCGGAGGCGCTGGTCGGGTACGACCTGGCCGTCGCGACCGTGCTGAGCCGTCTGAGGAGTCAATCCGCGTGAGTTCGGAAACCAGCCAGGAGACTTCACCGGGTTACGAGGCCGCCCGCGACGAACTGGTCGAGGTGGTCCGCAAGCTGGAGGCCGGCGGGCTGTCCCTTGAGGACTCGCTCGCGTTGTGGGAACGCGGCGAGGCGCTCGCCAAGACGTGTGAGCAGCATCTCGCCGGTGCGCGCGAGCGAATCGATGCAGCTCTCGCTGTGGTCGAGGAGGACGTTTCGCAGGCGTGATCCCGTGCAAGGATTCAGTTGCCGATCACAAAATCCGGCACGCTGAGTAGTCGCATGGAGGCGCGCAATGGTGAACACCCCCGCGGAACGACGTCGCGAAGCCCCCGACCGGAACCTGGCATTGGAGCTCGTGCGCGTCACCGAGGCAGCGGCGATGGCCGCGGGCCGGTGGGTGGGACGCGGCGACAAGAACGGCGGTGACGGCGCGGCCGTCGACGCGATGCGCAAGCTCATCCACACCGTCTCGATGCGAGGCGTCGTGGTGATCGGCGAGGGCGAGAAGGACGAGGCGCCCATGCTGTTCAACGGCGAGGAAGTGGGCAACGGCGAGGGCCCGGACTGCGACGTCGCGGTCGACCCGATCGACGGCACCACGCTGATGGCCAAGGGCATGCCGAACGCGCTGGCCGTGCTGGCGGTGGCCGAGCGCGGGGCGATGTTCGACCCGTCCGCCGTGTTCTACATGGAGAAGCTCGCCGTGGGCCCCGAGGCGGCCGACGTCATCGACATCACCGCGCCGCTCGCGGAGAACATCCGCCGCGTCGCGAAGGCCAAGCACAGCGACGTGTCCGACGTGAACGTGTGCATCCTCGACCGGCCCCGGCACGAGCAGATCGTGCAGGAGGTCCGCCAGGCCGGCGCGCGCATCCACTTCATCTCCGACGGCGACGTGGCCGGTGCGATCGCCGCAGCACGCCCCACGTCGGGCGTGGACATGCTCGTGGGCATCGGTGGCACTCCCGAGGGCATCATCGCCGCGGCGGCCCTCAAGTGCGTCGGTGGAGCCATTCAGGGCCGGTTGTGGCCCAAGGACGACGAGGAGCGCGAGAAGGCGATCGGCGCGGGCCACGACCTGTCCCGCGTGCTCACCACGAACGATCTCGTGTCGGGCGACAACGTGTTCTTCTGCGCCACGGGCGTGACCGACGGCGACCTTCTCCGCGGCGTGCACTACCGGGCGGGCGGCTGCACGACCCAGTCGATCGTCATGCGCTCCAAGTCCGGCACCGTGCGCATGATCGACGGCTTCCACAGCCTGCACAAGCTGCGCGAATACGCCTCGGTGGACTTCGACCTGCCCGAGGCCGCGCAGCAGCCGCTGCCGTAGTCGTCTGTGAATCTGTGAACCGTTAACGGAGGGTCACCCTCCGAGTGACCCTAGTGACCAAGTCACTTTCGTCCTTAGTTTCCGTCTTGACCCCGGCAACCCTGCGCCGGGTTCAGGAAAGGAACTCAACGATGAGGGCACGTTCGTTGTTCTCCGCATTCGTCGTGGCCGCGGGCGCTCTGCTCGCCTCGGCCACCGCGGCCACCGCGGCTCCGGCTCCCACCGCCGACGGCGACGTCTCGCCGATGATCGTCGGCGGCACCAACGCCACGCAGGTCTACTCCTGGATGGTCTCCCTGCAGAGCACCTCCGGCAGCCACTTCTGCGGCGGCACGCTGATCAAGGCCAACTGGGTCGTGACGGCGAAGCACTGCGTCCAGGGCTCGTCCGCGGCCTCGATCCGCACCCGGATCGGCACGACCAACCGCACCAGCGGCGGCACCACCACCGGGGCGTCCCGGATCGTCACGCACCCGTCCGCCGACCTGGCGCTCGTGCAGCTCAACACCTCGGTCAGCCAGGCCCCCGCGGCCGTGTCGGCCTCCTCCGGCGCGGTCGGCACCGCCACCCGCATCATCGGCTGGGGCCAGACCTGCCCGACCCGTGGCTGCGGTTCCGCTCCGATCACCCTGCAGGAGCTCAACACCTCGATCGTGACGGACAGCCGTTGCTCCGGCATCAGCGGCGCCTCGGAGATCTGCACCAACAACACCGGTGGCAACAAGGGCGCCTGCTACGGCGACTCGGGTGGCCCGCAGGTGAAGTCCGTGGGTGGCCGCTGGGAGCTCATCGGCGCGACCAGCCGCTCCGGTGGCGGCGCGACCTGCGCGACCGCTCCGTCGATCTACGTGGACGTCCCGTACTTCCGCTCGTGGATCAGCCAGTACGCCGGCACCGTGTGAACTGACCCGGTAGATCGGTAAACGCATTCCGAAGGTCCGTCTCCCAACCGTTACGGGAGGCGGACCTTCGCGTTGCAACCTGAGCACACGTCCCGTCGTCTACTTCGGCAAGGGATGGAACAACCAGGGGGTGCGCGATGAGGATGCTGCTCGTGGCGGTCGCGTTGATGTCGGTGGCGGGGTGCGCGCAGGGGGCCGTGCACGCCGAGACTCCAACGGCGCCACCATCTTCGTCTTCTCCGGCACCTTCTTCCGAGGCACCTTCCTCCGCGCCGCCGGTCTCGTCGGAAGCGCCTCCCCCTCCGCCGCCGCCTCCGCCCGTCGTGAAGCCGACGCCGTGCACCATCAGCGACGGCGCGTGCATCCAGCTCTCCACGAACCAGTCGTGGGTCGTGCGGGGAGACAAGATCGTCTACGGCCCGACGCCGATCACGCACGGGCGCAAGGGTTTCGAGACGCCGCTGGGCAACTTCCCGGTGCTGCGCAAGGTGAAGGACGAGTGGAGCCGGCCTTACAACGCGCCGATGCCGTGGTCGACGTACTTCACCGAGAGCGGCATCGCGTTCCACGAGGGCTCGCTGACCGTGCCGTCACACGGTTGCATCCATCTGGACCCGCCGTCGGCCCAGTACTACTTCAGCAACCTGTCGATCGGCGACTCCGTCCAGGTGGTCTCATGATCACCAACTGTGCGGGTGCATAAGAAGATGATTGAGATCACCCCGTCGTGGTTACTCCACTACTGAGGGGTGATGAGAGATGCGAGTTCTGATCGCGACGGTGCTCCTGATCCTCGGTTTCGCCATTCCCGCGCAAGCCCAGGCGGGATGCACCGTCCACAACGGAGCATGCCTGGAGAAGCACTCCAACCGGGCGTGGCTGGTCTTCAACGGCAAAACGAGCTACGGGCCGGTGACGATCAGCCACGGCAAGCCGGGGTACGAGACCCCGGTGGGCATGTTCTCGGTGCTGCGCAAGGTGAAGAACGACTGGAGCGTCCCCTACAACGGCCCGATGCCGAACGCGGTGTACTTCACCACGACCGGTATCGCGTTCCACCAGGGTGACACCGCGGTCCAGTCGCACGGGTGCATCCGGATGCCGATGGATGCGTCGCTCGTGTTCTACGACAACCTGATGGTCGGCGAGCAGGTGCAGGTGCTGCCCTAGCCGGCGGTGACACTTCGAAGGCCTGGCCGCCCTCCGGTCAGGCCTTCACCCCTGTGCCTGGAGCATCCTCTCGACCGTCGCCTCGATCCCGTCGACCCTCTTCAGCGCGGTCTCGTGGTCGGCCCCGTCGTCCTCCCTGGCCAGGGTGTAGATCACCCCGCCGGCACTGGCGACGTGATCGGGCACCCAGACGATGCCGCGCTCGTCCAGCAGATCGGCCACGTCGTCGTCGGTGAGCTGGTTGTTGGCGGGCCCCACGATCAGCTTGACGTCGAGGTGCCGCACGGTTTCCGGGCTCAGCACCCCGCCCACGGCCGCGGGGATCAGCACGTCCGCCTTGATCTTGTACGCCTCATCGGGGTGCACCCAGCCGTACTCACCGGTGCGCCTGCTTTCGTCCACATCGGACACCGTGATGTCCGCGCCGTCGAGCCCCTTCGCGATCAGCTCCCCCACCGAACCGAACCCGCTGATCACCACCTTCCTGCCGGTGAGGTCCGGCGTCCCGAACACGTGCCGCGAGGCCGCTTTCAACGCCGCCAGCACACCTCGCGCCGTGGGCCCGCTCGACGAGCCCGTGCCGCCGTGCTCCTCGGGCAGGCAGTAGGCGTGCGGCGTCACTTCCCGGAGCACCAGCATGTCGTCCGGCCCCGTTCCGACGTCCGGGCCTGCCTGGTAGGCGCCGCCGAACTCGTTGATCAGGTCGGCGTGGTCGAGCAGCACCGCGCGCCGCAGTTGCGGGGTGAGCTCCCGGTCGACCACGATCACGCTCTTGGCTCCACCGTGCGGAATCCCGGCCGCCGCGCACTTCAGCGTCATGGCCTTGGACAACCGCAGCACGTCCGTGACGGCGTCGGTGATCCGTTCGTACGGCTTCATCCGGCACCCGCCGACCGCCGGTCCCGCCTCGGTCGAGTGCAGGGCGACCATGGTGGTCATCCCCGACCGCTTCCCCGTGCGGACGACGAGCTGTTCGTGCTCCCACATCTGCGTTCCCCTCCCGAACTTCGGTCAAGCTCTGACCTCGAAGTTAGGGTGAACACCAGTGTTCGATGCACTTCACCGAACATTATTCGGCACGGTGGTGTGGAGAACGTGATGGATGAACTTGATTCGGCGATCGTGCGGGAACTGCAGCGCGATGCCCGGCAGTCGAACCGCGACATCGCCCGCAAGGTGGGTGTGGCGCCGTCGACGTGCCTGGAGCGCACCCGCCTGCTGCGCGAACGCGGTGTGATCCGCGGCTACCACGCCGACATCGCCCCGTCCGCGCTGAACCGGGGCGTGCAGGCGCTGGTGTCGGTGCAGGTGCGCCCCTTGAGCCGGGCGGTGATCGACGCCTTCAAGGCGTTCACCGTCGGCCTGCCCGAGGTGACGGCGGTGTTCGTGATGGCGGGCAGCGACGACTTCGTGATCCACGTGGGCGCTCAGGACAACGAGCACCTGCACGCGTTCCTGGTCGACAGGCTGAGTCAGCGCAAGGAGATCGTCGGCTTCCGCACGTCGATCATCTTCCAGCACCTCGCGAAGCACGACCCGGCACCGCTGCCGGAGGCCTGACCGCTGCCGGTCAGGCCTCCGCGCGGCGTCAGGTGCCGTCGCTGGAGTGCCCTGGGAACAGGTGCGCCGACGGGTTGAGCACCACCGCGATGTTGTTGACCGCGGTCGCCGCCTCACCGAACCCCGTCGCGATGAGCTTGACCTTGCCGGGGTACTGCGCGACGTCGCCCGCCGCGTAGATCCTGTCCAGCTTGGTCTTCATCGTGGAGTCGACGAGCACCGCGCGGTGGTCGAGCTCGAGGCCCCACGACTCGATCGGCCCGAGGTCGGCGGTGAACCCGAGCGCCGCGACCACGGTCTGCGCGGGCAAGGTCCGCGCGTCGCCGCCCTTGACCTTGATGTCCACTTCGGACAGTGGCTCGCCGCGCAACGCCAGCACCTCGGCGTCGGTGATGATCTCGACCCCGAGCTCCCGCACCTGCCGCACGGTGGCGGCGTGCGCGCGGAAGTTGGCCCTGCGGTGCACGATCTTGACGCTCGCGGCGATCGGCTGCAGCGCCAGCGCCCAGTCGAACGCCGAGTCGCCACCGCCCACGATCACCACGTGCTGCCCGGTGTGCTCGGCCAGCACCGGCACGAAGTGGACCATGCCGCGCCCCAGCCAGCCGTCGCCCGCGGGCAGCGGGCGCGGGTTGAACTCGCCCATGCCCGCCGTGATCAGCACGGCCCTGGTGTTGATCGAGGTGCCGTCCGCGAGCCCGACCCGCAGACCGTCCTCAGTGGACTCGCAGGTGCGCGCCTGGCGGCCGAGCAGGTAGTTCGGCTTGAACTGCGCCGCCTGCTCCACCAGGCCGTTGACGAGGTCGCGTCCCCTGACTGCGGGGAACCCGGCCACGTCGAAAATCATCTTCTCCGGATACATCGCGGTGACCTGGCCGCCCGGTTCGGGCAGCGCATCGACCACGGCGACGTTCATTTCCCGGAAGCCGGCGTAGTAAGCGGCGAACAACCCCGTGGGACCAGCTCCCACGATGAGGAGGTCGACGTCACGCTCCATGAGTGGTGCCCTTCTGCCAGTGGTGGGTGGCAGTGCTGTGATCGACGATAGAGACTCGGAGGTATGTCTGAACAGGAGTACCGCGTCGAGCACGACACGATGGGTGAGGTCCGCGTGCCGGTCGACGCATTGTGGCGCGCCCAAACACAACGCGCGGTCGAGAACTTCCCGATTTCCGGTCGAGGCCTCGAACGAGCCCAGATCAGAGCGCTGGGCCTGCTCAAGGCGGCGGCGGCCCGAGTGAACGCCAGGCTCGGCGTTCTCGACGGGGACCTGGCCGCGGCCATCGCCTCCGCGGCCGACGAGGTCGCCGCCGGTCAGTGGGACGACCACTTCCCGGTCGACGTGTTCCAGACAGGTTCCGGCACGTCCTCGAACATGAACGCCAACGAGGTCATCGCCACCCTGGCCACGCGCGCCCTCGGTCGCGACGTCCACCCGAACGACCACGTCAACGCCTCGCAGTCGTCCAACGACACGTTCCCGACGACCCTGCGCGTGGCCACCACCGAGGCCGTGGTGACCGACGTGATCCCGTCTCTGGAACATCTGCTGGGCGTGCTCGAGTCACGCGCGGCCGAGTGGTCCGACCTGGTCAAGTCCGGCCGCACGCACCTCATGGACGCCGTCCCGATCACGCTGGGCCAGGAGACGGGCGCCTGGGCGGCCCAGGTCCGCTACTCCGTCGAACGCCTGCAGGCCTCGATCCCGCGCCTGGCGGAGCTGCCGATCGGCGGCACCGCGGTCGGCAGCGGCCTGAACGCCCCCGCGGAGTTCGGCGCTCTCGTCGCCACCGAACTGGCCAAGGCCACCGACCTGCCACTGGTCGAGGCCCGCGACCACTTCGAGGCCCAGGCCACCCAGGACGGCGTGGTCGAGATGTCCGGCCAGCTCCGCGCCACCGCCGTGGCGCTGTTCAAGATCGCCAACGACCTCCGCTGGCTGGGCTCCGGCCCCCGCACGGGCCTCGGCGAACTGGCTCTCCCCGACCTCCAGCCGGGCAGCTCGATCATGCCGGGCAAGGTCAACCCGGTGATCTCCGAAGCGACGATGATGGTCGTGGCCCAGGTCATCGGCAACGACGCCACCGTCGCGTTCGCCGGCTCGCAGGGCAACTTCCAGCTCAACGTCATGCTGCCGGTCATCGCCCGCAACGTCCTGGAGTCGTCCCGCCTGCTCGCCGCCGTAGCCCGGCTCCTGGCGGACAAGGTCCTGACCGGCACCGAAGCGCAGGCCGAGCAGATGCGCGAGTACGCGGAGTCGTCCCCGTCCATCGTCACGCCGCTGAACCGCTACATCGGCTACGAGGAGGCGGCGTCGATCGCCAAGCAGTCGTTGAAGGAGCGCAAGACGATCCGCGAGGTGGTGCTGGAGCGCGGCCACGTGCCGGGCAAGCTCACCGAGGAACAGCTGGACGCGGCGCTCGACGTGCTGCACATGGCGCGCGGCGGCCGCTGACGCTCAGAGTTCCGGTCGCCGACCTATCCCTCGGCGACCGGAGCCGCCTGTTCCTCGGCCAGGAACGGGTATCGCAGACAGGCAGCCGCCAGGGACTCCTCGTCCGTCATCCGCGGCACCTCCCACCGGTTGGCCGCCATGTGCGCGAGGAACTCCTCAGGCAGCGCCACGTGGTACTTGCGCAGGTAGTGGACGAGCGCGCCGCTCCAGAACCACACACCGTCGGTCCACTCACCGCGCTCCTTGACGCCGGGACCGTCCGGGTCGAGCAGGTCGGTCTCCCAGGACAGCGGGATCACGACCAGATGGCCCTGTTCGAGGTAGCGAAGCGCGTCCCGTTCCCAGGGCTGCTCATCGCCGGTCACCGCGGCCCGAACCTCGTCCGCCGACTCGTAGAACCCGATCTCCCTCGCCACGGCGCCACCGTGACGGAGCTGGTAGGGCGTCACCAGGAACTCGTGGTGCCCGTCCACCGTCGTCACACCCCACGGACGCTCGGTGGACACGGTGACGAGTTCGCCATCCGTGCTCACGACCTCGCAGGCGAGCTCGACGTCGACCGGGAACTCGACGTCGAGGGTCAACCACTGATCGCCCAGGACGGCGGCCCTGTCGACGAAGCTCCGCGTCGCGCCTGTCGCGTCGGTGAACCGGACCTCGACCATCTCGTCGTCGACCCACCGGACCGCCTGGCACACCACGCTCAACATGGGGCAGACGCTAGGGACCTCAGGAGTACATCGCGAGCCAGATCGCGATGTAGTGGCAGATCGCCGCCACCACAGTCGCGGCGTGGAAGAACTCGTGATACCCGAACACCTGCGGCCAGGGATTCGGCCACCGAGTCGCGTAGAACACCGCGCCAACCGTGTAGAGCGCCCCACCCACCAGCAACAGCACCAAAGCCGCAACCCCGGCGTGGTGCAGCAGCTCGGGCAGCACGAACACCGCGACCCATCCGAGCGCGATGTAGATCGGCACGCCGAGCCACCGCGGCGCGTGCGGCCAGGCCAGCTTCAACGTGACACCGAGGATCGCGCCGATCCACACCACGGTCAGCACGACGCGCCCCGTGTCGGGATTCATCGCCAGCAGCGCGAACGGCGTGTAGGTGCCCGCGATGAACACGAAGATCATCGAGTGGTCCAGGCGCTTCATCCACGTGCGCACGCGTTCGGACTTCCACGTCACGCGGTGGTACAGCGCGGAGACGCCGAACAGTCCCAGGACTGTCAGGCCGTAGACGGAGGTGGCGAGGGCAGCGCGCGCGGACACTGTGGACGCTGCCAGGGCGATCAGAGTCGCGCCTGTCGCCACCGAGGCGACGAACGACCAGAGATGCAGCCATCCACGCAGGCGCGGCCGCAGTCCGGGCTGAGGAGGAACGGTCGCAGTGGTCACAGGGTCCTAGGTTACGCGACCGTAGGTTTCCTACCGCGTCTCAGTGATGAACGTTGCACGGCGTACGCTGTTCGGACGTGGCACTCCGCACCCGTGTGAAAGACGTCGCTATCCACTTCTACGAGTGGATTCTCCGCCGCGAGCTCAGCGCGACCACGCAGGTGCCCAAGCACGTCGGCGTGGTTCTCGACGGCAACCGCAGGTGGGCCAGGGAAGCCGGGTTCACCGATGTCGCGCACGGGCACAGGGCCGGCGCTCGCAAGATCCTCGAGCTGCTCGACTGGTGTGGTGACGCCAAAGTGGAGGTCGTCACCCTCTGGATGCTGAGCACCGACAACCTCAACCGCGACATCGACGAGCTGGCGCCGTTGCTCGACATCATCGCGGACATCACCGACGAGCTGGCCGAGGACGGCAAGCCGTGGCGGGTCCGGCACGTCGGCGCGATCGACATGCTGCCCAGGGAGCACGCCGAGCGCCTCACGAACGCCGCGAACAAGACCAAGAACCGCACTGGCATCCAGGTCAACGTCGCCGTCGCGTACGGCGGGCGGCAGGAGATCGCGGACGCCGTCCGGAAGCTCCTGCAGTCGCACGCCGAGCGCGGCGGCACCATCGAGGAGCTGGCCGAGGTCCTCGACGTCGACCACATCGCGGAGCACCTCTACACGTCCGGGCAGCCCGACCCCGACCTGATCATCCGCACGTCCGGTGAGCAGCGGCTCTCCGGTTTCATGCTCTGGCAGTCGGCGCACTCGGAGTTCTGGTTCTGCGAGGCCTACTGGCCCGGTTTCCGGCGCACCGACTTCCTGCGGGCCATGCGCGAGTACGCCAAGCGCCACCGCAGGTACGGCGGCTGACACGACACGCAGAAGGGGCGCCCACCGCGAGGTGAGCGCCCCTTCGAGCGTTGACGACGAGATCAGTCGTCGTAGCCCCACTCGGCGCCGTCCTCGATGCCGCCGGCAGCGCAGGTCTCCGTGATGGAGGGCGAGTTCACCGGAACCGCTCCACCGAGCACCGCGACGTTGTTGCCACACGCGCCCAGAACACCGTTCAGGTTGTTGGCGTTGCCGGCGATGAGCAGCGGCGCGTTCTCCCAGTGGTGGCCGGGAGCGGCCATCGCGGGGGAACCGACGGCAACGAACGCAGCAGCGACACCGAGAGCGGCGGCAGCCTTCTTCAGCACGATTTTTCTCCTCATGAAGGTTTAAGCGGGAAAACGCGTCTGGGGGCGCCAGAAATGACGCCCCCAGACGTACTGCTAAAGGGAGATCAGCCCTCGTCGACGATGCCGCCGGCGGCGCAGGTCTCGGTGATCGACGGCGAGTTGATCGGCACGGCGCCGCCCAGCACGCCGACGTTGTTGCCGCAGGCACCGACAGTGCCGTTGAGGTTGTTGCCGTTCAGCAGGACCAGCAGCGGGCCGTTGCTCCAGTGGTGGCCGTAGCCGTGGCCGTGGTGGCCCTCGCCGGCCATGGCGGCCGGGGCGAACGCGAGCGACAGCGCGGCTGCGGCGACAACCGCGGCACAAGTCTTCTTCACGTCAATCTCCTTCATGTCGGGTTATCCCCGTCATTTCCGGAGTCTTCGGGGATCTCCGGAGCGGTGGGGTCTCCGGGCGGAAACGCTATAGGTATTGATCTCGAATGGCGGCCCGCGTGACCCCATTGTGTGACGTCAAGATCAACAACATTCCCCGATCAGGTGGTCGTCGATTCACGATTCGGTCGCGAGTAAGACGCTGTGGTAGACGCTCTACGCTCTCCGACTCATGGACGCCAACGAGCTGGTGCGCGGCTACCTGGTGCTGGGGCTGCGCCTCGGGCGCCTGGTGCCCGGGTTCGTCGACTCGTTCACCGGCGACCCGGCACTGAGCCGCGCCGTCGACAACGAACCGCGCCTGCACCCCAGGGCGCTGGGAGACCACGCGCGGCTGCTGCGCAGGGAGATTCCCGGCAGCGACCTCGCCGACCAGCGCAAACAGTTCCTCGACGCGCACCTGAGGGCGCTGGAGTGCACCGCGCGCAAGCTCGACGGCGAGCACATCTCGTTCGTCGACGAGGTCCAGCAGTACTTCCAGGTCCGCATCCGCCCCGGTGACGAGGACGCGTACGCGCAGGCCCACCGCAACCTCGGCGCGGTGCTCGAAGGACCGGGCTCACTCACCGACCGCCTCGCCGACTTCCGCGAGACCGACGAGGTGCCCCCACGCAGGCTCCAGGGCGTCGTGCAGGCCCTGTCGAGCGCTCTGCGGGACCGGGTGCGCCAGAAGTACGCGCTGCCCGAGCAGGAGATCGTGGAGTACCAGGTCGTCACGAACAAGCCGTGGAGCGGCTTCAACTACTACCTCGGCGGCTACCGCAGCAAGGTCGCGATCAACGCCGACATGGGCCACCGCATGTCGAACCTGCCGCACCTGGTCGCGCACGAGTCCTATCCGGGCCACCACACCGAGCACTGCCGCAAGGAGGCGGGCCTGGTGGCCAAGCGCGGCCACGCGGAGCAGTCGATCTTCCTGATCAACACGCCGCAGTGCCTGATGGCCGAGGGCATGGCGGACCTCGGCCTGCACGCCGCGGTCGGACCGGGCTGGGGCGTGTGGACGGAGCGGATCCTCGGCGACCTCGGGTTGCGAATGGACGGCGAACTGTCCGAAAAGGTCGAGGCCGCGGCATCGGGCCTGCTCACAGTGCGGCAGGACGCGGCGCTGCTGCTACACGATCGTGGTGCGGATCAGGATGACGTGGTTGCGCATCTGCGCAGGTGGCTGCTAGTCCCCGACCGTCGCGCACGGCAAATGGTCCGTTTTCTGGCCGATCCGCTGTGGCGCGCGTACACCACGACGTACGTCGAAGGGGTGCGTCTCGTACGGGCCTGGCTCGACGTCCGCGCGCCCGGCGAGTCGCTCGACTCCCGCTATCTGAGACTTCTCGACGAGCCCCTCGTGCCGAAATCACTCGAATCCCAGGTCAGGGACGGTGTGTCGTGGTTGGCGCGCAACAACCACGAAAACAGTATCTGACCAGCAAGAACACGGCTGCGGTCACGTTTCGGGTTGTTTTCGGGCAGATGACGAATCGGGAATCACCTGTGTGGCTTCGTGCAGATGAGGCACTTTCGCAGGTAACTTCGAATGTGGCGGGACGCGACCACTGCGGACCGCGCAGGGAGGCTCTGATCGTGGCAGACAACGTCGCGAGGGGGCCGGCACCCGGCCCTCGTGGTCGACCTGCCTGACGCCACACCGGCGGAGGGCAAGACGATCAATCAGGGTGGTGCCTGGCCCAGCGAGGAGCGGACGCGGGTGCCGCGTTCGTGAGGGAGTTGCCGTGAACGCACGACGTCCCGCGAGCCGTTCCTCAGGCTCATCGCGCAGTTCTTCCTCCCGGCGCAAGTCCGCCGCCCCAGCCATCACGACATATGTGCTGGACACGTCGGTACTGCTGTCCGATCCTCTCGCCGCCACCCGTTTCGCGGAGCACGAGGTCGTGCTCCCGCTCGTGGTGATCAGCGAGCTGGAGGGCAAGCGCCACCACCCCGAACTGGGCTGGTTCGCGAGGGAAGCCCTGCGCCTCCTCGACGACCTGCGCTTGCGGCATGGTCGCCTCGATTCGCCGATCCCCATCGGGGATCTGGGAGGCACCTTGCACGTCGAGCTCAACCACTCCGACCCGGAGGTGTTGCCATCAGGTTTCCGAACGGACTCCAACGACGCCCGAATCCTCGCGTGCTCCCTCAACCTCGCTGCTGAGGGGCGCAACGTCACCCTGGTGACGAAGGACATGCCGCTGCGGGTCAAGGCCGGATCGGTCGGCCTGCAGGCGGAGGAGTACCGGGCGCACGACGTCACCCTGTCAGGCTGGACGGGAATGTCCGATCTGGACGTTCCACAGTCCCTGGTGGACAGCCTGTTCAAGGAGAACGTCGTCGACCCCACCCAGTTCGAGGACCTGGAGCACATCGCGGAACTGCCCTGCCACACCGGAATCCGGTTGCTGGCGGGCACCTCGAGCGCTCTGGGCCGGGTGACCGCGGACAAGCAGATCAAGCTGGTGCGCGGAGATCGGGAGGCGTTCGGACTGCACGGGAGGTCCGCCGAACAGCGGATCGCACTGGATCTGCTGCTGGACTCCGAAGTCGGCATCGTCTCGCTGGGCGGACGTGCGGGCACCGGCAAGTCGGCACTGGCGCTGTGCGCCGGTCTCGAAGCCGTGATGGAGCGAAGGCAGCACCGCAAGGTCGTGGTGTTCCGGCCGCTGTACGCGGTCGGTGGCCAGGAACTCGGCTACCTGCCGGGTAGCGAGAGCGAGAAGATGGGGCCGTGGGCGCAGGCGGTGTTCGACACCCTCGGCGCGCTGGTGAGCCAGGCGGTGGTGGAAGAGGTGATGGACCGCGGAATGCTCGAGGTCCTGCCCCTCACCCACATCCGCGGCCGCTCGCTGCACGACTCCTTCGTGATCGTGGACGAGGCGCAGTCGTTGGAGCGCAACGTGTTGCTGACCGTGCTGTCGCGTCTGGGCAGCAACTCGCGGGTGGTGCTGACGCACGACGTGGCGCAGCGCGACAACCTGCGGGTCGGCCGGCACGACGGCGTGGCGGCGGTGATCGAGAAGCTGAAGGGCCACCCGCTCTTCGCTCACGTCACGCTGACCCGCTCGGAGCGTTCGCCGATCGCGGCCCTCGTCACCGAGATGCTGGAGGACTACGCCTCGTAGTGCCGTGAACGAGAACGGCCCCGCGCATTCGTCGCGCGGGGCCGTTCTTCACTTCCGGGTTCTAGTCGAGAGCGCGTTTCATGAAGCCGCGCAGGCCGAGTCCGCCGAAGCCGGCGATCGCGACGACGAGCACGAGCAGCACGATCGGCAACGGGATGTGCGGCACGCTCGGCACCAGTTCGGCGCGCATGCCCTCGCTCACGTACGTCAGCGGGTTGAGCGCGCAGACCACCTTGAACCACAGCAGATCATCGCTCAGCGACCGCCACGGGAACTGGGCGGACCCCGTGAACAGGATCGGGGTGAGGATCACCGCGAACATCACGTTGACCCGGCGCGCGGGCACCGACGTGCCGATGACGAGGCCGACGCTGCCACCCGCGAGACATCCGAGAACGATCACCAGCAGTGCGCCGGGGATTCCCGACCACGCCCACGACACGTCGAGCATCACGAAGCCGACCGGCACCATCAGCACGGCCGCGAAGAACCCGCGGACCGCGCCGAACACGATCTTCTCCACCGCGACCAGCGGGATGGAGATCGGCGCGAGCAGCCGGTCCTCGATCTCGCGCGTCCACGAGAAGTCCAGCACCAGCGGCAGCGTCGTGTTCTGCAACGCGCCCAGGAACCCGTTCATCGCGATGATGCCGGGTAACAACACCTGGGCGAAGTCGTCCTGGACGTACCCGATGTCCCCCAGCACCTTCGCGAAGATGAAGAGGATGAAGAACGGCTGGATGATCACCTGCGCGAGGAAGCTCGGCAGCTCGCGGCCCGTGACGAAGACGTCGCGCCACAGGATCGCCTGGAACGTCCTGAGTTGACTCACCGAAGCTCCCTGCCGGTCAGGTGGATGAAGACGTCTTCCAGGCTGGGCTTGCCGATCGCGACGTCGCTGACCGTGACGTCGAGGTCCCGCAGGACGTTCAGCACCGCGGGCAACGTGATCGCGGTGTCGCTGTCGGTGTAGACGCGGAACACGTCGTTCAGGTCCTCGACCCGCTGCACACCCTCCACTTCGGACAGTCCCTGGGTGATCTTGGCGGGCTCGCTGCCGTTCGGGCTCACCGTGACGCTGACGGTGTTGCTGCCGGGCAGGCTCTTCGTGAGCTCAGCCGGCGTGTCCAGCGTGAGCAGCTTGCCGTGGTCGACGATGCCGACGCGGTCGCACAGCTTTGTGGCCTCGTCCATGTCGTGCGTGGTGAGCACGACCGTGACGCCGTCCGCGTGCAGTGCGGCGACGCGCTCGTGGACGAAGAGCCTGGCCTGCGGGTCGAGTCCGGTGCTCGGCTCGTCGAGGAACAGGACCCTGGGACGGTGCATCAGCGCGCGGGCGATCATCAGCCGTTGCGCCTGACCGCCGGACAACGTGTCGACGAGCGCGTTCTGATGGTCCTTGAGACCCATCCGCTCGAGGATGTCGTCGGCGAGCGCCTGGCGTTCCTTCGGGCCGATGCCGTGATAAGCCGCGTGGAACAACAGGTTCTGCCGCGCGTTGAGCGACCGGTCGAGGTTGTTGCGCTGCGGCACGACGGCCAGCAGCTGCCGCGCGCGCTTGGAGTCGGCCACCACGTCGACGCCCTCCACGAACGCCTGCCCCGAGGTGGGGCGGACGCGCGTGGTGAGGACACCGACCGTGGTCGTCTTGCCCGCGCCGTTGGGCCCGAGCAATCCGAAGACCTCACCCCGGCGGACGTCGAAACTCAATCCGTCCACCGCGGGCTTTTGTCCCGTTTTATAGACTTTGCGGAGATCTCTTACCGAGACCGCTTCGTCCACTTTTTCACCATCCCCCTGGCAACGGCCTTCCTTCCGCGAATCCAGCGGCGGACTGGATGCCGAGCACAGCCTTGTCGTGGAATTCCTCCAGCGAGTTCGCACCGGCATACGTGCAGGCCGAGCGAACGCCGGACGTTATCGCATCGAGCAGGTCCTCCACGCTCGGGCGCACCGGGTCCAACCTCATCTTCGAGGTCGAGATGCCTTCTTCGAACAACCCCTTCTTGGCCCGGTCGAACGCGTTGTCGCTGCGCGTCCGCGCCGTCACAGCGCGCTTCGACGCCATTCCGAAGGATTCTTTGTAGAGGTTCCCGCGCTCATCCCGCTGCAGATCCCCAGGCGACTCGTACGTCCCCGCGAACCAGCTGCCGACCATCACGCTGCTGGCCCCTGCAGCCAACGCCAGCGCCACGTCGCGTGGGTGCCGCACGCCGCCATCGGCCCACACGTGCTTGCCGAGCTTCCGAGCCTCCGCGGCGCACTCGGCCACGGCGCTGAACTGCGGCCGCCCCACGCCGGTCATCATCCGCGTGGTGCACATCGCACCGGGGCCGACACCGACCTTGATGATGTCCGCGCCGGCCTCGACCAGGTCCCGCACACCCTCCGCGGTGACGACGTTGCCCGCCGCGACCGGCACGCTCGGGTTCGCTTCCTTCACGGCCTTGAGCGCCGCGATCATCTTCTCCTGGTGCCCGTGCGCCGTGTCCACGACCAGCACGTCCACCCCGGCCTTGATCAGCGCTTCGGCCTTGGCCCGCACGTCCCCGTTGACCCCGACGGCGGCCGCGACCCGCAACTTGCCGTCGTCGTCCTTGGCGGGCTGGTAGACCTCGGCCCTGAGCGCCGTCAACTCGGTCAGCACGCCCCTCAACCGGAGCGAGTCGTCCACGCCCAACGCGATCTTGTGCGCGCTGTGGTGCAGCTCGTCGAACACGTCCTGAGGCCGGGAGTCGAGCGACAGCTTCAGCACGTCGGTGTTCATGACGTCGCCAAGGCGCGCGAACCGGTCCACGCCCGTGAGCGCGGCCTCGTCGACAACGCCAAGAGGCCGCCCACCGTCGTCCACGATGACAACCGCCCCGTGTGCCCGCTTGTGAAGCAGGTTCCAGGCGTCCGCCACCGCGTCACGCGTCGTGAGCGTCAACGGCGTGTCCCAGACGGGATGCCGCTCCTTGACCCACGCGATGATCTCCGCGACGGCCTCGGTGGGCACGTCCTGCGGGATGACGACGAGCCCGCCACGCCGCGCGATGGTCTCCGCCATCCGCCGCCCGGCCACGGCCGTCATGTTCGCGACGACGATGGGGATCGTGGCCCCGGTGCCGTCCGAAGTGGAGAGGTCGACGCCGAACCGGGACTCCACGGCACTGCGGCCGGGAACGAGGAAGACGTCGTCGTAGGTCAGGTCGTAAGAGGGTCGATGCCCTTCGATGAACCGCACGTGCTTCCACGATACGCGCCGTGTCTCACTTGGGCAGCCGGTCTCACTTGGACAGGCGCGTCACGGCTTCCAGACGTAGCCGGTGGTCGTGGTCACCACGACGAACCCGAGGCGTTCCAGGATCGGCCTGCTGTCCTCCGACGCGTCGACCTGCAGGTACTTCACACCTCGTTCGAGCGCGACGCGCGCACGGTGTGCCACGAGAGCGCGGTAGATGCCCTTGCCTCGCCACCGCTCAAGCGTGCCGCCACCCCAGAGCCCGCCGAATTCGGTGCCGGGCACGATCTCCAGCCGCGCGGACGACACGACCTGGCCGTCGGCCTCCGCGATCACGACGACCGTGTTCGGGTCGTCCTTCTTCTCCAGCAGGTAGTCGGCGAGCCAGCTGCTGTCGCGCTCGAACACCTCCGTGGCGGTGGTGGCGAGCCGATGCAGGTCGGCCTCCTCCCTGGTCTCGCGCAGGACGATCCCGTCTTCAAGGTCGACCGGTCCCGCCATCTCCTCGGCGAGTCCGACGAGCACGGTCTCGCGGCCCTCGGAGACGAACCCGGCCGCCTCCAGCCGTTCCGGCAGGTCCGCGGGCCTGTCGTGACCCCAGGTCTTCCACTCGACGGCCTGCCCGCGGGCGGCGAAGAAGTCGCGCTGACGTGCGATCACCGCGTCCAGCTCGGCGCCGGCGAGGCGGAGGTTCGGCGGGCCTGAGACGAAACCGCGGCGGTGGTCCCAGGCGACCCGGAACACCTCCGCGTCCTGCACGGCGTCGGGATACGCCTCCCACTCGGCGGAGCGGGCCTGGGTGTCGAATGCGCTGAGCAGCGCGGAAGCGTCGGTCACTGGCTGGACGCTATTGCCGGGCGCCGGTGGCCGCACGCGATTTTCGAACCAGAACCGCCCGAGCGCGAGCACGCTGACCGGCCACTTCTCGGTGAGGACGCGCTGCAGGGCGGGATGCTCGGAGCCGGTGACGCGGGGCAACCACTCGCCTGGTTCTCCGGCGAACGTCACCGGGGCGCCGTAGACCTCCGGCCAGGGCTCGACCACGTTGAGCAGGAGACCTCGGGCGGGCACACCGCGCCAGCCGTTCTCCAGCTCGGAAGCGAGTTCGCCGCTGTCGCCGAAGTCGAGGACGACCCAGACCTCGATCCGCACCGTTCCTCCGGTGTCGAGGCTGATCGGCAGGACCACCCGGATCGTGAAGCCGAAGTCCTGCACGGCGACGACCCGCCCGTCGTACCAGCTCACCGTCGCGCCGCGGTCCAACTCCGTCCACTGCGCGAAGTCGTCCGGCTCGGCGTAGACGCGGCCGAACTCCTGGTGCGCTCCCCCATGCCGCCACGCTAGCGGCGGTCAGGTCCGGCGAGCATCCATGACGGCTCGGCGCGACCACGTCTCGGTCAGAGCCCGCCTCAGCAACGTGTCCGGCTCGTCCAGCGCCCCGCAGACGCCGAGCGTCACGGCCGCGCCACCCCGCGGAGAAGCCGGCTCAGTCGCCTTGATTCGGTTGTGCGGCAAGCAGAAGCGCCCTCACCTCCTCGATGGTCGTCGCCTCCGACGGGTCCTTGTCCGGGCGGTAGCGCACGACGCGGGCGAACCGCAGCGCGACGCCACCGGGATAGCGCGGCGAGACCTGCACGCCGTCCAGTTCGATCTCGATCACCAGCTCGGGGCGGACCATGACCACCCAGTCGTTCTGCTCGGCGGCGATCTCCTGCAGGGCCTTGGTCTGCCACTTCAGCAGCTCGTCGGTGAGGCCCTTGAAGGTCTTGCCGACCATCACGGGCGGGCCGCCGTCCGGGTCGCGGGCGCCCAGGTGCAGGTTCGAGAGCCAGCCGCGGCGGCGGCCGCTGCCCCACTCGACGCCGAGCACGACCAGGTCGAGCGTGTGCACCGGCTTCACCTTCTGCCAGGCCTTGCCGCGACGGCCTGCCGCGTAGGGCGAGGCCAGCGACTTCACCATCACGCCCTCGTGACCCGCGGACAGCGATGCCGTGACGACGGCCGCCGCCTCCTCCGGCGACGGGTCCAGCACGCCGGGGATGACGTGTTCGCCCGCCACCTGCCGCAGTGCGGCGAGGCGGTCGCGCAACGGCTCGTCGAGCAGGTCCTTGCCGTCGAGGTGCAGGCAGTCGAAGAAGTACGGGTGCAGCAGCAGCTCCCGTTCGTCCTGCGCGCCGAACCTGCTCATCGTCTCCTGGAACGGGCGGGGTCTGCCCTCGTCGGTCAGCGCCAGCGTCTCGCCGTCGAGCACCACCGACGTGCACGGCAGGTCGCGCACGAGTTCGACGAGCTCGGGCACCGTCTTGGTGATCTCGCGCAACGTGCGGGTGTAGACGTGGACCTCGTCGCCGGAGCGGTGCACCTGGATGCGCGCGCCGTCGAGCTTGTGCTCCACCACGACGCTGCCCAGCTCGGTCAGCGCCTCGTCCAGCGACTCCGCGGGCGAGGCCAGCATCGGCCGCAGGGGGCGCCCGACCTCCAGCCGGAACGCCTCCAGGGCCGGCGCACCGCCGTCCAGCGCGGCCACGGCGGTCTCCGGTAAGCGGCCGGACAGCATGAACGCGCGCCGCACCGTCTCGCCCGGCACGTCCGCCGCGGAGGCGATCGCGTCGAGCATCACGCCCTCCAGCGCGCCCTGGCGGAGCTCACCGGTGAGCAAGCGGCGCAAGAAGTCCTGCTCGGCCTCGGTCGACCGCCCGAACAACGCCGTCAGCAGGTCGATCCGGCGCTGCGCCGAGCCCTTGCCGGACGTCGCGGCCACCTCGGCGAGCGCGGCGTCGACCTCGGCGATCGTCAGTTCGGCATGCGCGACTGGAGGCACGGCCAGGTCGACGACGGTGCGCCAGCCCGCACCGATACGACCCTGCCGCGGGGTGCCTATGAGGAACGACACCACCGCGACCACTACGTCCGCCGTCGCCGCGCGCAGCAACGCGGACAACGCCTTGACCTTGGCCAGGCGCGACCGGGTCGCCGCTACGGCGGCCGACGTGTCGACCACTTCGGAGAGAAGCACGTGTTCAATGGTGCACCCCGGCACTGACAATTTCTGGAGGCGCGGGCTAGGCTGGCCCGTCAACCGTTCTACCTGGGGGTTTACCGAACCATGAACGCTTTCAAGATCGTCGCGGCTGCCCTGCTGTTCGCCGCCGCCGCGGTGACGACGCTCAGTGCCGCCGGTGACGGCACCGACCGCGAGCACATCATGAGCGACCGCGAGCACATCATGAGCACCGACCGCGAGCACATCCTCTAAGCCACGGCCGCATCGGCGATCTCCCTGACCGCCTCGCGCAGGCGGTCAGGGGTGAGCGCCGCGTAACCGAGCACCAAACCGGGCCACATGGGCGTGCGCGTGTACTGCGCCAACGCCCAGACGTGCACGCCGCGGTCCGCAAGCCTGCTCTTCAACGCGAGGTCGTCCGTCCCGTCAGGCATGCGCAGCACGACGTGCAGACCAGCCGCGACGCCGATGGGCTGCCATGCGGGCAGATGCTCCGCAACGGCTTCCAGCAACGCGTCCCGCCTCTTCCGGTAGAGCGCGCGCGTACGACGCAGATGGCGGTCATAGCCACCCGTCCGCAACAGGTGCGCGAACGCGGCCTGCGGGATCGTGCCGGTGCCCATGTCGTTGTACTGCTTGCGTTGCACGATGCCTTCGCGCAGCCGTTCCGGCACCACGAGCCACCCGAGGCGCAACGCGGGTGCCAGCACCTTGCTCGTCGTGCCCTGGTACACCACGTGCTCGGGCGCGAGAGCCTGCAACGCCCCCAGGGCCGGCCGGTCGTACCGGTGCTCGGCGTCGTAGTCGTCCTCGATGATCAACGCGTCCCGTTCGCGCGCCCAGTCGACGAGCGCCCGCCGCCGTTCCGGATGCAGCACCACTCCGAGCGGAAACTGGTGTGCCGCGGTGACCAGCACCGCTTTGCAGTCCGTTTTGGACAGAAGATCGACCCTGATGCCCTTGTCGTCCACCGGAACCGCCACGGTGTTGAGTCCGTGCGACCGCAGCATGTTCTCGCCGCCGAAGTGGCTGGGCTCCTCGATCGCGATGCTGCCGTTCAGCATTCGGGCGGTGAGCTGCAGCCCGTCCGCCGCGCCATTGGTGATCACCGCGTCCTTCGCGACGACCGCCCGCACCCGCGAGAGGTAGTCGACGATCTCCTTGCGCAGCCCCACGAAACCGGCCGGGTCGGGATAGGCGAGGTCCTCGTCGGGGAGCTCGGCGAGCGCCGAACGATGAGCCGCCACCCACTCGGCGCGGGGAAACGCGCCCAGCGCGGGCAGGCCGGGCCGCAGGTTGTACCGCCACCGCGGCGGCGGCTCCGGCACACCGCACACGCCGGCCGGTCCGAGGCTCGCGACCGTCGTCCCCGACCCGCGCCGGCTGGTGAGATACCCCTCCGCGACGAGCTGCGTGTACGCCGACGTCACCGTCCCGCGCGCCACGTCCAGCTGCGCGGCCAGGTCCCTGCTCGACGGCAGCCGCGTGCCCGGCAGAAGCCGCCCGTCCCGGATCGCCCGGCGCAGTTCGACCTCCACCCCGCGCCGCCGCTGATGCCCCGGCAACAGCAGCTCGCGAAAAGTGGTCCAGTTCGTAGCCATTGAAGTGGAGCTTAAACCTGGACCAGTTCAGCGCAAGGGTGGTGAGCATGAAACTCGGGGTGGCCGCGGGAGCGACAGCGGCAACGATCGTCGGAGCGTCCGTTCCGATCACGGGAATGCTGGAGGGCTACCCGGTCCTGACCGGCCAGGCCATGCGCTACGCCCTCGGCGCGGCCGTGTTGCTGCTGGTGGCACGCCGTCTGCCGATGCCGTCGTGGCGTGACATCCCACCGTTGCTCGGTGTGGTCGTCACGGGCATGCTCGGCTTCAACGCCGTGCTCATCGCCGCCCAGCAATACGCGGAACCGGGCTTCGTCGCCGCCGTCATGGGCGGCGCCCCCATCGCTCTAGCGCTGCTCTCCCGTCAACGAACCGCATCGGCCGTAGTGGGCGCCGTGGTGGTGGCGGCAGGCATTGTGCTGTTGTCCGGCGGCGGCTCGTGGCACGGCCCGGGCCTTGCGCTCGCATTGATCACGATGGCCGGCGAAGTCTGTTTCACCTTGTTCGCCGTGGGTGTCGTACGACGCCTTGGCGTGCTCGGCGTGGCCACCTGGACGTGCATCCTGGCGACGGTGATCGGCGCTGTGCTCGGCACGTTCGTCGGCGGCTGGCAGATGCCGAACGCCAAGCAGGGCTTCTCTCTCGCGCTGCTGGCCGTGGTGGTGACCGCGCTGGCCTTCGGACTCTGGTACTTCGCCGTGAACCGCCTGGGCTCCGACCGCGCGGGCGTGCTCATCGGCCTGATGCCGGTCTCCGGCCTGGCAACGTCCGTACTACTCGGCGCACAGGAACTCACGCTCGTGTCCGTAGCCGGTGTCACCACGGTCGCACTCGGGTGCGTCATCGGGCTCCGACGGGGAACGCACGAGCCAACTGGAACACACGAACCAACGGAAGCCCACCACACACACGACGCGGGCCGGGTACCCCCAAATTCAACAATAGCGAAAGGGTCTGACACTCCTGCGGAAGTCGTTGCGCCGTAAGAGCGTTCAGGAGTTGGCGATCACGACTGCCATCTGCCGGACGATCGCCCGGGAGGCGCCGGGTTCGGCGAGGACCCGGTCGAAGATCTCCCGCTGTGCCTCCGTGAACCGCCCGCGCTCGATCAAGGCGACGGCAAGGCTTTGCACATCGACGTCCTCGGACGCGCCCTGCGAGTACCAGACCCACACGGCGTGAAGGGCGGCCTCGCGCGGTGCGCCGTACCAGTGCGACGGCCGGTTCGGGTTGGGCGCGGACGGGTGCGGCACGCGGTAGCCCAACTGCTTGGCGCGCCGCCGAAGCACCCCATAGGCGTGCAGTTCGGCCTGCCAGGCGGTGTAGCTCGCGGTCAGCAGTTCCATCGCCCGCGGCAACGCGGCCGGGTCACGGGTGAAGTCACCTGCCACGAAACGAAGAAAGCTCAACGAAGCGTGAAACCCGATCGGGCTGTAGCGCTCCAAGCAGTAGCAGAGTGCCGTCACACGACGCCCCAACGGAAGCGAGTCGTCGAGTACTTTCCTCCTGTCACTGGAAAAACTCACGAGCTGACCTTCGCGAGCCACGACGCGGCCTCGTCAGCGGGCAGCACGCGGGCGATGTTGACCAGAGGCGTCATCATCGGGTAGATGCGGCCCGTGTTCCACGAGCGCTGGTACGGCGGCGGGTCCAGCACGACGACGCGGCGGCCCTCGAACAACGGGATGTCGGACGGACGGCCCTCGTTCCAGATCGTGTCGCCGAAGCCGTCGGAAAGCTGGAACTGGCCGCGGATCCCGCCCTCCGGCTGGAGGTCCTCGCCCACGGACGCCGCCTCCACCCACGCGTCCAGCGGCGGTTCGCCGGGCACGTGCTCGGGGACCAGGCGGTACGCGAGCAGCGTGTGGAGCTGGAAGTTGTCGCCGAGGCCGCCGATCGTCACCTCGAAACCGGTGCCAGTGGGCCGATGCAGCACCAACAGCGGTTCGAGGTCCACGACCATCAGCAGGCCGTACAGCCACGAATCGGTTGGTACTGCGGCGAGAAGGCGCTCGCGGTGCGGCAGGCCGGCGCGGACGTCCTCGTCCTGCAGGGGCAGCAGAAGAGCGCGCTCCCAGGCCTCGCCGTCGCCGCGTTCGAAGGCTTCCACCACGCGCAGAACCAGCGGCTCCAACGCATCGCACGCGCCGATGTAGAACAGCAGGTTGCCGAGCAACTCGTTGACCTGGACGTCCGACGACGAAGACAGGACCAGGGCCGCCGCCGACATCTCGTCGGGCGAACGGCCCTGGGCCTCGTTGATGAACGTTTCGAACGCGCCCGGCTCGTCCCGGACGACCGCTTCCGCGACCGACGTCAGATCCACACGCAGGAGGTTAGGCCAGATCAGGCCCCTGCGAGCGGAGATCGTCAACCTTCGACATGGCGTCACGCAGTTCGTCGAGCCACGTGTCCGCGTGCTCGCCGACCAGGCGAACGGCCCATGCCAGAGCGTCTGCCCGTGAGCGGGCTACGCCAGCGGCTACCAGCGTGTCGAGCACCTGCCGTTCCGGCTGACGCAGGCGCGTCATGACCGGCACGGCCAGGTGCGTGAAGAGTTCGCGCGTGCCGCCCTGCACGGCACCCCAGGCGACCTTGCGACCGTAGCGGTGCTCGGCCTGGCGGGCGATCTCGATGCGTTCCTCGCGGGTGTCCTCACGCCAGCGTGAGATGCGGCCCGACTCGGCCGCGGCGCGCGAGGCGTCGTCGAACTCGCCCTCCAGCGCGGGCAGCGTGCCGACGACCGTGATCTCCTCGCGGTCGATGATCACCTCGGGCGTGCCGGTGAACCACGCGTCCGGCAGCCTGCCCGCGAACCACGCCGCCGCGTCGTCGGCCGACGGCAGGTCAGCCTGCTGCCATCCGCCTCGTCCTCGCCATCCACGTCCCATTACAACCACCTCTGATTACATGATTACGTTGTAACCGACGTTACGCCTGCAATCAGCGGGTGGTGTTCGCCGTCAGCGAAGTGACCAGCGCATCTACTGATACGACAGGCCGGTCGCACACGTAGCCACGGCACACGTAGGCCGCAGGGCCTTCGTCCACCAACGGCCTGTCTTCGAGCAACGGCACGGACGAGGGCTCACCGGCCACGACGACGCCGCCTCCCGGAACATGAGCCACCGCCGCCGCCCACAGCGACGCACGGCGTGAGTCGTCGGCACCTACTACGGCCACCTGCAACGGACCGGCCACCAACGCCTCGGCGACGGTCAGCCAGTGGCCGGCGAACCGGGGTGCCCGCGCGGCCAGCAGACCGGCCCGCGTGACGGCGTCCGACGCGGCGGTGAAGTACAGCGACGAACGGTCGGCGCCCGCCAGCAGGGATGCTGTCGCCAGGGCCGAGGCCAGCGAGGACGCCCCGGAAGGCGACGCGTTGTCGGTCGAGTCGGCGGGGCGGCGCACCAGCGTCTCGGCGTCGTCGGCGGTGTCGTAGTAGGCGCCGGGCGAGTCCGGGACGGCGAACCGCGAGAGAGCGGTGTCCAGCAGGCCGCACGCCAGATCGAGCCACCGGATCGAGCCGGTGACCTGGTGCAATGCCAGCAGGCCGTCGGCGAGGCAGCCGTAGTCCTCCAGCACGCCGAACGACGGCCCGGCCACGCCGTCACGCGAGGTCCGCAGCAGCCTGCCCTCGACCATGTGCACCGAGGCCAGCAACGACGCCGCCTCCGAGGCCGCCGCGATCCACGACGGCTCGTCGAAGAACGCGCCCGCCTCGGCCAGCGCGGCGATCGCCATGCCGTTCCAGGAGGCGATCACCTTGTCGTCCCGGCCGGGCTGCGGCCTTCCGGCGCGCACCGCCAGCAAGGCGGCCCGCACCTCCTCCCCCGGCTCGGACACGAACCGCAGCGTCGACTTGCCGCCCTCGAAGTTCGGCTCGGAGGTCACGCCGAACGCGGCCGCCGCGTCGCCCAGTTCCTCGAACGACCACACGTAGGTCAGGCCCTCGACGCCCTCGGTGTCCGCGTCCAGCGAGGCCGCGAACCCGCCCTCGGCCGTGCGCAGATCCCGCAGCAGGAACGAGGCCGTGTCGCGCGCGACCCGCTCGTAGCGCTCAGAACGCGTCACCCGCGTCAGGTGGGTGTAGAAGCGGAGCAGCAAAGCGTTGTCGTACAACATCTTCTCGAAGTGCGGCACGACCCACGACGCGTCGACGCTGTAGCGCGCGAACCCGCCGCCGAGCTGGTCGTACATGCCGCCGTCGGCAATCGCGTCGGCCGTCGCGGTCGCCATCGAGACGGCCTCGACCGAGCCGGTGCGTTCGTGGTGGCGCAGCAGGAACTCCAGCGCCATCGACGGCGGGAACTTCGGCGCGCCACCGAACCCGCCGTGGCGCCGGTCGAACTCGCCCAGCAACGACACCACGGCGCCCGCCAGCGCGTCCGAGTCCACAGCGGACGGATGCAGCGGCGACGCGTGGCGCGAAATCTCCTCCACCACAGCGGAAGCGGACTCCAGGATCTCGCCCGGCCGTTGCGCCCACGTCGCCGACACGGCCTCGATGAGCTGTGTGAACGACGGCATGCCGGGACGCGGCGACGGCGGGTAGTAGGTGCCCGCGTGGAACGGCCGCGCGTCCGGCGTGAGGAACACCGTCATCGGCCATCCACCCTGGCCGGTCATGGCCTGCGTGACCTCCATGTACACGGCGTCGACGTCCGGGCGTTCCTCGCGATCCACCTTCACCGACACGAAATGCGCGTTCAGGAAGGCGGCGACCTCCGCGTCCTCGAAGGACTCGTGCGCCATCACGTGACACCAGTGGCAGGCCGCGTAGCCGATGGACAGCAGCACCGGCGCGTTGCGCCGTCGTGCCTCCTCGAACGCCTCCGCGGACCAGGGCCACCAGTCGACCGGGTTGTCCGCGTGCTGCAGCAGGTAAGGGCTGGTCGCGTGCGCAAGCCGGTTAGTCATGCGAACCACACTAAATGAGCAGCGCAGAGGCCGAATCTCGATCAGACTCAGGCTCGTGTTGCTCACCATGACCACGACGCACCAGCCGGCGACCGATCTGGGCCACCTGCTGCACAAGCATCCCGACCGGGCTCAGTCCTTCACGACGAGCTCGGGCACCGCGCACGTCTTCTACCCGAAGGCGACGAACGAGGAATGCACGGTCGCCCTCCTGCTGGAGGTCGACCCCATCGCGCTCGTGCGAGGTCCCGGCAGCACGCTCACCCAATACGTCAACGACAGGCCGTACGCGGCGGGGTCGTTGCTCACGGTCGCGCTCGGCAGCGTGTTCCGCACGGCCATGAACGGCCGCAGCGAGAGCTACCCCGAGCTCGCCGCGACGCCGATTCCGCTGGTCATCCGCATTCCAGCGCTGCCGCACCGGCTCGCGGACCGGTTGTTCACGCCACTCGGCTGGGACGTCGCGATCTCCGGGCACGGCGATTCGCGCTTCGGCGACGTGACGCTGACCGGCACTGTGAAGCTCAGTGACGCGCTGAAGCACCTCTACGTGCTGCTGCCCGTGCTCGACGGCGGCAAGCACTACTGGGTCGCGGCCGACGAGGTCGACAAGCTGCTCAAGGCCGGTGACGGCTGGCTGGCGGCGCACCCGGACAAGGAGCTGATCACCACCCGCTACCTGGCGCGCAAGCGACCGTTGATCACCTCTGCCCTGGAACGCCTCGCGGACGTCGACGAGGTCGAGCCGGAGGAGCTGGACAACGCGCTGGCCGAACCGAAGATCTCCCTTGCCGTGCAACGCAAGGAGGCCGTGATCAAGGCGCTGAAGGACGCGCGGGCCAAGCGCGTGCTCGACCTCGGTTGCGGTGGCGGGGCGTTGCTGCGCGCGCTCGTCAACGAGCCCGAGTTCACCGAGATCCACGGTGTCGACGTGTCCGCGAAGGCGTTGCAGGAGGCCGCGCGCAAGCTGCACCTGGACCGCATGGGCGACCTTCAGCGCGAGCGGATCACGTTGCGGCAGTCGGCTTTGACGTACGCCGACACCGAACTGGCCGGTTACGACGCGGCGGTGCTGATGGAGGTCGTCGAGCACGTCGACCCGTCGCGCCTGCCCGCGCTGGAGCACTCGGTGTTCACCGTGGCGCGGCCCGCGACGGTGCTGGTGACGACGCCGAACGTCGAGTACAACGCGCTGTTCGAGACGTTGCCGGAAGGCCAGATGCGGCACTCCGACCACCGTTTCGAATGGACTCGGGCGGAGTTCGCGGCGTGGGCGGACGGTGTCGCGGAACGCCGTGGCTACCGCGTGCGGTACGTGCCGATCGGACCGGAGGACGCCGAGCGCGGCGCGCCGACCCAGATGGCCGTGTTCAGCTCGGGAGACGAGAACTGATGGAACTGAAGATCCCTGACCTGTGTCTGGTCGTGCTGGTCGGCGCCTCCGGTTCCGGCAAGTCCACGTTCGCGCGCAAGCACTTCCTGCCCACGCAGGTGCTGTCGAGCGACTACTTCCGCGGACTCGTGTCCGACGACGAGAACGACCAGTCGGCGTCCGCGGCGGCGTTCGAGGTGCTGCACCACGTGGCTTCGAAGCGGCTGGAGGCCGGGCGCGTCACCGTGATCGACGCGACCAACGTGCAGGCGCCGGACCGCGCCAGGCTGATCGAGGTCGCGAAGAAGGCGAACGTGCTGCCGGTCGCGATCGTCCTCGACACCCCGACCGAGGTGTGTCTGGCGCGCAACGCACAGCGCCCCGACCGCGACTTCGGCGCGCACGTCGTGAAGCGGCACCGGTCGGCGTTGCGGCGCTCGTTGAAGTTCCTCGGCAAGGAGGGCTTCAAGCGCGTCCACGTGCTGCGTTCCGAGTCCGATGTGGACAACTCGACGATCTTGTACGAGCGCCTGCTCAACGACCTCAGGCACGAGACCGGCCCGTTCGACGTGTTCGGTGACGTGCACGGCTGCCGCGCGGAGCTGGAGGAGCTGCTCGTCGAACTCGGGTACTCGCTGGTCCGGGACGACGAGGGCCGTGCTGTGGACGCGGTCCCACCCGGTGACCGCAAGGCCGTGTTCGTCGGCGACCTGGTGGACCGCGGGCCGGACACTCCGGGCGTGCTGCGCCTGGTCATGGGCATGGTCGCGGCCGGACACGCCTTGAGCGTGCGCGGAAACCACGAGGAAAAGCTCGTGCGGGCGATGCGCGGGCACAAGGTGACGGTCCGGCACGGGCTGGAGAAGTCGCTGGAGCAGCTCGCGCACGAGTCGGAGGAGTTCCGCCTGGCCGCGACGAGGTTCTGCGACGGCCTGGTCGCGCACTACGTGCTGGACGGCGGAAACCTCGTCGTCGCGCACGCCGGTCTGCCCGAGCGCTACCACGGCCGTGCGTCCGCGAAGGTGCGCAGTTTCGCGTTGTACGGCGACACGACCGGCGAGACCGACGAGCACGGGATGCCGGTGCGCCTGCCGTGGGCGAACGACTACCGCGGTGCGGCGATGGTGCTGTACGGCCACGTTCTGGTGCCCGAGGCCGAGTGGATCAACAACACCATGTGCCTCGAAACGGGCGTGGTGTTCGGCGGGAAGCTGACCGCGTTGCGGTATCCGGAGAAGGAAACCGTCTCCGTGAAGGCACATCAGGTCTGGTACGAGAGCGACGCGCCGTTCCCGCCGAAGGCAGTCGAGCGCGCGCCGGACGTGCTGGCGCTCACCGACGTCACCGGTCTGCGCCGGATCGACACGGCGCTGCTCGGTGCCGTGACCATCCGCGCGGAGCAGTCGGCTTCGGCGCTGGAGGTCATGAGCCGGTTCGCGATCGACCCGCACGACCTGCTGTACCTGCCGCCGACGATGGCGCCTGTCGCGACCTCGCAGCTCGACGACGTGCTGGAGCACCCGTCGGAGGCGTTCGCCGACTACCTCGCGGCCGGTGTCACGCAGGTGATCTGCGAGGAGAAGCACATGGGCTCGCGTGCGGTGTTGTTGGTGCGCAAGGAAGGTGGTGCGATCTACACGCGCACCGGGCGTGCGTTCTTCGACGGCGCGCTGGGTTCGTCGCTGCTTGATCGCGTGCGTTCGGCCTGTGCCGGGCTGTTCGACGAGTTCGCCACGGACTGGCTGCTCATCGACGCCGAGCTGATGCCGTGGAACGCCAAGGCCTCCGGGCTGATCCGCGAGCAGTACGCGGCGGTCGGGGCGGCGGCGAACGGCGCTCTGCCGGTAGCGGTCGACGCCTTGTCGGCGGCTGCGGCTCGTGGCGTGGACGTGGCGGATCTGCTGGCGCGCACGTCGCAGCGCGCCTCGAACGCCGAGGCCTACAGCGCTGCCTACGAGCGGTACTGCTGGCCGACGGAGGGGTTGGAGGGCGTGCGAATCGCGCCGTTCCAGCTGCTCGCGGCCGAGGGACAGACGTTCCACGACCGTTCGCACCTGTGGCACCTGGAGACGTTGGGGCGTTTGGAAGGTCCGTTGTTCCAGCACACCCGGCACCTCGTGGTCGACGTCGGCGACCCTTCGCAGGTGGCCGCGGGTGTGCGGTGGTGGGAGGAACTGACCGCGGACTGCGGTGAGGGCATGGTCGTGAAGCCGCTGGCGAACCTCGGCGGACGCGTGCAGCCGGCCATGAAGGTGCGCGGGCGCGAGTACCTGCGCATCATCTACGGCCCGGACTACACGACGCCGTCGAACCTGTCGCGGCTGCGCAAGCGTGCTCTCGGCCGCAAGCGTGGCCTCGCCCTGCGCGAGTACGCCCTGGGCATCGAGGCCTTGGAACGTCTCGTGCGCGGCGAGCCGTTGTGGCGGGTGCACGAGTGCGTCTTCGGCGTGCTCGCGCTGGAGTCGGAACCGGTGGACCCACGACTGTGATCCTCGAAGCCGTGATCGGGTCGCACGCCTACGGGCTGGCGACACCTGAGTCCGATGTGGACAGACGGGGTGTGTTCGTCGCGCCCACGGAAGCGTTCTGGCGCCTGGAGAAGCCACCGACGTCGGTCGAGGGCCCTTCTGCCGAGCAGCTCAGCTGGGAGGTCGAGCACTTCTGCAGGCTGGGCCTGAAGTCGAACCCGACGGTGCTCGAAACGCTGGTGAGCCCGCTGGTGGAGATCAGCACGCCGATGGGAGAGGAGCTGCGGGACCTGTTGCCCGCGTTCCTCTCCCGGTACGCCGTGCGGGCATTCACGCGCGCGACGGAAATGCAGCTGTCGCGCGCGGGCCGCAACCTCAAGCCGAAGCAGCTCATGCACGTCGTGCGGCTGCGCCTGGTGGGCCTTCACCTGTTGCGCACCGGCCGCTACGACATCGCGGCGGACCGCTCGTTGCTCAAGATCCGCGACGGCTCGATGCCCTGGGACGACGCGGTGGCGTGGGCACACAGGCTCGGCGACGAGATCGCGGCCGCAGAAGGCCCGCTGCCGGAGGACCCGGACCGGGCGCGGGTGGAGGACTGGTTGGTGTCGGTGCGCAGGAGGATGTTGTGAGCTACGAGGTACCCGACCTGAGCGAAGTGGTCGCCGAGCAGTCGCACGGCCTGCTGTTCGCGACCGTCTCGGGCGCGCACCTGTACGGCTTCCCGTCGCGGGACTCGGACGTGGACCTGCGCGGCGTGCACGTCCTGCCGCTCGCGGAGATCCTGGGCCTGCGGCACGGCCCGGAGACCAAAGAACGGATGTGGGTGCGCGACGGCGTCGAGATCGACCTGGTCACGCACGACGTGCAGAAGTTCTGCCGCCTGCTGACCCGCCCCAACGGCTACGTGCTGGAACAGCTGCTCTCACCGCTGGTCGTGCACACCACGGACGCACACCGCAAGCTGGCCGACCTCGCCGCGGGATGCCTGACCTCACGGCACGGGCACCACTACCGCGGGTTCGCCGCGACGCAATGGCGGCTGTTCGAGAAGACCGCCGAGATCAAGCCGCTGCTCTACACGTTCCGCGCGCTGCTGACCGGCGTGCACCTGCTGCGCACCGGCGAGGTGAACGCGCACCTGCCGACGTTGCTCGAGAAGCTCGACGGCCCGGACTACCTGCCGGGCCTCATCGAGGCCAAGATCCTCGGCGAGCACCGGGCGCTGGCCGGAGTGCCGGGGCGGCCCGCTCCCGAACGGCTGGAGGCGGACCTCACGCACTGGCAGGAGGAGCTGCGGCAGGCGCGGGAGACCAGCGACCTGCCGGTGGAGCCGCCGGCCTTCGACGAGGTCCACGACTTCGTGGTCTCGACCCGGCTGGGCTGACTTCAGGTCGGCCGCGGTCGGCTTGCCCACCTCCGCTCGCCTGACTCGACTGGCCAGGTCCCAGCGTGCTCGGCTTGGCCGGCTTCGCGTTGGCCTCGCTCGCCTGCATCAGCTTGGCCGAGGTGGGCTGCCTGACTGGTTGTCGGCGTGGCTTGGCCTGGCTGGCTGGACGGGCCTGGCCTGGCTGGGCTGGACGGGCCTGGCCTGACCTGGCTGGCCTGACCTGGCTGGCCTGACCTGGCTGGCCTGACCTGACTGGCCTGACCTGACCTCGCTGAGCTGGCCTGACCTGGCTGAGCTGAGCTGAGCTGGCCTGCCTGGCTGAGCTGGCCTGGCTGAGCTCACCTGTCCTGACCCTCGCCCCCCGCGCTTCCTCCTCCTGCGGAACGAAGGAAACGCGATTTGCGTTCCCGCCAATCCACAAGCTAGCGCGCTCAAGCATCTCCGCAGGTCAGCAAGTCAAACCCTGTGGACAACTCGCGATCATGAAGATTCGAGCGAGTCGTTCGCCCCGCGGTCCGCGAGGTCAGTCCTTCTTCTTCGAAGCCTTCGCAGCCTTGGAAGAAGCCGAAGAAGCCGAAGACTCGTCCGCGGACTCAGAAGGCTCCGCGGCAGGCGCGGCACCCTCGGCCGGCTCGTCGAACGACGCCGGCAAGCCCTTGATGTGCTTGTTCATCGACTTGACGAGGAAGAAGATCGCGATGAAGAAGACGATCAGCAGGACGAGGCCGACCGGGGAGGACTTGCCGAAGTCCTCGCCCTGGCCGCCCTTGTCGTTGCCGTCGTTCGTGTTCGACGGCTGCACGGCGACCAGCGCCACCGTGCTGCCGAGGGAGAAGTCTGGGGAAAGCACCCCTAGACCTTAACTCCGGCGAACAGGTCGTTCTCCGGCAGAGTCGAGTCCACCTGCGACCGCACGAGCTCGTACTCCTCGGTCGGCCAGATCTCGCGCTGCAGCTCCATCGGGATGGCGAACCAGCGGCTGGTCGGGTCGATCTGGGTGGCGTGGGCCTTGAGCGCCTCGTCGCGGACGTCGAAGTAGTCCGCGCACTCGACCTGGGTGGTCACGCGGTCCATGACGTCCGGGCGGTCGGTGCTCCAGTTCGCGAGCCACTCGGTGTACGGCGACTCGATGCCGCGCGCTTCCATCGCCTCGTGGAACGCGACGATCTTGGCGCGCGAGAAGCCGTGGCCGTAGTAGACCTTCTGCGGTTCCCACGCCTCACCCAGTTCCGGCTGGTACGAGGCGTCGGCGGCGGCGTCGAGGGCTGCCATCGAGATCTCGTGCGTGCGGATGTGGTCCGGGTGCGGGTAGCCGCCGTTCTCGTCGTAGGTCACGACGACGTGCGGGCGGAAGTCGCGGATGGCCTCCACCAGGGACGGCACCGACTCCTCCAGCGGCACGAGGGCGAAGCACCCCTCGGGCAGCGGCGGCAGCGGGTCGCCCTCGGGCAGGCCCGAGTCCTTGAAGCCCAGCCAGCGGTGCTGGATGCCGAGGATCTTGGCCGCGCGGGCCATCTCCTCGCGGCGGACCTCGATGATGTTCTCGAGCACGTCCGGCCTGTCCATCGCCGGGTTGAGGATGCTGCCCGCACCACCGTCGGTACAGGTCACGACCATCACGTCGTGCCCTTCCGCGATGTAGCGAGCCATCGAGGCCGCGCCCTTGCTCGACTCGTCGTCGGGATGTGCGTGCACTGCCATAAGGCGCAGCTTTTCGGCCATGACCCCCGTGGTCCTCCTGTGTGAACGGTCCTGCGACACTCATCAACTGAACGCCGGGCACCATTGTTCCCCAGAGGCTCAGGAGGGCGCGGACAAGTGGCACAGCGCGTGCTCCCCGAGGGGCGCTACAGCAAACAGAGCCGCAAGCCGATGGCCAAGTGGACGCGGTGGGCGTTACTCGCTGTAGCCGTTGCGGTGGGTGCCCTGATCGCCTTCGTCGGTTACCGAAATCTCGGCACTAAACCGATCGAAGCCAAGCAGACCGCGTTCATCCTCCTCAGCGACGACCAGGTGAAGGTCAGTTTCGAGGTTTCCCGCGATCAACCGGAGCGCGCTGCCGTCTGCATCATTCGGGCCCGGTCCAAGGACGGGGACGAAGCGGGTAGACGCGAAGTTCTGGTGCCGCCGGGAAATGATGTCGTCGTAGAGACAACAGTTCTGCGCACCTCGAAGCCGCCGGTCACCGGCGAGGTGTTCGGGTGCTCCTACCAGGTTCCCGCCTACTTGTCCACGAGCTAGCGGCCAAGCGGGTGATCTGCGGTTTAAACGGCGAGATGGGGAACAAATCGCCGTCGCTGAACGTTGTCTCCGTGTTACTATTGCCGCTCAAGCACGGCCCCGGCGCGGGCCGTGTTTTTCCGTTCCGGGCCAGCGGCCCGGGAACTATCTGGTGACACGTGTGCACCAGAGCAAGACGAGGAGTTGGTGACCGTGAGCGACACCCAGGTGACCTGGCTGACCCAGGAGGCCTACGACCGGCTCAAGGCTGAGCTGGACGAACTTATCGCGTACCGCCCGGTCATGGCTGCCGAGATCAACGCTCGTCGCGAAGAGGGCGACCTCCGCGAGAACGGCGGCTACCACGCGGCTCGCGAGGAGCAGGGCAAGCAGGAGGCGCGCATCCGCCAGCTGCACGAACTGCTCCAGGCCGCCAAGGTCGGCGAGGCTCCCACCACCAAGGGTGTTGCAGCGCCGGGCACGGTGCTCACGATCCGCTACGAAGGCGACGACGAGGCGGAAACCTTCTTGCTGGCGACTCGCGAGGAGGGCGCGCACGGCGAGATGGAGGTCTACTCCCCGCTTTCGCCGCTCGGAAAGGCGCTCAACGGCGCGAAGGACGGCGAGACCGTGTCCTACGAGCTGCCGAACGGCAAGCAGCAGAAGGTCACGCTGATCTCCGCGGTTCCTTACCAGGCGTAGTCACGCCACAAAAACGTGCGAAGGGGCGGTCACCTAGGTGGCCGCCCCTTCACGCGTTCCAGTAGAGGCCGCACGCGTGGAGGCACTGGCGTTGACAAAGCAATAGAGGTCGACAAACGACGAACGTGAGGCACGTCGACAATGTGATCGACCACGCGTTGCAGATCCGCATTCGACCTCGCGACCATTCTCACGAACAGATCGCCTTGGCCCGTAGTCGCGTGCACCTCGCACACCTCGCTGATCGCGGCCAGCCCTTCGCACACTTCGGCACGGCGCCCCTGCGCGATCTCCACCGTCGCGAACGCCGTCAGCCCGTAGCCCATCGCGCCGAGGTCGAGCGCCGGCGGGAATCCGGTGAGCACGCCGCGCTCGACCAGCCTGTCCAGCCGGGCCTGCACGGTTCCCCGCGCGACGCCCAGCCGGCGGGAGCATTCGAGGACGCCCAGACGGGGCTCGTCCGTCAAGAGCAGGAGCAGCTTCGCGTCCAGTTCGTCCACGGGCTGGTCAGAGTGCTCACTCTGCTGATCCAAGGGCATAGATCACTATACAAACTGTCCTGTGAATTCGCTGACTGTTGCTCATCCTGCTAGGTCGAATCATGCTGATGAACATGACGCAGCAGCTTGACGACGTGAGCTACGACCAGCTCCGGCAGCTCGTGGGGTTGGTCGACTACGACGCGACCAAGGACCCCTTCCCCGTGCGCTCCATGGACGCCGTGGTGTTCGTCGCGGGCAACGCCACGCAGACCGCGTGGCTCTACCAGGTGGCGTTCGGCATGGAGCTCGTGGCCTACGCGGGCCCCGAGACCGGCCAGCGCACCCACAAGTCGTTCGTGCTGAAGTCGGGCTCGGCCCGCTTCGTGATCAACGGCGGCGTCACGCCCGGTTCCGACCTCCTCGACCACCACCGCCGCCACGGTGACGGCGTCGTGGACCTCGCACTGGAGGTCAGCGACGTCGACCAGTGCATCAAGCACGCCCGTGAGCAGGGCGCGACCGTCCTCGAAGAGCCGCACGACGTGTCCGACGAACACGGCACCGTGCGCCTCGCCGCGATCGCGACGTACGGCGAGACCCGCCACACGCTCGTCGACCGCTCGAAGTACGACGGCCCCTACCTGCCCGGCTACGTGGCGCGCAGCTCGTCCGTGAAGCGTCCGGAAGGCGCCCCGAAGCGCCTGTTCCAGGCCGTCGACCACTGCGTCGGCAACGTCGAGCTCGGCAAGATGGACTACTGGGTCGAGTGGTACAACCGCGTCATGGGCTTCGTGAACATGGCGGAGTTCATCGGCGACGACATCGCCACGGACTACTCGGCACTCATGTCGAAGGTCGTCTCCAACGGCAACCACCGGGTCAAGTTCCCGCTGAACGAGCCGGCGATCGCGAAGAAGAAGTCGCAGATCGACGAGTACCTGGAGTTCTACGAGGGCGCGGGCGTGCAGCACATCGCGCTGGCGACCAACGACATCATCAAGACCGTCACGGCCATGCGCGACGCGGGTGTCGAGTTCCTCGAAACGCCGGACTCCTACTACGACGACCCGGCGCTGCGTGCGCGCATCGGCGAGGTCCGCGTTCCCATCGAGGTGCTGAAGGAACACCGCATCCTGGTCGACCGCGACGAGGACGGCTACCTGCTGCAGATCTTCACGAAGCCGATCGGCGACCGCCCGACCGTCTTCTACGAACTGATCGAGCGGCACGGCTCGCTGGGCTTCGGCAAGGGCAACTTCAAGGCCCTTTTCGAGGCGATCGAGCGCGAACAGGAGCGACGCGGCAACCTCTGACGCCGATACCCCGGTAGGCTGCCTTACGGGGGACTCACATCGGGTGGAGGTGGCATGGCATTCGCGCGACGCGTGGCCGCGGTGATTCCGCTGGTCGGAGCCGTGACCACGGCTGTGGCACTGACCGGCGCGGCGTTCTTGACCGTGGCGCACGCAGGCTGTGACGAGGCCGGCCGCTTCGTCCGCACCGGCGACGCGATCCAGTTCGTCGGCGGCTGTGTGAACGGTGCCGACCTACCGTCGGCTCCGACAGCCGAGGCCGAGAACGTGGACAGGTTCGGCGGCTCGAAGAAGCCGTGACAGACGCAGAAGGCCCCTCCCACGCGGGAGGGGCCTTTCGCATGCGCGGAGGTCAACGGGCCGCACGGCCGAGCCCGCCAACGCAAAACAACCCGCGCGGTGCCACCCGGCGCCCGCCAACGCAAAGCAACCACCTACGAAGGTCTGGCGCGCGGTGCCACCAGGACAGCCGACATCGCAAGGCAACCACGTACGAAGCCTGGCGTGGCGATGCGAAGCGAGCCGTCTGAACCTAGGGCGCCGGGTAAGCGGTGAGCCCCGCTCATGGCGATTGGGGCTTGACCTTGAGGGGCTGGGTGCCACCCTGTCTGGGCTCGGCCGGGGCGCTTTAATCCCCGGCTTTGAGGCCGACTACGCACCCAGCTAGAGGCTCAAGGTCAAGCCCCAATCGCAACCCCGCACTTCGTCACGACCCGAGGGACCACCCTCGCAAGGCGACCACCCGCACGGAACGCGACCAACCCCGCTGCAACGCGACGACCCGCGCGCAACAGAACCCGCGGACCTCAGCCCAGGGCTTCGAGCAGGTCAGCCACCAGGTCGTCCCCGGACTCGATGCCCACCGATACCCGCACCAGATCGGCAGGCACCTCCAGCAACGACCCGGAAGTGGACGCGTGCGTCATCTTCCCGGGGTGCTCGATCAGCGACTCGACGCCACCCAGCGACTCGGCCAGCAGGAACAGCTTGGTCCGGGCACAAACCTCCAGAGCCGCCTCCTCGCCACCGTCGACGATGAACGACACCATCCCGCCGAACCGGCTCATCTGCTTGGCCGCGACGGCGTGGCCGGGGTGCGACTCCAGGCCGGGGTAGATGACCTTCTTCACGCGAGGGTGCCGGGTCAGGGCCTCGGCGACCAGCTCGGCGTTGTCGGAGTGCTTCTCCATCCGCAGCTGCAGCGTCTTGATCCCGCGCAACGTCAGGTAAGCGTCGAACGGCCCGGGAACAGCCCCGGCACCGTTCTGCAGGAAGCCGAACGCCGCGTCGACCTCCTCGTCAGAGGTGATCAGGGCGCCGCCCACGACGTCGGAGTGACCGCCGACGTACTTGGTGGTCGAGTGCAGCACGACGTCCGCACCGAGCTCCAGCGGCGTCTGCAGGGCGGGCGAGGCGAAGGTGTTGTCCACGACCAGCTTGGCGCCGGACTCGTGCGCGACCGAGGCGATGGCGGCGATGTCACCGATGTTCAGCAACGGGTTCGTGGGCGTCTCGATCCACACGAGCTTCGTCTCGGGACGAATCGCGGCGCGGATCGCGTCCACGTCGGACACGGGTGCCGGCGAGTGGGTGACGCCCCACTGCGAGAAGACCTTGTCGATCAGCCGGAACGTGCCGCCGTACGCGTCGTTCGGGATGACGATGTGGTCGCCTGGCTTGAGGAACGTGCGCAGCGCCGCGTCGGTCGCACCCATGCCGGAGGAGAACGCACGACCGTAGCGGCCGCGTTCGAGCGACGCGAGGCACGTCTCCAGTGCGCGGCGGGTCGGGTTGCCGGTGCGCGAGTACTCGAAGCCCTCACGCAGACCTCCGACGCCGTCCTGGGCGTACGTCGAGGTCGCGTAGATGGGCACGTTCACCGCACCCGTGGTCGGGTCCGGGTCCTGACCGGCGTGGATCGCCCTGGTGGCGAAGCCGTATGGGGTGCTCATGTTCGAAGGGTACTCACCCATCTGGCCGCCGACCGCAAGTGTCCAAGCAGTGAAAACAGACCAGCCCCCGGCCGTCACGGCCGGGGGCTGGTCGAAGAGCTGCCGAGCTGGACTACCAGCCCTGCTGCTGACCGCCGTAACCCTGCTGCGGGGGCTGGCCGTAGCCGCCCTGCTGGGGCTGCTGCGGGTAGCCACCGGTGTTCGGCTGACCGTAGGCCTGCTGCTGCGGCTGGCCGTAGCCACCGCCGCCGTAGGACGCGGTGTCCGGCCAGTTGATCACGACGGTGCCGCAGATCTTGTCGGAGTACGTCTCGTTCTTCGGCTTGTTCCACAACGGCGACAGGTAGTTGACCAGCGAGCCGATGCCGCAGAGCAGGCCGAACGCGTAGTTAAGGAGCAGGCGGAGGAACGCGGTGCCGCCGCCGGGCGGCTGCTGCGTGTCCTCCTTGATCACCTTGATCTTGGCGACCTTCTTGCCCAGCGACTGTCCGGTCGAACCGCCCTTGAGAACGGTGTTCCAGATGAAGAAGCCGAACAGCCCGCCGTAACCGACGACGTAGGCCAGCAGCACGAAGATGCCACCGGTCGACGCGTCACCCGTACTCGCGCCGATGCCGGCGAAGACACCGATGATGATGGCCGCGACGACGCCGGGCGCGACGTAGTCGATCAGGCCCGCGACAGCGCGCGGACCCCACTCGGCGTAACCGGTGGGAGGCGCCGGTGCGTAGCCGGGCTGGCCGTAGCCGCCGGGCTGACCGTAGGCCTGCTGCTGCGGCTGACCGTACGGGCTCGACTGCGGAGCGCCGTAGGGCTGCTGCGGCTGACCGTAGGGCTGCTGCTGCGGCTGGCCGTACGGGTTGGACTGCGGCGCGCCGTAAGGCTGCTGCGGCTGACCGTAGGGCTGCTGCGGAGCGCCGTACTGGGGCGGCTGCTGGGCGGGGAACCCGCCAGAGCCGGGTCCCTGTGCCGGGAAGCCACCCGAACCGGGAGCTGCCGGCGGCACCTGCCCGGGGCTGACGACCTGGGTGGCGTCCGCGTTGTGCTGCGGTGCGGCGGGAGCTTGACCAGGCGAGACGACCTGCGTGGCGTCCGGGTTCGGGTTAGCCGCTGCCGGCTGCCCACCTCCTGGGACGATCTGCGTGGCGTCCGCGTTGGGCTCCTGCTGCGGCTGACCGCCGAACTGGTTTCCTGGCGGCTGCGGAGCGTTCATCCGGTTTCCAACCCCCTTGGCTGGGCCGTGGGTACGAGTAAGACTGATGATGATCTGGGGCGTCACGCTATCGGACGCACCCGCTTCTACGCTCAGCGACCAGCCAAGAACCCCAGAATGTCCTGACGAGTTACGACTCCGGCAGGCTTGCCGTCCTCCAGCACGAGGGCCGCGTCGGCGTGCGAGAGAGCGTTCATGGCGATGCCGACCGGCTCACCGGCGCCGAGCGTGGGCAGCGGCGGCGACATGTGCTTGTCGAGGCGGTCGGACAGCTGGGCCTTGCCGGTGAACAGGGCGTCGAGCAGGTCGCGCTCGTTGACGGCGCCCGCGACCTCGGCCGCCATGATGGGCGGTTCGGCGTTGACGACGGGCATCTGCGAGACACCGAACTCGCGCAGGATCGCGACGGCGTCACCCACGGTCTCGTTGGGGTGCGCGTGCACGAGGTCGGGGAGCATGCCGCCCTTGCGTCGCAGCACGTCGCCGACTGTCGCGCCGGTCGAGTCGGGCGGCAGGAAGCCGTAGGACGCCATCCAGCGGTCGTTGAAGACCTTGGACAGGTAGCCGCGGCCGCCGTCCGGGAGGATCACGACCACGACGGCGTCTTCCGGCAGGTCCTTCGCGATGCGCAGCGCGGCGGCGGCCGCCATGCCGCAGGAACCGCCGACGAGCAGGCCTTCCTCGCGGGCGAGGCGGCGGGTGGTGTCGAACGAGTCCGCGTCGGAGACCTCGACGATCTGGTCGCAGATGGTCTTGTCGTACGCCTCGGGCCAGAAGTCCTCGCCGACGCCCTCGACCAGGTACGGGCGGCCGGTACCGCCGGAGTAGACGGAGCCTTCCGGGTCCGCGCCGATGACCTGAACGGCGCCGTCCGAGATCTCCTTGAGGTAGCGGCCGGTGCCGGAGATCGTGCCGCCGGTGCCGACGCCCGCGACGAAGTGCGTGATCTTGCCGGCGGTCTGGCGCCAGATCTCGGGGCCGGTCTGGTGGTAGTGGCTCGCCGGGTTCTCCGGGTTGGAGTACTGGTCGGGCTTCCACGCGCCGGGGATCTCGCGGACGAGCCGGTCGGAGACGTTGTAGTACGAGTCCGGGTGCTCGGGCGCGACGGCGGTCGGGCACACCACGACCTCGGCGCCGTAGGCCTTGAGGACGTTGCGCTTGTCCTCGCTGACCTTGTCGGGACAGACGAACACGCACTTGTAGCCCTTGCGCTGGGCGACCAGGGCGAGCCCGACACCGGTGTTGCCCGAGGTCGGCTCGACGATCGTGCCGCCGGGCTGAAGTTCACCCGATTTCTCCGCGGCCTCGACCATCCGCAGCGCGATGCGGTCCTTCACGCTGCCGCCGGGGTTCAGGTACTCGACCTTCGCCAGCACCGTGGCCTTGATCCCCGTGGTCAGGGAGTTGAGCTTGACCAGCGGCGTGTTGCCGACCAGATCGACGACGTGCTCGACGTACTCCACCGGTATCTACTCCCTGCTCCCACTCTCCGAGATAGCGGGACGAAGCCTAGCTCTAGTGGCTGCGGAGGTTAATTCGAACAGCGGAACCGACGATTCCACTGGAAAGGGGGTGTTGCGGATGATCGGACTCAGGACGCTGCGTGCTGTGGCGATGACCGCCGCGACGCTCGGAGGCCTCTCCGGCGCACTGGTGGGACTGCTCACGGAGCAGGGAAGACGTGCCCGGACGGCCATTGGCGTGCTGGAGCATCTGTGGCCAGCGCCGGACGGCGTGTACCTCGACGACGGCCGCGATCCGGTGCGGCTGGCGGTGCTCGGCGACTCGATGGCGGTGGGTGTCGGTGTGACCCATCCCTCGCAGATGCCGGGCGTGCTGCTGGCCCAGGCGCTGGCGGAGGAGGCCGAACGGCCGGTGCGCCTGTCGACGTACGCCATCAGCGGCTCGACCACCCGTGACCTGGTGCCGCAGGTCGACGCGGCCGTGCTGGACGCGCCCCAGGTCGCGTTGATCATCATCGGCGCGAACGACGTGACGTCGCGGATGAGCCCGGGCGAGTCGGGGCGGCTGCTGGCCGAGCAGGTGCGCAAGCTGCGCGCGATCGGCTGCGGCGTCGTCGTCGGCACGTGCCCCGACCTGGGGATCGTGCGGCCGATCCCCCAGCCGTTGCGGATGGTCGGGCACCAGTACAGCCTGCGTCTCGCGGCCGCGCAGACCGCCGCGGTGCGAGAAGCGGGTGGCGTGCCGGTGTCGTTGGCGAACCTGCTGGCGCCGGAGTTCATGGCGCGGCACGTCGACATGTTCAGTTCGGACCGCTTCCACCCCAGTTCCGTCGGCTACGAGGCGGCGGCGGGTGTGCTGCTGGCGCCGTTGTGCCAGGTGGCGGGGCTGTGGCCGGGCTGGGTCGCTCCCGCGCTGCCGTTGCGGTCGGCGGCCGCGTTGGCGGTGCGGCCCTCACGCGTGCCGGGGTGGCTGCAGAAGCGGCACGCATGAGTTTCGGAATTCTCGTCACTCGCGCTGGCCGGGGTGAGCAGGCGTTAACTAGGCTCGACGGCAACCTTGACTCTCAACGAGGAGTTTCGTGATGCCTGAGGCCGTGATCGTCTCCGCCGCCCGCTCCCCCATCGGCCGTGCGGGCAAGGGCTCGCTGAAGGACGTGCGGCCCGACGACCTGGTGGCGCGGATGATTCGCGCGGCACTGGACAAGGTGCCGCAGCTCGACCCCGCGCAGATCGACGACCTGATGCTCGGCTGCGGCCTGCCCGGCGGCGAGCAGGGCTTCAACATTGCGCGCGTTGTGTCCGTGCTGCTGGGTTACGACAACCTGCCCGGCACGACCGTGACGCGGTACTGCGCTTCGTCCTTGCAGACCACGCGCATGGCGCTGCACGCCATCAAGGCGGGCGAGGGTGACGTGTTCATCAGCGCCGGCGTCGAGACCGTGTCGCGGTTCGCCAAGGGCAGCTCCGACTCGTGGCCGGACACGCACAACCCGCTGTTCGGCGAGGCCGAGGCGCGCACGGCCTCCGTCGCGGCGTCGGGCGCCTCGGAGTGGGTCGACCCGCGTTCGGTGGACGTCGTGCCGGACGTCTACATCCCGATGGGCCAGACCGCCGAGAACCTGGCTCTGCTCAAGGGGATCTCGCGCCAGGAGATGGACGAGTTCGGCGTCCGCTCGCAGAACCTCGCCGAGAAGGCCATCGCGGACGGCTTCTGGGCCCGCGAGATCACGCCGGTCACGCTGCCCGACGGCACCGTGGTCTCGGCCGACGACGGCCCGCGCGCCGGCGTCACCTACGAGGCCGTGTCCCAGCTGAAGCCCGTCTTCCGCCCCGACGGCCGCATCAACGCCGGCAACTGCTGCGCCCTGAACGACGGCGCCGCGGCCCTGGTGATCATGTCCGACACCAAGGCCCGCGAACTCGGCATCACGCCGCTCGCCCGCGTCGTGTCGACCGGCGTCTCGGGCCTGTCGCCGGAGATCATGGGTCTCGGCCCGGTCGAGGCCTCGAAGCGCGCGCTGGCGCTGGCGGGCCTGTCGGTCTCCGACATCGACCTGGTGGAGATCAACGAGGCGTTCGCCGCCCAGGTGATTCCGTCCTACCAGGACCTCGGAATCGACCTGGACCGGCTGAACGTGAACGGCGGCGCCATTGCCGTCGGCCACCCGTTCGGCATGACCGGCGCGCGCATCACCACGACCTTGATCAATTCGCTGCAGTTCCACGACAAGCAGTTCGGTCTGGAGACCATGTGCGTGGGCGGCGGCCAGGGCATGGCGATGGTCATCGAGCGCCTGAGCTGAGCTTTCGTTCAAGATCTGCAATTTGACGCTTGCAAGTGGCTCCGTATCACCCGAACGGAGCTACTTGCCTGCGCCCTTTCTGCCGATGAGTTGAATCATCGCGCTATGGCGTCATCAGGCGAGGGGAAGTCCGTCCCTACCGATGAGCAAGGAGGGGTCGGACATGCCCTACGTGTGGTGGCAAAGCGAATATGACCTGCAATGCCATGCTTTCTCCCGAGACCAGGCCGATGGTTCGCGCAGCTTTTACGAGGCCGTCTGCGAACATTCGGTGCCCGACGAACGGGTGTCGCGCGCGCAGGCGGGCGCGCTCTGCACGACCTGCCTGATCAAGGTGGGCACCGAACTGCCCGACGTCCGCTGGCGGGTCTAGACCCGCCGCATGCCGACACTCGCCGGTGCGCTCTCGGTGAAGCCGTGCCGTTCGTAGAGACGACGGCCGGGCGGGTCGGCGAGCAGGTTGACGTACGCGTTCGGGGACTGCGCGTGGATGTGGTCCAGCAACGCGGTGAGGATCGCGTCGCCGATGCCTTTGCGTTGATGACGCGGCAGCACCGCCATGTCGATGACGTGGAAGTACCAGCCGCCGTCGCTTAGCACGCGGCCCATGCCGGCGGTTTCGCCTGATTCCACGTGAATGACACTCGCGCTGGCCCACGCGCCGTTGATGCCGTTTTCCGCTTCTGCACGAGTTCGCGCGCTCAGTCCGGATTCTTCGCGCAACCGCAGGTAGTCGTCGACTGATGGCGGTTCCATGACGAGCCGGTATGCGGAGTCCACCGAATTCCCCCTCAGTTGTGCGCGTTGTTCGCGCGATGACGATAGAGGGCGATCCGCGCTTCCTTCGTGTCGAGCTTCCGGAGCCCGGCGACGGCCCAGTCCGCCAACGACTCGTCCTCGTGGTCCAAGTGCTCGACCAGGATCGGCAACGCCTCGGGCGAGCGCGCATCACCGATCAGCTCCAACAGCCACGCACGCACGCCACGGTCGTCCTCGGCCCGGAACGCTTCGACCAGTTCGTCGACGTGCTCGGCCGCGATCTGCCGAAGCAGACCGAAGCCGTCCTCGGCCTTCTGCGGATCGTGGCGGCGCATCAGCCACAGGGCTTCGTCGAACCTCTTCGTCATCCCCATCTCCCCCGCAACGCCGAAGGGGCGCCCCGCCGCAGCGGAACGCCCCTCCAGCACACCCGAAGCGTCAGTCCGAGTTGAAGTACGACAGCAGGCGCAGGATCTCGGTGTACAGCCACACCAGGGTGACCGTGAGACCGAACGCGATCTGCCACGCGAACTTGGCCGGAACGCCGGCCCGGATCGCCTGGTCCGCGGCGTCGAAGTCGATCAGGAAGCTGAACGCCGCGAGGCCGATGCAGACGAGGCTGAAGATGATCGCGAGCGGGCCGCCGCTGCGGAGGCCGAGGCCGCCGTCGGTGAAGAAGCTCATGACCAGGTTGAAGAGCATGAGGATGCCGACGCCGATGATCGCGCCGACGATCCACTTGGTGAACTTCGGCGTGACGCGGATCGCGCCCGTCTTGTAGACGACGAGCATGCCGAAGAACACGCCGAGCGTGCCGATGATGGCCTGACCGATCATCACGACACCCTGACCCGGGTTGCCGGTCATGCGGTCGACCATGTTGCCGATGATCCCGCTGAACGCGCCGAGGAAGACACCTTCGACGGCGGCGTAGGCGAGGACGAGCGGCGGGCTCGGCATCTTCTTGAACATGATGACGAGGGCGAGCACCAGACCGATGATCGCCGCGGGGAACAGCAGCCCCCACGCCTTCATGAGGTACGTGATGACGGCCGTCGTGGCCACCAGGGCGAGCGTCATGCCCGTCTTGGTGACGACGTCGTCGATCGTCATCGGCCGCTCGCTGGTCAGCGGCGGCGGGGCCTGCTGGTAGCCAGCCTGCTCTGGCTGACCGAAGCCTGCGTAGCCTCCGTACCCGCCGCCGGTCGGCAGGTTGCGGAAGGCCGGGTTGCTGCTCGAGCGCACCTGGATCCTCCTGTGGCGTTGCTTTACGCCGTCACTGGGTTCAACGAGCACGCTCGGTGCCATGTTCCCCATCGGTAAAGGCGACTTTACCCCCGACGACGATCACGCGTGCGCAAATACTGCGCCAACTCCAGAGCGTTATGCGACTACGGCGTGTCGCGGCGTGTCTGACCCGAAGGACGTAAGGCCCGTCACATTCCAATCACGTTCACACGCTGGGTAGCGAGAGACTTCCTCCTCGTGGCGGCTTGTCCCCGGTCTGGGGGACCGACAAGCTCGCACGCGGGATCTACACAGGTCAGAGGGGATCACGATTCATCATGGGCTGGAAACGTCTGGCCGCCGTGGCGATGGTTTCGGGGCTCGCGCTCCTGACCGTTCCCGCGACGGCGTCAGCGGTCGGCGTCAAGGGCATCGGCCACAACGCGTCAGGGCTCCAGCCCAACGCCACACCGGGCAGTGAGTGGCACGGGTCATACATCTGGCAGGACAAGCAGGTGTGGTGCGTGCAGTACGCACTGCCCGCGCCGGACAGCGCCGTCGGTTACAAGGAAGGCGACGAGCTGCTCACCAAGGCGGGCAAGAAGCTCGCTCCGGAGATCGCGGCGAACATCTCCTACCTGCTGCTGCGCTACTCCACGACCAAGTCCCCGGACGAGGCCGCGGCCCTCGCGCACCTGCTGCACAGCTGGACGTCGGTTCCGGACGGCGCGGTGCGGCTCGACACGACCGACCCGAAGTTCCTCGCCTACGACGCTCCCTTCTACGCCGCGCGGCTGCCGCAGTCCGTCATGGACACCGTCAAGCGCCTGCAGGACGACGCCGTGGCCAACCGCGGTCCGTGGACGCTCACCGCCGTCGCGCCGAAGGAACCGCTGATCATCGACACGGAGTCCACCTGGACCCTGTCCCTGGTCAAGGCCGACGAGAAGGGCGTCACGAACGCCCCCATCGACTTCACGCTGACCGACGCCAAGCTGGCCGACGGCAAGACCAGCGGCACGGCCACCACGGGCGCCGACGGCAAGGCGGCGACCGTGAAGATCATCCCGACCGGCCCGAAGCCCGCGATCGCGGCGGTGGCGGCCGCCCCGGCACCCAAGCCGGTCGTGCACTTCCCCATCCAGACGGACAACATGCAGCGCATGGTCACGACCGGTGGCGAGGCGAAGCTGAACGCCGCCGCGAACGGCCAGGCCAAGACCGCGCCCGGCGCCGTGAAGATCACGAAGATCGACTCCGAGACCAAGAAGGCCATCGCGGGCGTCGCGCTGCGCGTCACGGCCAAGGACCAGACGGCCGCGGCGAAGAAGCAGGACGACACGGACCTGGTCGGCACGGACGGCAAGCCGCTGGTGCTGCAGACCGGCCCCGACGGCACGGTCGAGGTGCCGGACCTGCGCACCCCGCAGGAGATCTGCCTCGTCGAGGTGGCCGCCCCCAAGGGGTACGAGGAGTTCTTCGACCCGAAGGCGCCGCCTGCCTCGTGCGGCACGGTCGCGGCGGGTCAGACGCTCGCGCTCGAAATGGTGAACAAGCCGAACAAGCCGGTCGTGCCCAGCACGATCCCCGCCGGCGCGGACGGTCAGACGCCGGTCGCGACCGCGTCGTTCGACACGCAGCTGCGTCCGGGCCTGATGCTGACGGTGGGTGGCCTGGTGCTGCTCGGCGCGGCGCTGGCAGGCTTCCTGGTGTGGCGCAGGCAGTGAGTCCCAGGGCTTTTCTGACCGGCACGCTGGTGGCGGGCATCGCCGCCGCCAGCGTGCTGGTCACCACGTCCGAGACCGAGGTCCTCAAAGGACACGCGGTCGCGGACGAGATCCCGGTCGTCGGACCGGGACCGGTGGCGGACAGCCTGAGCACCGGCCGCGGTCCCGACCTCACCGGGTTGCTCGGCGGGGCGAACACGGCCAACGCCAGGCCCGTCGAACCCACCGCGCAGCAGCAGCCCGCACCGCCCAAGGCCGGTCCGGGTTCCGTGCGGCTGCCCTCGGGCGGTTCGGCCACGCTGGTGCGCAAGGAGGTCAAGGACGGCGTGCTGCCGGTGCCCGACGGCATCGGCGAGGCGACCTGGTGGGGCACCGAGCTCGCGGGTGCCGAGGGAGCCACGGTGCTGGCCGGGCACGTCGACTGGAAGGGCGCGAAGGGCCCGTTCGCGGAGCTGTGGCAGGCGCAGAACGGCCGTGAGGTCGTGATCGCCGACAGCGGGGGCAAGGAGTTCAAGTTCCGCATCAAGCAGATCGAGACGGTCCGCAAGGAAGAACTCCCGGCACGCGCCGTCGAGTTCTTCGGCCCGCGTGGCCCGCACCGGCTCGTTCTGGTCACCTGCGGCGGCACCTGGGTGGGCGGCCAGCAGGGGTACGAGGCGAACCGAGTGGTCATCGCCGAACCCGTTCAGTGACCAATCGAGCACCTCGCGCAACCCGTTCGGGTAATCAGTCGTCTCCTAAGGTGTGAAGCGGTGGGGATGGTTGACCACGGGCCTGGCTCTGGTGCTGGTTCTGGTGATGGTGATGACCCTGGGGTCGCACGAGGAGCAGACGACTCAGGCGGACTCCGGCCCGTTGCCGATGGCACCGAGACTGCCCGCTCCCAAGGACGCGGGGCCCACGCCGACCGTGCCCGCGGCCACCCAGGAACAGATGCAGAAGCTGTCGTGGATGCACAAGCTCGCACCGGGTGAGAAGCCCCCGCAGTTCGTGCTCTTCTCCTTCGACGGCGCGGTGTCGAAACAGCACTGGGACAAGATCCTGCCGATCGCGAAGGCCAAGAACGCGCACGTCACCGGCCTGCTTTCCGGCGTCTACATGCTGGCGGACCAGGACGGCAACCAGTACCAGCCGCCCGGCGGCCTCAAGCGCGGCCTGTCCGACATCTCGTTCGGCGGCACCAGGCAGGACATCACCGCCCGCATCGGCTACCTGAACCAGGTGATCGCCGACGGCCACGAGATCGGCACGCACTACAACGGCCACTTCTGCTCGAACGGCTCCCAGCCGTCGGTCGACAAGTGGGACACGGCGGCCTGGAACGCGGAGCTCGACCAGTTCAAGCAGATCGTGGACAAGTCACGCGCCGCCGGCCTCAACCTGCCGGCCGATGCCGTCCGAGGTGGACGGACGCCGTGCCTGGAAGGCAACTGGGACCAGGCTTTCCCCGCGATGGCCTCGCACGGGCTCGTCTACGACACCAGCAAGGTCGCACTCGGCGTGCAGTGGCCGACCGTCCAGAACGGACTGTACGAGTTCCCGATGCCCGAGGTGCGCGTTCCCGGGCTGGGCAAGCAGGTCGTGATGATGGACTTCAACCTCTGGTACTCGCTCAACCAGGCCAAGGAACAGCCGGAGCGCGCGGCCGACTTCGTCCAGATCGTCCTCGAAACGTACAAGTCGGTGCACCAGGCCGCGTTGAACGGCAACCGCGCGCCGATCGTCGTCGGCAACCACTTCAACGAGTGGAACGGCAACGCGTTCTCGACGGCGATGGAGCAGTTCATGGAGTTCGTGTGCGACAGGCCGGAGACGGTGTGCGCCACCTACACCGAGGTGATCCAGTGGATGCAGCTGCAGGATCCGGCGGTGCTGGATCAGCTCCGCCGGATGCCCGCTGCCCGCAACTAGCCGTCGGTGGAGATGATCCGGTCGTCGTTCGCGCCCGGTGAGCCGTTGGCGTCCTGATTGGACGTTCCCAGCCACAGCGTGCCGTCCGGCGCCGGAGCCACCGCGCGCACGCGGCCGTAGCTCGTGAACACCGCCTGCGGAGTGCCGAGCGTGGTGCCGTTCACCGGGATCTTCCACACGCGCTTGCCGGTGACCGCGCCGACGTACAGGGCGTTCTTGTAGTAGGCGATGCCGGTCGGACCGGCCTGGCTGGTGGACCACGTCTTGACGGGGTTCGTCATGCCCGCGGTGTTGCAGTTGCCTTCACACGTCGGCCAGCCGTAGTTCTTGCCGGCCTCGATCCGGTTGATCTCGTCGGTCCTGCTGTTGCCGAACTCCGTGGCGTACGCGGTGTTGCCGATCCAGGTGATGCCCTGGACGTTGCGATGGCCGATCGAGTAGACCACGCTGCCGGCGCGAGGGTTGCCGGCAGCGGGCTTGCCCGCGGTGTCGAAGCGGAGGACCTTGCCGCCCAACGAGTTCCAGTTCTGCGCGTTGGCGGTGTTCTGGCCGTCGCCCGTGGTGGCCCACAGGAAACCGTCCGGACCCCATTCGAGACCGCCACCGTTGTGGTAGCGGTTCTTGGGGATTCCGGTCACGATCGGCTGCGGGGTACCGCCGAGTTGCAGCTTGGCGACGCGGTTGTCGCTCGCCGTCGAGTAGTAGATGAAGACCGAGTTGTCGGTCGCGAAGCTCTTCGACACGGCGAGGCCGAGCAGTCCGCCCTCACCGCCGGTCGTCTGGGCCTGTTCCACCGTGTCCAGTTCGGTCACGGTCGTGCCCGAGATCTTCTTGATCTTCCTGGTGTCCCGCTCGGTGAAGATGCCACTGCCGTCCGGCAGGAACTCGATGTCCCACGGGATGTCCAGCTTCGTGGCGAGTGTCCGTTCGGCCAGGACAGAGGGATCGTCCTGGGCAGAGGCGGGCATCACGCAGAGGGACGCGGCCACGGCAGTGCAGGCCGCCACGGCTGCGATACGACGAGCACGCATGTGCTCTCCTTCGGGTCCGCTCGTGGATTAGGGCGGCGGCGGCGGTGTTGCAGGGCGTATTTACGCAATCACAGATCGCAGGCACCCGCAACGGTGACCCGATGTTCCGGAACATGCATCGCTGCTGAGCAGGTGAAACGCCACGATCCACCCGATGACTTCAGGTAACTTTATGTACGGTCTAGACCGTGCACGGCCTGACCACCTACCGTGTGGTCAGCCGCCGCGCCCCCAACGGAAAGCGCTTGCTCGCCCACCCCGGGCTTGCGGGCAGGACACCCGAGGAGTTGCGCCATGAACGTTGCCGTCACCACCACCGAGACCACACTTCCCGAGGTCAGGCGCGAGTGGGTCAAGCCGGACTTCCGCGACTTCGAGACGCCGATGGAGGTCACCGCCTACGCGGCTCGCAGCTGACGTCAGGCTTCGCGCCGGGGTTCCTCAGCTAGCGCCGGGAACCCCGGCTCCCGCGCGTCGTTCGTGGTAGACCGAGGAGTTTCCGACCATGACTGCCGTCTCTCCCGCGGAGTTCGTCGCCGAGCTGCGCGCCCTCGCACCCCGGTACTGGGACAGCCACCCGTTCCACCTGCGCATGCACGCCGGTCAGCTGAGCAAGCACGAGTTGCAGGCCTGGGCCGCGAACCGCTGGTACTACCAGCGTTGCATCGCGCAGAAGGACGCCGCGATCCTGTCGAACTGCCCGTCGCCGGAAATTCGCCGTCAGTGGCGGGAGCGGATCGTCTGGCACGACGGCACGCAGCCGGGCGAGGGCGGTGCGGAGAACTGGATCCGCCTCGCGGAAGCCGTGGGGCTGACGCGGGAGGAGGTGCTCGACGAACGCCATGTACTGCCCGGCACGCGTTTCGCCGTCGACGCCTACGTGAACTTCGCGCGCACCAAGCCGTGGGTCGAGGCCATCGCCTCCGGCCTCACCGAGATGTTCTCGGGGGCGTTGATGCGCAAGCGTTTGGCGGCGTTGCGGGAGCAGTACCCGTGGATCGCCGAGGAGGGTTTCGCCTACTTCACGAACCGCATCCAGGCGGTCGCAGGGGAAGGACAGGCCACTGTGGACATCGTGGTCGCCCATTCGCTCACCCGCGAACAGCAGCTGGCCGCCGTCGACGCGCTGTCGTTCAAGTGCGACGTGCTGCGGGCCGTGCTGGACGCCGTCGACTACTACTCGGGCAAGGGCAGGCCGTGACGACCGCCGTCGCGCTGGACGCCGTGCCGCGAATCCGGCGCGGCGTGAAGTGCACCTACGACCAGATCCGGGAGGCGCACGTCGTGCTGTTCCCCGAGGGCGTGCTGGTGCTGAACGAGACCGCGGCCTCCGTTGTTGCGCTTTGTGATGGCGTCCGTTCCGTCGGCGACATAGCCGTCGTGCTGGCGGACGAGTACGACGGGGTCGAGCCCGAGGACATCGCTTCGCTGGTCGCCCGCATGGTCGAACGAAGGGTGGTGGACGTCGATGGCTGAGGCTCCTTTCGGCCTGCTGGCCGAGCTGACGCATCGGTGCCCGTTGCAGTGCGGCTACTGCTCGAACCCGCTGGAGCTGGTACGGCGCGACGCCGAGCTGTCGACCGAGGACTGGCGGCGGGTGTTCGACCAGGCCCGGTCGCTGGGCTGCCTGCAGATCCACCTGTCCGGCGGCGAACCGCTGCTGCGGCCGGACCTGCCTGAGTTGGTGGCACACGCGAACAGCCTCGGCTGCTACGTCAACCTCGTCACGTCGGGAGTCGGTCTCTCGCGCGATCGGTTGCGGGAGCTGGCTTCTCTCGGCGTCGATCACGTGCAGCTCTCTCTTCAGGACGCGACGAAGGAGGGCAACGACCGGATCGCGGGCATCAAGGCGTTCGACCGGAAGATCGAGGCCGCGGCCCACGTTCTCGACGAGGGCCTGCCGCTGACGGTCAACACCGTGCTGCACCGGCAGAACCTCGACAACATCGCCGGCATCATCGCGATGGCGGAGCAGATGGGCGCCGAGCGCCTGGAGCTCGCCAACACCCAGTACTACGGCTGGGCACTGCGCAACCGCGCGGTGCTGCTGCCCACTCGCGAACAGCTCGCCGTCGCCGACCCGATCGTGGCCGCGGCGCAGGAACGCCTGCGGGGACGGATGGAGATCGTCTACGTCATCGCGGACTACCACGAGGCCCACCCGAAACCCTGCATGTACGGGTGGGGAGCACGGCAGCTGACGGTGGCACCGAACGGCGACGTGCTCCCCTGTCCCGCCGCCACGGTGATCTCGTCGCTGACGATCGAGAACGTGCGCGACTCCTCGTTGCACGACATCTGGCACGACTCGCCGTCGTTCAACGCCTTCCGCGGGTTCGAGTGGATGCGGGACCCGTGCCGCTCGTGCCCGCGCAAGGAGATCGACTTCGGTGGGTGCCGCTGTCAGGCGTTCCAACTGACCGGCGACGCCGCCGCGACCGACCCCGTGTGTTCCCTGTCCCCTGCACGGTCCACTGTGGACCTGATCCTGGAGACCGAGATGGCACCGGCAGAGGTGCCCGCGATGGCGATGAGGAAGATGCGGTGAAAGCGGTTCTGCTCGGCACGACGGCGGGTGGCGGTTTCCCGCAGTGGAACTGCGCGTGCGCCCTGTGCGTGCGCGCTCGTTCCGGCGCGTTGCCGTCGCGATCCCAGGACTGCCTGGCGATCAGCGGCAACGGCACGGACTGGTGGCTGGTCAACGCTTCTCCGGACATCCGGACGCAGATCGCCGCCTGCTCGTTCCTGGACCCCGGCCCCGGCGCGCGCGACACCCCGTTGCGCGGTGCCCTGTTCACCGACGCGGAGCTCGACCACACCCTCGGGCTGCTGACGTTGCGAGGGGGCGCGGGCCTGACGGTGTGGGCTCCCGGCCCGGTGCTGCACGCGTTGCAGGACCAGTTCGACCTGCGCACGGTGATCGACGGCTATGCGCCGGTGGCGTGGCGTCAGGTCGAGGCCGACCAGTCGTTCTCGCTCGGCGGGGTGCGCGTGTCGGCGATCCCGATCAGCGGCAAGCGGCCGAAGTACGCCCGTTCGTCCACTGTGGACGGGCATTGGGTGGTCGCGTACCGGTTCGAGGATCTCGATTCCGGTGGCGTGCTGGTCTACGCGCCCTGTCTGGCGTCGTGGCCCTCCGGTTTCGACGAGGTGGTGGCCGGGGCCGACTGCGTGCTGCTGGACGGCACGTTCTACGCGGCCTCGGAGATGGGTTCGGCGACCGGCAGCTCGTCCGGTCAGGCGGCGATGGGCCACCTGCCGATGTCCGCGAGTCTGCCTGAGCTGCGGCGATTCCCGTCCGTGCGGCGCATCTACACGCACCTGAACAACACCAACCCGGTGCTCGACCCGTCGTCGCCGGAGTTCTCGAAGGTCCGCGAAGCCGGTGTCGAGGTTCCGTTGGACGGCACGGTGATCGAGCTGTAGATCGGCCACAATCACCGGATGTCCTACGTGATCGGTGGCCGGCCGCTGGCAGCGCGACTCGTCGCGGAGATGCCGTCGTTCGTGCGGCAGGTGATCGCGTCGCTGGTGGAGCGCGTGCCCGCGTACGCCCAGCTGCCCGCGGAGGAGCTCGACGGCGACATCTTCCGCGTCACCGAGCACGCCCTGCGCGCGTTCGCGGCCGTGCTCGCCACCGGTGAGTTGCCTTCAGCGGACGAACTGCGGTTCCTGCGCGAGTCGGCGGCACGGCGGGCCGAGGAGGGCGTGCCGATCGACGTGGTGCTCACGGCGTACCACGTGGGCATCCAGGTCGTGTGGGAGACGCTGGTGCCAGAAGCGCGTCCCGAGGAGGTCGCGGACGTGCTCGCGCTGAACGCGTTGGCGCTGCGGTACTTGCAGCTCGTGACGCCCGTGGTGAGCGCCGGGTACCTCGACGAGCGGCAGACGATGTTCGACGACGAACGCTCGGCGCGTGCCACGCTGCTGACCGGTCTGCTCTCCGGAACCGTTGAGGCGTCAGGACCGTACGTCGTGCTGGCGCTGCACATCCCGCCGCATCCGGACGAGCTGCTGGACGGGGTGGACGCGGCGGTCGCCGGGCGGCGGAAGCTGCGCCGCCTGCGGACCGAGCTGGAACGGCACAGCCGCGAGCCGGTGTTGTCGTCGCTCACGCCCGATGGCGGTCTCGCGTTGCTGCCGGGTGAGGACCCACCGCTGGAACGGATCGTGGCGGACGTGACCCGTTCGGCGGGGACCCCGGTGACGGTGGCGGCGGTCGCGGCCTCACCCTCCGAGGTCGCGGCCGCCGCGGTCCTGGCGCGCGAGGTCCTGGCCGTCGCGGTGCGGTCGGGCCCGGGCCTCTACCGGCTCGCCGACGTGTTGCTGGAGTACCAGCTGTCCCGGCCGAGCGCGGCCCTCGGACCGTTGGCGGCGATCGTCGGGCCGCTGACCGAGGAACTCGTGCAGACGCTGGAGGTCTATCTGCGGCGCGGGTCGCGGCGACCGGCAGCTTCGGAGCTGCACGTGCATCCGAACACCGTGGACTACCGGTTGCGGCGGGTCGCGGAGCTGACCGGGCTGGATCCGACGCGGATCGAGCACGTCACGCTGCTCGCGGCAGCACTGGCGGCGCGGAGGGCGCGCTGACGCAGGGGTACCCCCTGGCTGGGAACCCCTGCGTCACAACCTACGCAGCGGGTCCGACAAGATCGGTTGCCTTCGCCACCGCGGTGCCGAAGGCCTTCATACCGGCCGCGTTCGGGTGCAGCGGCGCCGCGATCGTCGTCGGGATCAGGCCCTCCAGGTAGCGGTCAGCGGGCGCCGCGCAGATGTCGTGCCCGACGGTCACCGCCGCGAAGTCCACGAACGTCGCCCCGCGCTTGGCGGCCTCGGCCTTGGCGGTCGCGCTGATCCTGTTCATCACGCTCTGCAGGTAGTCGCCGTCGCGGCCCCAGACCGGCTGGCGCGGGTAGCAGCCGCCGGGCCTGATGTAGGTGCCGTAGCCGCTGACCAGCAGCTTCGCGTTCGGCGAGCGGCGCTTGATCTCGTCCAGCGCGGCGCCGAACTCCGGCGCCCACGCGTCGACGGCCTGGGCGAGCTGGTCGGTGCCGCCGGCGTTGTAGCGGTCGTGGCACGAGACGCCGACCGGTTCCGGCAGGAGGTTGATGCAGCTCAGCGCGGTCTGGAACAGGCCGATGTCGTTGGCGCCGATGGTCAGCGACACGAGGTCGGTGGTGGGCTTCAGCGCGTCGTACTGCGGCGCGACGAACCCGAACTGGCGGCCCGCGAAGTCGTCGGTCTTCGCCCCGGAGCACGTGACGTCGGTGAGCGTCGCGCCGAGCAGCTTCGCGGCGATCTGCGGGTAGTTCCGATCGCTGCGCAGGCACCACAGGGCCGGGTCCTGGTTCGGGATCAGCGGACCGGCCGCCGCCGAGTCGCCCAGAGCCACGTAGTCGAGGGTGTCCGCCTGCGCGGCACTTGTTCCGGCGACCAACATCGCCACGACAGCCAACCCGGCCACGATTCGCATCCCGATCCTCCAACGCCGTTGTCAGGTCTGCTCATCGTGGTGGCTCAGGTCACTTGTGCGGGTGGGACGTTGCCCAGAGTCATCCGGTCGTGTTTGTGACCGATCACAATGGGCCCCGTGACTCCTGGGGAACTCCTGACGTTGGCCGCGCAGTCCTGCGTGGACGCCGCAAAGCTGCTGCGCGACATGCGCGTCGACGTGTCGTCGAAGGGCACTTTCGACCAGGTCAGCACGGCCGATCTGGAGGTGGAGGCGTTCCTGCGGGCGGCCCTGGTCTCCGGTGCTCCCGGCTCGGCCGTGGTCGGCGAGGAACTGGGCAGCTCGTCCGCCCCGCTCACCTGGTACGTCGACCCGATCGACGGCACGCGGAACTTCGTGCGCGGCATTCCGTTGTCGTGCATCTCGGTCGCGGCGGCCGTCGAGGGCACGCTGGTCGCGGGCTGCGTGCTCGACCCGTTCCGCGACGAGCTGTTCACGGCGGCGGTCGGCGTCCCGTTCCGCGTCACCTCCTCGGGCCTCACGATCCCGCCCGGCACGAGCCCGCGGCCACTCGTGCTGACCGACATCCCGTTGCCCGGCAGCCCGTACCAGGGCGAGATGGAACTCCTGAGCGATCTTCTGGCTGTCGCGGACGTGCGCCGCGTCTACTCGACGGCCCTGTCGCTCGCGTGGGTCGCGACGGGCAGGGCGGACGCGGCGGCGAACATCGGCATCCACCCGTGGGACGTCGCGGCGGGCGCGGTCCTGGTCCGCGAGGCGGGCGGGGAGTTCCGCGAGATCGGCACGAACGGCTTCGTCGCCGGCCGGGGTGAGATCGTCGGCTGGCTGGCCGAACGAATGGAAGGCATCGTCTCGTGATCGATCTCAGCGGCAAGGTCGTGCTCGTCACCGGCGCCGGCGGCACCATCGGCACCGGCATCGCGCTCCGGTTCGAGGCCGCTGGCGCCCGTGTCGTCCGCCACCGGGGCGTCGAGGACGGCGACCTGCGCACGTCGGCCCAGCGTGTGGTCGACGACGTCATCGCGCAGCACGGCAGGCTGGACGCGGTGGTCAACAACGCCGGCGTCCAACCCGTGGAGCCGTTGCCGGACATGACACCCGAGCAGTGGCGGTTCGTCGTGGACGTCAACCTGACGGCCCCGTTCGCCGTCACCCAGGCCGCCGTCGCGCACCTCCCGGCCGGCGGCTCCGTCACGCACATCGCGTCGATCGAGGGCACTCACCCCGCTCCCGGCCACGCCCACTACGCGGCCTCGAAGGCCGGCCTGATCATGCACGCGCGAGCGGCCGCACTGGAGTACGGGCCGCGTGGCATCCGGATCAACACGGTCTCGCCTGGCCTGATCGCGCGGCCGGGCATCGAGGAGCAGTGGCCGGAAGGCGTCGCCCGGTGGCGTGCGGCGGCACCGCTCACCCGTCTCGGCACTCCCGAGGACGTCGGCGACGCGTGCGTGTTCCTGGCCAGCGACCTGGCGAAGTGGATCACCGGCCACGATCTCGTGGTGGACGGAGGAGTGACCGCGCGGCCGACCTGGTGACCGCAGTCACCTCGGTGTGACAGTAAGTAGTCGCGCCCGCGTTGTACATCAGTTCGTACAGGACCGACAGGGCACAAAGACCCCACCGGAAGTGTTCATCGATAGGCGATAAAAAACCAGGTCACAAGCGATAAGTAACTCAGCGCACACGGTCCGTATCCATCGGCTATGAAATGTCTCAACTCGGTCACATGTCAAAATTTGCCTACCCAGAGTGATAACAGGCACGTCCTTCTCGTCGAAACCTCAACCAGTCGCACTGGACCAGAGGGGGACGGACGACATGACATCTGAGTACCGAGCAGTTTCCCGACGCACGCTCCTCACCGCCGCACTCGGCGGTGCCGCCGTGGGCGTCGTCGGCCACAGCCTGTTCGCCGGAGCCGCCAACGCGGCGCCCGCGGCCGCCCGCAAGAAACTTCTGATCGGCAGCGTGGATCCGCTCGGCAACGGGATCCTGCAGCTGGCCGACCCGAGCCTGACCGGCGAGCAGACCATCGTCGCCGTCAACGGCCAGCCGAACGGGATCGCGGGCTCGCCCGACGGTCTGCGCGCTTACGTGGGGACGGTCTTCGGGCCGGGACTGAGCGTCGTGGACGTGGACGGCGGCCGGGTGACCGGTGAGGTCGCGGTCGGGGGGTTCGCCAACGAACTGATCGTCTCGCCGGACGGCAAGACGGTCTACGTCGCGACCGGGTCCAGCGGCGGCGGGGGCTCCCGCGGTCACGTGGCCGTGGTGGACACGGCGACCGGCGAGGTGCGCGCGCTGATCAGGGCAGGCCTGTTGCCGCGCACGCTGGCGCTGACGCCGGACGGCAAGCAGCTGTTCGTGGGGGACGAACGGGCCAAGGGCATCACGATCATCGACACCGCGAAGAACGCCGTGTCGGGCTCGTTCAAGACCGAGAAGTCGCCGATGCAGCTCGCCATCGACCCCAAGGGCAAGAGCCTGTACGTGGCGTCGTCGCGTGAGCTGATCACGTTCGACCTGCGCGGCGGGAAGACCGGTTCGACGGAACTCGAAGGCGTGCCCTGCGGTCTGGCCGTGCACCCGAACGGGACATTCGCGGTGGTGAGCCTCTACACGGGCCGCAGCACCGACTCCCAGCTGGTGACGGTGAACATCAACTCCAACAAGGTCAGGACCAAGGAGGGCAACGGCAAGGCGAACGGTCCTCTGACGATGAGCAAGGACGGTGGCCGCGCGTTCGTTCTGGACAAGAAGAACCGCAAGGTCACCTCCGCGGACACCTCGACCGGCAAGCCGGACAGCTCGTTGTCGACCCCCAACTCGAACACGCCGACCTGCGTCGCGTTCGTCGAGACCGCCTGAGCGCCGGAGGGAACCCGAGATGCCTTTCTCCATGTCCGTCAAGACCTTGGACTACACCCCTTCGTGGCCGACCTACCCCAGCCTCTGGATGGGCGGCTACTGCGGCGCGCCCCGCGGCAACCAGGGCGTGGTCGACCGCAGGCTGCGCGCTCAGTGCGTCGTGATCGACGACGGCAGCGGACCCAAGGTCCTGCTGCGCGTCGACGTCGTGAGCATCCCGCGCTACGTCCACCAGGCGATCCGCACTGCCGTGCTTCCGCTGGTGGGCAACAACAACGGCAACTTCCTGATCATCGTCAGCCACACCCACTCCGGCCCGATGATCGGCACGACGAGCCCGAGCCCGTACGTGATGATGGAACTCTCGCCCGCGGACATCGCCGCGATCGAGGGCACCACCACGGTGTTCATCAACCAGATGATCGCCCTCGTGCAGCAGACCGTCGCGATGGCCCGTACGCCGGTCACCTTGTGGTACAAGGAAGGCAACACGACGATCGGCTACAACCGCGCCGAGGAACCCCACGTCCTCACCACGATCTCGGCGCTGATCGCCCGCCGCTCGAGCGACAACGGCCTGCACACCGTCCTGTTCGGATACGCCTGTCACGCCGTGTCGCGCGGCAACGACAGGGTCTTCTGCAGCGACTACCCCGGCGCCGCCACCGACGTGATCAGCAACGCGCTGGGCGTCCAGACCCTGTTCTTCCAGGGAGCCGCCGGCGACCAGGAGCCCAACGACCCGCACTCCCCCGGCCAGGTCACGAGCCTCGGCACCACTCTGGGCAACGCGGTCGTGTCCATGGTCAACTCGGGTGGCTGGAACGCCGTCACCGGCCCGGTCGCCACCTACTACAACGAGATCAACATCCCGCTGCAGGTGGACTTCGGCGACCCGGCCGCCGCGATCAGGGCTCGCAACTCCTACAACAACCGGTTGGACACGTTCCCGCCCAACGACTTCGCGTACCGCCACGCCGAGGTCATGATCGAGAAGTTCGTCGGCCCCGGCCTGCCCAAGGTGTTCCCGATGCCCATCCAGCGCTGGAACCTGGGCGGCCTGAACATCCTCGCGATGTCGCACGAGGTCCTCTCCCAGTACGCGGTGACGCTGCAGAACCAGACCCCGGGCTGGCTGTGGATCATGGCCTACGCCAACGAGACCGAGGGCTACGTCGCAGGCCACGACGTCCTGCAAGCGGGTGAGTCGAAGCACTGGGGCTACGAGGCCGGCTGGACCGACGACGACCAGATGTCGGGCCCCGGCTCGTGGACGACCTTCTACGCCTGGCCGTCACCGCTGAAGTTCAACCCGAGCGGCGCCGCCGCGGCCGGGTCCACCGAGCGTCTGGTTCTCGACGCCTGCACCGCCATGCTGAACCTCTGAGGGGTGGAGTGAGACATGCCAGGACCCAGCACCACGTTGTCGGCCCGCTACGGCCTCGCTCCGGTCTATCCGTGCGACACGGCCGGCGACCTGTACTGCTTCGAACACTCGACCCCGGCCACCGGCACCTTCGCCTGGGGCCAGAGCTACCAGATCGGCGCGGGCTGGCAGGGCCGCGTGCTCGCCGGCCCGAGCGGCTGGACGTTCAGCATCACCACCGGCGGTGAGCTGAGACTGTTGCACTACAACGGAACCACGTGGGACAGCTTCAACGGCAACGAGTACCTCGTGCTCGGCCAGGGCTGGTCCTACACCGCGGCCAACACCCGCTACCGGATCTCGGTCGACGAGGACGGCGTCATCTACACGCTCGACGCCGCAGGCAACCTCAAGGCGCACTACTTCAACTTCACCGCCCAGCAGTGGGCGGTGCAGGGCGCACTGCTGGCCACGGGCCTGACCCAGTACAACGCGATCGTCGCAACGAGCCGTGGCGTCGTCTACGCGCGCAACGCGGCCGGCGCGATGTACCGCTACTACATCAACTTCTGGTCCGGCCCGACCGCGACGTGGTTCACGCCGGCCTCCCCCGTCACGACGGGGTGGCAGAACCTGAAGAACTTCAGCTCGGCCGGCGGCGAGACGTTCTACGCCGTGAACCAGAACAACGGAAACCTGCTCTGGTACAGCTACAACCCGGTGACCAACGCGTGGAAGAACGCCAAGATCATCGGAAGCGGGTGGAACAGCGAGCAGGACGTCGTCGTGCAGACCAACGCGTGCAGCCGGTTCCCGTGGGACACCGCCTGCAACTCGTTCGGGATGCAGGACGGCGGGGCCGTGATCACGCGGCTCAACCAGGTGAAGAAGAACTGACCTGACGAGCGGGGCGTCGTGACCAAGACCACACCTTCGACACGCCGCTCACTCGGCTCGGCGTCCACCTGAACGCTGACCAAGATCAACTAACGATTACTCTCCGCTCCTCTCCGGACACCGTTCGGAGGGGAGCGGACCTCGTTCAGACGACCGCGAAACCACGCTGAGAACCGGCGAATTGCCTGATCAGGCACCAGATCCCGAGCGGATGCTGTTGGTGCCCCCGACGGGATTCGAACCCGTACTGTGATCCTTTTAAGGGACCTGCCTCTACCGATTGGGCTACGGGGGCGCGGTGAGCCTAGGCGTTGATCGTCGGCTTGTGTGAGCCGATGGTCTTTTCTCGCCCGAGCGGCCCAGCGAATTGGACTAGAGCGAGCATCCGCGTAAGCGTCGAACGGTCCCGAACATCAGCGTGCCCTCCCCGCTCCGAGCAGCTCCTTGAAACGCAGCGCCACCCAGTCGTGCACGGCCGCGGAGACGCTGTTGTCGCCTGCCCTGTGTTCGAACCAGCGCCAGTCGCAGTTGACGTTGATCTCCAGGAACACGTGGTCGCCGTTGCCGGTCACGAGCAGGTCGAACGCCGCCACCTGCACGCGCCAATGGCGGGCCAGGGCGAAGAGCCTGTCCGAGAGGGACGTCGGGACCGAGGTCGGCGTGACGCGGACGGCGTCGGGATCCACCCAGAGTTGGGCCGGGTCGAGCTTGTCGACCTGGTAGGCGATGCAGCGGTCGCCCACGACGAACACGCGCAGTTCGGTGTCCGAGGGGACGTACTCCTGGACGATCACCGGTGCGGGTTCGGGGGCGTCGGAGGCCCTGGAGGTTTCCAGCGGGCGTGGGAACAGGCCGTGTTGCACGCCCGGGCGCGGTTCGAGGAGGTGCCTGCCGGCTGTTTTGACGATGCAGGCGCCGCCGCCTGGGCGCGTGCGGCCTGGACGTGTCGTCACGGCCGTGCGCGGTACACGCAAGCCGAACGCGCTGGCGTCGGAAAGCTGCGTGAGACGGTCCAGGTGCGTCGAGAAGCGTGACGGGTTCACGTGAGCCCAGTCGGAGCGTGAGGACAGCCAGTTGGCCACTGAGGCCCATTGGTCGACCGCGTAGGCGCCGGCCAGGGTTCCCGGTTCGACCGGGACCGCGGAGAGTTCGAAGTGGCGGCGCCAGACGAGCAGGGGGCGCAGGAGCCAGCGGTCCAGTTCGACCAGCGGCTGGTCGGTGTAGACCGAGAGGGGGAGGTCGACGCAGCGGTCGGCGTCGATTCGGGCCATCCGGATGCCGCGTTCTGCCAGTGCGATGGAGAGTTCGTTCATCTCCATGTCGGCTGCGCGGGCCAGGACGAGCACGCAGGGCTGCGGGTTGCCGTCGCCCTCGTCGACCATGCCGAGGCGGTGGACCTGTTCCTGGAAGTCCAGACACTTGGGCGGGGAGCGGAAGAGATATTCCTGACCCTGGAGCAGAAGTGGTCTGGCAGCCTCGGACGGGGCACCTGGCACCCGCCCGTCAGCCGACCTGCTCAATCGTCCTTCTTGCTGCGGAAAACCTGCCCCGCCTGCGCGTACTCTGCGGCGTACTGCGCCAGCGCGGGGTCCTCGATCTCGCCACGACGAAGCTGTGCGGCCAGCTCCTCGAGAGACATCGGGATCACCTCTCTCCCCACATGGCGAATCACGCATTCAGGTGATGCACCAGCCGTAGTCTCCGAAACACGTAACGCAATGTCAAGGCGACCCCCGGAGCTTTACTCCGATTGGGCGCTTAAGTTCCGCCTGGAGTCCAGCGAAGTGCCCCGAACGAGGAGATCGTCCGGGGCACGCGTCACTCACAGAGAGTGAAGCTCAGTGTCACTCCTAGAAGCAGTGTCCTGAGGTTGTCGACACGAGAAGAGCGCTCGTGTCGACAACCTCAGGACTGCACTGCGCGATCGAAGTCCGACTTCGGGTCGTTGATCTGGCCCAGAGCCACGATCTCGCGTCCGTAGAACAGCGCCTGCGTCCAGTCCATCAGCACGCGGAGCTTGCGGTTCACGGTCGGCATGAACGCGACGTGGTAGCTGCGGTGCATGAACCACGCCGGCACGCCCTTGAAGCGCAGGCCGAACACGTCCGCGACGCCCTTGTAGAGGCCGAGGCCCGCGACCGAGCCGAGGTACTTGTGGAAGTAGTCCTTCGGCTTCTGGCCGCGCAGCGACGCGACGATGTTCTTCGACAGCAGCTTCGACTGACGGATGGCGTGCTGCGCGTTCGGCACGCACGTCGCCGTCGGGTCCTCCTCGGTGCGCGAGAGGTCCGGCACCGCGGAGCAGTCACCGGCGGCCCACACGCCTTCGAGGCCCTGGACCTGCATGGCGGCGGTGCACCGGACGCGACCGCGCTCGTCGAGCGGGAGGTCCGTGTTGCGCAGCACCGGGTTCGCCTTCATGCCGGCGGTCCAGATGATCGTGTCGGAGTCGAACTCGGTGCCGTCGTCGAGGATGACGTGGCCTCCCTCGAGCGACTTCACACGGGTGTCGAGGTAGATCTTCATGCCGCGCTTCTCCAGCGCCTCGACGGTCCACGCGCCGAGCTTGGCGGACACCTCGGGCATGATCCGCCCGGCGGCCTCGACCAGGACCCAGTTCATCTCTTCGGGCTTGATGCCCTCGTAGTACCGAAGCGCATACCGCGTCATGTCCTCAAGCTCGGCGAGCGTCTCGATGCCCGCGAAGCCACCACCGATGACGACGAAGCTGAGCAGCTTCTTGCGCAGTTCCGCGTTGTTCGTGCTCGCTGCCTGGTCCAGGCGCGACAGCACGTGGTTGCGGACGTAGATCGCCTCGCCGATCGTCTTCATGCCGATGCCGACCTCGGCCAGGCCGGGGATCGGAAGCGTGCGTGAGATCGCACCCAGCGCGGAGACGAGCACGTCGTACTCGATCTCCTCGACGTGGCCGTCCGACAGCTCGGCGGTCACGATCTTGCGCGCGTGCTCGATCTTGGTGACGCGGCCGGTGACGACGTGGCAGCGCTTGAGCACCTTGCGCAGTGGAGCGACGACGTGGCGCGGCTCGATCGAGCCGGCCGCCGCCTCAGGCAGGAAGGGCTGGTAGGTCATGTGCGGCTGCGGGTCGATTACCGTCACGGACGCCTCACCGGAGCGCAGTTTCTTCTGCAGTCCGAGAGCCGTGTACATCCCGACGTACCCACCGCCGACAATGACAATCCGAGTGGGGTGCGACTTCACAGCAGCCATACACACATGGTCGCACCAGGACCCCCTTTTTCGCGCGTCCGAAGGGGCTGTTGTGACTACCGTCGCGCGGTGACGCCGGACACGATCGCGGCTGACCTGCGACTTGAGTCAAAGTTGAGGCGTTCTCCCTGAGAGGGACGATTCAGATCCTCAGCGCGACGACCCCGATCACGACCGTCAGAGCCCCCAGTCCGAGCACCTCCACGAGCCCGATCCCGGCACCCGATGGGACGAACGCCGCGAAGGCCGTGACGACAAATGTGATCACTTGGACAATGGCGAACCGGCGCGCTGGTGCTTTCAGCGCAGCGAGCTCGATTTTCGTTTTCACCGGAACGACCGCCGCGAGCGCGGACGTCAGGTGAATGAGGTGCAGCGCCGGAATCATGATCAACACGCCGAGCCGCAACGGGTGCCCGTCGGCGAACGCCATCACCAGCGCCGCGTAGCCGATCAGCAGGGCCGCGCACGCGCTTCCCGGCATGAGCGCGGTGAGCACCGTCAGCGCCGAGACGATCAGCAACGGCGCGATCGACGAGGACTCCAGGTGCAGGACCAGCGCCACGGGCAACGCGGCGAGCACGATCGCCAGACGCATCAGCATTCGCGCGTCACCGCCACCCCGTGCTCGGCCATGCGCCGCAGCCGCAGGCGGTGCTCGGCGGAGATCATCTCGGCCGCGGCCTCACCCCACGCCGTCTCCTGGTCGGGTTTCAGTTCCAACGGCAGCGTGTTGATCGCCAGCACCACGTGGCCGTGCTTGCGCGTCTGCACGGCCAGTTCCGCGATGTCGTCGTCGAGGAACGGCGACAGCAGCACGACCACACATCCGTGCGGGAGCTTGCGCAACGCCACTCGCGACGACCACCCGGCGGCCTGCACGCACACGACGAGCTGCGTGCGGATGCGCATCAGATGCCGCCGCCCGACGCCGGAACGCACGTTGAGCTGCGGGCGCGACAGGTCCATCAACGCCACCCGGTCGCCCTGCCGCAGGTAGCCCGCGGCCATCGACGCCGCCCGCCGCACCGCCCGGTCCAGGCTGCCGCCGGGACGCGTCGTGGCCCCGTAGTGCGGCGAGGCCCACTCCGCCACGTCCGCGCCGACGTCGGCACGGGTGTCGAGCGCCAGCACGATCTCCGCGTCGGCCTCGGCGTGCCGTTCGCGGACGTGCACGGTGCCGGTGCGGGTCGTGACGCGCCAGTCGATGCGCTTGAGCCTGTCCCCCGGCTGGAACGCCCTGATGTCGCGCAGCTCGGTCGAGTCGCCGGCGCGGGGCGAGCGGTGGATGCCGACCAGACCGGCGGGCCGGGGCGGCAGCGGACCGGCGGGGTGGTGCTCGACCGGCGGCAGGATCGTGCGGACGTGCTCGGTGCCGACGATCGGTCCGTAGACGTGCATGCCGTCCGGTCCGGCGAACAGGTGGTCGAGCCGCAGGTCGACACCGGGACCCCACGCGTCGCGCCGGATCTCCACGGGCAGGTCGGGCGAGTGCGCGGGGACCGCCTTGACGACGCCCGGCAGCTTGACCACGGCGATCTCGGCGTCCGCGCCGTCGAGGTGCGCGACGGTGTGCACGACACCGGCGCCCGCCCCGCGCGGCACCGGCCGGACGCTGACCGTGGGCGTGCCTTTCGGTTTGGCCGTGAGCAGCACGGACAGGATCAGCGGCACGCCGAACAGCACCAGCTCGACCTGGTGCAGGAACATCCCGCCGACGGCGAGCCCCACGCCCAGCCAGACGGCGCGCGTGTAGGCGTCCGTCGGATGCCAGTGCGCGCCGTGCGACTGGGCGAAGGCCTCCCGGATCTTGTCCGCTCTGCTCATGAGCTGGGCGGGCCCGGAACCTTGCCGAGCAGTTCGGTGACGACCTGCACGCCGTTCACGCCGGACGTCCACGTCTCGGGCTTCATCACGAGCCGGTGCGCCAGCACGGCGACCGCGCACTCCTTGACGTCCTCGGGCGTCACGTACGCGCGATCGTCCAAAATGGCCAGTGCGCGGGCGACGAGCACGAGCGCCTGCGCACCTCGCGGGGACGCGCCGACCTCGACGGACTGGTGCTTGCGCGTGGACACGGCCAGATCGACGCAGTACCGCAGGAGATCGTCGTCCACTGTGGTCTTCTCCAGCTCGGCCTGGAGCTCGGCGAGCCGGCCCTGGGCCAGCACCGGCGGCACCTCGGCCTCTTCCCGCTGCCGCGCGATCCGCCGCCGCAGGACCTCGATCTCCTCGTCCACGGGCGGGTAACCGATGTCGAGCCGCACCAGGAACCGGTCGAGCTGCGCCTCGGGCAACGGGTAGGTGCCCTCGTACTCGACGGGGTTCGAGGTCGCGAGCACGTGGAACGGCTTGGGCAGCGGGAACGTGCGCCCCTCGACGGTGACCTGCCGCTCCTGCATGGCTTCCAGCAGCGCGGACTGCGTCTTGGGCGGCGTGCGGTTGATCTCGTCGGCGAGCAGCAGACCGGCGAAGACGGGTCCCTGGTGGAACTCGAACTCGCGGCTGCCGGGGTCGTAGAGGAACGACCCGGTGACGTCCGCGGGCAGCAGGTCCGGCGTGCACTGCAGGCGGCGGAAGTCGAGGCTCAACGCCTGCGCGAGCGACCGCGCGATCAGCGTCTTGCCGAGGCCCGGCACGTCCTCCAGCAGCACGTGCCCGCCGGCCAGCACGGCCGCGAGCGCGAGCCGCAGCGTGCGGGTGCGCCCGACGACGACCTTGCCGATCTCGTCGAGGACCGCCTCGGCCTCGTGTGCGATGGTCACTCGACCCTCCTGAGCCTTTCCGCGAGTGTCTTCGGATCGGGCATCTCGGACGCCTCGATCCCCAGTCGTGCGAACCGGGCGCGGAACCGTTCCTGGTAGCGCCGCGGTTCGTTCGCCGCCTCCTCCAACCGGCTCGCGAGCGTGCTGGCGTGCGCGCTGCTGATCGAACCGGGCGGCGGCGGCGCCGAACTCCAGACGATGTCGGTGGCGTGCGGCAACCTGGTGACCAGCACGCCGAACGCGGTCGGCGGCACCGCCAGCGCCGCGGCCCACGCCGGTGAGGCGCCGAGCCACCAGATCACCACGCCGATGATCACCCCGACCACCAGCGCCAGCACGGTCTTCATGCGAGCTCCCGGACGATGCGGCTCAACTCTTGTCGCGCCTGCTGAGCTTGCGCGGCCGTCACGTCCTCGTGCCCGAAACGCGCGCGCCGGTAGAGATCCTTGAGCACGACGGCGTCCACACCGAGCTTCTCGGTGAACTCGGTGGGCGTCTGGTGCGGCTGCCGGGGCTCCGCGGCTTCGAGCGCGAGCCAGGCGGCGATCACGGCGTCCCGCGGCGGCCGGTTCGGATGCTCGGTGAACTCCTGCAACGCCTTCTCGACGCGCCGCACGACCGCCGACTCCCCGACCTCACCGCTCTCGACCTCCACGCCACGCACACCTCGGGGACGGCGCCAGCGGGGCAGTTCGAACGCGAGGATGATCCCGACCAGTCCGAACAGGACCAGCGCGGCGAGCAGCACCAGGTACACGGTGACCGGCACGGCGAGCGCGTCCGGCAGCTCGGTGGGCATCGGGACGTCCAGCTGCGCCTCGCGGTCCTGCGGCGGCGGCCGGCCGTCCAGCCGGTTGACGAAGGTGATCGGCGACGTGCCACTGGCCGCGACGACGACGATCAGCAACGCCGCCACCGCCACCCCGGCCCGCCACCACCTCATGCCGGACAGCCTCGCACGCACCAGCGGGGTTGGGATGATCCTTTTGGTCAACTCGCTAGTCGAACGACTCGGCGGGCACGAGACCGGCCAGGAACGACCGGAAGTCGGGCGCCAGCACCAGCTCCGACTCGTCGTCGGCGTCGAGCCAGACGACCGACGGCTCACCGTCCGCACCGCACGTGCGGTAGTCCAGGGCGATCCACCAGTGGCCGTCCCCGGTCAGCAGCACGACGGGCGACGGCAGCCCCCACTCCTCGACGAGGTAGGGCGTGTCGAGCAACGACATCGCGCGCCCGGCGGTCCCGATGCCCATCAGGCTGTCGAACGGAGCGTGGTCCGGCGCCCACGAGTTCGGCTCGCTCGGGAACGCCGACCGCTCGTCGACCACTCCGCCGCCGTTCTGCACGCGCAGCAGTTCCAGCAGCGCTTCCGGCAGCCGCACGCCGAGCAACGCCTCCGCCTCACGGACGGCCTCGTCGGTGAGAGGTGGCTGCACGCCGTAGGTGCCGTCGGTCCAGAACTTCACGCCGCGCATCCTAGGCAGAGGCCCGTTTCAGCACGTCCTGAAGCATCTCCTGCGTCAGCTTCCCGGTGAACGTGTTCTGCTGCGAAACGTGGTAGCAGCCGAACACCCGCAGGCCACCGAGCTCGACCTCCACCCCGTGCCCGAACTTCGGCCGTGCGGACCCCAGCAACGGCAGGAACGCCTGCCACCCGAACGCCCCGAGCACCACCACGGACCGCAGTGACGTCATCAGCCCGAGCTCCTCGCGCAGGAACGGCGAGCACCGGTCACGTTCGGCGGGTGTCGGTTTGTTGGCGGGCGGCGCGCACCGCACCGGGGACGCGATCCGCACGCCGTAGAGCTCCAGGCCGTCGTCCCGCGACACGGACGTGGGTTGCGAGGCCAGGCCGACCTCGTACAACGCTCGGTACAGGAAGTCGCCGGACCGGTCGCCGGTGAACATCCGGCCCGTCCTGTTCGCCCCGTGTGCGGCGGGTGCGAGGCCCACGATGAGCAGCGAGGCGTCCAGCGGCCCGAAGCTCGGCACCGGCCGGCCCCAGTAGTCCCAATCCATGAACGCCGCGCGCTTCTCCCGAGCCACGGTCTCGCGCCACTCGACCAGGCGTGGACAGGCTCGGCAGGCCGTTATTCGATCGTCGAGTTCCGTAGTGTTGCTCCCATGTCCGAGGAGAAGACCGAAGAGAAGCCCGAGTCTCCCGCTGATGATCTGGTCACCACCCAGCACAGCATCACCGTCAAGGGCCGCGAGCTGAACTACACCGCCACCACCGGGCGGATCGTGCTCAAGGAAGAGGTGATGAAGGACGGCGTGTTCGAGGGCCACAAGCCCAAGGCCGAGGTCTTCGTCACCACCTACACACTCGATGGCGCCGACCCGCTGAAGCGGCCGGTGACGTTCGCGTTCAACGGTGGGCCGGGGTCCGCCAGCGTGTGGCTGCACATGGGGCTCCTCGGGCCGCGCCGGGTCCTCAGTGGCGACGTCGGCAACCTCACCGCGCCGCCGTACGGGATCGCGGACAACGAGGAGAGCCTGCTCGCCGAGAGCGACCTCGTGTTCATCGACCCGGTGTCGACCGGGTTCTCCCGGGCCGCGCAGGGTGAGAAGCCCGGCAGCTACCACGGCTACCAGCCCGACATCGAGTCCATCGCCGAGATCATCCGGCTCTGGACGGCGCGCAACGGCCGCTGGATGTCGCCCAAGTTCCTCTGCGGCGAGTCGTACGGCACGCTCCGCGCGGCCGGCCTGGCCGAGCACCTGCAGAAGAAGCACGGCATGTACCTCAACGGGCTCATGCTGATCTCCTCGGTGCTGGACTTCGCGACGCTGGAGTTCAACGAGGGCCACGACCTCGCCTACACGCTCTTCCTGCCGACGTACGCGGCCATCGCCAACTACCACGGCCTGCACGGCGACCGTCCGCTCAAGGAGGTGCTCGCCGAGGCCGAGGAGTTCGCGGTCCGCGACTACCCCTACGCCCTCGCGCGCGGCAACCGGCTCACCGACGTCGAGCGGGCCGCGACGATCGAGAAGCTCGCCCGGCTCACCGGGCTGTCCGAGGAGTACGTGGACGCGGTCGACCTGCGCATCGAGCACATCCGGTTCTTCACCGAACTGCTGCGCCGCGACCGCAAGACCGTCGGCCGCATCGACGCCCGCTTCACCGGCTGGGACACCGACTACGGCCGCGAGGGCATCTCCGCGGACCCGTCCATCGACGCGATCCTCGGCCCGTACTCCGCGGTGCTCAACCACTACCTGCACGCCGAGCTCGGCTACTCCAGCGACCTGCCGTACGAGGTTCTCGCGCGGGTCATCGAGAACTGGTCGTACAAGGAGTTCGAGGGCCGCCACGTCACGACGGCGGGCAAGCTCTCGGCGGCGATGCGGGCGAACCCGCACCTCAAGGTGCACGTCGCGTTCGGCTGGTTCGACGGCGCCACGCCGTACTTCGCGGCCGAGCACCTGATCGCGCACCTGCAGATCCCGAAGGAGCTCACGGCGAACATCGAGTCGGCCTACTACCCGGCCGGCCACATGATGTACGTCCACGAGCCCAGCAGGATCCAGCAGTCCGAGGACCTCGCGGCGTTCGTGCGGAACTCGTCCAACACGTGATCCTCGACCTGTCCGACGACACCGTCCTGCACGAGGTGTGGACGGTGCAACGGCTGGCGTACGCCGTCGAGGCCGAGATCATCGGCTTCGACGGCATCCCGCCGCTGCACGAGTCGCTCGACGAACTCCGTGCCTGCGACGAGACCTTCCTCGGGCTCTACGACGAGGAAGGTCTCGCCGGCGCGGTGTCCTACCAGCTCGACGGGTCCACTGTGGACATCTGCCGGCTGGTCGTGCACCCGCGGGCGCATCGCCGCGGCATCGCGTCGAAGCTGCTCGACGAGCTGCCGCAGGGGCCGCAAACGGTCAGCACCGGCACGAAGAACGAGCCCGCGCTCGCCCTGTACCGCAAGCGCGGGTTCGTCGAGATCGGCACGCGCGAGGTCGCTCCAGGGGTGACGCTCACGGACCTGAGCCGATGATCATCTTTCTCAACGGGACGTCCAGCTCCGGCAAGTCGAGCATCGCCGCGGAACTGCTGAAGGTGCTGGACACCCCGTACTTCCACCTGGCGGTCGACGCCTTCGGTGCCATGCGGGCGGTCGAACGCACGCTGGAGCTCGACGGGCCCGCGGTCACAGAGGTCCTGCGTCGCACGAGAGCGGGCTTCCACCGTGCCGTCGCGGGGATGGCGCAGGCGGGCAACGACCTCGTGGTCGACCACGTGCTGAGCGAGCCGTGGCGCCTTCAGGACTGCCTCACCGTCCTGGACGGCCTGGACGTCGTCCTCGTGGGCGTGCATTGCCCTCCAGACGAGCTGGAGCGGCGCGAACGGGCACGAGGTGACCGGGTGCCTGGCGTGGCGGCGAAACAGCTCCAGTGCGTCCACCAGCACGGGCTTTACGACTTCGAGGTCGACACGAGCACGAACAGCCCACTGGAGTGCGCGCTCGCCATCAAGGACTTCCTCGGCCAGGCACCCGCGCAGCGCGCCTTCGACGTGCTGCGCGGGTGAGTGAGCTCTAAGCCCACCTGGTGTCGAAGCAGTTCGCGTCCACGTAGTCGCGGACCAGGGCCGGATCGCCGGACGAGGCCTTGGCGGCCGCGTCCCGCACGAACTGGCGTCCTGCCGTGTCGGCCTCCGGCGGGTACCGGGTCACGAGGTGTTCGATGGCGTCGAGTGCCGTGGCCGCCTGCGCCTTGTCTCCCCGTGTGACCGCCGCGTCCCACGAGCGATACCAGGCACAGGTGTTCACGACCGCCAGCGCCTGACGTGCGAAGCCCTGCTCACCCTGGGCCGGCGCCGTCGCCTTGATCAGCGCCTCCAGGTCGGGCCGGACGTCCGACGGCCATTTCATCGCCGAATAGAGCGAACGCACCTCGCCCGGATGTCCGGCGGGCTCTGCCGCGCTCGCACCACACCCCGCGGCGAACAACACCAGCAGGAGAACGAACCGCATTTCTCAGCTCACGTTCCAGCGGACGTTGCCGTTCCAGGTGTCCGTGGAGTTGCTGCCGTACGACTTCGCGGAAAGGCAGAAGACCGTGCTCGCGCGGAAGCCGGAGCCGATTCGCACGTACGGCGTCGGGTCCGCGTTCTGCAGCCGCACCGCGGATCCCTCGGCACCGCCTGAGCAGCGACGCCACTTGACGTCGATCTCGGGCCCGTCGGTCTTGCGCACGTAGATGTTGGTACCGCCGACGGTCACCGTCCGCTGGGTGCCGTAGTTGACCCACTCGCCTTTCCGCAGATTTCCGGAAAGACCGCTTTCACTCGCACTGGCGGGCATGGCGGTGGCGACCAATGCGCCGATGATTCCGACCGCGACCAGGAACGTCTTCTTCATCACTGTTTCCTCCCCAGGCATCGGGAACTGAACGCAATGAAAAGTAGTGACGGCGACCTGAACCGGGATACCGCTGGAAGAGCAGCGGCCGCCCAGGTCGACAGCTACTTGGATAATCACCAACTAGCCCGAGAGAGTGATGCCAAGCCACCAGCAGGGTGCCGCCGAACACCGTGAACGCTAGAAGCACCCGGAAAACGAAGGAGGGGCCACACCGACGGCGTGGCCCCTCCTCCAGATGAACATCAGACGACCGCGCGCTCCTCCGCGAAGTGGCACGCGGCGGGGTGACCGTCGTTGCGCACCACGAGCTCGGGAACCTCGGTGGCGCAGATGTCCTGCGCCTTCCAGCACCGCGTGCGGAACCGGCAACCCGAGGGCGGGTCGATCGGCGACGGCACGTCACCCGTCAGGCGGATGACGTCGCGCCGGCCGCGCTGGGTCGGGTCCGGCACCGGCACGGCGGACAACAAAGCCTGCGTGTACGGGTGCATCGGACGCTCGTAGATCTCTTCCTCGGTGCCGATCTCGACGATCTTGCCGAGGTACATCACCGCGACGCGGTCCGACAGGTGGCGGACCACCGACAGGTCGTGCGCGATGAAGACGTACGAGAGACCCATCTCGGACTGCAGGTCGCCCAGCAGGTTCATGACCTGAGCCTGGATCGAGACGTCCAGAGCGGACACCGGCTCGTCGCACACGATCACCTTGGGCTTCAACGCCAACGCGCGGGCGATGCCGATGCGCTGGCGCTGACCGCCGGAGAACTGGTGCGGGTACCGGTTGATGTGCTCCGGGTTGAGCCCCACGGTCTCCAGCAGCTCCTGGACCTTGCGCTGCCGGTCGCCCTTGGGCGCGACCTCGGTGTGGATCTCGTACGGCTCCCCGACGATGTCGCCGACCGTCATGCGCGGGTTCAGCGACGTGTACGGGTCCTGCAGCACGATCTGGATGTCGCGGCGCAGCTTGCGCAGCTCCGCGCCCTTCATCGCGAACATGTCGCGGCCCTCGAAGCGCGCGAGGCCCGACGTCGGCGGTTCCAGGCGCATCAGCACCTGGGCCAGCGTGGACTTGCCACAACCGGATTCGCCCACCACACCAAGGGTTTCGCCCTTGTTGAGAGTGAACGAGACACCGTCGACGGCCTTGACGTGGCCCACGGTGCGCTTGAACAGCACGCCGACGCGGACCGGGAAGTGCTTGACGAGGTTCTCGACCTCGAGGATCGGCTCAGCCACGAGCGACCACCTCCTCCGCGATGTGGCACCGGCTGGTGCGGCCCATGCCGAGGTTGTGCACGACCGGCACCTCGGTGGAGCACCTGTCGAACACGCGCGGGCAGCGCGGGTTGAACGGGCAGCCGGGTGGGATGTTGGTCAGCGACGGCGGCAGACCCTTGATGGTCTTGAGCTCCTGGCCGCGCAGGTCGACGCGCGGCAGGGACTCGAGCAGCGACTCGGTGTACGGGTGCCCCGGCGCGCGGAACAGCTCGTAGACGTCGGCGTGCTCGACGATGCGGCCCGCGTACATGACCGAGATCCGGTCCGCGACGTCGGCGACGACGCCGAGGTCGTGGGTGATCAGGATCATGCCCATGTCGCGTTCCTTCTGGATCTCCGCCAGCAGGTCCATGATCTGGGCCTGCACGGTGACGTCCAGCGCGGTCGTGGGCTCGTCCGCGATCAGCAGCTCCGGGTCGAGCGCCAGCGACATCGCGATCATCGCGCGCTGCCGCATACCGCCGGAGAACTGGTGCGGGTAGTCCGAGACGCGACCCTTGGCGTTCGGGATCTTCACCTGGTCGAGGAGCTCGACCGCCCGCTTGCGAGCGTCCGCCTTGGACATCCCGCGGCGGACCTTGAGCTGCTCCTCGATCTGGAACCCGATCGTGAACACGGGGTTCAGGGCCGACAGAGCGTCCTGGAAGATCATGGCGATGCCCTCGCCACGAACCTGACGGCGCTCTTCCGCCGACTGGGTCAGCAGGTCCTCACCGCGGAACTTGATCGAACCGTTGGTGATGAACCCCGGCGGCGTGTCCAGGATGCCCATGATCGTCTGGGCGGTCACGGACTTGCCGGAACCGGATTCACCCAGCACCGCAAGGGTTTCGCCCGCCGAGACGTGGTACGAAACGCCGTTGAGCACCTTCGCGACACCGTCGCGGGTGCGGAATTCCACGTGGAGATCCTCGACCTCCAGCAATGGCTGAGTCACAGGATTCCCCTATCGGGACTTGGGGTCGAGGGCGTCGCGCACGGCGTCACCGAGCATGACGAAGGCCAGCACGGTGATCGTGACGAAGCCCGCGGGGAACAGCAGCATGTGCGGAGCCGACTGGAAGTAGTCGCGCGACTCGGAGATCATCACGCCCCACGACACGACCGGCGGACGCAGGCCGATGCCGAGGAACGCCAGCGTCGCCTCGGCGCCGATGAAGGCACCCAGGGCGATCGTCGCGTACACCAGCACGGGCGCCACGGTGTTCGGCAGCAGGTGCCGGAACACGATCCGCAGCGGGGACGCACCGAGACCGCGGGCGGCCTTGACGTAGTCCTGCTGCTTCGCCACGAGCGTCGCCGAACGCATGATGCGCATGGCCACCGGCCACGACAGCACGGCGATCGAGAGCACCACCTGCGTGATGATCCGGAAGACGCCGGGGTTCTCCGTGGGCGCGTTGAGCGTCGTCAGGATGACGATCGCACCGAGCACGAACGGGATGCCGGCGAAGATGTCGCTGAACCGCGACAACACGCTGTCGATCCACGTCTTCGCGTAGCCGGCGATGATGCCGACGGTCGACCCGATCAGCACGGTCAGCAGCGTCGCGAAGATGCCGACCAGCAGCGACGCGCGGGCGCCGTGCATCGCACGGGCGTAGACGTCGTAGCCCTGCAGGTCGTAGCCGAACCACGCGTCACCCGAAGGCGGCTGCAGCGACTTGTCGAGATCGGCCGCACGCGGGTCGACCGACGTGAACAGCGTCGGCCAAGCCGCCATCAGCACGATGATCGCGATGATCACCAACGAGATGATGAACGTGGGCTTGGTGCGCAGCTCGCCCCACGCGTCGCTCCAGAGCGAGCGCGGCTTCTTCTGCTTCTGCGACGAGTCGTCGACGTGGCTGAGCTGGTCGACACCTGCCGCCGCGGACGCCTCGAGTCCGGTTCCGCCGGACACGGATCCTGGGTCACTCATAGCGAATCCTCGGGTCGAGAACGGCGTACAGGAGGTCGACGATCAGGCTCATCAGCAGGTAGACCAGGACCAGCAGGGTCACGATGCCCGTGACCATGATCCCTTCCTTCTCCTGGATGCCGCGGAAGATCAGGCCACCGATGCCGTTGATGTTGAAGACGCCCTCGGTGACGATCGCGCCGCCCATGAGGCTGCCGAGGTCGGTGCCGAGGAACGTGATCACCGGGATCAGAGAGTTGCGCAGCAGGTGGATGCCGACGACGCGGGACTGCGGCTGACCCTTGGCGATGGCCGTGCGCACGTAGTCCGCGCGCCGGTTCTCGACGATGCTCGACCGGGTCAGGCGGGCCACGTAGGCCATCGAGAGACTGCCGAGCACGAAGCCGGGCAGGATCAGCTCGCCGAACGTCGGATCGGAGCTGACCGAGGTGTCCATCAGGTCGAAGCCCTGCGGGCCGAGGTAGAGCCGCAGCACGAAACCGGTGACGAAGACCGGGAGCGAGATCAGGAACAGGGTCGAGACGAGGACGAGGTTGTCCAGGAAGCCCTGCTTGCGCAGACCGGTGAGGACGCCGGCGACGATGCCGATGACGGCCTCGATGATCAGCGCGATGATGCCCATCTTGAGGGTGATCGGCCACGAGGTGGCGATCTGCTCACCGACGGAGACGCCGTTGAAGGTGGTGCCGAAGTCACCGACGAGCAGGTTGCCCAGGTACTTGAAGTACTGGACGACCAACGGGTCGTTGAGGTTGAGCTTTTGGCTCATCTCGGCGATGTAGGCCGGATCGCACGGCCGCTGGCCGCACTTGCCCGCGAAGGGGTCCTGCGGGATCGCCCAGACGAGGGCGTAGATCAGGAAAGTGGTCCCCAGGAAGACCGGTATCAGCTGCAGCAGACGGCGCAGCACATAGCGACCCATGAGGTCGGCTCCTTGCGTGGTGGGGGGCGCCCAAGGTCCTGGACACCGCACCGGCCCCGCGCCCGTAACGCTTGAGGGACGCGGGGCCGGACGGTGTGTTCAGAACTCAGGTGTTAGGCAATCAGGCCTTGACGCGGAACGACTCCAGGGCGCCCTGACGCTTGAACGACATCTTGGCGTCGAGCAGGTTCTTGGAACGACCGCCGATGCCCTTCTCGTTCCAGGTCGGCATGGAGGGCAGGTCCTTGGCGATGAGGTCCTCTGCCTGCTGGTAGATCTTGATCGCCTCGTCCTCGCTGGCCGTCTGGTCGGCCTTCTTGAGCAGGGCGTCGACCTCGGGGTTCGAGTAGTTCGAGTCGTTGGACGAACCACCCGTGCGGTACAGCGGGTTGAGGAAGTTCTCGATCGACGGGTAGTCGGCAGACCAGTCCGAACGGCTCATGCCGGTCAGCTGCTTGCCGTCGACGATCTGACGGAACGCACCGAAGTTGGTGGCACCGACGAACTCGCAGTCAACACCCAGCGCCTGCTTGATGCTGTTGCACGCCGCCTCGAGAGGCTCCTTGCGGCCACCGTCCTGGTTGGACTGGATGGTCAGCTTGGTGCCCTTGAAGCCCGACTCCTGGAACAGCTGCTTGGCCTTCTCCGGGTTGTACTTGCAGTACTCGCCGCAGGTGTCCGCGCGGTAGCCCTTGATGCCGGGCGAGACGAAGCTGGTGGACGGCACGTACGAGCCGGCCAGCACGGTCTTCGTGATCTGCTCGCGGTTGATGGCCATCGAGACGGCCTGGCGCAGCTTCACGTTCTTGAACTCTTCGATGTACTGCGGGAACGCGATCGCGCTCTGGCCGAGCAGGTTCGCGGTCACCACGGCGTCACCGAGGTCGGCCTTGTACTTCTCGCCGACCTTGGCCGACGGGGGCAGGGCCTCCATGAAGTCCAGCTTGCCCGCGACCAGGTCCTGGTACGCGGTCTCCTGGGAGGAGTAGATCTTGTAGTCCAAGGTCTTGAAGTGGACCTTGTCCTCACCCTTGTAGTCGTCGAAGCGCTCCATCTTGATCAGCGCGTTCGGCGTGCGGGAGACGAACTTGAGCGGGCCGTTGCCGATCGGCTTGGCCTCGGCGGCCTTCGGGTCCGCGAAGAACGAGTCGGCCATCGGCGCGAACGGCGTGTAGCCGATCATCGTCGTGAAGACCGAGGTCGGACCGTTGAGGGTGACCTTGAACTCGTAGTCGCCCACGAGCTCGAGACCGGACATCTTGTCCTTGGCCGGCTTGGCGTTCTCGTCGGCCGGGTGGACGTCGTCGAAGCCCGCGATGGGGGCGAAGAACGATGCCGCCTGCTGAGCGTTCGGCGCGTACGCGGCCCAGTTCCAGGCGTCGACGAAGTTCTTCGCCTTGACCTCGGTGCCGTCGTGGAACTTCCAGCCCTGCTTGATCTTGATGTTGTAGACCTTGGCGTCACTCGTGGTGATCGCGTCAGCCATCAAGTTGTAGGGCGCGCCGTCTTCGGTCTTGTAACCGACCAGCCGCGAGAACAGCGAGTCGGTGACCTTGCCACCGCCGGCCTCGGTCGTGTTGGCCGGGAACAAGGTGCTCTTGGGCTCGGTGCCGTAGATCGACACCGTGCCGTCCGGGTTGTCCTTGCCATCGGTGGCGTTGGTGCTACCGCCACCGCCGCCGCATGCGCTGAGCGTCATGGCGAGCGCGGCTGGCAAAGCCACCCACGCAACCCGTGATCGCGACATCAGTCTCTCCCGCCTTTCCCCGGCGCCGCTCCGCAGATATTGCGTGCGCGCGCCTCCCCGGGAGGTCTCGTCCACCTCCCAAAACGTGAGAGGACGTTAACCGGGGCGTCCAGTGGTACGCGCACCGAAATCGGTCACAAAATTGTCACGATCACCTCAAGCGCACCTTAATTCGGCGCTAGACCAGCGAAAACGCGATGCCGTCGAGGATGTCGTGCTCGCTGCACACGAGCGTGCGAATTCCCGCGCGATTCTCCAGCTCCTCGGCAATCGCACGCAGTACCACCGCTCCACCGCAGATCACATCCACTCGACCGGGGTGCATGGGTCCCAGCGAGGCACGCTCATCATGCGTCATGGAGAGGATACGGTCGGTGATTTCACGAACATTGTCAAGTGTGATGCGGGAGAGGTGAATATCGTCGCTGTTGTACACCTCCAACCCCTGGACCAGGGCTGACAATGTCGTAACCGTGCCGGCGACCCCGATCCACGTCTTCGCCTTCTCCACGGGGACGACTTCGAAAGCCTCTTTGATCGCCGCGCGCGCAAACGCTTCCGCTTGTTCGATTTCGTCCTGCTTCGGCGGATCGGAGTGGATGAACCGCTCCGTCAGCCGCACGCAGCCGATGTCCATCGACCTCGCGGCCTCCACCTCGGCGCCCGTGCCGAGGACGAACTCGGTGCTGCCACCACCCAGATCGGTGACGAGGAAGGGTCCCTCGTCCGGGTCAAGATCGGCCACCGCACCGAGGTAGGACAGTCTTGCCTCCTCGTCCCCGGTGATCACCTCCGCGGGCGCGCCGAGGATCGACTCGGTCATGCCGAAGAACTCGTCGCGGTTGCTCGCGTCCCGCGTGGCACTCGTCGCGACCATCCGTGCGACCTCCACGCCCTTGCGCTGCATCGTGCGCACGTAGTCGAGAAGAGCCTGGCGCGTGCGTTCGATCGCGTCGGGGTGCAACCGCCCGGTCGCGTCCACGCCCTGCCCGAGCCGGACGATCTTCATCTCGCGATGGACGTCCCGCAGCCACGCCGTGCCGTCCTCGCGCTTCGTCACGTCCGCGATCAAGAGCCGGATCGAGTTGGTTCCGCAGTCGATGGCCGCGACCCGCGACATGGGCACTCCTCAGTGGTTCCGATGTTCTTCCGCAAGCATCGCGTACACGAAGCAGTCGGCCCACTCGCCCTTGAAGAACTCGTGGTGGCGGAAGTGCGCCTCCCTGCGCATGCCCAGCCGTTCCATGAGCCGCCACGACGGCTCGTTGCGCACCTCGCACTCGGCGACGATCCGGTGCAGCCCGAGGTCCTCGAACCCGATCTTGAGCATCACCTCGGCCGCCTCCCGCGCGTACCCGTGGCCCTGGAACGCCGGGTTGAAGATGTAGCCGACCTCGCCCTGCCGGTGCTCCTCGCTGCGCCACGTGATGTCGACCTCACCGATGACGCGGCCGTCGAGCGTGACCGCGGTGGCCAGCCACTGGCCCTCCTCGGTGATCTCGCCCCGGCCGATCCACTTGGCCAGGTTCTCCGCGGCCTGCGCGCGGGTGTACGGCTCGTCGTGGAGGTAGCGGGTGACCTCGGGGAGACTCCGGTACGCGAGGACGTCGTCGAGATCGCCCGGTCTGAAGGGCCTGAGGACGAGACGGTCCGTCCTGATCGGGAAGTCAGGTCTGAGCACGCTCGTACTCCTCTTCCAGGAGCGCGTAGACGAACAGGTCGCCCCACTCGCCCTTGAAGATCTCGTTCTGCCGGAAGTGCGCCTCCCTGCGCATGCCGAGGCGTTCCATGAGGCGCCACGACGGCTCGTTGCGCGGGTCGCACTCGGCGACGATCCGGTGCAGGCCGAGTTGCTCGAAGCCGAGTTCGAGCATCTTTCCGGCGGCCTCGGAGGCGTAACCGTGGCCCTGGAAGTCGGGGTTGAGGCTGTAGCCGATCTCGCCCTGCCGGTCCTTCTCGCTGCGCCACTTGAGAACGGCGCCGCCGATGACCCTGTCCGCTTCCGGCAGGTGCACGGCCAGCGCGAGCCGTTGGCCCTCCTCGGTGAGCTCGTTGTCGCTCACCAGCTTGGCCAGCAGCTCCGCGCACTCCTCGCGGCTGACGGACTCCTCGTAGAGGTAGCGGAAGACTTCCGGGCGGGAGCGGTAGGCGTAGAAGTCGTCGAGGTCGCCCGGCTCGAAGGGGCGGAGGTGGAGGCGGGCGGTCTTCAGCGGGTAGTCGAGACGCACACCGGCACCATGCCAAGGAACGCGGTCCGTGCCACCCGATTTAGTCCATGCAGAGGAAGAACAGTCCGCGCTCGAGTTCGCCGATGGGCGCGACGACCCGGCCGACGTCGGCTCCCCACGCTTCGAACCTGTCGACCTCACCGACAGCGAGGGTGGGATCGAACTCGACCGGCTGCCGTCCGACATCGATCCCCGGACCTTCGTGCTCCAGGTAAAGGCCGTTCTCGACGTCCGGGGAGAACCTCGGGCTCATGGCACTTTCACGAGGTGGAGGAACGCCGACCACGCCTGCTCCGACACGGGGAGGTGCGTGGCGGGGGCCTTGCTGTCGCGGATGCCGACACCGTGCCCGACCTCGACGCAGTCGCTCACATTGCCGCTATAGCTGCTCTTCCGCCAGATCGACAAGCGAAACGCCCCCTTGGGCCTCAAGGCTGCTGATCAGTCTCCTCGACTCTTCAGCATCCAACGCGTGCTTGTCGAGCCACTTCAACACATCGTCGTAGGCATCCAGGCTCTCCTTGTCGTCCAGGAACAAGCCCGTCCGCAAGGCTTCGACCCAGATGGCTGGCTCGTACTGGTTGTACTCCAGCTTGACGAACGGGCCAGCCCCACCAGCGTGTGCGCCGATCGCCGCAGGCACGACTCTGATGGTGATGTACGGGCGCACCGCCATCATCAGGAGGTGGAGCAACTGGGTCCGCATCATGTCCGGGCCGCCGACCTCCAACCGGAGCGCGTTCTCATGGATGTAGAAGAGGAACTCCCGACTGCGGTCGAAGATCACCTGCCGGTCGAGCTTCAACCGGATCAGATCGTCGAAGTCGGATGGCTTGATGACCGCCGAATTCTCCAACTGCGCGCGGATGTAGCCAGCGATCTGAAAGAGGCCCGGCACGTAGGTCAAAGACCATGTCGTGATCTTGTTCGCGAGCCGTTCCTGATCGATGAGAGCACGTAGTGGGACCGGCTCTCCGCCTTCGTAGAACTGAAGCCAGCCCTTCTCCCGTGTCTCACGGTAGAGCGCGACCATGCGGTCGACTTCAGCGTGCGGGACGCGGCAGTAGGAGAGCAGCCGGATCAGGTCGACCTCGCTGATGCCGCCCTTGCCGTTCACCGCGTCGGAGATCTTGGCTTCCTGCCAGTCCACCAGTTCGGCGAGTCCGCGTTGGGTCATGCCGCTCTGTTCGATGGCGTCGCGGACGCCCTGACCGAACTCCCGGCCCACCACGCTTGAGTTGCGCTTCGGCATGCAGACGAAGCTAGGAGACCCGATCCCCTTCGCTCCAACGTTTCTGCCCGAATCGCACCGAACGAAGTACGGGTTGGAATCGTTCCAACCCGACACGCCGGGCTAGCTCGGCGTACTCGTGACCAGGCTCTGCGAGAGGGGGGCCGACGAGCTGGCGGCGCTGCTGCTGCCGGCGGGGCTCGTGGACGACTGCGTGGGACCGGTGGACGAGTTCTGCTGCGGCGGCGTCGTGGTTGTCGTCGTCGTAGTGGTGGTCGTCGTGGTCGTGGTGGTCGTCGGCGGCGTCGTTGTGGTCGTCGTCGTGCACGTGGACGGCGGCGGAGTCGTCGTCGTGGTCGACGTGGACGTCGAAGTCGTCGTCGAGCTGGTGGTGCTCGTCGTCGTGGTCGGGCAGTTCGGCGGCGTCGTCGTGGTGGTCGTCGTGGTCGTGGTCGTGGTCGTCGGCGGAGTTGTCGTCGTCGGCGGGGTCGTCGGCGTGCCGGGGTTGGTGTTGCCCGGCGCCGGGTTCTGCGCGTTGTCCCCGGTGGTCGGGAGGTTCGGCAGGATGTCGACGTTGTCGCTGTACTGCTTGGCCCACTTGAGGACCGTCTCGACGTACGTCGTGGAGTGGTTGTAGCGGAAGACGGCGGCGGCCCGGTCGGCCTGCTTCGTCAGGTCGCCGCCGCCTGCGCAGAGGTAGCGGCCGGCGCCCAGGGCGGCGTCGTAGATGTTGTTCGGGTTGACGTTGCCGTCGTCGTTCAGGTCGCCGCCGAAGCTCGCCCACGTCGAGGGGATGAACTGCATCGGCCCGACCGCGCGGTCCCAGGTGCTGTCTCCGTCGAGGCGGCCGGCGTCGGTGTCGCTGATGGCGGCCATGCCGGGGGCGCCGTTGAGGACCGGGCCGAGGATCTTGGGGGTGGCGTCGCCGACGGCGTTCACGCGGCCGCTGTTGGCGTGGTTCGACTCGACCTTGCCGATGCCCGCGAGCAGCGCCCAGTCGAGGTTGCAGCCGGGAACCAGCTCGGCCATCTTGTCCTCGGCGCGGAGGTACGCCTCGACCATGACGCCGGGAATGTCGTGCACGCCCGCGACGTCGTCGAGCAGGCTGCCCTCGTCGAGGTCGAGGTCGCCGTCTTCGAGGTCGGCGAGCAGTGCGGCGCTCAGCTCCTCGGACAGCGGCAGGCGGCCGGACGCGCCCAGCTCAGCCGGGTCGCGGTGCAAGGCACCGAAGACGTCGGCGGGGCCCAGCGAGACAGCGATGTCGTTGTGCTTCGCGAGGTTGACCCAGTCGACGAGCTTGGTACCGACGATCATCGCCGGGGCGAGCATCGCAGCCAGCGCAGCGACAGCGAAGCCCTTTTGCCTGGGCGTCAACGCCGACGGTCCGCGCAGTTTGGCCATTGCCACGAATTCTCACCTCTCGTGTGTCATCGCGGCTCGCCGTCCTGCCATTACGGCGAATGCCCCAGTCGGTGACCTGTCCCACCCTGCCCCACTCCGAAGCCTAGGTGTACCCAAGACGGAGTGAAGCGTGCGTTCGGTTCCGTTGACCGTTAACTCGCTGCGCAATCACCCGCGGGCCACAGTCCCTGCTCGCTCAGAAGCGCCAGCGCCTCGTCCCCCATGGGGTTGACGCCGGGGCCCTTCGCGAGGGCGTGGGCGACGTGCACGTGCAGGCACTTGACCCTGACCGGCATGCCGCCCGCGGTGACCTGGGTGCCCAGCGACTCGATGGCGTCGCGCTCGGCGAGGTACGCCTCGTGCGCGCGCTGGTAGGCGGCCGCGAGCTCGGCGTCCACCGCCAGACGATCCTGCTGCTCCTTCATCAGCCCGCCGCCTTCCAGCGTGCTGACCAGCGAGTTCAGCTTCGGGCAGGTCAGGTAGTACAGCGTCGGGAACGGCGTCCCGTCGGGCAGCCGCGGGTTCGTCTGAACGACGTTCGGGTGCCCGCTGGGGCACCGCGAGGCGATCGCACGTGTCCCGCGCGGCGTGCGGCCGAGCTGCTGAGCGACCGTTTCCAGGTCAGCAGCACTTACTTGTGCGTCACCGATTCCCACAGTTCCTCGTACCAAGACCCTTGTGCCGCCTGCTTGCCCGACGGCCTCTCCGTTTCAGTGTTGCGACTCTCGTCACCCGGCAGTTGCACGATGTAGGGCGTCTCGCCGGGCCGCACCCAGTGCAGCCGCTTGCGCGCCTCGATCTCCACGTACGCCGGGTCTTGCAGCTGTGCCTTGCGCTGTTCCAGTGCGGCGACCGTCTCCCTCAGCTTCTGCTGTTCGGCACCCACGTCCCGCAGCTCGTCGCGCTGCGAGAGGTAGGTCCGCAACGGGACCGCGATGCTCAGCGCCAGTGCGCACAGCACCATCGCGAACATCGCGGCCCGTCGCGTGCCGGTCATGCCGAACGCGCCACCCGTGCCCTCACTGCGCCGTGACGGCGCCTTGGGACGGGGTGGCTTGCGCGCGCGTGCGGGCCTCGCCTCCCGCTCTTCGCGGGGGCGACGGGGACGACGCGCGCGCTCGGCCATGCGTTAAGCCTCTCAGCTCTCCGGGGTGTAGCGCGGGAACGCGAGCTCGCCCGCGTAACGCGCCGCGTCGCCGAGGCTCTCCTCGATGCGCAGGAGCTGGTTGTACTTCGCGGTGCGCTCACCACGCGCCGGAGCACCGGTCTTGATCTGGCCGGCACCGGTCGCGACGGCGAGGTCGGCGATGGTCGTGTCCTCGGTCTCGCCCGAGCGGTGCGACATCATCGACTTGTAGCCGTACGACGTGGCCAGCGAGACCGCGTCGAGGGTTTCGGACAGCGTGCCGATCTGGTTGACCTTCACCAGCAGCGCGTTGGCGGCGCGGCGGGAGATGCCCTCCTCCAGGCGCTCCGGGTTCGTGACGAACAGGTCGTCGCCGACGATCTGGACCTTCTCGCCCAGCTCGGCGGTCATCTGGACCCAGCCGTCCCAGTCGTCCTCGGACAGCGGGTCCTCGATGGAGACCATCGGGTAGTCGCGGACGAGCTCGGAGTAGTAGCCGATCATCTGCTCGGCGGACCGCTTGTTCTTCTCGAACGTGTAGGCGCCGTCGGAGAAGAACTCCGTGGCGGCCACGTCGAGCGCGAGCGCGATGTCACGGCCCGCCCGGTAACCGGCCTTCTCGATGGCCTCGAGGATCAGGTCGAGCGCGTCGCGGTTGCTGCCGAGGCTCGGGGCGAAACCGCCCTCGTCGCCCAGGCCGGTCGCGAGGCCCTTGCTCTTCAGCACGGACTTCAGCGCGTGGTAGACCTCGGTGCCCCAGCGCAGGCCCTCGCGGAACGTCTCCGCGCCGATCGGCGCGATCATGAACTCCTGGATGTCCACCTCGGTGTCCGCGTGCGAACCACCGTTGAGGATGTTCAGCATCGGCACCGGCAGCACGTGGGCGTTCGGTCCGCCGATGTAGCGGAACAGCTCCAGGCCGGAGCTCGTCGCCGCCGCCTTCGCGACCGCGAGGCTCACGCCGAGGATCGCGTTGGCGCCGAGACGACCCTTGTCCGGCGTGCCGTCCAGGTCCACGAGCTTCTGGTCGACGATGCGCTGCTCGACGGCCTCGATGCCGACCAGCTCGGGCCCGATCTCGTCGAGCACAGCGGTGACCGCGCGCTCGACACCCTTGCCGCCGTACCGCTTGGCGTCGCCGTCCCGCAGCTCCACCGCCTCGTGCTCACCGGTCGAAGCACCGGACGGAACAGCCGCACGCTCCAGCGTGCCGTCGTCCAGCGCCACCTCGACCTCGACGGTGGGGTTGCCGCGCGAGTCCAGGATCTCGCGTGCTCCGACCTGTTCGATGACCGCCACTTGCGCTCCCTGTTTCTCCTGCGTCTCGTCTCGCGACGAGCCTACTTGGGCCAGGTGACCGGCAGGGGGTCGCCACCTACGGATCACAGTGGGCCGTCGGAGCCGGTCTACTGAATCGTGCCAGACGCTCTACGTGCTGCCCATAGCCGCGTCAGCCGACCTCGGACAGCGTCTTCGCGCCACGCCGCACCGCCTCGGGCAGGTGCCGCCTCGCCGTCGCCTCCTCACCGGCCACGACCCGGAGCCCGACGACCAGATCCCCGCGCACGAGGAAGGCCTCACAGCTCCAGACCGGGGACGAGATCAAGGTGAAGCTGCTGCAGAACGCGTACGAGCCTTCCACACCCTCGAGCTCAGGCAGGTCCACATCGGCCTTGACCTCACGCTCCGGCTTGCCGATCTCGTCGACCCAGGTCCGGCAGGATCGAGCCTTGTCCCGCACCGTGCCGAGGACGTGCTGCGCATCGACACCCACCAGCCCGAACACGATCTGGTCGATGATCACGGGCCCCGTGAACACCCGGACGCGCGAGGTCGAGACACCGGAGTCGATCTTCGCGCCCTCGCACACCCGGCTGAGATCGCCCTTGCTGACGGTGGGTTCGGCGGTGAGCTTCGGCTTGTCGGACTCGAACCGGCCACCGATGTCGTCGAAGGTCTCCGGCGGCATCAGTGCCGCTTTCACCTTCACGTCCATCGCCTTCACCAGGTCCGGTGTGGACGCCGTGGACGTGGTCGTCGGTGCGGATGTCGAGGCCGAGGGCTCGGCCGGCGCCGGTGAACAGGCTGCCAGCAGCCCAGCACAAACAAGCGTGATCGCATGACGCATCACTTCAAGTCCCCCCAGGACAGTGCGTGAGTCGAACGCTCAGGCTAGACGAGCCGGGGCGTCTTCCGTGCTGCCTGCAGCACGCAGGCGTGCCAGCAGCACCTCCTGCACGGGAGACCTTGGTTCGAAGTCGGCGAAGGTCAGGCAGTCCTGCCGGTGCGGCAGCCCGACGACCAGCTCGACGGCTTCGCGCAGGTTGTTCGCGACGAGGCCGGCCTGCCCTTCCGAACTGGCGTGGAGGACCGGCCGTTCCGAACCCGCATCACCGCAAAGGTAGAACTGCCCACCGGCGAAGTCACCGGCCACCGGTTCGAGCGGAAGCCCCGAAGAACGCGAGCAATTCGCGCAGACGCACGTCGTCCGGCAGAACCCAGGTGTTCACGTGGCGACCCTAAGCGGCAGGTGTTTCACGCCGTTCTGGAAGTTCGACCGCAACCGCGCGATCTCCCCGTCCAGCTCCAGCATCCCCGGCAGGTCCAGCACCGCGTCGAACACGGCCCGCATCTGCGTCCGCGCCAGCTGCGCGCCCAGGCAGAAGTGCGGCCCGTGCCCGAAGCTCAGGTGGTCGGCCTCCCGCCGCCCCACGTCGAACCGGTCCGGCTCGGTGAACACGCGCTCGTCCCGGTTGGCCGAAGAAAACCAGACGACGACCTTGTCTCCCGCCCGGATCTCCTGGCCGGACAACGAGGTGTCCCGCACGCACGTGCGGCGGAAGTGCATGACCGGCGTCCACCAGCGCAACATCTCTTCCACCGCAACGGGAAGCAGCGAACGGTCGGCGCGCAGGCGCGAGTACTGATCAGGGTGTGCGAGTAGCGCGATCATGCCGCCCGGGATGCCGTTGCGCAGGGTTTCGTTGCCCGCCACGGAGAAGAGCCAGAAGAGGTTCTCGAACTCCTCCAGCGAGATGTCCTCCAGCATGAGGTTGCTCAGGACGTCTTCGGACGGATGCGCGCGCTTGTACGAGCCCAGGGCGTGCGCGTAGGCGTAGAGGTCGGGCATGCCGTCGCGGGCGCGCGGGTCGCGGCCGTCATCGGGGCGAAGCTCCAACGCGGCGAGAGCCATGTCGGTCATGCCCGCGGTCGAGCTGGACGACAGCGCGTAGTCGGGGTCCTGGAAGCCGATCACGCGGTTGCTCCAGTCGTAGAGCAGCGCTCTGTCCTGGCGCGGAACGCCGAAGACGTCGGCCAGGGTCAGCAGCGGCAGGTCGGCGACGGCATGAGCGAAGTCGCCGGACGTGCCGCGAACGATCTCGCGGGCGTTCGAGCGGATGCGGTCTTCCAGAAGCGCTACGGCTCGGGGCGTGAAAGCCCTGGTCAACATGCGTCGCAACCGCGAATGCTCTGGCGGGTCCTGGTTGAGCATCATGCGCTGGACGTAGGCCAGATCGGCAGGCAGGGGGTCGCGGATCTGGGTGGCGCCGCGGTGCGAGGAGAAGACGGCGGGCGTGCGAAGGACCGTGCGGACGTCCTCGTGGCGGAAGACTGCCCAGAAGTCGTCGATGCGCACCACGTTCTTTTCGCGCAGCCGGGTTAGTGCGTCGTGCGGGACTCCCGAGGTATACGTGTCCGGGTCGACGATGAGGTCGGCATCGGTCCTGGGCATAGAACGGATTCTGACGTGCTTCATGTCGAACGTGGTGGAAACGGGCCGTTGCTGGTGCTGTTGCACGGGCTGGGCGCTACCGGCGAGGTGTGGCAGGACGTCGTGAAGGACTGGGAGGGCAGCTGGCTCGTGCCCGATCTGCCTGGTCATGGACGAAGCGCCGCGATCGACCGGTACTCGTTCGGTTCGTTCGCGGCGGCGGTCGCGAACGAGATCCCGCGCGAGCCCGTCACGATCGTCGGGCACTCGCTGGGCGGCGTGGTCGGGCTGACGCTGGCGAGCGGGTGGTTCGGGGTCGAGGTCACCACGTGCGTCGGCGTCGGGATCAAGGTCCAGTGGACCGACGAGGAGTTGCAGAAGGCCGCCGCGCTCGCCGCGAAGCCCGGGAAGGTCTTCGCCACCGAGGAGGAAGCCGTCGAGCGAGCGTCGAAGATGGCGGGCGTACCACTGCAGCACGGCGTGTCCGAAGTGGATGGTGGATGGGCGCCGTCGCTGGACATGAGGGCCTTCGGCGTGGGCCGGCCGGACATGGCCGGGCTGATCATGGCCGCACAGGCCCACGTCGTGCTGGCGGCGGGCGAGAACGACCCGATGAGCCCTCAGGAACACCTGCGGGAGCTGGTGCCCGAGCCGGTGATGTTCCCCGGCGCGGGCCACAACGTGCACGTCGAGTCGCCCTCGTCGCTGCGCACCGTGCTGGCTCAGCTCGCGACGTAGCCGCCGTCGGCCGTGATCACCGAGCCCGTGATGAAGCTGGCCTTGTCGGAAGCCAGGAACAGCACGGCCTCCGCGATCTCCTCCGGCTGGCCGACGCGCTGGAGGGGAAGGTCCTTCGCGATCGCCTCGAACACCTCACCGGCCTCCGCCAGGGCCTTGTCGGTGGCGACCGGGCCGGGCGCCACGGAGTTCACGCGGACGCCGCCGGGGCCGAACTCGATGGCCCACGAACGGGTCAGCGCGTCCATCGCGGCCTTGGAGGCGTTGTAGACGGACCCGACCGGAGTGCCGACGACGGCCGCGATCGACGAGACGTTGACGATCGAGCCCTTGCCCTTGGCGACCATCGCCGGGGCGAGGGCGGCGGTGAGGAAGTAGGTGCCGCGGACGTTGACGTCGAACACCTTCTGGTAGACGTCGACGGACTGCTCCGGCGTCGGCGAGAACGGGAAGATGCCCGCGTTGTTGACGAGCACGTCGACCTCGCCGACCTCCTCGGCGAGCTTGCGGACGTCGTCGACGCTGGCGACGTCCGAGACGATGAAGTGACCGGTGCCGCCGGCCTGCTCGATCAGCGCGACGGTCTCCTTGCCGAGTTCCGCGCGGCGACCGGTGAGGTAGACGGTGGCCCCCGCCTCCGCGAGCTTGACCGCGATGGAGCGGCCGATGCCGGAGGTGGCGCCGGTGACGAGTGCCTTCTTGCCTGCGAGTTCCTTCGTTGACATGTCTACGAACTTGCCGACGCCACATCGTCAGGCCATAAATTCCAGATGAATCAGCTGGTCAGAACAGGTGCGCGCCACCCGAAGTACATCCGCACGAACCGCGGCAGCCGGTACCGGCCGAGCACCAGCGGTTCGATCAGGTGCACGTCGGCCAGCGACTCCAGCAGGAAATCGATCACGCCAGGATCGGCGCCGGACATCTCCGCGGCCTCGCACACGTCGATCACGTCCGCGTCGCGGCGCGCGAAGCACTGCAGCAGATGGCGTTCCCGCTCGGTGATCTGCTGATCCGCCTTGATCATCGGTGCCAGCACGGCCATGCAGTCGGACGGGATGGCCTCGCCGAGCTGCGTCTCACGTTTCATCTGGGCCAGCAGCATCGCCACGGTCCAGTTCGGGCGGCCGGTGAGCTTGCCGCCGAGCACGCGGATGGGGTTCGGCAGGTGGGAGACGCGCGCCAGCACCTCGTCCACGGCGTCCGCCTCGGCATCGGCCCTGGCGGGATCGAGGACCCTGCGGAAGAACTGGTTCGCCTCGGCCTCGGTCAGCCCGGCGAGCTTCACCCAGGTCACGCTGGGCAGCTCGTTCCAGCGCCGCACGCTCGTGAGGATCATGGCCGAGCCCGGGGTGTGCAGGTCCGCGATCTGGGCGGGGTCGTGCACGTCGTCGACGACGATCAGGAACCGCTTGCCGCGCGCCTTTTCCCGCCACAACGCGGCTTTGTCGCCGTGGGGGTTCTCGACGCCGACCGCGCGCAGCAGCTCGTTCGCGACGTCCTTGCCCCGGACGAAGATCTGCCCGTCGGGGTAACCGTGCTTGGCGAGGTGCGCGACGTGCGTGGCCAGCGCAGTCTTGCCGCTGCCGTGCATGCCGGTGATGCCGACGGTGCGCGGGAGGGCCTGCAGTGCCTGCGCGATCTCGGTCGTGCGGCCGGTGAAGTCCGGCAGGCCGGGCGGCAGTTGCTCCGGCCGGCGCGTCAGGTTCAGCTCGCCCCGGAGGATCTGCGCGTGCACCTCCCGCAATTCGGGACCGGGTTCGAGGCCGAGTTCGTCGTTGAGCAGGGCACGCGCCTGATGGAACTGCTCCAACGCGTCGGCCTGCCTGCCGTCGCGGTAGAGGGCCTGCATCAACAGGGCGCGCGTCCTTTCCCTGAGCGGGAAGGCCGCGACGTGCTTCTGCAGTTCGAGGACGTCCATCTCGCGTTCGAGCAGGGTTTCGCGGCAGTGCAGCCGTTCGTTGGCGATCCTGGCCCGCTGGGCCTCGAAGTAGGTGCTGCTCAGGCCTTCGAGCGGCTCGTCGCGGCAGTCGTCGAAGATCTCCGCCCTGAGCGTGTAGCCGCCGTCCTTGGACTTCAGGTCCAGCTCGGGAATGGCCTTGCGGATCTTGTACGTGTACGTCCGCAACGCCATGACGGCGCTCGGCGTCGGATCGTCCCAGACCATGCCGATCAGCTGGTCGTTGCTCAGCCGCATGCCGTTGTTCAGCAGCAACGCCGCCAGCACCGCGCGCTGCTGGCGCGGTCCCAGGTCGATCTCCTCGTCGTCTCGCCAGGCTCGTACCGGACCCATCAGTGAGAAGCGCAGGCTCATGCAACGTGACAACGCCCTCGGGCATTCCCGGCATGCCCGAACGAAACGAGTACTATGAACGTAGGCTCCAAGCCTACGGAGATCGTATGAATGACCGCGTCACCATCTCGACCAAGCTCGCCAGGAGAGAGAACAAGGTCCTGCGCCCGAGAGACGCGGGAGACGTGTACGCCCACCCCCGCAGCGAGTTCGAGCGGTTGCGCGAACAGGCGGTGCTCAGCCACATCAGCACCGGCTACTACGCGCTGGCCCCGATGGAACGGCTGGGCGATCCACGCTGGCGACCGGACCTCACGGCCGTCGCACTCGGCGTGGCCCAGGCCGACTACGGCAAGGACGCCGTCGCACTCATGAGCGTCACCGCGGCCCGCCGGCACGGCGCCCTGCTGCGCACCATCGGCACGGCGGTCGTGGCCGCGCCCAAGCAACGGCCTGTGCTGCGCACCAACGTGGGCGACGTGGTCTTCGTCAAGCGCGACGTCCGCCGCCTTGACCTCGAACGCGTGGAAACCGAGCTCACCGCGGGATGGATGACCACGCCGGAGCAGACGGCGCTCGACGTCGCGGCCCGGCCCGAACTCGGCGGCATCGAGCAAGCCGAGGCCGAGTCGATCCTGCGGGCGCTCGCCCGGAAGATCGACTGGACGGTCACCGAGGAGCTCGCGCGTGATCAGCACAGGCCGGCGGCGCTGGCTCGGGTGAAGGAGGCGGCGGGTGTTTGAGCACGAGGAGCTCGTCGCGGAGCTATGTCGCGTTGGCCGGCAACGGGCGCGGCTCGATCACCTGCTTCATCACGATCGTCGACGTCAGCCCGCGCACCCCTGGCAGCTTCGCCAGCGTCTCCTCGTACAGCCGCTGGTACGACGCGAGGTCCGCGGTGACCACGCGCAACAGGTAGTCGGGGCTGCCGAACAACCGTTGCGCCTCCACCACGTTCGGCACGTCGACCAGTGCGCGGTCGAAGTCGTCCATGGTGTCCAGGCGCAGTTTGGCGAAGACCAGCGCCTCGAAGCCGAACCCGAGGGCGGCCGCGTCCACCACGGCCCGGTAGCCGTGGATGACGCCGTCGCGTTCCAGTTCTCGCAGGCGCCGCTGGCAGCGCGAGATGCTCAGCTGCACGCGCTGGGCGAGGTCGGTGACGGTGATTCGCCCATCGCGCTGCAGTTCAGCAAGAATTTTGCGGTCCACGGCGTCCATGAGCAAAGAACGCAAACACCTTGCCCGTGAGTTCCCCTAGCTTTTGCCGCATGACCAGTGCGAACCCTTTACGTCAGCTGACCCTCGACCAGCTCAGGCGCCGCACCAGCATGAAGTGGCGCCACTACCCCGAGGACGTGCTGCCCGTGTGGGTGGCCGAGATGGACGTGCCGCTCGCCGAACCCGTGGCGCGGGCGATCATCGAGGCGGTGGAGCGCGGTGACACCGGCTACCCCAACGGCACCGCCTACGCCGAGGCTTTGGCGGAGTTCGCGAAGACGCGGTGGGGCTGGGCGCCCGCGGTCGAACGGACGAAGATCGTGCCCGACGTGATGATGGGCGTCGTCGAGATGTTCCGGCTGGTCTCGCACCGGGACGCGCCCGTCGTGGTCAACAGCCCGGTCTACCCGCCGTTCTTCCAGTTCATCGAGTCCCTGGGCCGCCAGGTCGTCGAGGCGCCGCTGGGTGCCGACGCGCGGGTCGACTTCGCCGTGCTGGAAGCGGCGTTCGTCAAGGCGGGCAAGGGCTCGGTCTACCTGCTGTGCAACCCGCAGAACCCGACCGGCACCGTGCACACCGTCGCTGAACTCGAAGAAGTCGCGCGGCTCTCGCGTGCACATGGCGTACGCGTCGTGGCGGACGAGATCCACGCTCCGCTCACCGCCGAGGGCTTCGTGCCGTATCTGAGCGTCGCGGACGACGGGCTGTCGCTGATGTCGGCCTCCAAGGCGTGGAACCTCGCAGGACTCAAGGCCGCGCTCGCCATCGCCGGACCGGACGCGGCCGACGACCTCAAGAGGCTGCCCGAGGAGGTCGGCCACGGCCCGAGTCACGTCGGGATCCTCGCCCACACCGCGGCGTTCCGGCACAGCGTCGACTGGCTGAACGCCCTGCTGGACGGGCTGGACGAGAACCGGCGACTGCTCGCCGGACTGCTGGCCGAACACCTTCCCGAGGTGCGCTACGCCCCCGGTCAGGGCACCTACCTCGCCTGGCTGGACTGCCGCGCGCTCGGCGACGATCCCGCCAGGACGTTCCTCAAGCGCGGCAAGGTCGCGCTGAACTCCGGCCTTCCGTTCGGCACCGGCGGCGCGGGCTTCGTGCGGATGAACCTCGCGACCTCGCCGGAGATCATCACCGAGGCGGTTCACCGGATGTCCAAGGCGTGGAACGAAACCCTCGCTCCGTAGCGACGCGGCTGGTACTGCTGGAGTCCGTGCGGATCAAACCCGGCTTCGCGGCCACGACGGTGCTGGTCTGGGCGTCCGGCTATCCGGTCGGGGCCCTCGCGGTGGCCGTGGCGCCGCCGTTCCTGATGACCACGATCCGGTTCGCCATCGCCGCCGCGCTGATGGCGGTCGTGGCCCTGGTGACGAGCGCGAGCTGGCCGCGCGGACGGCAGCTCGTGCACACCTGCGTGGCCGGGTTGCTGGTGCAGGCGTGCCAGTTCTCCGGCGTGTACCTCGGACTGCGGATGGGCGTGCCGGCGGCAACGACGGCGTTGGTCATCTCGTGCACGCCGGTGCTCACGGCCGTGGTGGCCGCCTGGGTGTTCCGTGTCCGAATAGGACTGAAGCAGGTCGCCGGGCTGGCGCTCGGCGTCGCGGCGGTGCTGGCGGCGTTGTGGGACCGGCTGGGATCGTTCGGGACCGGCGCGATGTTCACGGTGCTCGGCATGCTCGGGTTCGTCGCGGGTGGCGTGTACCAGCAGAGGTTCTGCCGGGACACGGACTTCCGCAGCGGCAACGCCGTGCAGCACGCCGTGTCCGTGCCGGTCGTCGGGTTGCTGGCGCTGACCGAGAGCTCCCCGGTCACGGACTGGCGGCAGCTCTGGCTGACCCTCGCGTTCCTGGTGCTGGTCAACTCGATGGGCGGGGCGTCGCTGTTCCTGGTCGGCGTGCGCAGGGGCGGGGCGGCGGCGATGACCACGCTGTCCTCTGTGGTCCCGTCCGTGACGGCGTTGATCGCGTGGCCGTTGCTCGGACAGGTGCCGACGCCGGGAGTCGTGGCCGGACTGGTGCTCGGTTTCGGAGCGTGCTGGCTCGGCACCGCCACTCATTCAGGTCCTGTCGCCCGGACGGCAGTCGAAGAACCGGCAGGCGGTAGGTAACGTTGATCGAATGACGGACGGCACCTTCGAAGCGTTTCGGAAGGCCGAGGCGTTGATGGCACAACGCAGGCCGCTCGACGCGTTGCGCGAGCTGAAACAGGTGCTGGCCGAAGCCGGGGAGGCACCGTCGGTGCAGCTGCTGGCCGGCCGGGCCTATCTCGGGTCCGCGCAGCTCAACAGGGCCGAAGAGGCGTTCCGCAAGGTGCTCGACCTCGATCCGAGCGACCACTACGCGCGGTTCGCGCTCGGCAGGACCCTGCAACGGCAGGGGCGCCTCACCGAGGCGCTCGCCCAGTTGCGGATGGCGGTCGCGATGCACCCGTCACCCGAGTACCAGGAAGCGCTCGGCGAGGTCAAAGCCCGGCTGGCCCTGGGGAACTGATCACCGGAACAGGCCCTCGCCCCAGAACCCGCCCTCCTTCACCCCCGGCGGCACGGCGAAGTGCCCGGAACCGGTGTGCTCCACGTACTCCATCATGTCGTCCTTTGTGGACAGCGCCTGCTGCATCGGCACGAACTGCGTGCGCGAGTCCCGGTTGAACGCCACGAAGAACAGTCCGGCGTCGAGGTGCCCGAGCCCGTCCGAGCCGTCGGTGAAGTTGTAGCCGCGGCGCAGGATCCTGGCCCCGTTCAACGCTTCCGGCGACGCGAGCCGGATGTGCGCGATCTCGCCGATCAACGGGATCCCGCCCGCGCCCTTGACGTGCAGGTCGGGCTCGTCGAACTCGTTGGCCTGCCCCAGCGGCGCGCCCTCGCCCTTGGTGCGGCCGACGATCTGCTCCTGCTCGACCAGCGACGTCCGGTCCCAGATCTCGATGTGCATCCGGATCCGGCGCGACACCAGGTACGTGCCGCCGACGAGCCAGTCCGGCCCGTCCTCCTTCGACACCCACACGTGATCGCGGAGATGGTCGGTGTCCTCGGCCTTGATGTTGCGGGTGCCGTCCTTGAAGCCGAACATGTTGCGCGGCGTCGCCTGGTCCCGCGTCGTCGACGACGTGCGCCCGAACCCGAGCTGCGACCAGCGGACCGCGACCCGCCCGAACCCGATGCGCACCAGGTTGCGGATGGCGTGCACGGCGACCTGCGGGTCGTTCGCGCAGGCCTGGATGCAGATGTCCCCGTTGCTGCGCGCGGGATCCAGGTCGTCCTGCGGGAAGCGCGGCAGGTCGATCAACCGCTCCGGCCGCTTGTCCTTGAGCCCGAACCTGTCGTCGAACAACGACGGCCCGAAGCCGATCGTGATCGTCAGCGCGGACGCGGGCAGGTCGAGCGCCTCACCGGTGTCCTTCGGCGGCGCCTCGGCGTTGCCGCCCACAGCACCGTTCTCCGCGGCCTCCTGACCGGCCGTCATCCGTTCCGCGGCGACCGTCCACTCCTTGAGCAGGCTGATCAGCTCGTCCCGGCTCTTCGTCTTCACGTCCAGCGCGACGAAGTGCATGTGGTCCTGCGCGGGCGTCGTGATGCCGGCCTGGATGTCGCCGCGGAACGGAACCTTGGCCGCGGCGACGTTCTCGACCTCGGGAGAGGCTTTCGTGGCGAACGCACCGGCGGCGGCGCCGGCGCCGGCGAGCGCCACACCGGCGCCCGCGAACCCGAGGAGCCTGCGACGGGGAACCCCGGTCACTTGGCCGACACCACTTCCGCGACCTTGCTGACCGGCTCGCCGAGCGCGTCGACGGCCTCGGCCAGCGCCTTGATCTCGTCCTGCGTCAGCTCGGTGTAGAGCTTGAACCCGTCACCCTTGCGCTGCTTCTCGAGCGCCTCGTCGAGCGCCTTGAACTTCTCGTCCAAAGTGGACACGAGCGCCTTGTCCTTCTGCTCCACCACGGGACGCAGCGCGGCGATCGCGGCCTGCGACCCGTCGACGTTGGCGCGGAAGTCCCACAGGTCGGTGTGCGAGTAGCGGTCCTCCTCGCCGGTGATCTTGCCGGTGGCGACCTCGTCGAGCAGTTCCTTGGCACCGTTGGCGAGCTGCACGGGCGTCAGTTCGACGGTCTTCGCCTTGGACACGATCTCCTTGACGTCGACCAGCAGCTGGTCCGCGATCTTGTCCGAGTCGGCCTGCAGCCCGGACTCCCACAGGTCCTTCTCCAGGCGGTGGTAGCCGGTGAACGCCATGCCCTCCTCGATGACGTCCTCGCGGCCGTCGATCTTGGGATCGAGGTCGCCGAAGCTCTCCGCGACGGGCTCGATGCGCTCCCAGTAGGTGCGCGACACGGGGAAGAGCGCCTTGGCGTCGTCGACCTTCTTGACCTTGACGGCGTTGACGAACTCCTCGGTCTTCACCAGCAGCTGGTCGGCCTGCGAGGTCACGTACCGGGCGTAGCTCTTGGTCGCCTCGGCCAGCAACGCGTTGCCGTCGGTCGACTTCTTGGCGTCACCGGTGACCGTGAAGTCGCCGCGGATGCCGTCGCCCTTCATGCCGGGCTTGCACGCCGTCTGGAACTTGCCGGACTCCGTGACCTCGACGATCAGCTTGCGGGTGAGCCCGGGCCCGATGTTCTCGACCTCGCCGAGGATCCGGTCGCCCTCGGCGTAGAGGTAGAACTCGGTCACCTTGGTGCCCTTGTTGGCCACCTCGAACGTGACGTTGCCGGTGCTCGCCTCGGTCTTGGCGACCTTGCACGCGTCGTCACTCGCCTCGACCGCGATGCTGCCACTCGCGCCGGTCGTGCCGCCGTTGCCGCTGCACGCCGCCAGCATCGCGAGTGAGCCCAGGATGACTGCTGTCTTGCGCACGGTTTGCTCCACTAGATGATCAGTTGGCCACGGCGGCGCGACGGCGCGGCCGGATGAGGAACAGGGACAGCACCACCACCACGTAGCCGACCCACGCGATGGCCTGCAGCACGGACGTCCGCTGCGAGTAGTTGAAGAAGCCCTTGAGCAGCGCCCCGTACCAGGAGTCCTCCGGCAGGGTGTCGCTGATGTCGAACGCCAGCGTGTTCAGCCCGGGCAGGATCGCGGCTTCCTGCAGGTCGTGGATCCCGTAGCTGAGCACGCCCGCCGCCACGAACACGAGCAGCACGCCCGTGACGGTGAAGAACTTGCCGAGGTCGAACCGGATCGCCCCCTGGTACAGCAGCGCGGCGATCACGACCGCCACCAAAATCCCCGAAAGGAACCCGAGGAGCGGCTCGGTCGTGCCCCCTCCAGCGGCCTGCACGCTGGAATAGAAGAAGACCGCCGTCTCCAGCCCTTCCCGCCCAACGGACAAAAGGGACACAAGAACGATGGCGAGGGGTCCGATTTTGAGCGCTTCGTCCATTTTGCCGCGCAACTCGGCGGCAATCGTCTTGGCCGCCCGGCGCATCCAGAAGATCATTCCGGTGACGAACGCGACCGCAATGATCGACATCGTCCCGCCGAACGCTTCCTGCTGCTCAAACGTCATGCCGGCGGCACTGAACGTGATGATCGCACCGGCCGCTACGGACAGTGCCAGAGCAGTCGCAACACCGACCCAAACCCACTTGAGCGCGTACCTTCTGCCCGTCTTCACGAGGAATGCGATCAAGATGCTCACCACGAGCGCGGCCTCAAGGCCTTCACGCAGCCCGATCAGCCCGTTGGCAAACAACATCCCGACGCCTCCACAAATTAGGTCGGCCTTATTTAAGGTAAGCCTCACCTGATTGTCCAGACGCCATCAGTGCCGGTTTCATCACGCTTCACCCCGCCGCCTGCGCCGGGAAGCACGTAGCCTGGGTGCAATGGTCCCGCCGCCGCCCGTCCAGGAACCCGCCCGCCGCAACCGCAACGGCAACATCTTCGGCCGCATCGTCCTGGTGCTGCTGCTGATAGTCGTGGTCGCCGCGGGCGCCTGGGGCCTGGGCGCCCTGAACCGCAAGAACGCGGCTCCCCTGGGCCCACCCCCGTTCCTGGTCCCCATCCAGGAGGTAGAACCAGGCGCGGCCGCCCCGAGCAACGCCGCCTCCCCAGGAACCACACAAACGGCCAACCCCTTGGCCGAATGGGCAACCCGCGTAGCGTCCAAGACCGACATCCCGGTCCGCGCCGTACACGCCTACGCCCAAGCAGACCTGACGATGCAACAGGAGTCCCCGGCCTGCCGAATCAGCTGGGCGACCCTCGCAGGCATCGGCCGAATCGAGTCGCACCACGGCAACATCAACGGCGCCCGCCTCCAGGAGAACGGCCTGCCGTCCCGCCCGATCATCGGCATCCCCCTGGACGGCGGCCCAGGCGTAAAAGCGATCAAGGACACCGACGGCGGCCGCCTGGACGGCGACACCACGTGGGACCGAGCCGTGGGCCCGATGCAGTTCATCCCAGGCACCTGGAACCGCTGGGCAAAACGAGCAGCAGGCGACGGCCAGCCGGCAGACCCGCAGAACATCGACGACGCGGCCCTCACCGCCGCGCGCTACCTGTGCGGAGGCGGCGCCCGCGACCTGGGCACGGGCCAGGGCTGGTGGGCAGCCGTCCTGACGTACAACAACTCCGTGGAGTACGGCCAGAACGTGTTCAGCGGGGCCGACGCCTACGCACGCGCAAGCGTGCCGCAGTAGGGCCGCTCGCAGGCTCGCGCAGGGGTCCCCTTGGATTCAGGATCCCCCGCGACCCAACTTAGCGACGAGGTCTGACACTCCCGCGAAGCCGAAGGCAAGCAGTCCGAGCACGCAGCCACGGCAAGCGCCTGATCGCCCGCGAAGCCGGAGGCGAGCCGTCCGAGCACGCGGTCACGGCAAGCACCCGCCCGCCCGCGATGCCGAAGGCGAGCCGTCCTTACCGTGCGGTCCGGGTGGGGTGGCTTCGTCACGAGTCGTGCCAC
>NZ_JAXAVU010000011.1:0-350944 GCF_033949975.1 Lentzea sokolovensis
TACGCATCCACTGTGCGGTTCTGGAAGAACCGAGCGGCATTCCGATCGCCGCAGGTATAATTCCATAGAGTTTCGGTGATCATAGCGTTGGGGAAACACCCGGTCCCATTCCGAACCCGGTAGTTAAGCCCTTCTGCGCCGATGGTACTGCACTGGTTACGGTGTGGGAGAGTAGGTCGTCGCCGAACATTCTTTCCAGAAGACCCCTGAGGGTCGAGCACTTCGGTGCTCCCCTCAGGGGTTTTTTGCGTGCCGATTTTCGCTTGCGCGCTCTGGTCTGATGGACCCATGGACGCGGTCGTGCACGCCACCCTGGAATCGTTCGACGCCGCCACCCACGATCGGCTGTCAGCCGATCCGGTGCGAAACACGGTGGCACTCACCTCGCTCGACCGCATCCGCCGCTCGCCGGCCACCGACCTCCTGCCGACCCTGATCACCTTCCACGACAACGGCGAAGTGATCGGTTCCCTGATCCGCACCCCGCCGTGGCCGTTCCAAGCGGCCGACCTCCCACTCCCCGCGGTGGAACTGGCGGCGAACCTAGCCGCGAGAATCGATCCGGACGCCCCAGGAGTGACTGGCCCGCGCGACAGATCCGAGGCCTTCGCCACAGCGACGGGCAAGAACTACACCGAGTCCCTGACCACCAGGCAGTACCGCCTGGGCACCCTCGCCCAGCCCACCGTAGAAGGCGCCGGACGGCTGGCCACCGAGGAAGACGTCGAACTCCTGGGCACCTGGCGCGAAGCGTTCCTCAGCGAAGCCGTGCCAGAAGCACCGAACGAGCCGGCGACCGAAGCCATGCGCGCCTCCCTGCGCCTGGGCAACGGCCACGCCCTCTGGGTGAGCAACGGCACACTGGTCGCCTGGGCCGTGGCCAGCCTCCCGCAGGCCGGCATGACGAGGCTCGGCCCGGTCTACACCCCGCCAGAACACCGCAAGCACGGCTACGGCGCCGCGGTCAGCGCGTTCGCGAGCCAGTGGGCGCTGAACCAGGGCGCCACCGACGTCCTGCTCTTCGCGGACCTGACCAACCCGGTCTCGAACTCGATCTACCAACGCATCGGCTACCAACCACTCGACGACTGGGCGGAGTTCTGGTGGAAGCACTGAGCCACAACGACATCAAGGACTTTCTTGCGGCAGCGGGCGACCTGCTCGCCGCCGACCCCGTGAACAACAGCGTGCACCTGACCGGTGTGGACGCGGCGCTGCGGGGACAGAGGACTCCGATCACGCTGATCTCGTTGCACGACAGCGGAACCGTGGTCGGCGCGGTCACCCAGATGGAGGGTCGTCCGCTGCACGTCGCCGCGATGCCGGTGCCTGCGGCTCCTGCGGTCGTGGACGCACTTCGGGACCGTGAGATCAACGAGGTCAGCGGAACACGGGACCGCGTCGAGGCCTTCCGCACGCTGTGGCGTGACGGTGGGAAGGAGCTCTACGCGCTGCGGCTCTACCGGCTGGAGGACCTGACGGTGCCGGACGTGCCGGGGGAGTCGAGGCTCACCACTCCCGCCGACGACGACCTGATCACCGAGTGGTGGATCGCCTTCGTGGCCGAACTGGACGGGCTTCCGCGGGAAGAGGCCGAGAAGCGGGCGATGGACAGCCGGTGGATGTCCGCGGGGCACGTCCTGTGGCTGGTCGACGGCGTCCCGGTGTCGTGGGCGGGCAGCACCTCCCCGGTCGGCGGGGTGTCGCGGGTCGGCCCGGTCTACACCCCACCCGAGCACCGGCGGCACGGCTACGCGGCCGCGGCCACCGCGGCGGTCAGCCAGTGGGCGTACGGCGAGGGCGTCGACCACGTCGTGCTCACCGCGGACCTCGCCAACCCCACGGCGAACTCCGTCTACCAGGGCCTCGGTTTCCGCGCGATCTCCGACTGGTCCGAGTACAGCTGGATCAGCTGAACAGCTCGGGCGCCAGCGGGCGGTTCCGGACGTGGGAGGAGAACACGAGCGAGGTCGTGGTGTCGCCGTAGCGCTGCATCACCTCGACGAGCTCCTCCAGCTCGACCATCGACCGGCAGACGACGCGCAGCAGCCAGCAGTCGTCACCGGTCACGTGGTCTGCGTCGAGGATCTGCGGCAGCACCAGCACCTGCGTGCGGAACCGCGGCGTGTCCAGCGACCGCACCCGCACGCGCACGATCGACTCGATCGGCAGGCCGAGCCGTGTGGGGGAGACGACCGCGGTGAAACCCGTGATCACGCCGAGCGACTCCAGGCGCCGGACCCGTTCGGTCACGGCCGGCGCGGACAGCGACACCTCGCGGCCCAGCGAGGTGAACGACATCCGCCCGTCCTGCTGCAGCAACGACAGGATCTTCCAGTCCACCGCGTCGAGTTCCACCTGGAAATCATAGGGAGAACGCCCAGAACGCCTGGACTTCCGCATGTCGGAGACAGGCACGTGCCCAGCAGGATCAAACGCATGACGAACGCACTGCGCTTCCCCGCCGCCGATCCCCGGACGGCCGCAACCCACTTCGCCGCCGAGCTCGCGTTCGAGGCCGACCCCGACGACGTGCACCGCGACCTCCAGGAAGGCAACACCCAGGGCTACGTCCTCGTGGAGACGCGCGCCCCGGAGGCGTTCGCGCAGGCCCGCATCCCCGGCGCGATCAACCTGCCCTACCGCGACCTGCCGTCCGAGCTCGACCTCGATCCGAGCCTCGTCTACATCTGCTACTGCGAGAGCTTCCAGTGCAACGCCGCCACCAAGGGGGCCCTCGCGCTCGCGCAACGGGGCTACCGGGTGAAGCGGCTGTCCGGCGGCATCACGGCCTGGCGCGAGGCGGGCTATCCGGTCGAGTCGGATCAGCTCGTCGGAGCAGGTGTATCCAAGGTCGCGTGTCATTGCTGACCTGGGCCCACCTAGGCTCAGGTGCGTGAACGCACCGCGCCTGCTCGTCCTTCAGCCCTCGCAGTCAGACCCGTTGGCCAAGCTCGGGGACTGGCTGGAGGCCGAGGGCATCGAGCTCGACCTCGTGCCGCTCAAGGACATGCCCGCGCCGCAGAACCTCGACGGCTACCAGGGCGTCGTCTGCCTCGGTGGTGAGATGGGCGCGCTCGACGACCTCGACCACCCGTGGCTCGCCGACGCCCGCCGGCTGCTGTCGAGCGCCGTGTCGAAGCGGCTGCCCACCCTGGCGATCTGCCTCGGCGCGCAGCTGCTCGCGGCCGCCACCGGTGGCCAGGTGCGCAAGGGGCCGCAGGGGCCTGAGGTCGGCGTGCTGCTGGTGGCGAAGCGCGACGCGGCGGCCGCCGACCCGTTGTTCGCCGACCTGCCGTTCACACCCGACGTCCTGCAGTTCCACAACGACGAGGTGCACCTGCTGCCGCCCGGCGCGGAACACCTCGCGGCGTCCCCGAAATATCCGAATCAGGCGTTTCGGGTGGGGGAGAGCGCTTACGGCCTTCAGTTCCACATCGAGACGACCCCGGAAATCGTCTTGAACTGGGCCTCGAAGGATCCTGATTCGGCATCCTGTGCGCGAGCTCACCACTTCGACCAGGAGTTCCTCGAAGAGGCCCACCGCGACTTCGAAGAGGTGTGGCAGCCGTTCGTCGGCAGATTCGCGAAACTCGTTCGGGGAGAACTGTTGCCGGCACTGGGTTCGGGCACACAACTTCCGTTGGTGTGACGTTACTTTCGTAGGTTTTAAGACATCCTCCGTTGGCGGTACCGTAATCTCCTGGACAGCTTGTTCGATCCAGCCGGAGGATCAGTGTGGATCCCGCACTTGTAGTGATCATCGTCGTTGTCACTGCTCTCATCTTCGACTTCACCAACGGGTTCCACGACACGGCCAACGCCATGGCCACCTCCATCGCCACGGGTGCCCTGAAGCCCCGCACGGCGGTCGCGCTGTCGGCGGTTCTCAACCTCGTAGGCGCGTTCCTGTCCGTTGAGGTGGCCAAGACCATCTCCGGCGGCATCGTCGACGACGCCCAGATCACCCCCGCCATCATCTTCGGCGGGCTGGTCGGCGCGATCATGTGGAACCTCGTCACCTGGTACGTCGGCCTGCCGTCGAGCTCGTCGCACGCGTTGTTCGGCGGCCTGATCGGCGCGGCCTGGGTCGCGTCCGGTGTGGACGCCATCCACTTCGCCAAGGTCGTCGACAAGGTCCTGGTGCCCGCGATCGTCGCGCCGCTGGTCGCCGGCCTGGTCGCGGCCATCGCCACGATCGTCGTCTACCGGCTGAAGAAGGCCGCGGACCCGCGCGTCTCGCACACCGGCTTCAAGGTCGGTCAGGTCGCGTCCGCCTCGCTGGTCTCCCTCGCGCACGGCACGAACGACGCGCAGAAGACCATGGGCATCATCACGCTCGCGCTGATCACGTCCGGCTCGCTCGCCCCCGGTTCCGGCCCACCCACCTGGGTGATCGTCAGCGCCGGTCTCGCGATCGCGGCGGGCACGTACCTCGGCGGCTGGCGCATCACGCACACGCTGGGCCGCGGCCTGACGACCATCGAGCCCGCACAGGGCTTCGCGGCGCAGACCTCGACCGCCACGGCCATCCTCGCGTCTTCGCACCTCGGCTTCGCGTTGTCCACCACGCACGTCGCGTCCGGCGGCATCATGGGCTCCGGCCTGGGACGCGACCGCCGCGGCGTCAACTGGGGCACCATGGGCAAGATGGCCGCGGGCTGGCTGTTCACGCTGCCCGCCGCCGGCATCGTCGGCGCCCTCGCGGGCAAGTGGGCGTCGACCGGCACGGTCGGCATCATCGGCGTCGCCGCCATCGGCGTCGCGGTGTCGATCTTCATCTGGATCCTGGCGCGGCGCGAGCCGATCAAGCCGGAGCACATCGTCGACGAGGTCGCCGCCCAGGCCGAGCTGCACAAGGTGGCGGCATGAAGGTCGACTGGACGGCGCTGCTCCAGGTCTTCGGCGCCACGCTGCTGGCCACGGTTCTCGTGGTGACGTTGTTCGTGGTCGGCATCCGCGCTCTGTCGGGTGACAAGAAGGTTCCCGCGTACGCGAGCTTCGCCGGTTGCGTGGCGGTCGTGCTCTACGGACTCTCACTGATCGTCTTCTAGCGGTGTGCGGGCATTAGGGTTGGCTCACGATGAGCGAACCAGTCCGCCACGCGTCCCCAGCAAGATTCGGGCTCACCGAGCCGCGCAGCGAGGAAGTGCTGCGCGGTCTGGGCCTGTGGGCTGACCGCCGGCCCACCGACGGCTCCGAGCCGGTCCTGGCGGCGCTCTCCCGTTCCCCGGACCCCGACCTCGCGCTGCGGGGCTTGGAGCGCCTGCACGCCGTCGCCGACTGGGACGCTCTGTCGGCCGCGGTGCACAAGGACGTCGCGGTGCGCGGGCGTCTGCTCGCCGTGCTCGGCTCGTCCACGGCGCTGTCGGACTTCCTCGTCGTGAACCCCGACCGGTGGCGTTCGCTGACCGACGAGGTCGACGTGTCGCTGGAGCTCGCCGACGACGACGTGCTGCGCACCGAGTACCGGGCGAAGCTGCTGCTCGTCGCCGCGAACGACCTGGCGCACGTCGTCGAGCCTGAGCTGCCGTTCGTCCCCTATGACACGGTGGCCGCGCAGCTGTCCGATCTGGCCGTGTCGGCGTTGCAGGCGTCGTTGAAGCTCGCTTCGGAGAAGGTGAACGGCGCCGACCGCTGTCGGCTCGCGGTGATCGCGATGGGCAAGTGCGGCGCGAACGAGCTGAACTACGTGAGCGACGTCGACGTCGTGTTCGTCGCCGAGGGCGATCTGGGCGTGGCGACCCGGCTGGCCAGCACGGTGATGCAGATCGCGGGCCAGTCGTGCTTCGAGGTCGACGCGGCGCTGCGGCCGGAGGGCAAGGCGGGCGCGCTGGTCCGCACGCTGGACGGGCACGCGTCGTACTACAAGAAGTGGGCGCGGACCTGGGAGTTCCAGGCGCTGCTCAAGGCGCGGCCGGTCGCCGGGGACGCCGAGCTGGGGCAGGCGTACCTGGAGGCCGTGCGGCCGTACGTGTGGACGGCGGCCGAGCGCGAGAACTTCGTCGAGGACGTGCAGGCGATGCGGCGCCGGGTCGAGGACCACGTGCCGTCGGGGCTGGCCGACCGCGAGCTGAAGCTCGGCCGCGGTGGACTGCGCGACGTCGAGTTCGCGGTGCAGCTGTTGCAGCTCGTGCACGGGCGCTCCGACGAGGACCTGCGCATCCAGGCGACGACGGCCGCGTTGGCCGTGTTGGGCCAGGGCGGGTACGTCGGGCGTGAAGACGCGGCCGAGTTCGGGCGCTCGTACCGGTTCCTGCGCACGTTGGAGCACCGGCTCCAACTGCAGCGTTTACTGCGCACGCACCTGTTCCCGGCCGACGACGACGTGACGGCGTTGCGCTGGCTGGCGCGGTCGACGGGGCTGGCGGCGGACGGGCAGAAGTCCGAGGGACAGGTGCTGCTCACGGAGTTCCGCAAGCACGCCAACCAGGTCCGGCGGCTGCACGAGAAGTTGTTCTACCGGCCGCTGCTGCAGTCCGTGGCGGGCGTGCCGACCGAGGCGCTGCGGCTGACCACGAAGGAGGCCGTGGCGCGGCTGGCGGCGTTGGGCTACACGTCGCCGGACGGGGCGTTGCGGCACATCCAGGCGTTGACGCAAGGGATGTCCCGGCGCGCTCGCATCCAGGGCGCCCTGCTGCCGGTGTTGCTCGACCTCTTCGCCGGCACGCCCGATCCCGACGGCGGGCTGCTCGCGTACCGGAAGGTGTCCGAGGCGCTCGCGGAAACCCCCTGGTACCTGAGGCTTCTGCGCGACGAGGGCGCCGTCGTCGAACGGCTCGCGGTGCTACTCGGCACCTCGCGCTTCGTGCCTGACCTGCTCGTGCGGGCACCGGAGGTGTTGAGGCTGCTCGCCGACACCGACGCGTTGGTCGGCGGTGATCCGCACTCGATCGGGAAACCCTTGCGCAGTGCCGTTTCCCGGTACGGCGAGGCGGCGCGGGCGATCGCGGCCGCACGATCGTTGCGGCGTCACGAGTTGCTGCGGATCGCCGCCGCGGACCTGCTGGGGTTCATGCCGCTGGAAACGGTGTGCGTCTCGCTGTCCGAGGTGTGGGGTTCGGTGCTGCGCAGTGCGCTGGACGCGGCGGTGCGCTCGTCCGGTGAAGCGGTGGCCGCGATCTCCGTGATCGGCATGGGCCGGCTCGGCGGGCACGAGCTCGGGTACAGCTCGGACGCGGACGTGATGTTCGTGTGCCGGCCGTTCGAGGGCGTGTCCGACGCCGAGGCGGTGAAGTGGGCGAGCGGGGTCGTGGAGAAGATCCGGCGGCTGCTCGGCGCCCCGTCGCAGGACCCGCCGCTGCAGGTCGACGCCGACCTGCGGCCGGAGGGCCGGCAGGGACCGCTGGTGCGGACGCTGGACTCCTATCGCGCGTACTACCGGCAGTGGGCCGAGCTGTGGGAGAAGCAGGCGCTGCTGCGGGCCAGGTTCATCGCGGGTGACGCCGAGCTGGGCGCCGAGTTCGAGGCCTTGATCGAGCCGCTGCGGTATCCGCCGGACGGCCTGGACGCCGCGTCCGTGCGGGAGATCCGGAGGATCAAGGCGCGGGTCGACGCGGAACGGCTGCCGCGCGGCGCTGACCCGAGCACGCACACCAAGCTCGGACGCGGCGGGCTCGCGGACGTCGAGTGGACCGTGCAGTTGTTGCAGCTGCAGCATTCCGGTGCCGTGCCCGGCCTGCGCACACCGTCCACAATGGCCGCGATGGAGGCCGCTGTCTCCGCTGGCCTGCTGGCCGCGGAGGACGCCGCCGCGCTGACCACCGCGTGGAACCTCGCGACGCAGGCCCGCAACGCCCTGATGCTGGTGCGGGGCAAGGCATCCGATCAGCTGCCGACGTCCGGGCGCGATCTCGTGGCGGTCGCGTCCGTGATGGGGTACCCGCCAGGCGGCGATCCGGGGGAATTCGTGGAGGAATATCGCAGGACCACTCGTCGTGCACGTGCGGTGGCGGAGCGTGTCTTCTACGGTGAGGGACTGTGAAAGCCATCGCGTTTACCCAGTTCGGCGACGCCGACGTCATGTCGTTGCAGGAGCTGCCCGACCCGCTGCTGGGACCTGACCAGGTCCTGGTGGAGGTGCGCGCGGCCGGCGTGAACCCGGTGGACTACAAGATCAGAGCCGGGTACCTGCAGGGTCTGATGCCGCACCACCTGCCGTTGATCCCGGGTTGGGACGTGTCGGGCGTCGTGCGAGCGGTCGGCATCGGCGTGCAGGACTGGAAGCCGGGCGACGAGGTGCTCGCCTATGCCCGCAAGGACCACGTCCAGTTCGGCACCTACGCCGAGTTGATCTCGGTGCCGGACCGGATGATCGCGCGCAAACCGTCCACCGTGGACTTCGTGACCGCGGCCGCGTTGCCGCTGGCAGGGCTGACGGCGTTGCAGGCGTTGAAGGCCGTCGGCACCGGTTCCGGCGACGTCGTCCTGGTGCACGCCGCCGCCGGTGGCGTCGGGCATCTCCAGGTGCAGATCGCACGCGAACTGGGCGCTTCGCGGGTGCTCGGCACCGCTTCGCCGCGCAACCACGAGTTCGTGCGCTCACTGGGAGCGGAACCGGTCTCCTACGGTGACGCGCTGGTCGACGCCGTGGCGGAGATCGTCGGCGGCGACGGCCTGGTCGACGTGGTGGTCGACAACGCGGGAGGGCTCGCGTTCGACCAGTCGTTGCAGCTGGTGCGCGACCGGGCGCGGATGACGTCCATTGTGGACGGACCGCGGGCGCTGGAGAACGGCGTGGTCAACACCTGGGCGCGGCCGAACGCGGAGCAGACGCAGTGGCTCGTGGATCTGGTCGCTGACGGAAAGCTGCGCGTCGAGGTGCAGCAGACTTTTCCGTTGGAGGAGGCCGTGAAGGCGCACAGGCTGCTCGAAGGTGGCCATGTACGAGGAAAAGTTGTACTGACCGTCTGAAATCTTCAGGTATTTCTTCAGGTTTGGGGGCACACCTGCCGGTGTGCCCCCTTTTCTGAACTGCTCAGTCCTCGTCGGAATCGGGGTCCACCGCGGGAGCGCTGGTGTAAACCTCGACCACCCACTCCTCCTCCAACGCTTCCGCGTCGTCGGCGTCGGGCACGAGCCGGTTGTAGACGCGGACACCGAGGTCGAGCACGTCAGCGGCCTGAACCGCTTCGAGAGCGTCCGGTGCCGAGTCGAAGATGTGAGTGGTGAGCAGCTGCGGAGCCGTGAATTCGGCGACATCTTGAGACACGGGCGGACCCTAGCGCATTGACGTTTCACCCAATCGAGATGAGACTAGGCCCGCTCAGTGGGGGAGCTGTAGTTCGTCACGGGGGTCTAGCAGAGGAAGTCATGCAGCATCGCAGGGTCACGCGCCGAGGAAAAACCGTGATCGCCATCGCGGGCGTGGCGGCTGGTGTGCTGGCACTACTCGGTGTGATCGAATATGCACTGAACGGCAGCAACTCCGCCGCGCAGCCCAACGTCACCGCCACGACGACCACGTCGAACGTCGTCGAAACCCCTGATGGCGCACTGGAAACCACCGAGCCGTCCGCGGACGTGAAGGTGCAGACGGGTTCGTTCAAGCAGCAGCGCGGCATGCTGACCGTAGAGGTCACTCGCGTGGAAGCGGCGAACGGCCGCGTGAAGCTGTTCGTGACGGCCACCAACGCCTCCCAGGCCAGAATGACCCTCCCCGTGGTCGGCATCGCTGTCCTGGACGATCTGAACCGCACCTATGCGGCGTCGAGCAGCAAGTGGGACGGCCCCGTCACGCAGGGCACCACCGCCTCGGGCACCGTCATCCTCGACGAGAAGCTCGGCACCGGTGTGAACTCGCTCACGCTGACGTTCTCGTCGATCTCCGGCCAGTTCGCGCCGACCGGCGCCGCCATCACGGTCACCGGAATCCCGCTGCCGAAGTGATCGGGCCCCGCTGCGCGGGTACGCCTGGTGCAACGGACCGACGCGTGGCGCGAGCCGGAAATGCCGGAGCCGGACGAAAACCCCGAGGACGTACGACGCCAGGCCGTTAGCCTGTCGCCGTGAAGTACCTGTTCTTCTGGGGCCACCAGCCCGAACGTGACGGCAGCATCGGCAAGGGCTGCCTCTCGCAGTGGTGGCCGTGCACGTTCGTCGTCGACGGCCAGGAGTTCGCCTCCGCCGAGCACTACATGATGTGGCGCAAAGCTTTGCTCTTCGGCGACGCGTCCGTTGCTTCGAGGGTGCTGGCCGCCCGCACGCCGGGCGAGGCCAAGGCGCTGGGCCGCGAAGTGTCGGGTTTTTCCGACTCCGCGTGGGAATCCACGCGGCTGGAGATCGTCGTCGAGGGAAACCTGGCGAAGTTCGGCCAGGACCCCGCGCTGCGTTCCTACTTGTTGGGCACGGGTTCCCGCGTCCTGGTCGAGGCCAGCCCGCAGGACCGCGTGTGGGGCATCGGCCTCGTGGCGTCGGACCCGCGTGCCCAGGACCCGTCCTCCTGGCTGGGCCTCAACCTGCTCGGCGAGGCCCTGATGGAGGTCCGCTCCAGGCTGTCAGCGTGAGGTAGGTGGTGAGTGCCGCCAGCGTGATCCCGCAGGGAACGAGTCCTTTTCGGATCAACCCGGGAATCTCGTCGAGCGGCACCCACTCCACCCGCGCGGCCTCGGCGGGATCGTGCTCGCCGGTCTTGGCCGCGTCCGTGCCGGTGAAGACGTGCGTGGTGTGAGAACTGAGGCCGTTCAACGGGTTGATCGTCACCAACGGCTCGACGCGGACCCGGTATCCGGTCTCCTCCTCGGTCTCCCGCACGGCCGCGGTCTCGGCCGTCTCACCCGCTTCGAGCCGACCGGCCGGAATCTCCCAGCCCCACACGTCGGTCGTGAAGCGATGGCGCCACATCAGCAACACGTGCTCGTCCCGCACCACGACCACCGCGGTCGAGGCGAACGGCAACCGCAGCACGTGATGCTCGAACCGCTCGCCGTCAGGGATCTCGACGTCGTCGAGGTCGACGCTCATCCACTCCGACTCGTAGATCCTGCGGGTGCCGTGCACCGTCCACTGCGTCACGCCGCAACCTCTATCACGCGGCCGTCGCCTCCTGCTCGATGAACCCCGCGGCCGCCCCGCCCGTGTGTCAGGGAGTCGGGGAGATCTGGCAGAGGAGAAGTGATGTTCAGCTACTCAGGGCCTGCCCGGCTCGTCTACGCGGACGGCAACGCGGTCGAGCTGGACCGGGTGGACCTGATCGAAACGGTGAACGACGGCGGGCTCTGGCAGTTGTCCGGCGCAGGGACCGCCATGACCGAGCTGACCGGTGGCGAGGCCCGGATCAAGCTGCCGACCGGCGGCGAGGCGGAGGTCCTGGTCTCGAACGTCCGGGTCAGCGAGGGGATGAACGGGGTGTCGTCCACCGTGACGCTGCTCGGTACCTAGACAGGCCGAAGGCCCGGCGGGAATCCCGCCGGGCCTTCGACTCAAAGCTCAACCGATCACACGTCGTAGTAGAGCGCGAACTCGTAGGGGTTCGGGCGCAGACGCAGCGGGTCGATCTCCTGTTCACGCTTGAACGAGATCCAGGTGTCGATCACGTCCGGGGTGAAGACGCCGCCCTCGAGCAGGAACTCGTGGTCGGCCTCCAGGTTGTCCAGCACCGCGTCGAGGGTGGCCGGGACCTGCTTGACGTCGCGGGCCTCCTCGGGCGGGAGCTCGTAGAGGTCCTTGTCGATCGGGGCCGGCGGCTCCATCTTGTTCTTGACGCCGTCGAGGCCCGCCATGACCATCGCCGAGAAGGCGAGGTACGGGTTGCCCGAGGAGTCGGGGCAGCGGAACTCGATGCGCTTGGCCTTCGGGTTGTTGCCCGTGATCGGGATGCGGACGCACGCCGAGCGGTTGCGCTGGGAGTAGACCAGGCTGACCGGGGCCTCGTAGCCGGGGACCAGGCGGTGGTAGGAGTTCACCGTCGGGTTGGTGAAGGCCAGCAGCGACGGCGCGTGGTGCAGGATGCCGCCGATGTAGTGGCGGGCGGTGTCGGACAGACCCGCGTAGCCGCTCTCGTCGTGGAACAGCGGCGAGCCGTCCTTCCACAGCGACTGGTGGGTGTGCATGCCCGAGCCGTTGTCGCCGAACAGAGGCTTCGGCATGAAGGTGACGGTCTTGCCGGCCTGCCAGGCGGTGTTCTTGATGATGTACTTGAACAGCATCAGGTCGTCCGCGGCGTGCAGCAGCGTGTTGAACTTGTAGTTGATCTCGGCCTGGCCGCCGGTGCCGACCTCGTGGTGGGCGCGCTCGACGGTGAAGCCCTGGGCCTCCATGTTGAGGACCATCTGGTCGCGCAGGTCGGCGTAGTGGTCGTTCGGGGTGACGGGGAAGTAGCCACCCTTGTACTTGACCTTGTAGCCGAGGTTGCCGCCCTCTTCCTCACGGCCGGTGTTCCACCAGCCGGAGACCGCGTCGACCTTGTGGAAGGAGCCGTTCGCGGTGGTGTCGAACTGGACCGAGTCGAAGATGTAGAACTCGGCCTCGGCGCCGAAGTACGCGGTGTCCGCGATACCCGAGTCGGTGATGTACTGCTCGGCCTTGCGCGCGATGTTGCGCGGGTCGCGGCTGTACGCCTCACGCGTGAACGGGTCGTGCACGAAGAAGTTGACGATCAGCGTCTTCTCGATGCGGAACGGGTCCAGCCGCGCGGTGTACAGGTCGGGCAGCAGCAGCATGTCCGACTCGTGGATGGACTGGAAGCCGCGCACGGAGGAGCCGTCGAAGGCGAGTCCCTCTTCGATCGCGTCGGCGTCGAACGCCTTGGCGGGCAGCGTGAAGTGCTGCATCACGCCCGGCAGGTCGCTGAACCGCACGTCGACGAACTTGACGCCCTCGTCGGTGATGAACTTCAGCACCTCGTCGGAATTCTTGAACACCCTCGTCGACTCCTTGACTATGGAATACGGCTGGCCATCGCGTGCGACCGTATGCGGGCGGTGTTGCCCGTCCGTCACTCCGATGTTTCGCCAGTGTTAACGGGGACGCTCAACCGGGCAAGGCGACCTGCCGGTGCTCACCCGTTGAGCACGGCTTTACTCTGGTGGGGTGAGCAGGTGGACCGGTTCGTGGCTGTCTGGACCTAATTCGGTGCTGTCGCCGGGTGACGACTCGAACGACGGCACGCAACAGCGCTGGCGAGGCGAGCGGCACGGCTTCCCCGAGAAGGGGCCGGGCTCCATCGCCTCGATCGGGCGGCGCACGTCGGCCATCTTCGTCGACTTCCTGCTGGCGGCCGGCGTCGCGGCGGTGTTCACCCAGCCCGACCTGCCGAAGAACTGGAGCCTGCTGGCCTGGTTCGTGATCACCGTGGTCGCGGTGGCGTTCTTCGGGTTCACGCCGGGGCACGCGTTGCTCGGGCTGCGGGTGGCGCGGATCGACGGCAAGACGTTCGTGCACCTGCCGCGCGCACTGCTGCGCACCGTGCTCATCTTCCCGCTGATCCCGGCGCTGGTCTGGGACGCGGACGGCCGCTGCCTGCACGACAAGGCCGCGGGCACCGTCGTCATCAAGGTCCGCTAGCGCACCTAGAACGTGAAGAGGCCCGCCGCACGAGATGTGCGGCGGGCCTCTTCGTGCTGGTGGGAGCGGGTTCAGCCCCGGCGGCGCATGGCGCGCTGGACGTTGCGCATCTTGGCGCCGGCCGGCATCGGGCCCTTGGGCAGTGCGGCGCCGCGGCTGGCCAGTGCGGCGAGGCGGGTCTCCAGCGTGTCGACCTGGGCGGCCGTGATGTTGCGCGGCAGCTTCATCAGCTTCGACTGGAGCTTCTTCAGCGGGACCTGGCCGTCTTCGGTGCCGATGATGAAGTCGTAGATCGGGGTGTCGCCGACGACGCGGGAGATGCGCTTCTTCTCCTGCGCGAGCAGCGGCTTCACCCGCTGCGGGGCGCCCTCGGCGACCAGGACGACGCCCGGCCGGCCCAGCACGCGGTGCACGGCGTCGAGCTGCGTGGTGCCCGCGACGGCGGGCGTGACGCGCCAACGGCCGCGAAGGTTCTCCAGGGCCCAGGCACCGGCACCCGGCTGGCCGTCCGCCTTGCGGAAGACGTTGCTCTGCACGCGGCGGCCGAAGATGATCACGGCCAGCAGCGCGCCGATCGCGACGCCCAGCGGCACGAACATCCAGACCGCGTCGAAGACGATGCCCAGGACCACGGCGATCGCGGTGACGCCCAGCAGGGCGCCCAGCATCATCGGGATCAGCGCCTTGTCCTCGCGGCGCTGCATCTTGAACGCCTCGAAGATCTGCTTGCGCCGTTCGCGTGAGGCCGCGCGGCGAACCTTCGCCGCTTCCTTTGCCGCCGCCTTGTCCTGCTTACCAGCCATGTGGACAGGATACGGCGCGGTGGTATCAGACTCGCATCGGCCGTCTGCGAGACTGCCGGGATGGACGCGTTGCTGGAGGGTCTTGATCCTGAACAGCGCGCCGCGGTCGAGGCCCCACGTGGCCCCGTGTGCGTGCTCGCGGGCGCCGGTACCGGCAAAACGCGCACCATCACCCACCGCATCGCCTACCTGTGTCAACGCGGTCACGTCGCTCCGTCGCAGGTCCTGGCCGTCACGTTCACCAAGCGGGCCGCGGGGGAGATGCGCACACGTTTGCGCTCTCTGGACGTGCAGGGCGCACAGGCCGTGACGTTCCACGCCGCCGCATCACGCCAGCTCCGCTACTTCTGGCCGCGCGTCATCGGCGGTCCGCGCTGGGAGCTGGTCGACCAGAAGATCCGCGTCGTCGCCCGCGCCGCGTCCCGGCTGGGACTGCCTACGGAGCCGGACGCGCTGCGCGACCTCACCAGCGAGATCGAGTGGGCGAAGGCGTCGCTGCTGACGCCGGAGGACTACCCGGTCGCCGCCGCTCGCGCCGCGCGGGACATCCCGGCGCCCGCCGAGCAGATCATGAAGCTCTACACGACCTACGAGCAGCTCAAGAACGAGGCGCAGCTGCTCGACTTCGACGACCTGCTGCTCTACACGGCCGGCGCGCTGGAGGACAACGCGGAGGTCGCGCAGGAGTTCCGCGACCGCTACCGCTGCTTCGTCGTGGACGAGTACCAGGACGTGACGCCGTTGCAGCAGCGCGTGCTCGACTCGTGGCTGGGCAATCGCGACGACGTGACCGTGGTCGGCGACGCGAACCAGACCATCTACTCGTTCGCGGGCGCCTCTCCGCAGCCGCTGCTGAACTTCGGGCGGAGGTTCCCCGAGGCGGTCGTCGTGCGGCTGGAGCGCGACTACCGGTCGACGCCGCAGGTCGTGGAACTGGCCAACGACGTGATCAAGTGGGCGCGTGGGCGTCCCGCCGGCTCACGGCTGCAGCTGATCGGGCAACGCCCGGAGGGACCGAAGCCGCGGTTCCACGAGTTCGACGACGAGCCGAGCGAGGCCGACGCCGTCGCGGGCCGCATCAAGACGCTGCTCGACGAGGGCGTCGCGGCGTCCGAGATCGCGGTCCTCTACCGCGTCAACGCGCAGTCCGAGGCGTACGAGCAGGCACTCGCCGGGCTCGGCATCCCGTACCTCGTGCGCGGCGGCGAACGCTTCTTCGAGCGCGCCGAGGTGCGCCAGGCGATGATCACGCTGCGCTCGTCGGGTGACGTCTCGGGGAGCCTGCCCGAGGTCGTTCGCTCGGTGCTGCACCGCGTCGGGCTCACCGACGAGCCGCCGACCGGTGGCACGGCGCGGGAACGCTGGGAGTCGTTGCTCGCGCTGGTCGAGCTCGCCGAGGAGTTCGCCGTCACCGTGCCCGACGCCGACCTGCCGCGGTTCTGCGTGGAACTGGACGTGCGGGCCGAGGCACAGCACCCGCCGACGGTCGAAGGCGTGACGCTGGCGTCGCTGCACGCGTCGAAGGGCCTCGAGTGGGATGCCGTGTTCCTCGTCGGACTGGTCGAGGGCACGATGCCGATCCAGTACGCCGACGGCGACGACGCGAAGATCGAAGAAGAGCGCCGCCTTCTCTACGTAGGTGTCACGCGCGCGCGTGAGCACATCTGGCTGTCGTGGGCGCTGGCGCGCGCGGCCGGTGGGCGCAAGTACCGCCGCCGTTCGCGGTTCCTCTACAACCTCGTTCCCGAGAACCACCCGGCCGCACGCGTATCCGCCGCCGCTCAGCGCCCTCCTCTCATGAAGAAGGAGAAGCCGACCTGCCGCGTGTGCGCGTCGACGCTGGTCGACGCGCAGGCCGTCAAGCTCGGCCGATGCAGGTCCTGCCCGTCCGATGTGGACGAAGAGCTGCTCGAGTCGCTGCGCCGATGGCGTGCGGGACGGGCGCGGGAGCTGAAGGTGCCCGCGTACGTCGTCTTCACCGACGCGACCCTGGTGGCGATCGCGGAGCAGCGACCCACGGATTCGGCCGGACTCGTCGCGATCTCGGGCATCGGCGCCTCCAAGCTTGATAAGTTCGGCGACGACGTGTTGGGCCTGGTCCGAGACGGTGTCGGGTACTCCGCCACCTGATCGGGACAAGTTTCGTTAAATAGGTTGCGAGCCCCCGGGACGGGGTCATAACCTGCTCATGCCGGGTCCGGAGGACCCGTCTGGGGAAGAAGAACTACTACTAGCTCTCGATGCAGAGCTCTCTCGTTCGGAGGAGGTGGCCCGTTGTGAAGATCTTCAGCATCTCCCGCGCGCTCGGCCTCCCGTTGACCGAGGGCATCTGCACGTCCGCATCCGCTCAGGCCATGTGGCACACCTCTGCCCACAAGCCAGTGGCACTGCTGGGCCGTGAGCGGGGCACCGCTCTGCGCGGCACCGCTCTGACTGTCTCGGAACTGGGCAGCGAGCAGCCGATCGCGCTGCCGGTCATCGATGACGTCGACAACTACACGAATGCGCTGTCCGCGCATCAAGTGAGAAGGCTCCTGCCGACCCCATAGAGGGTCGAAGGACCACCAGGCTCACGAAAGCCGCGGACTCGCCAAGAGTCCGCGGCTTTCGTGTTTTTTGCTGTACCCCACACAAGGAGAAAACCCTGATGTTGACCGCGACTGTCCCGCTCACGGGCGAGACACTTCCGGACCTCGCGGAGGGGCTGGACATCCCCTGCCGCACCCACAACCCCGACCTCTGGTTCGCCGACGCGCCTGCTGACCTCGAGAAGGCGAAGTCCTTCTGCGGGACCTGCCCGGTCCTCGCGGAGTGCCTCGCCGGCGCGATCGCACGTCACGAGCCGTGGGGCGTCTGGGGTGGAGAGATCTTCGAGCGCGGTGTCGTCATCGCGCGGAAGCGGCCCCGTGGCCGTCCGCGCAAGGACGCGACCGTTGTCACTGCCAGCAAGACGGAGGCGGCGGCGTGAACACCGACCAGCTCAACAACAACGGCACGATCCCCGCCTACCTGAACGAGGGCCTGACACCCATGTCTCTGAATGAAGAACTCGTGCGAATACGAATACAAGAAGCCCAGAGGTTCGCGGAAGAGCAACGCCTGGCGAACCGCCTCGCGTCAGCGCAACGTTGGCGCAGGTTGTCGCGATGGGCGGGACGCAGAGCGGCTCGCTTCGACCTCTGACAGTCTCGAGCTGAGGCCGTCATCCACGAGAAGGTGGATGGCGGCCTCGGCCGTTCCTCCGTACCGTTCCCTTTGTGCCGCACCACACTCACGACGGAATCGACTGGTCCGCCCGCCTCCACGCGATGAGGCGCTACGGCTCGCTGCAGGCGGAGGCGTTGTCCTCGGTCGCGCGCAGGCTCGTCGCCCCACTACCGGACTCGCCGGTGGTGATGGACGTCGGCTGCGGCGCCGGCTCGATGAGCGTGCCGCTCGTCTCGGCCCTGCGCGAGCACGGCGGAGGCGTCCTCGTACTGGTGGACGCCACACCCGAACTGCTGGACGCGGCCTGCGCCGCGGCCCGCACCGAAGGCGACGGCGTCGTCACGGTGAAGCCCGTGCTGGCAGACCTCGCCGCGGAAGACCCGCTGTCGTTCGCCGGCCCGGTCGAGCTCATCTGGGGCTCGCGGGTGATCCACCACCTCCCTGATCAGTTGCGCGGAGTGAAACGCCTGGTAGAAGCCTTGGCTCCCGGCGGATGGCTCGCCCTGGCGGAAGGCGGCCTCGAAACCCGCTTCCTCCCGTGGGACCTCGGCGTCGGCTCACCAGGCCTCCAGGACCGCATGGCCGCGGCCCGCGCGTCGTGGTTCACGGCGATGCGCGAGAACATGACCGGCTCAGTCCGCCTCCCGGTCGGCTGGAACGTGGCCCTGGCCGACGCGGGCCTGGGCGAGATCAGCGCCTTCAGCTTCGTCGTCGACCACCCGGCCCCGGCCAAACAACTCGTCCGCGACTGGGCGGTCGACCGCCTGACCTGGCTGTCCGAGATCACCGGCCCGCACCTGCACCCGTCCGACCGCGACGCGTTGCGCCGCCTGCTCAACCCCTCCGACTCGGAGTACGCGGGCGCCCGCGAGGACGTGTTCCTGCTGGAGACCGACACCGTTCACGTGGGACGGCGCCGGTGACCGCCTGCCACAGATGCGGGCGGCAGCGTTCCTCCGTTTCCGACCTGGAGTTCCTGGCCTGGTCGTCTGAACGGACCGGTGGGTCGATCGGTGGTTGTGTCAGGTCTGCTCGAAGACCCACGTGCGGGACATCGAGGGCAAACTGCCGGACGAGTACTGGCGCTGACTCACCTGGGCTCGCGGATCGCGCGACGGGGTGAGGTGGCTGGCGGCCCGTGGGTGTGGGCTGCCTTCGGTACACGTCCGAGCCAGGGTGGCGCGAGGTCCGGTGCGGGTCACGCGAGACGCCGATGGTGGATGTCGTTCGCCGGAGATGCCGTCTGACCTGGGTTTTCAGACATTGTGAGGTTCGGTGATCCGATCGCGCGGCGTTGGCGAGAGGGATCATGGGCGGTGAGGTGCCGCGGGCCTGTGGGTGGGGCCGTGCCGGGCACCGGTGCGAGCCAGGATGGGCAGGCGCGAGTTCCGGTGCAGCTCGCGCGGGATGCCGTAGGCGAATGTCGTTCGCCGGGCATGTCGTCTGACCTGCGGTGACTCAGACGTGGTGAGGGCCGGTGGTCTGATCTCGCGAAGGCTGGCGGGCAGAATCGCGCGGCGGTGAGGTGGGCGCGTGGGTGTGGGCCGCCGCTAGGTACAGGTCCGAGCCGGGTGTGGGCAGGTGCGAGTTCTGGTGCGGCTCGCGCTGGATGCCGTAGGTGATGTCGTCCGCCGGGCATGCCGTTTGAACTGCGGTGACTCAGATGTGGTGACGGTCGGCGGTCCGATCGCGCGGCGGGCCAGGTGACGTGAAGCCCTTCGGTGTGGGCCTGCGTCATGGGTGAGGGGCTGGCTCCGAGGCTTGTCGTGCTCGCGCGACACCGAACGTGACCCCTGCCGACCTGCGGCGACACCTACCGCGAGCGTCGAGGCGTCAGGTCGGGTAGAGGTGGCGTAAAGCCTGCCTGACCAGCGCCGTTCCTCTCCTGCTGCTCACCCGCAGCTCCTCCAGAAGATCCGCCGGTGAGCACAGCCGTGCTCCCACCACGGCGTCGAGGATCTCCACGACCGCGCGTGGGTTCAGCTCCCGCCGGGCCATGTCCAGGGCGGCCCGGGCGGGACCTGCCAGCCGAAGGCCGTGGCGCTCCACCACGTCCGGCGGGCGGCTGGTGCGTTCGAGCAGAATCCACGGATGTGCTCTTCGCGCATTCATTCCCGCGAGCACGTGAATGTGTCGCGGAAGAGGAAGTGCGGCGCCTTGGCGGACCAGTGCGTCGGCTCCCGTGATCACCGAGGAAGGGCCGGCGAAGGAAAGAACAGCACGCAGCCGATCGAGCCGGGTCGGTGGGGACGGCTTGGTCAGAACCACGCCGGGCAGCAGCTGCTGCCACGACCCGGCGGGGGTGCAGTGACGCAGGATCTCGCGCGGCGAGATACCGGATTTCCGCAGCTCAGTGGTGGTCGCGATGTGTGTCATGTGTTCATCGTGGCGCACTGGGAGGACGCTGAACCGGGCTGGAAGCCAACCTGTGGACAACTTCCCGCAGGTTCACTCGGACGAGTTAGTCGTCGAATCCCGGCTGCCAGCGCGCGACGATTTCCCGTGCGGTCACATGGGCGTCCAACTGGCAGAGAATGCCCGTCGCTCCCATTGTCACGCGGTGAATCAGCAGGTATTGCGGCGGCAGGTTCAGCGAGCGGCCCGTCTGCGAATCCGGGCTGCGCAGATCGCCCACCCGCTCGGCCTGCGACTGCAGCCAGCGGCGGGTGAAGTGGAACGACTCGGCGCGCAGCGGCTCCACGAAGGGCGCCAGGTAGCCGAGCACGTCCTCGCCGTGCAGTTCCATGCCCTCACGGATGAAGTTCTCGGTGCGCAGCAGCTCGACCAGGTCGGCGGAGCGGCCGTCCAGCGCCAGCCTCGTCATCAGGCCCAGGGTCTTCGGCAGGCCGTCGGGCAGGCGGGCGACGGCGCCGAAGTCGAGCACGCGCAGGCGGCCGTCGTCGCCCAGCATGAAGTTGCCGGGGTGCGGGTCGGCGTGCAGCAGGCCCGAGCGCGACGGGGCCGAGAAGTGGAACTCGGCGAGGAGCTGGCCCGCCAGGTCGCGGTCCTCGGCGGTGCCTTCGCGGATGATGTGGGACAGGCCCACCCCCGACGTCCACTCGGTCACCATGACCTTGGGCGACGAGGCGATGACGCGGGGAACCAGCACGTGCGGGTCGTTCTCGAAGGCCTTGGCGAACGTGCGCTGGTTCGCGGCCTCGTCGCGGTAGTCGAGTTCCTCCAGGTACCGGTCGCGCAGCTCCTCCAGCAGGGGGCGCACGTCGGTGCCGGGCATGATCGCCTGCAACAACCGGCTGAACCGCAGCAGCTGCTTCAGGTCGGCGCGCAGGGCCTCGTCCGCGCCGGGGTACTGGACCTTCACCGCCACGTCGCGGCCGTCGTGCCACACGGCGCGGTGCACCTGGCCGATGGACGCCGACGCGGCCGGGGTGTCGTCGAACTCCTGGAAGCGCTTCGCCCAGGACGCGCCGAGCTGTTCGGCGAGCACGCGGTGCGTGGTGCGGGCGGGCATCGGCGGGGCCGCGGTCTGCAGCTTCGTCAGCGCCTCGCGGTACGGGGCCGCCAGCTCGTCCGGCACTGCGGCCTCGAACACGCTCAGGGCCTGGCCGAACTTCATCGCGCCGCCCTTGAGCTGGCCCAGCACCGCGAAGACCTGTTCCGCAGTCTTGGCCGTCACCTCGGCGTTGACCTCGTCGGCCGCGCGTCCGGTCAGTCGCTTCCCCCAGCCGCCGACAACCCGGCCGGCCACCCCGAGCGGGAGGCTCGCCAGCTTGGCGGTGCGCTGCACGGCCTTGCGCGGAATCTCGGTCACTCGGCCATGTTATGTGCGGAGCACTGACAGTCAGGGTGCGGATACCAGCTTCGCCTCTCAGCGACGCCCGCCGCGAGGTCCAGTTCGAGAGTGGCGTTCAACACGGGCGGAGGGGCCAGGTCGCGGCCGCGGACGTAGATCAACGACTCCAGGATCTGCGCCACCGCCAGCGCCGCCGTGCCCGACGCGAACAGCACGTCGGTGGAGGCCGGTCGGCCCGCGAGCTGGGCGGCGATGACGGGCCACGCCGGATCCTGGTCGGCGCGGTGCAGGTCCGCGCAGTTCAGGCAGGACGAACGACCAGGTAGGACCAGCGGTCCGACGATGCCCACGCCCTCACGGACCCGCACGGCCAGATGAGGCGTCCGGAACGCCATCAGCGTGCTCACGAGGTTCGGATCGGGGACCTGCGTCGCCGCCAGCACCGTCAGATCGGCGTTGTGCGCGAGCTGAACGCTGGACACAGCCAGAAGCGAAGTGATGGAGAGGGCGAGGTGCCCGGACCCGTGGACCGCGGCCGTTCCGCCCCTCGAAGGCGGGCCGTCGTCGAGCAGGCCGGCTTCTTCGAGTGAGACGAGAACTTCACTCAACTGGGTGGGGTCCTCGCCGCGGGATTTCAGTCTTTCACCCAGTTCAGCGACGGTGTGGCGGCCGTCGAGGGTGATCAGTTCGTCGACCACCGCCTCGGGCAGCGAGTCGATCACGACGGCGTGTTTCGGGTCGGTGCCGACCTGGACGACGCCGGGGGCTCTGCGCACCACGGCCAGTCCTGCACGCACACGGGGTCTTGTGTCCACGAGGGTAGAGACTGGCAGGGGGCGGGGCCCCCTGCCAGCGCAAACGTCAGACCTTGGCCTTGCCGAGGATCCGCGTCATCTTCGTACCGCAGACTGGGCAGGTGCCCTTCGCCATGCGCCGCCCATTGGTCTCCTCGACGTTTCCGTCGAAGTCGCGCTTCTCGCGACACTTGACGCAGTAGCCGTTGTAGGTGTCGGCCACAGCCCCTCCCTTGCAGTTGTGAGTGCGGACACACTCGGGGACCTTGGCGCGACGGTACCTCCGCAGGCGTGCGAAACCGCGCATGTCGATCCCGCGCGTGTCCAGCCGCCGTTCGGTGGAACTTCACCCGCCGGGTGCGCGCCTGCCGCCGGTTGGGGGCCGAAAATTGTCGGTGGCGACGTTTACGGTGACTGCATGGCCGAACCGCGGGTGGAAGTGCGGCGGAGCCCCCGGCGCCGCCGCATGGTCAGCGCGTACCGGGAGGGCGACACCGTCGTCGTCCTTCTGCCGGCACGGATGACCAAGGGGGAAGAGAAGCACTGGGTGGCGGAGATGTTGAGCCGCCTCCAGCGCAGTGAGACGCGCAGGAAGTCCCCTGCGCGCACATCGGACGAGGCGCTCATGGAGCGCTGCGCCGAACTGTCGGCGCGTTATCTCGACGCGCTGGCCGAACCGGTGAGCGTGCGCTGGGTGCCGCCCATGCGCACGCGCTGGGCGTCGTGCACGCCGACAGAGGGCACGATCCGCGTGTCCGAACGGCTGCGCGACGTGCCGCCGTGGGTGCTCGACTACGTGCTGGTGCACGAACTCGCGCACCTGCTGGTGCCAGGGCACGGCAAGGACTTCTGGGAGTGGGTCCACCGCTACCAGAAGACCGAGCGGGCCATGGGCTATCTGGAAGGACTCTCGGCCGCCGCAGGCTGGGGGATCTCAGAAGACTGACCGTCCGCGGAACCGCTCGGCGCGGGTGTGCGCGCTGAGCCCAGAACGCAACGCGCCCGGCGAGGAAGTCCTCGCCGGGCGCGTCGTTCAGAACTTCGATCAGGCCTCGTCGGGCTTGTCGCCCTTCTCGCCCTTCTCGCCGTCCTCGCGCATGGTGCGCTCCAGCTCGGCGATCGGGTCCTCGAGAGCCTTGCGGGTGTTGGTGAGGCGCTCGGCGAACTCCAGCGGGTCGTCGAGGTCCTCGGCGGTCGGGACGAGCTCGGCGTGCTCCCACACGCTGTCGCGCACCTCGACGCCGTGCTGGTCGCCGATGAGCTTCCACAGCGCCGAGGCGGCCCGCAGCTTGCGCGGGCGCAGTTCCAGGCCCACGAGCGTCGCGAACGTCTGCTCGGCCGGGCCACCGGAGGCGCGGCGGCGGCGCAGCGTCTCGCGCAGGGCCGGAGCGCCGGGCAGGCGGTCAGCGACGGCGGCGTCGACCACGACGTCCACCCAGCCCTCGACGAGCGCGAGGAGCGTCTCGAGGCGGTTGAGCGCCGCCTTCTGCTCGGGAGTGGTCTGCGGTTCGAGCAGGCCCGAGCTCATGGCCTCCTCGATGGAGGCGGGGTTCGACGGGTCGATCTGGCCCGCGAGCTGCTCCAGCGCCGAGGTGTCGACCTTGATGCCCTTGGCGAACTCCTCGACGGTGTCGAGCAGGCGCTGCCGCAGCCACGGCACGTGCGTGAAGAGACGCTGGTGGGCTGCCTCGCGGGCGGCGAGGAACACCATCACCTCGGACGCGGGGCGCTCCAGGCCCTCGGTGAACTTCTCGATGTTCGCCGGCAGCAGAGCCGCGGTGCCCTCGGGCCCGAGCGGCAGGCCGACGTCGGTCGAGGTGAGCACCTCGGAGCCGAGCTGCGCGAGCGCGTTGCCCAGCTGCGAGCCGAACGCCATGCCGCCCATCTGCCCGAGCATCGCGAGCAGCGGGCCGGCCGCCTGCTTCGCCTCGGCGGGCATGGCCTCGACCCAGGCACCGGACATGCGCTGTGCGACCGGGTCGCACAGGCGCTGCCACGTCGGGATGGTGCGCTCGATCCAGTCGCGCGCCGTCCACGCCTGCGTCGTGCGGGTGCCCGCGGGCAGTGACGTGACCGGGTCCAGCCACATCTCGGCCAGGTGCACGGCATCGGTGACCGCGCTCGACTGGTCGGACGCGAACCCGATCGTGGTCGTCGTCGAGGACAGCTGCTGGAACGCGATCTGCTTCGCGAGGTCGTAGTTGACCGGCCCGCTCGACGACCCCGCGTTGCTCAGCATGGAGCCCAGCTGACTGAGCATGTTGCCCAGTTGGCTGAAGTCGAACGGGTTGTCTCCCGGCTTCCCGCTCTTGTCCTCGGGGTCGTGCGGGCTGAACCCGAACGGCACGTCACTCATGCCTCTACCGTACGCGGACGGACATGGTCGTACGCTGTTCAGCCGTGAGTGAAACCGTCGCGACCGCACCCCAACCCGCGCTCCCGCCGAGGGAACGCGGACTGACCCGCCGGACGTGGACGCTGATCGTCAGCTTCCTAGTGGTGGCGGCGCTCGGACTGCTCGGCGGTTTCGCCAGAGTCCCGTACGTCGCACTGGGCCCCGGCCCGACCTACGACGTGCTCGGCAAGGTCAAGGACGCCGACGTCGTCTCGGTCGACGGCCAGGACACGTTCCCCACCAAGGGCACCCTGCGCATGACGACGGTCTCGCTCACCGACGACGTCTCGCTGTTCGGCGCACTGGGCCTGTGGCTGTCGGGCCGTTACGCCCTGGCGCCGCGCGAGGAGTTCTTCAAGCCCGGGGAGTCGGAGGAGGAGGTGCAGAAGAACAACGAGCTCGCGTTCAGCGAGTCGCAGACCTCCGCCGAGGTCGCCGCGCTGCACTACCTCAAGTATCCGGGCATGGTGATCGCGAACCAGGTCACCAAGGGCAGCCCCGCGGACAACGTCATCCCGCTCGGCGCCCGCATCATCTCGGTCAACGGCAAGCAGGTGCAGAGCGCGGCCGACGTCAGCAGCGCCCTGGAGAACACCAAGCCCGGCGACCGCATCGAGGTGGCGTTCGAGAAGGACGGCACCTCCCAGTCGACCCAGCTCACCCTCGGCACCCGCGACGACGGCCGCACCGCGGGCTTCATCGGCATCTCGCCGGTCGACCGCGCCGACGTGCCGTTCAAAATCAAGATCAGCCTGTCCGACGTCGGCGGCCCCTCGGCCGGCCTGATCTTCGCGCTGGCGATCGTCGACAAGCTGACGCCGGGCGAGCTCAACGGCGGCAAGGCCATCGCGGGCACCGGCGAGATCGCGGGCGACGGCACGGTGAAGCCCATCGGCGGCATTGCGTTCAAGATGGTCGCCGCGAAGGAAGCGGGCGCGACGGCGTTCCTCGTGCCGGCCGCCAACTGCACGGACGCGAAGCAGCAGGCGCCGAGCGACCTCAAGCTGATCAAGGTCGAGAACCTGTCGGACGCCGTGTCGTCGCTGGAGGCGCTCAACTCCGGCAAGGACACGCCGAGCTGCTGACGGCGCTCACATGGGGGAGCTTTCGCGCCTGTTCCGGGGCGAGGGAGCTCCCCTGAGTGCGTGTAGGGCTGCTGAACGCTGCACACGCCACGAGGCCGGAGCACGCTGCGAGCCGACAAACGCCCCGTTGACTCGTCACGGGCGGGAGCGCGCTTTCGCAGGGGGAGTTGATCGCTTCTGGCGGCGCGCGAGCTGTCCGCTTGCCGCGAACACCGGGCAGGAGATCACAGCCCCGGCGCGAGCTCGTGCCGGGGCTGTGCCAGCCTGGGGACGTGACGACTAGGGCCGCAGCGTGGCGAGCAGGGCGTCGGTGAGGTTGGGCGCCAGCTCGGGGTGCTCGACGACCTCCTCTGGCACCTCGACCGTGCCGCGCAGCCGCAGCAGGCAGGAGACCGAGCCGTCACGCAGCACCACGGCCACCAGGCGGGCCTCGCGCCGCGCCGGGTGTGCTGCCGCGAACTGGCGGGCCGCCTCGTCGTCCAGGTCGCCGTGGCTCAGTTCCGTCTCCGCCTCCGGGGGCAGCACGACGATCTCCTGGGCCAGCGCGCAGCCGGTGACGGCCGGGGGCCATTCGATGCCCGCGAGCGCGTCGGCCAGGTCGCCTTCCAGGGCGTCCTGGGCGATCGGGGTCAGCGGGCTCGCCTCGGGGTCGAGCTGGCTGCGCAGCTCCGGCTGCTGGTCGATCAGGTCTGAGGTCGCCACGAGGGCGAAGAGCTGCGGAGGCTGCTCCCAGCCGCCTGCCGCTACGAACTCCTCAACCTCGCGGGCGACCGTCGGGAGGATGACCGCTGGCGTTTCACTCGCTGACACGCGTGTCATCGTAAGACTGCGGGCTTCACGGGAACCCAGGGCGTCGTCCGTAGAGTTGGACTAAACGTACGTAATACCGCGATCCAGGAGCGTGCCTCGTGGCCACACGGCCTCCGGTCGGACTGCCGAAACTGTCCCGGCGAAGCCGAATACTGCTCATCGTAGGTGTTGTGCTCCTGTTCGGTCTCATCACGGGATCGCGGCTGCTCGACACCTACGTGAACTGGCTGTGGTTCGGCGAGGTGAAATTCCGCGACGTCTACAGCACAGTGCTGCTCACCCGGCTGGCCTTGTTCGTGGCCGTCGGGGCCGTCGTCGGCGGCGTCATCGCGCTCAACCTCTACCTCGCCTACCGCGCCCGGCCGGTGTTCGTGCCGGTGTCCGGGCCGGACGACCCGGTGGCGCGCTACCGCACCGTCGTGATGCGGCGGATGCGCCTGTTCGCGATCGGCATCCCGGTGTTCATCGGGTTGATCGCGGGCGCGTCGGCGCAGGACGACTGGCAGCATGTCCAGCTGTTCCTGAACTCCCAGCCGTTCGGCGTGACCGACCCCCAGTTCGGGCACGACATCGGCTTCTACGCGTTCCAGCTGCCGTTCTACGAGTGGCTGCTGTCGTGGCTGTTCATCACGGTCGCGGTGTCGTTCATCGGCGCGGTGATCGCGCACTACCTGTTCGGCGGCATCCGGCTGGCCGGTCGCGGCGGTCAGCTCTCCGGCCCGGCGCGGCTGCACCTGGCGCTCGTCGCCGGCACGTTCGTGCTGCTGAAGGCCGTCGCGTACTTCTTCGACCGGTACACGCTGCTGCTGCACGAGAACGAGAAGTTCGTCGGCGCCAGCTACACCGACCTCAACGCGGTGCTGCCGGCCAAGCTGATCCTGCTGTGCATCGCGGTGTTCTGCGCCGTCGCGTTCTTCGCGGGCGCGTTCATGCGCAACGTGCAGCTGCCCGCCATCGCGACCGTCCTGCTGGTGCTGTCGAGCGTGCTCGTCGGCGCGGCGTGGCCCGCGGTGCTGGAGCAGTTCTCGGTCAAGCCGAACGCCATCCAGAAGGAAGCCGAGTCGATCACCCGCAACATCGCGGCGACACGGCAGTCGTTCGGGCTGACCGACGACAAGGTCGAGACGAAGCCCTACGAGGGCAAGCAGAACGTCAGCAACGACCAGGTCAAGACCAACGACGCGGCCACGCTCGGCAACATCCGCCTGCTCGACCCGGCGGTGCTGTCGCGCACCTTCACGCAGTTCCAGCAGCTGCGGCCGTTCTACGGCTTCCCGAACAAGCTCGACGTCGACCGGTACACAGTGGACGGGAAGCTGCGCGACTACATCGTCGCGGTGCGCGAGCTGAAGCTCGACAGCCTGCCGCAGGGCCAGCGCGACTGGATCAACCAGCACCTCATCTACACGCACGGCAACGGCTTCGTCTACGCCGAGGCGAACAAGGTGAACGCGGTCGCCGACGAGTCCAACGGCGGCTACCCGGACTTCAAGACCGGTGAGGTCAAGTCCAACGGCGACGTCGGCAACGTGCAGAACGGCATCAAGGTCGACCAGCCGCGCACCTACTACGGCGAGCTGTTCGGCCAGAACGACTACTCGATCGTCGGCGGCCGCCCGGCCGGTTCGGCGGCGGAGTACGACACGGACGCCAAGTCCTACACCTACACCGGCACCGGTGGCGTCCCGATCGGCGGCCTGTTCGACAAGCTCGCCTTCGCGGCCTACTACGGCGAGCGCAACATCCTCTTCAACCAGTCGATCGCGGACGACTCGAAGATCCTCTTCAAGCGCACCCCGCGCGACCGCGTGCAGGCCGTCGCCCCGTGGCTCACGGTGGACAGCGACCCGTACCCGGCCGTCGTCAACGGCCGCATCACGTGGATCGTCGACGGCTACACCACGCTGGAGAACTACCCGTACGCGCAGCGCACCCAGCTCGGTGACGCGACGAACGACTCGCTCACCGCGGACGGCGTCGTCATCTCGCAGGTCAACAAGCCCGTCAACTACATCCGCAACTCGGTCAAGGCCACTGTGGACGCCTACGACGGCTCGGTGAACCTGTACCAGATCGACGACAAGGACCCGGTCCTCAAGGCGTGGATGGGCGTCTTCCCCGGCACGGTGAAGCCGGGCAGCGAGATCTCGAACGAGCTGCGCCAGCACTTCCGCTACCCCGAGGACCTGTTCAAGGTGCAGCGGCAGATCCTGTCGAAGTACCACGTCTCGTCGCCGTCGGACTTCTACTCCGGTGTCGCCTACTGGGCGCCGCCGCAGGACCCGACGATCGACAACGTGACGACTGCTGACGCCCAGCGCGACGCCGCGAGCAAGCGCAGGGACGCCCAGCCGCCGTTCTACGTCCTCGCCGGTGACCCGAGCGACCCGAGCAAGGTCCGCTTCCAGCTGACCAGCCCACTCGTCCGGGAGAACCGCGAGTTCATGGCGGCCCACGTCTCGGTCGGGTCCGACCCGGACAACTACGGCAAGATCAGCGTCCTGCAGCTCAGCCAGGACGCCAAGGGCCCGCAGCAGATCCAGACGCAGTTCCTCACGTCGGACAACGTCAGCCGCGAGCTCAACCTGCTGACCCAGCAGAAGACGACCGTCGTCTACGGCAACCTGCTCACACTTCCCGTGGGTGGAGCGCTGCTCTACGTCGAACCCGTCTACATCGAGCGCGCGTCCAACAACACCTCGTACCCGCAGCTGTCCAAGGTCCTCGTCTGGTACGGCGACCGGGTCGGCTACGCGTCCACGTTGAACGAGGCGCTGGACCAGGTCCTCAGCGGTGCCGGCGCGGTCGTGCCACCGCCGAGCGACAACAGCAACGGCAACGGCCAGACCTCCACGCCGCCGTCGACCACGCCGCCGACCAACGGGGCGCTGAGCCCTGAGCTGCAGAAGGCGGTCAGCGACATCGACGCGGCGCTGGCCGACATCAAGAAGGCCCAGCAGAACAGCAACTTCACCGAGCTCGGCCAGGCGTACGCGAAGCTGGACGACGCGACGAAGAGGTTCAAGCAGTACAACACCGGTGCCGCGGCGCCGCCGGCGACGGGCCAGTCGTCGGTTGTGCCGAGCCCCACACCGTCCGGCTGACCATACGATTTGCTTTATCCGCTCCACCCCGCGTAAGGTTCTATTCATACCGACGCGGGGTGGAGCAGCTCGGTAGCTCGCTGGGCTCATAACCCAGAGGTCGCAGGTTCAAATCCTGTCCCCGCTACAAAGGCAGAAGCCCGGAGCCATCAGGTTCCGGGCTTCTTGCTTTAACGCAGCTACATCGACAACTACATCCACGACCACGTCGGCCGCCGTTTCCTCGGCGCAACTGGCACATGCGACGCCCACGCTGCCCCTGAACTGCGAAAACCTCGTTTAGAGGGGGGTGGTAAAAACGGGTTTCCAGAGGGTGTATAGTTCTACTTACAACAGCAAGACAAGCAAGAAGCGGCGCGGGGTGGAGCAGCTCGGTAGCTCGCTGGGCTCATAACCCAGAGGTCGCAGGTTCAAATCCTGTCCCCGCTACAAAGTAGGAAAGCCCTGTTCGCGGAGATCGCGAACAGGGCTTTCCTGTATTTGCATTGGGGGCGGAGCCCTCACACCACACCCTGGGGCAAGCCCTCAGACCCCCGTAGGTGGCCAGTCGGGCAAGGCCCCAGACCTCCGCGGGTGGCCCGTTGGAACGAGCCCCCGGACTCCGCAGGTGCTCAAGTGGGGTCGTTCAGGTCATGTTCTCCGCCCAGTACTGGGCGCACAGCATGCTGGAGCAGATGCGGCCCTCGCCGTTGACGGTGCGGTGCTTGCGGATCTGTTTGCCGCACACCATGCACTCGTCCTTGCCGGCCTGCTCCGGGATGCCGCCCGTCACCCACGCCCTCGTGTGCGCGGCCACCTTCTTGTGGTCCAGCCACTTCAAGTTCAGGTTCTTCATGGGTCCCCGACCTCCGTCGTCTCGCGCCGCTGCCTGGCAGTGATCATTTTCCCGCAACGGCGGGCATGGGAAAGGGGTCTGCGCGGACATCACCAGGTCGTGCGACGAACGACCCCGACCGTCCATTCGGGTGGCTTCGGCCGGTGAGACTCGTACCGCCGATCGAGTGAGAGAGGGGGACTTTCGTTTCAGCGAAAGGACTTTTCCATCCGGGATGGACACGGACGGTCAAGCGGCCAAACGCGTGAGGCTGGAAAACTGCCGCTTACTCAGCGAGACTTTTCGTTGCTCCGCATGGCCCATCAGACTAGCCCGGTGATCAGCCACTGTGGACAGAACGGCTGACCATTGTGGACAGCTTCCCCCAGACGTGGGAACGTTGTCGTTGTGTCAGACCTGAATGCGACCGCAGCCGCCCTGCTCGGGCTGCTGCACGACGGACCCAAGACCGGTGGCCAGTTGGTGGCGGAGGCAGGAGACCGCTTCGGCGCGTTCTTCAGCGTGACCCGCTCCCAGGTGTACCGCGAGCTGCCCGCGCTGGCTGACCAAGGCCTGCTGCGCCTCGGCAAGCAGGGACCGCGGTCCAGTCAGCAGTACGTGCTGACGGCCGCGGGCAAGAAGGCCTTCAAGAACTGGCTGCTGTCCGAGCCTGGCCCGGACCACCTGCGCAGCCCGCTCATCCTTCGTCTGGTGCACGCCGGTTCGCTGACCGCGAAGCAGCGTGAATCCCTGATCACGACCGCGCGTTCGACGTACGGTCAGGAACAGGAGAGCGCGAAGAGCGCGGCCAAGACGGCGGAGGACCCCTACGCCAAGGCGGTGGCCGAGTTCGGCCTCGCTCACGCCAAGGCCGTTCTCAAGCTGCTCGACGCGATCCCCACCGCGTAACAAGAGAGCGCCAGTGAGCACCGGTCGCGTACGGCGGCCGGTGCTGGCGTAATCTTTTTGCGTGAACCCGGACGTCGAAGCAGACATCAAGGACCTCTCCGCCACCCTTTCGAGCATCGAGGCGGTGCTGGACCTCGATGCTTTGCGCGCCGCTGTCGCGGACCTGGAGGCGCAGGCGACCCGCCCCGACCTCTGGGACGACCAGGAGAAGGCGCAGAAGGTCACCAGCGCGCTCTCCCACAAGCAGGGTGAGCTCCGGCGCGTGACCGGCCTGCGTTCGCGTCTCGACGACCTGCCGCTGCTCTACGAACTCGCCGAAGAGGCAGAGGACGCGGACGCGGCGGCCGACGCGGACAACGACAGGGCCAAGCTCCGCGACGAGATCGCGAGCCTGGAAGTGCGCACGCTGCTGTCCGGCGAGTACGACGAGCGCAACGCCCTCGTCACCATCCGCGCCGAGGCCGGTGGCGTCGACGCCGCGGACTTCGCCGAGATGCTGTTGCGCATGTACTCCCGCTGGGCTGAGCGTCACAACTACGGCGTCGACGTGTTCGACACGTCCTACGCCGAAGAAGCGGGCATCAAGTCCGCCACCTTCCGCATCAGCGCCCCGTACGCCTACGGCACGCTGAGCGTCGAGCAGGGCACGCACCGTCTCGTGCGCATTTCGCCGTTCGACAACCAGGGCCGCCGCCAGACGTCGTTCGCCGGCGTCGAGGTCGTGCCCGTCGTCGAGCAGACCGACCACGTCGAGATCGACGAGAAGGACCTGCGCGTCGACGTCTACCGCTCGTCCGGCCCCGGTGGCCAGGGCGTCAACACGACGGACTCGGCGGTGCGCCTCACGCACATCCCGACCGGCATCGTGGTGTCCTGCCAGAACGAGCGCTCGCAGCTGCAGAACAAGGCCACGGCCATGAACGTCCTGCAGGCCAAGCTCCTCGAACGCCGCCGGCAGGAGGAGCAGGCCAAGATGGACGCGCTGAAGGACTCCGGCTCCAGCTGGGGCAACCAGATGCGCTCCTACGTGCTGCACCCGTACCAGATGGTCAAGGACCTGCGGAACAACCACGAGGTCGGCAACCCGTCCGCGGTGCTCGACGGTGAGATCGACGACTTCCTCGAGGCCGGCATCCGGTGGCGCAGGCAGTCCCAGCAGGGGTAAGCGAGTTCAAAGCCCTGGCCCACGAAGCCGCCCGCCGCACCGGTGGGCGGCTGACGGCGTTCACGCCCGCACAGGACGTGACCCCGAACTTCCACCAGGCGCTCATCACCTACCGCGACCGCACGGTCGCGATGCTCTGTTCGCGTGACGACGGCTCGGTCGTGATGACCGAGCCCTTCGGCGTGCGCTCCGACTGGTCACTTGCCTTCGTCGACGAACCGGAACTCGCTGCCGTGGTCAGGCGGTCCGAGGGCTTCACCGTGCTGTCCAAGGACGACGCGGAGCGACCGTTCGAACACTCGGATCACCCTCACGTGTCGGGGCGCGATTTGGCCTACTGGAAGCCTGAAAACACCGGTCAGGCCCTCTTCCACTGGTGGGACTGACCGGCCGTTCCGGTGCGGAAGTTAACCGGAACGGGGGCTTTACCCCGGCCATGAGTAGACTCGCGCCTCGTGATTCGTCTCGAACACGTTTCCAAGGTCTACAAGACCTCCACGCGTCCTGCGCTCGACGACGTGTCCGTCGAGATGGAGAAGGGCGAGTTCGTCTTCCTGATCGGGCCTTCGGGGTCCGGCAAGTCGACGTTCCTGCGTCTGCTGCTGCGCGAAGAGGTGCCGACCAGGGGACGCGTCTACGTCTCCAACTTCGACGTCGCCAAGATGTCGCGACGCAGGGTCCCCCGCCTGCGCCAGTCCATCGGCTGCGTGTTCCAGGACTTCCGCCTTCTGCCCACGAAGACGGTCGCCGAGAACGTCGCGTTCGCGCTGGAGGTCATCGGCAAGCCCCGCAACACCATCGTCAAGGTGGTGCCGGAGGTGCTGCAGCTGGTGGGCCTCGACGGCAAGGAGGACAGGTTCCCGACCGAGCTGTCCGGTGGTGAGCAGCAGCGCGTCGCGATCGCCCGTGCGTTCGTGAACCGCCCGCTGGTGCTGATCGCCGACGAGCCGACCGGAAACCTGGACCCCGACACGAGCCAGGACATCATGTTGCTGCTGGAGCGGATCAACCGCACCGGCACGACCGTCATCATGGCCACGCACGACCACGGCATCGTCGACTCGATGCGCCGCCGAGTGGTGGAGCTGTCGTACGGCAAGGTCGTCCGTGATGACGCGCGCGGCGTTTACGGCGTTGGCCGTTAAGCGTCCCTAAGCCCCCGAACCCCAAGGAACCCCGCCCCCGATGCGTACCAGCTTCGTGTTCAGCGAGGTCATCACCGGACTTCGCCGGAACGTCACGATGACGATCGCGATGATCCTCACGACCGCCATCTCGCTCGGGCTGCTCGGCGGTGGCCTGCTCGTCGTCCGCATGGTCGACAAGATGCAGGCCAACTACGCGGGCAAGCTCGAGGTCTCCGTGCTGCTGACGAACGATGTCAGCGCCAACGACAAGGACTGCACCCAGCAGCCGTGCGCGGGCCTGCGTTCCGCCCTGGAGCAGACGTCCGGCGTCGAGACCGTGGTGTTCCAGAACCGCGACGAGGGCTTCGAGCGCTTCAAGAAGATCTTCGAGGCCCAGCCGGAACTGCTCAAGCTCGCGCGTCCGGAAGCCATCCCGGCGACGTTCCGCGTGAAGCTCGAGGACCCGGAGCGCACCGACGTCATCAAGCAGGCCTTCGAGGGCAAGCCCGGTGTGAAGGGCGTCGACGACCAGGGCAAGTTCCTGGAACGGTTCTTCGAGGGCCTCAACGGCATGCGTGACGTCGCTCTGATCCTCGCGCTCATCCAGGCGTTCGCCGCGCTGCTGCTGATCTCGAACACCATCCAGGTGTCGGCGTTCACCCGCCGCGTCGAGGTCGGCATCATGCGACTGGTGGGCGCGACCCGGTGGTACACGCAGTTGCCGTTCCTCATCGAGGCGGTCGTCGCGGGCATCATCGGCTCGGTCACCGCGGTCGGCGGCCTGGTGCTGTTCAAGGCGTTCTTCCTCGACCGGATCACCAGGAACCTCACCGAGTCGGGCATCATCCCGCCGATCGGGTATCTGGACATCCTGATCGTGTCGCCCTGGCTGTTCCTCGTCGCGATAGTCATCTCGGCGACCACCGGCTACGTGACACTCCGTCTCTACGTGCGCCTTTAAGAGTTTTGCGAACCACTTAGACTGGTCGTCATGGTCAAGGAACGCGGGCAGAAGGTCATCGCGTCGAACCGCAAGGCTCGGCACGACTGGTCCATTCTGGACACCTACGAGGCGGGCATTCAGCTCGTCGGCACCGAGGTGAAGAGCCTGCGCATGGGACGGGCGTCCCTGGTGGACGCCTTCGCCCAGGTCGACGACGGCGAGATCTGGCTGCACGCGCTGCACATCCCGGAGTACGTCGCGGGCACCTGGACGAACCACGAGGTCCGGCGCAAGCGCAAGCTGCTGCTGCACAAGAGCGAGATCGAGCGGCTGATCGGCAAGACCAAGGAGTCCGGTCTGTCGCTCGTGCCGCTGCAGATGTACTTCAAGGACGGCTACGTCAAGGTCGAGATCGCGCTGGCGAAGGGCAAGAAGTCCTACGACAAGCGCCAGGACCTGGCGAAGCGCGACGCGAACCGCGAGATCGCGAAGGCGCACGGACGGGCGTTGAAGGGCCGTTACTGATGGCACTGGTGGACGTCCACGTCCACTTCATGCCGCAGAACGTCCTGGACAAGGTCTGGTCTTACTTCGACCGCGTGCGTGAATCCGGTGTCGACTGGTTCATTCAGTACCGCACTGACGAGAACGCCCGGCTCACCGCACTGCGGGAGCTGGGCGTCGTCGCGTTCGCACCCCTGCTCTACCCGCACAAGCCGGGGATGGCGCAGTGGCTGAACGAGTGGGTGGCCGACTTCGCCGCGCGAGTTCCCGAGGCGGTGCCGACGGGCACGTTCTACGCGGAGCCGGGCGCCGAGGCGTACGTGCGCAAGGCCCTGGAAGCCGGTGCGCGGTGCTTCAAGTCGCACGTCCAGGTCGGTGGCTACGACCCGCGTGACACGTTGCTGGACGGTGTCTGGGGTCAGCTCGCGGAGGCCGGCGTGCCGGTCGTGGTGCACTGCGGCGATGGGCCGATGCCGGGCGAGTTCACCGGGCTCGGCGTCTTCGAGGGAGTGCTGAAGAAGCATCCGCGGCTGACGGCGGTCATCGCGCACGCCGGGATGCCGGACTACTCAGGTGCGCTGGACCTGGTCGGGCGCTATCCGAACGTGCACGTCGACACCACGATGGTGGGCGTTCCGTTCACCGAGCGGATGGTGCCGCTGCCGGCTGACTGGCGTTCCCGGATCGCGGGGATGGTGGACCGGGTGGTGCTGGGCACCGACTTCCCGAACATCCCGTACCCCTACGACGTGCAGATCGACGCCATCAGGTCGTGGGGCCTGGACGCCGCCGCCGAACAGGCGATCCTGCACGACAACGGCGCCCGTCTGCTTCAGCTGTCGAGGTAGGCGAGCACAGCGCGCACCCGGCGGTGCTCGGAGTTCGACGGCTCCAGTCCGAGCTTGGCGAAGATGTTGCCGACGTGCTTCTCGACCGCGCCGTCGGACACCACGAGCGTGTTGGCGATCGCCGTGTTGGACAGTCCCTGCGCCATCAGCCCGAGCACCTCGCGTTCGCGGGGGGTCAACTTGTCGACCGGGCTCTTCTTGCTGCGCACCATGAGCTGCGTGATCACCTCGTGGTCGATGCTCGTGCCACCGTCGGCGACCCTCCGCACCGCGTCGACGAACTCCTTCACGTCCGCCACCCGTTCCTTCAGCAGATATCCGACGCCGCTCGCACCGCCCGCGAGGAGTTCCACGGCGTAGCGCTCCTCGACGTACTGCGACAGCACCAGCACCGGCAGCCCCGGAAAGCGGCGGCGGCACTCGATGGCGGCCCGCAGGCCCTCGTCGGTGAACGTCGGCGGCATCCGCACGTCCACCACGCACAGGTCGGGCCTGTGCTCGGTCACGGCGTCCAGCAGGTCGTCGCCGTTCTCCACCGCCGCGACGGTCTCGATGCCCTCGTCGGCGAGCAACCTCTGCACGCCCACCCTCAGCAGTACCGAGTCCTCGGCGATCACCACGCGCACGGCAACTCCGCTCGAATAACGGTCGGCCCACCAACGGGGCTGACGACGACAACCACACCGTCGATCGTGGCAGCACGGTCCGCGAGCCCGGCGAGTCCGCCGCCCGGCTTCAGCTCCGCGCCACCCTGACCGTTGTCGGTGACCTCGACCAGCACCCCGGTGTCCACCCTGTTGACCCGCACGGTCGCCCTGGTGCCGTTGGAGTGCTTGGTGATGTTCGTGAGCGCCTCGCCGACGGTGAAGTACGCGGCGCTCTCCACCGATGTCGGCGGCCGCGGCTCCACGTTCACCTGCAACTCGACCTCGATCGGCACACGGGCGGCGAGCGCGGACAACGCGGCGTCGAGCCCCCGGTCACCCAGGACCGACGGGTAGATGCCCCGCGCCAGGTCCCGCAGTTCCTTGATGGCGAGCTTCGCGTCCGCGTGCGCCTCCGCGATGAGCTCCGCGGCACCCTCCGGATCGGTGTCCATTTTGGACTTCGCCCGGCCCAGCCCCATCGCCACGGCCACGAGCCGCTGCTGCGCGCCGTCGTGCAGATCGCGTTCGATGCGCCGGCGCTCCGCCTCGGCCGCCTCCACGCCGCGGGCCCGGCTCGACGACAGCCGCTCCGCCTCGATGGCCAGCGCGTCCGCCCGCGTCGGACCGAGCATGCCCCGCGCGAACTTGCCGTGCACCGTGCCGAGCGCCCTGGTGCCGAGGACGGCGAACGGGATCAACGCCAGCCCGATCAGCGAGACCGGCAGGGCCGACACGAACGAGTCGATCGTCCAGAACTCGCCGACGATCACCGCGAACGGCGCCTCGCCGATCCAGAACGGCACCGCGATGAACGCCGCCACCACAGTCCACATCGCGAGGACGGACGCGAACTCCACGATGCCGACCGGCAGCAGCAGCAACAGGTAGCCGTAGTCGCGCCAGGTCGCCGGATCGGTGAACTGCGCCTTCCAGCGCTGCCACAGCGTGACACCCGACGGCGTCTCGCGGTACGGGCTGGGGATGTCCGTGCGCAGCGCCGCCCTGACCCACGACCGCTCCATCGTCGCGCCACCCCGCACGACGTTCATCGCGAGCCACAGCAGCGGGATGCCCACCCAGACGATCGCCGTCGCGAACCCGACCACGGTCAGCACGACCGAGAGGGTGAACCAGAAGATGCCGGTCACCAGGTTGGTCAGCAGGTAGAACCCGGCTGCGAGCGCGTTCGGTTTCCTCATGACGTCCATGGTGTCGTTCCCGCTGGTCAGAGACCATCTGGCTAGCTATCCGGTCGGAGGTGGGGACAGCCCTACCTGCCTCGGGAAGAACTCAGTGGCCGCAGTCGTTATGCTAGGCGCAACCACTACAAGGGGGTGAACGGTTTCGACTGTGGACGTTGATTCAGGGGAAGCGTGTCGGTGCAGGCGAGAGACCACCGTTAAGCGTCATCGCAAACCAATAAGCGCCACGTCTAACGACAAGCGCACCGCGTACGCTCTCGCTGCCTGACAGCGGAGCTAGCGGTTGTCGGCCTAGGAGTGCCTTCGGCCTAGTTCCCGGCATCAGCTAGAGGGCTTACCTGCAGTCTCGGTCGCGGAGACTGTTCGGGAAACTCACAGCGACTGGGCCCGTCACACCTGCTCGTTCGCGTGACAGGTGGGGTCAAGCAGAGACACAGCGGACTGCGCACGGAGAAGCCCTGATGAACCGGCACAGGACCCGGGTTCGATTCCCGGCACCTCCACTTCGGTGGGCGGCGAGTGCTCGCACCCTGCGGGCGCTCGCCGTTCCTCGTTTCGGGTGTCTTCTGGGGGCCGAGCCCCCAGAAGACACGCCGGGGGCAAGCCCCGGACCCCCGCCGCCTCGTCGCTTCGCGACCTTGGCGGCCATCCGGCCTGGCTGGTTGCCGTCCACGTAGTAGGTGTTCACCGCGCAAGGCCAGGGCCTTGTGGCATCCGCAGGTCAGGGTGGAGGCGGTGGCGGGGCGGGAGATCGTCTTCGTCGTGTTCGACGGGATGAAGATGCTTGATGTCACGGGGCCCGCTGAGGTGTTCGCCGAGGCGAATCTGGCTGGTGCCGACTACTCGATTCGCTGGGTGTCGCCGTCTGGGCGGCTGGTGCCGGAGCACCTGTCGCCGGAGGTCTTGGCGGTGGCGTTGGGGTGAAGACCGATGTGCTCGGGCTAGGGCTGGACGAGCTCACCGGACAGCAGCGGGCGGAGGTGGTGGCCGCGCATCCTCGGCCCGACTTCAAGAATCGGATCCTGCGAGCGTTCTACGACGGCATGGCTCACCGGCCTGAGACCACGTACGGAACGATGAACGACGATGTGCTCGCGCACTTCGATCCCTCGTTCCGGCGCACGGACTTCGTGGACGTCATCAAGAACAGTCCCTGGTCTGAATGACGTCACCCAAAGCAGCCAGGAAGTCCGGGGCGTCGAACATCGCGCCTGCTGACACGACGCCGGTGACGTTGTAGCGGTTGGTCAGCAGGCGTTCTGCTGCTTCTACGGCCAGAGGGGCGCTCACGGCGTAGATGTCCTTGCCGGAGGCGGTCAGGCGGCGTTCCTCGCCCGCCCTGCGGACTCGGACGTCCACCTCGAAGGTCTCGGGGGCCTGTCGGGCTTCGGCGGCGTGCAGGCCGGTGGCCGCTTCCGTTGACATGTAGCTGGTCACCGACGGGATTTCGAGGTGGCTGGGGATCGTGACGATGTCGGCCATCGAGAACTCGGCGATGACCTGGCGTTCGCCGTCGGGGAACTCCCACTTCAGGGGTGGGCGCGGGGTGTCGTGGTGGTACTGGAGTTCGCCGTCGCGGAACCGGACGCGCTGGTTGTCGCGTCGGTCGCGGGAGACCTGACCCGCGGTGATGGTGCCTGCGGTGGGCTGCCAGCCGCTGAGGCCGTAGGCGATGTGTGCCTCGTCCGCCGTGGTCCAGTCGGCCATCGCGGTGGTGATCAGGAGGTCGGCGAGGCCGCCGAAGAAGGCCATCGCGGGTACCACCGGGATCGAGGCGCCTCGGGTGAACGTGTCGGCGTTCGCCTCGATCTCCGCCGCCACGTCGACGTACGGGATGCCGGCGCGTTCGGCGGCGGCGATCAGCGGGAGAGCGGTCGTCGCGAACGGGCCCGCCGTGTTGATCACCGCGTCGGCGTTCGCCAGGGCTTGGTCCAGGGCCGCGGGGTTGTCGGCGGTGGCCTGGGCGCGGCCGAACGGGAGTGGGGTGTGGCCGCGCTTTTCCAGTTCTGCCAGGACGAAACGTCCCGTGTGGCCTGACGCGCCGTAGACCGCGATCTTGTGTCCCATGTGGACCATTCAAGTGCTGGGGGCGGATGGGGGCTAGTGTCTGGAACGACACGATGCGTACAGTTTCGGACATGCTGGCGTTCGCTGTGACGGACGGGATGCTGCACTTCGAGCTGACCGCCACCTACGAGATCTTCACCGCCCCACAGCTCGGGTACCGGGTCCGGATCTGCGGGGACGGGCCGGTTCGTCTCGGCAAGTTCACGCTGGAGCCGGACCTGCCGCTCGACCAGTTGCAGAGCGCGGACACGGTGATCGTGCCCGCGATCGAGGACTTGGACGAGCCACTCGACCCCGCGCTCGTTCAGGCTGTGAAAGCTGCCCACGACAAAGGGGCGCGGATCGTCTCGTTGTGCACCGGTGCGTTCGTGCTGGCCGAGGCGGGGCTGCTCGACGGGCTTCGGGCGACGACGCACTGGGCGCACACCGACGAGCTGGCCAGGCGGTATCCGCGGGTCGAGGTCGACCCGGACGTGCTGTACGTCGACAACGGGCAGGTGCTGACGAGCGCGGGCAAGGCGGCGGCGATCGATCTGAGCCTGCACGTGATCCGCAACGACTACGGCGCCGCCACGGCCAACACGGCGGCGCGCAGGCTCGTCGTGCCGCCGCACCGGGACGGCGGGCAGGCGCAGTTCGTGCTCGCGCCGGTGCCGTCCGGGGAAGGGCATCCGCTCACCGAGTTGTTCGACTGGGTGTCGGCGCGGTTCGACCAGATGATCACCGTGGAGGACATGGCTCGGCAGGCCAGCATGAGTTCGCGGCACCTCGCGCGGCTCTTCCGGGCCGTGACGGGCACCACGCCGTTGCAGTGGCTGCACACCCAGCGGATCCGGCGCGCGCAGGAGTTGCTGGAGATGACGGACGACAGCGTCGACCAGATCGCGGAGGCGTCCGGGATGGGCACGGCCACGACCTTGCGCCGGCACTTCCACCGGACCGTCGGTGTGCCACCGGACACATACCGCCGCACGTTCCGCCCCGTTGGTGGCCGCTAGACGCATCGGTGAGCGTTAGGTTGTCCTGATGAGCAACGAACAGCGCATCGGGGCGCGGGTGTTGCGGCGCAAGCCGATCGACCAGCTGACGCATCCGGGGAGCGAGCTCAAGCGCACCATGGGCGTCGGGCACCTCACCATGATCAGCATCGGGGCCACGCTCGGCACCGGCATCTTCGTCGTGCTCGGGGAGGCGGTGCCACTCGCGGGGCCCGCCATCGTGCTGTCGTTCGTGCTGGCCGGCATCACCGCGTTGTTCTCCGCGCTGTCCTACGCCGAGCTCGCGGGTCTGATCCCCGCGTCCGGTTCCTCGTACTCCTACACCTACGCCACGCTCGGCGAGATCGTCGCCTGGGTCTGCGGCTGGTGTCTCGTGCTGGAGTACGGGGTCTCGGTCGCCGCGGTCGCGGTCGGGTGGGGGCAGTACGTCAACGAACTGCTGCATCTCGTGACGGGACTGCGGATTCCGGACGTGCTGAGCCAGCCGCCCGGTGCGGGCGGGATCGTCAACATTCCGGCCGTGGCGGTCGTGGTGATCGCGATGCTGGTGCTGCTGGGTGGCGCCAAGGGCAGTGCGCGCACGAACACGATCCTGGTGTGGGTGAAGATCGGCGCGCTGCTGATGTTCTGCGCGGTCGCGTTCACCGCGTTGAAGGCCGGCAACCTGCAGCCGCTGTTCCCGTTGGGGCTCGCCGGGATGAGTGCCGGGGCGGCCACCTTGTTCTTCTCCTACATCGGGTTCGACGCCGCGTCGACCGCCGGTGAGGAGGCCAGGAACCCGCAGCGCGACCTGCCGCGCGCGATCATCATCTCGCTGGTCGTGATCACCGCGCTGTACTGCGCGGTCGCCTTGGCCGCCGTGGGTGCGATGCCGTGGCAGACGTTCGAGGGCACGGAAGCCGCGCTGAGCCGGGTGCTGACCGACAACGTCGACGGCGCGATCTGGCCGATCCTGCTGTCGATCGGCGCGGTGGTCGCGACCACGTCGGTGGTGCTGACCGTCCTCTACGGACAGACGCGCATCCTGTACGCCATGTCGCGGGACGGGCTGGTGCCGTCGGTCTTCGCGAGGCTGAGCCCGAAGACCGGGGTGCCGTTCGTGAACACGCTCGTGATCGGCATCTTCATCGCCGTGCTGGCCGCCCTGGTGCCGCTGGGGTCCCTGGCCGACGCGACGAGCATCGGCACGCTGTTCGCGTTCGGGCTGGTCAACATCGCGGTGATCATCCTGCGCCGCACCGAACCGGATCGGAAGCGCACCTTCCGGGTGCCGTTCTCGCCCGTGACGCCGTTGCTGGGCCTGGGTTTCTGCGTCTACATGATGTTCAGCCTCGGGCTGGACACGTGGATCGCGTTCCTCGCCTGGATGGTCCTCGGGTTCGTCATCTACTTCGGGTACAGCGTCAGGAAGGCACGCCTTGCGGTTCCAGGTGATCAGTGACGTCGCCGGCATCGCCCGCGCCGCCAGGTACTACGCCGAGGTCTGGGACACCACCGAGGACGTCCTGTCCTCGGAGACGTTGCACTGCGTCCGGCACGCGGGCGGCGCGACGATCGGGGCGTTCGACGGCGACGAGCTGATCGGCGCCACGACAGGGCTCTTCTGCCCGGACGGCTCGGTGTACTCGATGATCGCGGCCGCACGCCAGGGTGCCGGGCATCCGTTGAAGCTCGCGCAGAAGGACTGGGCGGTCGGACTCGGTGCGAAGTCGATGCGGTGGACCTACGACCCGCTGGTGTCGCGCAACGCCCGGTTCAACCTGGTCAAGCTCGGGGCGATCGTCACCGAGTACACAGTGGACTTCTACGGGCCGATGCGCGACGGCGTGAACGACGGCGACGAGACCGATCGGCTCACCGTGCGCTGGGACCTCACCGGGGCCCGCGAGCCGCACGAGTCGGCGCCCGCAGGGGAGGTCACGCACACCGCGCCGGACGGGAAACCGTTGGCGCGCATGGACGGCGAAAGGATCTGGTGCCGGGTGCCGCGCGACATCGTGCTGGTGCGCAAGGAATCGCGGGATCTCGCCAAGCAGTGGCGGGAGGCGGTGCGAGAGGTGTTCGTCGACGCCTTCGAGCAGGGCTACGTCGCCACGTCGATGTCCCGTGAGGGCTGGTACGAGCTGGAGCGCCGATGAGGATCGAACGGATCGAGCTGCTGCACGTCGCGATTCCGCTGGTGTCGCCGTTCCGCACGTCGTTCGGGACGATGACGACCAAGGACACGTTCCTGCTGCGGGTCGTCACGGACGCGGCGGAGGGCTGGTCGGAGTTCGCGGCCGACCCGGAGCCGTTGTACTGCTCGGAGTTCGTCGGCGGCGCGGAACTGGTGCTGGAGCACCACCTCGTGCCGCGGGTGACGCCCGGGATCACGGCTGCGGAGGTCGCTCCCCGGACTGAGGCGATCAAGGGGCACAAGCTCGCCAAGGCCGCGCTGGAGACCGCGATCCTGGACGCCGAGCTCCGATCGTTCGGGATGCCGCTCGGCACGTTCCTCGGCGCCACGGCCACCAAGGTGCCCGCCGGGGTGTCGGTCGGGATCAAGAACTCGATCCCCGAGCTGATCAGCGACGTCGAGGGCTACCTGGCCGAGGGCTACGCGCGGATCAAGCTCAAGATCGAGCCGGGCTGGGACGTCGAACCGGTGCGGGCCGTGCGCGAACGCTTCGGCGACGTCCTGCTGCAGGTCGACGCGAACACCGCGTACGCGCTGGCCGACGCCGAACACCTGCGCAGGCTGGACGAGTTCGGCCTGCTGCTGATGGAACAGCCGCTCGACGAGGACGACATCCGCGGGCATTCGCTGCTCGCGCAACGGATCCGCACGCCGATCTGCCTGGACGAGTCGATCACCTCGGCCAGGGACGCGGCGACGGCCATCGCGCTGGACGCGTGCCGGGTGATCAACGTCAAGCCCGCGCGGGTCGGCGGTTACCTGGAGGCGCGCCGGATCCACGACGTCGCGGTGGCACACGGGATTCCGGTGTGGTGCGGCGGAATGCTGGAGACCGGCATCGGGCGCGGGCCGAACCTCGCGCTGGCCGCGTTGCCCGGATTCGTGCTGCCCGGCGACGTCTCGGCGTCCCGCCGGTACTTCGCCGCGGACCTCACCGAACCGTTCGAACTCCAGGACGGCCACATGCACGTGCCGGCCGGACCGGGCATCGGCGTCGAGCCGATCCCGGAGACGGTGAAGCGCTTCACGACCGCGACGAAGGTCCTCTACCCCAGGGACTGAAGCTCGCGAGCCAGGTTGGTCCGCGCGGCGGCGTCCCAGAGCTGCCGCGCGGGCTCGGTCACGAACAGCACCTCGCGATCGAGCAGCGTCTTCACCACGCGGGCGCGGCCCGCGCGCCACGCCGGGTCGTCGTACTGCGAGTACTCCTGGCGCACGGCCTGGCTGTAGCGCTCGTAGTGCTCCGGTTCCGAGCCGAGGATGGCCAGGTCGGCGTCGAGCAGCACGTGCGCCAGCGGGTCGCTGGACGAGTGCGTGATCGTGGCCAGCACCAACGACTCCACGCGCGCGATGTGCTCTTCTTCCACCCCGGCCAGGCGTTCGCGCGCCCAGGCGGCCGACGCGCGTTCGTCCTCGCCGGGCTTGCCGTCGTAGATCACGTCGTGCGCGCAGGCCGCCAGCGCGAGGATCGAGCGCTCCTCCACGGTGAACGCGAACGCGTCGGCCAGCGCCGACGAGTCGCGGACGACGGACATCACGTGGAAGGTGTTGTGGTAGGTCCGATGCGGTTCGGCGTAGCGCTCCATCAGATCGCCCGCGTCCGGTGCGCCACCGAGCGTGCGGACCGCGTCGTCCCAGATCCGTCTCACCGCGCCAGTTCCTCCTCGACGACGTTCGCGGCAGCCGCGCTGCCGCCCGCCTGGTGAATCATGCGCCGCATGTCCTTCACCCGCGCGGAGATCGCGGAATCCGACGTCAGCTGACTCACCAACGAGCGCACCCCCTCCACGGTCACCGTGTCGAGCAGCACACCGAGCCCGAGTTCCTCGACGCGCTGGCCGTGCAGCCGCTGGTCGGTCATGTGCGGCACGACGATCATCGGGACGCCGTGGTGCAGCGCCTCCATCACGCCGCCCATGCCGCCGCGCGTGATGAACACGCCCGCGTGCTCCAGAACTGCCAGTTGCGGCACTTCGTCGTGCGTTTCGACGTTCATCGCGGGACTCAGCACCTTGCCCTTCGTGACGAGGTGCCACGGCATTCCGCGTGCCGCGTCCGCGCAGATCTGCGTGCCGGTCGTCGCGAGCACCACCGGTCTGTCGCGGGGTGGTGTCCACGTGCCCTGGAACGCGCGTTCGGTCAGGCACGGGCCGGCGAAGGTGAAGCGCTCGTCGAACGTGTGGCCCTCGGGCTGGAACTCCCTGGGGAACAGGGCGATCCGGCGGCGCGCGCCCGAGACGAACTCCGGCAGCGAGCTGCCGACGAATTCGTGCACCCTGGTGAAGAACCTGATCGCGGCCCTGTCGAACCGGCGCGGCGGCACCACCGCGGTGCCGAGCGACCAGTGCTGGTTGCTGGTCAGGAGGACTTCCAGCAGCACGTTCCGCACGTCCAGGCGGTGCGCGATGACACCGCCGGACCAGGCCGCGATGTCCCACGCGATGACGTCCGGCCGGTCGTCGCGGAACGTGTCCTCCAGCTGCGGCAACGCCGACTCGGCCTCGGTGAGCGCGAGCTGCGCGGCGTCGTAGAGCGACGCGGGAAGCTCGTCGGGGAGCGTCGACTCGTAGGGGATCGCGGTCGCGCCGCACTCCGCGACGGCGGGGGCGAACCGCGCGGTGACCGGGCAGCTCACCCGATGGCCTCGGCGCACCAGTTCGGCGATCAGACCGAGCGCGGGCAGGACGTGTCCGCGCTCAGACATGAGGAAGACCGCGATGTGCGCCATAGCCCAGAATAACGTTGTTCGATTCCTAATGGTTCAACGAGATCGTGGTGACTCGGTTCAGGTTTTGTTGTTATTACCTTTGTCGTAAGGGCGTTCAGGCCAGTGGTGCTTGGGATAGCGGCCCTTGAGCTCACTGCGCACCCGCAGGTAGCCGTTGCGCCAGAACGACCTGAGATCGCTGGTCACGGCGGTGGGGCGGCCGGCGGGGGACAGCAGGTGCACCACCACCGGAACTCCGGCGATGAGCGGCGTGTCCGCCCACTTCATGGCGTCCTGGAGCCGGACGTGCAGGGCCGGCTGGTCCTGCGTGTAGTCGACCTTGCCCTGGCCGATGCGTTCCGGGGCGAGTTTGTCGAACTCCGATGCTTCCGGCCACGGAAGCAGACTCCGCAGCAGTGCCACTGTGTCGATCTTGGCCAGGTCGGAGCGCTTCTTCGCCTTGCCGAGATCGATCGCGCGGATCAGGCGCTCGTCGTCGACGCTCGGCCAGTCGCGGGTCCGGTGCAGGAACGCCATCCGCTCGCGCAGGCGTTCGGCGGCGTCGGTCCACTTGAGCAGGCCCAGGCCTTCGGCTTCGAGGCCGAGGCGGAGTGCCTGCTGCGACTTGGCGAGGTCGTTGAGCTTGCGTTCGCCGAGGGTGATGGCGCCGAGCTTGCGGACCTCGTTCGCGATGACGTCGCCGTTCCACCGGATGTCGTCGACCGTGTGCACGAGGGCTGCCGCGGCGGTGACGGCGAGTTCCTCGTCGGCAGGGGCGGCGAGGCGCACGCGGCCGTGCTTGCTGCCCGGTTCGCGGTCCGCGATCGCGACCGCCAGCCATTGGAACTGCGAGTCGGTGTGCTCGACGGCCGTGCCGTTGGCCATCAGGTAGACGTTGCTGTTCTTGGACCGGCGTTTCGCCAGCCGTTCCGGGTAGGCGAGGGCGACGACCAGCGCGGGGTCGCCGTTGCCTGCCGGGTTGGAGCCGAGCTTCTCCAGCTTCTTGACCTCCTGGCGCCACTTGCCAGGGGCTTTCAGCGCGGTCGCGAGGTCGGTCGTGCTGGTGTGCGTGCTGTCGTCGAGCAGCGCCACGACCTCGGCGGCGGTCCGGTTGCCCGCGAGCGCGCTGCCGTCGATGAGGGCGCGGCCGAGCCGGGGGTGCAGGCCGACGCTCGCGATGCGGTCGCGCCGATCGGGGGCGAGCGCGCCGATCGCGTCGAGGGTCTCCTGCGCCGCCTTGAGCGCGCCCTCCGGTGGGGCGTCCCACCAGTTCAGGCCGCTGCCGTCCGGGGTGCCCCACACCGCCAGTTCGAGGGCGAGCCTGGTGAGGTCGGCGGTCTTGATCTCCGGTTCCGGGTAGCGGGGGAGCGTCGAGTGCTCGTGTTCCGGCCAGCAGCGGTAGACGCGGCCGGGGGCCTCACGTCCGGCACGTCCGGCGCGTTGCTCGGCGACGGCCTGGGAGACGCGGATCGTGGCGAGGCCGGCGAGACCTCGGCGGTGGTCGACCCGCGGCACTCGGGCCAGGCCTGCGTCCACGACCGCTCTCACGCCGGGGACGGTGAGGCTGGACTCGGCGATGCTCGTGGCGAGGACGACCCGTTGGTTCGAGCCCCGTTTGAGGGCCGCGTCCTGGGTCTGGGCGTTGAGCTGGCCGTGCAGGATCACGGTTTCCACGTTGAGCAGGCTCGCGGTCCGGTTGATCTCCCGGACTCCCGGCAGGAACGCCAGCACGTCTCCGTCCACTTCGGACAATGCTTTGTTGATGGCCCTGGCGACCGTGGTCTCGATGTGCTCTTTGCGCGCGGGCGGGACGTAGGTGATCTGCGTCGGGAACATGCGCGACTCGGTGTGCAGGACCGGGGCGCCCAGCAAGTCGGAGAGTCGTTGCGCGGCAACGGTTGCGCTCGTGGCGAGGAGTTTGAGGTCCGGGCGCAGGCCTGCCTTGGCGTCCAGCAGGAGCGCGAGCAGGAGGTCGGCGTCGAGGTGGCGTTCGTGGACCTCGTCCAGCAGGACCGTGCCGACGCCCTTCAGCTCCTGGTCGTGTTGCAGCCTGCGGACGAGGAGACCGCTGGTCACGACCTCGATGCGGGTGTGCCTGCTGGTCTTGCGGTCGCCCCTGACCGAATAGCCCACGGTGTGGCCGACGGGTTCGCCCAGCAGGCTCGCCATGCGTGCGGCGGCGGCTCGTGCGGCGATCCTGCGTGGTTCGGCGACGATGACCTTGCCGTCGAGCGCGAGCGGGACCAGCGTCGTCTTGCCGGTTCCCGGCGGTGCGACCAGCACGGCGGCCCCGTGTTCCTGGAGTTGCTCCAGGAGTTGGGGGAGAACGGATTTCACCGGGAGATCGGGCAGGTCCACGCCGATGAGTGTGTCAGGGTGGTCGCATGGGGATGATCGGCGTGGCTACCGCGGTCCTGTCGGTGCTGCGGTCCGGGCGGACCGTGCGGCAGTGGAGGCACGTGCCGGAGGTGTCGGCGTCGTCCGTGGACGCGTCCGTTCTGGCCGTCGTGCCGGCGCGCAACGAGGAAGCCACGTTGCCGCGGTTGTTGCCCGGTCTGGTCGGGCAGCCGGGTGTGCGTGTCGTGGTGGTGGACGACGCTTCCGAGGACGGGACGGCCGCCGTCGCTCGGCGCCGAGGTGGTCGAGTCGTCCGGTCCGGCACCTGGCTGGGCGGGGAAGACGCACGCGATGCATCTCGGCGTCGCGTCCGCTCAGGACGAAGAGTGGCTGTTGTTCGTGGACGCCGACGTGACCTGCACGCCTGATCTGGTCGGACGGCTGGTGGCGTCGGCGACGGAGCTCGGTGCGGACCTCGTGTCGTCGGCGGCGCGTGGGACCGGGCCGGCCTGGTGGTTCTTGCTGCCCGCGTTCAACACACTGGTGTTCGAGGGCTCACCACCGGACGGCCGCGGGGCCACGGCGCTCGCGGTAGGCCATTGCGTCCTGGTGCGGCGGGCCGCGTTCGAGGCCGCCGGTGGCTGGGAGGCGATCGCGGGGACCCACGCGGACGACGTCGGCCTGGGGACGTTGATCAGGGACTCCGGCGGGTTCGTGAAGTTCGTCGACGCCTCGGCGCTGCTGACGACCTCGGGCATCGACACGTTCGGTGACTGCTGGCGGTCGTTGCGCAAGAGCATCCAGCCGGCGTCCCGGGAGATGTTCGGGCCGTGGGGACGCGTGCTGCTGGTGGTCGCGGGGCTGCTGCACCTCGCGTACGGGCTGGTCCCGCTGCTGCGGTGGCGGTCGCCGTGGTCGTGGCTGGCCTGGTTCGCGCAGACCGTGCCGCACCGCGAGTTCCTGCGGCGGACCGGGCAGCCGGGGACCGCGGCTGTGCTGGCGCCGCTGTCGTGGGCGACGATTGGGGTGTTCCTGTTGGACTGCGCGTTGCGTCCAGGTGCCCAGTGGAAGGACCGCCGCGTTGGTTGACCCGTTGCGCGACCCGGACGACCCGGAGCTGCTCGACCCCTATCAGTCGAGGTCGCTGGCGATCCTGGTGGAAGGGGCGCGGCTCGCGTCCGGCGCCGTCCGGTACGGCAAGGTCGGCAAGGTCGGTTCCGCGGCCGTCGTGATCAACCGCGAGAACCCGCTGCCGTCCGGCAACTTCGGCTGTGCGCTGGACGGGACGTCGGTCGAGGTCGCGTCGACGTTGCTACAGCTAGAGCACACGTTCGCCGCGGTGGGGCGCGCGGAGGCCGTCGTGTACGCCTCGCCGACCACTGTGGACGAGATCGAGGGCATCGCCGACGACTCCGGCTGGTACGCGGTCGAGGAGCTGCAGACCGTGGTTCATCGCGGGTCTGCTTCGGCTGCCCCGGACGTCCGGCGGGCGGTCGACGCGGACGTTCCCGGGATCGTCGAGCTGCTGTCCGACGAGCTGGTCGGCAACCGGGAGCGGTTGTCGCGGTGGCTCGGGCATCGGCTGGACGACCAGCGGTGTTTCGTTCTGGTGGTGGACGACGGCGACCGGATCGGCGGGTTCGTGTCGGGGTTCGCCGAACGCGGCGTGGGCCTGGTCGAGCAGTGCGTCGTGCGTCCGGCGCGGCGGCGTCGGGGCGTGGGGCGGTCGTTGGTGGTGTCCGCTGTTGCCGCTGTGCGTTCGTCCGGCGCGATGCTGGTCGCGTCCCAGGTGGACGAAGGTCCGGGGGAGCGGTTCGCCGAGGCGTGCGGGTTCGTGGCGGCCTATCCGGTGACGGCATATGTACGCAGAGTGGATGAGCTGCTCGACTGAATTAGTTAGTTGCCGCGTGACATATCCTTAGCAGGGCTAAGGGAGGCTTTGTGCGCGAGCGGTTGCCGGTCGAGGTGTGGGTTCTGGTCGCGGCGAGTTTCATCATCGCCGTGGGGTTCGGGATCGTGGCACCTGTTCTGCCGGTGTACGCGTCCTCGTTCGGTGTCGGTCACACCGCTGTCGCGGCTCTGATCAGCACCTTCGCGTTCGTGAGGCTGGCGTTCGCGCCGGTGAGCGGCAAGCTGGTCAACCGGTTCGGCGAGCCTCGGGTGTACATCGTCGGGATCCTGATCGTCGCGTTCGGCACCGCGATGTCCGGGTTCTCGACGAGCTACGCCGAGATGCTGTCGTGGCGCGCGCTGGCCGGTGTCGGGTCGACGATGTTCACGGTCGCGGCTCTCGGGCTGCTGATCCGGATCACGCCGGCGCCGATGCGCGGGCGGGCGTCCGGGATGTGGGCGGCGGGGTTCCTCATCGGCAACATCGCCGGTCCGATCATCGGCGCCGGGCTCGTGCCGTTCGGGCTGTGGGTGCCGTTCGTGTCGTACGGCCTGCTGCTGTGCGTCGCGGCGTTCGTGGTCTGGATCTTCCTCCGGCGGTCGACGCTGGTGGCGCTGGACCGGACCAACACCGAAGTGCCCATGACGGTGCGTGAGGCCGCACGGCATCCCGCTTACCGTGCGGCGCTGGCGTCCGGGTTCGCGAACGGCTGGGCCGTGTTCGGCGTGCGGATCTCGCTGGTGCCGGTGTTCGTCATCGAGGCGCTGGAACACAGCGCGGCCGTGGCGGGCATCTCGATGTCGGTGTTCGCGGCCGGCAACGCCGCGATGCTGTTCCTGTCCGGCCGGATCGCCGACACCCGCGGCCGCAAGCCCGTCGCCATCGTCGGTCTCCTGGTGAGTGGCCTCGCGACGGTCGGGATGGGCTTCACCGGCGACCTGTGGACGTTCATGGCGGCGTCGCTGATCGCCGGCATGGGCGCGGGCCTGCTGAACCCGCCGCAGAACGCGGTCGTGGCCGACGTCATCGGCGCCCGCGGCAAGGGCGGACCCGTGCTCGCGGGCTTCCAGATGGTGACGGACCTGGGCGCGATCATCGGCCCGATGGCCGCGGGCGTGCTGGCCGACTCGTTCGGCTTCGGAGCGTCGTTCGCCATCACCGGCGCCTCGCTGCTGCTGGCCCTGGGCTTCTGGTTCGTCGCTCCCGAGACCCTGCCCACACACGAGGAGGAGCACACGGCTGCCACAGTGGCGCCGGAGTGCGGCTGCCTCGACGAAAGCGCCGAGATTCCGACCGGCGAACGCGTCGGCGGCAAGCCACGTCACCCTGAAGCGTGATTGCGCGCTCAGCTTTCTTTTAGTTTGTGTCGCTACCCTCGTCGCCGTGGGTGGAGCAGAGCGCAGTGCGCGGAAGAAGAAGCAGGCCGCGCGTGCGGTGGTCCAGGCTCGTTCGTCGGGCTCTGACCGCACGAAGGTCATCGCGGGCATCGCAGTCGTGGCGGTGCTCGCCGTCGCGGTCATCGGCTACGTCATCTTCCAGCAGATGAAGCCGTCCACGTCGGCCACGGACGCCATTCCGCTGGCGCCGGCCGACCACACGATCTCGGCGCCCGCCGTCCGTGACGGCAACACCGTGCTCGTCGGCAAGGACACGGCCACCGTGACCGTCGACGTGTACGAGGACTTCCTGTGCCCGATCTGCGGCACGTTCGAGAAGACCTACGGCACCGACATCAAGAAGGCCGTCGAGGACGGCAAGGTCAAGATCCGCTACAACATCCTGCCGATGCTCAACCGCGCGTCGAAGCCGGAGGGCTACTCGACCGAGTCGGCCAACGCCGCCCTGTGCGTGGCCGACGACGGCAAGTTCAACGCGTTCCACGCGGCGCTGTTCAACTCGCAGCCCGAGGAAGGCGACGCCGGCTACACCAAGGACCAGCTCATCAAGCTGGGCAAGGAAGTCGGCGTGACCTCCGCCTCGTTCGAGTCGTGCGTGCAGAACCAGACCTACAAGTCGCAGCTGGACGAGCTGATGTCCAAGACCAGCAACGATCCCGTTCTGAAGGACGGCGAGACGGGCCGCTTCCGCGGCACGCCCAGCGTCGCCTCCGGCGGCAAGCTCGTCGACCTGGACAACAAGAACTGGCTGTCCGACCTGGCTAAGTAAGTCCGTCGATCGGCGCCTGGCCCTGAGTCCATCGGGCCAGGCGTTGTGCTTTGCCCACCTCGGTGCGCGGCAGCTTGCCCGGTTCGAGGACGTGCACCTGGCACGTGATGCCGAGGCGTTCCTTGAGTTTGTTCGTCAGTCGCTGCTTCACGTCCTCTGTGGACTCGACGGCCACGTGCAGCTGCGCCGTGGTGGTCCGGCGGTCCTCGACGATCAGGTAGTGCGGGCTCGCGAGGTCCAGCACGACGGCCTCGATCTCCGTCGGGAACACGTTCACGCCCCGGATGACGAGCATGTCGTCCTTGCGTCCCTTGAGCTTGCTCATGCGCTTGAGGGTTCGCTGCCCTGCCGGTTCGTGCAGGGTCGCCACGTCTCCTGTGCGGTAGCGGAGCAGCGGCATGCCGGTCTTCGTGAGCGTGGTGAAGATGAGCTCGCCGTCCTCCGTCTCCGGGTAGAAGTGGTCCTCGGCGATGTTGAGAAGCCCTTCGGAGTCAAGGGATTCGCACGCCACACCCGGTCCGATGATCTCGGACAACCCGTAGATGTCCAGCGCCCTGATGTCCAGCCGCTGCTGGATCTCCTGCCGCATCTCGTCCGTCCACGGCTCGGCGCCGAAGATGCCGACCTGGAGGGAGTTCTCGCCGAGATCCTCCGCCAGCCGCAGCGCGTACGACGGCGTGCAGCACAGCACGTCCGGCCTGAGGTCCTCGATGAGCCGGACCTGCCGCTCCGTCATGCCGCCCGACATGGGGATCACCGTGGCGCCGAGCTTCAGGCCACCGTGATGCACCCCAAGACCGCCCGTGAAAAGCCCGTAGCCATAGGCGTTGTGGACGATCGAACTCGTGGTCGCGCCCGCGCCCTTCAACGCCCTGGCCATCACCGTGGCCCAGATCTCGACGTCGTTGGCCGTGTAGGGGATGAGCGTCGGCCTGCCACCCGTGCCGGACGACCCGTGTACGCACACGATGTCTTCCTGCGGCGCGATCCGCAGCCCGAACGGATAGTGGTCCCACAGGTCCTGCTTGCTGATCGTGGGCAGCAAGTGGATCTCGTCGAGCCGCACGTCTGTGCCGCGCGTCACTCCCGAATCCCTGAGCCTGGCACCCTGGAGGTTGTCCGTGCTCAGCAGGCGGTCGACGAGTGCTCGCAGACGCTGTTCCTGCAGCTCGTGACGGGCCTCGGGGTCCATGCACTCGATCTTCGGGTCAAGCGGTGCTCCGGCGGTCATCACCCGGTCCTACCAGCCCGAATGCGCTTTGGATACCCCCGATTTTTATCTTGTGGCGTCGATGTTGTACGGTATTGCCACACGAGAACGGCAGGGAAACCTACCGGGAACGTGGACCTTCAAGGGGCTGTGGCGCAGCTGGTAGCGCATCACACTGGCAGTGTGAGGGTCAGGGGTTCGAGTCCCCTCAGCTCCACTTGTAGGTAGAACCCCTCTGAACTGCGGTTTGCGCAGGTCAGAGGGGTTCTTTGCGTTTGGCGGTCGATCATCGGTGATCGTTCCTGTCGGTCCCGGTTTGCTCGACGTGGAGGAGATCAGGAGGACAGTCCTCCAGGAACATCGCCCTGGATGTTGCCTTCGGCGGCCGACAGCCAGGGCGTTTCCGTTGCGGGCGTTCGGTTCTGCGGCGCGACCATCCCGCCGGCGATGGGAAGGGCAGCCGGATTCGTTGTGCGGCTTCGTTTCCGTGACGTGCAGGGGTGGGTGGCATCGGGTGCGTTCGGCATTTCTTGGTCGCGGTCTGCCGGTGCTGTTGTAGCGCGTTGAGGAGTTGTTGTTCGGCTTCGGGCGCGATGTGTGAACAGACCTCGGTGACTCGGTCGTGGAAGGTAAGGTCTGGTCGTCGGACGGCCGTCCGTGAGACCCGCGGGCGCCTGCGATTCATGCTCCGGGAGGAACGGCAATGCTCCTCAGGTTGAACTCGAGGCCGAGCTGTTCCGCCAGTCCGGACACGGCGATCTCGGTGACCAGGTCTCCGGTGGCGCGGTCGAATCGCTTGATCTTGACGGGTGTCTTGCCGTCGAACGTTTCTTGGATCAGGTGAATCGACTGCTCCGTGAAGGCTGCCTGGCTGGACGAGTTGATGCCTGAAGCTAGGCCGGTGTCGAACCGCGGCTCGGTGAGTCCCGACGCGATGTCGGTGCTCATGATCCGGCCGTCGCCGGCCAGCCATTCGAGGCGACCGTCTCGGGCCGCCCGTGCGTCGTAGGACTTCTGGGAGAACGTTTCGGGGTCGAACAGTTCCTCGGTGATCGGGCGTCTCTGCGCATCGACGAGGGGCCGTTCGGTGTACGCACCGGTCCTGGTATCCCAGGAAACGATGGTCATGTGAGGCTTGCCGTCGGCATCGGCGTAGTCGGAGAGGAACGTGACCACGCCGTTGTGGCATGGCACGTGGCGGTTGTGGTCTCCCGCGTCGAAGGCTGCTCGCCAGGCGAGGACTTTTTCGCGTCCTTCGGTCGCCGGATACAGCTGGGAAAGCAGCTCCGGTTCAGCGGCGGTGTCGACCTTCGAGCGCATACCTGGAACGTCGGCCGATGCCGGGAGATGGGTGCCCGCCTGAGTGGCGATTCCATTGAGGACACCGCCGCAAAGCGCGTTCATGTAGTAGTTTCCTTCGACCTGGTAGAGCTGCGAACTGGCCGAGGTCGTGACGGCCACCTGGTTGGTGTACCCGGAGTCGGACTCGGAGAAGCCTTCGTTGTAGACCGCTACAAAGCCCTTGTCGTCGGGTAGCGCGAAAGCCGACTGTTGCAGCGATGACTTCTTGTTTTCGAAGCTGACCAGTCCGTCCTTGCCGAGGATGTAGTCGCGTGTGTCGTCACTGAAGAACAGTCCGCGCCCTGACCACGCGATGTGCGGCTCGCGCATGCCGCTGGTCTCGATCAGCTTCTTGCTGCCGTCCGCCTGCACCAGGACCAGATAGGCCGGCAGATTCTCCACCTTGCTCGTCCCGGCCTCGGAGTCCGGACTGAGGTAGAACGCGAGGACGGTGTCGCCGAGCTTCGCCTCAGCGGGCTTGACGATGTGGGCCTTGGTCGCGCCGTCGGGTGTGGTGCAGGCCGTCAAGGCCAGAACGGCACAGGCAGCGAGTGCGGCGAGTCGGGGCAGGGGCACCGTTGAGTCCTCTCGGGCGGACGGTGCGGCTTGCGCTCGGCAGGCCGCACCGCACACTGGAATGTCGTTACCTGCGGATGCTGTAGATGACGGTGCTGCCGTCGTTCTTGATGTCGTCGGCGTGCACGGCTGTTCCGCCGTCACTGTCGAGATCAATGCTCGCGGCCTGGTAGGCCCGCCACACGAGCTCGGAGCTGTTCAGCTCGTGGTCGCCGTTGTGCTTGTTCTTGTTGGAATGCGTGTCGAACGGCTTGCCGCGGAGCTTTCGGTGGGCGTAATCGGCTGCCTTGTCGCGGTTGGCCTGCGTCGTCTTGACGTACATCTTGTGGACGGGGCCGCATTTGGTGAGCGTGGCCGCCGTACGGGACTGGCTCTTGCTGCCTGGTCCAGGCGCCTCCACGATGATCTTCGTCGTGTAGTAGATGCCGACGTGATTGCTGGTCCCGCGGTCGAGCTTCGCGTAGGAGTGGAAGATGTCCCCCTTGTACCGCGAGTTTCCGACCTTCACCTTCTCGGTGCAGTCGCTGTCGGAGGAAATGCCGGCGTCCGAGTTCGGTGCAGCCGTCTCCGTGGCCTGTGCGGGTGCGACGAGCAGGCCGGCTATCGCCGTTCCCGCCACCACGCCGGCCGCAATGGAACAGGCGAGAATTCGCCCGATTTTCGACATGTGTGTACTCCACTCTCAACGTGGCCGACGTGGTTCAGCTTCGCCTGCCGGCGACAACGACGGGCGGGGGCGGCCCTGAGTCCGGCAAGCCGCACCCGCACACCGGACGTGGTTACCTGCGGGTGCTGTAGATGACGGTGCTGCCGTCGTTCTTGATGTCGTCGGGGTACACGCCGGTTCCGCCGTTGGCGTCGAGCTCGATGCCTGCGGCCTTGTAAGCCCGCCAGACCAGCTCGGAGCAGTTCAGTCGCAAAGTGCTGTTGATCTTGTTGATGGCGAAGTCGATGTCGTAGGACTTTCCGCGCAGCTCGTTGTAGGCGTAGTTGGCTGCCTTGTTGCGGGTGGTCTGCTTGGCCTTGACGTACATCTTGTAGACGGGGCCGCACTTGTTCAGCGTGGCCGCGGTGCGGGCCTGGCTCAGGCTCTTCGGTCCAGGCGCCTCCACGACGGTTTTCGTGGTGTAGAAGATGCCGACGTGGTTGTGGGGGACGACGGTCTTGGCCCACGAGTGGAAGATGTCGCCCTTGTACCGCGAGTTTCCGACCTTCACCTTCTTGGTGCAGTCGGCGTCGGAGGCGGTGTCGAAGTCCGCGTCGGAGGCGGCGCTGGTGTCCGGCGTGGCCGTCTCCGTGGCCTGCGCGGGTGCGACGAGCAGCCCGGTCATCGCCGCTCCTGCCACCACGCCGGCCGCAATGGACGAGGCGAGAAATCGCCCGATCTTCGGCATGTAGAAACCCTCTCCAGATCCAGGACCTCGACCCTGCCGGGGTGCGTAATCGACACCTGAGCCCTGGTCGCGCATCGAATGTGTTGGTCCTGTCGGGAATTTCCCGATGCTGCGAACAGTGACAGGTCCTGGAATACGGCGAGTACATGCCGGGAATACGAGGTCAGTGGAAGGTTCAGTCGCCTTGCTCGGCCGATAGGTCCAGTCAGCGACCGGACGCAGCCGTTCGTCAGTGGGCTGAGGTCGCCGTCGGCCGCCGAGCTGTTCGCTCACGCCGGCGAGCCCGGAGACGAGGTGCACGACGCTTCTGCGGCCACTCGTGTTCTGGACGTATACCAGACGTATTCCCGCTGCGGTTAACCTCAGGCTGGAATGCGAACCCGATTCGTCGGGATGCGGTCACGAAGAAAGGCTGGATCGGCTTTGATGAAGAAGATGGCCTCCGGTGGCGTGCTGGCGTCACTCGTGGTGGCCGGTGGTCTGATGCTGGGCATGGCCTCACCGGCTCACGCGGACTACAACAGCCCGCTCTACCCGACGTTGTCGAAGTGCAATGAGGCCCGAAAGACCTATGTCTCATCGTGGACCTCGCCTGGACCGTGCTTCCGGATCGAATATGGAAACGGCAGCTTCGCCGGTTACCAGTTCCGGGTGAAAACCCGGTACTGAGACAACGCGCTCAAGTTCAACGTCAAAGTCGCATCCTGAATCCGGATGGCGACTCCAGAACGGAGATCCTGGCCACCCCTGCCCGGGCAACGGAGCCGACCTCGGCGTCTGCCGAGGTCGGCTTCTCCGGGCCGTTCCCCCACCGCTTGACGGATGCCGCTGTCGAACGTCTTCCTCGTGCACCGACGCGCTCGGGCTCTCGTCGTCGACCTCTACAGTGTGTCCAGTCGAGGGGGCGCGATGAGGTTTGGGATTCTGGGACCGCTGGCGGCGTGGCGAGAAGACGAGGAACTCGACCTCGGCACCCCCAAGGCACGAGTGCTGGTGGCGGTGCTGCTGAGTCGAGCGGGCCGCCCGGTTTCGGAAGATCAGCTGGCAGTGGCCCTGTGGGGGAACAACCCGCCGAAGAGCGCCACCAAGAACTTGCAGACCTACGTCCACCGGCTCCGCCGTCAGCTGGGCGATCCGGCTCGCGTCGTACGGCAGGGCGCCGGGTATCTGATTCAGGCGGACAGGGACGAGCTCGACGCCGCGAGGTTCGAGGACTTGGCCCAGGCGGGGCAGGTGGCGGAAATCGCCGACGCGCCGGACGAGGCATCGCGGCGTCTGCACGAGGCGGTGCGGCTCTGGCGGGGGCCCGCGTTCGCCGGTATGGCCGATGTGCCGATGCTGGCCGCGGAGGCCGCACGGCTGGAAGAGGTCCGCCTGTCGGTGCTGCAGTCGAGGATCGCCGTGGACCTGAAGCTCGGACGTCATGCCGAGTTGCTGGGCGAACTGACCGCGCTCGTCCGCGCTCACCCGTTGCGAGAACGGCTTCGCGCCCAGCTGATGCTGGCGTTGTACCGCTGTGGCCGCCGGGCGGACGCTCTCGCCGAGTACACGCGTGCCCGTGCGACCCTGATCGAGGAGACCGGCCTGGACCCGGCCGCCGACCTGCACGATCTGCAGCAGCGGATCCTCAACCAGGACCCTTCTCTCGATCTCGCTCCCGGCGTCGCGGCCACGCTCACAAACGCGCCGAAGACCCCCACCCCCGCCGAGCTGCCGCCGGACATCCCGGACTTCACCGGCAGGGACGACGAGGTGGCCGACCTGGAGGAGGTCCTCACCGCGCTGAGGCCGGGTGCCGTTGCCGTGGCCTGCATCGCGGGTCTGGCGGGCCTGGGCAAGACCACGCTCGCCGTGCACGTTGCTCACCGGATCGCCGATCGTTTTCCCGACGGCCAGCTCTACGCGGACCTCCGTGGCGCCTCCGCCGAGCCTGCCCGCCCGGAGGACGTGCTCAGCCGGTTCCTGTTCGCACTGGGCATCAGCGGCAGCGGTATCCCCGAACTCCTGGACGACCGCGTGGCGTTGTTCCGCAGCTGCGTGGCAGGCCGCAGAATCCTCGTCCTGCTCGACAACGTGGCGGGAGAAGAGCAGGTGCGGCCGCTTCTGCCAGGGGGACCCGGCACGGCGGTCCTGCTCACCGGACGTGTGCGGCTGGTCGGCCTCGAGGGCGCCAGCCTGCTCGAACTCGACGTCCTGCCGTCCGCCCAGGCCATGGATCTGATGCGCGCCATCATCGGCGACGAACGCGTCCAGGACGATCCGAACGCGGCTCGGGAGATCATCCGGTTGTGCGGCCACGTACCGCTGGCGGTGCGCATCTCGGCGGCCAGGCTTCTCAGCAGGCGGCAGTGGACGCTCTCCCACCTCGCCGACGTCCTCGGGGAAGAACGACATCGGCTGGACGAACTCGTGGCGGGCGACCTCGACGTCCGCGCGGGGTTCGAGATGAGCTACCGCATGCTGCCACGGGGCGCGCAACGGGCCTTCCGGCTGGCTGGGCTGCTCGACGCGCCCGACTTCGCCTCCTGGGTGGTGGCGGCGCTCCTCGACCTTCCGGTGCGGCAGGCGGAACGTGAGATCGAGACGCTGGTCGACGCTCATCTGCTGAACCTCACCGGGACCGACGAGACGGGCAGACTCAGGTATCGGTTTCACGACCTGATCCGGTTGTACGCGCGGGAGCAGGCGCGGCGCGAGAACTCCGAATCCGAGCGCCGTGCCGCGCTCGCGCGGGCTTTCGGCGCGTGGCTGGCGCTGGCGGAGGTCGCGTCGGAGTGCGTCCCAGGGCCTTTCTACAGGCTCATGCACAGCGACGCGGCACGCTGGCGGCTGCCCGAGGCCGTCTCCGGCTCGCTGCTGGCCGATCCGATGGCCTGGTTCAGTGCGGAACACGCCGCTTTGATGGCCGCGGTCGTCCAGTCGTGCGAGGAGGGACTGACCCAGCTCGCCTGGGATCTGGCGGGGTCCACCGAGACGTACCTCAACGTGCGCGGTGTGTACGACGGCTGGCAGCGCATGCACGAGCAGGCCCTCGCGCTCTGCCGCTCGACCGGCGACAAGCGGGGTGAGGCCGTGCTCATGCGCGGTCTCCTGCACGTCACCACGTGGAACTCGCCGCCTGGCCCCGGACCGGCGATGACACGGATGCGGGCGAGCGCCTCACAGCTCCTCGAACTGTTCACCACGCTGAACGATCCGCTCGGAACATCCGACGCACTGGCGTCCCTGGCCTGGAGCATGACGGCCGACGGCAACAGCACCCAGGCACTCGGTCTGGCGGAGCGCGCGCTGCGGATGGCCACCGACGCGGACTACGTCGAAGGTCAGGCGCGGGCCTATCACGTGATGGCGATCATCCACGGCGAGGACGACCCCCAAGGGGCGCTCCCGGTCCTGGAGAAGGCGGCGAAAATCGCCGAGAGGCTCGGCAACCCCCACTACACCACGACGATCACCCAGTTCCTCGGAGCGGCGAAGTCGTTCTCCGGTGACGTCGCGGGCGGCCGGGAACTGCTGGAGAGCTCGCTGGAAATGGCGCGGCGGCTGAACTACCGCTATTTGGAGACGTTCTCGCTGCTCTACCTCTCGAAGCTGTTCACAGCGGTGGGGGACGAACGAGCCAGGGCAACCGCCGAGCTCACGCTGGCCTACAGCGAGGACGGCAACTTCGGCCACTACCTCGCCGATGCGCTCAGCGTCCTCGGACAGGTGGACCTGTCGGAGGGCAACGTGTCCGCCGCTGTCAGCGCCTTCGAACGCTCGGTCCAGGTTTGGCGAACTCGCGGTTCGATTCCCTACCTGGCGAGGACACTCCGCGCCCTCGGTGACGCGTACGGCACCGCCGGCGACCACCGCAAGGCCAGGACCGCCTGGGAAGAGGCACGTGAACTGTTCCGCGGGATCTCGCACGAAGAGGGCTTGAGAACCCTGAACGCCCGGCTCGGGTGAGAGGCTCAGCGTCAGACTGCTGATCTGCGGGAGGAGTGCAACGTCCCTGAACGGCGCTCAACGGTGCCGAACGGCGGCTAGTTGCGTTGCGGTTTTTGGTGTTCTAGCGTCTGCGCTGGTAAAGGTCCTTTGTGGACCATGCTGGCAAGGACGCTCGCCATTTGCGTTTCACCGGTGTTTCTGGGGGCCGGGCCCCCAGGCCCCACGCCGGGCAGGCCCCCGGACTCCCGTAGGTTGACCGGCAGATCGGGGTTGTGGTGATTTTCGCTGGTCAGCCATGTCTTGTGTCCGTGGAAAGTGCTGTGCCACAACCATGTTCCGCTTTCGAGCCGGAATGCTGGGTACTCTGCTGACCGTCTGACGGAAGGACACGGGTGGACGACTCGTCGAAGGTCGGTAGGCACGCTCGCGCGGTGCTGGGCGCCGCGGAGGAGTTTCGCGCCGAGGCGGCAGGGGTGCGTGCGGAACCGGAGCGGCTGCTCGCGCTCGCCCGCGCGAAGTACGAGGCGGTTCGGGACTCGCTGGTGGCCGAGCGGCTTCGCGTCATGCCGGTGGACAAGTTGCGGGACACCAAGGCGAACCTGAGGCTGAGCACGCTGAAGGCCGCCGGGTACCGGACTGTCGCCGACGTCGCCGAGGCGCGGTTGGAACAGCTCGACGGCGTGCCCGGGGTCGGGAGGCAGACCGCTGAGCAGATCGTGCGGGTCGCCCGAGCCGTTGTCGACGGTGTCGCGCGGGACACGACTGTCCGGTTGAACCCCGATCGTGCTGACCGTGCTCAGACCGAGTTGCTGCAGCTGATGTCCAAGCTGCGCAGGGCGAACCAGCTCGTCGGTCCGCTGCGCGAGCCGCTCGGAGACGTGCTGGGCAGGGTCGACGCCGACGTGCGCGCCGCGTCCCGTGCCTGGAGCCGGGTGCGGATGTTCTTCTCGTTGCGGAAGAACCGGCAGGCCGCCATCGAGTCGCTCGACCGGCTCGAGGCCCTGCTGGCCAGTCGTGACGTGGCGGCGTTGCGGGCGGTGGGCACGCAGTTGCGCGTGCCGGATCTGGATCACCGCTCGCTGTGGCGCGACTACGAGCGCGACGCGGCCGCCTACAACACGCTGCTCGCCGACCTCGCCGGTGCGGACGCGGTGCCGGATCGCAGTGCCGCCAAGGGGTTCGTCCCGGCCGACATCGAGCACGAGGTCGACGCGACCACACTGGACACCAGTCTGCTGAAGGTGGCGCTGCGCGGCTATCAGGTGTTCGGGGCCAAGTTCGCGCTGGCCCGCAAACGCGTCATCATCGGCGACGAGATGGGACTGGGCAAGACGATCGAGGCCATCGCGGTGATGGCCAGCCTCGCCGCCGGCGGGCGGCGCGGGTTCCTGGTGGTCTGCCCGGCGAGCGTCGTCGTCAACTGGGTCAACGAGATCGCCAGGCACAGCGACCTCGTGCCGCACCGGATGCACGGCGCGGGCCGCGACGGCGCGGTCGGCGAGTGGCTGGCGCAGGGCGGCGTCGGCGTGACGACGTTCGGCACGTTGCCGAAACTGGTGCTGCCGAAGAGGTTCCGCCCGGCGCTGGTCGTGGTCGACGAGGCGCACTACGTGAAGAACCCGGACACGCAGCGCTCGCAGGCGGTCAACACGATCGTGCAGCGCGCGGAGCGGGCGATGCTCCTCACCGGCACGCCGATGGAGAACCGCGTCGAGGAGTTCCGCACCCTGGTCGCCTACCTCCAGCCGAGCGTCGCGGCCCACACCGGCGCCACCGACGCCGTGGTGGGAGCGAAGGCCTTCCGCCGCGTGGTCGCGCCGGTGTACCTGCGGCGCAACCAGGAGGACGTGCTGGGCGAGTTGCCGGAGCTGCTCGAGGTGGAGGACTGGGTCGAGTTCGGCAAGCAGGACCGGGGTGCGTACCTCGAGGCGGTGCGCGGGGGGAACCTGATGGCGATGCGCCGCGCCGCCTACGCGCCGGGCACGCCCCGCGGCTCGGCGAAGCTGGAGCGGCTGCTGGAGATCATCGAGGAGTCGAGGGACAACGGCTGGAAGGTCGTGGTGTTCTCGTACTTCCACGACGTGCTGGACGCGGTCGCGAACCACCTGGAGGTCTTCGGTCCTCTGACCGGCGCGACGTCGGCGCAGGGTCGTCAGGAACTGGTGGACGCGTTCACGGCGTGCGAGGACCACGCGGTGCTGGTGGCCCAGATCGAGGCGGGCGGCGTGGGCCTCAACATCCAGGCCGCGTCCGTGGTGATCATCACCGAGCCGCAGTGGAAGCCGAGCACGGAGGACCAGGCGATCGCCCGGTGCCACCGGATGGGCCAGGTCCGCAAGGTCCACGTGCACCGGCTGCTGGTCAAGGACAGCGTGGACGCGCGGGTGCAGGAGATCCGCGACCACAAGACCCTGCTGTTCGACCACTACGCGCGCGAAAGCGACACGAAGCACTCGCACGCGAGCGCGCTGGACTCGGCGGTGTCGGTGGAGCAGCGAGTGGTGCGGGCCGAGCAGCAGCGCCTCGGTCTCTAGGAGCTGGACGCCGCTCTCAGACACGACGAAGCCCGGCCGGATGAGTCATCCGGCCGGGCTTCGGTGTAGTCCTGCTTGCCGCTGAGAGCTCAGTGGCGGGCGAAGGGACTAGGCGGGGACGATGTTCTCCGCCTGCGGGCCCTTCTGGCCCTGCGTGATGTCGAAGGAGACCTTCTGGCCCTCCTGGAGCTCACGGAAGCCCTGAGCGGCGATGTTCGAGTAGTGGGCGAAGACGTCGGCGCCGCCACCGTCCTGCTCGATGAAGCCGAAGCCCTTTTCGGCGTTGAACCACTTGACGGTTCCGGTGGCCATGGTGCACTCCAAGCATGAATGTGGCGCCCGCACTGTGCGGGGCCGAGGTAACCCGTCATGGCCGAAGGACACCGAACAGCAAAATGCCCGTGACCTGCGATCACGGGCGAACGGTATTTCGTAGCCATGACAGATGACCATCACCCTACACGGGTCGGCCTCCGGGTGGGTACCGCACACGCCGAAAATCTCCAGTTTCTGAGCTGAACTCCGCGTGAACCGACTCGGCGATGTGCTTCATGTCTCGTCGGCACGTGCCGACCGGCACCCCTCGGGGCGTGACGTCTGACGTCCGAAGTGGCCGGTTGGGACTTCGGGGCACGGTGGTGGCGTCCCTAGCGTCGGTGGCGTGACGGACAACAAGATCTTCTTGCCTCGGTTCGGGGCTGTGTGCGGGGTCGTGCTGGGCCTGTCGATCGGGCTGCCCGGGGCCGTCGAGGCCTTCACCGGGGAGACGGCGGTCACCAGTGCGGTGATCGGGTTGGGGACGGCTTTCGGGGCACCCGCGGTTCTGGCGTTGCACGGGCATCAGGCGCACGCGTCGGGGAGGTTCGGGGCGTTCGCGTTCGCCGCGAACCTGCTCGGGCTCGGGCTGTTCACCGGGGTGGCGTTCGCGCTGAACCTGGTGATCTTCTTCCTCGAACCCGGGCAGGTGGCGCCGCTGACGCAGGTGGTGGTGAAGGTGGCCTCGCTGGTGTTCGTGGCCGGCACCGTGCTGTTCGGGGTGTCGATGGTGCGGACGAAGGTGTTCCCCGCGGTGCCTGCCTGGGGGTACGGGATCAGCTTCGTGTTGCTGGCCGTGTTCGCGGCGCTGCCGGACACGCCGTTGTCGGCGCTGGTGCACGTCGCGTGTGCGGCGGTGCTGGTGTGGCTGTCTGTCGCGGTGTGGTCGGCGCGTCCGGCACTAGCCTGAGCGGCATGTACACCTCGCGGCCCGCGTTCTGGGTCTCGCCTGTGATCTGTGCCGCGGTGCTGGTCGCGGGGGTGTACGCGGCGGTCTCCGGGCTTGGTGACACGAGCGTGCCCTTGCTGGTCGGCGGGCTGGTGGTGCTGGTGGCCGTGGACCTCCTGGAGTTCCGGCGTTATCCGGTGCGCACGCCCAAGGCGGTGGCGGCGGGGTTGTTGGTGTCGCGCGCGGTTCTGTACGTGGGACTGGCCTATGTGGACGGTTCCGGACTGGCGCGGGTCATGTTGCTGCTCGTGCCGTTCACGGCCTACTTCGCGTTCGGTCAGGGCGTTGCGGTCGTGCTGGCGGTGGCGTGTTTCGCGGTGGCCGTGGTGAGCACTCCGGACTGGTACGCCGATCTCGAACAGGCGTCGGACCTCGTGATGTTCGCGGTGGGGCTGGTGCTCACCATCACGATGGCGGCGGTGGCGGTGCGCGAGCGCGACGGGCGGATCCGGTTGCAGGAGTCGCATCGGACGGTCGCGGAGCTGTCCGCGGCGGCGGAACGGGCGCGGGTGGCCAGGGATCTGCACGACGACCTCGGGCACCATCTGACGGCGATCGTGGTGTTGCTGGAGAAGGCCGCCGCGTTCCACGACCTCGAGCCGGGCACGGCGAAGACCGCGGTGCTCGACGCCGAACGGTCCGCGCGGCGGGCGTTGGGCGAAGTGCGGGAGTCGGTCCGGTCGCTGCGGTCGTTCCACCTGCCGGCCGCCCTGGACGAACTGGTTGCGGGGCAAGGAGATGTGACGTTGACGGTCAGCGGCTCGTCCGAGGCGCACGACACGGGTGCGTTGCACGCGCTGTATCGGGCGGCGCAGGAGGGCATCACCAACGCGCGCAGGCACGCCGCCGCCGGCAGCATCGCCGTCGCGGTCGAACTCGACGCCGAACGGGCGCGGCTGACCGTGGCCGATGATGGACGTGGCATGGGTGCCGCGGCGGAGGGATTCGGGTTGCTCGGGATGCGGGAACGGGTCGCGCTGGCCGGTGGACGGGTCGACCTCGCCAGTTCGCCTGGCGGTACGACGCTGACGGTGACGATTCCGGTGAGGACGGCGTGACGCGCGTGCTGGTCGTCGACGACCAGCGGTTGATCCGGGAGGGCATCGCGTCGCTGCTGGGACTGCAACCCGGCATCGAGGTCGTCGGCACCGCCGCGGACGGGCACGAGGCCGTGGAGCAGGCGGTGACGCTCGCGCCGGACGTGGTGCTGATGGACGTGCGGATGCCCGGCCTCGACGGAGTGGAGGCGGTGGCGTTGCTGCGCAGGCGTGCGCCCGCCTGCAAGGTCGTCATGCTGACCACGTTCGACGACGAGGACTACGTGGTGCGTTCGCTGCGTGCGGGTGCCACGGGCTATCTGCTCAAGGACCTGCCGTCCCAGGAGCTCGCGGCGGCGGTCAAGCTCGCCGCGGCGGGCGTGGCCCAGTTCGACCCGGCCGCGGCGGCCCGGCTGGCGGCGGTGCTCGGCCGTTCCGACGGCCATCGCGAACCGCTCACCGTGCGCGAGGTCGAGGTGCTGCGACTGGTCGCGGGCGGGGCGACGAACAAGGAGATCGCCGAGCGCCTGCACCTGTCGGAGGGCACGGTCAAGAACCACATCTCGCGCATTCTCGGCAGGCTCGGGCTGCGGGACCGGACGCAGGCCGCGCTTTATGCCCAGTCGCACGGACTTGTGTAACGACGCCTGGCGAAGGTCGCGATGTGGCGGCCATGACCGTTTCCCAGCAGCTGTCGAGGACAGCCGCGATCGCTGCTGGTTTCCTGCTCGTCGTGTCCGCGTGCGGCTCCCCGGAGTCCACCCGGCTTCCGGCTGATCTCACCACCACGACCACGACGACCACCAGTTCGGCCGTCACGACGACCACGCCTCCGCCGGTGACCGTGGAGTCCATCGTGGACGGTCGTACGGCGATGTTGTCCAACGGCACCACGGTTGTGCTCTCCGGACTCGCGCAACCAGGCGAGTGCTGGGCCGCGTCGGCCGTGGAGTTCGCGACGAAGACCCTGGTGGGAAAGCCCGTCCAGGTCGTGGCGTCGCGACTGCTGCTGGCGGACGGCACGGACTACGCGGTCCTCGCCGTGGGACAGGGCGCCGCGCGTGCGATCGCCGGGGCTGACACGGCGATCCAGGTCGCGGAGACGGCCGCCAAGCGGGCGACGATGGGCTTCTGGGGTCCGTCGTGCGGCGGGCTCGACGTGAAGCCCGCGCCCGTCGTGGCACCGCCCGTCGCGCCGCAGCCGCAGCCGAAACCACAGCCCGCGCCACCTGCCCCGGCGCCGGTGAGCTACGCGAACTGCACCGCTGTGAAGGCGGCCGGTGCGGCACCCCTCTACCGGGGACAGCCCGGCTACAGCTCGTCCCTCGACCGCGATGGTGATGGCGTGGCCTGCGAGAAGTAGCTAGAAGCCGCCGCGCTCCAGCACGTTGCGCGCCTCCCGCAGCTCACGGTCGCCGTCGGCCTCGTCGAGGGCACCGGGCAGCGGCGGGTTCGTGTCCTTCTCCGCCACCCACTCCTCCGGTTTCGGGCGGTCGGGCAGCGCGTCCCACTTGTTCTCGCTCATGAATCCCAGTGTGCCCTGACAAACCGGTGGCCGCCGGTGTCAGCGGAATGTCAGCGGCTCTCGCAATCCTTCAGTCGAAACGAAGCTTCCCCGGCACGACTGGGGTGTGCTGGGGCCGGTAAAACGGGACAAAGGGTCAATCGTGCTGAAGAAATTCACTTTTGTGGCATTGATGGGCGCGCTGGTCAGCGCGTCCTTCGGGGCGGGTGTCGCGAACGCGGCGACGGACCGCAACGGTTCCTGCGAGTCGGGCGAGTTCTGCCTGTACTACAACAGCGACAACGCGGGCTCGGTGTCGGACTTCGCCGACTCGATCGCCGACTACGGCGACTCGCAGCCGAGCTGCTACGAGTTCAAGAGCGCCGGCAACGGCCAGGGCGTGTGTGTCAAGAACAACGCCGCGTCGGTATGGAACAAGTCCAGCAAGGCCGTCACCGTCTTCTACAACAGCAACTACGGTGGCGCGAAGCAGACGTTCGCGGCCGGCGCCAAGGGCAACCTCAAGGCCGAGCTGAAGAACGAGAACGCCTCGCACCGCTTCGGTGACGCCGGTGGCGACCCGGACCCGTCGCCGGGCACCTACCCGACGCCGCCGACCAACAACCAGCCGTCCGAGGCCGTTCGCGCGCCTCAGGCCAGCAAGCGCACCGCGTTCGTGCGGACGCAGATCTCCACGCTGACCAACGAGAAGCAGTGCTACGTCGGTGACTACCGTCCGGGCGAGCCCTCGACGAGCAACCACAACACGGGCAACGCGCTCGACTGCACCATCTCGAACGCGATCGGCCAGTACCCGAACGCCACGCAGAAGGCCCAGGGCTGGAAGCTGGCCTACTGGCTGCAGAAGCACGCCGTGAAGCTCGACGTCCGCTACGTGATCTGGCAGGGCAAGATCTGGAGCGTCGCCCGCGCGTCCGAGGGCTGGCGCAACTACACCGCCGGCAGCGGTGTGACCGGTGGCCACTACGACCACGTCCACGTCTCGATCCAGAACCCGTACGGCGACTGATCTGAGTCGTTTCCGAAAAGGCGAGCGCACGATGCGCTCGCCTTTTCGGCGTTTCAGGACCTCAGGTCGTGGACGATCAACGACGCCGAGAGCAGCCGGATGTCCGTCGGATCGGCCGGGTTGTAGCCGGTGAGCTCGGTGACGCGGCGCAGGCGGTAGTTGAGCGTGTTGCGGTGCAGGTGCAGCTCGTCGGCCGTGCGGTGGCGGTTGTGGTCGCTGTTGATGAACGTCCTGAGCGTGTGCACCAGGTCGGGGTGCTCGGACAGCCGGTCCATCACGCGGGCCAAGCGTTTGCGGCCCGGGCCGGGACGGCAGAGCTGGTACTCGAGCAGCACGTCGTCGAGGACGTACGCGCCGGGCGGGCGTCCGAGGCGCTGGGCCAGTTCGGCGATGTCGGCGGCCTGACGGGCGGCGGCGGGAACGTCCTCGCGGTGCTCCGCCGCGGCGATCCCGCCGATCAGGACGGTGCCCGCGGCGGTGTGCAGGCTGCGGACCAGCACGGCGGCGTCCTCCAGGTCCGACTCGACGGTCTCCGCGGTGGTGGGCAGCAGCACCGTTCCGCCGTCGTGGTCCAACGCCGAGAGGGCGTGCTTCGGCAGTTCGGCCCGTAGGCGTCGCACGAGACCGTGGACGGCGAGACGTGCGTCGGCGCCCTCGGCCAGTGCCGGCGCGTCGACACGCACGGCGACTACGACGTGGTGACTGGACAGCTCCAGCCCGATCCGTTCGGCCAGCGGCTCGGCCTCCCTGCCGGTCAGCAGGGCCGCGACCAGCGCACGACCGGCCTCACGGCGTTCGGCGTGCAGGGCCTGCTGCTCGGCGAGGTACGACCCGGCCACGGCGGGAACGGCGACGCTCAGGTACCGCAGCAGCGCCGGCACCGTCGCCAGCAGGTCGGGCACCTCGTCCGGCTCGGCGACGGCGGCCATCGCCTCCCAGCCGACGGTCGCGGCGACGTGGTAGGTGCTGAGCACGATGTCGAGAGGAACGCCCTGCTGAGCGCGGCGCACCGCCGTGGCGATCTGCATGTCGAGCTCCTCGGGCGCGGGCGGCCGCTGTTCCCGCAACGCGCGCAGGAAGACCTGCAGGTGCCGGGTCACCGCCTCGGTGATCTCGCGGTCGACCAGCTGGTGCGGCAGCTGCCGGTACGTCGCGGATCTGGCGAAGAACGCCTCCAGCACCTTCTCGGCGATGCTCGGGATCTGCGTCGCGACACGGTCGTACAGCGGCGAGGCGGGGTTTGGTGCCTGGATGTCGACCACCGCCAGAGGCTTGCGCATCCGTGAGCCTCAGGCGATAGCCCGTTCCGGTGTGGTTGCTTGCACGAAAGAGGGACACCCCCGTTGTGCACGTGCCCCAAACATTTGACCCTATCGAGTGATGGCCGATGAGGACGGCTGCGTCGCGCGGTCAGAATCAGGCGTTGTGAGCAGCGTCGAGGAATGCATGAAGTTGTTGCTGCGTCGCGGGTTCCGGCGGACGGTCGTGCACGATCGGTTCACGTGCGCCAACGCTGTGATGTTCAGACGGGTGTGGCGTGGCACCAACGAGACGGTGCTCGCGTTATCGGAGTCGGAGGCCCTGGCCTATCGCGTGGCCGAGAGCGACGCGGACCCCGCGGACCCGTTCGTCGTCGATCCCGATCTGGCGATGTGGCAGTGCGGTGGCGAGTTCCTGGACGTCGCGGGCCAGTTGCTGGGGCTGCCCGCCGCGCCGGGACAGTCCGCGTTCGACCGGAATTCCGGCGGGTGACGTACCGCCGTTGATGCGTTGAGATGGAGTTCGGCTGCCGCCTGTGTGAACCCTGCGACCCCACACAAGGAGCAACCCGATGCGTCTCATGGCGATCGCCGGTGTCACCGTTCTGATGGTGGCCGGCATTCAGCCCGCGGCCCACGCCGGACCGGTGGGCAGCGGCTGGACCGAGCACAGTCCCGCGTGGAACCTGCAGATCCAGAGCAAGGGCGTGATCACGTCCTATCCGAGCAGCACCACCAGCGCGTCCGGGCCCGGCGGCTCCTACGCCCGCTCGGGCGGGGTGCAGACCTTCAAGCTGGTCAACAACGGCTCCAACCGGGTCGAGGCGCGGATCCAGGACAACTACCGGACCGGGCAGCGGCAGTTCGAGGGTGAGCTCAAGGTCACCGCGGGCACCGACGACGAGAGCGCCATGCAGATCTTCGGCAACGACGGCGACGGCGCCACCACGTTGATGATCAGGTCGTTCTCCCGCGACGGCGGCACCCTGCGCGGCGGCGGCAAGGATCTGGTCAGCGGCATCAACGGCAAGTGGGTGCGGATCAACGTCACCCACAACGCCACCGCGGCCGGCGGCAGCTACTCGATCTACATCAACGGCAAGCAGGTGCACACGGCCAACGGCCCCAAGGGCGACCACTACTTCAAGTACGGCGTGTACGGCACGTTGAAGACGGCGAGCGCCGAGCACCAGTGGCGCAACGTGCACTTCTACCGGAAGTAGTAATCTCGTCCGGTGGGTGAGACCGACCGGATCGGAGTGTTCTACGACGGCACGTGGTTCGCCTACCTGAGCGATTTCTACGCCACCGCGCACCCCAGAGGCGCGCGCATCTCTCTTGACGGCCTGCACGACGCGTTGCGCTGGTACGTCCACACGGAGACGGGTCGTCCGCTGGACGAGTGCGTGGTCGCCGAGGCGCATTACGTGCGCGGTCGCATCGACACTCCCGCCGAATCCTTCGACCGGGCACTGGCTGCCGCCGGCATCAAGCGGCACGACCTGCCGTTGCACAACGGCAAGGAGAAGGGCGTCGACGTCCTGCTCGCGCTGGAGGCGTGGGACCAGGCGACGACGGTGCCGTTGCAGTGGGTCGTGCTGCTGACCGGCGATTCGGACTTCGCTCCGCTCGCGGAGAGGCTGACGGCGCGGGGGGTGCACGTGATCGTGCCGGTGGTGGACATCCGGACGGTCCAGGCGCCGCCCGCGTGGACTCCGCGCACCGCGGCGCCGTTGCGGGCCGCGACGCCGTTCACGCCGGGGTTCGACGCGCTGTTCGCGCCCGGTGACCAGGCCGATTACCCGTTGCGGCGCGCCTTCGTGCGGTCGTCGCAGGTGGTGGCGTCGCCGGTGGGAGCGCCGCGCGGTCGTCGCAAGGGCACGGTGGCCAGCTGGAAGACCGGGCAGGCGCACGGGTTCATCACCGACACGCGCGGCGGGTCGTGGTTCGTCTCGCGCGACGAGTTGCCGTCGGGGCTGACCCTGCTGCTGGCGGGCACGACCGTGTCGTTCACCGGATCGCCCTCGCCGTTGCCCGGCCGCAAGTACCCGAGGGCGCAGGCCGTCCGGCCGGAATGACAATTGTCATCCTCACGTCGTGACGCTGCCTCACTACTGGTGAAAGCCCGCTCCGACCAGGCTTGACGCCATGGAAACGGTGCTTGAGGTGCGCGGGGCGCGGCACGACTACGGTGCCACGCGAGCGTTGGACGTCGTTGATCTCGACGTCGGCGCGGGGGAGTGCGTGGCGCTGCTCGGGCCGAACGGCGCGGGCAAGACGACGCTGGTCAACCAGGTGATCGGGCTGCTGCCCGCCAAGGCCGGTTCGGTGCGCGTGCGCGGCGGAGATCCGCGGGTCGCGGCGACCCGGCGGAACCTCGGGGTGGTGCAGCAGTCGCTCGGGTTCCCGAACACTCTGAAGGTGTCCGAGCTGGTCACGGGGGCCGCGGTGCGGGCGGGCAAGCCCCGGTCGGCGGCCGGGCCGGTGATGGCCGAACTCGACCTGACCGACCTCGCCGGACGACGGGCGGCCAAGCTGTCGGGCGGTCAGAAGCAACGGCTGCAGCTCGCCATGGCGCTGGTCGGCGATCCGTTGCTGCTGGTGCTGGACGAGCCGACGGCGGGCCTGGACGTGCCCGCCCGCAAGCGGTTCTGGCAGATCCTGGCCGAACGGCGTGCGCGCGGGACCGGGGTGCTGCTCACCACGCACATCATCGAGGAGTCCTCGGCCGTCGCCGACCGCGTCGTCGTGCTCGACCACGGCCGCGTGCTCGCCGAGGGCACGCCGGACGAACTGGTCGCGCGGCTGCCCGACCGCACGGTCATCGCCCGAACGGGTCTCGGCTTGGAGCGCCTCCAAGCGCTGCCCGGTGTCGTGTCGCTGCGCAACGACGGCGAGCACGTCCACCTCGGCACGCGTGCGCCGGAGGCGTTGCTGCGGGTGCTGCTCGCGGAGGACCCCGGCCTGACCGACCTGCGGGTCGAGGGCGCCGGGCTGGAAGAGGCAGTGGCCGGTCTGATCGAAAGGGGTGCGGCATGACGGTGCGCGTTTCCGGGCACAGTTCTGGGAAGGTCTTCGGCGTCGAGCTCGCGGACGAGCTGCGGGGGATCGTCCGCGAACCCGCCGCGTTGTTCTTCTCGATCATCATGCCGGTGGCGTTCTTCGCGCTCTTCGTGTCGCTGTTCGGGAAGTTCAGCGACGGAGGGCTGTCCTCCGGCACCACGATGATCGCCACGTTCGGCGCGTTCGGCGTGATCTCGGTCGTGCTGATGAACCCCGGCATCGGCGTCGCGGCCGACCGGGAACGCGGCTGGCTGCGGGCGAAGCAGGTGTCCGCGGTGCCGATCGGCGTGACGCTGGCGGCGAAGGTGGTGGCGGCACTGCCCTACGCGGCAGGGGTGCTGGTCGCGATGACGGCGACGGCGGCCGTGACGGGTGCGTTGAACGCGCCGTTGCCCGCGCTGCTCAGGGTTCTGGGCGTGCTGGTGGCCGGGGCGTTGCCGTTCGCGTTGCTGAGTCTCGCGATCGGGTTCCAGGTCGGCTCGGGTGCCGCGGCCGCCGTGCTCAACGCGATCCTCATCCCGTCCGCCGTCGTGTCCGGACTGTGGATGCCGCTCGACTTCATGCCCGCGTTCTTCCGTGACGTGGCACCGTTCCTGCCGACCTACCACCTGTCAGAGCTCGCTCGCTCGCAGCTCACCGGCGGTCCCGTGCTGACGCATGTGCTGGTGTTGCTGGGGACGGCGATCGTGGCTGCGGTGCTCGCGGCCGTGTCGTATCGTCATGCGCGGTCATGAGAAAAGTCGCTGGGATCTCCCGCTGGTTGCACCTGATCTACCTGGGGAACCTGCTGTGGGCACCGATCTTCGACCCGGCCGCGGACTGGGTGGACTGGGCGCTCGTCGCCGTCGTCGTCGTCGCCTTCGTCCCGATGTACGTGCTGGCGTGGCGGCGGCCGGACCGGGTGCGCTGGTGGTGCCTCGTGCCGACGGTGGTGCTCGGTGCGTTGACGACGCCGTTCAACGCCGGTGCCGCCGTGCTCTTCGTCTACGCGGGGGCGTTCGCCGGCCTCGCGGAGTCACGGCGGGTGGCGATGCGGTGGTTCGTCGGCCTGACCGCGTTGATCTGCGTGTTCGGCGTGGTGTCGGTCGTCGAGATGCCGTACCGGCTGTGGGCGCTGCTGCCGTCGCTGATCTTCCTGTGGGTGATCGGCATCGTGCAGGTGGAGTGGTCCGAACGGGACCGCGAGGGGTCTGACCTGCGCATCCGCACCGCGCGGATCGAGCACCTCGCCACCCTCGCCGAACGGGAGCGCATCGCCCGCGACCTGCACGACCTGCTCGGCCACACGCTGACCGCGATCATCGTGCGCGCCCAGCTCGTCGCCGCGGATCCGGCGCGGGCACAGGAGGAAGCAGCCGAGATCGAACGCACCGCCCGTGCGGCACTGGGCGAGATCCGCGACGCCGTCACCGGCTGGCGCAGCGCGTCGCTCGAGACCGAACTGGAGGCCGCGCGCACCGCGTTGGCGAGCCTCGGCGTCGAGGTCGTCGTGCGCAGGGATCCCGGGCTGGTGATCGTCGGCTCGACCGAGCACGAACTGGCGCTCGCGCTGCGGGAGGCCGTGACCAACGTGGCTCGGCACGCGCGGGCCAGGACGTGCCACATCGGGGTCGAGGCCCGCGACGGTGAACTGCGGCTGGTGATCGCCGACGACGGCATCGGCGGGCACGCGCCGGAGGGCAACGGGCTGACGGGCATGCGCGAACGGATCGCCGCGCTCGGCGGCCTGGTCGCACGCACCGCCACGGCCGGCACCACCGTCACCATCGCCGTTCCGCTGAAGGTGGCCACGTGATCAGGGTCGTGCTGGCGGAGGACCAGGCGATGGTGCGCGGCGCGTTCGCCCAGCTGCTCGACCTGCAGCCCGACGTCACGGTCGTCGCGACCGCGGGGGACGGCGACGAAGCCCTTGCGGCCGTGGCGGAACATCGGCCCGACGTGCTGCTGACAGACATCGAGATGCCCGGCCGCACGGGCCTGGACGTCGCCCAGGAACTGAGCTCCCGAGGCGATCCGACGCGAGTCCTGATCATCACGACGTTCGCCCGCAGTGGGTACCTGCGGCGTGCGATGGACGCGGGCGTCGCGGGGTACGTGCTGAAGGACGCGCCGATCGCGGACCTGGTCTCGGCACTGCGTCGCGTGCACGCCGGCGAACGCGTGGTCGCCGCCGAGCTCGCGATGGCCGCGTGGGACAGCGCCGATCCGTTGACACCGCGCGAACGCGAGCTGCTGCAGGAGGTCACGACCGGTGCGAGCAACGCGGACATCGCGGCCCGGCTCAACCTCGCCGAGGGGACGGTCCGCAACTACCTGTCGACCGCGATGGCGAAACTGGGCGCGCGCAACCGTTCCGAGGCGGCGAACACCGCCCGTGAACGCGGCTGGCTCTAGTTCTTGCGCTTCACCATCTCGTTGATCCAGATCGGTGCGAACGGCGACGTGCAGCCCGGCGGCGTCGGGTAGTCCTTGAGGACCTCCAGTCGTTCACCGATCTCGATCGCACGGGCCCGCAGCGACGGGTGCTCGATCCCGATCTGCGCCAGGCAGTGGTTCATCGCCCACTGCAGCCGCTCCGGGGCGTCCTTCATGTCCTTCTCGACGACGTCGAGCAGACCGTCGAGGTCCAGGCCCTCCGGCTGCTTCGCCACGCGGTCGACGGTCAGCGCCCAGCCCGCGCTCGCGACCACCGGGTCGGGATCGTCGAACCACAGCACGCGCAGTTCCTCGGTGTGCGGGCCCTTCTTCACGACGTAGTTCACGAGCCAGTCGTGCACCTTGGGGCGCTTGGCCTCGCGCAGCATGGTGTCGAGCTGGTCGCGCGAGAACGCCTTGGGACGGCAGATCAGCAAAGCCAGCAGCCGGGCCGCGGTGTCGCCCGTCGCCCACAGTTCGAGCGAGAGGTCCTGCTGGGTCTTGAGGCGCTTCGCGATCGCGCGGAGCTTGCCGAGGTTCACGCCGTGGTCGTCGCCGTGCTTCTCGTTGACCGCGCGCGCCTTGGGGTCGTCGAGCGCGGCCAGTTCGGCCATCAGCACGGCCACCGTCTCGTCTGCCACCGCTCGACCTCCCGTTCGCCACCGACGCCTGACAGCCTACGAGCCGCAACACCGGAAGGCGGGTTGTGCCCTTTGCCGGGGGCACAACCCGCTGACTCAGTCGCTCAGCGCCGCGACCACCGGGCACTGGTCCTGGACACCGTTCTCGGCGACGTCCAGCAACGCCACCCGCACCCGGTCCAGGTCGCGCATCCGCTGCTCGATCTCGGCGACCTTGCCGGTGACCACGTCGCCGACGTCGGGCGTCGTCGAGGCGCTGAGGAGCTGCTCGACCTCGGTGAGCGTGAAGCCGAGCCGTGCCGCGCGGCGGATGAACTTCAACCGCTTCAACGCTTCCGGGTCGTAGTGGCGGTAGCCGCCGTGGGTGCGGGTGGTGGGGACGACGAGGCCGCGGCGCTCGTAGAACCGCACGGTGCTGATGCCCACCCCGGCGGCGCGGGCCAGTTCGGATATGCGCACCACCGGACGCTACCTCCGCACGAGTGCGCGTAGCTGGGCCGCGCCCCAGAACAGCTCCAGCACCAGGAACCCGGCCAGCGCCGGCGTGTGTCCGTTCCACAACGCCCACGCGAACCAGAGGCTGAACAGAGCGCGCCCCGCGGTGTCGGCGGCGATCAGCAACGGTTCGGGACGCAGCCAGCGGACGATCGACCACATCACCACGACCGTGCCGAACAGCGTCGAGAACAGGAGCGTTTCCTTGGCGTGGGGCGTGCCGAGGAGGTCCAGCACCAGCGCGCCGGTCCAGGGCGTGACGAACGCGATGCTCGCCACGAGGTCGTACAGTGCGCCGGCTTTGCCCCAGCGGGCCACGCGATCTCGGGTCATGCCGATCACGATGAGCCCTGCACCGTGGTGCAAGGTCAAGTCCGTTCCCACTACCGTTGCGAGTGGTTGTCGAACCGAAGGAGTCGCGTGACCGGCCAGATCGTCCGCCACGCCGGCCAGATCGAGGCCGTGCGCGTGCGGTTCGCGGCCGTGCACCAGGCCAGCGCGGTCGTCGTCGGCGACGAGACCGTGTACGGGCGGCTGTGCCGGTGGATCATCCACCCCGTCCTGGAGAAGCACGCCCGGCAGGACGAGCTGGTCTCCTACGTCGAGGAGAACCTGCGGCTGATCGTGGCCGGGTTGTACGACCTCTACGGCGTGCGGCCGCCTCGTCCCGACCCCGTGCGGGAGGCAGCCGTGCCGTCGCTGGTGGCGCCGGTCGAGGACTCGGCGCGGGCGGCGATGGAGCTGATCGGGCCGTTGCACGACGTGCTGGACGAGCTCACCGGGCTGCCGGACGTCGTCGCCGCACATGCGATGACCTGGTACAACATCGCGGCCGAGCAGCAGGACATGGCCGACGAGCTCGAGGACTTCCTCGACCACGACGTTCCCGAGTGGAGCGGCGCCGGGGAGCATCTGCGGTTGATGGGCCACAACATCGACGCGATCCGCGGGCTCAGTTCGGTGTCGGCGGCGTTCGGGGAGATCACCGAGAGCGTCGGGGTGCTGGTCGCGCAGACCCGGCGGCTCGTGCGGGAACTCGTGATCAGCCTGGCCGTGGCGCCGACGGACGCGACGCTGTGGCGGCTGGCGTGCCGGATCGCGGTGTACGGGGTGGCGCTCAACGCCACCCTCACGCACCTGGAGGACCGCCTCGAAGGTTAGGCGGCTCGTTGCGCGCGGCGGCGGGCGATCTGCGGCAGGAACCACATGTAGACGCCCGTTCCCATCAGGACGAACAACGGCAGCAGCGGCACGTACGACACCCACACCACCGAGTTGTCCACGGTCAGTGCGACTGCCGTGAACACGACGGTGGCCATGAAGACCATGCTCACCACGCGGTGGAACTGACGGATTCCCTTGCTGCTTACCATTTTCGCTGTCCTCCCGGTTGCTGGTGAGGACAACGGTAGGAGCGTCGGCTCAGCCGCGCTTCTCGATTCCTGACCGGACGATCGCGCGGGCCTCCTCGGGGGTGAGGTTGCCGGTCAGGGTCAGGCTCGCGAGCCCCAGCGCCAGGGCGAGGAGCTTCTTCGCCGCGTCGCCGACCAGCGCCGTCAACAGGGCGATCAGCTCGTCGTAGTCCTGGCGGAGGCGCCCGGCCATTTCCGGGTTCGTGAGGGCGTGCGTCTCGAACGCCTGCGCGACGCGGAACAGCCGGCGATCTTCGTCGGTCGCGGGGATGAGTTCGGTCAGCAGTGCCTCGGCCGGTGACGACTCGGAGAGCCGGGCCTGGACGCGGGCGGTGCCGCGATCGTTGATCGCGGTGAACGCGGCCGTGAGCAGGTCGTCCTTGCTGGGGAAGTAGTGCTGGACGCGACCCACGGACACGCCCGCCCGCTCGGCCACGCGGCGGATGCTGACCTGATGGGTGCCCTCGGTGTCGACGATCGCGAACACCGCCTCCAGGATCGCGCCGCGCCGTTCGTCGTGGGCGGCACCCCTGCCTCGTGCAGGCTTCACTCGGCTCCCTCTTTTCGAGACGTTCGCATTGATTTGACCACATGTCGGATCGCGGCTACCGTCGAGCATCAAATCAATACGTTCGTATTCATCAGGGGGAGCTGTGGAGCTGATCGCACTGGTGTTGCTCGTGCAGGGTGGCGGCGGGTTGATCAACAACCTGACCGGTGGCTCGAAGAGCTGGTTCGCGTTGAACTACGTGGAGATGCCGGACGCGCTGCGCGTCGCGGCGTACGCGGTGATGGTGCTGCTGGGCCTGGTTCTCGTGGTCCGCAGGTTCGGCTGGGACTGGTTGAAGGGCTAGTGCTGTCGTGCGCCATGCAGTGCCTCCGTGACCACTGGAAAGACTCCCTCACCTGGCCGGCGGCGCTGGACTCGGTGGGGTGTGCGGCGCCGCCGGCACTCATGCCGGAAACTTTCTTGGCGCGAGATGTCGATACCGGGCATCTCCCGTTCGACGCACTGATGACAGCAAGCGCGAACACCGAGGAGAACCAGATGCGCACCCTGATCGCCACCGCCTTCGTCTCCCTCGACGGCGTCGTCGAGGGACCCGGTGGCGAACCCGGTCACCGCAGCTCCGGCTGGACCTTCAAGGATATCGAGTTCGACGAGGCCGCCTACGAGATCAAGGGCCGTGAGCAGGAAGAAGCCGCGGCCATGATGATGGGCCGGGTCAGCTACGAGGCGTTCGCCCCGGTGTGGCCGACGCTCGACTACTTCCCGCAGTACAACGCGATGCCGAAGTACGTCGTGTCCAGCACGCTGAAGGAAGACCAGCTGGTCGACAACTGGGGCGACATCACGATCCTGCGGTCGCTGGACGACGTCGCCGCGCTCAAGGAGACCGAGGGCGGCCCGATCTCGCTGCACGGCAGTGCGACGCTGAACCGCAACCTGTCCGACGCGGGCCTGATCGATCGCTACCACCTGCTGGTGTTCCCGGTGCTGCTCGGTGCGGGCAAGCGGCTGTTCAGCGAGTCCGACAAGGACAAGCAGATGCTCAAGGTCGTGGAGAGCGAGTCGTACTCGAACGGCATCCAGAAGCTGGTCTACGACGTCGTGCGCTGACGCACCAGCTCGGCGAGCCGCAGCCACGCCGGCGAGAAGTCCTGGACGTGCGCGCCCAGCAATGACTTCTCGTCGGCGGACAGCACCTCGTGCACGGTCTGCGCCGCCTCCTGTCGCAGCCTGGCCGCCATGACGTCGGCCAGGTCTTGCAGCCGCGGGTCGGCTGGATCCCAGTCGTGGGCCTGGTCGTAGGTGACGTAGAACTGCCGGAAGCCCGGATCCGCCAGCTGGTCCCGTTTCTGCGCGATCCACGTCAGCGCCTGATCCGGGTAGGCGGCGGCGAGCACGATCCAGCCGTCGCGTTCGAAGCTCACGCCGCGTTCGCTGACGCCCAGAGCACGTAGCTGGTCCAGGTAGTCGGTGATCTCGGCGGGCAGGAACATCCGGTCGCCCGCCCGCAGTGCCGCGACGCCGGCCTTGCGGTGCTCCAGCTCCTCGATCTGCCGGGTCAGGCCCTGGCCGATCTCCTCGACGGCCGCCGCGAACTGCTCCGGGGTCGCCCTGATCAGCTCGTGCACGCGGGTCAGCGGTACGCCGGCCGCCGTCAGGGTCCTGATGCGGATCAGGTCGACCACGGCCTGCGCGGGGTAGCGCCGGTAGCCCGAGGCGTCGCGTTCGGGTTCGGGGAGCAGACCGGTCTGGTGGTAGTGGCGCACCGCGCGCACGGTGACCCCGACGTACTCGGCCAGTCGCTTGATCGTCAGCACGTCGTCATTCTGGGGCTTGACCTTGACGGTGCGTCAGCCTTCGAGCATTGCCGGCATGTTCACGAACTGGCATCGCCCGCTCCTGGTCAACACCGTTCTCATGCTCGGACTCGCGCTGGTCGCCGCGTTCGGCATCCTCCTCGACGACCGGGAACTCCTCGGTGAGCCGATCTGGCTGAAACCGCTGAAGTTCGGCCTCGCGTTCGCCCTCTACTCCGGCACTCTCTCGTGGTTGCTGAGCACGTTCACGAGAGCACGCGGGTTCGGCTCCTGGATGGGGACGGCGTTCGCGATCGCCTCGTTCGCCGAGGTCGCGGCCATCACGACGCAGGCGGCCCGCGGCACGTTCAGCCACTTCAACACCTCGACCGACTCGATCACCCTGCTCGCCACGCAGGTCTTCACCAACGGTGTGGCGGTGTTGTTCCTCGTGCAACTGGCGATCGTGGCGCTGGCGCTGCTGCAACGGGACGGCGACCGCGGGCTGAAGCGGGCGGTGCGCGCCGGTCTCGCGATGGCGACGTACGGCATGGTCGTGCCGGTGTACTTCCTGGCCACCGAGGTCCACCAGCGCACGGTCGTCGACGCCAACGGCCGGGAGATCGTGATGTACCAGGGACACGGCATCGGTGAGGCCGGCGACTTCCGGGTGCCTCACTTCGTCGGGCTGCACGCGGTCCAGGTGCTGCTGGTGGTGTTCTTCGCGCTGCGGCGGATGGACGAGAACAGCCGAGCGCGGCTGATCACCGTCGCCGCGCTCGGCTACGCCGGACTGCTGGCCTTCGTGACGTGGCAGGCCGGCAGCGGTCACGCCCTGCTCCCGTGGTGATCAGGTGCACTCGCGCACCGCCGCCACGACTCCGGCGAACGAGTCGACCAGCCAGGTCGGGTTCGCGCTGAGCAGCTGGTCGACGCTGTGCACGCCGTAGGTCACGCCGATGGACGACATCCCGGCACCGTGCGCCATGTGGATGTCGTGCGTGGTGTCGCCGACCATGACCGCGTTCGCCGGTGCCACGCCGAGCTTGCGCAGCACGAGGAGGCCGGACTCCGGGTCGGGCTTGGGCTTCGCGACCTGGTCCGCGCCGACGACGACGGAGAACTCCTCGCGCAGACCGGCCGCGGTGAGCAGTGCCTCGGCGTTCACGATGAACTTGCTCGTCGCGACGGCGAGCCGGAAACCGTCCTCCCGCAACGACTGCAGCCCGTCGTACACGCCGGGGAACACCAGCTGCGTCGCCATCGGCAGCACGATCTTGCGGAACGTCGACTGGTAGACCTCGACGCACCGGGCGACCACCGGTTCGTCCTCTGGCAGGCCGAGCACCTTCGCGAACGCCGAGGGCAGCGGCAGCCCGATCGTGCCGCGAATGGTCGGAGAGTCCACTGTGGGCAGATCGAGCTGGGCGAACACCGCGGCGAACGTCGTGACGATCCCGCGCGGGGAGTCGACCAGCGTGCCGTCCAGATCGAAGATCGCGCAACGGTTCACGAGGAGAACTCCTTCGCGTGGGCGGCGGCGAGCTCCCCGGCGACCTCGGCGGTGTTGATCAGCACCGCCATTGTCGCCTTCGCGGAACGCCCCTCCGTCGCGCGGTCAACGGCACGCTCAAGGTACTTCGTTCCCGTGGCGAGAACGGATGTGATCACGGACTCGATCTCGGCGCTGTCGATGGCGTCCGCGGGCTTGGTCGGTGTGGTGACGAGGAACGAGCCCGGGCTGCCGAGGGCCCAGTGGCTCTCGATCGCCCGGGCGAGCACGGCCGGGTCGTCGACGCGGTGCGGAGCGCGCAGTCCGCTGGACACGCAGTAGAACGCGGGGAAGTCGTCCGACCGGTGGGCGACGACCGGAACGCCGTGCGTCTCCAGGAACTTCAGGGTGAGGCCGAGGTCGAGGGTGCTCCTGGCGCCCGCGCAGACCACCGCGACCTTCGAGCGGGTGAACTGGACGAGATCCGGCGAGACGCGGCGCGCGTCGCGGTGCACACCACCGATCGCGGCCGCGGACAGGAACTTCAGCCCCGCCAGCTCGGCCGCGATCAACGAGGACGCGACGGTCGTCGCGCCCGTCGTCCCGCGGGCCAGCACGACCGGAAGATCCCGGTTGCCGACCCGCGGAACACCTGGTGTGGAAGCGAATCGCTCGATGTCGGTCTCCGAGAGGCCGACGAGGATCCGGCCCTTGTCGATGCCGATCGTGGCGGGCACCGACCCGCTCGCCCGCACCGCGTCCTCGGCCAGGCGCGCGGTCTCCGCGCTGTCCGGGCCGGACCTGAGCACACCCGACGGAAGCGCCACGACGGGCTGCCCCGCCGTGATCGCCTCGGCCACTTCCTCGCCGTACACCAGGGGAATGTTCATCGGCACCTCAGTAGCTCGGGGTCTTGCGCAGGAACTCCTTGCGTTCCAAGATCTCCGGCGCGTAGACCTGGTCCTGCCACGCCTGCGGGTCGACCGGTTCCACGGCGATCGACACGACGCCCTCGTCGCAGCCGAACGCCCGTGTCACCGCCTCGGTGATGGCCGAGACCAGCTCGGACGTCTGCTCCTCGTTGAGCGGGGCAGGGAAGTGCTTGATGTTCACGTGCGGCAATGCGACCTCCTCACGACTGGCCTCCCGCGATGGCGAGGGTGACCGCCTTGGTGACGGCCGCGATCAGTTCGGCCATCTGCTCGTCGGACAGCAGCACCGGCACCGCCGCCACTTCCTCGCGCACGGCGGCGTTCTGCTCCATCGACGCCAGCAGCTCGTCGATGTCGGGCTCGCGCAGCAGGCTGTAGTGGTCGGCCTCCAGCTCGACGATCACCGGGTCGGTGACCGAGAAGCCCTCGCTGCCCTCGATGAACGAGTAGTCGTCGCCCCGCGCCTTGAAGATCGTGAGCGGCGCGGTGATCGTGCGCTCGGCCAGTTCGCTGAAGGTGTACTTGAAGGAGAACGTCTCGGTGACGATCCTGATGATCCGCCGCACGAGCTCGCTGTCGAGGTCGCGGAACTCGCTGCTGATGAACGCCGCGAAGCTGTCGTCGTCCTTCGCGACCTCCAGGCACCGGCCCAGCCGCGCGTCGGTGATGCTGCCCGCGAAGACCGAGAACAGGATCGTCACGAACGCGCTGTTGTCGTAGGACGCCTCGTCGCTGTCCCGCTCCGAGCGCACCTTCGGCGACCCCGGCGCGATCAGGTACAGGTTCGCGATCTCCTCGCCCGCCTGCTCCAGCTGGTAGGCCGTCTCGAACGCGACCCGCGCGCCGAAGGAGTAGCCCCACAACGTGTACGGGCCCTCCGGCTGCACTTCCTTGATGGCCTCGATGTCGGCCGCGGCCATCTCGCGGATCGTGCTGTACGGCGTCTCGCCCTCGTTGATTCCGTGCGCTTGCACGCCGTAGAACGGGCGCTCCGAACGACTTGCGAGCGTGCGCAGGTTCATCGGGTAGCCGCCCAGGCCGGGCCAGCAGAACACCGGCACCGCGTCCCCGTTGGGCTGCAACGGGACCAGCCGCGAGATCGGTCCCTCGTGCAGGCCGTCGACGCGCCGTGAGAGTTGCTCGATGGTCGGCGACTCGAACAGCACCTGCAACGGCAGGGAGGTGCCGAAGTCCTTGTTGATGCGGTTGACCAGGCCCACCGCGATCAACGAGTTGCCGCCGGTCTCGAAGAAGTCGTCGTGCGTCGAGACGGTCTCGCGCTTCATCAGCTTCTTCCACATCTCGCTGATGCGGCGCTCGGTGATGGTGCGCGGCGCGACGAACGGCCGGTCCTGGTCGTCGACGTTGGTCTTGTCCGACTTCTCCAGGGCCTTGACGTCGATCTTGCCGTTCGCGGTGACCGGCAACGCGTCCAGCACCACGACCTTGTTCGGGATCATGTAGTCCGGCAGGAAGTTGACCAGATCGTCCCGGATCAGCTCGGCCGGGCCCTTCATGTGGACGACGTCCTCCTTCATGCCGGGGCTGCGGCGCTGGTCGTAGGAGACCTTGCCGCCCAGGAAGAAGTACGACGGCCCGTCCTGCCGGCCGGCGGCCTTCAGGACGTCGCAGATGCGCTTGGCCGACGGGAGGTCGTTGTTCGTCTTCGAGCTGTAGCCCGACGACATGAAGCCGAGGTCGACGTCGTTGGCGGACAACCGGTGCATGGTCCTGCCGAGGTCGATGTAACGCCGCCACGGCTCAGTGGAACGGCCGATGGCGCTGATGCCGAAGCTCGCGCGCTCGTACACCGCCTGGTTGATGGCGATGACGTGCTTGCGCAGCACCAGGTCGTCGGACACGCGCTCGAACTCGCCGTCGGCGAACCGGTACTGGCCGCCGGGCAGGTTCGTGACGCGGCCGGGGTGCGTCTGGACGTAGACGTCGACCTCGTCCTCGCGGATGCCGGTGTAGGCGCTCAGTTCGAACGTGCCGAGGTAGTAGTCCTCGTCGGCGACGTCCAGCAGTTCCTTGGTCTCCGGGGTGTGCGCGGCGGCCGTGATGTCGAGTCCGTAGCCGGGGAGGACCTCTTCGAAGAGCCCGACCATGTGGCCGGTCTCGATCTCCAGGACCTCCTGGATGTTGTTGAGGTACACCGACTCGATCGCTGCCTTGCGCCCGATGAAGTGCAGTTTCGCCTGCGCTTCATAGCTTTCCGGCAGCGGCGAGATCAGCACGAGCTGGTGGCGCAGCGGGTGGTAGTAGTACAACCCGCTCGGCAGGCCCGCGATGTGGTGCAGTTCCAGGTGGAGCTGGGTCGCGTAGAGCGAGCCCGGTGACGCGTAGCCGTACTTCGGCAGCAGCCGCTGGTCGCTGAAGTGCGCGCCGAAGTAGCGCAGGATCTCGCCCAGCTCCGCGAAGTGGATCGCCTTCGGGTCCTTGGAGCCCGCGCCGATCGGCTTGCGTTCCAGCAACCGCCGCAGGTCGGCGTCGGTGACCTGGCCGCCCTCGTAGAACCGGTAGGACTTGCGCGAGAAGACGACCTTGCGCTGCAGGCAGCTCGCCTCCTCGCCGGGCAGTTCGAAGCTCTGCCGGTCGCTGAGGTCGTCGCGCACGCCGGGGTTCGACAGCTGCGCGCGGACCTGCAGGCGGCTGGACTTCGACTGGTGGTGCGAGCCGGAGTTGCCCTGGTCCATCAGGGCGGCTTCCTTGGGGTTGAGCTCCACGCACGCGATCAGGTTCTGGAACCCCGTGCGCTCGTCCTCCTTGACGATCACCGCGGCGTTGCGCACCCAGTCGTGCGTCTCGATCGCGAGCCGGATCTCGTCCAGCTCGACCCGGTAGCCGCGGAGCTTGACCTGGCTGTCCGCGCGTCCGGCGAACTGCACGGTGCCGTCGAGGTTCTGCGTCACGAGGTCGCCGGTGCGGAACATGCCGTCCACGAACCGTTCCTCGGTCAGCTCCGGCTGGTGCAGGTAGCCGCGGGCGACCTGGACGCCACCGATGTAGAGCTCGCCGATCTCGCCCGGCGTGACCATGTCGCGGTTGTCGTTGAGCACCAGGTACGTCGTGTTCGCGACGGGCAGGCCGATCGAGATCGACTTCGGCGCCTCGGCGAGTTCAGCCGGGTCGACCACGTGCGACGACGAGTTGATCGTCGTCTCCGTCGGGCCGTAGACGTTGATGAGCGCGACGTTCGGCATGTCCGCGACGAACGCCTGGGCGAGCGTGCGGGACAACGCCTCACCACCGCTGAAGACCTGCTTCAGCGACGTGACGGTGTGGAACTCCTCGGTGTCGATCAACGCCTGCAACAGTGTCGGCACGCACTGCAGCGTGGTGACACCGTGCTCGCGCATGGTCTCGATCAGCATCTCCGGGTCGCGGTAGATGCCGGGACGGCCCATCACCACGGTGCTGCCGACCGCGGGGGCCAGGATCTCCCACTGCGCCGCGTCGAAGCTCATCGGCGTCTTCTGCACCACGCGCTTCGTGCCGTCGATGGCGTAGGTGTCGTGCAGCCACAGCATCTGGTTGACGATGCTGCGGTGCTCGATCATCACGCCCTTGGGCCGGCCGGTGCTGCCCGAGGTGTAGATGATGTACGCGAGGCTGTTGTGGGCGGGGGAGAAGCCGTCGTCGAACGCCTCGTCGCAGTCGTCGAGCGTGACGATTCTCGTTGTGCTGGGCGCGAGTTCGGCCAGGCGTTGCTTCAGCGCGGGCTGCGTCACGACGACCTTCGTGCGCGAGTCCTCGATCATGTACCGGAGCCGGTCCTCCGGGTACTCCGGGCTCAACGGCAGATAGGCGCCCCCGCCGCAGAGGATTCCCCAGGCGCCGACCACGAGGTCGAGCGAGGGTTCGACGAACATGCCGACGCAGTCGTCCTCGCTGATGCCGAGGCGGCGCAGATGCGTGGCGAGCGCGGAACTCTGCTCGAAGAGTTCGCCGTAGGTGATGCTTTGTTCACCGAAGACGACGGCTGTGCGATCGGGGTGTTCCTCCACCTGCTTGCGCAGCAGGTCCGGGAGGCAGCCGCCGTCCACTTCAGCTTCGTGCGACATCTCAGAAATCCCCCAAGCGGTCGACAGGCAAGAGTGGTGCGAGCGCGTTCTTGGTTAGTTGAAGAACGTATGAGTAACGGCTCGAAACCCACTGGAGCGATCTGCCTGGTGACCAGCCGAGGAGGTCTACCAGAACCGCCTTGAACGGCAACGGATTCCCGCCCACTGAGACGCGTGGTTCGGTGGCGAATGGTTGCCCCACCGTCCACAGTGGTGTTGGGTGGATGCCAACTTCGAGGGCGGGGCCGCGAGGATGAATGTTCTGCAGTACGTGGCCGATCGCTGGGATCGGCTGTCTTTGCAAGCGTTTCTGCATGTCAGTGCCGTTGTGCAGTGCACAGTTCTGGCGACTGTGCTCGGTGTGGCGATCGGGGTCGCGGTCTATCGCAGTCCGGCCGGATCCGCGCTGGCCACGGCGTTGGCGAGCACGATTCTGACCATTCCGTCGTTCGCGTTGCTGGCGTTGCTGATTCCGGTGTTCGGACTGGGCGCGAACACCACGGTCGTCGCATTGGTGCTTTACGCCTTGTTGCCAATAGTTCGCAACACGGTGGTCGGGCTGGCCGGAGTGGATCCGGCTGTGAGTGATGCCGCAAGAGGGATTGGGATGAGCAGATTCGGGGTACTCGCGCGCGTCGAGTTGCGTTTGGCGTGGCCCGCGATTCTCGCGGGAATGCGGGTCGCCACGCAGATGCTGATGGGGATCGCCGTGATCGCGGCCTATGCGAAAGGGCCGGGTCTGGGGTCCGAGGTGTTCTCCGGGCTCGCGAACGCGGGCAGTGCGAACTCGATGAACCAGGCCCTCACCGGAACGATCGGCGTGGTGATCCTCGCCCTGCTGCTCGACGGCGTGTACGTGCTGGTCAACCGTTTCACCGTGTCGAGGGGCGTCCGTGGCTGAAGGCATCGAGATCCGGCTCGACCACGTCACCAAGCGGTATCCGGGGCAGAAGGCGGCCGCGGTCGACGACTTCTCGATGGTCGTGCCCGCCGGGCAGATCGTGGTGTTCGTCGGGCCGTCCGGCTGCGGCAAGACCACGACCATGCGGATGATCAACCGGTTGATCGAGCCGACGTCCGGCACGATCACGATCGGCGGCGAGGACGCGCTGAAGATCGACCCGGACGACCTGCGCCGGCGCGTCGGCTACGCGATCCAGCAGGCGGGGCTGTTCCCGCACTTCACCGTGGCGCAGAACATCGGGATCGTGCCGGGACTGCTCGGCTGGGACAAGAAGAAGATCGCGGACCGCGTCGACGAGATGATGGACCTGGTCGGGCTCGATCCCGGCGAGTTCTCCGATCGTTTTCCCCGTCAGCTCTCGGGCGGCCAGCAGCAACGGGTCGGCGTCGCCCGCGCGTTGGCCGCCGATCCGCCGGTGCTGCTGATGGACGAACCGTTCGGCGCGGTCGATCCGATCACGCGCGGGCACCTGCAGGACGAGTTGCTGCGGCTGCAGAGCGAGCTCCGCAAGACGATCGTGTTCGTCACGCACGACTTCGACGAGGCCGTGAAGCTCGGCGACAAGATCGCCGTGCTGGGCGACCGGTCCACGATCCTGCAGTACGACACCCCGGACGCGATCCTGGCCAACCCGGCGGACGACACGGTGGCCGGGTTCGTCGGCGCCGGTGCGTCGCTGAAGGCGTTGACGCTGACGCGGGTGCGGGACGTCGAACTGGGTCAGGCGGTGACCGCTCGGTCCGACGCCGATCCGTCCACTGTGGAGCTCGGTGACGAGAAGTTCCTGCTGGTGCTCGACCAGCGCGACCGGCCGCTGACGTGGGTGCGCGCGAGCGAACTGAAGCGCGCGACATCGCTGCATCGCATCGGCCAGCCGGTGCAGGACTCGGTGTCGCTGCAGTCGACCCTGCGGGACGCACTGGAAGCGATGATCACCGAGGGAGGCCGCGCCGTCGTCACCGGTGGTCGCGGCGAGTACGTCGGCACGATCGACCTCGCGACCGTCACCGAGGTCGTGCAACAGCTGCGGACGAACGCATGACGGCCGGGCGGATCCGGTTCTGGGCGCAACCCGTCGCGGTGTTGCTGATCGTCGGCGGAGTGCTGGCGTGGGTGTTCTCCACCGAACTGACGGCGACCGAGAAGGGCACGCTGAACGCGTCGTCGTTGCTGACCGCGTTGCGCGACCACCTGGCGATGACTGTCGTCGTGACCGCGATCGTGGTGGTGGTCGCGGTGCCGGCGGGCATCGTCGCGACCAGGCCGTGGGCCCGTTTTCTCGCACCGGCGTTCCTGGCGGTCGCGAACGTCGGCCAGGCAGCGCCCGCACTGGGTGTGCTGGTGCTGTGGTTCCTGGTCACCGGTGCTTCCGGCGGGCTGTGGGTGGCCGCGCTGCCGCTCGCGTTCTACTCGCTGCTTCCCGTGCTGCGCAACACGATCGTCGGAATCCAGCAGGTCGATCCGTCCCTTGTGGACTCCGGTCGCGGCATCGGCATGTCGGCGTCCGGCGTGTTGTGGCGCGTCGAGCTCCCGCTGGCCGTTCCGCTGATCCTCGCCGGTCTGCGCACCTCGCTGGTGCTCGCGGTCGGCACGGCCACGTTCGGCCTGTTCGTCAACGCCGGCGGGTTCGGGTTGCTGATCGACACCGGCTACAAGCTGAACCTGATGAAGGTCCTGGTGACCGGCTCGGCGCTGGCGGCGGGTCTCGCGCTGCTGGTCGACTGGGTCGGCGCGGTGATCGAGCAGTGGTTCGGCCCCAAGGGGGTCAGGTGAAGAGGGTTCTGCTCGTTCTGGCGCTGTGTCTGGCCGGCTGCGGCCTGGACGTCAACAGCGCGTTGCCCTACAAGGTGTTGCCGGGCTCGATCCAGCTCGACCAGTCGCTCCAGGGCGTCGAGATCACCGTGGGGTCCAAGGACTTCACCGAGAACATCCTGCTCGGCTACCTGGCCGAGATGGCGTTGTCCGCGGCCGGTGCCGACGTCGTCGACCTGACCGACCTGAAGGGCTCTCAGACCGCCCGGCAGGCGCTGCTCAACGGCGAGGTCGACGTCACCTGGGAGTACACCGGCACCGGCTGGATCAACTACCAGGGGAACGTTCTTCCGGTTCCCGGCGGCGAACAGGCGCAGTACGACGCCACGAAGAAGGCCGACCTGGAGAAGTACGGCGTCGAGTGGCTCGCCTACTCGCCGCTCAACGACCAGTACGCGTTCGCCGTCACCGAGGCCTACGGCGAGCAGCACGGCCTGAAGACCACCTCCGACCTGGCGGCGTTCCTCACCCAGAACCCGGATCAGGCGGTGTTCTGCCTGGAGACCGAGTTCACCAGCCGCCAGGACGGTTTCCCGGCCGCGCAACGCACCTACGGGTTCCCGACGACCGAGGTGAAGAACTTCGGCATCGGCACGATCTACTCGGCGGTCGCGGGCGGCACCTGCCCGGTCGGCGAGGTGTTCACGACCGACGGCCGCATCGCCGCGCAGAAGCTCCGCGTGCTGGAGGACGACAAGAAGGCCTTCCCGCAGTACAACGTCGCACCGACCGTGCGCGCCGAGTTCCTCGCGCGGTACCCGCAGATCCGCGGCCCGCTGGAGAAGGTGAGTGCCGCGCTGACCAACGACCAGATGATCGAGCTGTGCCGTCAGGTCGACGTGGAGGGCAGGGACGCGGGCGAGGTGGCGCGCGACTGGATGGTGTCGAAGGGGTTCATCAGGACGGACTGATCAGCGCATCGCCCGTCCGACCGGAGGCAGCACCGAGACCATCGCCGCGGCCAGCCACAGCATCAGCGCGAGGCCCGGCACGATGATCAGCGTGCCGCCGTGGTCGATGGTCAGTCGCACGACTGCGAAGACGTAGTAGGCGACCACGAGGAACCCGAGCCCGGCGAGGACCCGGCGCGCGAACCCGAGCCGGGCGATCACCAGTGCGGCGAGCAGCAGCACCACACCGCCCGCGACGTAGGTGGCGACGATCGCCGGGTCGCCGTTGGCGATGAAGCCGCGCCCGAACGCCAGTCCCAGCAGCGCGACGGCGGCCTCCGGGGTCTGCCGGATGCCCTTGCCGTCGGCGGAGTTCAGCCCTGCCAGCACGAAGCACAGCACCGCGACGAGCAGCCACAGCCCACCCGCGAGGAACGCCGGCGCGACGCTCGGCGGCAGCGGCTGACCCCAGCCGGGGGCGGGGCCGTAACCCGGACCGTGTCCCTGCGGCTGCTGCGCCTGCCAACCCTGGTTCGGATGCACGGCAGCCACCATACGAGCCGTGAGGCCAGGCCGCAGGGAATTCGCGGAAGGCCCAGCGCGGCAGGCGTTTTGCCCGATTGACGTTGCCGGTCCGGCGCGGGAGGTTGTGGGGAAACCGAAGGGGGAGAAGCGAATGCGAGCAACCCTGCTAGGTGTCGCTCTGGCCGTGAGCGGCATGGTGGTCGCGGTGGGACCGGCGAGTGCGGCGGGACCGTGCTCGGTCGACTCGACGAGGACGACTCCGGGCGGCTACGTCGCCAAGGTGTCCTGTTCCAGTCCGACCGCGTTCATCGACGGGTACGGCAGCACGACCGGAGACGCGAATCGGGAGGCGTTGCTGCTGAGGCAGTTCCAGAGCAACGGCGGGCCGCTGTGCAGCGGCGACCTGAGCAGGACGGCGGTCGGCGGGTTCGAGGTCAAGATGTCGTGCGCGAAACCGACCTCGTTCGTCGACGCCTTCGGCACCACGCTGACGGACGCGGCGCGGGAAGCCAGGCTGCTCAAGGAGATCGCGCCCGGCCGGTTCTGCACGCACGACACCGTGCGTGCCATCTCCGGCGGTTACGAGGTCAAGGGCGGTTGCACGAAGCCGACCGTCTGGTTCAGCGGTGTCGGCAGCACTGTCACGCAGGCCGCGGAGAACGCGCGACTGTCCTCAGGCGTCGGCTGAGTTCTTGCGATCGGTGTGGCCCAGAGAGCGTTCCGGCGCCACCCGGTCGCGCACGAGCTGCTTGAGCACGGCGAGGTCCGGGAAGCCTTCCTGAACCTTTCGCGACCACAGGGTCTCGCCGTCGAGCCGCACGTCGAACACGCCGCCGGTGCCGGGGATCAGCGCGACCTCGCCCAGTTCCGCGGTGAACGTGGTCAGCAGCTCCTGAGCGGTCCACCCGGCGCGCAGCAGCCACCGGCACTGGGTGCAGTACTCGATCTCCAGACGCGGTGTCCTCATGTCCGATTCTCAACAGACTCCCCGGAGCGGGTCGCGTCCCAGCCCCAGCTGGCCAGCAGTTGCAGCGCCTCGGCGGACGGCGTGCTCGGCTCCGCGTGGTAGGTGGTCAGGAAGAGGTCGGGCTCGCTGGGCATCCGCAGCGTCTCGTACGACAGCGTCATCTCGCCGACGAGCGGGTGGCGGATCGCCTTGGTGCCGAAGGACTTCTCCTTGACGTCGTGCCTCGCCCAGAGCTGCCGGAACAGCTCGCTCTTCACCGACAGCTCGCCGATCAGGGCGGTCAGCTCGGGGTCGTTCGGGTAGCAGCCCGCGTCCATCCGCAGGAACGCCACGACGTCGGAGGCCTTGCTCTCCCAGTTGACGAAGAGCTCCTGATAGGAGGGCCGGAGGAAGATGAACCGCGCCCAGTTCCGGTCGCGCGGCTCCAGCTCGCCCCAGTCGCCGAACAACGCCGCCGCCATCGGGTTCCACGCGAGCACCTCGCAGCGCCGCCCGCCGATGTACGCGGGCACGTTGATGTTGTCGAGCAGGTGCTTCAGCGCCGGGCGGACGCTGCTGCGCCCCACCTTCTTCTGCTTCTTGTTGTCGTACGGGCAGGCGGCGAGGTTGCGCAGGTGCGTGTGTTCGGCATCGTTGAGCCGCAGCGCACGGGCGATCGCGTCCAGCACCTCGTCCGAGACGTTGCGGCCGTTGCCCTGCTCAAGCCGTGTGTAGTACGCCACGGAAACGCCCGCGAGCTGCGCCAGTTCCTCACGGCGCAGGCCCGGCACACGGCGGGTGCGGCCGTAGCGGGGCAGCCCGACGTCGTCGGGGGACAGCCGCGCACGGCGGCTGCGCAGGAACTCGCTCAGCTCGGTGCGCGGGTCCACGTCCATGCACCCGAGTATCCCCGGCCTGGGCGAACCGTGCCTGCTACTGCTGGTGGTAGGCACGGCAGACGTACGAAAAGCAGGTGTCTGGGTAGCGCCCTCGAACCCGAGCAGTGTCGTCATCGACACGACAACGAGGAGAAACCTGATGAGCACCGTCGCTGCCTACGCCGCTCCCGCACCCAAGGCACCGCTGGAGCGCACCACCATCGAACGTCGCGCGGTCGGCGCGCACGACGTCCTGATCGACATCAAGTTCGCCGGCATCTGCCACTCCGACATCCACCAGGTCGACGAGGGCTGGGGCCAGGGCATCTTCCCGATGGTCCCCGGCCACGAGATCGCCGGCGTGGTCGTCGAGGTCGGCTCCGAGGTCACCCGTCACGCCGTCGGCGACCGGGTCGGCGTCGGCTGCATGGTCGACTCGTGCCGTGAGTGCGAGTTCTGCCTGCGCGGGCTGGAGCAGTACTGCGCGAACGGCAACACCATGACCTACAACGGCATCGACCGCCGCGGCGACGTCACCTACGGCGGCTACTCGCAGCAGATCGTGGTCGACGAGAACTACGTCGTGCGCATCCCTGACGCGCTCCCGCTCGACGTGGCGGCGCCGCTGCTGTGCGCGGGCATCACGCTCTACTCGCCGCTCAAGCACTGGGGCGTCGCACCGGGCAAGAAGGTCGCCGTCGTCGGCCTGGGCGGGCTCGGTCACATGGGCGTCAAGATCGCGGCCGCGCTCGGCGCCGAGGTCACCGTGCTGTCGCAGTCGCTGCGCAAGAAGGACGACGGGCTCAAGCTCGGCGCCCAGGACTACCGCGCCACCAGCGACCCGGCCACGTTCACCGAGCTGGCCGGCAAGTTCGACGTGATCGTCTCCACGGTGTCCGCGCCGCTGGACTTCACCGCGTACCTCGGGCTGCTCAAGACCGACGGTGCCCTGGTGAACGTCGGCGCGCCGGAGGAGCCCGTCTCGATCAACCTGTTCGGGCTGCTCGGCGGCCGCAAGACGCTCGCGGGATCGATGATCGGCGGCATCGCGGAGACCCAGGAGATGCTGGACTTCTGCGCCGAGCACGGCCTGGGCGCCGAGATCGAGCTGATCAACGCCGACGAGATCAACACCGCCTACGAGCGGGTGCAGTCGAGCGACGTGCGGTACCGGTTCGTGATCGACACCGCCACGATCTGAGGACTGCGCCGTGCCCGCTCAGCTGGGCGGGCACGGCACCCCGGTCGCGTAGGCCTTCGTAGCGCCCGCGATCACCGTGTCGAGCTGCAGGAGGGTCTCCTGCAGCTCTTCGATCTGCTTCACCACCGACGAGCGGTGCCCGCGCAGCTTCGCCAGGACCTCCGGTGCCGCCACCCCCGTCACCACGCAGGGCAGCATCTCCAGGATCGACGCGCTGGAGATTCCGGCGGCGTAGAGCTGCTGGATCAGCTTGACCCGGCCGACGGCATTCTCGACGTATCGCCGTTGCCCGCTCCCGCTGCGTTCGGACGCGAGAAGGCCCTGCTCTTCGTAGTAGCGCAACGCGCGCACGCTCACGCCCGTGCGTTCCGCCAGCTCTCCGATGCGCATTGAGACCTCCGCCACAAAAGCTACCTCTGACGTCAACGTCAGGTTTCTACCTTAGCTCTCATGCTGCTCACGAGCTACGAACTCGGAAACCTGACCCTGCCGAACCGCCTCGTCATGGCGCCGATGACCCGCGCACGGGCCGTTGACGGCAAACCGACCGAGGCCACGGCCACCTACTACGCCCAACGTGCCACCGCCGGGCTCATCGTCACCGAAGGGGTGCACCCGAACGCGGTCGGCCAGGCCGGTCCGTTCATGCCCGGTGTCCACACCGACGAGCAGGTCGCGGCCTGGCGCGTGGTCACCGACGCCGTGCACGCGAACGGCGGCCGCATCTTCGCCCAACTCATGCACGGCGGCCGCATCGGTCACGCCGAGGTCGCCGGGCACCAGCCCGTGGGGCCGTCGGCGATCGCGGCCGGCACCGACGTGTTCACCCCGACCGGAATGAAGCCCGCACCGGTGCCGCGCGCGTTGTCCGCGGCCGAGGTCGCCGACCAGGTGCAGGCGTTCGGGGACGCGGCCCGCAAGGCCGTCGACGCCGGGTTCGACGGGGTCGAGCTGCACGGCGCGAACGGCTACCTGATCCAGCAGTTCCTGTCCTCCAGCGCGAACGAGCGCACCGACGGCTACGGCGGCTCGATCAGCGGCCGCATCCGGTTCGCCGTGGAAGCCGTCGAAGCGGCCGTGGACGCCATCGGCCCGGACCGCGTCGGCATCCGGCTCTCACCGGGCGGCGAGATCCAGGGCATCGTCGAGGAGAACGTGCCCGTGCTCTACGGCGAGCTGCTGAAAGCGTTGCCGGACATGGCTTACATCCACGTGCTGGCGACCGTGGACGACGAGCGGCTGATGGAGTTGCGCAAGGCGTGGCCGAGCGCGTTCATCCTCAACCCCGGCGGCCAGATCGGCCCGAACGAGAGCACGCAGGAGCAGGGGGAGCGCTGGCTCGCCAACGGCGCCGACCTGATCAGCTACGGCCGCGCCTACATCGGCAACCCCGACCTCGTCGAACGGTTCCGCCAGGGTCTGCCGCTCGCGAGCTCCGACCAGGAGACCTGGTTCCAGACGCCCGCCGGCTACGTCGACTACCCCAGCCATCAGCACTGAAGCGCGCGCAACAGGTGGTCGACGAGCCGTTCGAGGTAGTCGGGCTCGATCTCGGCCCGCCGGACCGACAGCCGCCAGTAGACCGGGGCCGCGACCAGGTCCAGGGCGATCTCGAAGTCCAGATCCGCCGGTAGTTCGCCCCGGTCGATCGCCCGCCGCAGCGTCACGGCGCCGAGCGCGCGCCGGGGTTCGCCGATCGTCGCCGCGATCGCGTCGGACAACGCCGGAGTGCGCACGGCCTCGGCGGTGAGGTCGGGCAGGATCGTGGCGAACCGGGGGTGCGTCAGCCAGTCGTGCACGGCCGTGACCGTGGCCAGCAGATCACCGCGCAACGATCCGGTGTCCGGAACCTCGGCCAGCGGCACGGAGAACTCCGACAGAGCCGCGACCACCATGTCCTGTTTGGACGGCCACCGCCGGTACAGCGCGCTCTTGCCGACCTCCGCGCGCTTGGCCACGGCCTCCATCGACAGCCGGCCGTAGCCGTGCAGGGCGAGCTCGTCGAACACGGCGTCGGTGATCGCCTGCGTCACCTGGGGCTGCAGGACGGCGGCGCCGGTCGGGGTGCGCTTGGTCATGACGCACATCATAGGACTGGACGAGACGGTCCCGTCCCGCCTAACGTTGTGGACGGGACGGGACCGTCTCGTCCATTTCTTTCTGAGGAGCTTTCGTGGACCTCATCCCGAGGGCACTGCAACTGCTGCTGGACAAGGACATGATCGGGTTCGCCGGCCTGTGGGCCGAGGACGGCGTGGCGGAGTTCCCGTTCGCCCCGCCCGGCTGGCCGGCCAGGCTGGAGGGCCGCGCGGCCGTCGAGGACTACGTGCGCGACTATCCGAAGATGCTCGACATCCAGAGCTTCCCGAAGCAGGTCGTGCACGAGAGCACCGACCCGGACGTGCTGATCGCCGAGTTCGACGCCGAGGGTGTCGTGGTCGCGACCGGCAAGCCGTACCGGACCTCCTACATCGCGGTCATCACGACCCGCGACGGCGAGATCGTGAGCTACCGCGACTACTGGAACCCGCTGCTCGCGCAGGAACTGGCATGACCGCGTTGATCATCGGGGGCACCGGGACGACCGGCAGTCGCCTCGCCTCGTTGCTGCCCGGCGCCCAGGTCGGCACCAGGAAACCGGTGCGGCCCGGCCAGGTCCGGTTCGACTGGGACGTGCCGGCGACGTTTGAACGTGCGCTGGAGGGGATAGATCGTCTTTACCTGATCCCCCCGGTCGGCGTCGTCGATCCCGCACCGGTGGTCGAGTCGCTGCTCACTCGAGCGCGGCTCGTGCGGCGAGTGGTACTGCTGAGCTCGTCCGCGGTGCCGGAGAGCGCCACGGGGATGGGCGCTCTCCCGGCGCTCGTGCGCGCCATGCCGGAGTGGGCGGTGCTGCGGCCGTCGTGGTTCATGCAGAACTTCACCGGCGACCACCTCGTCGCCCAGGGCGTCCGGTCCGGTGAGATCGTCACCGCCACCGGGGACGGCAGGGTCGGGTTCATCGACGCCGCCGACATCGCCGCGGTGGCCGCGCGGGCGTTGACGGATCCGTTGCCGCACAACACCGAGCACCTGATCACCGGTCCCGAGGCGCTCAGCTACGCCGATGCCGCCGCGATCATCACCGAGGTCACCGGGAAGCCCGTGCGGCATCGTTCGGTGAGCACAGGGGAGATGGCCGAACGGATCGCCTCGGTGCTGCCGAAGGAGTTCGCCGCCGTCCTCGCCGCGCTCGACGAGGACATCCGCGGTGGCGCGGAGGACCGGGTCACCACGACCGTCGAGGACGTGACGGGCAGGCCCGCCCGGTCGTTCCGCGACTTCGTCAGGCGAACGTCCAGCGAGTAGCGCCACCCGGACCCGCGGTGGCCACGGCGTGCGCGCCGCGCAACGTGATCCGGTAGACGTACCAGGGCCCCGCGCCTCCGCTCGGCGCCATGAAGGGCGCGGTGAAAGCCGCGCCCTCGCGTTGCGCGGGCCAGCCCGACTCGCGGTACCTCGCGGCGACCCGGTCCAAAGTGGACTCATCGCCGACCAGGTGCGCGTCGCCCTCCAGCACGAGGTCCATTCCGGTCAGCCGCACCGAGATCGTGCAGGCCGGGTTCTCCGCGAGGTTGCGCGACTTGCGCGTGTCGAGCCCGCTCACGAAGTACAGCGCCTCCTCGAACCAGATCGCGCCTATGCCGACCGAGTGCGGCCTGCCGTCCGGTCGCACGGTGTTCAGGAAGAACGGCACGTCCTTCGCCGCGGACTCGGTGGCGAGCAGTTCCTGTGCCTGGCTCCACGGCAGAGCCGCGTTGCCGTACTGGTCGAGGTTGCGGGTCTCACTCGTCGAGTTCGTCATGCAACCGCGTCGAACGGGGATCCGCGTTTTCGACGAGTCAGCGCACCGATTCGCACGGAACGATGAAGAACCAGTCGTCAGGCGCGTGCTCCAGCCGTGCCTCCGTCGCCCCCGCGGCGCATTCCGCACGGGCGTTCGCGAGGCTTTCGTCCCACGCGACGCCCGTGAGCACCGTCTTCGGTTCCCGCAGGTAGGCGAACACGCTGACCACCACGAGGAATCCGATCAGGTAACGGCTTCCGGCGACCACCGCGCGTTCCCAGGTCTTCGCCGGCGTCGCGTCGAGGCCCACGAAGATCGCGGTGAACAGGAACAGGCACGGCGCGATGCTGTAGCGCTGCGCGGCCATCACCACGTCCTCCGCCTGCACCTGCAGGACCTGCGTCCAGTTCAGCACCAGGCACGCCACGATGAGGATCACGCTGTAGGCGCTGGCGACCAGCGCGAGCGTCCGCCCGGTGCGGTCACCGAACCGCAGGCCCGCCGCGATCGGCACGGCGGCGGCCAGCAGCGAGCCGAGGATCAGCAGGTTGCCCATCGCCGGGTAGAGCTCGCTGACCCGCTCGGATCCCGTGAACGCGACCACGGGCACCCGCAGCAGGCTCGCCAGCAGCACCTGCACCGGGTCGACCTGGTCGTGCGAGTACGGCGTGCGCGACGCGAACAGCATCGTCAGCCCCTGCACGACCAGTCCGGCGAGGAACGCGATCGGCACCTCCCTGCGCGGCTGGAAGAGCCGCAGGAGCGCGATCGGCGCCAGGATGAACACCAGCGGGCTCGACAGGGCGGCGAGAACCACGAACAGCGCGATCGGCACGCGTGGGGCGTTGCGCCACAACAGCGCCCAGAAGACGCCGTAGAGCAGGAACCAGTGCAGGTTCGCCATGTTGTTCAACGTCTCGGAGTTGCCCGCCGGCAACACGATGACGAGCGCGGCCAGCGCGAACCGCATCGGTGTCGATTTCAGGTACGCCTTCGAGGCCGCGAACGTGATCAACGCGATGAGCGCCCGCAACACCGCGGCGCAGACCGCGAACCCCGCTGCCGTCCACTCCAGCGGCAGCAGCGCGACCAGCTGGGCGACCAGGCGCGGCAGCATGTGCAGGTAGCCGCCGTACGGGTCGGTCAGGTTCGTCAGCACGGGCGAGCGCACGGCGTCGACCATGAACCGGGCGCCGTCCTCGGCCCACAGGTGGTCGAGCCGGGACCAGCCGGCCGGGATGAGCAGCAGGAACGCCATCGCGGCGAGAAACCCGCCCAGGAGCCCCAGCCACGCCAGTTCGTGCCGCGGTTCGTCCGGCACCGGCAGCACGCTGTCCGCGAGCGCCTTGGGCCGTTGCACCGTGAAAGCCATCAGTCGGTCCCCCGTGTCCGATTTCGAGCCAGGGGAGAACGTAGCCGGTCAGGGCCGGACGAGGTCCGGCAGGCGCTCGTAGGCGGCCCACTGCTCCGCGGAGACCGTGCTGATCTGGGACGAGTTCAGCGCCGCGAGCTCGGTCGAGTTGACCACCCACAGCTTGCCGTCGAGCAGCAGCCCGACCGCGCCGTCCGGGTTGCTCACCGCGGGCGCGCCGGCCGGGACCTTGGCCGTGAGCTTGAACGAGTCGACGCCCTGCGGACGGGTGCCGAGCACGCCGCGGGAGAACTTCTCGGCCACCGAGCGGCGTTCGAACCGCATCAGGTTGCCGCCCGCTACGACGTCGAGCGTGCGCTCCGGGGACGGCACCGCGAAGCCGTTGAGAACCCTCGCCTCGGCCGCGGTGGCGCATCCCCTGATGCCCCTCACGTCGATGCCGAAGTGGGAGATGTTCGTCGGTCCCGCCGGGCCTTCGACGGTGCCGCGCAGCACGTCGATCGCGACTCGGCCGCACGGGTCCTTGGCGTTGATCGGCGCGTGGCCCTCCGGCGTGCGCAGGAGGCCGGGGCCTTCCCTCCACGGGCCGGGGATCAGCACCGGTTCGAACGGGTGGCGGGTGAAGTCCCTGTTCCAGAACGTGATGGTGGTGCCGTTGTCGGTCTCGTGGGCGATGGCGAACGACGACACCGCGTCGATCCACATCCAGTCCGAGCTGAACGCCTCGACCACCGACCGGGTGCGCGGCCCGTTGTTCGACGTCACCGGCTTGAAGCCCTGCTTGCCGAGCGCCTCGACGCCCTTGGCGAACGTCGGGTCCTTCGAGCGCAGCACGTACTGCCCGGCGCCGTTCTGGTGCGAGGCGAGGCCGGTGGTGTCGGTGAACATCAGGTACACCCAGCCGTCGAGGTAGATCGCCGACTGCTGGCCCGCGCCGTAGGTGTTCTCGCGGATGATGTCGCCGGCCGGGCCGAGGATCGACTGACCGCCGTTCTCCCGCGTCCAGGTGATGCCGTCCTTGCTGGACGCGACGCCCGCAGAGCTGCCGTTCGCGTGGTTGTCCCGCGACGCGCCCGTGTAATACATGTAATAGACGTCGCCGATCTTGATCAACGACGGGTCGCACGTGTGCATGGCGTCGAAGCTGCCGCCACTGCCCGAGAACACCGGGACCGCCGTCGAGAACGGCCCACCGACGCCCGGACCCTCGCTGTAGAGGATGTCGTCGCCGCCGGGTGGGGCCGCGCTCAGCTGGCTGCACCACCACGCGCGCACCTTGCCGTTGTCGAGCATCACGGCGGGCGCGTAGTTGTACGGCGCGTCACCGGCTCCGGCGATCACCGTGCCGCCGCTCTGGCGGCCGTTGTCGAGCGCGAGCTTGAGCTTGTCCCTGGGCGGCGGTGCCGGTGCCGGGTCCTTCGACGACGTGGGCTTCTTCTGGTCCGACGGTGCTCCGACCGGGTCGCCGACCGCCGCGTTGGTGCACGCTGTAACCGCACTGACCAGCGCGAGCGCAGCGAGTAACGCGAGAGGTCGACGACTCAGGGGCACTCACCCATCATAGTGATCAGGTCCTCCGTACGGGTGAAGTGCGTTGGCGCAAACCGATTCATGCTCTCTCGATTAGCCCTTCTCGTGGCCGTGACGAGCGCGATTCCGCTGCCCAAGAGCACAATTTCGGCGGTTTGAGGCGCCAAGGGAGACGCACCGGTGTTAGCCGGCTTTGTCGCCGAACGTGTGTGGTGGCACCAGGTCCCCAGAGGTCTGCGCGACCGATGGCAGTCGAGCCGGGCCGGGCTGCTGCGGCAGTGCTGAGCAGGACGAACCCGCGGGCAGCGGGAGTCGTCGAGCCCGTCGCCGGCCCCGTAGAACCCGGCGAACGCCTCGGCGTTGGTGACCGTGCGCTTCGCGTCTGTGACGGTGAGCACACCCGTGTCGTCGGCGGAGAGCCTGCCTTCACCTCAGCCGGCCGGTGGGTGTTCGCGGACCGCGCAGCGGCGGCGGCGCAGGTTCGCCGGTGCCAGGTCGCCGTGCACGAATCCCGTCACCTCCGGCAGGTCCACGAACCGTTGCAGGACCTGCGAGGCTTGGCGCGTTCGTCGGCGTCGAGCAGCGGTTCATCAATCAGCGCACCGAGTTCGGCGTCCGGTTCCACTGCGGCGAGCGCGTCCAGCACCCCGCGGACGGCCTCGTCGCTCGCGGTCTCCGCGGGGGAACCGGGCGACCTACTTCCCGTGCACCACAACGGCATCGTTGAACGTGCCGCGCGCCAGTTCCGCGCCCGGCGTCCTGGGCAGGTCCTCGATCGTCATCAGCTGCCCAGGTAACGGACGACGGCCATCACGCGGCGGCTCACGCCGGACGAGCCGGAGAGGCCGAGCTTGTCGAAGATGGCGTTGATGTGCTTCTCCGCGGCGCTCTGCGAGATGTGCAGCTGCGTGGAGATGCGGGCGTTCGTGAGGCCTTGGGCCATCAGTTCGAGGACGTCCTTCTCCCTCGCCGTCAGCGTTTCGAGCGGGTCGACGTGGGTGGTCCTGGTCAGCAGCCTGCGCACGACCTCCGGGTCGAACGCCGCGCCGCCCGCCGCGACCCTGTCCAGCGCCTCCAGGAACTCGTCCACCTGCGCCACGCGGTCCTTGAGCAGGTAGCCGACCTTGCCGCCGGTGCTGGTGATCAGCTCGGTGGCGTAGCGGTTCTCGACGTACTGGGACAGCACGAGGACGCTGACCTCCGGCCACCGCTCGCGGATCTCCAGCGCGGCGCGCATGCCGTCGTCCTTGTGGTCCGGCGGCATCCGGACGTCGGTGACCACGATGTCCGGCCGGTGCTCCTCGGTGGCCCTGATCAGTTCCGGCGCGGTGCCGACGGCGGCCACGACGTCGTGCCCCTCCTCGGCGAGCAACCGGATCAGGCCCTCGCGCAGCAGCGTCGAGTCCTCGGCCAGGATCACTCGCACGGCAACCTCGCGTAGATCGTGGTGGGACCGCCTTCAGGACTGGTGACCTCGAACGTCCCGTCCACCGCCTTGACCCTCCTGGCCAGCCCGGACAGCCCGGTGCCGGTGGGATCCGCGCCTCCGAAGCCGTCGTCCCACACCATCACCGTGATGTCGCCCGGCGCCGGCCAGACGGAGATCTCCACGACCGTCGGATCGGCGTGCTTGGCCGCGTTGTTGACCGCTTCGGACGCCACGAAGTAGATCACCGTCTCCAGTGCCGTGCCCGGCGACGACTTGAGCTCGTTGCTGATCTCGACGCGCACGCTCGACCGCTCCGCCAGCACCTCGAGCGCCGTTTCCAGCCCCGAGTCGTCGAGCACGGCGGGGTAGACGCGGGTGGCGACCTCGCGCAGTTCGTCGATGGCCTCGCTCGCCGTGAGATGCGCCTGCTGCAGCAACTCCTGCAACTGCTCCTCACCCTTGGCCCGTCGAGCCCTGCCGATCAGCATGCCGAGCGCGACGAGCCGCTGCTGAACGCCGTCGTGCAGGTCGCGTTCGATGCGCCGGCGCTCGTCGTCGATCGCCTCGATCACCTCGGCCCGCGTGCTCGTCAGCTCCGCGACCCGTTGCCGCAGCAGGGTCTGCTGACTCGTCCCGAGCATCGCGGTGGCGAGCCAGCGGTCCAGCACCGCCACCCCGACCACCCCGGCCGTGGTCACGAAGATGACCAGCGCACCCGGAATCGCCACCAGCGCGATCAGTTCGAGGGTGACGCGATCCCCGTCCTTGATCAGGCCCCAGTCGCCGTCGAAGAGCCACGCCGTCACCATCGAGATGGCGACGGCGTACCAGAACGCCAGCATCGAGATCACGCCCGCGCCGAGCGTGCCGACCAGCCACCGCACCGCGAGGTAACGACGGCATCCCTTTCGCGTCAGCGGGTTCGTGTGCACGGCCCGGTCGAACCGCGCGATCCGGCCCAACTCGTATTCGGTCTGCCCGACCACTCCCACGTCGACGGCCGCGGCGGCGAGCCCCAGCAGCCCCGTCACCGAACCGATCGTGAGCCCGGCGAGCATCCGGAACCAGCCGCGCACCAGCGAACCCGCACTGAGCTGCCCCTCCTGATGCACATTCGCCACCGTACTGGCCTGCCTGATCCCGGGCATTGCGGTTTACCGCAGTATCGCCCTGCGGTTTCCCCCACGATTCCCGACGGACAACCTCATGGTCCCGCCCGTCACCCATTCCTAACGTGGATCCCGACCGAATCGCCTTTGTGTGAAGGGAAATCCAATGCTGGCTGAATGGGCCGTCTCGCTGATGGAGTCACTGGGAGGAGTGGGCGCGGCCGTCGTCGTGGGCCTGGACAACCTGTTCCCGCCCATCCCGAGCGAACTGGTGCTGCCCCTGGCCGGCTTCTCCGCGAGCAAAGGCGTGTTCAGCCTGCCCGCGGCCCTGTTCTGGACCACTCTCGGCTCCGTGGCGGGAGCCGTCATCGTCTACCTGGCGGGCATGCTCCTGGGCCGCACCAGAACTCGCGCGCTGGTGGCCCGAATCCCGCTGGTCCGCGTATCGGACTTCGACAAGACCGAAGCCTGGTTCACCCGTCACGGCACCAAGGCCGTGTTCTTAGGACGAATGGTGCCGCTGTTCCGCAGCTTCATCTCGCTGCCCGCGGGCGTGGAACGCATGAACTTCCCGAAGTTCCTCGCGCTCACCACACTGGGCAGCCTGATCTGGAACACCATCTTCGTAGGCGCCGGCTACGTGCTGGGAGAGAACTGGCACCGAGTCGAGTCCTATGCGGGAGTCTTCCAAAAGCTCGTGATCGCCGCGGTAGCCGTCGCCATCACGCTCTTCGTCGTCACCCGCCTGCGCCAGCGCTCCTCGGGCGACCCGGAGGCGACGGCCGTCTTACCGCGCGTGAAGCGCTGACGCCGCCCCGCACGTCACAGGACGAGCAGCTGGCCGAGCACCGCGGCCGGCACCGCGAGCAGGTACAGCACGACCGGCCGTCGTGGCGGGGAAGCAGGAGGCCGGACCAGCTCGCCGCGTTCCCGCCCGGTCCGCAGCGCTTCCATCAGGGCGGCCCGGTTGCGTCCCTTGCGCGCGGCATAGCTCTTGGAGATCTTCGACCACAGCCAGGCGTTGTCGAACTCCCACTCCTCCTCGCCGCCGTCGGCGAAGATGATGTGGATGCGGTTGAACTCCTCGTCGAACTTGGCGATGGAATCCCAGCGATACACCGACATCGTGAACGACCGGACCACGGCGAGCCCGCCATCGTTCCACCGCAGCCGAGGCCGGAGGCCGGACCGCCAGATCATTTCGAGCAGCGGCAGCGCGATCACGAGGATCAGCGCCCACGGGGGAACCCAGGCGGGCAACCGCACCAGTTCCGCCGCGGGCACGACGGCCGCGCCCGCGGTCAGCACGACCGCCGCGAAGTAGTTGATGAGGGCACTGCGCCGAATCTCGTGCAACGTTCTCCCAATCGCGGAACGGGGCCGGCGGACACGTCCGCCGGCCCCACCCTACTCAACCGTTCTCACCAGCAAGACCTGGCGACCATCAGCGGTAACGCGCCCTGAAACGCTGCTGGGTGTTGTATTTCCCGCGTTGCTTCAACGCCCACATGAGACCGGGCTTGAACTGCGCTCGCGCGTTCTTGTACTTGCTGAACAAGCCGCCCTTGTGAGAGCGCGCCACAGGCCACTTCTTGGCCGCGTACTTGGAGATCGCGAACCCGCGAAGGCCGGTGATGGCACCTGAGATTCCTCCTCGCACGACGTGACCCCACACGTTCTCGCTGCGGCGGTTGACGTACCAGTTCGCTGCGCCGAGGCTCGCGCCGACCGCGAAGCCGACGCCGACGGCACAGCCGATGCCGGCGGTGCCGACACAGACCGCGCCGACCACGAGTCCCGTCGCGATGCCGCGCACGTACTTGTTGTCGAGCGCTTTCTTCGCGAAGTTCTTCGTCGCGTTCCACGCCTTGCCCCAGTCCGGCCACTGGCCGTCGAGGTCGGTGTCGTTGATCGGGTCGCCGTTGACGTAGTCGTAGTCGTTGGCAGACCCGCCGTCCACCGGGTCGACGGACAGGAACCGGCCGAGCAGCGGGCTGTACGGACGGGAGCCCATCTGCACCAGGGACAGCGCACCGGCGTGCTCGTACGGGCGTTGGTGCTGTCCGAGCCAGCCGTTGTCCATCTGACCGGGCTGGTTGTCCGGCACGTTGTCCGTGTCGACCGTGCCGTCGGCCTTCACCGGCTCGCCGAACGGCGTGTAGCGCCGCAGATCGCCGACCTGGTTGCCCGCCGCGTCCGTGGTGAGCGTCAGGTCGCCGCGCACCGTCGGGTGGTCGTGCGTGCGCACGTCACCCGCGATGGTCAGCAGCACACCGCCGGGCAGTGAGATGGAACGCGACAGCAGCTTCTTCGTCCCGTCGAGGACGAGGTCGGCGGTGTCACCGGAGGCGGTGTAGCCGTAGAGCAGCACCGAGTGCTGGTCGCCCTGCGACGCACCGCGCCGGACGATCCGGTCGGTGGCGTCGCGCAGGTACGAGACATCCGCCGGATCCGCTCCGACCGAACGCGCGCCGATGCTGCGGCCCGCGCCGTCCCACGACAGGTGGGTGGTCGACCCGCCCGTCGTGTACTCCAGGGTGTTGCCTTCGCTGTCGTACTTGACGTTCGTGACCGCCGAGGCGCCCACGGTGCCGAGCAGCCGGTCCGCCGCGTCGTAGCAGTAGCCGGTCTCCGCGGTGCCCGCTGCCGTCTCGTCGATCAGCTTGACCCTGTTCGTGTTCAGGCCCGCGTTGCCCACGGCACCGGACGTACAACCCGCGGGCGCGCCCGACGTGAAGTCGTAGGTGTAGTGGTGACCCGGCACCCACGCCTCGGTCAACCGGCCGGCCGCGTCGTAGACGTAGTTCGGCTGGCCGGGGCGGGCGTCCACGCCACCGAGGCTCTCGTCGACGATCGTGCCCGCACGGCTGCGGGTCACCGCCGATGTCACCTCGGCACCGGAGGCCGTCCGCCACGTGAGCGAGACGTCCCTGCCCGCCGCGTCCCTGCCGATCGCCGCCAGCGACGTGCCGTTGGAGTACGACACCGACGCCAGCTGGCCCGCGGCGTTGTGGGTGGACGTCGCCAGCACCGAACCGTTGAGCGACGTGGTCTTCAGACGCCCCGCGTCGTCGTAAGTGAAGGTGCTGGTCTGCGCCGCGTCGATCGGCGGGACGACCTTCTCGGAGACCGAACGCCCGAGCTGGTCGTACTTCGACTCCGTGCGCACACCGTTGACGTCGGTGTGCTCGACGACCCGGCCGAGCAGGTCGATCTTCGTGGTGACCGTGCCGGTGTGGTCGGTCACCGAGGAGACCAGCGGATCACCGCCGACGGCGTGGTTCGTGGTGACGGTCCGTTCGCCCGACGAGGGGTTCGCCGGATACCTGACCGACACGACGCGGTCGCGCTCGTCGTAGGTGGTGCACTTCCACTTGCCGGCCACACCGTCCGCGACGACCCGGCCGGACGCGTCGAACACCTGCTCGTCCGAGCGACCGGACGCCAGCTGGGTCTGCTTGGCCATGCCGCCCTGGTTGATCGCCTCGACCGCCGGGGTGCAGGGGTTGTCCCGCGTCTCGGTGTCGCCGTAGAACGAGTAGACGGACTGCGCGCCGTTGGGCATGGTCTTGCCGGTCTTGCGCAGGTAACCCGAGCCCACCGCCTCGTAGCCGGTGCGGCTGGTGAAGCCCGCCGTCACGATGCTGGTCGCGAGTCCGTAGGCGGCGTCCAGGCCGTTCTCGGTGTACTTCGTCGTCGAGACGGAGTCGGGCACCCCGTTCGACTCGTCGCCGACCGTCGAGGTGGTCAGGCCGTACTTCGGCTTGAGACTCGTGGCGGGCACGACCTGCTGGGTGCCACCGGGGGTGGTCCAGTGCAGTTCGAGCTGTGCCAGCGAGACCAGGTCGTAGTAGTCGATCCGGATCTTCTTGGCGGCGCCCGCCGACGGGCTGTTGACCGTCGCCTCGCGCCACTTCGCGCCGGTGTCGATCCAGTCGTCGATGACGCTCTGGTCGTCGACGAACACCCGGACGCCGTCGTCCGCCACGACGCGGAGCTTGTAGTTGCCCGCCTCGGGGAACACGATGTCGCCGGTGGCCCGCAGCGAGAAGTTCTCCGCGGGGATGCCCGTGACCGGCGCGCTCTCGCCCCAGTTCCGGGCGAACGTGCCGTCCGCGGCCAGACCCGTCTGGTACACCTTCGGCGCCCCGACGAGGTCCTTGTTGTCGTAGAACGACACGGCGAGACCGTTGAGGCCCTCGTCGTAGTTCGTCTTCGTGTGCGGCACGGTCGCCGCGCACTCCGGCTTGGGCAGTTGGCCGTTGAAGCACGACGCGGGCGCCGGGCCGTACTTGTCGGTCGGCCGATCCTGGGCGTCGTACACCGTGGTCGACACGCGGCCCGCGCCGTCCGTGGTGGTCAGCTCCTGGTCCTTCACGCTCCAGGTCGTCGACGCGGTCTTGCCGGTGGCGTCCGTGCTGGACAGCAACCGGAAGGCGTCGTCGTAGACCACCTTCGTGACGAACCCGATGGCCGGACTCAGCCCGTCAGCGTCCACATAGGACGTGCGGTTGGCCGGGTCGTAGCGGAAGCCGTGCCTGGTGCGTTCCACGTCGGCCGAGGCCTTCGGCTGGAACACCTGGCGGGCGAGCGGCTTCGGCACCGTGTGGTCGACGTAGTGGACGATGTAGCTCGCCCTGTCGTTGTTGCGGTTCGCCGGGTCCTGCGCGACCCAGTCGACTGCCTTGCCCTCGCGCAGACCGTCGAGCAGGCCGTTGGACGTGAAGCTGAACTCCGTGACGTCCGTGCCGGGGTCCTCGACCCTGACCAGGCTTCCGCGGTGGTAGAACAGCTTCGTCTGGCTGCCGTCCCAGTACTCGATCCGGCACAGCATCTGCGACGGGGGCAGGCGTTCCGCGTCAGGCGGAACGGTGGCGCCCGCGTAGCAGTCGTCGCCCGGCCGGTTGTAGTGCAGCTTGTGCGAACGGCCGGAGACCGGGTCCCTGATCTCCTTCAACCGTGACGGAGAACCGTTGTAGAGGTTCTGCAACGCCGACGGCTTGCGGGAGTCCGTCGCGGTGGACTGCGACTCCAGCTTGCCCTCGGAGTTGAACACGTACACGTCGGTGCCGTAGGTCAGCGTGACGCGGCCGGCGGTGTCGAGCGCGATGACGCCTTCCTCGCCGTGGGGCGGTGTGTAGCCACCGGTCGACTTCTTGGTCCACGTGTGCTTCGCGCCGGTGCCGTCGGTCAGGACGATGTTCTGGTCGGTGACCTTGGCCTCGGTGAAGCTCGTGCCGCTGCCGTCCAGGTCGGCGCTCAGCGTCCAGCCCTTGGGCAGTGCGGGCAGGTCGGAGGAGTGCAGCCAGTCGGCGGGGACGATCTGCTCCGGCACCGTGGTGCCGTCCGAGGTGCGGGTGAACAGGCGCAGGTAGGCGGCACCGGTGACCTCGGCCAGTTCGACCTTGATCGGCACGCGCTGGCCGGCGGTCAACTGGACCTCCGTCGCCATGCCCCAGTTGACGTTGCTGCAGCAACCCTGGTCGTAGACCGAGTTCCCGTTGATCCACACCCGGAGCCGGTCGTCGTGCACACCGGCGAACTGGTACCTGCCGGTCGCCGGAGCCTGGAAGAAGCCTTCCCAGCGCGCGACGAACCAGTCCTTCTCGAGCACCGGGGCGAACGGTGAGGTGTCGCCCCAGTCGACGTTGACCTGAGGCTCGGTGCGCACCAGCACGGGTTGCTGCTGCGCGCCGATCTCGCCGTTGCGCGACAGATCCGGGTAGTACGACGCCCGCAGGCCCTTCTGCTCCTGCTGCTGCGAGTTGTAGGTCATCGTCAGGCCCGCTGTGCCGCCGACCGTGGTGAACGTCGGCGACTCGACCGACGTCGTCACGTTGCCGTTGGCCAGGTTCACCGAGATCGGGCCGAGCGTGTCCACCGGCGCGGGGCCGCGGTCACCGATGCGCTGGTCGACCTTGAGGTGGAAGACCGCGCTCGGGATCGTCGACGTGGTACCGCTGAACGCCTTCGCCTGCCACGTGTACGCCACACCGTCCTGGAGGATGCCCGGCGGCACCGTCCACTTCGGAGTGTCGAGGCAGCCGGAGTCGACCACCACACCGGACTTCGCGTCCGAGCCGGTCGCGACGGTGAAGCAGTACTTCACCGGCTCGCCGTCCGGGTCGCTGACCGGGTTGACGTGCAGCGTCGGCGTGGTCTCGGTGATCACGGCGTGGTCGGCCGGACCGACCAGCGTGGGTGCGGGCGGTGCGGAACCGGTGTCCACGGTCAGCGTCGCGGTGGCGTTCTTGTAGGTCCAGACGCCCGGCGCTTCGTGACCCACGACCATGAACGTCGCCATGTGCCGGATGTCCGCGATGTGCTGCAGGAAGCTGACCAGGCTGTCCCCGGTGAGCGTGCCGACCTGGCCGAAGTTCCCGGTCGCCAGGTAGCCGCCCAGACCGTTGAAGTCCAGCGCGGACGCGTGGTACAGGTGCGCGGGCCAGGTCTTGTCGGGGCTCTGCGGGGAGCGCTGGTTCTGCAGGTCCAGCTTCGCGCCCACGATCCGCTTGCCGTACAACGACTCGTAGTTGAAGCGGATCGAGCTGCGCCAGTACTTGTCGCCGCGGTCCTGGACGTTGCCGAGCTGGACGCCGCAGTTGGCGCACTCGTAGCCGTCGGACTTGTAGGACTCGGCGTAGGCGACACCAAACGTGAACGTCGGGTCGACGCTGACCGGGTAGACCCGCTTCGGGTCCTTGAGCCACGCGTCGTCCACGGCGACCGTGAGCACCCAGTCGTTGCCTGCCTTCTCGACCGTGTAGGTGCCACCGGTCTGTGCGGGCGCGACGGTGTCACCGTCGCCGGCCGAGTCCCACGTGACGATCGGCGGCATCACGATCTTCGGCGTGCCCTGGGCGTCCCGCAGCTCGACCGTGCCCTGCTCCGTCACGGCCGGGACGAGGTTGCCCGTCTTGAGGACGAACCGCCACCTGTTGGCGGAGGGGACCTTCTTGAGCTTGATGGTCTCCTTGACCGAACCCGGCGTGACCTCGTAGGTCAGGTCGGTGTCCGCGGCGACGTCGGTGTACTCCGCCGTCTTGTCCGAGACCTTGGCCGTGCTCCTGGCCTTCTGCTCCGGAGCCAGCGAGACCTTGTGGCCGTCGAACTCGACGTTCACGAGGTTCGGGTCGTCCGCCGCCGCCGCGAGCGACGGCTTGAGCGGGTGCTGCTTCGCCCTGACCCGGCGCGTCGGCACGTCGGCCGTCAGCGTCGTGTCGATCTTCTGCCACTCACCCCTGGCGTCCTTGACGTTCAGCGGGTCGGTGGACTGCCTGATGCTCCGCGTGCCGTCCGGGTTCGTGTACTCCTCGACGAACATGGACTTCGAGGCGATCTTGGACTTCTCCGGGTCGAAGCTCGACCCTTCCCGCTTGGCCAGCGGCCCGAAGTCCGCCTTCGGATCGGCCGGTGCGGTGGCCGGCGCCTGCTTGACGTCGGCACCCTTCAGGACCGGCAGGGAAGCCGGATCGACCGCCGTCACCTTGGGCGGCGGCGCGGCGAACGCCGGTACGGACACCAGCGAGAACGTAAGTGCTGCAACGAGCGTCGCGGCAATGCTCCGTGTTCTTCGCACACGGAACTGCCGCGTCGCGGAACGACGCGTCATGCGTGAAGCCCCCAGCCTCAGATGAAATTGCCCCAGTTGCGCGTGTCCCCCGACATCCACGCATCAGTCAAACGGGCAGAAGCATCGCTTCTGGATCAAAAGGAGACAAGGGGCCAAGCGGCCAAGGTTGCGTTGGTGTAGCTGAAGTCACACCGCGTGTTCGTCCGGTTGCGGGATCGGTGTGGCGCCGGTGCACACGAAGGTGCCCCAGGCCGGGGGAGATGGCCTGGGGCACCTGGGAGGGGCTGGATCAGACGTCGTAGCGGTCCGCGTTCATGACCTTGTTCCACGCGACGACGAAGTCCTGGACGAACTTCGCGGAGGCGTCGTCACTCGCGTAGACCTCGGCGATGGCGCGCAGCTCGGAGTTCGAGCCGAACACCAGGTCGTTGCGGGTGCCGGTCCAGCGGACGGCGCCGGTGGAGCGGTCGCGGCCCTCGAAGTTCTCCTGGTCCTCGGTGACCGACTTCCACTCCGTCTCCATGTCGAGGAGGTTCACGAAGAAGTCGTTGGTCAGCGTCTCCGGCTTGGCCGTGAGCACGCCCGCGGTCGAACCGCCGTGGTTGGCGCCCAGCACGCGCAGGCCGCCGACCAGCACGGTCAGCTCCGGGGCGGAGAGGCCGAGCAGGTTCGCCTTGTCGACGAGGAGGTACTCCGACGGCAGGGGGTGGCCCTTGCCGCGGTAGTTGCGGAAGCCGTCGATCGTGGGCTCCAGGACGGCGAACGACTCGGCGTCGGTCTGCTCCTGGGTGGCGTCGGCGCGGCCCGCGAGGAACGGCACCTCGACGTCGTGGCCCGCGGCCTTGGCGGCCTGCTCGATCGCCGCGGCACCGCCGAGGACGATCAGGTCGGCCAGCGAGACCTTCTTGCCGCCCGACTGGGCTGCGTTGAACGCCTCCTGCACGCCTTCCAGCGTGCGCAGGACCTGCGCGAGCTGGTCGGGCTCGTTGACCTCCCAGCCGCGCTGCGGCTCGAGGCGGATGCGCGCGCCGTTGGCGCCGCCGCGCTTGTCGCTCTGGCGGAACGACGAGGCCGAGGCCCACGCGGTCTTGACGAGCTGCGAGACCGACAGGCCGGACTCGAGGATCTTCGCCTTCAGCGATGCCACGTCGTCGGCGGAGATGACCTCGTGGTCGACGACCGGCAGGCGGTCCTGCCAGATCAGCTCCTCCTGCGGCACCTGCGCGCCGAGGTAGCGCTGGATCGGGCCCATGTCGCGGTGGGTCAGCTTGAACCACGCACGGGAGAAGGCCGCGGCGAACGCCTCGTGGCTCTCCGCGAACTTGCGCGAGATCGGCTCGTAGATCGGGTCGAAGCGCAGCGCGAGGTCCGTCGTCAGCATGTGCGGCGTGCGGTTGAGGGTGCCGTCCTCGGGGTCCGGCACCGTGTTGGCGCCCGCTCCGTCCTTCGGCTTCCACTGGTGCGCGCCGGCGGGCGACTTGGTGAGCTCCCACTCGAACTCGAAGAGGTTCTTGAAGAACAGGTTCGTCCACTTGGTGGGCTGCTGCGTCCAGGTCACCTCCAGGCCGGAGGTGATGGCGTCACGACCCTTGCCGCTGCCGTGCGTGCTGATCCAGCCGAAGCCCTGCGCGTCGATCGTGGCACCCTCGGGCTCCGCGCCGACGAGCTCGGGGTCACCCGCGCCGTGCGCCTTGCCGAAGGTGTGGCCACCGGCGATGAGCGCGACGGTCTCCTCGTCGTTCATGCCCATGCGGCCGAACGTCTCGCGGATGTCGCGGGCGGAGGCCAGCGGGTCCGGGTTGCCGTTGGGGCCCTCGGGGTTGACGTAGATCAGACCCATCTGGACGGCCGCGAGCGGCGACTCCAGGTCGCGGTCACCGCTGTAGCGGGCGTCGCCGCCGAGCCACGTGGTCTCCGGGCCCCAGTAGACGTCCTCGTCCGGCTCCCACACGTCCGCGCGGCCGCCGGCGAAGCCGAAGGTCTCGAAGCCCATGGTCTCCAGCGCGCGGTTGCCCGTGAAGATCATGAGGTCGGCCCAGGAGACCTTCTTGCCCCACTTCTTCTTCACCGGCCACAGCAGACGGCGCGCCTTGTCCAGGTTGCCGTTGTCCGGCCAGCTGTTCAGCGGCGCGAAGCGCTGCATGCCCGCGCCGGCGCCACCGCGGCCGTCGTGGGTGCGGTAGGTGCCCGCGCTGTGCCACGCCATGCGGATCATGAACGGGCCGTAGTGCCCGAAGTCCGCGGGCCACCAGTCCTTCGACTCGGTCAGCACGGCGTCGACGTCGCGCGCCAGCTCGTCGAGGTCGACGGTCAGGAACTCCTGGCCGTAGTCGAGCTCACCGCCGAACGGGTCCGCCTGGACCGGGTGCTTGCGCAGGATCCGCAGGTTGAGCTGGTTGGGCCACCAGTCTCGGTTGCTGCCGCCCTCGCTGGGATGGCTGATGCGACCGTGTGCGACCGGGCAGCCGCCGGCCTCCTCCTCGTTCAGGTCTGCCAGCTTGGCGTCAGTGCTGTCGGACACGGGAATCCTTCCGGGTGTTCAGGAACTTTTCGCGGCGGTCGTGCATTCGGGGCACGAGCCCCAGTAGATGACCTCGGCCTCGTCGATGACGAACCCGTGGTCGTCGGATGCGTCCAGGCACGGTGCGTGGCCGACTGCGCAGTCGACGTCGGCGATGGCACCGCAGGATCTGCACACGACGTGGTGGTGGTTGTCCCCGACGCGGGCCTCGTAGCGGGCGACCGAACCCTGGGGCTCGATCTTGCGCAACAGGCCGGCACCGGTCAGCGCGCGGAGTACGTCGTACACGGCCTGATGGGAGACCGCGCCGAGGTTCTGACGCACGACACCGATGATCGAGTCCGTGTCGGCGTGCGGGTGGGAGTGCACCGCGGACAGCACGGCTATCCGCGGAGCCGTCACCCGGAGCGACGCTCCACGCAACAGACGCTCGAAATCGGAAGCCGTGGGCACGAACGTCACCCTGCCGTCTTTTCTGGAATGAGTCAAGTTAATGAACGATGCAGTTCACCCGAACGCGGTCACCGCCGCACGGCCACCACGGCGTCGGCCAGTCGCCGCACGCCCTCGGCGAGCACGTGCTCAGGTGCGCCGCCGTAGGTCAAACGAAGAAAACTGCCCGGCGGTTCAGCGGCGAACCACGGCCGGCCCGGGAACACCACGACATCGCGCGCCGCGGCGGCCGTCGTCAGCTCCAGGTCGTCCACGCCGTCCGGCAACGTCGCCCACAGGTGCAGGCCACCGGACGACTTGGCGAGCTCGAACTCCGGCAGGTGTTCGCGGATCGCGTGCGTCAGAGCGTCACGCCTGGACCTCAAGGACTGCTGGAGCGTGCGCAGGTGCCGCCGCCAGACCGGGGACGTCACGAAGTCGATCGCCGCCTCCTGCAACGGCCCCGCGACGTAGAGGTCCTGCCGGGACCGGGTGTTCTTCAGCCGGGTGCCCGCCGGGCCGCGGGCGCCGATCGCGGCGACGCGCAGTCCGGGCGCGGCGACCTTGGTGAGCGAGCGGACGTAGACGACGTGACCGTCGGTGTCCTGCGAGACCAGCGTCGGAGGCGCGGTGCCGTCGATGGTGAAGCCGCGTGCCCAGTCGTCCTCGACGAGGAACGCGCCCATGCGGCGGACGATTCGCATGACCTCGGCCCGGCGTTCTTCGGACAGCACGGCGCCGTGCGGGTTCGCGTGCAACGGCTGGCAGTAGAAGACCTTCGCGCCCGTGCGTTCGAACGCGGCCTGGAGCAGGTCCGGCCGCACGCCGTCCTGATCCGCCGGGACCGGTACGACCTTGAGCCCGGCGTCGCGCGCCGCCGCGATCGCGCCGAGATAGGTGGGCGACTCGACCAGTACGGCGTCACCACGGTCACCGAGCCCGCGGAACACCGTCGCGAGCGCCTCCTGGGCGCCCGCGCACACCGTGATGTCGCCGGCCCTGAGCTCACCGCCGGCCTCCTTCGCGAACCACGCGCGCAGCTCTTCCTTGCCCTCGACGGGAACGCGCCCCCACGAGGCCGGGCGCCGCGCCGCGCGACTCAGCGCGGCACCGAGCGCGTCGGTGGGCTGCAGCTCAGGATCGAGATAGCCGCTGGTCAGCGGGATGGCCTCGGGTTTCGGCACCGCGACGAGGTTCGCCACCAGGTCCTCGCCCGGCCTGCCCTCGCCGAGCGCCACGGCCTGCCACGACAGGTCACGGCTGGTCGCGGTCGTGCGCGCGGCGACGTAACTGCCGCGGCCGGGCCGCACCTCGACCAGTCCCTCGGCGGCGACGCGCTGGATCGCCTGCTGGACAGTCGCGGGCGAGGCCCGGTGCCGCGCCATGAGGTCGCGCACCGAAGGCATGCGGTCGCCGGCCCGGCCGGACCGTGCCGCTGCTCTCAGCTCCTCGATAACGCGTACGGCTGCGTTATCCTCATTCATGAGAGCCAAGAGTAACGTTATCCTGCCGGCGGGGGTAACACTGGGCGCGCTCGGCGTCCTGGGTTTCAGCTACTCCCTGCCCGCGACCCGCCTGGCAGTGGCCGGACTGGACCCGTGGTTCGTCGCGTTCGGCCGCGCCCTCGTCGCAGGGGTCCTGGCTATCGCCTACCTGGCGTTATCACGAGCGCCGCGCCCGACGGCATCGCAGATCCGCCGCCTGGTCGTCGTCGCGGTGGGCATCGTGATCGGCTTCCCGCTCTTCACGTCGTTGGCCCTCACCACCCAGACCTCGGCCCACGGCGCCGTCGTGATCGCCGTGCTGCCCATGTCCACGGCGATCTGGGCCGTCCTGCGCGCCTCCGAACGCCCGCCCATCGCGTTCTGGCTCGCCAGCGGCGCCGGCCTGCTCGCGGTGCTGGCGTTCGTGGCCACCGGCGGCGGCTTCTCCGGTTCGCTGAGCCTGGCCGACGTCTACCTGCTCGTCGCCGTTGTGTTGTGCGGCCTGGGCTATGCCGAGGGAGGCGCGCTCTCCCGGGAACTGGGCGGCGCCAGGACGGTCTGCTGGGCGCTGGTCGTCTCGCTGCCCGTCACGATCCCGGTTTCCTTGTACACAGCGGACTTCTCGCGCGCTGACGGCGTCGTGTGGCTCAGTTTCGCTTACGTGGCGCTGATCTCGATGTTCCTGGGCTTCTTCGCCTGGTACGCGGGCCTGGCCGCGGGCGGCGTGGCCAAGATCGGCCAGATCCAGCTGGCCCAACCGGTTCTGACGCTCATGTGGTCCGCGCTCGTCCTCAGCGAACCGGTCGGCTGGCAGGCCCTCGCCACCGCGGCCGTCGTGCTCGTCTGCGTCGTGCTGACCCAGCGCAGCCGCGTGCCCAGCGGCCCGAAACTGTCAGACCCTCCTGTCATCCTCGACCCATGCCCATCGAAGTCGCGAGCAAGCGACGCAAGCTGAAGCGCCCGGACGCGGTGGTCATCGACGTGACCTCCCGCGGCCCTGACCCGTGGGTGCGCTTCAGCCCGTTCTACCCGCACGGCTCGATACCGGTGCCGCTGTCTCCAGGCGTGACGAGCGAGTCCGTCGAAGGCCTTTGGCAGGCGCTGAAGGTCTTCGAGAGCACTGACGTCGATCCGTCGAAGCTCGCGGTGACGTCGATGAAGGGCCTGAAGCGCACGGTCCGCCGCTTCGGTCAGGTCCGGGGCCACCGCGCGGGTCTGGCCGGCGAGCGCCTGCTCGACTACCGCACGGCCCGGCAGGAGATCTACTTACCGGCCTACCACTGGGTTCTGGAGCACCGGCTGCAGGCGGAAGTCGTGCGGCTGCACGAGTTGGCCGAGTCCGCGGACGTCGTCCTGCTCGACTACACGACCAACGGCGACGTCGAGGACCTCAGCACGCCGCTGTCGCACGCCGCCCTGATCGCCGACCACCTGAGGAGGCTCACCGCTCACGCGTCCTGAAAGCCGGATTTATACTTTCCGCTCTTCGGCTTTGGGGGTCGGCAGTGGCGACAACGAGCAAGCAGCTCTTCAAGATCTTGGACGGGCTCGCCGAGGTGCAGCGCTCGTCCGGGCAGCAGTACGACTCGTTCCGCGTGCGGGGCAAGTTGTTCGGCTACTACTGGCCGCGCACGCAGACGGTCGGGCTGAAGCAGACGCTGTCCGAGCAGCTGGCGCTGGTGGCGGAACGGCCAGAGGTGTTCGAGGTGCAGTTCACGGCCGGTGGTTTCGGCTGGGTCGTGGTGTACCTCGAAGGCATCCAGGCGGACGAGATGAAGGAACTGGTCTTCGAGGCGTGGCGGTTGTCGGCGCCGGAGGAGCTCGTCGCCCAGGTGCCGGATCTCGCGCTGTGACCAGGGTCAAGTTCGAGCTGCCCGCTGACGATCTCGGGCGTGCGACGGCCTTCTACCGCGATGTGTTCGGGTGGTCGGCGCAGCAGTTGCCGTTCGACTACGTGCTCGTCGACACCGAGGGGGAGCCCGTCGACGTCGGCGACGCCGACGGCGGGATCTCGCCGCGGACCGAGTTCGTGCAGGGTCCCGTGCTGATCATCGACGTGCCCAGCGTCGACGAGGTGGCACGGAAGGTCGAGGAAGCCGGCGGTGTGGTGCTCAACGCCAAGGAGCGCGTCGGCGACTTCGGGTTGTCGCAGTACGTCAAGGACAGCGAGGGCAGCGTGCTGTGCCTGTGGGAGTCGATTCAGGACTGACGGCGCAGGGCCAGTGCCGAGCCGTCCGCGAACGTCAGTCTGACGATCGGCCGCGCGGGCAGACTTGCTCCCGTGCAAGGGGTTTCCAACGACCGCACGGCGCTGCTGGGGATCTCGGCGAACGTGGTGAACACGCTGGAAGGCTTGGCCTCGAACAGACGCGTCGGGTAGACGACGGCCACGCGCTGGTCGCTCACGGCGAGTCGGGCGTTGCCGCGGCTGAAGGCGAAGTGGTCCGCCAGCGACACGGCGAGGCAGGAGGCCGCAGGCGCGTCGACCCAGTAGCCGAGCGTCGGGTCGTCGGTCCAGTCCTGCGGTGACGGGGGAGCGGGCAACGGCCACCGCTGCCCGTCCAGCTCCAGCGCGGGCATCGGACTCGACGCGACTAGAGGCAGCCGCACCTCGCCGCCGACGACGCCGCCCACGTGACCGACGATCGGCGGCAGGCCGAGCACCAGGCGTTCGCCTGGGCGCAGCCAGAACTTCGTCAGCTCCGAGACGACCACTTCGTCGTCCGCGACAGCAGGGTTCTCCAGCAGGAACTCGAAGCCCGAGCCGTCCACGAATGTCACGCGGTCGTGCGAGACAGAGGCGATCTGTGCACGCGGAAACTCGCACACGATCCGGTAGTCCGGCACCGCGACGGGCTCGCCCTCCACGTGCTCGCCGTACTTCCTGCGGTTGTCGGCGAGGATCTTGCCGACCTCGCGGCCGAACCCGATCGCCTTGCCCAGGAACGACTTCTCCGGAGCGACGACAGGCTCAACGTGTCGCTCGGCGACCACCAGCCGAGTGGACGTCAACGCCCACAACCGATCCACGCGCTTGCCGGGCTCGAATCGCGCCATCGCCGAAGCGGCCAGGGAACCGGCCGAAGGCCCGAACACCAGGTGATCGGCGGCGGGAGCCTTGTCGTCGCCCGAGTCGCCACCGCCGCCCAGCGCCGTCAGCGCGAAGTCGCCCACCCCGCGCCCCACGGCGGAAGCACCGCGGGCGAACAGCGAACGGCCCGGTGCGCCGAGCTGGTCGAGGCCGTCGACGGCGTAGTAGAAGGTCCGCCGGTACATCGCCCACACCAGCGCCTCGCCCGCCCGGCAGACCTGCTGCCGGGCGACGTGGCCGGGGCCCAGGGGCTCCGCGAAGATCACTCGTACTCGAATCCTCGGTTCATGGCGTCAGCGCGGTCCTCGTCGGAGGACGGGTCCTGACCCTTGTCGTAGCCGTACTTGATGCCCTGCTCGACGGCGAGGCCGGGAGCATTCTCCATGATCCCGTTGGTGATGGCGGTCGGCACGTGGGTCGTGCCGCTCAGGCCCGCCGTGCGCAGGCCCGCCTCGGTGAGGTTCGTCGTCAGCGAGTCCGCACCGGCACCGTCGACGCCGAACCGACCGGCGAAGCGGTTGCCGGTCTTGGACGCCATCGTCGCCGGGTCGGCCTTGGTGACGATCTTGGCCAGCGGGTTCGCGTCGATCTTGCGCATGACCCACTTCTCGGCCATGTTGCCCTCGCGCAGGCCCTCTGCCTTCTCGACGAGCTTGCGCAGCGGTCCCTTGCGCAGCGCCTGCAGCAGGTCCTCCAGCTTGTCGATCAACGGCTTGAGCTTGCCGAGCAGCTGCTTGACCTTCAGGCCCAGGCGCGCCATCGTGCCGCCGACCTGCGCGGTGGTGGCGACGCCCGCCGCGGCCATCGAGGCACCGGCGGTGATCCACGAGGCGGCCAGCGCGGCCAGCCATTCGATGATCAGGCCCATGACCAGCTCTTGCAGGATGTCGATGCAGATCTCGACGAACGCGTCGAACAGGTCGGCGGCGAGCTCCAGCATCTGCTGCAGGCCGCGGATCTCGTTCGAGAACGCCTCCGCTCCCGCGCCGAACTCGTCCATCTGCTTGCGGAACTTGTCGCCCGCCTGCCCCGTCCACGGTTCCGACGTCGCGGCGGCACGGGACTTCTCGTGCTCGCCGGTCTGCTTCACCCAGTCCGCGACCTTGCCCCAGCCGGTGCCGGTGCTGCGCATCTGCTCGGGGTCGCCGATCGCGGGTTCGAGCACGAGCTCGACGATCGGGCTGATCACGATGCCGATCAGGAACCCGAGGCCGTTGTCGATGAACGACTGGCCGGGGCTCATCACGAACCGCAGCTGCTCCATGCGCGCGTTGACCGCCGCGATGGCCACGTCCGGCGGGCTGCCGGCACGGGAGATGTCGCCGCTCGTGCTCATCCACGAGCTGCCGTAGCCCGCGTTCTGCTCGAAGTCGCTCTTGCGGTTGCCGTCGCCCGCGCTGTTCAGATCTGCCAGCGAACCAGGGCCTCCGCTGCTGAACTTCTGCAGTCCCTGGTGGATCGCGTCCTCGACATCGCGGTACGTCTGCGCCGTCTGGTCGGTGCGCTCGGCCACGCCCTCCAGGAAACCCTTGGCCTTGTTGGCCATCTCCTGGCATTCCCGCAGACCCTCGAAGTACTTGAACGCCATGAGCTCGCCGAGCGGACCGAAGCAGTCGTCGCTCACGCGTGCCTGGTCGAGCAGGGTCGCCAGCTGTCCGAAGTGGCCGGCGGCCTCCCGCGAACCCTGGCCGTGCGCCGTCAGCGCACCGCCCTGCACCTGGAATCCCGTCATGCCCCCATCACCTCAGGATCGAGTTGCCGCCGAAGTCGTCATCGTCTGAGACCGGCCTCGGCCTCGGACGGTTCCCGGCAGGCGGTGCGGGCGGCATCACGTTCTGCGTCATGTTCTGCGGCACGTTCGGCGCCGCATGAGGTGCGGGAGCCTCCGGCATCATCACGGCCGAGTGCGCGCTGAACGCGTCCTTGAACCGCTCCGCCTGATCACCCAGCACCGGCGTCACGGTGTCCTGCAACGCCTGCGCGGCCTGCTGCGTCGCCGCCCTGATGGTGGCGAGGATCTCCTGCTGCAGCTGCGTGTGGCTGTACTTCATCGCATTAGGACTGAGCTGCAACCCCAGCACCGCCCCCGACGGCGCGACGGTCACGGTGACGGAGCCGTCGCCGCTGCGAGCCTGGCCGCGCAGTTCCGCGATCTTGTCCTTGAGCTGGCCCGCTCTGGCTGCCTGCTCCTGGAACGCGCGGATCTTCTGCTCGATCTGTGCCCTTCTGTCCGGCACGGCGACCCCTTCCCCAGTGTCTGAACAGGTCGCTCACCACGGTAGCAACGCGGTCTGACACCTCACTGACGCTTCAGCGGAAGAGGATTCGGGTGATCTCCGTGTCGGTGGCGCGGCCCTCGTCGTAGGCGCCCTCGCCCTTGAGGTTGTTCATGATCGCGAGCGTGTACCGGGCGTCCTGACCGACGAACCCGACGGAGTTCATCACCCAGCCGCCCTCTTCCTCCGACCAGCCGTTCTTCGCACCGGAGTCCGGTCCCCAGACGCCCCACTGCTGCACGGCGCCGACCTGGCGCATCTGCCCGACGATGTACTCGCGGTCGTCCGCGGGGACGGTGTCGAGGATGTAGTTCATCAGGCGGTCGAGGTCGTTCGCGGTGCACTTCTCGAAGCCCCAGTAGGGGAATGTGGCCGTATATCCCTTTTGTGGCACCAAATCGGTCATTCCGTACTTGCCGAACGCCGCGTTGAACGTCGTGCCGTTGTACTTCTTCCACAACGAGTCCGCCGCGTCGTCGTCGGACGTGTGCAGCATCGCGTTCATCAGCTTGCGGTCGTCGCTGCTCAGCTTGATCTTGCCGGCGCGGTGGCGCTCCAGCAGGTTCACGACCATCGCGAGCTTGATCGTCGACGCGGTCCACGTCATGTCGTCCGCGTGGTCGTTGCGCCAGGTCGCCCCGTTCTTGCGGTCGCGCAGCACGAAACCCACGGTTCCCGGCCTGGTCTCGGCGTAGTCCTGGGCGGCCTTGAGGCGCTTCTGGAAGTCGCACTCGAACCCGCTGTCGGGCAGCGGGCAGACCTCGGGCGTCGCGACGAGCGGCGCTGCCGCGGGGGTGTGGGACGGCGGTTGCGTGCGTGCGGCGGCGGGAGGTTCCGCCGTCACTGCGTGGCCACATGCCGTGAGGGCAAGCGCGCACGCAACAAGGATCGGACGGAGCATGCGCCGCACGCTAATGGCTCCGATCGGAGGTAGTCGACCGCCATACGGACGCGTTGATCACGAAAAGGTTAAGTCAAAGATGTTTGACACTGTGTCTGCTTCGCTTTACCTTGGTGATGTCAGGTTTCTTTGACATCAGGAGCGGGACCATGGCGTTCGAGGAGAAGCGGGCCTGGGCCTTGGCGGTCATCGCCGTGGTTGGTTACGCCGTGTATGTCGTGCTTGTCCTGACTGGTGCGGAAGGGCGTCCGCTGGTCGAGGCTCCCTACATCGGGGCCATGTTGTGGACGATCTCACTCGGAATCGTCGCCGGCATCGTGTCGGGCATCTGGTTCGGCATCGCCGCGCGGGGCGACGGGTTGCAGGCCGACGAACGGGACCGCGAGATCGGCCGGATCGGCGACGGCATCGGTCAGTCGTTCGTCGTCATCGGCGGTGTGTCCGCGATGGCGCTCGCGATGCTCGAGGCGCCGTACTTCTGGATCGCCAACGTGCTCTACCTGTGCTTCGTGCTGTCCGCGGTGCTGGGCTCGTTGGCGAAGCTCGCGTTCTACCGGCGAGGACTGGCGTGAAGCCGACGAAGGTCACGAACTCCATCCGCGCTCTGCGGTTCGCGCACGGCGAGATGAAGCAGGCCGATCTCGCCACGGCCATCGGCGTGACGCGGCAGACGCTGATCGCCATCGAGCAGGGCAAGTACTCGCCCTCGCTGGAAGTGGCCTTCAAGATCGCGCGTGTGTTCAAGGTGTCGCTCGAAGAAGTGTTCCAGTACCCGGAGGAGGAAGAGCTGTGAAGGCTGTCGTACAACGAAGATACGGATCGGCGGTGTTCGGTGACCTCGATGTGCCTGTGCCTGGGAAGGGCGAGGTTCTGCTGGAGGTGCGGGCGGCGGGCGTCGACATGGGCGTCTGGCACCTGCTCACCGGCAAGCCGTACCTGGTGCGGTTCCTCGGTTTCGGGTTCCGCGGGCCGAAGTCCCCGGTACCGGGCAGGGACGTCTCCGGTGTGGTGAAGGAGATCGGGCCCGGCGTCAGCGAGTTCAGGGTCGGCGACGAGGTGTTCGGCACGTGCGAGGGGTCGTTCGCCGAGTACGCCGTCGCGCCGGTCTCACGGCTGGCGCGCAAACCGGAGGGGATCTCCTTCACGGAGGCCGCCGCGCTGCCGATCTCGGGTGGGACGGCGCTGCAGGGGCTGCGCGGAGTCCAGCCGGGGCAACGGGTCCTGGTGCTCGGCGCCGGTGGTGGCGTCGGTTCGCACGGGGTCCAGATCGCGAAAGCCCTTGGCGCACATGTGACAGCTGTGTGCAGCACGCGCAAGGTCGAGCTGGCCAGGTCGCTGGGTGCCGACGAGGTCTTCGACTACACGGTCGCGGACTTCACCGGCACGTACGACCTGATCCTGGACTGCGGTGGTGCCAGGCCGTTGTCGAGGCTGCGCGGGGCGACCAGCGAACACGGCAGGATCGTGCTGGTCGGCGCGGAGACAGGAGGAGCGATCACGGGTGGGTTCCACAAGTCGCTCGGCGCGTTGTTCCTGAACCCGTTCTCGTCCAGGAAGTTCGTCCCGTTGATGTCGAAGGAACTCAGCGTCGTCTACGACGAGCTGCGCGTCATGGTCGAGGCGGGCACGCTGAAAGCCGCGGTGGGCAAGGTCTTCCCGCTGTCCGAAGCACTCGACGCGGTGGACCACGTCTACTCGCGACGGTCGGTCGGCAAGACGGTCGTAGCGATCTGACCGCCCACCACCACGGTCGTCACGTGGTGCAACGCCGTGATGTCCCGCATGGGATCTCCTTGCACGGCGATGATGTCAGCATCCCAGCCAGGCTTCAGCGCGCCCTTGCTGACGTTCAGCGCCTTCGCCGCCTGGCTGGTCGCGCTGGCGAGCACGACCGCGTTCGGGATGCCGGCCTCGATCATCTGGCCGAGGGCGTGGGCGGTGATCCCGTGCGGCTTGCCCGCCCCGATCCCGCCATCGGTGCCGGACACCGCCCGGACACCGCGGTCGTGCATGCGGCCCACGATGTTCAGCTTCGCCGGAATGCTCATCCCGGCACGCTCGAACGCCTCCAGGACGTGTGGCGGCGGATCCTGCGTGTTGCCCAGGGTGTGGCAGACGGCGATGTCCGCCTCGGCCAGCGCGTCCATCAGCTCCACCGGCATCCGCATACCTCGATCGGTGAGGCACGTGCAGTGCTCGATGCCGTCCACGCCCGCGGCCACGGCCCGTTGGATCGCGGCGAGGCTGTGCGCGTGGGCGGTCACCGGCAGGCCGTGGGAGTGCGCTTCCTCCACGACCACGCGGAGTTCGTGTTCGGTGAACTGACAGTCGTCGACGGCGGTACCGGGCGTCGCGAACCCGCCGCTGGCCATGATCTTGACGACGTCGGCCCGCCGTTCGGCCCGTTCACGCACGGCGCGGCGGAGCGCGTCGTCGCCGCTGGTCTCACCGCCCATCGACCAGCAGTGGCCGCGGGGACAGGTGAGCGGAGGGCCGGAGGCGAGAACGCGCTGACGGTGCTGGGACCGCTGGTCGAGCACCGACCACCGCCGGTCACCGAGATCGCGGACGGTGGTCACCCCGGCCCGCAGCTGGCGGTCGAGGCTGTCCCTGATGACCGCGTCCAGGTGTTCCGCGGTGAACTCGGGCAGCCGGTCCAGCGCGCCGTTCTCGCTGTCCGCGCCCAGGTGCACGTGGGTGTCGATCAGTCCGGGCAGGACGGTGGCGGTGCCGAGATCGACGACCTCGGCACCGGCGACGTCCGGATGCCCCTGCTCGACGGCTTTGATCGTCCCGTTCTCGGTGATGACCGTGACGGGTCCGGCGATCGACCGCTCACCGTCGAAAGCACGCCCTGCCCGCAGCGCCAGCATCGGCACATTCTGAGCGCCACATGCTGGGAAAGCAATGGTCAGCGTGCGTGCGGAAGGGTGGTGAACTCGTCGACCTGCGGCAGGTCGTGCCCGAGCCGGTCGCGCTTCGCGGTCAGGTAGGCGATGTTGTGGGCGTTGGGGGTCATCAACGACGGCACGCGCGCCGTCACCGAAATTCCGTGGGACTCCAGCGCCGCGATCTTGTCCGGGTTGTTGGACATCAGCCGCACGGACTGCACGCGCAGGTGCTTGAGCACGCGAGCCGCGGGGGAGTAGTCGCGCACGTCCACGGGCAGACCGAGCGACGTGGCCGAGTCCAACGTGTCCAGTCCGGCGTCCTGCAGCACGTGCGTGCGAATCTTCGACACCAAACCGATTCCGCGCCCCTCGTGGCCGCGCAGGTACACGAGGATGCCGTTGCCCTCACGCACGATGGTGTTCAGCGCGGCGTCGAGCTGCTCGCCGCACTCGCAGCGCATGGCGGCGAAGATGTCCCCGGTCATGCACTCGGAGTGGATGCGCACGAGGACGTTCTCACGCAGCTTTGTCTTGCCGTAGACCAGCGCCATGTGCTCGTGACCGTCCGCCCGGAACGCGACTGCGCGGAAGGTGCCACGCCGTGTCACCAGATCGGACTCCGCAACGTCTTCCTCGTTGAAGGCCTGTTCGAACATCTCCGGTCCCCTTGTCGCCAGGCGCCTTCCGAACGTGCAGCTACGCTCGGATGGAGGTCGCACCGTAACCCGACCGCACAGCGGAGGTCATCCTGTTCAGCATCACCGTCCGCGATCACGTGATGATCGCCCACAGTTTCCGCGGCGAAGTCTTCGGTCCGGCACAACGTCTGCATGGAGCAACGTTCCTGGTGGACGCAACGTTCAAACGTGCTGAGCTCGATTCGGACAACATCGTCGTCGACATCGGACTCGCGACCCAGGAGCTGAACAAGGTCCTGGCCGCCTTCAACTACCGCAATCTGGACGAAGAACCCCAGTTCGCGGGCATCAACACCTCCACGGAGTGGCTCGCGAAGCACATCGCGGACCAGCTCGCGGACAGGATCTCCGAGGGCGCTCTGGGTGAGGGCGCTCACGGGATAGATGCGATCGCCGTCACACTTCACGAGTCCCACGTGGCGTGGGCCGGCTACGAACGTGCACTTCGTCCTTCCGGCTGACGTCGAGGATCCGGGCAGTCCCAGCGGCGGCAACGTCTACGACCTGCGCGTGAGCGCGGGCCTGAACAGACTCACCGTCGCTGGTGACTGGCCGTGTCCGAGCGACACCACCGCGTTGCGGCAAACGCTTGCGGCGATCCCCGACGGTGATGTGGTGCTCCTCGACGGCCTGGTCAGCTGCGGAGTACCCGAAGTCGTCGTTCCTCACGCCCAACGGCTCAGACTCGCTGTGCTCGTCCACCTGCCGCTGGCCGACGAGACAGGTCTCGACCCCGAGACGGCGCGCGACCTCGACGCCCGGGAAGGCCAGGTCCTAGGGGCCGCGAGGGCGGTCATCGCGACCAGTCCGACGGCCGCGCGGGACATCGAGCGCCGGCACGGGCTCGACCAGGTCCACGTCGTCGTCCCCGGCACCGATCCGGCGCCACCGGCACGCGGCACGGACGGCGTCCACCACCTGCTCTGCGTCGCGTCCATCACACCCCGCAAAGGCCACGACCTGCTGGTCAGGGCGTTGCGGCGGATCGAACGCGACTGGCGGCTGACGTGCGTCGGCCCGCACCGGCCGTTCCTGCGCGAACTCCCGCGCGACGACCGGGTCAGCTTCCCCGGCCCGCTCACCGGCGAGGCTCTGACCAGCGCGTACGACAGCGCGGACCTCTTCGTGCTGGCCTCCAGGAACGAGACCTACGGCATGGTCGTCACCGAGGCGCTCGCCCACGGTCTGCCGGTCATCGCGAGCGCGGTCCCGGACGCACTCGGCGACGGCGGTCTGCTCATTCCCGCCGGGGACGAAAATGCATTGGAAGCTGCACTAACACGCTGGTTCCAAGATCAAGAATTCCGGGCTGAACTGCGCTCGAAGGCGCTCGCCCGGCGGGCCGTTCTGTCCACATGGGACGAATCCACAGAGGACCTCCGAAGGGTGCTGGCTACGCTCCGGCCATGACCTTCGCCCCGGAATGGCTGGCACTGCGGGAAATCGCCGACGCACAGGCACGCTCGACCGAGCTCGCTGACGTGGTCCGCGAAACTCTGGTGAACCGAAACCCCCTGACGATCCGTGACCTCGGTTGTGGAACGGGATCGATGGGACGATGGCTCGCCGGGAGGCTCGGCGGCGTGCAGCACTGGGTGCTGCACGACCGCGACCCCCGGCTGCTCGGGCTGGCGGAGGCCGGCATGAGCGCCTTCGAGAACGTCACCGTCGAGACGCGTGAGGGCGACCTCACGTCCCTCAAGGCCGCCGACATCGCAGGGGCTGACCTGGTCACTTGCTCCGCGTTGCTCGACTTGCTCACTACTAACGAGATGAACGCTCTGGCGGTTGCATGCGTAGAAGCACATGTGCCCGCTCTGTTCACGCTCTCGGTGGCAGGCCGGATCGACATCGATCCGGCCGAGCCGCTCGACGCCGCCTTCCAGGACGCGTTCAACGCTCACCAGCGTCGCGTCGTGGACGGGCGCCGTCTGCTCGGACCTGATGCTCCCGCCGCTGCCGAAGAGGCGTTCGTGGCAGCCGGCGCTTCGGTTCGGACGGCTCAGAGCCCCTGGCGGATGCACGGCGATGCCCTGCAGTCCGAGTGGCTGAAGGGCTGGGTCGACGCCGCGGTGGAGCAGGAACCCGCACTTGCCTCCGAGGCGTCCGAGTACCTGCGCCGCAGGTCAACGGCCTCTGTGGTGGTCCACCACGTCGACCTGCTGGCAATACCTGGAGCTGCATGATGAAGAAGTTCTGGCCGTGGCTTCGCCTGGTGCTGGCGTTGGGCATCCTGGTCGCGCTGGGCGTACGCCTGGGCACCGGGGCGTTCCTCGACGGACTGCGCGCGATCGACGCGTTCTCCGTCGCCGCCGCACTGGCGATCGGGCTCGTGACGACGGTGCTCAGCGCGGGTCGCTGGGTCCTCGTCGCGCGCCGCCTCGGCCTGCCGCTGACCCTGAAGTCCGCGGTCAGCGACTACTACCGCGCCCAGCTCGTCAACGCCGTGCTGCCTGCGGGTGTGCTCGGCGACGTGCACCGTGCGGTCAACCACGGCCGTGAGTCGGGCGACGTCGGACGGGGCGTGCGCGCCGTGTTCTTCGAGCGCTTCGCCGGTCAGATCGTGCTCATCGGGATCGGGCTCGCGGTGCTGCTGACGCACCCCGCGCCCGGCCTCGACCTCGCGCCGGACGGCACCACCGCCGGGCTCGTTCTCGCCGGTCTGGCCATCGCCGCGGTCGTCGGCTGGCAGATCGGGCCGGTGCGCCGCGTCCTCGTCCACACCCTCGCCGACGGCATCAGGCTGCTGTCCTTCCGGACCTGGCCCGCCGTCATCGGACTGTCGGCCGCCACGGTCGCGGGCTACGTCGCGATGTTCCTGGTGGCCGCCCGTGCCGCCGGGTCCGACGCCACGATCGCCCAGCTCGCGCCGGTCGTCGTGCTGGCGCTGCTGATCATGGCCATCCCGGTGAACATCGGCGGGTTCGGCCCGCGCGAGGCGTTCCTCGCGGTGGCGTTCGGCGCCGCCGGTCTGGGTGCCGCGCAGGGCTTCACCACGGGCATCGTCTACGGCGTGCTGGCGCTCATCGCCGCGCTGCCCGGCGCGGTCGTGCTCTTCCTGTCACGCCGGAAGACCGAAAAGGTCCAGGTAGTGACGGAACGACTCGGTCAGCCCCGCGAGCAGGAGCTCGCCCTTGCGCGCTGACGCGAGCGACGGCCGCCCGATGACGCCGGAGGGCGTGTACGGCGCCAGACCCAGGGTGAGCATGTGCCGCCGGTCCTCAGCCAGGTGGTCAGAGCCTTCATAGCCGGGACGGATCAGATCGGGGTGCGCGTGCAGCAGGATCGAGGTCTCCAGTTCGCCCGCGTGCATGTCGCTGTACGCCGAGGTCTCGATGCCGGCCTTCTCCCTCGCGAACGCCCAGTCGTCCCGTCCCGGGAACAACGCCAGACCCTCGCCCTCCTGCACGATGTTCGACAGCACGTAGTTGCCGCCGTGGCCGTTGACCAGCACCACGTTCGTGACACCGTTGCGCCGCAAGGACTCCGCGATGTCCGTGACCACTGAGATCAACGTGCTCGCGGAGATGCTGACGGTCCCCGGCCAGTCGGCGTGCTCCTGCGAGCACGAGAACTGGATCGGCGGCAGCAGCCGGACCGGATACCTCGCCGCGATCTCCGACGCGATGGTCCACGCGATCACCGAGTCGGTGGCCAGCGGCAGGTGCGGGCCGTGCTGCTCGGTGCTGCCGACCGGGAGCACGGCCACGCTCTTGCCGCGGACGTCGACGGTTGTGTCACTCGGAAACATGGGGCTCCCCAGCATTGTTTTGGCCGTAGTCAATCCGGTGGCACAGCGCCGGAATCTCGCCGTCGGCCAGCCTCGGCATCACGTCCGGGAGCTCGTCGAACGCGCTGTGCCCGGTGATCAGCGCGTCGAACCTGTCGTCGGCCAGCAGATCGAGCGCGACCGCCATGCGTTCCGCGTAGCTGCGGTCGGGACGGCCGACCGTGCCGACCTGGCTGCTGCGGATCGTGAGCCGGCGCGAGTGGAAGAACTCGCCCAGCGGCACGGAGATCATCCTGTCGCCGTACCAGCTCAGCTCGATCACGCGGCCTTCCGGCGCGAGCAGGTTCAAAGCGGTGGTGAGGCCGGGTTCGGTCGCACTGGCGTGGAAAACCAGATCGCATCCGTCGAGAGCGTTGCCCGGCAAGGCGAATCCGACACCGAGCTGCTGGGCGACGGCCTCGCGAGCCGGATCGGCGTCCACGAGCTCGACGCGGGCGCCGGGGAACGTCGCCAGCACTGCCGCGATGCTCGACCCGACCATGCCGCCGCCGACCACCGCGATCCGGTCGCCGATCAGCGGACGCGCGTCCCACACGGCGTTGACCGCGGTCTCGACGGTGCCCGCCAGCACCGCTCGTTCGGCAGGAACAGCGTCGGGCACCGGCGTGACCGAGGTTTCCGTTACCACGTAACGAGTCTGATGTGGATAGAGGCAGAACACCGTGCGCCCGCGCAAATGCGAGGGCCCGTGTTCAACGACCCCCACGTTGAGGTACCCGTACTTGACCGGCCACGGGAAGTCGCCCTCCTGGAAGGGGGCCCGCATGACCGCGTACTGGTTCTCCGGCACGCCGCCGCGGAACACGAGCGTCTCCGTGCCGCGGCTGACACCGGAGAACAGCGTGCGCACCTCGACCTCACCGGGACCGGGCTCGGCCAGTGTGACCTGCCGAACTTCTCCTTTTCCCGATTCATTGAGCCAAAAGGCACTCGCCGTACGTGTCACTCACAACACCTCCGCCGCACGAAGTTCGTTAGGGGCACCTGATGATCACACTTCAGCACACCAGGACGGCTCCCGTCCTCCGGGAGCCTGCCATCTGGGCGGGACTTCAGGTCCTCGCGCTGGGCGTGGTCGCTGCCACAACCGGTCTCGGGCCGCTCGGCTGGGCCGCCGGTCTGGCCTACGGGTTCGCCACGTGGGCGTTCCTCGGCTACGGCATGCAACGCCACCGCACCTCGGCGTTGGGACCGGCTGACCGGGTCACGCTGGCCCGCGGCCTGATGGTCGGCGCGGTCACCGCCCTGGTCGCCGACCGCGCCGGGCAGGACGTGCCGGTCGCGCTGGTCGTGACGCTGGCGGCCGTCGCGTTGTCACTCGACTGGGTGGATGGTCAGGTCGCTCGCCGCACGGGCACCTCGACCGCGCTGGGCGCCCGGTTCGACATGGAGGTCGACGCGTTCCTGATCCTCGTGCTCAGCGCGTACGTCGCCGTGCACATGGGTCCGTGGGTGCTCGCGATCGGCCTCATGCGTTACGTGTTCGTGGCTGCTTCCTGGCGTCTGCGCTGGATGAACGCGCCGCTGCCGGCCAGCTACGCCCGCAAGGTCGTGGCCGCGGTCCAAGGGATCTTCCTCGTCGTCGCGGCCTCGGGCCTGCTGCCGTACGCGGGCGTCCTCGTCGGTCTCGCGCTGGCGTCATTGGTGTGGTCGTTCGGTCGCGATGTGCTCTGGCTGTGGACCAACGCCGCTGTCGCGGTGGGAGAATCCCGCCATGTCTGAGCAGACCTCGACAGCGGCGAAGATCGGCAACATCGTCGTCTGGATCCTGCAGATCGCGCTCGCCGTGCAGTTCGTGATGAACGGCTACGCGTTGTTCACCGACTCGTTCGTCGCCAAGTTCGACGACATCGGCCTCGGTCAGTGGTTCCGGTACTTCACCGGCGTGCTGGAGATCGGCACCGCGATCGGCCTGCTCATCCCGCCCATCTGCGGCCTCGCGGCGCTGGGGCTCGCGGGCATCATGGCCGGCGCGGCACTGACCGAGCTGACCCTGGTCACCAACGGCGGCTTCGACGACGCGATGATGCCGCTGATCTTCATGGTGTGGGCGCTGGTGATCGCGGTCTACCGCCGTGAACAGATCTTCGGCGTGGTCAAGCTCGTCAGGAAGTGACTTTCGGGAAGTAGCGGAGCACCGCGACGTCCCCGACTTTCGTGACGTCCTCCAGGTGGAATCGGCGTGCCGGTCCACCGGGGAATTCGGCGGGATTCACGAAACGCGGGGCCGTCGCCTGTCCGATCAGCATCGGTGCCACCGCCACCCGGATCTCGTCGGCCAGCCCGGCTTCGAGGAACGCCGTGTGAATGCTCGTACCGCCTTCGACCATGAGCTTTCTCACGCCTCGTGCGCCGAGATCGTCCAGGATTTCTGAGAAATCACTGAAGGTCTTCGTTTCGGCGAGGTGCCCGACCGTGGTCTCCGCGGTCTTCGAGTAGACCAGACGTTCGCCGCCGCAGTGCCAGAACCGCAGGTCAGGATCCAGTTGGCCACTTCGGGTGACGGTGACTCGCAACGGGAACTCGGGTTTGCCGTCCGCTATTCTCCGTGCGCGTCGTTCGTCGCTGTAGACGAGCAGTCGCGCGTTGTCGCGGCGCAACGTCTCGGCCCCGGCCAGAATCGCGTCCGACTCCGCGCGCATCCGGTCGACGTGATCGAAGTCCTCGTCGTTGGAAAGCGGAAACCTCTCGGTGCCGCGATCGTCGATGTGGCCGTCGAGGCTGACGGCGACGCTCAGCAGAACGTGCGGGCGGGTCACGGGATCCGATGATAGGGCAGTTGAACCGTTCGCGGGCTGTGCCGCGTTTACCTCATAGGGTCCGGAAAGGGGAATCTCGGTGAGGATGTTGCTGCGGCGGACGGTCACGGTCCTGGCAGGACTGTTCGTGTTGTTCGTGCTCATCGCACCGAGCGACCTCGAGAAGTTCTCCTTCGAGGCGTTCCTGCGGGTGCCGCTCGAAGGCCTCATCGGCGTGCTGGTGCTGGTGCTGCTGCCAGACCGGTTCCGCAAGCCCGCGGCCGTCATCGGCGGCGTCGCGCTGGGCCTGTTCACGGTCGTGAAGATCATGGACATCGGCTTCGACATGGTGCTGTACCGGCCGTTCGACCTCGTGCTGGACTGGCCGCTGCTGGTACCCGCCATCGACTTCGTGGACGTGACGTTCGGCCGTTTCGCCTCCGTCCTCGCCGTCGGTCTCGCGGTCGCGCTGGTCGCCGGAATCGTGTTCGTCGCCGCGATCTCGGTGCAGCGCCTCGGTTCCGTGGCAGCCGGACGGCGCCCGATCGCGATCCGCGCGGTGGCTCTGCTCGCGGTCGCCTGTGTTTCGCTTGCCGTCCCCGGAGTCCCGGTCTACTCGGACGCCGCCGCCACGTCGCTGGTGGATCACGCCCGCCGCGTGCAGGCCGGTCTGAACGACAAGGAGGTGTTCGCGGCGGAGGCCTCGGTCGACGCCTTCCGCGGGCATCCCGGGCTGCTGTCCTCGTTGCAGGGCAAGGACGTCGTCTTCACGTTCGTGGAGAGCTACGGCAAGTCCGCCCTCGACATGCCGGACGTCGCGTCGAAGCTGGCTCAGGGCAATGATCGATTGAAGGCGGCCGGCTACTCGGCTCGTTCCGCCTACCTGACCTCGCCGACCGCGGGCGGTGGCAGCTGGATGGCGCAGGCGACGTTGCTGTCCGGGCTGTGGATCGACAACCAGCAGCGCTACCGCAACCTCGTGGCCTCCGACCGGCTGACGCTGCCGAGGGCGTTCCGCGAGTCGTCGTGGCGCTCGGTCGGTGTCGTCCCCGGCATCACACAGGCGTGGCCGGAAGGCGACTTCTTCCACTACAACCAGATCTACGCCGCCCAGGACCTCGGTTACAAGGGCCCGCGCTTCGGCTACGCGACGACACCTGACCAGTTCACCTTGGAGTCGTTCCAACGCAACGAGCGCTCGAAGGCCCATGGCCCGGTGATGGCGGCCATCCCGATGGTGTCCTCGCACGCGCCGTGGTCACCGACGCCGGACTCCGTGGAGTGGGACAAGCTGGGCGACGGCTCGATCTACTCGACCATGCCCGCCTCGAACGACCCGCCGGAGTCGATCTTCGGCCGTGACCCGGCGGCCGTGCGCGCCGACTACTCGCACTCCATCTCGTACTCGCTGGAGTCCGTGCTCTCCTACATCGAGAAGTACGGCGACGAGAACCTGGTGATGGTGTTCCTCGGCGACCACCAGCCCGCGCAGATGGTGACCGGCGAAGGAGCGTCGCGGGACGTGCCGATCACCATCGTCGCCAAGGACCCGGCCGTGATGGCCGAGGTCCAGGACTGGAAGTGGGACGACGGGATCAAGCCGGGAGGGTCGGCCCCGGTGTCGCGGATGAGCGACTTCCGGGACCAGTTCCTCTCGACCTTCAGCCCGCCCAAGGCGTGATCAGCCCATCGTCTTCTGACCGTCGATCGTCTCGCGGATGATGTCCGCGTGGCCCGCGTGCTGCGAGGTCTCGGCGACGATGTGCACGAACACGCGCCGCGCCGACCACGTCTTGCCCTCGGGGAACCACGGGGCGGCCGGCAGCGCGTGGGAGAGGTCCATGTCGACCGTCTCGACCAGCTTGTCGGTGTAGGCCGCGACCTCGTTGTAGCGGGCGATGATGCTCTCCAGCGTCTCGCCCGGCTCCATCCGGAAGTTCGCCTCGTGGTTCTCGTAGTCCGTCGACTCGGGGTCGGTCTCCATCGCCGAGGTGCCCTGCTCGATGAACTTGACCCAGCTCTCCTCGACCGACGCGACGTGCTTGATCAGACCGCCGATGCTCAGCGCGCTGGCCGTCGGGCTCGACGCCGCCTGCTCGTCGCTCAGACCCTGAGCGGTGAACGTCAGGAACCAGCGGTGCTGCTTGAGGGTCTCGAGCAGGTCCGCGCGCTCGCCGGTGAGGATCTCGGTGGTGGTCATCGCTTCTGTCCTTCGCTCGTTTGTCCCGACATGAAGGACTCTAGGACCACTTGAGGTCAGCTTGTGTCCTAGACGAACGGCCGCTCTAGCGAAACTTGAGCGCCGTTCAAGCGGTTCGCGCCTGACCTGTGGTCACTGTCCGTGAATCCGTCGAAAGTGAGATGTTCGGTACCGGAGATCGACCAGACTCGCGCCATGCGTCTGGCCCTGTCCCTGCTTCTCGTGCTGACCGCCTGCTCGACGACGCCCGCGGACCCGGTGGCCCTGCTCAAGGAGTGGCGGCAGATCGCCCAGAAGCAGGGGTCGGTGCGGTTCGACGTCAGGATCGAGGTCGAGGGCAAGGACCCGCGCCGGCGGGCTTACGCGGGCGTGCAGCACGTCGGCAGCGCCGGCGCCACGACGCAGGGAGACGTGACCGCGCACGTCGAGACGAGATACCGCACCACCGACTACCGCTGGGTGACCGTGGGAGACGACGGCTACCTGCAGCACAGCGGGCTCACCATGCCACCGGGGAAGACGTTCACCAGCATGGGACTCAACGACGCGCCCTGGGTGGGGCCGTACTCCAGCGACCTGTCGATGGCCACGCAGGACTACCACCCCGGCAACCTGTTCGGCGACATCGACCGCGACACGCTCCGCCTCACCGAACGGGACGGCGGCCGGTACGTGTTCAGCGCGGGTGGAGTGCCGCACTCAGGCGGTTACGCGAACGGCGACGTCCGGCTCGTCGTCGAGGTGGACGACGAGAACCGGGTGGTCCGGGTCGAGCAGAGCATGCCGTCACCCGACAGGCAGCACGCGCGTCTCACCGCCGTCTACAGCCAGTGGGGCACCGCACCGGACGTGCTGCGGCCTCCACAGGAGACCGTGGCGAAACCGAAGGAAGTCGTCGCCGTGCAGCGTTAGGGTCGAGGTCATGATTGCCGAGGACCTCCAGCGCTACCTGCAGGCTTCCCGCGACTCGATCGTGTCCTCTTTGGACGGACTGGGCGAGTACGACATCAGGCGCCCGCTCGTGCCCAGCGGCACCAACCTGCTCGGCCTGGTGAAGCACCTGATCGGCATCGAGTTCGGCTACCTCGGCGCGAGCGCGGGCCGCCCGGCTCCGGTCACGCTGCCGTGGGTCGAGGACAAGTCGGTCTGGGAGAACGGCGACATGTGGGCCAAGCCCACCGAGACCCGCGAGCACCTCGTCGACCTGTACCGCCAGGCCTGGAAGCACTCCGACGAGTCGATCGCGCGGTTGCCGCTGGACTCACCGGCATCGGTCGAGTGGTGGCCGGAGCACAAGCGGCGGACGACGTTCGGGCACCTGCTCGTCCGCGTCACGGCGGAGACCGCGCAGCACGCCGGGCACTGCGACGTCGTGCGGGAGCTCATCGATGGGCGATCCGGCGCGGACAACCCCGACGGCTACTACGACCTGGTCCTGAGCATGGCGAGTGCGCCGATCACCGGGCCGGGCACGAGCAGCAGGAACGCGTAACGCCAGGTCACGACCTCGGCGAGCAGTGGAACGAGCTGGATGCTGACCACCGTCAGCCCGAACCCGACGGCGGTCAGCGCGGTGAGGGCCGTACCGACGTAGCGCGGGTCGGCGACCTCGCTCAGCGACGCCGAGAACACCCCGGAGTCCGCGATCACCGAGGCGCCCCACACCGCGCAGAACGCGATCAGCAACGGCGTTCCCCAGGCCAGCGGCGAGAGCAGGCAGCAGAGCCCGCTCACCGTGAGAGCGCCGACGGCGGCGGGCGCGCGGCCGAACCTGTCCGCCGCCCAGCCGCCTGCGAGACAGCCGGCGAACCCCGCCACGCCCATCGTCAGGAACACGGTGAGGCCGACGGGTTCCCCCGAGCTCAGCAGGAACGTCGGCAGCCACGTCCACAGCGCGTACAGCTCCCACATGTGGCCGAAGTAGCCGAGGTTCACCAGCCGAGGCTTGCGCTCGCGGAACATCTGCACGGCATAACGCGGGTTGAGCTGCGCGGTCGTTCCACTCACGAACGGCCCCGGCCGCACGAACGCAAGCGCGACCACGGCACCGAGAAACGCGATCAGCGCGGCAGCGACGAGCACCTCGCGCCACGGCAGCCGCCCGAACACGTGGGGGAGCGCCGACCCCAGGGTCAGCGCCCCGATCAGCACGCCCAGGGCACGGCCGCGGGTGCGGGTCTCCGACCAGGACGCCATCAGCTTCATGCCCACCGGGTAGACGCCCGCGAGCGCCACCCCGGTCAGGAACCGCAACGGGATCGCGGCGGCCAGTCCGTTCACGAACAGCCCGAGCACCAGCGTGAACGCCGCACCGGCCGCCGAACAGCACGCGATCAGCAGGTGCGGGCGGACGCGGTCGGCCAGGTTGAGCACCGTGGCCCCGACCGCGCCGACGACGAACCCGAGCTGCACGGACGCGGTCAGCCACACCGCCGCGCCCGCGCTGATGCCCCACTCGACCCGCAGGGAAGGAACGACGGCGGACATCGAGAACCACACGGCCAGGCCGAGGACCTGGACGAGTGCGATGGCCGCCCGTCTCATCAGCAGACCGAGTCGCTCGGCTGAGGGTTCGCGAGCCCGAACAACGGCCGCAGCCTCAGCCCGATCCACGTGCCGCCCAGCGCGAACACGCCCCACAGCCACCCGTGCAGCGACCCGACGGAGATGCCGCCGAGGTACGCGCCGATGTTGCAGCCACCGGCGAGCCGAGCCCCGATGCCCATCAGCACACCTCCCAGCACGGCCGCGAGCGCCGTCCGCCACGGGATGCTGCTGTGAATCTTCCACGCTCCGGCCGCCGCCGCAGCGATGGCGGCGCCGATCATGATGCCGATGTTGGTCAGCGACGTCTTGTCCGTCCAGATCGGAGCGGCGAGCGCCTTGGCGTTGGCCGGCGTCTGCCAGAACTCCCACGCCTCCGGGTGCAGCCCGAGCAGCTGCACGACCTTCGCGCCCCACAGCGCGAACGCGAACGTGACGCCCCAGATGCCACCGGACACCAGGAACACCGCCGCCGCCAGCACGCCCAGCACCACCGCGCCGACCAGCAGTGGCCAGGAGCCGCGAACGATCCGTGCCAGCCCACGTGCGGTCGGCACCACGTCGGCGGGCGGTGGGTTGCGACGGGCCTGCACCAGCCGCGTCACGAAGAAGATGGCCGTGAGCGCCGCGATCGTGATCAGCCACGAACCCCACCAGCCGACGTGCTCCGACAGCACCACGGCCGGAAGTGCGGGCCAGCCGTCGAACAGCGGGAACGCCCAGGTGTAGAGCACGGACCCGGCGATGAAACCGAACAGCGTCAGCACGATCGTCGACTGCCCGGACCCGACCGCGAACAACGTGCCCGAAGCACAGGCCCCGCCGAGTTGCATGCCGATCGCGAACAACACCGCGCCCACCAGCAACGCCAGGCCCAGGGGATTGCCCACCGCCTTGGGCACCGACCCGAACAGGCCGGAGCCGGTCGAGATGATCAACGCGATCAGCGTGGCCGCCGTGCCGAGCAGCACGGTGTGAGCGCGCAGTCCGGCGCCGTTGCCGACGGCGATCAGCTGCCGCCACGCCGAGGTGAAACCGAAGCGGGAGTGGAACAACGCGAGGCCCAGCGCCAGGCCGAGCGCGAGCAGCACGCCCTGCTTCGCGCCGTAGGAGGCCCACACGAACCAGGTCAGGCCGACCGCCAGGAGCCCGGCGACGACCAGCGGGACGGTGCGGACCGGTTCCTCCGGAGAGGGGACCGGGGCCGCGCACGATGTCGGGAAGTACTGCGTCGTCACCGGGAACTCCTGAACGGGACTAGTTGGGGATGATGAAGTTGGGCGCCTTGACCACGGACTCGATCAGGCCGAAGATCGGCACGCCGAGCGGCGCGGTCGTCCACTTGTTGTTGAGGTCACTGGTGTCCGGCTTGTCCACGACCACCGGGTCGGCGAGCGCGGGCGAGGCGAAACCGGCGAGCACGGCGCCGCTGAGCACGGCCGCCGCAACGATCTTCTTCATGGAACTTCCTTTCCTGGAGGGAAAAATCAGCCGCCGACGAACTTGAGCAGTTCGAAGATCGGTGCCAGAGCGGCGGGAACGCCGATCGCCGGGTCGAGCACGGAGCCCAGGTCGAGTCCGGGCAGGACCCAGATCGGCACGGACTCGGTGAGGAACTGCGTCGCCATCTCTCTCCTTCACGACAGCACCGGACTGACCGGTACGACGGTGGCTTTCGGGACCCATTGCCCCGCCAGCTCTTCCTGCATGGGCATGCCGGGACCGTGCGCCTCGCCCGGTCCCATCGGCATCGCGGTCACCTGCGCGACCGCGTAGATCTGCACCTGGTCGCCGGCGGACCGACCGCCCAGCCACGACCGGAACCCCGCAGGCGTCGGATTCGTGCCGCCGAACTCGTTGCCGACTTCGATCGCGTAGCCGATCGGCAGTTGTTCGCGCGGGTCGAACCGCAGAGGCACGGCCAACGTGGTCACCGAGGTCGCGATGGGGGCCGTCAGCAACCACGGTGCGACGTACAGGCCGTGCGGGTGGACCGGGCTTTCCGCCTGCTCGACGCCCGCCCGGGACAACGCCCTGTACCCGTCCGACCAACCGGACAGCACCACGAGCGCGTCGCCGGAATCACTTACCGGCAACGAAGAACGCACCAGCGCGGCGGCCCGAACGCCGCGCGGCGTGCCGTCCTCGACGAGCTTGACACTGGTGACACCCTTGTTCTTCAGGAACGTCACCAGCTTCGTCAGCGAGTCCGCGTCCTCAGTGGACAGTTCATCGGCCGGGCACGACGTGAGCACGTCCCGCCGTCCGCTCGCCAGACCACCGAGCGCCGCGGAAGCGCACTCGACGTCCGCCGCCGGTCCAGGCGCGGTCCCGGTGTCGAACGAGACCCCGAAGTCGTCGTTCACCCTGATCTCGCCACGCCCGGCCGGCAGGTCGACCAGCGCCCACGTGCCGTCCGCGCCCGCCGACGGCACGGCCGCGATCTCCGGCCCGTCGCCGACCTTCACCCGGTGGTTCCCGGACGGGAAGTGCACCAGGTTCGGGCCGGGCCGGTGCGGGCTGATCAGCACTGGAACGCCACCCGCCGACGCCAGCACCGGAACGCCGGGAATCGGGAGCTCCTGCGGCGAGGGGATCGCGGCCAGCCCGCTCCAGGCGAGCAGGGAGGCCACGACCGCAAGAGTTCCGCACCGGCGAATCCCCAGCGCTGCCAACGGAAGCAGTACCACGACCACCAGCCCGAGGCCGAGCACCGTCTCGTAGATCCGGCGGTCGAACGCGAGCCCGGACGACACCAGCCGCACCAGACCCGCCAGTGCCAGCACCACGCCCAGCGACAGCGCGTGCTGCCGGAAACGAGCGCCCGGAGTCAGCGCCAGCGCCACCCACGCGACCGCACCGGCCACGTAGACGGTGTTGGCCACCAGCAGCAGGCCGGAGTCCCCCACGGAGGTCTCGATCACCAGCAGCAACGTCAGCGCCGCCGCCACCCACCGGACAGCGGGTTTGCCCAGCAGCACCGGCACAAGGGCCACCAGCACCCCATGCGCCACCGCGCCGAGCACGTGCGCGTCGAACGCCACGAGTGACACCGTGATGAGCCCGGCAGCGACCGCCGCGAGTGCGAAGTTCGCGGCCCTCACCCCTTTCGGGACCGTGACCGCGAGACCGGAGCCCGCGATCAGGGCCGACACGAGCAGCAGTGCGAGCCGCACGACGACGACCCAGACCGAGACACCCTCGGCGGTGTCGAAACCTCCGTGGGGATGATCCATTACTTCACGTCCGCATCCGCGACCACGAACAGCTCGGAGTGCGGCTTCGCGTTGCCGAACGGGCCGTGCGGCCAGTCCTTGCGGTTGAAGTTGACGCCGACCTGGCCGGAGAACTCGTCCTTGAACGACGTGTCCAGCGTGAGCTGGCCGTTCGGGCCGATCTTCACCACGTTGACCTTGTGGTCACCGTCGAGACCGGTGCGCGCGACGAAGTAGTTCGACACCGCGATGCGCTTCGGCGAGGTGATCTCGCGGTAGAAGCCGTCGGAGCCGAGCTCGAAGTTGTCGTACGCGCCCCAGTGCGGACCCGCGGCGGGCGTGCCGGGGTTGATCGGGACGGCACCCGCGAGCGACGGGCAGTCGGCCTCGGAGCCACCGTTCTGCGCCTCGGCCAGCGTGTCGATGCGGCACTGGAACGAAGTACCCGCCGCCAGCAGCTTCTCGATGTTCAGCACGTACACGCCACCGGTGGTGCCGGGGTCGTTCGGGCCGAGCGCGCCCTTGCCCCGCCCGGAAATGGCGCGGTAGAGGTACTCGTCGTCGGGCGAGGTCTGGATCCACCCGCCGTTCGAACCGCCGCCGTTCGAGTCGTTGCCCGCGTGGATCGCCTTGCCGGCCGATCCGTCGTCGAACACCTCGTACCAGTGCGGCTCGGCCGCCGTGATGTCCGGCGTGTAGTGCACCGCGCCGCCCTGCATGGTCTGGGCGAACGCGCCCTTGTGACCGGGTAGGTTCGTCACCGTCGTCTCCATGACCGCGCGGCTCTCCTGGTGCAGCGGGTCGGCGGGATCGGAACGGGGACCGTTCTGCAGGTAGCTCACGGCCTTGAGCTCCGGGTTGTTCCGGTCGGAGATGTCCCACGTGCGCACCGTCGGGCGACGCAGGTAGGGCGAGGGCGCCTTGACCGGGTCGAGAATGATGTTGCGGGGCTCGGCGTAGTCCGAGGTCACCAGGATGTTCAGGTCCTCACGGGCCTGGATGCCGTGCGGGTTCGCACACGACGGGGCGCCGAGGCGTGGCAGGTTCGCGCACAGCTTCGGATCGTCGCCCTGAGGCGTCGCCGCCGACACCTGGGAGAGCACCTTGCCGGTCTGGTCGAACCGCACCAACGAGCCGGGCGAGCCGGCGAAACCGTTGCCCACCACCGTCTGCCCGTTGGCGTAGACGTACGGACCGGGCACCACGGGGCCGCCCATGTAGGTGCCGTAGGCCGTGCCGTCCTTCAACGTCCAGTAGGCGTCCGGAACAGAGCCGCCGAGCGTGTTCGTCGGCAGGCTGATGCCCTTGAGCTTCAACTGGGGGAGCGCGCTCACGTCGAACGCGTAGGTGGCCGCCGCGAACAGCGCGCCCGCGTAGATCGTGTCGCCCTTGTGCCACACGTACTGCATGTGGTGCGGCTCGTTCTCGACCAAGGGTCCGACGGTCGCGGTGTTCACGACCTTGCCGTAGTCGGGCGAGCCCTCCGTCGCGTCGATGACCGCGAGGAAGTCAGGCCCCGGCAGCGCGTTGGTGACCTTGCCGAGGCCTCCGGTCAGCGATCCCGGCAGATTCTTGAGGTCCTTGACGAGCGTGTCCGCGATGTTCTCGTCTCCAGCCCAGACGAGAAGCCACTTCTTCCGTTCGCCACTGCTGTCGCGCGTTTGTGCCTGCGGGGTGAGGTGGTTCTTCACCCAGTACTGCTTGCCGTCCGACGCGGTCTTGCTGTCCACGAACGTCTGCACATCGGCATAAGCGGGGGAGTTGTCCCCGCTCGCCGTGACGACGCCGGCCGCGAGTACCGCGACAGCGGCTCCGGCCAGGGTTTTTCGCCATCGCATTGCGTTGTTCTCCTTGTTTTGGGCATGCCGAATTCACCGTTTTCCGGCGGTGCGCGGAAAGCAGCGGTCAGGCGGGGGAAGGGTGCTCAGAAGGAGCGACAGAGTGCGCTGGCCTGGTGACCCAGGTCCACGTGGAGGCGTCCTACCAGGACGACAGCGGTGCACATGACGCTGAGGATCTCGATAGTCACCCTGTGTTGTCAATTCGGTGACCAAAGTATGGGAGCGATTGAATATCGGTCCAGGGACTATCTCGGTGACCGAAGTTTCCATTTTGTATTGCTATTTGTGCTGACGCATTCCTTGTCGAAAGTTAGGGGTACTCGGTTCCGAACGGCAGGGGCGCTCAAGCCACGGCCTTCGTAGGTTCGGCTGGGTGACTTGGCTGACTGTGGGCACCGACGCGGTGCTCGGTGTGTTCGCGTTGATGTTTCTGTTGCTGTGGTTCAAGCACAGGCTGCGGGCGTTCCTCGCCGGCGCCGGTGTGGTGGTGGCCTACGCGATCAGCGAGGTCGTCAAGCTGATCGTGCAGGAGGACAGGCCCTGCCGGACGCGGCCGTCGATCGCGGAGTGCCCGGAGCCGGGCGACTGGTCGTTCCCCAGCAACCACTCGGTGATCGCCGGCTCGTCCGCGATGGCGATCTGGGCGCTGCACCGGACTTATGGCTGGGTCGCGGCCGTGTGCGCGATCGCGGCGGCGTCGTCGCGGGTCATCGTGGGTGTCCACTATGTACACGACGTCATGGCCGGGCTGGCCCTTGGAGCGTTGGTGTCGTGGGGGATCGCGGTGCTGCTGGAGAAGCGGCAGCGCAGGGCGGTGACCAACGCCGACGCGCCGACCGTGGTGATGCAGCGACTGCGATGATGGGTGCCGTGTGGGAGGTCCTGCTCTACCTGGTCCTGTTCGGCGCGGCTTTCTTCCTGGTGCGCAACAGGCCCGCGGTGGCTCTCGGGATCGCGCTGGGAGCCTGGCTCGTCTGCTACCTGGTCAGCGTGGAGTTCGACGTCAGGGTGGTCGCGCTCGCTCCCGCGCTGGCGCTGGTCAGCTTTCTCGCCGGACGCCACGCCCCGGATCCGCGGCCGGGCGCGATCGCCCTGACCGTCGCCGAGATCGCCGGCGTCGTCGTGGCGCTGACCGAGCGCGGCGGCTCCGACACCGCGCTCGCCGTGACCTCCGGCGTCGGGGTGCTCGGCGTCATCCCGTGGGCGATCGGCCGGTTCCGCCGCCGGTACTGGGAACTGCGGGAGGTCGGCTGGGAGCTCGCCTCCTTGCTGGAACGGGACGTCGACAACGCTCGCAACGCCGAACGGGCCCGGCTCGCGGGCGAGATGCACGACCTGGTGGGCCACGAACTCGCACGGGCCGCGCTGCTGACCGGTGCGCTGGAGCTGGAACCCACGCTCACCGCACAACAACGCGAGGCAGCCAAGACGGCCCGCGCCAGCGTCACCGCCGCCGCGGAACGGCTGGCCGACGTCATGCAGGTGCTCCGGGCCGACGAGGACGAACCCGTCGCGACGATCGAGGAAGTCGTTGCCAGGAGCGGAATCGACGTCGAGCTCACCAACGGCCGCACCGCGCCGATCGACGGGATCATCGCGCGGACCGTGCACCGGGTGACCGCCGAAGCGCTGACGAACGTGATCAAGCACGCACCCGGCGCGAAGGTCACCATCCAGCTCACCGCGAACCTCGAACTGCGGATCACGAACGGCCCGGCGCCGAAGACCCACGCGGTCGGCAGCGGCAAGGGACTGGTGGGCCTGGCCGAACGCGTCGCGCTGGTCGGCGGCTGGTTCGAGGCGGCGCCCTCGGACGACGGCGGGTTCGAGGTCAGGGCGAAGCTCCCGGAACGTCCGCGTGCGCGGAACACACCCACGCACGTGCGTCGCGAACGCACGGAGAAAGAACTCCGCAAGAGCGCTCGCAGGACCGTGCTGATCACATCGGTCGTGTGCGTCGGCATCGCGATCGGTGTGCCGGGCTACATGGTGTTCGACGCGGTGACGTCCGTTCTCACACCCCAGCAGTTCGAACGGGCACAACTCGGGCAGAACGAGGACGACATGGATCTGCCGCTGCGCACCCGCGTCGACAACCCGCTCGGCGTCACCGCGCCGCCCGGCACCGAGTGCCGCTACTACAGCACGCACCCCAACCCGTTCGACGGCGACCGCCACGACCTGCACCAGCTGTGCTTCCGGGATGATCGGCTCGTGTCCAAGCAGTGGCTCGCCAGGAGGAGCGGTTGATCAGGGTCGTGCTCGCGGACGACGAACCGGTGGTCAGGTTCGGCGTGAAGGCCGTGCTCGCGACCGCCGGGGACGTCGAGGTGGTCGCCGAGGCGTGCAACGGCAGCGAGGCGATCGACCTCGTCGCCCGGCACCGGCCCGACGTCGCCGTGCTCGACATCCGCATGCCCGTGTTCGACGGGCTGGACGCGGCCAAGGTGATCCGCGAGTGTCATCCGGGCACGAAGACGCTGGTGCTGACGACGTTCGCGGACGACGCGTACATCAGCCGGGCGCTGGGGGAGGGCGCGGCCGGGTTCGTGCTGAAGACCGGCGACCCGCAGGAGATCATCTCCGGCGTCCGCGCGGTCGCGAGCGGCGGCGCGTTCCTGTCTCCCGTGGTGGCCAAGCGAGTGGTGGACCAGCTGTCCCGCGCACACCCGCGACCGCTTGCGACGCAACGGATCGAGGTGCTCACGGCACGGGAACGCGAGGTGCTCGGCCTGGTCGGCGCCGGCCTGTCCAACGCGGAGATCGCGGCCCGCATCCACGTCGTCGAGGGCACCGTGAAGGTCTACGTCAGCACGATCTTCCGCCAGCTCGGCGTCAAGAACCGGGTGCAGGCGGCGATCATCGCCCACGAGTCCGGGATCATCCCAGCCGGATAAGTCCGATGTGGGTTGAATGTTCTTGCGGCACAAGCGAAATCACTCGCATGTGCCGCAGGTCACCGTACACTCCGGACCGTCGTCGACCGCGCGATCAACGGCGTCGAACTGCCTGACCACGCGGGGTGAATCAGGTGCGGGCGCCGATGCCGGAGATCGCCCGCACCTCCATCTCCGCTGCCTTGGCGGTCATCTCCGGCTCGCGCTTCGAGAAGATCGTGGCGAGGAACCCGCACAGGAACGAGAACGGGATCGACACCAGGCCGGGGTTGCCGAGCGGGAACCACGCGAAGTCGATGTCCGGGAAGATCGACGTCTTCGCGCCGGACATCACCGGCGAGAAGATGATCAGCGTCAGGCACGAGCCCAGGCCGCCGTAGATGCTCCACAGCGTGCCGGTGGTGTTGAAGCGCCGCCAGAAGATCGTGTAGAGGATCGTCGACAGGTTCGCCGAGGCGGCCAGCGCGAGCGCCAGCGACACGAGGAACGCGACGTTCTGCCCGTTCGCCGCGATACCGCCGATGATCGACAGGATGCCGACGACGACCGCCGTCAGCCGGGCGACCCTGATCTCCCTGCGCGGCTCGGCGTTGCCGCGCTTGATCACGTTCGCGTAGACGTCGTGGGCGAACGAGGCGGAGGCCGCCAGGGTCAGGCCCGCGACGACCGCGAGGATCGTGGCGAACGCGACGGCGGACACGATGCCGAGCAGCACCGCGCCCCCGATCTCGAACGCGAGCAGCGGTGCCGCCGAGTTCTCGCCACCCGGTGCCGCGGCGATCTTGTCCGTGCCGACCAGTGCCATCGCGCCGAAGCCGATCACCAGCGTGCACAGGTAGAAGATGACCATCGTCCAGGTCGCCCACACGACCGAGCGACGGGCCTCGGAGGCGTTCGGCACGGTGTAGAAGCGCATCAGCACGTGCGGAAGAGACGCGATGCCCAGCACCAGCGACAACGCCAGCGAGACGAAGTCCAGTTTGGACATGGCGCTGAAGCCGTACTTCGCGCCGGGGTCCAGCACCGCTTCGCCGAGCTTGTTGTTCTCGGTGGCCTGCTGCATGATCGCCGACAGGCTGAAACCGAACTTGCCCAGCAGGAACACGCTCATCAGCGTCACGCAGAGCAGCAGCAGGACGGCCTTGATGATCTGCACCCAGGTCGTGCCCTTCATGCCGCCCAGCAGCACGTAGAGCACCATGACCATGCCGACCAGCGCGATCAGGATCGCCTGGCCCCACTTCGAGGTCACGTTGAGCAGCAACGCGATCAGGCCGCCGGCGCCCGCCATCTGCGCGATCATGTAGAAGAACGAGATCACCAGCGTCGCGTTCGCGGCGGCGGCACGCACCGGGCGCTGCCTCATCCGGAACGCCAGCACGTCTCCGACGGTGAAGCGGCCGGTGTTGCGCAGGCCCTCCGCGATCAGCAGCAGGCCGACGAGCCACGCGACGACCCAGCCGACGGAGTAGAGGAACCCGTCGTAGCCGTGCGCCGCGATACCGCCGGAGATGCCGAGGAACGACGCGGCGGACAGGAAGTCACCGGACAGCGCCACGCCGTTCTGGGCGCCGGTGAACGAGCTGCCGGCGGCGTAGTAGTCCGACGCCGTCACGTTCCGGCTGCTGAAGCGGTAGACGATGTAAAGGGTGATCAGGACGAACACCGCGAAGACGCTGAGGTTCAGCACCGGGTTGCCGGTGGTGGGCATGCCTTACTCCTCGACGCCTGTCATCTCTGCGAGCAATTGACGCTGCGGGTCAAGCCGTCGCTTTGCGTAACGGGCATAACCGAGCGTGATGATGATCGAAGTCACAAACTGTCCGAGGCCCAGCAGGATCCCGAGGTTGATCACCCCGATCACCTTGGTGCTGACGAAGTCTTTCGCGTACGCGGACAGCAGTACGAAGGTCAGGTAGGACGAGAGGAAAAGCGCGGTCATCGGGAAGATGAACGTCGTGAGCCGTCGGCGCAGGACGCGGAATTCATCGGTCTGCCGAATCAGCTCGAACTTCGGGTTGCCGTCGGAATCGACGTACGACAAAGTCTCGGGGTCGTCGAACGACGCGAAACCCCGGATTTCCCGGTACTCGTGCTGCGCTTCGCCAGGCGACCTCATCGCCTTGGTCATGTACCCCTGCCCCTCGTGTGCGGCGCCCACTGTAGCGCTCTCACGTGTGCAGTCAACGTCGCGGATCTCCCGGAAACGGACGAAACCGGACCAATGCCGGGCAGTCATCGGACTGAAACCGGACTGTAAACCGGACGCCATTCGTCTCAAATGGTACGTCCCGGGCTTTGTCTCAAGAGGAGTGTCCGAGGTTGCGTCGTGTGCAACACCTGAAGCCTTGGTCAAGCCCGTTGTCGCACGTGTGCACCTGGCCTAGGATCGATCGGTCCGCGTATTGGTGACGGTTGGGGATAAAGTGGGGTTCTTAGCGCGCGAACGTCAGGTCGCGCCTCCCGGATGGAACCGCTGGCTCGTTCCGCCCGCAGCACTGGCGATTCATCTCTCCATTGGTCAGGCCTACGCCTGGAGCGTCTTCAAGACTCCGCTGGAGAAAACTCTCGGCATCACCGGAACGCAGTCCGCGCTGCCGTTCCAGCTCGGCATTGTGATGCTCGGGCTCTCCGCCGCGGTGCTCGGCACGACGGTCGAGCGCAGGGGCCCGCGCTGGGCCATGCTGATGTCCCTGATCGCCTTCTGCTCCGGTCTGCTGATCTCGGCGGTCGGCGTGTGGGCCGGTCAGTACTGGGTCGTCGTCCTGGGCTACGGCCTCGTCGGCGGCATCGGTCTCGGCATCGGCTACATCTCGCCGGTGTCCACGCTGATCAAGTGGTTCCCCGACCGGCCGGGCATGGCGACCGGCATCGCGATCATGGGCTTCGGCGGCGGTGCGTTGATCGCGTCGCCGTGGTCGACCTCGATGCTGACGGCGTTCGGCGCCACCTCGACGTCGGGCATCGGCAAGGCCTTCCTCGTGCACGGCATCGCCTACGCGGTCTTCATGAGCGTCGGCGTGCTGCTGATCCGCCTGCCCTCCAAGGAGTTCACGGCGGAGAAGGAAGCACTGCTCAAGGACAAGCCGAAGGCCACCGTCGGCTTCAACGTCTCGGCGAACAACGCGATCAAGACGCCGCAGTTCTGGCTGCTCTGGGTCGTGCTGTGCTTCAACGTCACCGCGGGCATCGGCATCCTGGAGAAGGCCGCGCCGATGCTGGTCGACTTCTTCAAGGAGTCCTCGACGCCCGTGGCCGCGACCGCCGCCACCGGTTTCGTCGCGCTGCTCTCCGCCGCGAACATGGCGGGCCGGTTCATCTGGTCGTCCACTTCGGACATCGTGGGCCGCAAGAACATCTACCGCCTCTACCTCGGCGTCGGCGCACTGCTCTACCTGGTGCTGCTGACCGTCGGCTCGACCAGCACCCCGCTGTTCGTGATCGCGGCGATGGTGATCCTGTCGTTCTACGGCGCGGGCTTCGCGACCGTCCCGGCGTACCTGCGCGACCTGTTCGGCACCTACCAGGTCGGTGCGATCCACGGTCGCCTGCTGACCGCGTGGTCGGTGGCGGGCGTGCTCGGGCCGCTGATCGTCAACGCCATCGCGGACGCGGGCAAGAAGGCCGGGCACGTCGGTCCTGACTTGTACGCGACGTCGTTCTACATCATGATCGCGCTGCTGGTCGTCGGTTTCGTCGCGAACGAGTTGATCCGCCCGGTCGACCCGAAGTTCCACGAGCCGAAGGCCGTCGAGGAGACCGGGAAGCCCTCGTCCAAGGACGACGACGAGGCCACGGTCGCCAAGTGGAACGAAGCCGAGGCCGCCGACGCTGCCGAGACGGCTGTTGACAAGGAAGACGCGGAAGGCGTGGTGAAGAAGTGAGCGCACCCCTGGAGAACCGGTCGAGCACGTTGCTGCTGATCGGTGCGTGGCTGTGGGTGGGCCTGCCGCTCGCCTACGGCCTGTACAGGCTCTTCCTGAACGCGGCCAAGCTCTTCGTCTGATGTTCAACGCGCTCGTCAACTGGCGCAACTGGCGCCTGCCGGTGAAGCTCGCCGCGGTGTTGATCGTTCCGGTCACCATCGCGGTGGGCTCCGGCGTACTGCAGATCAATTCACAGATTGATCGTGCCGAGTCCTACGCGGCGCTCCAGCGACTGGTGAAGGTCCGCGCCGCCCTGATCCCCGTGATCGAGGGCGTGCAGGCGGAACGGCGGATCGTCGCCGAAGGTGCCGGCCCGCAGCTCCTCGCCGACCAGACCAAGCGCACCGACGACGCCCGCGCGGCGTTGCGGGACGAGATCGCGAAGACCTCGCTCGGCGAGGTCGTGACCGCCCGCATGAACGACGTGCAGGGCAGGATCGGCGACCTGGCGGCGTTGCGGGAGCGGACCGACGACGTCCCCGCCGTGATCAAGACGTACAGCGAGCTCAGCGAGTCGTTGCTGGACGTCGACGAGGTGATCGCCAGCGAGTTCGGCGACGCCGCGCTGCTGCGCACGGCGATGGGCCTGCACCACGTGGTGCACGTGCGGGACCAGGTCCTCTACCAGCAGGCGGTCGTGCTGTCCGGGCTCACCCGCGGTCAGCTGACGACCGCCGAGGTGCGGGCGCTGGTCGAGTCGAACGTCAAGCTCGGCTACATCGCCGGCGAGTTCGCCGCGCTCGCGACCCCGGACCAGCTCAAGACGTACGGCAAGAACTTCAACGGCCCGGACATCGAGGCCCAGCGCACGATGCTGGCCGCCGCGGTGCTGCACCCGACCTCGGACGCCCCGAACACGGGCACCAACACGGGCAACAACAGGCCCAGGCCGTTGCCGATCGCGGCGGCGGACTGGACCAAGGCGTCGGGCGCCGTCGTGACGTCGATGGACGGCGTGGTGCAGGGTCTGCAGACCGACCTGCGCGACACCGCGAACCGCCTGCGCGACGAGAGCAGTGACGCGGCCGGAACGGCGTCCGCGATCCTGTTCGCCAGCCTCATCCTGGCCGCCACCATCGGGTTCGTCGTCGGCCGCTACCTGCTGCGTTCGCTGAACGCCCTGCGCCGCTCCGCGCTCGACGTGGCCTGGGAAAAGCTGCCCGAGATGGTCGCCACCGGCCGCGGCAGCACCGAGATCGAACGCGTGCCGGTGGACACCACCGAGGAGTTCGGCCAGGTGGCGCGCGCGTTCGACGAGGTGCACCAGCAGGCCGTCAAGTCGGTCATCGAGCAGGCCGGCATGCGCGCGAACATGCGCAACATCTTCGTGAACCTGTCGCGGCGCAGCCAGAGTCTCGTCGAACGCCAGCTCAAGCTGATGGAGGAGCTGGAGAAGTACGAGGAGGACCCGGACCAGCTCGCGAACCTCTTCAAGCTCGACCACCTCGCCACCCGCATGCGCCGCAACAACGAGAACCTGATGGTGCTCTCCGGCGGCGACGTGGCGCGGCGGTTCCACAAGCCGATCCCGCTCACCGACGTGCTGCGCGCGGCGGCCGCGGAGATCGAGCAGTACCAGCGGGTCATGGTGCACACGGCGCCGAACGCCGAGGTCGTCGGTTACGTGGCGAGCGACCTGGTCCGGCTGCTGGCCGAACTTCTCGACAACGCGACGGCTTTCTCGCCGCCGCACACCCAGGTCTCGATCAGCGCGTCCATCGAGGCTGGCGACATCGTGCAGATCGACGTGGTCGACCACGGCATCGGCATCGACCCCGAGGCACTGGCCGGCGTGAACGAGCGCCTGGAGGCCGCGGGGGAGGGCGTCGACATCCAGGTGTTCCGCGAAATGGGACTTTTCGTCGTCGGCAGACTCGCGGCACGCCACCAGATCGTGGTACGTCTGGACGCCAAACAGGGCCAAGGGACTCGCGCGATCGTGTTGGTTCCGGCCGAACTGGCACCAAGGCGGGAAGAGTCCTGGGAGTCTTTCCGAGGGGAGACGATCGAACGGCAGCAGGCATCGTGGTTCCAGCAGACGAGTCCGGCCGCCGTACCGCCGCCTCCCCCCGCACCCGCACGTCAGACGCCGGAATCGGCCCGAGGCTTCCTCGACGCCTTCCAGCGCGGTGTGCAGCGCGGCCTTCCCGACCACCAGGAGAGTCGATGAGCACGCAGGTTGACCAGTTCGGCTGGCTGGTCACCAACTTCGCCGAACGCACGCCAGGCATCGAGCACGCCGTGGTGATCTCGGCCGACGGCTTGGTGTTGATCTCGTCCTCGAAGCTGCCCGAGCAGGTCGCACCGCAGTTCGCGGCGATCGTGGCGGGCGTGGTCTCGCTGGCCGACTCCGCGTCGAAGTGCTTCGCCGGGGAGTCGGTCGTGCGCACCGTCGTGCAGATGGACCGGGGCGTGATGCTGCTGTCGGCGATCAGCGACGGCTCGGTCCTCGCGGTGCTGGCGTCGTCCTCCGCGGACGTCGCGCAGATCGCGTACGAGATGACCGTGGTCGTGCGGCAGGTGGGCCAGCTGCTCACGCCGGAACTGCGGGCAGAGCTGGCATGAGCAGAGAGCCTGACGATCAGGTCAACTTCGGCGACCTGATCAGCGGTTTCAGCTTCGACAGCGAACGGATCCGCAAGCGCGGCAAGAAGGCGCAGCGTGCGCCGGAACCGCCGCCGGAGCAGCCGGACCCGTACGCCACGGCGCCGTTCGAACCGGTCCCGCCGCTGCCGTCGATCGAGGACGGCGTCGACACGTCGTCGTCGATCGTGCGCGCGTACGCGTGGACCGGCGGCCGCACCACGTCCGACGTGCACCTGGAGATCGAGACCCTGGTCTCGGTGAACGAGTTCTCGGCCACCGCCGTGCGCCCGGAGCACCAGGACGTGCTGGCACTGTGCTCGCAGCCGCGGTCGGTGGCGGAGATCGCCGCCCTGCGCGGACTGCCGCTGGGCGTCACCAAGGTGCTGCTCGGCGACATGGCCGGGCACGGGCTGATCGACGTGCACCGGACGGCGTCGTCCTACGGCGGCGATCGGCCGGACGGGCTGCTGCTCGAACGCGTGCTGGCAGGACTGCGCAGGCTCTAGCCCTCAGGGACGGCCCGGCCGCTGATACGGTCGTGGCTCGACTATCTGGGGGTAGCGATGGAGTTCCAGGACGTGGTCCGCCGTCGGCGGATGGTGCGCAAGTTCACCGACGAGCCGGTCAGCGACGAGAGCATCCAGCGGATCATGCGCAACGCCGTGCGCGGTCCGTCAGCCGGGTTCTCGCAGGGCCAGGGCTTCCTCGTCCTGCGGGGGGAGCCGCTCAAGCGGCTCGCCGAGATGTTCGAGTGGTGGGGCGGGGAAGAGGCGAAGACGGCCCCGGTCGTCGTCATCCCGTTCTCGTCCAAGCAGGTCTACCTCGACCGGTACGCGCAGCCCGACAAGGCCTGGGCCGGTCTCACCGAGGAACGCTGGCCCGTGCCCTACTGGGACATCGACACCGGCATGGCCGCGTTGCTGATCCTGCAGACGGCCGTGGACGAGGGCCTGGGCGCGGTGTTCTTCGGCACGGACAAGGAGACGTGGCCGGAGTTGCGCGCGGCGTTCGGCGTGCCGGACACGTACGTGCCGATCGGCATGATCGCGATCGGGCACTCGGCGGAGGAGGGCGTCTCCGAGGGTGCCTCGCCGCTGCGGCGCAAGCGCAAGGTGTTCGACGAGGTCGTGCACTGGGGTCAGTGGAAGTGAGATCGTTCGGCCTGCTCGGGCCGCTGGACGTGGTGCTCGACGGGCGCCACGTCCACATCCCGCCCGGCAAACGACGGGTGGTGCTCGCCGCCTTGTTGCTGCGCCCCGGTCAGGTCGTCGGAGTGGACGAACTCGTCGAGCTGGTCGGCGGTTCGCGCAACGCCCTGCAGACCACGGTCGGCCGCCTGCGCGAGGTGTTGCCGGGGCTGGTGCTGACCAAGCCGGCCGGATACCTGCTGGACGTGCGGCCCGACGAGGTCGACGTCCACCGGTTCGACCGGCTGGAGCCGCGCGAGGCGCTGGCGCTCTGGCGAGGGCGCCCGTTCGCGGACATCGGCAGCGACGCGCTCGAACGCGACCACGTGCCCGCGTTGACGGAGAAGTACCTCGCGACGCTGGAAGCGCGGATCGAGCAGGACCTGCGTGCCGGCGAGCACGAGCAACTGGTGCCCGAACTGCGTTCGCTGACGGGCCAGCACCCGACCAGGGAACGGATGTGGGCCCAGCTGATCGTGGCGCTGCACCGCTGCGACCGGCAGACCGAGGCGTTGCAGGCCTACGACGACATCCGCGGCAGACTCGCCGCGGAGCTGGGCCTCGACCCCGGCAAGGACCTGCAGAAGGCCCACCAGCAGGTGCTCACGGCCGACAACCGCCCGCGCGCCCGCAACGACCTGCCCGGCGACATCGCCGACTTCGCCGGCCGTGCCTCCGACCTTGACGAGATCCTCGCCGCCGTGCCGTCCGGATGCGTCGCGATCACCGCGATCGACGGCATGGCCGGCATCGGCAAGACCACGATCGCGGTCCGCGCCGCGCACCGGCTGGCCGCCCGCTTTCCGGACGCACAACTGTTCGTGGACCTGCACTCCTACACCGCGGGCGTCGAGCCGCGCACCCCGTCCGACGCGCTGCTGGCGTTGCTGACCGCGCTCGGCGTGCCCGCGCAGGACATCCCGGACGGCCTGGACGCCCGCGCCGCCCGGTGGCGGGCGGAGATGGCGCACCGCAAGGCACTCGTCGTGCTCGACAACGCGGGCAGCACCTCCCAGGTCCGTCCGCTGCTGCCCGGCACCGGCCTGGTGCTGGTCACCAGCAGACGCCGGCTCGTCGACCTGGACGCCGCGCACACGATCTCGCTGGACGTGCTGTCCGAAGAGGACTCCCTGAACCTGCTCGCGAGCATCATCGGCCGCGCGAAGCTCGACCAGGACCTGGACTCCGCACGCGAGATCGTCCGGCTCTGCGGCTACCTGCCGCTGGCCGTCCGCATCGTCGGCGCCCGCTGGCGCACCAGGCCGGCGTGGTCCGCGCAGGACCTGACCCGCCGCCTCACCGGGCAGAGGCTGAGCGAGCTGACCGCGGGCGAACGCAGCGTCGCGGACGCGTTCGCCCTGTCCTACCAGCAACTCACGGCCGAGCAGCAGCGCCTGTTCCGGCGGCTGGGCCTGCACACGGGCGAGGACTTCGACGCCCACCTGGCCGCGGCGATGATCGGCACGACACGGGTCGAGGCCGAACGGCTGCTGGAAGAACTCCTGGACGCACATCTGGTGCAGCAGAAGGAGAACGGCCGCTACCGGTTCCACGACCTCCTGGCGGACCACGCGAAGGCCAGCGTGGAGGCGGACGAGAAGACCGAGGCCGTCACCCGCCTTCTCGACCACTACCTGCGCAACGCGGCTGAGGCCGCGGACGTGCTGAACCCCGGCCGGCCGCGGATCCACACCGCCGTCCGGTACGAACCCGCCGATCCGCTGCGGTTCGCGACGCACGCCGACGCGGTGGCGTGGCTGGAGAAGGAGCGCCTCAACCTGAAGGCGGCCGTGTACCTCGCGGCCTACCAAGGGCATTACCAGCACGCGTGGCAGATACCGCACCTCATCGCGTACTTCCTGCTGATGCGAGGCTACGGCCGCGAACGGGTGGAGTTGCAGAGCCTCGCGCTGGCGGCCACGCACCAGCTCGGTGACCTGAAGGCACGCGCGGAAGCGCTGCGGGGGCTGGGATCGGCGTACATGGAGGACAGCGACCCGCGTGCGGTGCAACACCTGCACCAGGCGCTCGACCTGATGCGGCAGATCAAGGACCTGCGCGGCGAGGCCTCGACGCTGGGCGTTCTCGGCATCATCGCGCGAGAGCGCCGCGAGCTGGACAAGGCGATGGAGTACTTCCAACGCGGTCTCACGCTGATGCGTCACATCGGCGCGAGAACGGGCGAGGCGAACGCTTTGCACAACATCGGCATCGTGTACGCGGAGCGCGGTGAGAACGACCAGGCTCTGGTCCACATCGAGAAGTCGCTGGAGTTGCTGACGGCGCACGGCGACGTGCGGTCGTGCGCGATGGTCCTGCACGACATCGGCTACGTGCACTACAACGAGTTCAGGGACGAGGAGGCCGTCGCGTTCATCGGACGGACCCTCGCGGCGTACCGGGAGTCGGGCGACTGGCGCGGCGGCGTGATGGCCATGGCCGACTTCGGCTACCTGCTGTACGCCATGGGCAGACTCGACCAGGCCCGCGAGATGGTGCGCGCGATGCTCCGGCAGACCCGCGAGTCGATGAGGCAGCCCGACGACGAGTCCGTCCTCTCGGCCATGACGAAGGTCAGGGACCGCCAGGGCGGGATCGCGATCCTGATCTCCCTCGCCCTCCACGCGGAGCTGAACGGACGGCTGGACGCGGCGGTGCGTTACGCTCAGCGGTGCCTCGACCTGGTCCGCCACAACAAGCGGAGCTGGGGCGAGGCACGTCTGCTCATCCAGCTGTCCGGCCTGCACCACGCGCTCGGGGACACGGCCGCCGCGATCCGCTGCGGCGAGGAGGCGGTGCAAGCCGCCGAACGCCTGTGCCAGCGGCGGACCGTCGACCGCGCGAAGCAGGCACTCGCTACAGCGTCAGCCCCAGCGCCACCAGCATGATCACGGCCGCCGCCAGCACGGCGAACGCCACCCACTGCTGCATCTTGTCCGTGGTCCTGCGCATCCCCAGCTCCCCTCGGTGGTGTTGCCACCGAGGGTCGTGAAGCCCGTCCCCACCTCGTCCCCACCACGATCACACGGGCCGTGAAGCCGCGGGAATTCTGTGTGAAACTGAATTGCGCTGACAGGTCTCCGGCGGAAGGGAGCGGTGTGCAGACCGCGCTGTTCCCACGCCCGCACCAGCTTCCCGCCGCCGTCGCCGACTTCGTGGGGCGGGAGGAGCTGCTGCAGTCCGTCGTCGACCGGATCATCCCGTTTCCGCAGGTGGTGCTGCTGACCGGCGCGGTCGGCACCGGCAAGACGGCGCTCGCCGTGCACGCCGCGCACCGGGTCGCGAACGGCCACTTCCCGGACGGTCAGCTGTTCGTGCGGCTGCGCGGCACGACCCCGCACGAGGTGCTCGGCCGGTTCCTCACCGCGTTCGGGCTGCCCGCCCCCGGCGATTTCGCCGCCCGGCTGAGCGCCTATCGAGACGCTGTCGTGCGCCAGTCGCTTCTCCTGGTGCTGGACGACGTCACGTGCGTCGACCAGGTGAAGCCGTTGCTGCCGCACGCACCCGGATGCGCGGTGCTCGTGACTTCCCGGCACGCCTTGAAGTTGCCCCACGTCGTCGAGGTCGGTCCGCTGGAACCCGCGCAGGCGATGATGTTGCTGGGCAACCAGATCGGCCCCGACCGGCTGGCCGCCGAGAGCGCGCCGGCGCAGGCGCTGGTGGCCGCCTCGGACTGTTCGCCGCTCACGGTGCGGATCGCCGGGGCCGTGCTCGCGGCCCGCCCTCACTGGCCGCTGGCGCTGCTGGCCGACCGCCTGCGTGATCCGCGCGGGCGGCTGGAGACCCTGTCGCACGGCGGGTTGTCGGTCCGGGCGCGGCTGGAGGAGACGGCGGGGGACCTGAGCCCGCACGCCCGCCGGTTGCTGGGCCTGCTCGCGGGAGTGGGCGCGCGGCGGTTGCCGTCGTGGGCGCCGGTGGTGGCGTTCGGGGACGTGCGCGGACAGTCCGCTGTGGACGAACTGGTGTCGGCGCACCTCGTCTCGGCCGGCGCGGACGGCTATGCGGTGCCCGAACTGGTGCGGGAGTTCGCGTCGGGTCAGTCCGACGCCGGTGAGGCCCTGCGCCGCGTGCTCGGTGGCTGGCTGTACCTGCTGGACCAGGCCCACGCCGCGATGTACGGCGGGGACTTCTCCGTCGTGCGCGGCTGTTCGGCACGCGAAGTGGTGCGGCCGGACCGGCTGCTGCGAACCGATCCGCGGGAGTGGCTGGAGTCCGAGCACGAGAGCCTGTGCGACGCGGTCGAACTGGCCGCGGGGGCCGGTCTGGACGAGCCGGCCTGGGAGCTGGCGCACCGGCTGGTGACGTTGTTCGAGACGCGCACCGGCTTCGAAGGCTGGCAGCACACGCACGACATCGCGCTGGCGGCGTGCGAGAAGGTGGGCAACCGGCGTGGCGCGGCCGTGCTGCACTGCTCGCTCGCGTCGCTGCACATCAGCCAGAGCCGTTACGACCTCGCGCACGAGATGACTTTGCGCGCCAAGGACTTCTTCGAGGACCACGACGACCTCGCGGGTCTCGGCCTCGTCTACCGCAACCTCGGCATCGTCGCTCGCTCGTCCGGCGAGTTCGCCACCGCCCGCCAGTGGTACCAGCACGCGCTCGCGGTGTACGAGCGGTTCGCCGACCCGGTCGGCCAGGCGTCCGTGCTCCAGCACCTCGCCCAGATCGACCTGTACGACGGCGACACCGACGGTGCCGGCGAACGCCTGAGCGCCGCGCTGGCCGCGTGCGACGGAACCGGCCCCGCACGGGTGCTGGCGCAGATCAACTACCGCCTGGGCAAGCTGCTGGCCGTGGACGGACGGCACGACGAGGCGTTCGGCGTGCTGACCACCGCGCTCGACCTGGCCCGCGCCGCACGGGATCGTCGTGGCGAGAGCTTCGTGCTGTACGCGTTGGGGCGCAACGAGTTCGTGCGCTGCCGGCTCGACCAGGCCCGCACCCTGCTGCACGAGGCCGCGGTCCTCTGCGAGGCGAACTTCGACGTCGTGGGAGCGGCGAGGGCCCGTCTCGAACTGTCTCGCGTGCACCAGGCTCTCGGTGAGGTTCAAGTCGCCGCCGAACTGGAAGCGGCGGCCCGTGCGGTTTACTCGGAATTCGGCTTGAAACCCGTCCTGGGCGATGTGATCTTTCATCCATGAGGTTGGTGTGAGGTATTGCTCCAACCGAGTGCTTGGCTCACCCGTAAGATTCCGTTAGGGTCGCATTCGCGGGCAATTGGCAGGGCGGGCGACGTTATCAAAAATCGCCCGAAAATTGATCAAAAATTAGTCACTTGTTCGTTTGCAACCATGATGCTGCTCCGTCCGGGTGGTGCCTTCCACGGCAGGACCAGTCGCTGCTCACCCTGCGGGACGGTGTTGACGGAGACGTGTGCGTGCAGTGGTGCGGGGTCGGCCAAAAGGGGCTTGCGAGTCGTGAGAATCGGACCAGTCTTGTCTAATGGCATCGCCGGGATCCGTCCGGCGGACAGTGGCCTCGACGCGGGGGTGGAACGCACCATGGGTGGTGTCCCGACGTTTCCCCACGGCAGACCACTGACGTGGGCGGATCTGGAGGCGATGCCTGATGACGGGCACCGTTTCGAACTCGTCGACGGGGTGCTCGTCATGAGCCCCTCACCGCGCCCCGTGCACCAGCGGGTGGTCGCCCGGCTGCTGGTGGCGCTGACCGCTGTCTGCCCACCGGAGCTGGAGGTCCTCCCCGCTCCGGTCGACGTCGTGCTCGCCGACGACACGGTCTTCATCCCCGACCTGGTGGTGGGCCGGCGCGAGCAGTTCTCGAAACAGGCGCTCATCGGGCCACCCGTGCTGGCGGTCGAGGTCCTTTCGCCGCGCACGCGACACGTGGACCTCGAACTCAAGCGGGCGAAGTTCCAGGAAGTCGGCTGCGAGAACTACTGGATGATCGACTACGACAGTCCGTGGCTGCGGTGCCTGCACCTGGAGAACGGCGTCTACGTCGAACAGGCGCGGTCCGACGGCGAAGAGATCATCGAACTGCAATTCCCGTTCGCGGTGAAACTCAGCGCCCAGTCACTGGTGCGCTGAGTGGTCGCCGGTCGGAACGGACTGGGCTGAACGGGCGACACCGATCTACGAACGTGTGGATCAACGTTTCACCATCTGGCGTCCCCGCGCGTCGGGCTGGTTGCGTGCATCGCGACACGTCCACCGCGCGGAGGTTCACACCACATGCAGCCGTTCCAGCTGCCGGAGTTCTACACGCCCTATCCGGCCAGGCTGAATCCGAACCTCGAACGCGCCCGCGTCCACACACGGGCCTGGGCGCACGAGATGGACATGATCGACGTGCCACAGCACGGGACGGTGATCTGGACCGACGACGACCTCGAGTCGCACGACTACGCGTTGCTCTGCGCGTACACCCACCCCGACTGCGACGGTGAGACGCTCGACCTCGTCACCGACTGGTACGTCTGGGTCTTCTACTTCGACGACCACTTCGTCGAGCTCTACAAGCGCAACCCCGACATCAAGGGCGCACAGGCCTACCTCGACCGGCTGCCGCTGTTCATGCCGGTCAACGGCGTGATCACGGCGACGCCGGAGAACCCGGTCGAGAAGGGACTCGCGGACCTCTGGCGCCGCACGGTCGGCAAGCACTCGCTCGACTGGCGCGAGCGGTTCGCCGACAACACCAAGCACCTGCTCGACGAGTCGATGTGGGAGCTGCACAACATCAGCGCGCAGCGGCTCAGCAACCCCATCGAGTACGTCGAGATGCGCCGCAAGGTCGGCGGGGCGCCGTGGAGCGCGAACCTCGTCGAGCACGCGGTCGGCCTCGAAGTGCCGGCCTCCATCGCCCTGTCCAGGCCCATCGGGGTCCTCCGGGACACGTTCAGCGACGCCGTGCACCTGCGCAACGACCTGTTCTCCTACGAGCGCGAGGTGCTCGACGAGGGCGAGCTGTCCAACGGCGTGCTGGTGTTCGAGAAGTTCCTCGACGTGCCCACCCAGGAGGCCGCGGAGGCCGTCAACGACCTGCTGACGTCCCGGCTGCACCAGTTCGAGCACACGGCCCTCACGGAGGTGCCGATCCTGCTGGACGAGCACGCCGTCGACCCGATCGGGCGTGCGGCCGTCCTCGGCTACGTGAAGGGCCTGCAGGACTGGCAGGCGGGCGGCCACGAGTGGCACCTGCGGTCGTCGCGGTACATGAACAAGGGCGCCAGGACGGGCCTGTCCGCCACGAACGTCCTCGGCTCGTACGCCAAGACCATGCCGCAGCGGCTCAAGCAGTTCAGCAGCACGCCGAAGGTCGTCGAGCCGTACGCGCTGCCGGAGTTCAGGACGCCCTTCACGCTGACCCTGTCGCCGCATCTCGACCAGGCGCGCGAGGAGGTCATCACGTGGGGCCGGGAGATGGGCATCCACGACGAGGGCATCTGGGACGAGGCCAAGCACCGGGGCTTCGACCTCGCGCTGTGCTCGTCGGGGCTCGATCCGGACGCGACGCCGGAGGAACTGTTCCTCTCGGCGGCCTGGCTCACCTGGGGCACCTACGCCGACGACGTCTACCCGTGGGTGTTCGGGCGGCTGCGGGACCTGGCCGGGTTGAAGATCCAGACCGCGCGGCTCAAGCAGTGCATGCCGCTGGACATGGTGCTGACCGTGGCGCCGGCCAACGCGATGGAACGCAGCCTGGCCGACCTCTGGCGGAAGACCGCGGGCCCCATGTCCGGCGAGTTCCGCACGACGTTCCGGCAGACCGTGGACGACATGGTGGACGCGTGGGTGTGGGAAGTCGTCAACATCCAGCAGAACCGCGTGCCGGACCCCGTCGACTACCTGGAGATGCGGCGGTCGACGTTCGGTTCCGAGCTGACGACGTCGCTGTCGCGCTTTTCGCATTCGACGACGGTGCCGCCGGAGATCTGGGGAACCAGGGTCATCCAGACCATGGAGCGGTCGGCCATGGATTACTGCTGCATGCTCAACGACGTCTTCTCGTACTTGAAGGAGATTCAGTACGAGGGCGAAGTGCACAACATGGTGAAGGTGGTCGAGACCTTCCTCGGTGTTTCGCAGTCCCGCGCTTTCGAACTGACCTACGCGTTGATGGACGCCCGCCTGGGGCAGTTCATCGCGTCGGTCGACACGCACCTGCCGAAGATGTTCGAGGACCTCTCACTGGACTCGGCCACGCGGGCGTCGCTCACCCGGTACGCCGACGAGCTGAAGGACTGGATCGTCGCGATCATCAACTGGCACGAGGAGACGAGCCGGTACGGCGAGGACGAGATCCGGACCCCGGTGAACTCGGGAGCGTTCAGCCAGGGCCCGTCGGGCCTCGGCACGTCGGCCGCCCGGCTCCTCACCCGGTAGCCGCCGTCAGGCGCTGACCGCCGACGGTCAGTGGACGGTCAGCGCCTGCCCGCACCTTGTGAGCAACACCGACTCACAGGGGGCAACACCATGAAGAACGTCCTGATCTCCGGCGCCAGCATCGGCGGACCCGCGCTCGCTCATTGGCTGCGTCACCACGGTTTCAGCGTCACCGTGGTGGAGCGGGCACGCGGCATGCGGCCCGGCGGTCAGGCCATCGACGTGCGCGGCCCGGCCCTGGAGGTCATCGAGCGCATGGGCCTCGGCGACCAGTTGAGGTCGTTCAGCACCAACATGCGCGGCATGAACGTGGTCGACGCCGACGGCAACGAGCTCTACCGCTCCACCACGCACACCCTGAGCGGCGGCGACCTGTCGAGCCCCGACGTCGAACTGCTGCGCGACGACCTCGCCCGGATGCTCTTCGACGCGGCGGACGGCGTCGAGTACCTGTTCGACGACACGATCACCTCGATCGACGGCACCCGCGTCACGTTCGAGAAGGCGGCACCGCGCGACTTCGACGTCATCGTCGGCGCGGACGGCCTGCACTCCAACGTCCGCAAGCTCGCGTTCGGCCCCGAGTCGGAGTTCATCACGCACCTCGGCATGAACCTCGCCGTCTTCACCGCGCCGAACTTCCTCGGCCTCGACCACTGGCAGACGTTCCAGCAGGGCGAGGTCGTCGGCGGCGGCATCATGAGCGCCCGGTCGAACGCGGAATGCCGGGTGTACATGGGTTTCAACGGTGTGGCCGACTTCGACCACCGCGACGTCGGCGCCCAGCGCGCCCTGATCGCCGAGAAGTTCGCCGACGCGGGCTGGGCGTGGCAGACCGCGCTCAAGCACATGTGGGAGGCGCCGGACTTCCACTTCGACTCGATGAGCCAGATCCGGATGGACTCCTGGTCCCGCGGCAACGTCGTGCTGCTCGGCGACGCCGGTTACTGCGGTTCGCCGTTGTCCGGGCAGGGCACCAGCATGGCCCTGATCGGCGCGTACGTGCTCGCCGGTGAGCTAGCCAAGGACCCGTCGACCGCCTTCGAGCGCTACGAGGAGATCCTGCGGCCGTACGTGGTCGCGAACCAGGACATGGCGTTGAAGAACCAGGCGAACGGCGGCGCGCCCACGGAGGAGTTCGCCGACGTCGTCAACAGCCTCAGCCTTCCCAGCTACTGATCTTCTCCTGGATCGCCGCACGGACCTCGTCCTCGGGGATCACGGCACCGGTGAACCTCACCACCGCCGTGATCCCCTTGGCGTCGAGGTGGCGGTAGTCGGCGAAGCTCAAGCCCTCCAACGCTTCCTGGATCTCGGCGTCGCCGAACGAGGTGTGGCCCATGACCTCCTGGGCGTCGATCACCTGACCGGCGCGGGCGAACGACAGCCGCGTGAGCCGGTTGACGTTCCAGTAGTGGCTCGCGGCCTTCCCGTTGCGGGACAGGCGTTCCAGCACCTCGCCGCGAGAACCCTGCCAGTTGTTGCCCTCCACGACGAGCACGCCGCCGTCGATCTCCAGGGCGATCGAGTCCTCTTCGAACTCGCCCACGACGTCGTCCACGCCGGCGTTCGTGATGATCGTGACCGTCGCCGCCTCACCGAGCACTTCCTTGAGCCAGCGGTACGGCTGCTCAGGACGGGAGATCGGCGGTGGCGCCGGTTCGCCGCGCAGCAGGTGCCCGACGCGGTCGGTCTTCTTGTGCAGCAACGGATCCGACATCGGTTGCGGCCAGATCGTCAGCTCGTAGCGTTCGTCGTCCTCGTCACGGCCGCTCGCGCAGACTCGGACGCGGAACTCTCCCGGCCACGGAGCGGTGGCGCCGTGACCGAACCTGGCGTCACCCTCCACCGCGACGTAGCTGATCTCGGCGACCTCGTCCCAGCTCTCCAGATCCGGCGGGCCCGGTTCGTCCAGCAGGACCCTCACGGAGACGGGGACCTGGCCCTGCTCGATGCCCGTGCGGACCGCGAACCCGGTGTCGATCGCGCCTGCCAGGCCCGTCGCCGTGAAGTCCGCCTTGGTCTTGCCCAGTTCCTCGACCAGCACGAACTCGTGGTCGAACACCTGCGCGCTCGTGCTCCAGGACATGCCCTGGTACTCCCGGCGCCGCTTCTCCAGCAACGCCCTCTCGTAGGCGGGAGGCATGGGGACGTCCGGCAGGATCTCGGCGGCCGCGCCGATCGCGATCCCGATGGCCGCCACCGGATCGGCCGCGGTCGGGGTGCCGAGCGCGTTGAGGATCGCCCTGGACACCGCCACGGCCACCGCCAGGTGCGCCGCCCCGCGCTTGGTGGCGATCGCCGCCTCGTCGCCCGTGACCTCGCTCAGGTCCGGGAGCATCGCGCGCACCTGCTCGACGATCAGGTCGGTGGCGCCCTGGTGCACCGCGTTCACCATGCTCATCGGCGTGGCCAGCGCGCTCTGACCGCTCATCGACATCAGTCCGAAGCTGCTGCCGTCCGGCAACGGCCGCAGCCGCGCGACGAGGTCGGCGGGCGCGGTCAGGTCCAGCCGGGCGACGCCCAGTTCCAGCGCGCCGAGCAGCCGTTCCGCCGGCAGTGAGGGGAACGCGTGCAACGCCTGCTGCACCACGGAACCGACCGCGAAGTGGTCCTGCCTCCTGCGCTCGGTGTGGCGGCCCAGCAGCGCCGCCGGCTCGTCCGGGATGAGCGCCTCGATCACGGGCACCACGTCGTCGATCAGCCTTCGGAAGTCCCCCACGCCCGTGATTCTGGCATGTCCCGAGCAAAGAATTGGCTCAGACCATTGACGACAAAAGGGATGTCTGAGCAGGCTGAAGGCAGGGTCGCCGCCCCCCGACTCGTGAGGAGGAGTCGTGAGAACTCGCGTTCTCGCCGCGGTCATCGCTGTCACGGCAGCGTTGTCCGTCAGCGCGCAGTCGCAAGCCGCGGAACCACTGCAGAGCCTGGTGCCGGTCCCGGTGTCGGTGCAGGCCAGAAGCGGTGTCACGCACACCCTGACGGCCGCCACGAAGATCTACACGGCTCCGGCCGCACGCGACGTCGGCACCTTCCTCGCCGGAGTCCTGCGGCCCTCGACCGGGTACGCGTTGCCGGTGTCCGACGCGACAGGAACCCCGGCGGACGGAATCTCGCTGCTGCTCTCGGGCGCACCCGGCACGGTCGGGGAACAGGGCTACCAGCTCGACGTCGCCGCGAACAGCATCGTGTTGCGCGCCAACACCTCCGAGGGCCTGTTCACGGGCGTGCAGACGTTGCGGCAACTGTTGCCCGCCAAGGTGGAGAGCACGACCGCGCAGGCCGGTCCGTGGACCGTGCCGGGCACGCTGATCGTCGACTACCCGCGGTTCTCCTACCGCGGCGCGATGCTCGACGTGGCCCGCCACTTCCACCCGGTCTCCACGGTCAAGCGCTACATCGACCAGCTGGCGCTCTACAAGATCAATTACTTCCACCTGCACCTGAGCGACGACCAGGGCTGGCGGATCGTGATCGACAGCTGGCCGCGCCTCGCCACCTACGGGGGCAGCACGCAGGTCGGCGGCGGCCCCGGCGGTTACTACACCAAGGCGCAGTACAGCGAGATCGTGCAGTACGCGGCCTCGCGCAAGATCACGGTGATCCCCGAGATCGACCTGCCGGGCCACACCAACGCGGCACTGGCCTCGTACGCGGAGCTCAACTGCAACGGCCAGGCTCCGCCGCTGCGCACGGACATCGAGGTCGGCTACTCCTCGTTGTGCGTGGGCAAGGAGATCACCTATCAGTTCGTGGACGACGTGATCCGCGAGATCGCGGCGCTCACGCCCGGCCCGTACTTCCACATCGGCGGCGACGAGGCGCACTCGACGCCGGACGCCGACTACCAGACGTTCATGAACCGCACCCTGCCGATCGTGAAGAAGTACGGCAAGACCGCGCTAGGCTGGCACGAGTTCGTGAAGACCACCACCGACACCACCGCCATCCCGCAGTACTGGGGCACCTCGACGTCCAACGCCGTGGTGCAGGCAGCGGCGGCACGCGGTCACAAAGTCATCATGTCGCCCGCGAACAAGGCGTACCTGGACATGAAGTACAACTCCAGCACGCCTTTGGGCCTGTCGTGGGCCGGTCTGATCGAGGTCCAGACCGCGTACGACTGGAACCCCGGAACGCACCTGAGCGGCGTGCCGGAGTCCGCGGTCCGCGGCGTCGAAGCTCCACTGTGGAGCGAGACGCTGGTGACCGGGCAGGACATCGAGTTCATGGCGTTCCCGAGGCTCGGCGCGATCGCCGAACTGGCCTGGTCGCCGTGGTCGACGCACAACTGGGACCAGTTCAAGGTGCGCCTGGGCAACCAGGGCCCGCGCTGGACGACCATGGGCATCAACTTCTACAGGTCCACCCAGGTGCCGTGGGACACCGGCGGCCCCGGACCGGGCCCCTGCACGCAGCCGGCGTGGGAGCGCGACAAGGTCTACACCGGCGGCAACGTGGTCTCCCACAACGGCCACAAGTGGAACGCCCAGTGGTGGACGCGCGGTGAGGAACCAGGCACCACCGGCCAGTGGGGTGTCTGGCGCGACGGCGGCGTCTGCTGATCGCTGATTGCTCCGGTGCGGACGAGTAGCACTCGTTCGCACCGGGTATCAGGTTGTCGTGGATGCCCGAGTTGCCGTATTTGCCCCGTCCCCTCAGTTGACCGTCACCGTCGAGGACCTCGATGGCGAACCGGACGTGCACCTGCACGCCGGTGGCCAGGGTTTCTGGCAGTCCAGGATGATCGCTGCCCTCGGCGTCGAAGCAGTGGTGTGCGCGACGTTCGGCGGTGAGACGGGCCGTGTGCTGCGCACCTTGCTGGAAGGCGAGCACGTCGAGCTTCAGGCACGGGAAGTCGCCGCACGCAACGGCGCCTACGTGCATGATCGCCGTGACGGAAGCCGCGACGAGATGGTCGAGATGCTCCCGGACGCGCTGTCCCGGCACGAGCTCGACGACGTGTACGAGTCGGCGCTGGTGGAAGGCATCCGTGCGGGCACAGCCGTGCTGAGCGGGCCGTCCGACGACCGGGTGCTGCCCCACGACACGTACTTCCGCCTCACCTCCGACCTGACCGGCAACGGCTGCCGCGTGATCGTCGACCTGGCGGGGGAACGGCTCGCCGAGGCCGTGCGGGGCGGCCCGCACGTCGTCAAGGTGTCGCACGAGGAACTGGGCGAGGAAGAGCTGCCCAAGCTCATCAAGAAGGCCCGCGAGATCGCTTCTTCGTGCGTGCACGGCGTGGTGGTGTCCCGTGCCGACGAACCGGCGTTGGCGCTGCTCGAAGACCAGTTGTACCTCGTGCGGATGCCTCAGCTGCAGCCCGTCGACACGCGTGGCGCGGGTGACTCCATGACCGCGGGGATTTCGGCGGGCCTCGCGCTGGGTATGTCGTTGACGGACGCGGTGAAGCTCGGCGCGGCCGCCGGCGCGGTCAACGTGACCCGCCACGGCCTCGGCAGCGGAGGCGGAGAGGCGGTGCGCGAGCTGAGCAAACGCGTGGAACTGGAGCCGATCGAGGAATGAGCGGATGCGCGCGCTGATCACGAACGACGACGGAATCGACTCGCCCGGCCTGGCGGTGCTGGCGTCTGCGGCCCTGGAGGCAGGCCTGGAGGTGGTGGTGGCGGCACCGGCCACCCAGGCCAGCGGCACGAGCGCCTCCGTCGCGGCGGCGGGCGAGAACGGCAGGGTGGCGAGCGAACGCCGTTCGTTGCCCGGCCTCGACGTGGAGGCCTACGCGGTCGCGGCGCATCCGGGGCTGATCTCGCTCATCGCGTGCCGCGGCGGCTTCGGCGGCAAGCCCGACGTGGTGCTGTCCGGGGTGAACCTCGGTGCGAACGTGGGCCGCGCGATCCTGCACTCCGGCACCGTCGGCGCGGCGCTGACCGGGCACCTGAACGACGTCACGTCGATGGCGGTGTCGCTCGACGTGGGGTTGGACGAGCCGGAACCGTTGTGGGACAAGGCGGGCGAGGTGGTGCGCGTCGTGCTGCCGTTGCTGCTGGAGATGCCCGCGGCCTCGGTGCTGTCGGTGAACGTGCCGAACATCGCCGACGTGCGCGGACTTCGCTGGGCGGAGCTGGCGCGGTTCGGCACCGTGCAGAGCCGGGTGGACGAACGGGACGACGGCGAGGTCGAGCTCGTCCACGTCTACGCAGAGGAGTCACTGGTGCCCGGCACGGACACGGCGTTGCTGGCCGAGGGGTTCGCGACCGTGACGGCGTTGCGCTCGGTGGACCGCGACGTCAGTTCTGAGCGCGCTTTGCCGGCCTGGCCAGCGTGATCACGAGCCCGATCAGGGCCGTCCGCACCTCGAGAAAACTTTCGGTCGTCAGGTCGTTGAGCGAGAAAGCCAGCATCCCGAACGACAACAGCAGGAGAATCCCGTACATCCGCGCGAGGTCGTGCCGCCACGCCATCGCGACGCCCAGCGCCCCGACCCCGATCTGGACCACGTGGTAGTTCGGGTCCAATCCGAACACGTCGAACCATCCGAACGCGAGCTGCAGCAAGCCCGCCGTGAGAGTGAGCGCCTGCGGCCTCGTGAACTCGAACTGATCGTTCAGCAAGGCCATGGGTCTCTACCCTTCGGATCGCCGCCAGACCGCGTCGTACTTCGCCTGTCGCGCGCGGTCCCTCACGGCGTTTCGTTCCCGGCGACCCTGAGTCGCCGACCCTCGTGGATACCCGTACTTCGTGAGCCGGTAATCCACGCTTTCGGGTGCGTAGGAGAGCGCGAAGTACAGTCCTACAACGAAACCGAGCGCTCCGCACGCGATTGCGAGTGGCCACGCCGAGCCGAGTCCGAAGACCAGCGCCAGCGTGATGGCCGTCGTCAGCGGCGTGACCTGCACAAGACTGCGCACCGTGAAGCGCACCAACCACTTCGGACCGGTCACGTCGTCGAAGACGAACTCCCGGTACTTCTGCGGCAGCCTGCCACCCGCGTAGTACCAGAGCTTCAATGCCGGGTTCATCGGACGGCCTTGGCGATCACCTTGTGCAGCACCTGGTTCAGCTGCGCGAGCTCTTCGAACGTCATGTCGAGCTGCTCCACGACCTTGAAGGGAATCTTCAGCGCTTCTTTTCTCAGCTCCTGCCCGGCCTCGGTCAGGGTGAGCGCGAGCGCGCGTTCGTCCGCCTTGTCCCGCTGCCGCTCGACGTAGCCGACCGCCTCCAGCCGCTTGAGCAGCGGGCTGAGGGTGCCGGGGTCGAGCTGCAGGACGTTGCTCAGGTCCTTGACGGTGCGCGGCGACCGTTCCCAGAGCGCCAGCATCACCAGGTACTGGGGATGCGTGAGGTTCAGCGGCTCCAGGATCGGGCGGTAGACCGCGATGACCGTCCGGCTGGCCACGGCCAGCGCGAAGCAGACCTGCCGCTCCAGTTCGAGCGGGTTCTCCGGAATACTTGGTGTACTAATCATTGGTGTACACACTAACTCGGAGGCGCGCTGAGATCCAGGAGGTGTGGCGCAGTGCTCAGACGGTCACTTCAAGGCTTCCGCGAGGACCTCGGCGGTGACGGCGGCGCCCGCGCGGGTCATCACGGTGCCGCCGTGGTCGACCTCGTTGATCAGCACGGGTTCGTGCAGCACGGGCAGTGCGGTGCGGAACTCCTGGGCCTGCTCGACGGTGTAGGCGGGCGGGCTGTCCGGGCCGGTGCTCCACTCGGCGTGCAGGAACCAGGTCGGCACGGTCAGTTCCCGCCAGCGCGACTTGCCGAAGATGACGTCGGTGGCGTCGGCGACCAGGGTGTCGGCCGGGAGCCTCAGGTGGCCGTCGGAGGTCAGGTCGTGGGCGAAGTAGTCGCGGATCAGTGGGTCGGTGGCGTCGATCAGCGGGTTCACCATGGCCTGGACGGCGAGGTACTCGTCGACGGTCCAGGTGCGTTCGCGCGCGGCCAACTGCGGGGCGAACGCGGCTGAGAGCAGTTCCTCGGTCATCTGGGCGTGGGCGGGCATCGGGAAGCCGCCGTCCACGAGCACGAGCGTGCGCACGCGGTCCGGATGACGCACGGCCAGATCGGCGGCCACGTACGCGCCCATGGACATGCCGCAGACCGTCACGGTCTGGAGGTCGAGGGCGTCGAGCACGCGGACCATGTCGTCGGCGTGCTGACCGATGCCCGCGCCGGGGACCTCGGAGCTGTCGCCGCGGCCGCGCAGGTCCGGTGCGATGAGGGAGAAGTGGTGGGCGGCCACCCAGTTCCAGAGCTTGCGGCTGCCGCTGACGCCGTGGATCGCCAGCACGGGCGGAGTGTCGCCGTCGTGGATCTCGACGGCCAGGTCGCCACCGTCTACCGGAACGAACATGCGGACTCCTTAGGCCTTGCCGGGATTGAAGAGGTTCAGCGGGTCGAGCGTGTGCTTGATGGCCTGCTGCACGGCGTGCGCGCCGGGGCCGAGTTCGCGGATCATGCCGTCGCGCTTCAGAAGGCCGACGCCGTGCTCGCCGGTGACGGTGCCGCCCAGCGCCAGGGCCTGGTCGATGATGTCCTCGAACGCCGCCTGCGCCGCGATCCTGGCGTTGTCGTCGCCCGGCGGGGTGATCAGCAACGGGTGCAGGTTGCCGTCGCCGGCGTGGGCGATGGTCGCGATCCGGACCTGGTGGCGCGCACCGATCTCCTCGATGTGCGCGAGCATCGCGGGGACCGCGGACCGGGGCACGCAGACGTCCTCGGTGAGCAGCGGGCCCAGGCGTTCGAGCGCCGGGTAGGTGAGGCGGCGGGCGGCGAAGAGGGCCTCGGCCTCGGTCGAGTCGGTGGACCGCTCCGTCCAGACGGCGCCCGCGTCGGTGAAGGCCGCGACCAGCCCGTCGGCGTCGTCGGGCGTCTCGGCGCGGGCCAGCAGCATCGCCTCGGTGTCCGGTTCGATGCCGAGATGCTTCCAGTCCTCGACGGCCTGCAGGCACGCGCGGTCGATCAGTTCGAGCGCGGCGGGTTGCAGGCCTCGGCTGGTGCTCAGCGCAACGGCCTGACCTGCGGCGACGAGGCTGTCGAACGCGCCGACGACGGTGCCGGCGGGCCGTGGGGCCGGGCGGAGGCGGACGGTGATCTCGGTGACGACGCCGAGCGTGCCCTCGGATCCGACGAGCAGGCTGGTCAGGTCGTAGCCGGCGACGCCCTTGGTGGTGCGCCTGCCCAGGCGCACCGCGGTGCCGTAGGGGACAGGGCCGCCCAGCACGGCTTCCAGGCCGAGCACGTAGTCGCGCGTCACGCCGTACTTCAGGCAGCACAGGCCGCCCGCGTTCGTGGCGACGTTGCCGCTGATCGTCGACCACGGTGAGCTGGCCGGATCCGGCGGGTACCAGAGTCCTTGCGCGGCAACGGCTTTCTTGAGGTCGTCGTTGACGACGCCCGGTTGCACGACGGCGAGCAGGTTGTCCCGGTCGATCTCGAGGATCCGGTTCATCCGGCTCAGATCGAGGACCAGGCAGCCGTCCGTCGCGTTGGCGCCGCCGGACAGGCCCGTGCCCGCACCTCGCGGCACGATCGGGACGTTGTGCTCGGCGCAGGCTTTCACGGCCTGCTGGACGTCCTCTGTGGACTGCGGTCGGAGCGCCGCGTACGGCGTGCCCGCCGGTGCCCACTCGGCCTCGTCGTGACTGAGGCCGGCCAGCGTGTTCGGGTCGGTGATGAGGTTCGGCAGCTTCATGATCGCTCCAACGCGCCGTGCGCGGCCTTGTGCGTGACACGTTCCAGTGCCGCGCCCCATTCGGCGGGCGTGGTGTCGGCGTGGATGGGGACCGCGCCCATGCCCGCCACCGCGAACCGGGCGAAGAGCACCAGGTCGAAGGCCTGGTCGGGGGAGGCGAGCGGTGGGGTCAGGATCGTCGCGATCCGCGCGGCGCCCGTGTTGAGCTCCTGCGTGCCGGTCGCGATGAGGTCCGGTTCCTTGACGATCACCGCGCGGCGGCCGAGTTCCAGCGCCCACTGTTCGGGGGTGATCGTGTCGATGGCCGTGCGCACGGCCGTCGTGAGCGCCGCGACGGGATCCGGGTCCGGGGCGAGGGCACGGACGACGCGGCTGAGGAACGCGTCGTACCAGAAGATCGCGGCCTTGGTGCCGAACGTGCGGAACAGCGTGCGTTCGGAGACGCCCGCGCGATCGGCGATGGCCTTGGTCGACGTGGCGGCGAAGCCCTGGTCGAGGCACAGGGCGATGGCCGCCTCCTGGATCGCGAGGCGGGTGCGCAGGTCCTTCGCGGCGCGCGTGGTCAAGGTGTCCACGTCGCCACGGTAGCGCGAAGCGTCAGTTACTGCCAGAAGTTCTGGCAGTAACTGACGCTTTTTGGTGCTCTTAGAGCGCGCGAACGGCCGCGCCGAGGCGCGTGATGCCCTCGTCGATCTGCTCCGGCGTCACGCCCGAGAACGCGAGACGGAGGGCGTTGTCGCCGCCCTCCAGCAGGAAGTCGGAGCCCTTCACGAACTCGACGCCGTGCTCCTTGGCGACCGGCACCAGCTTGTCGATCGACACGCCCGGCAGCTCGACCCACATGAAGTAGCCGCCCTGCGGCGCGGTGAAGACGGCCTCCGGCAGCTCACGCTGAAGCGCCGCCACGAGAGCGTCCCTGCGCGCACGCAGCGCCGTGCGGACGTTCACGACCGACTCGTCGAGACGGCCGGAGCGGCAGTACGAGTTCACGATCGACTGCGCCACCATGTTCGGCGAGATGTACGTGGTGGTGGCGATGTCCTGGACGCTCTTGATGACGGCCTTCGGGCCCACCAGGTAACCGCAGCGGATGCCGGGCGCCATGGTCTTCGAGAACGACGACGCGTAGACGACCTTCTCGTTCTTGTCCTGCGAGAGCATCGTCGGCAGCGGCTCGCCCTCGAAGCGCACCTTGACGTACGGGTCGTCCTCGAACAGCACGAAGTCGTACTTGGCCGCGAGGTCGAGCAGACGCGCGCGCTTCGCCTCGGACAGCGTGTAGCCGGCCGGGTTGTGGAAGTTCGGGATGATGTGCGCGAGCTTCGGGCGCACACCGCTCTCCAGCAGCTTCTCGAGCGCGTCGACGTTGATGCCGTCGGTCTCCAGCTCGATCGCGTGGATCTTGGCGCCGCGGTGGCGCAGGTTCAGCAGCGTGCGGTCGTAGGTCGGAGCCTCGACCACCACGTCGTCGCCCTGCTGGACGAGCAGTTCGAACAGGAACGCGTCGGCCTGCATCGAGCCGTTGGTGACGAGCACCTGCTCCGGCGCGACGCCGTGCTGCTCCGCGAGCCAGGTGCGCAGCGGGACGTAGCCGACGCTCGTGCCGTACGCGAAGGTGCCGCCGGGGTCGTCCGTGAAGGCTTTCTGCGCTGCTTCGCGCAGGCCTTCCTGGTCGATGATGTCGAGAGAGGGCGCTCCGCGCGTGAACAGGATCGAGGCCATGCGCGGAGCGTACAACTCCCACAATCTGGGCTACGGCCTATATGCGTATGAGTTGAGCAGGCTCACCGCCGCCTGGGCATTGCCCAGGTGATAAAGATCGACTGCCAGGAAGTTCGGCTTCTTCCGCGCCGCTGGCTGGCAGAACTGCTGCGCCCGGTTCGCGAGCTTGCCGTTGTCCGTCGTGGCCGTGCTCGTGAACGGAACGTCCCGGAAGTGGTTCATCACGAACAAAGGCTGGAAGCTGCCCGTCGCCGTGAGCGGTTTTTCATCCCATCGGCTGTAACAGGACCAGTCGGAACTGCCCAGACCCGAACCCATCGACCAGTAGTTCTCGACCGTCCAGTCCTTCTGGTAGAGCACGCCGCTGTCCTCGCGCCCGTCCTTGCCGTGGTCGGTGAAGATGATCAGCCGCTTGTTGCTGCCCTGCAGCTGGCTGCGCGTGGGCCACCCGTTCTGCTGCACGCCTTCCGCCCGGTACAGGACGTCGTTCAGCCCCTGCACCTTGCGAAGCTCGGCGCGCAGCGTGTTCGCGTCGACGTAGTCCTCCAGGAAGACCGTGATGATCTCGCTGCGGTTGTTCTTGAGGAAGTCCACGATCCGCTGGACGTCCACGTTGAGCGCCACCGGCTTGCTGACGAGCGTGCAACTGTTGTGGCACAGGATCGCGCCGTCCGGGGTCTGGTGAATGTCGAGCATGAAGCCCCGCACGCCGTCGTTCAGCTGCTGCACGATGCCGCGCGTCTGGTTCTTGGCGAGGTTGACGAACGGCGGCGCGAACCCGCCGTCCACCCCGTTCGCATAGGCGTTGTGGGCGGTCAGGAACGTCATCTGGTCGAGCCGCGGATCCGCCGGCATCGGCTCGGTCTGACCGCTGACCGGCGTCAGGTACCAGCGCGACTCGCCATTCAGGCTGAAGAATTCCCATTGATCACCGAACTGACGGGGCTCGTGAACCGTATCCCCTTGTGAACACGAACCCATGGTGAGCTGACGGGTGATGCACTGACCCGGCGAGTCGGTGTTCTCGAACCTCCCGTCGCTCAGCCGCCACTGCTGGCGGTCCTCGTTGCCCTTGGGGCGGTGCAGCGCCAGTCCACTGCCGCTCTGGGCGACGTTGAGTCCGGTCCTGACACTGGTGACGTAGAACGTGCCCGCGGGAGCCGCGTCGGCGGTGGCGGGTACCAGGGGAAGTAGCAGCAGGGCTGCGATGGCAGGGAGGTATCGCATGGTGACCAGAGTCATGCACCGGGGTGAAACATGAAACGCTTTCAAGGGTGTGAACCTTTAACACTCTGGGTATCCCCAGCATCGTGAATCGCTCTTGACGAGCAGGGGAACCAGTACGTCGCAGGACAACTCCACGGCAGCCGTCGCCCAACCGAAGGGTTAGGGCCGGTACTCGGGCGCCGCCTTCACAAGCCGCGCAGGGTTCGACTCCCTCGGTTGCCACTTGCTCCGGGCACGTCCCGAGAGCGCACGTCGTCGACATCCCGCGGCGGCAAGTACAGGCGTCGTGGTCGACGGACCGCGGCGCCTGTGTCGTCTCAGAACGGCGGATCGCCGCTGAACGTCGTGCCGGCATCGTGGTCACGCGGCCTGGTGCTGGATCTGCCCAGGGCTCGCAGCTGATCGCCGACGTATCTCAGGCCCTCACGCAGCTGTTCCTTGCTCGCCTCGGCGCGGCGGTCGACCCCCATGACGCCGTTCAGCTCGCTGTTGACCGCGCCGGGATGGCGGCCGGAGTCGGTCGCCAGCAGGAAAGCGGCCTTGTTGAGGGACTTCCGCATGCTGTGCGAGATGGTGATCCCAGGCGCGTAACGGCGGGGTGGCCACGCTAGCGGCGCGGCCTGGCGCTGGGGGAGTGGAGCCGGAGCGGCGTGGTCCTGAGGCCGCGGGGCTCGGCGGTCGCGGTTCGCACGGCAGGTCGTGCGTTCGGCCGGTGTCAGGTGAGCCCAGCACGCCACGGGGTTCGCGGCGGGGTCGGCAGCATCGGGTGCGCCCCAGTCCGCCGCCCGGGCCTCGCAGCGACGGCCGTCCTCGCGCTGCCGGACGCACTGCGGCGCCGTCACCGCGCTGCCGGACCCGGCAGGCGACCGTGGAGTCCGGAGTGGAGTGAGGGGGCGGAATGCATGGCGGTACCAGGCCTTTCGATCATCGTGGCTCTCCGAACGAGCTGATGTGACCACGATGACAGACGGGTCTGACACTCCCGGGAAGTCCAGCTCAGCGCCCGTTTTGGAGGTATGGGCACAAAAGAAGCCCGCCCGGTGCGAAACCGAGCGGGCCCCAAGAGCTGAATCAGATGGCGCGGACGTCCTGCGCCTGCGGCCCCTTCTGACCCTGGCCGATCTCGAACTCCACGCGCTGCTGCTCTTCCAGCGACTTGAAGCCCGAGCCGGAGATCTGCGAGTAGTGCACGAACACGTCCGGACCGCCGCCGTCCTGCGCGATGAATCCGAAGCCCTTCTCGCCGTTGAACCACTTCACGGTGCCCTGCGCCATACCGAATGCTCCCTAGATGTTGGTCCCTCGCCAAAGCGAGGTGCGCGGGCAGTCTGCCAGTCGACGGTCTCTCTCACATCGTGGTTAGCCCGGTGGTGTGACGAAGTAAGTTGAACGTGGTACCCCGAGAGGAGCAGGAATGACGAACTGGCTGGACGTCGCGCACGAGGTGGCGGCGACGCTCAGGTCCGACGCGGCGGACAGGGACCGGGCGAACCAGCCACCCGCCAAAGAGGTGGAACTGCTCAGGCAGAGCGGCTTGCTGAACGTCGGCGACTGGACGCAGCAGCAGCGGATCGGCCGGATCATCGGGGCCGCCGACGCCAACATCGGGCACCTCCTCGGGTACCACTACCTGCAGATCTGGCGCAGCGGCCTGTTCGACGCGCCGTTCAGCGTCCGGCCCGACCAGTTCTGGGCAGGCGTCAGCAACCCGCTCGACGCGGCGCTCGAACTCAGCCCCGCCGAAGATGGTTTCGTCCTCAACGGTCGCAAGACGTTCGCCACCGGAGCCGCCGTCGCCGACCGTCTTGTGGTCAGTGCGACGCGCACGGACAACGGCGAGAAACTCACCTTCCTGCTCGACGGAAAAGCCGGCGGAATCACCTACTTGGACGATTGGGACAACATCGGCCAGCGCCTCACCGCGTCCGGTGGCGTGAACTTCGAGAACGTCGCGGTCACCGAGATCCTCGGCGTCCAGCCCGCGAACGAGGACCCGCGCATCAGCCTCGCCGCGATCGGCTTCCAGCTCGTGCTCGCCCAGCTCTACGTGGCCATCGCGGAAGGCGCGCTCGCCGAGGCCGCCGACTACACCCGGACGAAGACCCGCCCGTGGTTCGTCAGCGGCGTCGAAACGGCCACCGAGGATCCGTACATCGTCGCGGCCTACGGCGAGATGGTGTCCCAGACCAGGGCCGCCGGGCTGCTCGCGGACGAAGCCGCGCGGCAGCTCTGGGAGGCGACCGAGCTCGGCAGGCACCTGACCCCCGCCAGGCGCGGCGAGGTCGCGGTCACGATCTCCGAGGCCAAGGTCGTCAGCACCAAGCTCGTCAACGAGGTCACCAGCCGCATCTTCGAGCAGGTCGGCGCGCGCGGCACGGCGGCCAAGTACGGCGTGGACCGCTTCTGGCGCAACGCCCGCACGCTCACGCTGCACGATCCGGTCGTCTACAAGGCACGCGAGGTCGGCGAGCACTTCCTCACCGGCGCGCGCCCCGCGCACACCGGGTACAGCTGATGCAGCCGGTCCTCGCCGACTCGGTGAAGCTCACCGAGAACGGCGTCCTGATCCTCGACCGGCGGCAGTTCCCGTTCGAACGGAACTGGGTGCTCTGCCGCACGGCCGAGGAGGTCGCGCGGGCCATCGAGGACATGGTCACCCAGTCCTCCGGCCCGTACTTCGCGGTGCTGTTCGCCATGGTGCTCAAGGCGCGCACCCTCGAAGGCCTGCCGTTCGAGAACGCCCGCGCACAGCTCGCCGAAACCGCCCGGATGCTTGAGAACACCAGACGCACCAACAACGCCCTGCGCAAGGCGACCAAGATCGTCCTCGAACACGTGGACGCCGCGCAGGACATCACGCACGCGTTGTACGGCGCCGAGGAAGGCGATCGCAGGTACCGGGCCAAGAGCCAGGCACTGGGGGAGCACACGGCGAACCTGCTGCCCGCCGACGCCACGGTCATGACCCACTGCTGGGCGGATCTGTACCTCACCGAAACGGTCAAAGCCGCGCAGGCACAAGGCAAACAGCTCAAGTTCTTCTGCACCGAGACCAGGCCCTACCTGCAGGGAGCCCGGCTCACCGCGGAGACGTTGATCGAGATGGGCGTCGACACCACGCTCATCACGGACGGCATGGGCGCCGCGGTCCTGCAGAGCGGACAGGTCGACGCGTTGGTCACGGCGGCCGATCGCGTCACCATGGACGGGCACGTCGTCAACAAGGTCGGCACACTGGGGCTGGCCGTGGCGGCGCACGCGTTCGGAGTACCGTTCCACGCCCAAGTGCAGGCACCCGATCTGCAGGCGCCGACGACGGACCACGTCGAGATCGAGTACCGCGACGGCTCGGAAGTGTTGCAGGTCCTCGGCAGGCCCAGTGCCACGCCGAGGGTGAAAGGGCACTACCCGGCGTTCGACGTGACACCGCCGCGCTTCGTCACGACCGTGGTGACGGACCGGGGTGTCTACGCCGCCGGCGCGCTGGACGAGTACTACGAGGGAGAACAGCGGTGAGCAAGTGGGTCGTGCTCGACATCGAGGGCACGCTGAGCGCGACGGACCAGGTGCTGGTCGTCCTCTACGACTACGCCCGCCCCCGGCTCGGGCCGTGGATCGAGCAGCACGGTGACGACCCGGTGGTCGCCGGCGCCGTCAAGCAGATCAAGGAACTGAGCGGGCACGACGACGTTGTCAAAGCGCTGCACGACTGGATGGACGCAGACCAGAAGGTCACGCCTCTCAAGACGTTGCAGGGCCTCATCTGGCAGCAGGGCTACGCGCAGGGCGACCTGGTGGCGGAGTTCTTCCCGGACGTCGTCCCCGCGATCCGCAAGTGGCACGGCGACGGCGTGAAGCTCGCGATCTTCAGCTCCGGCTCGGTCGCGGGCCAGGTCGCGTTCTTCCAGCACACCACCGACGGCGACCTGACCCCGTTGCTGGAGCAACACTTCGACACGGTCAACGCCGGCCCGAAGCGCGAAGCCGCGTCGTACCACAAGATCGCGGAGACGCTCCAGAGCGACGACATCACCTTCTACAGCGACGTTCCGGCCGAGCTGCACGCCGCGCAGGAGGCGGGCTGGAAGACGGTCGGCGTCGCGCGTGCCGGTGAGCCGTACGGCAACGCCGACTTCACGCCGCACCCCACGGTCTGGGAGCTGTCGTGACGGCAGAGCTCGCCCGCGAGTGCGTCCGCTACGCCCAGATGGGCTGGATGCGCGGCACGAGCGGCAACCTCTCCGTTGTCCTGCAACGTGATCCGCTCCGGCTCGCGGTCACGGTCAGCGGCGTCGACAAGGGCGAGATCACCGCGGACGACAGCGTGATCATCGACGTCGACGGCAACGCGGTCGACTCACCGAAGGTCCCGTCCGCCGAAGCGGGCCTGCACGCCAGGATCGCCCACGTCTCGGGCGCCGGAGCCGTCGTGCACGTCCACGCGCTGGCCACCGTCGTCGCGGCGGAACACTGGCCCGACGGCGTGGTCCTCAAGGACCTGGAGATGCTCAAGGGTTTCGGCCGGTACGACCACGAAGAGGTCGTGATCCCGGTCGTGCGCAACTCGCAGGACATGCTGGAACTGGGCGACGCCTTCGAGAAGGGCTTCGACCCGAAGGTCCCGGCGCTGCTCGTCGCACGGCACGGCGTGTACGTGTGGGGCGAGGACCTGATGCAGGCACGGCACCGCCTGGAATGCCTGGAGTGGTTGCTGCGCTTCAAGGTGGAGACGCGAGACATCTTTACGGGGAGGCACTCATGACGCTGTTGACCGTGTGGCCGGAATCCGGCCCCGAGGAGACCGTCCTGCGCACCGCGGACGCCGAGGAGATCGCCACCGCGCTCAAGGAGCACGGCGTGCGCTTCAGCCGTTGGTCCGTTGTGGACGGTGTCACCGCCGAGAACGCCCTGGAGATCTTCAAGGACGACATCGCCCGCGTCAGTGAGACGGAGGGCTACGGCTACGTCGACGCGATGGAGATGACGCCGGCCGACACCGACGAGTACCGCACGAAGGCCGTCGAGTTCCGGAACAAGTTCCTCGCCGAGCACACCCACGACGACGACGAGGACCGCTACTTCGCCCGTGGTGCAGGGGTTTTCTACCTGCACATCGGCGACAAGGTCTACGCGGTGTTCTGCACGGCGGGCGACCTGCTGAGCGTTCCGGCGAACACCACGCACTGGTTCGACATGGGCACGACGCCGGACTACGTGTCGGTCAGGTTCTTCCACGACGACGACGGCTGGATCGGAAACTTCACCGGCAGCGACATCGCGAAGAAGTTCCCGACCTTCGACGAGCTCAGTTCAGGAACGTGAAAAGTTCGCCTATCTGAACATTGTTCCGGAATTTGAACGAACTATTGATTCCCTCCGCCCTCTGACCTCACAGTGGTACAGACCACTTATCGAAGGTCGGAGGGATTCAACGTGGAAACCCCTGCTCTCCACACACGACGATCCGTGCTCGCCCTCGCGTTGACCGCGCCCCTGCTCGTGGCCCCGGCGGCTCAGGCCCTCGCTCAGCCGCCGTCCGCGCAGTGGGTCTCGGCGCCGTACACCTACACCGTCCAGAAGCCGTACAACCTGGCGCTGAGCAGCCGTTACAAGCTCGAAGGCGGCGTCCACACGATGTGGGTGTACGACTACGACCAGCCGCACACCCAGGGCAGCCCGACGGATCCGCGCACCGAGATGCGCTTCAACCAGGAGTACTCCAGCGGGTCGCGCGCCTGGGAGGGCGAGATCTACATCCCGGCCGGCGTCAGCGGCCCGACCGTCGTGCAGATCCTGCGCGGCAGCCGCCCGGACGGCACCCGCGCCACCGACGTGATGCTCAACGTCGCCAACATCAACGGCGGCACCCTGCGCAAGGACAGCAACCAGGTCATCGCGACCGGCATTTACAACAAATGGTTCAAGATCCGCGTCGAACACACCGCCGTCGCGGGTGGCCGGGGCACCGTGAAGACCTACTACAACGGCGCTCTCAAACTCACCCACCAGGACGAGGGCCCGGCGACGCGCTATTTCAAGAACGGCGTCTACCACCACGGCAGCGGCCGCGCGGAGGCCCGTTTCCGCAACATCACCTACTGGCGCCAGTAATCCCTTCTTCCGGGACCCTAGAGTGAGGGCATGAGCTCACAGGTGGCGGTGGCATCGCTCGGCGGCACGATCACGATGACGGGCTCCGGTGCGGTGTCACCGACCCTGGGCGCCAAAGACCTGGTCCAGGGGCTGGAAGTGGGCGAGATCGCCACCCTCGCCACGATCCCAGGCGCCTCGCTGACGTTCACCACGCTGCTGGACGCCTTCGACTGGGCCGACAAGCAGGTTTCCCAAGGCGCACAAGGCGTCGTCGTCATCCAGGGCACCGACACCCTCGAAGAGACCGCGTACTTCTTCGACTGCCTGTGGCCGCACGACGAACCGATCGTCGTCACCGGCGCGATGCGGCACCCCGGACTCCCCGGCGCGGACGGCCCCGCCAACCTCGCCGCAGCAGTTTCCGTTGCGGCCGCCCAGAACTCACGCGGACGCGGCGCACTGCTCGTGCTGAACGACGAGATCCACGCCGCCCGCTGGGTCCGCAAGACGCACAGCAGCCTGCTGAACGCCTTCACATCGTTCCCCGGCCCGCTCGGACTCGTCGTCGAAGGCGCACCTCAGTACTTCCACCCCGCGCACCGGCTTCCGGCGTTGCCGCGACCTCTCGACGCACCGGCGGTTCCGCTGATCGAGGCCACTTTGGACGATGACGGTTCCGTCCTCGACTGGCTCAACGTCAAGGGCGCCGTCGTCGCGGCCGCGGGCGTCGGGCACGTGTCGACTGGTATGGCCGAGGCGATCTCGCGGGCCCAGTTCCCGGTCGTGGTCGCGACGCGGACGGGTGCTGGGACGACGTTCCGCGACACCTACGGCTTCACCGGATCCGAGTCGGACCTGATCCAGCGCGGGGTCGTGATGGCCGGGTGGTTGTGCCCGCGCAAGGCACGCGTGCTCCTCCGCCTCGCGCTCGGCTCGGAGAGTCCGATCGAGGACGTGTTCACGGCCCGCGGGGGCGTTTTCTGAGCTGCTGCTCGCCTGCGGGTTCTTCGACAGGCGGGCGCTGCTCGCTGAGGTCCTGATCTCGTTGTCCGGCAACGAGATCAGGACCACCGATCGCATCCTCTTCGACAGCGGCGACCGCGAGACGCTAGGCGACGTGGATCGCATTGGTCCTCGGTCTTCGGAGTGGGTCGATGTACGCGGGTGGGCGGAACGCGGGGAGGCCACCGAGCATCTGGATCTGCCACTCCGAGTGGTGGGCCAGGTCGTGGTGGCGGCGGCAGAGCAGGACGAGGTTGGCCGCGTTGGTCTCGCCGCCGTCGGACCAGAACCTGATGTGGTGCGCTTCGCAGTGCTTGGGCGGTCTGGTGCAGCCGGGGAAGGCGCAGCCCTTGTCACGGGCCACGAGGACACGGCGCAGCCCGGCGTTGATAGTCCGGGTCTTGCGGCCCACGTCGTAGATCTGGGAACGGCTGCCCAGCAGGGCGGGGATGATGCCCGCGTCGCAGGCGATCTTGCGGACCTGGCTCATCGGGAGGTGATCGCCGTTGTCCAGGAGAGCGCTGCCGATGCCCTTGCGGAGCCGGTCGTAATCGACCGTGACCGTCAGTTGGACGCGTTCGCCGCTGTAGATCCTGTCGCCGCTGGAGCGCAGGGCCAGGTCGACCACCTCGCACAGGGCGTCGCCCTCGCGTTCTGGTGCGAACCTCATGTCGTGGGGCTCGGGCTTGGCCAGTGGGGCGATCAGCGCGTCCAGCTTCGCGCCCGTCTCGGCGTCCAGGTCGGCGGACAGCAAGTACCGGCCCGCCCTCCACTGGCGCCGCAGGGAGTTCTTCGGCTGGACGGGCTCCGGCTCCTTGGGCTCCGGACCGTCCTGGTCGAGCCGGTAGGCCAGCTCCTTGCAGAACGCCTTTGCCGAGCGGGGTTCGTGCTGGAGCGCGTAACCGACGACGTGCTCCTCCGCCACGGAGGGCAGGCCGGCCATCGCCTCGGCCAGAACCTCCACGTGGTCCTCGGACAGCTCGCCCTCGGCCATCGCGGCTGCGACACCGGGCAGGGCTGGGCCGATTCTGGAACCCGTGGGCGTGATCGTGGGGCACAAGGCCTGCGCCTGCTTGATCTTGCGGCGCGAGACCTTGGGGTCCCACCGCAGTGTGTGCTTGAAGACCTCGATCAGATCCTTGTACCCCAGCGTTTCCGCCGCACCCTGCTGGTCCAGCGCGCCGATGATCTCGAGGACCTGGAACTGAAGCTGGTGCAGCGCACGGACTTTCCGCTTGAGCTCGTCGAGGAGCTCAAGCGGAGAGGCGAGTCCGAGTGCTGTCATGCGTTCATCGTGGCATGAACAGGTGTTCGAATTCCATTCCACGATCCGGTGAACGTGCAGGTCAGGCCCTATGACGCCGTGCGTGCTGCACGGCGCCATAGGTCATCACGTTTTCACCCGAACGAGCCCGTGGCATGGTTCAAATCCAAGCCATACCGTCACTGAGCATGACTGCGATCATTTCCACCCCGTACAGCCGGGATCTCGGCGACGAGCTGCGCCGTCTGAGGGAGACCTGCACCCAGTTCCACGGCCGTGCAATGGCCGTCCAGCTCGGCTGGGACCCGAGCAAGGTGTCCGACATCGAACTCGGCAAGGTGCGAGCGAGCGAGATCGACCTCGTCCAGTACCTGACGAGTTGTGGCAAGGACATCGACTTCATCGATGCGTTCCGCGGCCGCTACTACAACGCGTTCGACCTGTTCTTCGCACAGCTGCCGGACGACCTGCGCACACTCGCCATGGCCGAAGCGATCGCTACGAAGATCATCAGTCTCGACATCATGACGGTGCCCGGTCTCGTGCAGGTGGAGGACTACGCGCGGGAGCTGTTCGTCGATTCCCACATCGAGGCGCCGGAGGACATCGAGAAGTTCGTCCAAGCGCGCATGGAGCGGCAGGCGATCATGAGGCGACCGAGTCGCCCGGAGTGCTTGTTCTACGTACACGAGTTGGCACTTCGGATGCAGCTGGGCAGTGCTGCGGTCCGGGAAGATCAGTACCTGCGTCTCCTCTTCAACACCCACATCCTTCGGGTGGTGCCGGCGCACATCACGGCTTTCCGCTCGCCATGCGTGCTGTACGAGTTCGAGAAGGCATCACCGGTCGTGTACTGCGAAACCGACATGGCAAAGGTGTTCGCGCAGGACAAGACCGCCGTCGCGCGGGCGAGGAGGCTCTTTCAGCGGCTGGATGCCGTTGCCCTGGATGAGGAACAATCGCGGAGCAAGCTGATGGAGTACGTCAGCGGCCTGCGAGAGGACTCGGATGTTCCAGGAACGGACTTGGCGTAAGAGCAGCCACAGCGGTGGCAGCGGCTCGGGCAACTGCGTGGAGGTCTCTCTCGCCCAAGACGCGCTGGTGCGGGACACGAAGAACGCGAGCGGTCCGGTACTCGCGTTCTCCACCCCTGCCTGGCGCGCCCTGATCAACTCGCTCTGACCACCGACGTGTTCGCGGTCTCGACCGTCACCCGGACGGTCTGAGGCGCGAGCGACTGCAGGTACTGCGCGTGGTCCGAGCCGATCGTGTCGCTGAACGCGATGAACGCCAGGCGCGGCAGTTCGAACGCGGTCGTGGCGCAGAACTCCTCCAGGCGGTCGAACCCGCGCCGGATCCCGGTGGCGTCGAGGCCGAACACGGCGTGCCGGTCGAGCTTGGCGGCACCGACGTCGAGCAGGTGCAACGCGTGCATGGCGTGCGTGAACGCCATCGCGCACACCTCGACGCGCGAGCACGACATCAGCAGCGTCCGCACCATCGACGGGTGCAGCGACTTGCCGGACGTGCGCAGGACGACGTCGATTCCGGCGGCGCGGAACAGTTCGACGATCTCGAACAGGCCGGGGACTCCCAGCGGTTCCCCGCCTCCCAGCGTGACGGTCTCGGGGCGCATCGAGATGAGCGCCTGTGCGATGTGCAGCATTCGGTCGTGGCTGAGCCGCGCGTGTGCGACGTCCCAGGTGATGTCCATGCGATCGGGCCCCCTTCGGCGGATACGCCGATCCAAACGAGGGCGAAGTCCCTTCGTCAGGTGACCGGTGTCCCTACTTAGGAGGGACTTCCCAGCCCGGCCTCTCGGGCCCGCACGATGGCCTGTGCGCGATCGGCCACCTGGAGCTTGGTGAAGATCGCGGAGACCCGGTTGCGCACGGTCTTGCCCGACAGGCTCAGCTTGTACGCGATCGACGGGTTGTCGAGCCCGGACGCCATCAGCTCCAGCACGTCCCGTTCGCGGTCGGTGAGCTGCGGGAACAGCACGGCCTTGGACGACGAGATCGCGGTGAAGTAGCCCATCATGCGCTGGGCGATGGTGGCGCTGAAGATCGCCTCTCCGGCTCCTATCGCCTGCACCGCGCGCACGATCTCGTCGTCGTCGGTCGTCTTGACCAGGTAGCCGCGGGCTCCGGCCTTCATCGCCGCGAACACGAGTTCGTCGTCCTCGTGCATGGTCAGCACGAGGACACCGATGTCCGGCAACACCTCACGGATCTGCTTCGCGGCCTCGACCCCGCCCAGCACGGGCATGTGCAGGTCCATCACGACGACGTCCGGTTCCAGGTCGAGGACGACCTTGACGGCCTCCTGCCCGTCGGCGGCGTCACCGACGACTTCGAGGCCGTCCTCCCCGTCCAGCAACGCTTTCAGCCCGCGCCGGAACACCGGGTGGTCGTCCGCGATCACCACGCGCGTCACTGGGCCTCCAACGGGATCCGCGCCACCACCCGAGTGCCGTGTGGTTCCGCGGGTCCTACTGTGCACGATCCACCCAGCTCCGCGCACCGTTCCCGCATCGAGTCGAGGCCCACTCCCGGCTTGGAATCGGCCGCGACGCCGCGCCCGTCGTCCACGATCTCGACGATCAGGTCGCCGTCGGCCCGCACCGTGATCACGCACGTCGACGCGCCCGAGTGGCGGGCGGTGTTGGTCAGGGCCTCCGCGACGATCCGATAGGCCGCGACTTCCACGGCCGCGGACAGCCCCTCGATCTCCTCGGCCTCCACCTGAACCCGCAGGTCGCCGTTGAAGCGTGCGGCCTCATCGCGCACGGCCAATGCCAGGCCCTGGTCGAGGATCGGCGGCCGCAGCCCGTCCACGAGGCTGCGCACCTCGCCGGCCGTCGAGTCGACGTCGCCCAGCACCGGGTCCAGCACGTCGCCCAGCGAGCGGCGCAACGCCTTGAGCTGCAACCGGATCCCGACCAGCGCCGGTCCGACGCCGTCGTGCAGGTCGCGCCGCAACCGCAACCGTTCCTCTTCGCGGGCGCGCACGAGCCGTTCGCGGGCGAGTTGGAGGTCGGCGGTCAGCTTGATCGACTGCGCGGCCGGGGCGGTGGAGCGGGCGAGGTCGACGAGCAGACTCAGTTCCTGGTCGCTCAGCCGTTCGTCCGGCGCCCGCGGCTCGACGACGAGATCGCCGACGGAAGAACCCCGGTACGTCATGGGAAAGCGCAGCTGCGGCCATCCGCGACTGCGTCCGTGCTCGGCCAGCACCGACCCACCGCGAATCGCCACGTACGGCAATTTCAACGACTCCGCGACGGTCTGCGCGACCGTCGGCAGCACGTCCTGCGAGCGTTCGAGCTTCTCGCTCAACGTGGACAGGGTCGCGTAAGGATCGGAGCGCTGGCCGTACAGCCACTGGTCGAGCTTGCGCTGCACCCAGCTGCGAATCGGCGCGAACGCGAGCCCCGCCGCGACCACGCCGATCACCTCGGCGTCGTTCGTGAACAGCTGGCCCGCGCCGACCATCACACCGAGGTAGACGAGCAGCAGCACCACGGTCAACGTGCCGTAGAGCAACGACCGGTGGATCAGCAGGCTGATGTCGTACAGGCCGTACCGCACGATCGCGATGACCGCGGCGGCCGGAAACGCAAGTACACCAACGATCCACGCGATGTGCCCGTCCGTCGTCTCGACCACGGTCGCCACTCCGGCCAGCGTCAGCAGCGCGAACGCCCACACGAGCAACCGGCGTTCGTCCCCTTCGGCCCTCCGCCACCGCAGTGCCAGGGAGACCACGGCCGCCAGCACGGAGACCCCGGCCGCGAGCACGGCGACGAGCGTGATCGTCTTCGCGAGCCCACCGCCGCTGCTCTGCCAGAACGAGGCGGGATCGCCCCACGACGCCCAGGCGATCCCGATCGTGCCGGCGACAGCGCTGAACAGCGACGCGCCGATGGCGATCCACCAGCGGTTGCTCAACGGCCTGCCGTTGGGGAAGACCAGTGCCACAGCGGGCAACAACGCGTACGTGGGCCACCAGACCCACGCCTCGACCCATCGGGCGGGATGGTCTTCGGGCTGACCCGCGACCGCGATGGCGACGGCGCCGAACACGCCCATGGCCAGCAGCAACCACCCGACGGACGACCTGCGGACGTGGCCGATCACCCGCACCCCGAGCAGGGTGCAGGCGAAGGCGACCAGCCAGTTCCGCGGATGCGAGACCGCGCCGGTGACCGCTGTGTGCACGACGGCGAAGAGCACACAGGCGGCCACCAACGCGCCAACGACTCGGGCGAGGGTGACCTCGCGCCGAGTCAGTCGCTGAGCCAGTGCCACAGGTTGTGGAACGGAGAACCGGCGTCGAGGGTGGAGAGCCCACCCGGCCAGCCCTGGAACGTCATGATCCGGTGGCGGAGCTCTTCGACGGTCACCGGCTTGGCCGGCTGGTGAGAGTGATCGAAATCGACGTCCCCAGGCGGCGCGTTCATCGCGCGCGCCTGAAGCTCCGCGTACCAGGCGAGGAGCTCTTCGTCGGACATGTGCGAGAAGTACGGCGGTACTTCCACGTTCTGCCGGGGTTTCGACATGCCTGGAAGGAGTCATGGGCACTCGTCTGGATACACGAGTGCCCACGAACTTCTGAGAACTTTCTCGGATCAGCTCACGGCAGGACCTGGATCTTGCGGCCCTTACCGGCCTTGAACTGGTCCAACGCCCCGGCGTAGTCGGCCAGCGGCACCCTGTCACTGATGAAGATCTCGGGGTCCAGTACTCCGGTCGCGAAGAGGTCTGCCGCCCGTTCGAACGAGTGCAGCACCGCCATCGAGCCGGTGATGGTGATCTCCTGGTTGTAGATCTTGTACGGCTCGATGGTCACGCGGGCCGAGTAGTCCGAGACTCCGAACTGGAGGAACGTGCCGCCCTTGGCGACCCGCCCGATCCCGTCCTGGATGGCCTTCTCGTTGCCGGTGGCGTCGATGACGACGTCCCAGCCCTGCGGCCGGTCCAGCTCGTCCGCGTTCGCCGCGACAGCCGTGACGCCGAGCTGACGGGCCGTTTCGAGGCGTTCCGCGTTCAGGTCCACGACCTCGATCGACGACGCGCCGGTCAGCTTGCCGAGCTGCAGCATCATCAGGCCCATCGTGCCCGAGCCGTAGATCAGCACCCGCGACGCCATCTGCGACCGCAGCACGTCGTAGCCGCGCACCGCGCACGACAGCGGCTCGATCAGCGCCGCGTCCTCGGTTCGCACGTGGTCCGGCAGCTTCACGCAGTTGGCCACGGGCGCCTTCGCGAACTCCGCCGCGCCACCGGACGTCGTGACGCCGATGGCCGCCCAGCGCTCGCACAGGTTGTTCTTGCCGGAACGGCACATCCGGCACTCGTGGCAGTAGAGCGACGGGTCGACGGCCACGCGGTCGCCGACCTTCAGCTCGTTGACCTGCGAACCGATCTCGACGATCGTGCCGGCGAACTCGTGGCCCGGCACGACCGGCAGGGTGGGAGCGAACTCGCCCTGCAGGATGTGCAGGTCCGTGCCGCACAACCCGCAGGCCGCCACGTCGACGACCACTTCGCGGGGACCGCAGGTGGGATCGTCCACAGTGGTCACTTCGACGGACCCGACGCCGGTGATCACTGCTGCTTTCACTTGACTGCTCCCAACGAGAGGCCCTGGACGAGCTTGTCCTGAGCGGCGAACCCGGCGATGAGCACCGGTAGGGAGACCACGACCGCCGCGGCGCAGACCTTGGCCAGGAAGAGGCCCTGCGACGTGACGAACCCGGTCAGGTACACAGGCGCGGTACCGGCGACGACACCGGTGAGCACCCGTGCGAAGAGCAGCTCGTTCCAGCTGAAGATGAAGCAGATCAACGCCGTCGCGGCGATGCCGGGCATCGCGATCGGTGCCACCACCCGGCGCAGGGTCGTGATCAGCCCGGCGCCGTCGATCGAGGCCGCTTCGAGGATCTCCTTGGGGACCTCGGCGAGGAACGACCGCATGAGCCACACCGCGATCGGCAGGTTCATCGAGCAGTACAGCAGCGTGAGGAACGAGATGTTGTCGAGCATCCCGGAGAACTGCGCGATCAGGTAGATCGGCAGCAGCGCCGCGACGACCGGCATCATCTTGGTGGACAGGAAGAAGAACAGGACGTCCGTCCACTTCTCCACCGGCTTGATCGACAACGCGTACGCGGCCGGGATCGCCAGCAACAGCACGATGATCGTCGATCCGATCGAGGCGCTGAACGAGTTGATCAGCGGCGGCCACGCACCGGCGTCGAAGAACTCCGCGTACCCGTCCAGCGTCAGCGGCGCCGCGATGGACGGCGGGTTCGTCGCCGCGTCCGACTCGCTGTGCAGCGAGGTCAGGAACATCCAGGCCACCGGAGCGAAGAACACGATGCCGGCGAACCAGGCGAGCACACCCCAGATCCTGCTCATCGCTTCTCCTCCTTGAACAGCGAGGACACCGTGCGCAGCGCGAACGTCGCGATCAGGATCGACCCCGCCACCACGATGACGCCGGCCGCGGAGGCCTCGCCGTACTCGTGGGCCTGGTAGAAGGTCTGGTAGATCATGTACGGCAGGTTCGCCGTGCCCAGACCACCGGACGTGATCGTGAAGACCGCGTCGAAGTTCTGCACGATGTAGATCGACCCGAGCAGCCCGCCGAGCTCCAGGTACTGGCGCAGGTGCGGGAACGTCAGGTACCGGAAGATCTGGAACGACGACGCGCCGTCGATCGTGGCCGCCTCGACGGGTTCGATGGGCTTGCTCTGCAGGCCCGCCAGCAGGATCAGCATCATGAACGGCGTCCACTGCCACACCAGCGACAGCACGACGGCGCTCATCGGCATGGTGCTGATCCAGTCCGGCTGGGCGTCGAAGCCCAGCCAGTTCAGGATTCCGTTGAACAGGCCGTACTCCGGGTTGTAGAGCACGTGCTTCCAGATCAGCGCCGCCGCCACCGGGACCACGAGGAACGGCGCGATGAGCATGGTGCGCACGAACCCGCGGCCCTTGAACTTCTTGTCCAGCAACAACGCCAGCCCGAGTCCGAGGACCAGGCTGATCAGCACCACCGACGCGGTGAGCACGATCGTGTTGACGACCGAGGACCGCAGATCGGGGTCGGTGAAGACGTTGACGTAGTTGTCGAAACCGGCGAACCCGCGGCTGCTCGGGTCGAGCGAGTTCCACTTCATGAACGAGATGACCAGCGTCGCCACGAACGGCAGCTGCGTCACGATGATCAGGAAGATGAGCGCGGGCAGCAACGGCGCCCGCCGCGCCCACTTCGGATAGCTCCTGCGGGGGGCGGGAGGCGGCCGGTCCACCACCGGCCGCTCCCGCTCTATGACCGCCATGTCACTGTCCCTTGTACTTCGCGGCGACCTTCTCGGCGAGTCCTTGCCCGTTGTTCAGCGCGTCGTCCACCGTCACCGCGCCCGCGATCGCCGAGCTGATCTGCTGCGACACCTGGGTTCCCAGGTCAGTGAACTCGGGGATGCCGACGAACTGGATGCCGGGCGCGGGGCGTTCCTGCACACCGGGGTTGAGCGGCTTCGCACCCTTGATCGCGGTCTCGGCGGCTGCGGCGAACGAACCGGAGGACTGCTTGTACTCGGGACGCTGGTAGGTCGACGAACGCTTGCCGTCCGGCACCTTCGCCCAGCCGACGTTCTTGCCGACCAGTTCCTCGTAGCCCTTGCCGGACGCCCAGGAGATGAACTTCCAGGCAGCGTCCTGCTTCTTCGAGGCCTTCTGGATGCCGAACGCCCAGGTGTAGAGCCAGCCGGAGGTGTCGGTCTTCACGACCGGCGCCTGGGCGAAGCCGAGCTTGCCCTTGATCGGCGAGTCGTCGGCTTCGAGCAGACCGGCGGCGACCGTGGCGTCGTACCACATCGCGACCTTGCCCTGCGTCATGTTGTTGAGGCACTCGGCGAACCCGGCCTGCGGAGCGCCCGACTCACCGTAGTTGCGGACGAGGTCCACGTAGAACTTGGTGGCCTCCTTGAACTCCGGCGCGTTGACCTGCGCCTGCCAGTCCTTGGTGAACCACGTGCCGCCGTAGGTGTTCACGACCGTCGTGAGCGGGGCCATGACCTGGCCCCAGCCCGGCTGGCCGCGCAGGCAGATGCCGCGAACCTCCGGAGTGGAGACCTTCTGGGCGGCCTCGGCGACCTGCGCCCAGGTCGGCTTCTCCGGCATCGTGATGCCCTTGGCCTCGAAGAGGTCCTTGCGGTACATGAGGAACGACGACTCGCCGTAGAACGGCTGCGCGTACACCTTGCCGTCGGCCGCGGTGAGCGACTGCTTGATCGGCTCCAGGATGTCGGCCTGGTCGAAGCCGCTGTCCTTGGACACGAAGTCGTCCATCGGCGCGAGCCAGCCGTTCTTGGCGTACATCGGCGTCTCGTAGTTGGAGATCGTCGCGACGTCGTACTGGCCCGCCTGGCTGGAGAAGTCCTGGCTGATCTTGTCGCGGACGTCGTTCTCCGGCAGCACGGTGAAGTTCACCTTGATGCCCGTGTCCTTGGTGAAGTTGTCCGCGGTGAGCTTCTGCAGGTCCTGCATCTGCGGGTTGTTCACCATCAGGACGTTCACCGAGTTCTCACCACCAGCCCCGCCACCGGCACCCGAACAGGCGGACGCGAGCAGCAACACGGCGGTGGCGGCCCCGAATGTGCGAAGTGGTGTGCGAATCGACGGCATCGTCGGTTCCTTTCAAGGGTTTTTGGGCGCGCTGAAGAAGGGGGATGTCGCGCCCAAATTCGAGGGCGTTCAGGCTCTGATGACCTTGGGGCCTAGCAACGTGTAGCGGTGGGCCTCGTGCGCGCTGAGGCCGCTGTCCGTGACGACCGCCTCCAGATCGGAGACCTCGGCGAACCGGTGGAAGCTGGAGACGCCGAACTTCGTGTGCGTCCCGACGAAGATCTTGCGCCGGGAAGCGTTGAGCGCCTTGGCCTTCACCGCGCCGACCGCCGGGTCGGGCGTGGTCAGGCCGTGCTCGCGGGAGATGCCGTTCGCGCCGATGTACGCGAGGTCGATGACCATCTCGCCGAGCATCCTGGTGGTCCAGTGGTCCACAGTGGCCAGTGTGTGGCCCCTGACGCGGCCGCCCAGCAGCAGGACGGTGCACGACGGGTGCTCGGACATCGCCGCCGCGGTCGGCAGCGACGCGGTGATGATCGTGAGCGGGTTGGTCGTGGGCAACGCCTCCGCGACGAGTTGCGGCGTGTAGCCCTCGTCGATGAAGACCGTTTCGGCGTCGTCGAGCCGTTCGGCGGCGGCCTTCGCGATCCGCCGCTTCTCCGGGACGTGCGACCCGGCGCGGAACCGGAGTCCTGTCTCGAAGCCGGCGCTCTCGACGGGGACACCGCCACCGTGCGTGCGGCGCACGAGGCCGTGTTCGTCCAGTACGCGCAGGTCACGCCGGACCGTCTCGGGTGCGACGCGCAGTTCCTGCGCCATCTCCACCACGTCGACGCGGCCGTCGGCGCGGGCCCTGGCCAGGATGCGCCGCTTGCGTTCCTCGGCTCGCATGTCACCTGCCCACTCGGCTCTTGGGTTGCCCGTTCGGGCCGTGCATAGATGAAACACCCTCGAAACATTGTGGTGAGTGCCACAACTGGGTGAGATCCTGCCCGATTTATGCCCGGTTCGCAGTGCGTGACGGTGTGTTCACGCAGGTCGATCAGAGCGGGCATGCCCGAGTCCCGGTGCCGTTCTGCCCGCAATGCCCCCATGTGGGCAAAACGAGTGAGCGGTCGTGGTCACAGTTCGACCACAACCGCTCACTGTCTCTCAGTTCGTTCCTAGCTCAGCCAGGCGGCCGCGTCCCTCGGGAGCCTGCCGTCCTCCAGCGGGACGCTTGACAACGTTGGCACGCCCGGCAGATCGATCGGCGCGTCCGACAGGTTGACGACGCACGTGTGGTCGCCGCGCTTGAACGCCAGCACGTTCTCGCCGAGGTCGAGCCACTCCAGGTCGCCGTCGATGCCGCGACGCTGCGCGAACACCTGGCGGTACAGGGCGAGCATCGAGTCGGGGTCGTCCGTCTGGACGGCGACCGAGAAGTCCTGCCAGTTCTCCGGCTGGGGCAACCAGCTCGGACCGTCCTCAGCGGACCAGGGGAGCGGCACGCGGCAGCCGTCGCGGCCCCGGTCGGTGAAGCCGGAGCGGTGCCACACCGGGTCCTCGCGCAGCTCGTCCGGCAGGTCCTCGACCTCCCAGAGTCCGAGTTCCTCGCCCTGGTAGACGTACACACCGCCGGGCAGCGCGGCCGTGAGCATGATCGCCGCACGGGCGCGACGGGTGCCGAGCTCGAAGTCGGTCGGGGCGCCGTGCTGCCTGTCCGCGAAGGAGAACCCCGTCTTCTCGCGGCCGTAGCGGGTCACGTGCCTCGTGACGTCGTGATTGGACAGCACCCAGGTCGGTGGTGCGCCAACGGGTTCATGCGCGGCGAGCGTGCTGTCGACGACGCTGCGCAGTTCGTCCGCGTTCCACGGGCAGCAGAGGAAGTCGAAGTTGAACGCGCTGTGCATCTCGTCCTGCCGGAGGTACCGGGCGAACCGGACCGGGTCCGGCAGCCACATCTCGCCGACGAGGATGCGGTCGCCGTCGTACTCGTCGACGATCTGCCGCCACCTGCGGTAGATCTCGTGCACGCCGTCCTGGTCGGAGTAGGGGAGATCCACGTCGGGCTTGCTGAAGTCCTTGACCAGGCCGTCCGCCACGTCGATGCGGAAGCCGTCGACACCGCGGTCGAGCCAGAACCGCAGGATGTCCTCGAACTCGTCGTGGACGACCGGGTTCTCCCAGTTGAAGTCCGGCTGCTCGGCGGCGTAGAGGTGCAGGTACCAGCGGCCGTCCGGAAGCTTGCTCCACGCGGGGCCGCCGAAGCGCGACTGCCAGTCGTTCGGGATCTCCTCGGTGTCGCGGACGTGGAAGCGATCCCACAGTCCGTCCTTGAACCACGGGTGCTGGTCGCTGCTGTGGTTCGGGACGAGGTCGATGATGATCCGGATGCCGAGCCCGTGCGCGTCCGCGATGAGCTTCTCGGCGTCGGTGAGTGATCCGAACACCGGCTCGATGTCGCGGTAGTCCGCTACGTCGTAGCCGCCGTCGGCCAGCGGGCTCGGGTACCACGGGTTGAGCCAGATCGCGTCGAAGCCGAGGCTCGCGATGTGCTGGAGCTTGGCGCGGAGGCCGGCCAGGTCGCCGATGCCGTCTCCGTTGCCGTCCGCGAAGCTGCGCAGGTAGACCTGGTAGATGGATGCGTTGCGCCACCAACTCATCTGGTGTCCTTTCAGCCTTTTACGCCGCCCGCGGTGAGCCCCGCGAGGATGTGCCGCTGGAACGCCAGGAACAGCGCCACCATCGGCAGGCTCGCCAGCACGAGGCCCGCGAGCAGGAGGTTGATCGGGGTGTCCGGAGCGAAGCGTTGAAGCGCGACACTGAGCGTCTGCTTCGCCGGATCGGGGAACACGAGCAGCGGCCAGATGAAGTCCTTCCACGCCGCCACGACCGCGAAGATCGAGACGACGGCGAGGATGGGGCGAGAGATCGGCAGCACGATGCGGACGAGGGTCGTCCACGTTCCCGCGCCGTCGATCCTGGCCGCTTCGAGGAGCTCTTCCGGGATCTGGTCGAAGAAGCGCTTGAGCAGGTACACGTTCAGCGCGTTCGCCGCGGCCGGCAACCAGATGCCCGCCGGGTTGTTCAGCAGATCGAGGTCGGTCAGCGTGAGGTACACGGGGACCAGCACGGCCGTCGACGGCAGCATCAGCGTCGCCAGCATCAGGCCCATGATCGCGTTGCCGAAGATCGGGCGGAGTTTGCTGAGCGCGTAGGCCGCGGGCACGATCACGGCCATCTGCACGGCCCACGCGCCGATCGCGACGACGAACGTGTTGAGGAAGAACCGGCCGAGGTCCATGTAGTTCCAGGCGTCGACGTACGCGCCAGGCTCCCAGGTCTCCGGCAGGATCGTCGGCGGTTGCTGCGCCAGTTCCGCCGGCGGTTTGAACGCGCCGATCAGCACCCAGACCAGCGGGAGCAGGAACGCCGCGGTGAACAGGACCAGCGTGCCGGCGAGGACGATCCAGTACGCCGGGCCCGTTCCCCTCGTGAGAGTCCTCATGCGTCGGCCTTCTTCGTGATCTTGAGGTAGAGGAAGGAGAAGACGCCCAGCACCGCGAAGAGGATGAGGCTCAGCGCGCTCGCGGTGCCGAAGTCGTTGTAGTAGAAGGCGTAGCGGTACAGCAGCAGGAGCACGGTGACCGTGGACTCCTCCGGGCCGCCGCCGGTCATGATGAACGGCTCGGTGAAGATCTGCATCGTCGCCACGACCTGGAGCAGCAACAGCATCAGGATCACGAACTTGGTCTGCGGGATCGTGACGTGCCAGACCTTCCTGACGATCCCCGCGCCGTCCAGGTCGGCGGCCTCGTACAGCTCACCGGGGATGGTCTGCAGCGCGGCCAGGTAGATCAGCGTGGCCGAGCCCATGTTCGCCCACGTGATCACCAGGACGAGGCTGATCATGCTGGTGTCGGCGGAGTCGAGCCACTGGGACGTCGGCAGCCCGAGTCCTCGGAGGACGGAGTTGAACAGGCCGGGTCCCGGGTCGTAGAACCACTTCCACAGCAGGGCCGTGACGACCGGCGGCAACATCACCGGCAGGTAGACCAGCAACCGGAAGTAGCCCTTGGCGTGCCGCAGCTCGTTGAGCACCACGGCCGTCAGGAACGGGACGCCGAAACCGAGAACCAGCGCCAGAAGCGTGAAGTACAGCGTGTTGCGCCACGCCACCCCGAACAGCGGGTCCGCGAAGAGTCGCTCGAAGTTCTCCCAGCCCACCCAGTCGGGACTCGTGACGAAGTTGACCTGCTGGAAGCTCAGGACCACCCCGCGCACGATGGGGTACCAGGAGAACACCGCGAAGACGACCAGCGCGGCACTCAGGAAGCCGTACGCGGTGACGTGGCGCCGCACTTACTTCACCTGCGCCAGAACGGCGTTGACCTTGGTCTCGGCGTCTTTCAGCAGAGCCGCGTGGTCAGCGTCCTTGTTCGTCAGCACGGCCTGCACGACGGAGTCGAGAATCGCGTAGACCTGCTGCGCCTGCGGCGGTTCGAGCGAGCCCTTCGTGGACTCCGAACCGTCCACATAGGCCTGGAAGTTCTTCACCGGCATGGTGGCGTACTTGGCCTTCAGGTCTTCCTGCTGCTTGCGCGGCTCACCGGTCCAGATGTCCGCGATCGGCGGGATCGGCAGGCCCACGGGCTGACCGCGGTCCTTGTACTTCTGCAGGTTGCCCTCGAGGCGGTCCGGGTTCAGGTACTTCCACTGGATCCACTTCAGGCCCGCCTTGATCTTCTCCGGCGTGGCCTTCGGGTTGATCATGTAACCCTCGCCGCCGAGCAGGGTTCCCTTCTGCTCCGGGATCGCGGCCAGGCCGTAGTCGTCGTACTTGCCCTTGAACTGGTTGACGATCGCGGCGACGTTGTCCGGCGCGGCCAGGTACATGCCGAGCTGCCCGGCGCCCATCATGTTCTGCACGTCGCCGATCTCCAGGAGCTGCTTCTCGCCCATGGAGTTGTCGTCCCAGCGCATCTCCTTGAGCCTGCGCAGGACTTCCTTGCCCTTGTCGTTGTTGAAGTCGGCCTTGTAGGTGTCGCCGTCCTTGCGGGCGATGTCACCGCCGACGGACTTCATCCAGGTGGTGAAGTGCCAGCCGCCCTGGTTGCTCTTGCTGTACTCGGCGAACCCGGTGACACCGGCGTCCTTGAGCTTCTTGGCGGCGGCGCGAACCTCGTCCCACGTCTTCGGTGGCTGATCGGGGTTCAGGCCGGCCTTGGTGAAGTTGGTGCGGCTGTAGAGCAGGCCCATCGTGTAGTTCGCGGTGGGCAGCCCGTAGACCTTGCCGTCGACCGTGAATACGTCCTTCAGCTCCTGCTTGAGGTCGCCGTAGTGCGGGACGTCCTTGACGTAGTCGGTGAGGTCGGCGGCCTGTTTTCTGGCGATGAGCGCGGCGGGATCGGTGAAGTAGACGTAGAAGACGTCTTCGAGCTGACCGCCGGCGAGCTTGGCGGAGAACGTCTTCGGGTCCATGAACCCCTCGTGCGGCACGAGGTCGATGTCCTGGTTCTGCTTCTCGAACTCCGCGACGTCCTCGTCGAAGACCTTGCGGTCGAACGCCTGAGTCTGCGGCGGCTGACCATTGATGTTGATCGTGACCTTGCCGCCGGGCTCAGTCGTGGAACCGCTCCCACAGGCGGCGGTGCTCAGAACGAGGACACCGCCTAGCAGCACGGCAGCGGACTTCTTCATGGTGGGGCCGCCCTTCTCGCGAGCGCGTCGATGTGACGGCGACCATAAGTCCCCGTTACATCTGAACGCAATATCCAGACGAAAACTCGCAAGAAGACGACTGTGCTCGTTACCTCACCGGCGCACTGGACGCCCGCACCACCAACTCCGGCTCGAACAGCAACTCGTCCGGCGCCACCGCGTTGCCGGAGATCTGGTTGGCCAGCAGCTCGACGGCCGCCCGCCCCATCGCCTCAATGGGCTGCCGCACCGTCGTAAGAGGCGGATCAGTGCAGGTCATGAACGCCGAATCGTCGTACCCGATGATCGACACGTCCTTGGGCACGTCCAATCCGGCCCGCCGCACGGCCCTGATGGCGCCGAGCGCGAGCGGGTCGCTGGCGCAGATGATCGCCGTGACCCCGCGCTGCACGAGCTTCATCGCCGCAGCCTGCCCACCTTCAAGGCTGAACATGGCGTGCTCGACGTCCGCGCCACCGCACTTGTCGATGGCCTGCATCTTCCGCTGGCTGGGCACGTGATCCGGCGGCCCGAGCACCGCCCCGATCCGCTTGTGCCCGAGCGACGTGAGGTGCCCGTACGCCTGCTCGACGGCCACCGCGTCATCACACGACACCCGCGGAAACGCCAGGTCGTCTATAGCGGCGTTGACCAGCACCGCAGGCAACTTCCGCGACATCATCTGCTGGTAGTGCCCATGGCTCGCGTCCTTCTGCGCGTACAGCCCGCCGGCGAACACGATCCCGCTGACGTGCTGCTCCAGCAGCAGCTCCAGGTACTCCGCCTCCGTCACCCCGCCGGCCGTCCGCGTGCACAACACGGGCGTGAACCCCCGTTGCGCCAGCGCGTTCCCGACCACGTCCGCGAACGCGGGGAAGATCGGGTTCTGCAGCTCGGGCAACACCAGCCCGACGAGCCGCGCCCGTTCGCCTCGCAGCTGCGTCGGCCTCTCGTAACCCAGCACGTCAAGTGCCGTGAGCACGGCACTCCGCGTGGCGTCCGAGACACCCGGCTTGCCGTTCAGCACCCGGCTGACGGTGGCCTCGCTGACCCCGACCTTGGCCGCGACCTCGGCCAGCCTCCGTTGCGTCATGGCGCAAGTGTACGCAATTTCTTGCGCTCGCTTGCAGCACCACGCTCACCCTCCGGGCAGGCGCCCGCAGGGGCACGTCGTGGCTAGGCTCCAAGGCCATCCGCAGGTGAGGGAGACCGAGATGGCCACCGACCCGCTCAAACCCGTTCCCGCCCCGGTTCCGCAGGATCCCGAACGCTCCTGCTGGCCGCTGAAGCCGGTGAAGCCGGTCCGCGGAGTCGACTGGTTCCTGCGCATGCCCAACGGCGGCGGCACGGTGTACGCGAGGCCGATTGACTGAGCTTCACGTGGTCGCGATCTGGTGACTCAGCCCATCGCCTCGCGCCACAGCAACGCCACCCCGTGCCCCGGCAGCAACCACGACCGCACGTCCAGGTCGACCAGGTCGGTCGCCTCCAGCCATTGGGCGGCAGCGGTCGCCGACTTGAACGTGAACGGCATGACCCGGAACTCGTGCCTGGGGGACTGGTCGACCGCCAGTTGCGTCGCGTCGAAGCTGATGGTGTCCACAAAGGACGGATAGGGTGACTGCCAGTAGCAGAATCCGTCGTTGGTGCGTTGCAGGGTGCGCGACGAGATGGTGAGTCTGCGGATCGCGCGGACCACGTGGTCGTCGGCGATGCCGTTGAGATCGCACTCGAAGATCCGCAGATCACCCAGGTGGTCGTGCGGGCTGAGCTTTCCCAGCGGGGCCATGGGCTGCCGGAAGAACCTCAGGTAGTTGGCCCACTGGTCGAATCTCACCTCGACCGGCGGGATCTGGCTGGGTTGCACCGAACGGGGCTGGTCCTCGTGGTCGAGGTAGTCGATGTCGATCTTGGTGGAGTCGAGCAGGTCGTCGACGGATTCGAGGAACAGCGACGGGTCCGGGATGAAGTACAGCTCGAACAACGGGTAGCGGCAGGCGGCGCTGATCGTGTCGCGCAGGGTGGCGTTCGACGTCGCGAAGATGACGAAGCGATCAGTGGGGACGTCCCTGCGGAACTGGTACCGCTGGGTCGTCATCAGGTGGTAGGTCTTGGTGTCGATGCCCTGCAGTCGCAGCTTCACCGTGGTGCCGGTGCTGATCGTCAGGTCGCCGCCGTGCGGACGTACGCCCTCGCCGCCGAGAACACCCGCCACCACGTCGTCGTTGGCCTGATCCGCTCCGTACACGGTCGACAGGAACGTGCGGAGGACTTCGGACGGCAGCAGGTGCCGGACGATGCCGGGCCCGGAGATCCGGCCGATCTCCGCGACGAGGCGCTTGTGCAGGAACAGTTCGTAGGCGGCGAGAAGGAAGCCCGCCAAGGCCGGCAACGGCCAGAGCACGACCAGTGTGTCGTGCAGCAGGCTTCGTGAAGTGGGTTGCCACAGCAGGACCGCGGTCAGGTCGGCGGCTGCGACGACGATCAGCAGGATCGCGACGGCCAACGCTTGTTTGTGCCTGCGCGCCGCCACCACCTGGTCGCCGCCCCCTCACTCCACCCGGTCGTCCATACATGGTGGGAGTGATGACGGATCAGCGCCAGACCCTTTCGGTCCTTGTCGTATCAGCAACGCGTCAGCGCGACTTGCCCCAGATCGGGTTGTCCGACACCCCGACGTAGGTGCTGAGCGTCGCCTTCGGCTGCGTGTCGTCGGCGGCCACGTCGTTGTACAGGCCGAGAAGGTGAGTGGTCATCGCGCTCTTCGCGCCCACCTCGTCGTGCCGGCGGAGGAACCAGATCACCTGCTCGTGCTCGTTCGCCGAACGGTTGTGCACCTCGCGGGACGGATGCGCGTGCCGCTTGCAGTCCTGCAGACCGGGCACGAGCACCTGGTACATCTGCTCCAGAAGTTCGTTGTGCGACGCGCGGATCAGCGCCGAGTGGAACTCCTCGTCCGACTCGATCACCTCCTGCGTGTCGTCGACAGGTGCCCGCTGATAGCGGTGGTTCAGCTTCGCCAGCTCGTCCAGTTCGCCGTCACCCGCGCGCACGGCCGCGAGACTCGCGGCGGTGGTCTCCAGGGCGATCCGCACTTCCAGCAGGTCCGTCTGGGAGAACTGCCGGGCGGCGAGCCTGCCTTCCAGGTGCTCTTCGACGGCGGCGAGGTCGGTGCGACGCACGTACCAGCCCAGGCCGCGGCGGACCTCGACGATGCCCTGCAACTGCAGCCGTTGCAGCGCTGTACGCAGCGACGACCGGGCGACATCCAGTTTGCGTGCCAGTTCCGGCTCGGTGGGGAGGCGGTCACCGGCTTTGAGGGTGCCGCCGATGATCTGCTCCCGGAGCTTCTGCTCGATGAGTTCCGGGAGGGGCCGTCGCGAATCCGGCGAGAGCGACCAGCTCTCGCCGAAATGGACGTCGTCGGCGGGCATTGGTCCAGGGTAGGCCTGTTGCCTGTCGGTTGCAACTTGTCTGGCAACCTGGCGACCGTTGACAGACAACCTACAACACGAGACGCTTGTAGCAGGCGAGACGCCCAGGACCGCCCACACCTGGGAGCACGTGCTCGCTCAGTCGGGAGGAAACGAGATGTCCACAGGGAGTGCACTCGGAATCGCCGGAGCCGTCGCAGTCGCCGTCACCGCCATCGGATGGCGCACCGTGCTCACGATGGTCGCCGTCTCGATCATCGCGCTTGCCGTCGTCGGCTTCGTGAACGTCACCAGCATCATGTTCGGCTGATGAGACCCAGCAACCCGGTGCCCGGTCAGCGTCCCCCAGGCGCAGGCCGGGCACCGGTCTTCTAGGGGGATCCCGCTATCGCGGCAGTGACGCAGGTCGCTATCTTCCCGCGACAGGGAGCTTTCGGTGGTCACGCCGGCTCCACGCCGCCGGGTACGTGAACACGGGGTCTTCGATGTTGGTTTCTCCATCAGCACCTGCACTGCATGCGCGGCTCGCACCCGCGGACGTGCTGGTCGACGAGCGCCGCGCGCTCTACCGCGTTGCCGTCGAACTGTTCGTGCCCGGAACGGAGATGTCAGACAACCTCCTCGACCATCCGATCGTGCGCTATGAGATCGGGCGCGCCCTCGCGGGGCATGGCGACGTGGACCTGGAGGCGCTGCACGAGGCCGCCGCGATGGACGTGCGGGACGCCGGCATCGCGGTGGCGTCCGACCCGGCGGCAGCCGAGCGGCTCGAAGCGCCGTTGCGCATCATCGCCCCACCCGGTCAGGCGCCGCAGCCGCTCACCGAGGCGGACGGAGAGCGGTTCGAGACGGCGATCAAGATCGTGGCCGAGGGCGTCGACCTGTTCAGGCGACTCTCACCCGCGATGGCCGGCGACCTGCTGGCCCACGTGTCGATGCTCGCGGTGCTCAAGGCGGAGACGTCCGGGGGAGTGGTCTCCGCGTCGTCGCGATACGTGCCCGGAATCGTGCTGATCGACGAGCCCGTGAGCCCGATGGAGGTGGCTGAGGCCCTCGTGCACGAGGGCGCGCACGAGAAGTTCTTCGACTTCGCCATCACACGAGAGTTCCTCGACGCGCACGCCGAAGACGCGGAGTACTTCGAGAACTCCTGGTCTCACGCCCGATGGCCCCTGGAACAGACCTTCGCGGCCTGGCACGCCTACACCTGTCTCAGCCAGTTCTTCCTGGTGTCCGACTCGGAACAGCTCGGCCCGCACTCCTTGCTGCCCAAGGCGCGGGAGCGGGCCGCGGAGATCGGCGACTGGTTGCTGGCACACGAGCACGACCTCTTGCCGGACGCACGGTGGTTGCTGCACGCGCTCGCGGGCCAAGTGGCCGGTGCTGCGGAAGAGGTGTCCACTGCGGATGTGTCCCTCCTCGCCACCGGCATCCGCGAGGACGGGAAGTTCCAGGTGCTGCCGGACGTGGCGTACCGGCTCACGAAGAGCGGTCGCGCCGTGGCGGGCCGCATGGAGGAACGGCCGGAGATCTTCTGGCTCGACCCCGACGCCGGCTGGGTGCTGAACGAGTGCCGCCACGCGCCGGTGCCGTTCGAGCTGCTGCTCGCGAACGCCGCCGAGCAGTGGCAGATCGACGTGCCCGAGACGCGGCGGCGCCTGGCAGCCGCTCTGGGGTCGTTGCACGTGTTCTCGATCATCGAAGCGAGTGAGTGACTCAGATCTTTCGAGAAGGAACCATGACCACCTCGAACCGGTTTGCCCGTCAGCAGCAGTTCCCTCAGGTCGCGGGGGTACGGCTCCCGCGACTGCCCCCTTTGGCGGGCGTGCCGGAGAGGCGGTCCGTGGTGCCGATCGAGTGGTTCCGGCGCATGCCGAACGGCGGTACGGTCTACCTGCGCCCGCCACGTTGATCTTGTTGGTGGCACCGCCCACCGCTGCAGGTATTTCCGTATCGAATGAGTAATGCGTTCATTTCCATTGGCTGAGTGAGTAGCGCTTCGGGCGGCCGCCGGGAGCAGTTGTTCCGCCGCACGGCCCATCGCGGTCCTGTCTGTTGACCTGCATGTGCGGGCCTCACGCTTTCGTGTTCCAAGCGGCGAACGTGCAGGTGAGGCCCCCTGCAAGGCGTTGTAGACTTCCGCATCCGGTCCACCCGGTGTGCCACAAACCCCTAGGTGTTCGACGCCGCTACCACTCGTTTTCGGCGCGCGTCGGGACGCTGGGCGATGAATTTCGTTCGAGGTAACGATTCACGCTCGCCGGGAACATCAATTCGACGCCCTCTTGGGGTCGTGTTTGGCGACTCTCGGTGACTTGAGCGTTCTTCGGACTACGCCCCGAACCATTCGTCGAGAAGGAACCATGACCACCCCGAACCAGCCTGACGGTCGGCCTCAGCCCTCCAGCGGTGATGGAGATCCAGACCCGCACGTCTCCGTCGCGAAGGTGCGGATCCGCGTAGTGGTTCCGCAGACTCAGCTGCACGACATCCTCGCTGCCCTTCTTGATCGCAAAAAGGACGAGGACGGCAGCTAGCGCCGGCAGCCGTGTGGCGTGCCGGATGATCTTGCGGGAGAGCGGCCCGAGTTGTGCGAGTTTCCGGCCGATTGCAGAGGCGAGCGCAATTCTTCTATTCCTGGCTGAGTGAGTCGTGCTTAGGATGACCGTCGGGAGCAGTTGTTCCGCCGCACGGCCCATCGCGGTCCCGCCTGATGTCCTGCATGTGCGGGCTGAACGGCGGGCCTCACACTTTCGTGTTCCAAGCAGCGAACATGCAGGTGAGGCCCCTTGCGCGGCGTTGTAGACTTCCGCATCCGGTCCACCCGGTGTGCCACAAACCCCTACGTGTTCGACGCAGCCACCACTCGTTTTCCGGCGCGCGTCGAGACGCTGGGCGATGAATATCGTTCGAGGTCACACTCAGGCGAACCGGGTATCACCAGCTCGACACCGTCTTGTGAACGAGTCGTGGCTGAGGGCTTCCCCGGGTATCCGGTCGGTGTTCCTCGGGCGAGGCCCCGAACCATTCGTCGAGAAGGAACCATGACCACCCCGAACCAGCCTCTCGGTCGGCCCCAGATCCCCCTTGGTGCCGGCGTTCCTGTTCCCCACCTCCCCACTGGTGTGGGTCCGGTGCTCGGCCAGCCCGTCACCCCCGTTGACTGGTTCCGGCGCATGCCGAACGGTGGCACGGTGTTCCTCAAGCCCGCCGAGGTGGCGCAGAACGACTGAGAGTCGTTCGGCGCCTGTGTGCTTGCGAAGGGGTCTGCCCGTCGGGCAGGCCCCTTCGGCGTTTGGTCGTTTGGGGATGCGACCTCACGGAGGGGTAACAACTCGGCCACAAGGGTGAAGTCGTTCGTCATCTAGACCGTTCGGGGGACGTCGATCGTCTTAGATCGCCGCATCCATCAACCCCCACGGAGTAACCCGATGCGTCTGACGCCTCTGAGAAGATCCGGCCTGCTCGGCGCCACCGCCGTGGCTGCCGTGGCCACCCTCACCCTGGTGACCACCGCGTTCGCCCAGCCCGACAAGCCGGCTCCGACGTCTGGTGACAGCCGCGCGGTCGCGTACGCGGGCAACGTCGACATCAGCCACAAGGACGCCTGCACCGTCGGTGGGCTTACCGGCACCCCGATCGCGCCTGGCGAGTTCACCTTCACCGGCGGCGTCGACCAGCTGGACGTGGACATCACCGCCGCCCCCGCGGGCGTGACGGTCACCGGTGTCGTGGTCAAGGGCGCGGACGCCTACAACGTCTACCTCGCCGACAAGCTCGGCGCGCTGCCGTGGAACGACCTGCGGTCGCCGGACAAGAACGGCAAGGCCCCGGCCATCAGCCACTGGTACGGCTGCGGCATCAAGGACACCACGACCACCACCACGACCACGACGACCTCCACGACGACCTCCACGTCGACGGTCACGCACTCGTCGTCCCCCAGCTCGACCACGAGCACCACCACGACGACCACCACCTCTGGTGAGGTCGCGCCGACCACGACCACGACGGTCGCGCCCGTGCCTGTCGCCGACGAGGACGACCTGGCCTCCACCGGCTTCGGGTCCGCCTGGCTGCTCGGCCTCGGTGCCGCGCTCGTCGCCGCTGGTGCCGCTGTGCTGCTCGTGATGCGCAGGCGTCGCGCCTAGTACCACCCACGTCTGAAAAAGCCGCCCCGCCGCAGATCTCCACGGTGGGGCGGCTTTCGTTTGGGATTGCACCTCACGGAGCAGTAACAACTCGGCCACAGGGATCACAGTTGATCGTCATGTAACCCGATTGGGGGACGTCGATCGTCTTAGATCGCGGCATCCGCCGACCCCACGGAGTGACCCGATGCGTTTGACGTTCCCGCGAAGATCCGGCCTGCTCGCTTCCGCCGCTCTGGCCGGTGTGGCCTCGCTGGTGCTGGCGACCAGTGCGTTCGCCGACGGGGTGAGCACTGACGACGCGCGTGCGCAGCCCTTTCTTCAGTTCGTCGACTTCAACCATCCCGAGGCCTGCACCGTGGGCGGGCTGACCGGGACGCCGATCCACCCCACCAAGTTCACCTACGCCGGTGGCGACAACCAGCGGAACCTGGACATCACCGCGTTGCCGGCGGACTTCAAGGTCACGGGCATGGTGGTGCGTGCCGGGGACGTGTTCAACGTCTACCTCGCCGGCAAGCTCGGTGAGGCGTTGCCGTGGGAGGGGTTGCGGGCTCCGGTCGTCGGGGACTCGGAACTGCCGGAGATCGGCGAGTGGTTCGGGTGTGGTGTGGCCGTTGAGAAGCCTCCGGTCACGACGACGACCACCACCACGACTACGACGACTACGACGAAGACCTCGACTCAGTCTCCGACGTCGAGCACCGCCGCGACGTCGTCTGCGGAAGTGGTCGTGCCGACGACCACGACCACCGAAGTGCCGGTTGCCCAGGTCGCTCAGACGGGCGGGCTGGCGGCGACCGGGTTCGGTTCCGCGTGGATGCTCGGGCTGGGTGCCGCGCTCGTGGCCGTTGGTGCCGCGCTGGTGCTCGTGATGCGCAGGCGTCGCGTCTAACTGTTCTCCATCAGCAAGCCCCAGAGCGTGCCGAAGAGAATTCGCATCTCCAGGTGAAACTCCACGTCCGAAGAAGCCGCCCCGCCGCCGTAGACGTCCACGGCGCGTTGGGCGGCTTCTTTGCCGCGTGCGCCGGCCAGGCAGGCCAGGTCCCAGGCGATCGGGCCGCGCCAGGTGTCCTCGAAGTCGTTCCAGACCGGCCCGGACGGGGTCATCAGCAGGTTGCCGTAGTGCGAGTCGCCGTGCAGCGGCTGGACGTCGTTGAAGTGCTCGTTCCAGGAGTCCAGCAGCTCGTCCCGCCGCGCGTGGAACGACCGCAGCTCGGGCACGCCGATGCGTTCCAGGTACGCCAGGGTGTTGTCGACGTCGTCCACGGGGCCGCGTGAGGGCAGTGAGCCCTCGTAGAGCCGCAGTTCGGCGTGCAGGTCGGGCAGGAGCTTGAGCACCTCGGGCCGGGTGAGCTCCGCGTCGGGGTCGTGCGGGACGTGTGTGCTGAACGAGAACACGAAGCCGTCACGCGTGTGAGGTCCGGCAGGAAGTTCCTCGGAAGGTGTCACGACCGGCACGCCGCGTGAGGCCAGGAAGGCCGAGATCGACAGGTCGCGCGCGAAGTGATCGGCGACGGCAGGACGAACCAGGGCCGTGCGCGCGGCGATCCGGGCCACGACCGGGGCCGGGCGCAGATGCACGATGACGTTGCTGCCGTCCTTGAGCACGACAGGATCGGTGCACGTCACACCGTGCAAGGCTGCCAACGACACCGCGGCGCGCACGCCCGCAAGAGCACTCACGCTTGAAGGCTGGCATCAGCCCTGAGGGAGAAGCGACTCCATTTCCGCGATCTCCTTCTCCTGGTGGCTGACGACGTCCTGGGCGAGCTTGCGGGTCTCGGGGTCGGTGCCGGCCGAGAGGTGCTTCTGCGCCATGTCCACGGCGCCGCGGTGGTGCTGGATCATCAGCGACAGCCACTGGCGGTCGAAGTCGGTGCCGTCCAGTTCGGCGAGGTTGCCCAGTTCGACCATGCCGTGCGACTCCGTGTGGCCGTGCGTGGAGTGCGACGACGCCTGCACCGGCGCGTTCCACGTCCGCAGCCAGCCGTTCATGCGGTCGATCTCGGGCTTCTGCGCGCCCTCGATGCGCTTGGCCAGATCGATCACGTGCGGGTTCTCCGTGCGGGACGCGACGAGGCCGGACATCTCCAGCGCCTGTTCGTGGTGCGGGACCATTCCCCGCGCGAACTCGACGTCCGCGGAGTTGTGCGTGGCGGGAGAGCCGCAGGCGGCCAGCAACAGGACAGAAGCGACAGCGAGCAATCGGAGCACGGCGGCAGGATACGTGTGACGTGCGCTACGCCGCTGGCCACCGGCCATGGCCCACCCGAATGGAGCTGATCGGCTCCGTCTAATATCCCGGGGAGTTTCCCGAACGAACTGGTCCCACCAAGGCCTGGAGGCACCGTGACGGCCGTAGCCCCGCAGCCGATCGCAACGCGTCCTTATCCGACGCGCACTGCGGTCAAGGGGTCCTTCCTGCTGCGGATGTTCCGCACCACGGACCACAAGCAAATCGGCATCATGTACCTGGTCACCTCGTTCGCCTTCTTCATGGTCGGCGGCGCGATGGCCATGCTGATGCGGACCGAGCTGGCCCGGCCCGGCATGCAGTTCCTCTCGCAGGAACAGTTCAACCAGCTCTTCACGATGCACGGCACCGTGATGCTGCTGCTGTACGCGACGCCGATCGTCTTCGGTTTCGCGAACTTCGTTCTGCCGCTGCAGATCGGCTCGCCCGACGTGGCGTTCCCGCGGCTCAACGCCTTCTCGTACTGGCTCTACCTCTTCGGTGGCCTGATCGTGATGGCGGGCTTCATCACCCCCGGTGGTGCTGCTGACTTCGGCTGGTTCGCGTACACGCCGCTGAGCAACGCCATCCACTCGCCCGGCGTCGGCGCCGACCTGTGGATCTCCGGCCTGGTGGTCGGTGGTCTCGGCACCATCCTCGGCGCGGTGAACATGATCACCACCGTGGTCTGCCTGCGCGCGCCCGGCATGACGATGTTCCGGATGCCGATCTTCACCTGGAACATCCTGGTGACGTCGGTGCTGGTGCTGCTCGCGTTCCCGATCCTGACCGCGGCCCTGCTGGGCCTGCTGGCGGACCGGCATCTCGGCGCCCACGTGTTCGATCCCGCCAACGGCGGCGTGATCCTGTGGCAGCACCTCTTCTGGTTCTTCGGGCATCCGGAGGTCTACATCGTCGCCTTGCCGTTCTTCGGCATCGTGTCGGAGATCTTCCCGGTGTTCAGCCGCAAGCCGATCTTCGGTTACAACGGCCTGGTCTACGCGACGCTCGGCATCGCGGCCCTGTCCGTCGCCGTGTGGGCGCACCACATGTACGCGACCGGCGCCGTGCTGCTGCCGTTCTTCGCCTTCATGACGTTCCTCATCGCGGTCCCGACCGGTGTGAAGTTCTTCAACTGGATCGGCACGATGTGGAAGGGGCAGCTGACGTTCGAGACGCCCATGCTGTTCAGCATCGGCTTCATCGTCACGTTCCTCTTCGGTGGTCTGTCCGGCATCCTGCTGGCCGCGCCCGCGATCGACTTCCACGTGTCGGACACGTACTTCGTCGTCGCGCACTTCCACTACGTGCTCTACGGCACGATCGTGTTCGCGACCTTCGCGGGCATCTACTTCTGGTTCCCGAAGATCACCGGCCGCTTCATGGACGAGCCGCTCGGCAAGCTGCACTTCTGGACGACGTTCCTCGGCTTCCACGCGACGTTCCTCGTCCAGCACTGGCTGGGCAACGAGGGCATGCCGCGCCGGTACGCCGACTACCTCGCGTCCGACGGCTTCACGACGCTGAACATGATCTCGACGATCGGCGCCTACATCCTGGGCGCGTCGACGCTGCCGTTCATCTGGAACGTCTTCCGGAGCTACCGCTTCGGTGAGGTCGTGAAGGTGGACGACCCGTGGGGCTACGGCAACTCGCTCGAGTGGGCCACCTCGTCCCCGCCGCCGCGGCACAACTTCACCGAGCTGCCCCGGATCCGTTCGGAGCGCCCGGCGTTCGAGCTGCACTACCCGCACATGATCGAGCGGATCCGGAACGAGGGCCACGTGTCCTTCACCGGCAAGACGATCGCGCACAAGGACGCGAAGCCTGCTCCGTCCGAGCTCGCTGCAGCGGCCATCAAGTCTGGTACGGCCTCCGAGAAGGAAGATCCGAACCACGACAAGTAACCTGCCAGTAACAGGTTCAACGACGAGCCCCGGCTGCTTCTCGCGGTCGGGGCTCTTCGCGTCTGACGAGGAGACGACGACGTGAAAACGCCCGTGCTCATCACCGTGACCGGCCCCGACAAGCCTGGTGTCTCCTCCGTGCTGTTCGCCGTGCTGACACGGCACGGCGTCGAGGTGCTCGACGTGGAGCAGGTCGTGATCCGGGGCCGGCTGGTGCTCGGTGCGCTGGTCTCGACCGACCACGACCCCGAGGGTCTGCAGGAGTCGGTCGAGCAGGCGATGGCCACCGTCTCGATGCACGTGGAGATCGAGATCGGTGCGGACTCGAAGCGCACCGCGCGCCTGGAGTCGTCGCACGTGCTGATCGTGCTCGGCCGCCCGGTGACCGCGAAGGCGTTCACCGAGGTCGCGCGCCGGCTGGCGTCGCTGGGCGTGAACATCGACGCTATCCGCGGCGTCGCCGACTACCCCGTCACGGGCCTTGAACTGCGTGTTTCGGTCGCGGACGACACGATGGAGAACGACACGCAGCTGCGGTCCGCGCTCGCCGAGGTGTCGGTGCGGGTGGGCCTCGACATCGCGGTCGAGCGGGCCGGCCTGACGCGGCGGGCGAAGCGCCTGGTGGTGTTCGACGTCGACTCCACGCTGATCCAGGGCGAGGTGATCGAGATGCTGGCCGCGCACGTCGGGTGCGAGGAGCAGGTGCGCGAGATCACCGAGGCCGCGATGCGCGGTGAGCTCGACTTCGCCGAGTCGCTGCGGCGCCGGGTGGCGTTGCTGGAGGGCCTCGACGAGAAGGTGCTGGCGGAGGTCGGGGCCTCGTTGGAGCTCACGGCCGGTGCGCGCACGACGATCCGCACGTTGAAGCGCCTCGGTTTCTACTGCGGTGTGGTGTCCGGCGGCTTCACGTCGGTGATCACGGGCCTCGCGGACGAGCTGCAGCTGGACTTCTGCGCGGCGAACACGCTGGAGGTCGTGGACGGCAAGCTGACCGGTCAGGTGATCGGCGAGATCGTCGACCGGCCGGGCAAGGCCGTGGCGCTGCGCCGGTTCGCCGAGGAGGTCGGCGTGTCGCTCGCGCAGTGCGTGGCGGTCGGTGACGGCGCGAACGACATCGACATGCTGAGTGCGGCCGGGCTGGGCATCGCGTTCAACGCCAAGCCGGCGCTGCGCGAGGTGGCCGACACGGCGCTGTCGCACCCGTTCCTGGACGCGGTGCTGTTCATCCTCGGCGTGACGAGGGCCGAGGTGGAGGCCGCGGACGCCGCGGACGGCTTGGAGCTGACCCGGCTGTGATGATTCTCGACCTCATCGCCTCCCGGAACTACGCGGAGGAATCCGAAGTCCGCGCGATGCCCATGGTGTTGCGCATCGAACGCGTTGATCCGCCGTCCCGGACGGCGTTGCTGGAAGCCGCGGCTGCTTCGGCGGTCGCGGTGTGCCTCGACCCGCGGGCTGACGTCGGTGGCGAGTGGCACGAGGCCGTGCGGGCGTGGGTGGCCGGGCGGATCCGCAAGGTGTCCCGGCGGGCCCGTGGCGTGCAGTGGGAGGCCGTGCAGGAACTGCCGGGGGTGACGATCACCGTGGACGGTGCGTCGGTCCGGTCGCTGCTGCCGGTGCTGGTGACCGAGACGCCCCGGGAGGTCGCCAAGCTGCAGATCTCCGGGTCCGACCTGCCTCCTGACGAGCCAGGAGCGGTGCCTGAGGGTGCACGGCTGCTGTACGTGAACCCGCGCGTCGAGATGTCCGCCGGGAAGCTCGCGGCTCAGGTCGGGCACGCGTCGATGCTGCTGGCGCCGCGCCTGTCCGAGGCCGACCTCAAGGCGTGGGCGCTGCTGGACTACCGGTGCGCCGTGCGGACGCCGTCGGCCGAGGAGTGGGACGCGCTGCTCGGTCGCGACGACGTCGTCGCGGTGCGGGACGCGGGTTTCACGGAGGTCGAGCCGGGAACGACGACGGTGCTCGCTGTTTAGAAGCGCGCGAAACGGGTAAATCCGCCTCGTGGGCTTACTCGATGTTCTCGACGCCCGGCTCGGTGACGGGCTGGAGAACCTGCTGTGCTCGCACCACACGCGCAGACTGCGACGGCTGGGGTGGGGCGAGGTGCTCGACGGCGACGGCGCGGGGCCGTTCACCCCGCGCCGGCCGGTGCAGCACGGCAACAAGATCGAGGTTCTGATCGACGGCGCCGCCGCGTTTCCCGCTGTGGCGGAAGCGATCGAGAACGCGCAGAAGTACGTGCACATCGCGAACTGGCACGCGTCGCCGGACTTCCGGCTGACCCGCGAGCCGGGCGCGCCGCAGCTGCGTGAGCTCCTTTCGGCTGCCGCGGAACGGGTTCCGGTGCGCGTGCTGCTCTGGGCCGGTCCGCCCTTCCCCATGTTCGAGCCGACGCGCAAGCGCGCTTTGGCTGCCCAGAAGGCTTTCTGGGAGTGCGGCGCCGTCCGGTGCGAGCTGGACGCTCGCGAGCGGACCCTGCACTGCCACCACGAGAAGATCGTGATCGTCGACGACGTGGCGTTCGTCGGCGGCCTCGACATGACCGCGGTGGAGGGTGACAGGCACGACTCGCCGGAGCATCCGCCCCGTGACCTCGGCTGGCACGACCACGTGGCCAAGATGGAAGGCCCTGTCGTGGCGGAGGTCGCGTCGCACTTCGCGGCGCGCTGGCTGGAGATCGCGGGGGAGACCCTGCCCGCACCCGTCGTGCCGCCGGAGGCCGGGTCGTCGTCGGTGCAGCTGGTGCGGACGATCCCGGAGAAGACCTACTCGTTCGCGCCGCACGGCGACTTCAGCCTGCTCGACTCGTACCTGAGGGCGCTGCGGTCGGCGGAGTCGTTGATCTACGTGGAGAACCAGTTCCTGTGGTCGCCGGAGATCACCGAGGTGCTGCTGGAGAAGCTGAGCAACCCGCCGACGCCCGAGTTCCGGATGGTGTTGCTGCTGCCGCAGAAGCCCAGCAACGGCGCCGACACCACCCGCGGTCAGCTGGGCCGGTTGCTCGACGCGGACACCGACAAGCGACTCGTCGCCGCAACCCTTGTCTCCCATGGCGATGCCCCGGTCTACATCCACGCCAAACTGGCCATTGTGGACGATCGGTGGCTCACCGTCGGCTCGGCGAACCTGAACGAGCACTCGCTGTTCAACGACACCGAGGTCAACGTGGTGACCGACGACCCCGAGGTGGCCCGCTCGACCCGCCTGCGGCTGTGGACCGAGCATCTGGAGGCGGACGTCTCCGGGCCCGCGCATCACGTCGTCGACGAGATCTGGCGGCCCGCGCTGGAGCGTCCGGCCCGCGTGACGCCGTTGCCCGGTGTGTCCCGCCGTGCCGGAAGATTGCAAGGACCGTTACGTGGATTGCTGGTCGACGGCTGACCTGCGCCGCTAGCGTGGCGGCGTGGCCAACGAGGTGACGATCCCGCTGCTGCCGTGTGCCTCCATCGACGAGGTGGCCGAGTTCTACGTGATGCTCGGGTTCACGGTCACGTACCGGCAGTACCGGCCGAACGCGTACCTGTCGGTGCGCCGCTCGGAGATCAACCTGCACTTCTTCGGCATCCCGGGCTACGAGCCCGCCGAGTCGTACAGCTCGTGCCTGATCCAGGTCGAGGACCCGCGGGAGCTGTACGAGGCGTTCGCCCACGGCATGCGCGCGGTCTACGGGCAGGTGCTGCTCACGGGCATTCCGCGGATGACGCGGCCGCGCCGGGACGGGTTCCTGGTGGTCGACCCCGGCGGCAACTGGATCCGGGTGGTGCCGGCTGTGCGGGAGCGGGAGTCGACGCGCAACGGGCTGACCAGGGCGTTGACCAACGCGGTGACGCTGGCCGGGTCGCACGGGGCGGAGCGGCAGGCGTTGCGGATCCTCGAAGGGGCGCTGGCGCGGGAGGTGCACGCTTCGGAGGAGGAGCGGGCGTCGGCGCTGGAGTTCCGCGAAGAGCTGCTTGAACGGCTTAATCTACATAGGTAGTATTGGTGGCGTGGAGCCACTGCAGCGCATCGGCAAGGCCACCGTCGACGTGCTCGAAGTGCTGCTCGGCGCCGACGAGCCGCGCTGGGGCCTGGAGATCATCAAGCTCACCGGCAGGCCGTCCGGCAGCGTCTACCCGTTGCTGGACCGGCTGGAACGGGCCGGGTGGGTCACCTCGGCCTGGGACGACGACGCGGAACGGCGTGGGCCGCGCCGGCGGATGTACCGGCTGACCGGCGAGGGTGCCGCGGAAGCACGTCGAGTCGTCGCTCGGGCGGCTCCGGCGCCTCGGTTCGTGCCCAGGGCGGCGCAATGAGAGTCGCGTTGTTGTTGGTGTGGTTCGCGGCGGCTGTTGTGGGCGATGAGCGCTATCGCGAGCAGTGGGAAGCCGATGTCGTTGGTGCGCGCGAACTGGGCATGTCGCCGCTCAAGGTCGCACTCGGCGCACTTGTAGCTGTAGTCGCCATTCCGTCGAAGGGAACCGTCGTGGTGCCTGTTGGACCGCTCGCCATCGCGCTCAAGCACGCGAGGACGCCACGCGGGCGTGTGCTCGTCATCGCCCTCGTGTCCGCGTTGTTGTTGCTGGGCGGAGTCGCGCTGCTATTCGCTTGAGCAAATAGCTCCGTGTCGTTTTGGCTCGTCCGGGCTTAGCTTCGGGCGGTGGCAAACGAACTGACGATTCCACTCCTTCCCTGTCGGGACATCGACGAAATCGCGTCCTTCTACGAGATGCTCGGCTTCTCGGTCACCTATCGGCAGACGCGGCCGAACCCGTACGTCTGCATGCGGCGTGAAGACATCAACCTGCACTTCTACGGGATGGACGGCCACGTTCCGGAGCAGTCGCACAGCACGTGCGTGGTCATCGTTGAGGACACCGGGCCGCTTTTCGAGGACTTCGCGGCTCGAATGCGCGCCGTGCACGGGAAGTTGCTCATCTCCGGCATTCCGCGCATGACCAGGCCTCGGCTGCGCAACGACCGGTACACCGGCTTCGCCGTCATCGATCCGGGTGGCAACTGGATCCGGATCAGCAAGGCCACCCAGGAACCCGAGGCGCGCACCAAGCTCGCGAAAGCCATGGAGGACGCGGCACGGCTGGGCGACGCGAAGGGGGACGAGAGGCAGGCGTTGAAGATCCTCGAGGGCGCGCTGAAGCGGACCGACGGTTCCGAACCGGAACTGGCGGACGCCCAGGCCTACCGCGACGAACTGGTCGAGCGGATCAAGGGGTCTGAGCCTCGTCCAACCGCTTGAGGGCGCCGCGGACCACCTCGGGGTCGTAGGTCGTCCAGAACGGGGGGAGTGAGGCCCTGAGGAAGCCGCCGTAGCGGGCCGTGGCCAGTCTCGGGTCGAGGATGGCCACCACGCCCTTGTCCGACATCGACCGCAGCAACCGGCCCGCGCCCTGGGCCAGCAGCAGGGCGGCGTGCGTGGCGGCGACGGTCAGGAAGCCGTTGCCGCCGCGCGAGCTCACCGCCTTCTGGCGGGCGGAGGCCAGCGGGTCGTCCGGGCGCGGGAACGGGATCCGGTCCATGATCACGAGCTGCAGGCTCGGCCCCGGCACGTCGACGCCCTGCCAGAGCGACAGCGTGCCGAACAGGCACGTGCGCTCGTCCTCGGCGAACTTCTTGACCAGCAGGCCCGTCGCGTCGTCGCCCTGGCACAGGATCGGGTACTCGAGCTTGTCCCGCAGCGCCTCCGTGGCCGCCTTCGCCGCGCGCGTCGAGGAGAACAGGCCGAGCGCGCGGCCGCCCGCCGCGTTCACCAGGCCCTCGATCTCGTCGAGGTACTCCGGCGGCAGGCCGTCCCGCCCCGGCTGAGGCAGATGCCTTGCCACGTAGAGGATTCCGCTCGTGCCGTGCTGGAACGGCGAGCCCACGTCGAGGCCGGACCACTTCGGACCGTCGATGTCCTTGTCGGTCGCCGCGCCCTCGATCTTGCGGACCTTCTCCGCCGGCGGCAGGCCCCACTGGCGCGCCATCGTGTCGAAGGCGCCGCCGAGCGTCAGCGTCGCGGACGTCAGAACGGTGGTGCGCTTGGCGAACAGCCGCTCCCTGAGGAGCCCGCCCACGCCGAGCGGGGCGACCCGGAGAGACGGCGCCTTCTGGTTGAAGTCGCCCGACACCCACACGACGTCGTGTTCCTCGTCGAACGCCTCCAGCACCCGCACCGCGCAGTCGTGGACCTCCTCCAGCAACGCCAGCGCGAGCTTGCGCGCCGTCGCCCCGTCCGGGTCCTCCTTGCGTTCCGAACCCATGGCCGACATGCAGGCGTGCGCCGCGTCGCGCGTGGCCGCCAGCGCGCCCGCGAGAGCCCTGGGCAATGCGTCCAGCCGGCCTGACGGCATGTCTTCGAGGATCATCGCCAGCCCGTCACTGGCCTCGGCCAGCCGGTCCGCGATGTCCTGGTCGATGAGGCGCCCGCACCGCCGCGCCGCCATCGAGACGCTCGCGCCGCTCAGTTCCTCCGTGGCCACCGACGTGATGCGGTCGACCAGGTCGTGCGCCTCGTCGATCACCACCACGTCGTGGTCGGGCAGAACCTGGTAGCCCTCCAACGCGTCGATGGCGAGCATCGCGTGGTTCGTGACCACCACGTCCGCCTTGCCCGCCTCGGCCCGCGCCCGTTCCGCGAAGCAGTCGGCCCCGATCGGGCACTTCGACACCCCGAGACACTCCCGGGCCGTGACGCTGACCTGCCGCCACGCCTGCTCGCTGACGCCGGGCACCAGCTCGTCGCGATCCCCGGTCTCGGTGTCCGACGACCACTGGTGCAGCCGCTTCACCTCGCGCCCGAGCTTCGACACCGCGAACGGGTCGAACAGCGCGTCCTCCTCCGGCTCGTCCGGAGCCCCGTTGTGCACGCGGTGCATGCACAGGTAGTTCCTGCGGCCCTTGAGGATCGCGAACGTGGGCTCGCGCCCCAGGTCCTTCTTGAGCGCTTTGGACAGCCTCGGCAGATCCCGGTCGACCAGCTGCCGCTGCAACGCGATCGTGGCCGTCGAGACCACCACGGTCTCGGCCTCGGCCACCGCGTGCCGGATCGACGGCACCAGGTACGCCAGCGACTTGCCGGTACCCGTGCCCGCCTGCACCGCGAGATGCTCGCCCGTGCGGATCGAGTGGTCGACGGCCTCGGCCATCTCCACCTGACCAGGACGCTCCGCGCCACCCACGGCGTGGACGGCGGTTTCGAGCAGGCTCAGGGTGGGGGGAACTTCAGGCACGGGACAGACCGTACCCGGCAGGTCCGACAGTCTCGGTCAGGAGTCGCTGACCGGTCCGCGCCACCGGAAGATCGAGTGGTCGTATCCGCTGTCGGTGACGCTGCTGACGACTCCGGTGCCGAAGCTGATCTCCCGCAGTTCGTACCTGGAGAAGTAGGCGTGTTCGACGGGGAAGGACTCGCCCAGGCGCTTGGAACGGCGGGCCAACTCGCTCCCCAGGTACTGAGCAAGGCTGTTGCGACTGCCGATTCCGGCGCCTCCCAGCGGCATCCCGAGATTCTCGGCGAGGCCGGGGTGAGCGCGTTCCAGCTTGATCGCCAGCTGGTAGGCGGTCATGTAGGGGCGGCCGTCCTGCCGCAGCGCGGCCGTCACCTTGGGCAGAAGGTCGTGCTCGTCCCACTTGCTCATGCCGCGCCTGTCGGGTTCGGCACTCAGGCCGTTACGACGTCAGTCGCCGCCGCCTCCACCGCATCCGCCGCCACAGCCACCACCGCCGCTGTCACCCGACGAACAGCCGCTGTCGGACGAGCAACCGCCCCCGCAGCTGCTGCTGGTGGTCGTGTCACGGCCGGGCAGGGTCGCGATCATGACCGCGCTGAGCCCGAACATGCCGGCGACCGCGACCCCGCCGATCCTCCCGCGCAGCCCGCGCACGGCGACCGCGCCGACCGGGTCCTGCGGACCCACCCGGCGCTTGGCCCGTTTCAGCAGGACGTAGCCGGCCCTGGTGCGCAGGCGGCCCGGATCGCGGGCGCGCAGCACCGAGGCCCAGACGAACACGGCTGCCGCGGCCGCGAAGAAGTACCAGAACGGGAACTCGGGCAGCTGCGGCACGAACTCCCGCTGGAGTTCCGGAGCCACGGCGTTGAGCACTCCCGCGACCATGAGCAGAGGTGCCAGCAGGAACAGCCACGGGTAGAGGCGGGGACGCAGGGAGCGGCGGCGCCGGAGCAGTCCGCGGTTGATCAGGTGGCCGCGCAGGCCCTCCGCCTCCGACGAGCTGAAGGCGCCGAAGACGACGTCGTTCAGGTGCCGGCCCGAGCGCAGGCCGTGCAGGATCTGCGCCTCCAGCGGGGTCGCCGGGCGGGCGCCGGGCACGTGGACGGCGCTCAGCACGCCCTCGCGCGAGACCCGGACCAGGCCGGCCTGGATCAGGCGGGCCAGGGCCACCTCGGCCGCGCGGGCCGGGCCGCCGGCCAGGCAGCCCAGCTCTTCGGGGGTATGCGTGGTCACGCGGATTTCTCGGCCGCGGAGGTCAGGTCGTTACGTCGGCCAGGATCCGGTCGAACAACTCGACGGTCGCCCGCGCGTGAACCGCGGTCAGTTCCACGGACGAGTCGTGCCGCGCGGACACGACGTCCAGGATCGGCAGGTCGGGCCAGCGGGCCGCGGCCAGTTCACCAGCGCGCGACTTGCTGACGATCTCGCCGGTCCGGATCGTGTGCCACAAACGCGCGGGGCCCAGTCCTACCCAGAGAACGCCGTCACGCGGCAGCTCCGGTGTGGCTCGAACCTGGTCGGACAGAGGCTTCCAGTAACTGAGGAGGTTCGAGCGGCAGTAGGCCTCGACGTCAGCGGCCGTGCCGGGACAGGTGGGGCGTGCGCCGCGCACGGTCCGACCGACGGTGCGCAACTGTTGCCACAGCACGGGAGTGATCTCACCGGCCAGCGGCGTCACGTCGAAAACGGGCTTCTCCAACGAGCCCGCCAGAACCACGGCGACGTCGGCGCCGTCGAAAGCAGGCACCTCAGCGGCCGCGGCAAGCTCGATCACGACGTCCAGGTCCGAGTCGGCGACGACGTCGTCCAGCACGGTCGACCCGTGAAGATGCGCGCCTGCCACGAGACCGGGCAGACGCGCGTCCAAGAACGTCAGGTACTCGCCAGGTGTCACCACCCGGTCCAAACTACCGGCGGCGCACGAGGGCCCAGGCTCCCGGCAGCACGCCCGCGGCCAGCGCGATCTTCAGCGCGTCACCGATCAGGAACGGCAGCACGCCGACGGCCAGCGCCTTGCCCAGCGACATCCCGGTCATCGCCATCAGCCACGGCACGCCGACTGAGTAGATCGCCAGGTTGCCCAGCGCCATCGTCCCCAGGGTGCGCAACGGCGTGCGGTCGCCGCCGCGGCCGGCCAGGTACCCCACGAGAGCACCGGCGAACACGAAGCCGACGACGTAACCGAGCGAGACCGGAACGCCGGACGAGCCGCCCTGGAACCACGGCACGCCCGCGACGCCCGCGATCAGGTACAGCAGCATCGAGGTCGCTCCGCGTTGCCAGCCGAGGGAAGCGCCGACGAGCAGAGCGGCGAACGTCTGGCCCGTCAGCGGAACCGGGCTGCCGGGAATCGGCAGCGCCACCTGCGCGGCGAGACCGGTGAGGGCGGCACCGGCGACGACCAGCATCAGGTCGCGGGCCAGTGCGCCCGGCACGAAGTCGGCGAGCACGGTGCGACGGGGCGCGAGTGCGAGAGCCACGTTCCCTCCCAGACGGAATCGAGTGAACCGAGGTTAACCACGGAAGCTCGAGAACGTCTTTGTTCGATCTCCACAAAGTGACCGGTCACACATCCAGGGCGACTTTGCCCGCCACGCGGTCCTCGTTGCGGCGCGTTTTGGTCCAACCGTTGTTGCCGCGCACCAAACGGATCAGCGCGCGCCACGACGTGATGTAGAAGGTGTAGATGTACAGCGCGTAGCCGAACCCGTACGCGATGGATTTCCAGAACCCAACGGGCTCACAGCGTGCGCGGTACACCGGTCCCCACAGGACGAACGGCATCAGCCCGAACGCGCCGTACACGGTGAAGAGGATCCACGCGCCGTCGAAGAACCACGCCACGACTTCGGAAGGCGACACGGCGAATCGGTAAGCCATGAGAGCCATCGGAATCGGGTAGATGAGCGTGCCGAGCAACTGCATCCACGGTTGTGCGAGGTAGTACATCATCTCCGCCGCGCCCAGCGTGGTCAGGTGGTCGGAGTCCCAGATGCGCCGCAGATACCGCATGCACTGCATGGTTCCCTGACCCCACCGCGTGCGTTGTGCCAAGAAGCGCCGCAACGAGTACAGCGCCTCCTGGTTCACGTGCGTGTCCAACGAGAAACCCGTGTGCCAGCCAGCCGTCAGCAGGTGCACGCCGAGTTCGAAGTCCTCCAGCAACGAGCCGCGCCACGGACTTCCGGTCGGCCCCGCGATCGAGTCCAAAGCGGACAGCCGGGTGAACTGACCGTTGCCGCCCATGGAGATCGTGCCGGTGGCCCCGCGCGACATCTGGATCGCCGCGATGGCCGTGCGGAACTCGAGGTCCTGCATCCGCACGAGCCCGGCACCGAACGCGCGCCGCCACCACGTCACGCCGGGTTGCCGCTGACCCGCGTTGATCATCCGCACGTCCACCTGCACGGCGCCGATCCGCGGGTTGCCGAAGAGGTGTTGTGCCGCACAGACTTCCAGGCAGTTCGGTGCGGGACGGCCGTCCGCGTCCACCACGACGATGATCGCGCGGTCGGCGTCCGCACGCCGGCCCATCCACATCTTCAGCGTGCGGTACGCGTCGTTCAACGCGTTTCCCTTGCCGGTGCGGGCATATGGGCGTTGGCGCTGCACGAGGTGGATCTGCGGATCCCGGATACCGCCGTTGCGCTTCAACGTCCGCACGACTCCGGCCGTGCTGTCGTCGGAGTCGTCGTCGATGACCCACACGTGCGCGATGGGGAACGTCGTGCGCAGGTACCGGATCGTGTCGCCGATGACGGCCTCCTCGTCGCGGCACGGCACGAAGAAGTGCCACTCCAGCGAAGAAGGTTCGCCGACGGGCGCGGGTTTGCGCCGCAGGTACGGGATCACGATCACGAACACGTACGTCACGAAGGCGACGCTCATCGTCAGGGCGAGCGCCTGCGTGAACCCGAGAACGAGGTCGAGGCTCACTTCCGCGTGGCCAGCCAGACGAACGCGACCAACGCCGCCGCGCCACCGAACACGCTCACCATCGAACCGAGCAGGGTGTGACCCCAGTAGTAGCCGGTGTCGACGCCCAGCCACTGCACCAGTCCCACCAGCGTCAGCACGCGGAACTGGTTGACGATGACGACCGCCAGCGCGGCGATCCCGAGCGCGAACAGCACGCGGTTCCGGATGCGCGGGCGCAACGCGATCATCACCGCGCCCACCACGATCAGCGGCAGCACCAGGAACGCGGACGTGCACTCCGGTGTCATGCGCAGGCCCAGCGGGGTGTCCGAGCCCAGTCCGAAGTAGACGGTCTGGCGTTCCGGGATCACGTCCACGCCGTAGGAGCTGATGACGCTCAGGATCGCGCCGGACAGGGAGATCTCGGCCGTGCGGTACAGGCGGTGTGCGAACACGAGTCCCGCGGCTACGGCGAGCAGGACGACCACGGTCACCCGGCTCGGGAATGTGGCGCGGCGCAGGGCAAGCGTCACCCGAGGATCCTTTCCACCGATGAGGGAGCGCCCAGACGGGCTACTTGACGTTCCATCGGTAGACGCAACGTCATCCTCCACCCCCGGATCGGGTGACGCCGTAACCGGAAATTGATCGAAATAGCCACGATGGGTGGCGCCGATTGGGCGAGTCGAGTGGTCCCGTCGCCCGATACGGGGAGTAACCCTCAGTTCCCTCGAAAGAACGCCGATGCCGGTAATTGCCCCCGGAAAGCGTGAAACCACAGTGGTATCGGCGCGCCCTGGGGCCGGAGGAACCAAGGGAAGGAGTTTCATGCGTGTCCGAATGACGGGACTGGCCGGAGTCATCGCGATTGCCGCACTCCTGGTCGGTGCCGCACCTGCTTCGGCCGCACCGGGGGACGCCTCGGCTTATGGTGCGAAGCTCAACGTGACGCTGCTCGGCAGCCCCGCGGTCAACGCGGAGCCTTTCGCCGCAGCCAATGCGAACGGTCCGACGAAGAACTCGTTCGCAGGCGTCGACCTCACCGGAATCCTGAAGACCGGTGTCATCAACGCTTCCGCGTCGCGGGACGAGAATTCCGGCGGCGTGTACTCGCGGGCGAGCACCGCGGACGTCCGGGTCGACCTGCTCTCCAAGGTCACCGGAAAGATCTCCGCCGAACTGGTGGAGGCGGAGTGCACGGCCACCCAGAAGGGGCTGGCCGGCAAGTCCAAGCTCGTGGGCCTGAACCTCGGCAAGCTCGGCCAGGTCAACGCCGACCCGGCGGCCAACACCAAGCTCGACGTGCAACTGGCCGGCGTCAAGATCGCTGAAGTGATCTTCAACGAGCAGATCAAGAACGACGACGGCAGCCTCACCGTGAACGCGATTCACATCAAGCTGCTGCAGGGCGTGCTCGGCGGCATCGGCACGGGCGACGTGATCCTCTCGTCCGCCACGTGCGGCCCCGCGGGTCTGCCCATTCCGATGGCGTCGGGGGCGGGCCTGTGGATCGGCCTCGGCCTGCTCGGTGTCGTCGCCGCTCCGGTCGCCTTCACAGCGCTGCGCCGTCGCGCGTCGCTCAACGCGGCCTGATCGAGGAGAGCGGCGAATGTACAAGGTCCCCGGTACGGGCGTCGGTGTCGGCACGAGCGTGGGCGCCCTCGCGGTCACCGGTGCGGACGTGACGTGGTGGATCGCCGCGGGAATCGTGCTCTTGCTCGCTGGTGCGTTCCTCATGCACAGCACGCGCAAGAAGCGCCGAGCGGTTCCGGCCCAGGTCAGACCTGACCGAGCTGGCTGACATGGTCCGCCTGGGGTGTACCCCCGGCCCCAGGCGGACCTCCCGGTCTCCCCGAGAAGAGGACAACGGTGAGGAAAGAAGTTCTGCTCGTGGCCGGCACCCGGCCGGAAGCACTGAAGATCGCCCCTGTCGCCATCGCCCTGAAGGGACACCCCGGCCTCCGTCCCACGATCGTCCACAGCGGACAGCACGCCGGCATGGTCGAGCAGGCGCTGCGCGCGTTCGACCTGGAGCCGGACGTGCGGCTGAACGTTCCCCGCGTCACCGGGACGCAGGCCGAGCTGGTCTCCCGGTTGCTGCCCGAGTTCGACGCCCTGCTGGAGGAGTGCGACCCCGCGGTCACCCTCGTGCAGGGCGACACCACGACCACCCTGGCCGCGGCGCTGGCCTCGTTCTGGCGCGGAATCCCCGTGGCGCACCTCGAAGCCGGTCTGCGCACCGGCGACCTGTACGGCCCGTTCCCCGAGGAGGGGAACCGGCAGATGATCTCCCGCATCACGTCGCTGCACCTCGCGCCGACCGACGACGCCGCCAACGCGCTGAACGCCGAGTCCTTGCCGGACAGCCACATCGTCGTCACCGGCAACACCGTCGTGGACGCCGTGCAGCGCGTTGCGGCACTCGACCTTCCAGCGTCCAGCCCGGACGTCGTCGCCCTGGAACGCTCCCTGGACGCCACCGGCGGCCGCCTCATGCTCGTCACCGTGCACCGCCGTGAGTCGTGGGGCCGCCCGCTCATGCGCGTGCTCAACGCCGTGCGCGCCATCGCCGACCGCCACCCCGACCTGCACGTGCTGATCCCCGCGCACCCGAACCCCGGTGTGCGCGAACAGGTCGTGTCGCTGCTGGGCGGTCACGAGCGCGTCGTCATCACCGACCCGCTCGACTACCCGGACCTGGTGCGCGTGCTGCGCCGCTCGGCCCTCGTGCTGACCGACTCCGGCGGCATCCAGGAGGAGGCGCCGTCGTTCGGCGTGCCGGTGCTGGTGCTGCGCGAGACCACCGAACGCATGCTCGCCGTCGACGCCGGGTGCGCCTGGCTCGTCGGCACCGACACCACCCGCATCCTCGCCGAGGCGGGCTGGGTGCTCGGCTCCCGGCTGCGGCTTCCCCTGGGGCGCAACCCGTTCGGCGACGGGCGTGCCGCCGTGAGGGTGTGCTCCGCGCTGGAGAGGCTGGCCGGTCTCCCCACCGCCCTGCCGCGCCGGGAGCCGTTCGCCACGCTCGCGGGCGTCCGCTGACGAAAACGCCTGTCACTCAATCAGGTAATTGCCTACACGAACGGGTGACATGGGGTGCTGGGTCGTCATCAGTGCCACCCATCACCACCATTATCGGGCCGTGGGAACAGAGGCAATGCGAAAGATGAGCAAAATTTCGATCGCGGGCGCTGTGCTCGCGTTGACGTTCGCGACCGCGGGTACCGCTCTTGCGGCGAATCCGCCCGGCACCGCGTCGTCAGGTTCCGCCGACTTCGCCAAGGCGGGCCAGACGTTCAAGGTCGCCCCGCTCGCGGTGTGCGACGTGAATCCGGACGCGGCGGGCACCGTCACCGGCGCCAGCCCCGCCGTGAGCAGGACCGGGCTCAAGATCGGTGAGACCAGTTCGGCGTGCACGACCGAGGTCGTGAACCCGGACGAGTTCCTCACGAAGACGAAGTCCGTCGCGAAGGGCGCCGGTTTCGACCTGTCCGCCCTCGCCGGGCTGTCCGGTGGGAACAAGGGCCCGCGGCTCAAGATCGCCGAGTGGACGATCACCTGTGACGCCAACGAGAAGGGCACCAGCGCCGGCTGGGAGCTCAAGGGCATGTCCGGGTGGACCGGGCTGCCGCAGAACATCACGCCCGGCTACGTGCACGACGTCAAGGCCGCCAACGGAACCGTGCTGGCCAAGGCCAAGTTCACCGACACGGTGTTCCCGGTGCCGAACGACGGCAGCATCTCGATGACGCTGTTGAAGATCACCTTCGAACCGTCGTCCGGCTACACCGGCAGCATCACCGTCGGCACGGTGGCCTGCTCGCCGACTCCGTAAAGGACTCAGGCGATACCGACACCCGCGGCGCGCAGCTCGTCAACGGCCGCGTCGCGGGTCGTCGGTGAGACCGCCGCGGTCAGGTCGACGAGGACCGTCGTGCGGAAGCCGTTGCGCTGCGCGTCCAGTGCCGTGGCGCGGACGCAGTGGTCGGTCGCGATGCCGACGACGTCCACATCGGTCACGCCGTTGTCCGTCAGCCAGCCCGCGAGGTCGTTCTCCGCCTCGAAACCCGAGTAGGCGGCGGCGAAACGGCCCTTCGAGAAGACCTGTTCCACCCGTGCGACGTCGAGCTCCGGGTGGAACGACGCGCCGGGCGTGCCCGCCACGCAGTGCACCGGCCACGAGTCGATGAAGTCCGGGGTCAGGGAGAAGTGCGAGCCCGGATCCACGTGGTAGTCCCGCGTCGCCACGACGTGGTCGTACGCCGAGGTGGCGATGTGCTGCGAGATGGCCGCGGCCACGGCCGCACCACCGTTGACGGCCAGCGAACCTCCCTCGCAGAAGTCGTTCTGGACGTCGACGACGATCAGTGCCTTGGTCATGTCAGCCTTCCAGGTAGATCGTCGGGATCGCGGGCTCGCCGCGCGAGAGCTTGAGGCCCTCCCACGGCACGCTCACCAGCGCCGCGCGCAGGCGTTCGCGGTTCTGCTCCAGCGTGGGGACCTCGTCGGTGACCTGTCCGTCACGCATCAACGGGATCTGCACGAGCCTGTCGTACGGGCCGAGCTCGGGTTCGTTCGAGGCCTGGAACACGACCTCCTCCAGCGCCGTGCCGGTGTCCTTGTGGCGGCGCAGCGCCTTCTTCCAGCCGCCGCGCGACTGCTTCGACGTGCTGCGCTTCTCGACGTGCCTGCCGTCGACCTCGACCAGCTTGTAGACCATGCCCGCGGTCGGCGCGCCCGACCCGGTCACGACCGACGTGCCGACGCCGTACGCGTCCACGGGCTCGGCGCGCAGGGCGGCGATCGCGTACTCGTCGAGGTCGCTGGACACGACGATCCGGGTGTTGCGGGCGCCCAGCGAGTCGAGCTGGTCGCGGGCCTGCCTGGCCATCACGCCCAGGTCGCCCGAGTCGATCCGGATCGCGCCGAGGTCGGGACCGGCCACCGCGACGGCCGTCTTGATGCCCTCGCTGATGTCGTAGGTGTCGACCAGCAGCGTCGTGCCGACACCCAGCGCCTCGACCTGGCTGCGGAAGGCCTCTTCCTCGGAGTCGTGCAGCAACGTGAACGCGTGCGCGCACGTGCCGGCCGTCGGGATGCCGTGGCGGCGGCTCGCCTCCAGGTTGGAGGTCGCGTGGAAGCCCGCCAGGTACGCCGCGCGGGCGGACGCCACGGCGGCTTCCTCGTGCGTGCGGCGCGAACCCATCTCGATCATGTGGCGGCCGTTGGCGGCGGTCACCATGCGGGCGGCGGCCGACGCGATCGCGCTGTCGTGGTTGAGGATCGAGAGCGCGAGCGTCTCCAGCACGACACCCTCGGCGAACGACGCGCGGACCGTCAGCACCGGCGAACCGGGGAAGTACAGCTCGCCCTCGGGGTAGCCGTCGACCTCGCCGGAGAACCGGTAGTTCGCGAGCCATTCCAACGTGGAATCGTCGACCACGGCGTTGCGGCGCAGCTGGTCGATCTCCTCCTCGCCGAAGCGGAAGTCCTTGATCGCGTCGAGCAGCCTGTTCGTCCCGGCGACGACGCCGTAGCGCCGTCCGTCCGGGAGCCTGCGGGCGAAGACCTCGAACACGCACGGACGGTCACCGGTGCCGTCACGCAGCGCGGCCGCGAGCATGGTGAGCTCGTAGTGGTCTGTCAGCAACGCCGTCGAGTTCATGGTCACCAACCCTAAGGTCGCATCCGGTTTACCCGCACGCGGTCTCCGTCACTGCGGCGAACATGACACCATTGGCGGTATGACCACGCCCGTCGAACAGGAACGGACGCAGCCGGAGGCCGTCGGCGAGGAGATCGCAGCCGAGGACCGGCCGTGGCAGACCGTGGTCTGGAACGACCCGGTAAATCTGATGTCCTACGTGACGTACGTGTTCCAGAAGCTGTTCGGCTTCAGCAGGGACCATGCGACCAAGCTGATGCTCGACGTGCACCACAAAGGCAAGGCGATCGTGACATCGGGCACCAAGGACAAGGTGGAGGCCGACGTGGCGAAACTCCACGCGGCAGGACTCTGGGCGACCATGCAGCGGGCCTCGTGAAGAGGTGGATCCGCGACGGCGACGTCGTCGTCGGCAGGCTGGATCGGCAGGAGGCCGCGGTCGTGCGCGGTCTGGTCAGCCAGATCCAGGACATGCTGCTGGCCCGCGCCGAGGACGCGCCGCAGGACGAGCTCGCGGAGCTGACCGGCATCAGGACAGGCCCGTCGGAGGCACCCGACGATCCGATCCTGGGCAGGCTGTTGCCCGACTTCCACCGTCTCGACGACGACGCGCCCGACCCGGACGAGGTCAACTCGGCGTCGGCGCTGCGCTCGTTGCACGAGCCGGAGCTTCTGGACCACAAGACGGCCGCGGCCGAGACCGTGCTGAAGACGTGCTCGCCCGACGGTGGTGAGCTACGGCTGACCATCGCCGAGGCCGAGGCCTGGATGTCGTCGCTCAACGACGTGCGCCTGGCCCTGGGCACCGCGCTGGACGTCACCGAGGACATGCCGGACGAACTGCCGCCGGAGGACCCGCGCTCGCCGCACCTCGGCGTCTACCACTGGCTGACCTGGGTGCAGGACACGCTCGTCGAAGCGATGATGCCGTGATTCCCGGCGTCCTCGTCGGGCATCACCACCGCGTCGAACCGGGCTGGGCGACGGGCACGACCGTCGTGCTGGTGCCGGCGGGAGCCGTCGGCGCCGTCGACGGCCGCGGTGGCGCGCCCGGCACCCGCGAGACCGACCTGCTGGACCCGTCGAACCTGGTCCAGCAGGTGCACGCGATCTGCCTCTCCGGTGGCTCCGCCTACGGGCTCGCGGCCGCGGACGGCGTCATGCGCTGGCTCTCCGAACGCTCGATCGGCTTCCAGGTGGGCGCCCAGCCGCACCACGTCGTGCCGATCGTGCCGGGAGCGGTGATCTTCGACCTGCCGATGTCGGAGTGGGGCAACCGGCCGGACTCCTCGTTCGGCTACGCGGCCTGCGAGGCGGCCTCGGAGTCCTTCGAGCTCGGTTGCGTCGGCGCGGGTGCCGGTGCGCGGGTCGGGTCGCTGAAGGGCGGCGTCGGCGTCGCCTCGACGACGGTCGGCGCGCACCGGATCGGCGCGCTGGCCGTGGTGAACGCGGCCGGCGAGGTCGTCGACCGCGCGTCGGGCCTGCCGTGGCTGCCCTCGCTCGGCACGTCCGCGGTGGCGTTGCCCGAACGCAAGCCCGACGGCCTGAACACCACGATCGGCGTCGTCGCGGTGGACGCGGACCTGTCCAAAGCGGAGTGCCGGCGGATCGCGATGGCCGCGCAGGACGGCCTCGCCCGCGCCGTGCGCCCGGCGCACTCGATGTTCGACGGTGACACGGTGTTCGCGCTGGCCACCGGTGCCGTGCCGCTGGCAGAGCCGCGCGTGTTCGCGCTGGACGCGCTGTGTGCCGCCGCCGCCGAGATGTTCGCGGACGCCGTGGTGTCCGGTACGCGCGAGGCGACGTCACTGAACGGCGTGACGGCGTTCCGCGACCTCTGAGTGGTGCCGGTGTTCGTCTTGAGGATGAGGATCGTGCCGTGACCCAGCAACCCCCGGGTGAACTCGACGGCGCCCGAGTGCTCCAGTTCGCTCTCATCGGCCCCGCGCAGACGGCCACCGGCAACACGTTCCACTTCGGGGACTTCCCGGACGTCGTCCGCGGCCTCGCGCTGGCCGGCTACGAAGGGGAGAAGAGCGTCTACCTCTTCTACTGCGACGCCGAGTGGAACGTTCTGACCGACACGTGCCATTCGTCGTCGCAGGACGCGATCGACCAGGCGCGCTTCGAGTTCGGCGGACTCGAGTTCCAGGGCCTCTGACGTGGTTATCTCGCATACCGAGACAACTCCGGCCAGCCCGTAGGATTGAGCGCGTGCTGGTGATTCGCCGTGACCTGGTGGACGCGATGGTGGCCCACGCGCGCCGCGACCATCCCGACGAGGCGTGCGGGGTGATCGCCGGGCCGTACGGGTCCGACAGTCCTGAGCGCTTCATCGAGATGGAGAACGCGGAGCGGTCGCCCACGTTCTACCGGTTCGACGCGGCCGAGCAGCTCAAGGTGTGGCGCGGGATGGACGCGAACGACGAGGTGCCGGTGGTCATCTACCACTCGCACACCGCCACGGAGGCGTACCCGTCCCGCACCGACATCTCGTTCGCGGGCGAGCCGGAGGCGCACTACGTGCTGGTCTCCACGCGTGACCCGATCGAGCACGAGCTGCGGTCGTACCGCATCGTCGACGGTGTCGTGACCGAGGAACCGGTCAAGATCGTCGAATCCTGAGTTGCACCCGTTTCCCGGAGGTAGAACCACCATGGCAGTCACCGTGTCGATCCCGACCATCCTGCGCACCCACACCGGGGGCGAGAAGTCGGTGTCCGCTGCCGGTACGACGCTCGCCGAGGTCATCGACGACCTGGAGAACAACCACGGCGGCCTCAAGGCCCGCCTGGTCAAGGAGGGGACGCTGCACCGCTTCGTCAACGTCTACGTCAACGACGAGGACGTGCGCTTCTCCGGTGGCCTCGCGGCCGAGGTGAAGGACGGCGACAACGTCACCATCCTCCCGGCCGTCGCGGGCGGCTGATCTTCCCCATGGCCCGCTACGACTCGCTCCTGGACGCGCTCGGCGGCACACCTCTGGTGGGCCTGCCGCGCCTGTCGCCGTCCGAGAACGTGCGCATCTGGGCGAAGCTCGAGGACCGCAACCCGACCGGCTCGATCAAGGACCGGCCGGCGCTGGCCATGATCGAGGCGGCGGAGCGGGACGGCGTGCTGCGTCCCGGCGCGACGATCCTGGAGCCGACGTCCGGCAACACCGGCATCTCGCTCGCCATGGCCGCGAAGCTCAAGGGCTACGGCCTGGTGTGCGTGATGCCGGAGAACACCTCGACCGAGCGCAAGCAGCTGCTGCAGGCGTACGGCGCGCGCATCGTGTTCTCGCCCGCCGCCGGAGGGTCGAACCAGGCCGTCGCCACGGCGAAGGAGATCGCGAAGCAGAACCCGGACTGGGTGATGCTCTACCAGTACGGCAACCCGGCGAACGCGGAGGCGCACTTCCGCGGCACGGGTCCGGAGATCCTCAAGGACCTGCCGGAGATCACCCACTTCGTCGCCGGACTCGGCACGACGGGCACGCTCGTCGGCGTCGGGCGGTACCTGCGCGAGGCCAAGCCGGACGTGCAGATCATCGCCGCCGAGCCCCGTTACGGCGAACTGGTCTACGGGCTGCGCAACCTCGACGAGGGCTTCGTGCCGGAGCTGTACGACGAGTCGGTGCTGACCGGGCGGTACTCGGTCGGCTCCTACGACGCGTTGCGCCGCACCCGGCAGCTGCTGGAGACCGAGGGCATCTTCGCCGGCATCTCGACGGGCGCGATCCTGCACGCCGCGCTGGCCGTGGCGCAGAAGGCCGAGGTGGCGGGGAAGGCCGCGGAGATCGTGTTCGTGGTGGCCGACGCGGGGTGGAAGTACCTGTCCACCGGCGCCTACGCCGGAACGCTGGACGAGGCGGCCGCCAAACTCGACGGCCACCTCTGGGCGTGACGAAACAAGCCCCTTAAAGGGCACCCTTCCAGGCCAGATCTTCACTCATGTGCATCCCCCCAGATGCTCGTGCGGGCCGGTGAACTGCTCTTTTGTAGTTCACCGGCGTACGAGTGCACATCCGTACAAGCCGCAGTGTCACCTACGTACGGGCACTCATCACCTGACGTTGATCCGCTGGGCGATCATAACGCGCCTGTGCACGCCCAGAGCAGCGAATATCTGCTGCACCTGGGTCTCGACAGTGCGCTGCGACTTGTGCAGCCGGGCGGCGATCTCGCGGTTGGTGAGGCCCGCCGCGACGAGCTTCGCGACCTCCAGCTGCGCCGGCGTGAGCGGTCCGGCGTGCTCGTCGAACACGTCCGCGTAGACCTCGTCGAACGACTTCAGCGCCGCGCCCGCCGCGTGCTCCCGGCCGTACTCGGGGCACCGGGCCCGTGCCACCGCCTGCGTGCGCATCTGCCTGAACGTCTCGTGCGCCGCGATGGAACGTCCGGTCAGTCGTTGGACCGCCTCGGACGCACCGAGCAGTCGTGCCGCACGACGGGCGTTGCCGGTCGCGGCCGTCGCCCAGGCGAGCGCCTCGACCGCCCAGACCGGTCCCCACTGGTCGCCGCTCGCGCGCTGCCGTTCGAGCGCCTGCCGCAGCAGGTCGCAGGCCTGGTCGGGAGAGCCGAACCGCAGCTCCGCGACGCCGCGGGCCACCAGCAGCCCGGCGGTCGTGATCTGATTCCCGTCCAGCATCTTCTCGAGGTCGGCGAGGTCGGCACCGGCCTCGGATTCGCCGGCGAGCAAGGCCGACGCCATCGCGACCTGCACGGAGAAGATCGCGCGCCGGTCCGGTTCGGCGCGGTCTCGTGCGGCGCGCATGGTGACGAGAGCGCCGTGGTCGCCGTGCAGCAGCCATTGCTGTTCGCCGCGCAGGTACAGGACACCGCTGAACGTGCTGTCACGGCGTTTGGCCTCGCTGAGCAGTTCCGCGGACTCCTCGGTGCGGCCCAGCGCCAGCGCGAGAGACCCGGCGAACGCGAGCGCGTCCAGGTGCCAGTGGTCGTCGGCGCCTGTCTCCAGCGCGCGGCGCAGCCTGCGGTACTGCTCAGGCCAGCCGCTCGCGAAGAACGCGCTGTGCATCCGGGCGAGCTGGAACTCGAGCTCCAGTGCCCTGCCCGGCTCGCACAGGCTCGTCTCCAGGGCCACCTCGACGTTCGCCATCTCCACCCGCAGGGCGCCGATCAGCTCGTCGTCGGTGAACCAGCCCTCGCCGACGCGGCGGACCAGGTCGGCGAAGTGTTCCAGGTGCCGCCGCAGCACGGCGTCGCGGTCGGCGCCCAGGCGTTCGGCGCCGTACTGCCGCAACGGTTCCAGCAGGTGGTAGCGGTCGTCCTCGAAGGTCACGATCGACTTGGCGACGAGCCCGGCCAGGTCGTCGAGCACGTCCTCCGAGTCGCCGACCGCCTCGGCGGCGGCGAGGTCCCAGCCGCCCGCGAACACCGAGACCTGAGCCCAGAGCCGTTGCTCGGACGGCGTGCACAGGTCGTGGCTCCAGTCGATCACCGCGCGCAGGGTCCGGTGGTGTGGCAACGCCACCCGGTCGTTGCGGGTGAGCAGCTTCATCTCGTCGTCGAGCCGCTTCACGACCTCGTGCAGCGGCATCGCCCGCAGGCGCACGGCCGCGAGTTCGATGGCCAGCGGCAGCCCGGCGACGCGGTGCAGCAGCCGCACGACGTCCGGCCAGTTCCGCTCGGTGAGCAGCGAGTCCGGCGCCCGGTCGGCGAGCAGCGCTACCGACTCGTAGTCCGTGCTCATGCGCGCGTTCGGCGGCGGCACGTCGAGCGGGGGCACGACGAGGACGCGTTCGCCGGGCACGCCCAGCCTCTCGCGGCTGGTGGCGAGGATCTTCAGGCCCGGCGCGCCGTCGAGCAGACAGGCGGCCAGCTCCGCCACCGCGTCCCTGAGGTGCTCGCAGTTGTCGAGCACCAGCACCGTCTTCCGCCCGGCCAGGTGGTCGCGCAGCACCTCGGCGATGTCACGCGCCGACCTGTCCTCGACCTCCAGCACCTCGGCGATCCGGCGCGCCAGCATCTCCGGCCGTCCGATCGTCGCCAGTTCGACGAACGTCGTGCCGGTGATCTCGGCCGCGAGCCGGGTCTTGCCCGAGCCTCCGGTGCCGGTCAGCGTCACGAGCCGGTGCTCGGCGATCAACTCGTGCAGGTCGGCGAGCAGCTTCGTGCGGCCGATGAAACGGGAGAGCATCTATCCGTTGAACGCGACGCTCGGCACGCCCTGGCCGACACCGGGAAGGACGAGCACGGAGCCGTTGAGCTGGCGGTCCATCAGTGCCTGGTCGGACAGGCCCGAGCGCGCGGACGTGACGTAGAGGTCGGTGAAGTCGGGGCCGCCGAAGCAGCACGCCGTCGGGTTGTCGACCGGCAGTTCGATCTCGCGATCCAGCTCACCCCGAGGCGTGTAGCGGCGCACGGCGCGGCCGCCCCACAGCGCGACCCACACGCACCCGTCGGCGTCCACGGTGAGCCCGTCCGGCCAGCCGTCGGTGTTGCCGACGTGGGTGAGCGGGCGGCGGTTCGCGACGGTGCCGGTGGCGTTGTCGAAGTCGAGGACGTCGATGCGGCGGGTCGGCGTGTCGATGTAGTACATGAGCGTGGCGTCCGGGCTCCAGCCGACGCCGTTGCTCGTGTTCACCTTGTCCACCATGACCTTCGCGGCGCCGTCGCCGGTGATCCTGGCGAGCCAGCCCTCGTCGGCGGCCTGGTCGTAGCGCATCGTGCCCGCCCACAGCCGGCCCGACGGGTCGATGCCCGCGTCGTTGCCGCGCACGCCCTCGCGCGCCCAGTAGACGAGCCAGCTCTTGGCGCCGTCGCGGTCGATCAGCGCGATGCCGTCCCGCAGGTTGCAGACGATCCCGCCCTGCGCGCGGGGCTTGGCGGCGCCCACGTGCTGCGGCACCGCGAGCACCGCGTCGTCGTCCCGCGCGGGTGCGTACCGGTGCACCTCGGAGGCGAGGATGTCCACCCACAGCAACGTGGAACTGCTGTGGTCCCACGTCGGGCCCTCGCCGAGCTGGGCGGACGCGCGTACGGCTACTTCGATCGACACCCAACCACCCTAATCGGCACGTACCCTGGACGAGTGGACCGCACCGCGCTCGCGAAACGGGTAATACCGCCGCATCCAGTGCTGTCGTTGTTCGTCGTGGCGGGCTTCGTCGGGTTCCTCTACCTGGTCGAGGCCTTCGACGTGGCGACCGGCGGCTCGCTGGAGGACGACGGCGTGCGGCCGCGCGACTTCAGCCAGTGGGACAACCTGCTGTGGATGCCGTTGATCCACGGCGACTGGAGTCACCTCACCGGCAACGCCGTTCCGTTGCTGCTGCTCGGGTTCCTCGCGACCTCGGGCGGCCTCAAGCAGTTCTTCCAGGTCACCGCGATCATCTGGCTGGCCTCGACGCTCGGCGTGTGGGTGTTCGGCAGCCCAGGCAGCCACATCGGCGCGTCCGGACTGGTGTTCGGGTTCCTGGCGTTCCTGCTCGTGCGCGGGATCTTCGCGCGCTCGTGGCTGCAACTGGTGATCGCGGTCGGCGTGTTCGCGCTGTACGGCGCCGCGCTGTGGGGCGTGCTGCCCGGCCAGCCGGGAGTGTCCTGGGAAGGCCACCTGTTCGGCGCAATCGGCGGCGTTCTGGCGGCGTGGGGTGTTTCCCGTGACAACCGCCGCACCAGCTCACCGGCTACATTCACGGCGTGACGATCGGGATCATGGACTCGGGCGTCGGCGGCCTGACGGTCGCCCGCGCGATCATGGATCAGTTGCCGGGCGAGTCGATCCACTACATCGGCGACACGGCCAACGGTCCCTACGGGCCGCTCCCCATCGCACAGGCGCGCAAGCACGCGTTGGAGATCTGCGACCGGCTCGTGGACGAAGGCGCGAAGATGCTGGTGATCGCGTGCAACACCGCGTCCGCAGCCTGCTTCCGCGACGCTCGTGAGCGCTACGACGTGCCGGTGGTCGAGGTGATCCTCCCCGCCGTGCGCCGCGCTGTCCGGACGACCCACAGCGGCCGCGTCGGCGTGATCGCCACAGTCGGCACGATCAACTCGCACGCCTATCAGGACGCGTTCCAGGCGGCGCGCGACGTGACCGTGACGGCGGCGGCGTGCCCGCGGTTCGTCGACTTCGTGGAGCGCGGCGTCACCTCGGGGCGGCAGGTTCTCGGGCTCGCGCAGGCCTACCTGGAACCGTTGCAGCGCGCCGAGGTCGACACGGTCGTGCTCGGCTGCACGCACTACCCGTTGCTGACCGGCGTGATCCAGATCGTCATGGGCGAGCACGTGACGCTGGTGTCGAGCGCCGAGGAGACGGTGAAGGACGTCGTGCGGCTGCTGACCGAACGCGACGAGTTCGCCGCTGAGCCTGCTCTGCACCGGGTGACGTGCACCGGTCCGCCCGAGCGGTTCGCGAAGCTCGCCGCCCGGTTCCTGCCGACCTTCGAACAGTGGGGCTGATGTGCTGCTGACCGTGCTCGGCTGCTCCGGCAGCATCCCCGGACCCGGCGCTGCGGCGTCGGGTTATCTGCTGGAGGCCGACGGGTTCACGCTGGCGCTGGAGTTCGGCAACGGCGTGCTGTCGCGGTTCCAGGAGGAGCGGCCGCTGTTCTCGATGGACGCGCTGGTGCTCTCGCACCTGCATCCCGACCACTGCGTCGACGTGTCTTCTCTTTACGTGGCACGGAAGTACCACCCGGAGCCGCCTGCTTCGGTTCTGCCGGTCCACGCGCCCGCCGAGGCGCACTCGCGGTTCATCGCGGCCTACGCGCCGAACGAGGCCGAGCGGTCGTCGCTGGACTTCAGCGACGTGTTCTCGTTCCACGGCCTGGGCGCTCCGGTCCAAATCGGACCGTTCAGCGTGGACTCCGCTGTCGTGGCGCATCCTTGCGAGGCCTACGGGTTCCGGATCTCCTGCGGCGGGGTCACGCTGGCCTACACCGGGGACAGCGGGCCGTGCGCCGCGCTGGACGCGCTGGCTTCCGGCGCCGACGTGTTGCTGAGCGAGGCGAGCTGGACGCACTCCCCGGACCGGCAGGCCGGCCTGCACCTGTCCGGGCGCGAGGCGGGGGAGCTGGCCGAGCGAGCGGGCGCCGGGCGGCTGCTGATCACGCACGTGCCGCCGTGGACGTCGCGTGAGGACGTGCTGCGGGAGGCGCGGTCCGCGTTCGGCGGGCCGAGTGAGCTGGTCGTGCAGGGCGGCCGGTACGAGGTGGGGGAGCGGACATGATCAATCTGGAGCGCGTGGGCGAGCACGAGTTCGTCGCTTCCAACGGGCGCGGCGCGTCGGTGCGAATCGGCCGCAAGGGCCAGGAGGGCTCGTTCAGCCCGGTCGAGCTGCTGGTCGCGGCCGCCGCGGGCTGCGCGATGGTGACCTCGGAGACGTTGATCCTGCGGCGAACAGGCGGCGATCAGCTGACAGCGGAAGCGGACGCGGTCCAGTCCGAGAGCGGCAACGAGGTGATCTCCATCCCGGTGACGCTCTCGTACGACCTGTCCGCCGTGGACGACCCGGAGGCGCTCGAAACCGTCGTCCGGCGCGCCGTGGAGCAGTTCTGCACGGTCACGCGGACGTTGAAGCAGTCGGCGACGTCGCCGCTTCAGCTCCCGACACCGCTCCAGACGGCTTCCGACCCGCTGTGACCTGCGCGCACGGTCTGCACCGTCGTCCCGACCGCGAGCAGCACGACCAGCACGGACACCACGACTGAGATCACCCGCCACGTCTTCGTGGTGGGTGCCTCCGCCTGGCGTTCGCGATCCGCCAGCCTGCCCGCGACCAGCAGCGCGATCACCGCGACCCCGAACCCGAGCGCGATGGGCAGCAGCATGTCGCCGAGGTCCGCGTGCGTCTGGATGGCCGGGTTCTGCACGCCGTTCTTCGCGAGCGCGGCCTGGAAGTCCTCGCCGGCCTGCTTGGCCACCGGGACCGCCGCCACACCGGCCAGCGTGACCCCGAGAACAGGCCACGCGTACCGGCGCCGCCAGGCCGGGACCAGCGCGATCGCGACCGAACTGAGCGCCGCGAGAGGCAACAGCACGACCACCGCGTGCACCAGCAACGGGTGAAGCGGAATACCGTCGATCGTCAGCATGTCTCTCCCTACGCCATGGCGCTCCGCAGGGTTCATTAGGGTAGGCGCCGTGGTGCGAAGCGACGGCCGAAACGACGACGTGTTGCGTGACATCCGGATCACGCGTGGATATCAGACCTGGCCCGCGGGCTCGGTCCTGATCGAGTTCGGGAACACCCGCGTGCTGTGCGCCGCGAGTGTCACCGAAGGCGTCCCCCGGTGGCGCCAGGGCTCCGGCCTCGGCTGGGTGACCGCCGAGTACGCGATGCTCCCCTCGGCCACGCACAGCCGCAGCGACCGCGAGTCCGTGAAGGGCCGCATCGGCGGCCGCACGCACGAGATCTCGCGCCTGATCGGCCGTTCTCTCAGGGCGTGCATCGATCTCGCCGCCCTGGGCGAGAACACCATCGTCATCGACTGCGACGTCATCCAGGCAGACGGCGGCACCCGTACCGCCGCGATCACCGGCGCCTACGTGGCACTGGCCGACGCGGTCACGTACCTGGGCGCAGCCGGCCGCCTGGCCGACCCGTCACCTCTGTCGTGCGCGGTCTCCGCCATCTCGGTGGGCGTGGTCGACGGCCGAGTCCGCCTCGACCTGCCGTACGAGGAGGACTCGCGCGCGGAGGTCGACATGAACGTCGTCGCCACCGACGCGGGCACGCTGATCGAGGTCCAGGGCACCGGCGAGGGCGCGACGTTCGCCCGCTCCACTTTGGACCGCATGCTCGACATCGCCCTCCAGGGCTGCGCCGAACTCAACCGCCTGCAGGCCGCGGCCCTGGCTCAGCCTTACCCCGGCATCCTGCCGGAGCCCAAGGCGAGCAAGCGATGAAGCTCCTGCTGGCTTCCCGCAACGCGAAGAAGCTCCGCGAACTGCAGCGCATCGTCGTGTCGGAGTCGCTCGACGGCATCGAGGTGCTGTCGCTCTCGGACGTGCCCGAGTTCCCGGAGGCTCCGGAGACCGCGCCGGACTTCGAGGGCAACGCGCTGGCCAAGGCCCGCGACGCTGCTACCGCCACCGGGCTGGTTTCGGTGGCGGACGACTCCGGGCTTGCCGTTGATGAGCTGAACGGCATGCCTGGTGTGCTGTCCGCTCGGTGGTCCGGTCGTCATGGGGACGACGACGCCAACCTTGACCTGTTGCTGGGTCAGCTCGGCGACGTTCCCGATGAGCGTCGTGGCGCGGCCTTCGTGTCCGTGGTCGCCCTAGTTGTGCCGGGTGGCGAAGAGGTCGTTGTTCGCGGTGAGTGGCGTGGCACGTTGCTGCGGGCTCGTCGCGGCACCAACGGGTTCGGCTACGACCCGATCTTCGTGCCCGAGGGTTACGAGGTCACCTCAGCCGAGATGACGGCGGAGGAGAAGGACGCGGAGTCCCACCGGGGCCGCGCCCTGAAGCTCCTGGTCCCGTACCTGCGCAAGCTGGTTTAGGCCTTCCAAGTCACCTTCACGTCGGGGCCGAGAGCTTCGACCCCGACGTAGGAGCACCTGCGCTGCAGCAGCAGGTTCAGCGAAAGATCGCGCAGTGGCCGGACGTCGATCGGCTCATCACCGATGAGCCGGAGAGTCTTCAGCTCCGGCATCTCTTTGAAGATCTCCAACTCCCGCCAGTTGTGCGCGTAGACGGCCTCCAGTCCGACGACTTCGGAGAGCGGGCTCAGGTCACAACCGGGAGCCGCCTCGCTGAGGTAGAGGTGGCCCACCGACCGGCCTCGTAGGAAGCCGAGGTCGTCCCACGGTTCCCGCTGGTTCAGCCCAAAGGTGTGCACCTCGGACGCAATCGTGATGTTCGTGTAACGCTGGGCACCCGACAGGTAGATCATCTGCGGTGTGGTCTCCGCCGGTTCGCTGAGATCGATCCTCCCGTGCATCCACAAGAACAGGTGGCGCAGCGGAGGTAGTTCCGCGACGCCGCGTAGGTCTGGCTGGGACTCGTGCCGCGGTAGCCAGACGTCCACGCCCGTCAGGTTCCGAAGCCGGAACAGGTGGGGGTAGAGCCGGACCGACTGGATCCTGGCGATCCCGTCGTCGAGCGGCGCGTCCGCGAGGACCTCTTCCGCATAGCGTTGGAGGTCGAAGCTGAGCCAAGCCTCCATCAGCGCTTCCTGCACGGCCTCCCGCGGATCGTGTGCGTATCCGGCGAGCTTGGCCATCGCCTCCGGTGAACCGACCAGTGCGGCACTGTGCACCGTCGCGGCGGCAACGGCTTCGGAGAGTTCGTCGAGCGAAGCCGGCAGGTAGCGCAGCACGCGGTGACCGATGGTGGCCAGCGACATGGTCTCCTTCGCGCTGCGCGGCGGTACCAGCCGATCGCGGATGATCGCGTCGACCTGGTCGCACACGTCGGCGTCGACGTCGCGCACGGTCTCCAGACACGCTGCCGCGAGCAGCCGGAGCCTGCGGACGTTGCGCGGTTCGCGGTCGGCCCTGGCGAGCACACCGGTTAGCAGTTCGGTCACCTGTGTTCGCTGGCCGTGTCCGCAGGCGAGCACGATTGTCTGCGTCCACGAGTCCTGATGGGCGTGGGCGACCAGGGTCTCGACCTGGCCGTCCTGCATTGCCTCTTCTCCGGCCAGGTACTCCTGGAAGGTCCGGTGCACGAAGTCGACCCGACCGGGGACGGGTTCACGGATGACGCCACTGCGTTCAAGCAGGTGCGCGACGATGACGTCGGGATCCTCGTCGACGTTGGGCATCGAGCAGACCTTGCGTGTCACGTGTTCGCGCATCTTGGCCGTCGGCAACTGCGACAGACCGCCTAGCGTCAGCCGCCAGGCCAGGTCCCGCAGCAGCACGGTTTGGTCCGAGGTGGTGAGGATGCGGGCGATCCCGCGCTCCGCATCGCGCAGGTCCAGCAGCATCGTGAGAGCCGCGTTGTACAGCTCCATGCGGCTGTGCGGGAGTTCCGAGACCCTGCCGAGATTGAGCGCGCACAACATCGCGCACAGCAACGGCGAGGAAGCCAGGCCCTGCAGGTGTTGCCGGCTTTCGAGTTGGACGACGAGCCTGCGATGCGCCTCCTCGGGAGCCCCGGCCGCCTCGTGCCAGCGCTGGAGGAACACCTTCACGTCTCCAGGACTCATCTGCTCCAACTCAACGGAGGAGAAGTTCAGCTCCGCCAACCACTTGTCGTCCGTGGCAGCCGGACGGGCCGTCACCACGACCCGAGCGGAAGGGAAGGCCTGCAGCAGTTCGCGCAACCACTGCCGGACTTTCTGCCGCCTGTCCGGCCGGACCTCGTCAACGCCGTCCACCAGTAGAAGTCCCTTGCCCGACTGCAGGATGCGGTGGACCCAGCCGGGCGGCATGATTCCAGCGAGCCACCCCGTGACGAACTCCTCCGGCCTGGTTGGCAGGGGATCATCCGCATATGCGCGCAGGCGGATCGGGAACGGCACCAGATCGTTCCAGCTCTGGAGGTTGCCGACGAACCCGCCGCGGGCCGCCGTGACGGCGATCCAGTCCAGCAGCGTCGTCTTGCCTGATCCAGCTTCTCCGCGCACATATGTCCGGTCGACGAGTGCCGACTCGACGCGCACTCCCGAGTGCGCGCGGTGATCGGGTTCGCTGAACCAGTTGCCCTGCCGCCGTTTCCTGCCCGACACCGTGAGGCCCAGGTAGGCGACGCTCAACGGGAGGCTGGGGCGGTCCCGCATGGACAGACCGAGGAGTTCCAGGCGATCCAGGTTCGCGCCGATGTAGCGCAGGTATTCGTCGCGGAAGTCGCCGTCGTTATCCGTGCCCTGGGGTGCGTAGAGCGAGGTGCGGGGGAGCCGGGACAGGACGTCGTCGAGCATCGCGGCACTGGCCGTGGCACGGGACAGAACCTCGGCCAAGGCTCGGGGTTGGAACGGCGGAAGGTTCCTGATGATCTGTACGAGGTAGCGGCACGACTGGTCGAGTGTGATTTCGTAGCAGCGGCCCCGGTCCTGGCGTGGCAACGAGCGGCGGATGCGTTGGGCCAGCAGTTCGGGGTCGGCGTCGTCGGCCAGCAGGGCAGCGTCGGACAGGTCTATTGATGACAGCGCCTCCTCCACTGCGGTGAGGGAGGAGGCGACGTCGTCGTCGGTGAAGCGTTCTAGAGCCGATTCGAGCTGCTCGGTCACCTGGTGGCCGATGTGCTGGATCAGGGTGTCGAGCTTGGCTCGATGGGTGGGCTTGGAGAGTTCTGCCGCGGCTAGTTCGGTCAGCGACATCGTTCGCTCGTCGGTGTGGCTCGCCAGCCACTCGGTGGCGGCTCGGAGCGCTACTGACTGGCCGAGTTTGGAGACGGCCTCGATTTCTAAGCCCACCCAAACGAGATTAGACGGCTGCCTGGGCGTGGGAGGCCACCGACACGACGCAGACGCCGGCGGCGATGAGGGCCATGCCGGCGAGCATTGCCAGGTTCAAAGGGTCGGCGAACAGGACTCGGCTGGTGATGGCCACCAGGGCTATGCCGGCGCCTGCCCAGATGGCGTAGGTGATGGCCACCGGGACGCCCATTCTGATCACTAGCGATTCCAGGTAGAGGGCCGTTAGGAAGCCGGTCGCGAGGCCGGCTGTCGGCCAGGGTTTGGTGAAGCCGTCCGAGTATTTGAGGCAGAGGGTTGCGAAGACTTCCGCGCCTACGGCGAGGGCTAGCAGGATCCACTTGAGCATTGAATTTTCCCAGCACGAAATGCACGCAGCGCTAGGCGTGCGTGTTGAAGAGAACGGGTGACGGTAGGCGAAAAAGCCTGGTCAGCCGCCGCGCGTGGGGAAGTGGACTCGCAAGATGAAATCAGACGGGATGTCGGGGCCGTTAGGTGCCGTCAAACGACACACGGTGTATCACCCTCACCGGAACAGGGGCGGCATTGTTGCGCGCCCTCGGGTCCAATGTACCTGAAAAAGGGCCGCCGTCGCAGCCAAAGCGACGGCGGCCTCATGTGCGGTGAAAGGTCAGGCGGGGAGTTCGCGCAGGAGTTTGGCCACGTGGCCGGTGGCGCGGACGTTGTACATGGCCTTGACGATCTTGCCGTCCGGGCCGACCAGGAACGTCGAGCGGATCACGCCCTGGACGGTGCGGCCGTAGTTCTGCTTTTCGCCGAAGGCGCCCCACTCGGTGAGGACCTTCTTGTCCGGGTCGCCCAGCAGCGGGAAGGTCAGGCCTTCGGCGTCGCGGAACTTCGCGAGCTTCTCCTGCTTGTCCGGTGAGATGCCGACCACCTCGTAGCCGGAGTCGGCGAGGGCTCCGAGGTTGTCGCGGAAGTCGCAGGCCTGCTTGGTGCAGCCCGGCGTGCTCGCGGCCGGGTAGAAGTACACGACCACGGACTTGCCGAGGTAGTCGGACAGGGACACCGGCTTGCCCTCGCTGTCGGGCAGCGTGAACGAGGGCGCCGTGTCACCAGGTTCGAGACGACTGGTCATGCCGTGAGCCTATTCGGGGGACTACGCCTGGCCCTCGAAGACGGTGGGCGCGTCCTGGCCCTGTCCACCCGGCTGGATCGTCAGTTCCATCCGCACGGCCGACTCCGGTACCGCGAACGCCAGCTGGAGCTGGGTGTCACGGCCTGGCGGGAGTTCGGCGACGGCGGCGGCGAGGCCGTTGAGGCCCTGCACGGAGTCGACCAGCTCGGCTGCCGGCTGGCCGTCCGCGAGTGCGCGTACGGCCAGCTGGGAGGAGCGGTAGGGCGACTTGGAGCCGTTGTAGACGGTGATCGTGAAGACCGCCGTGCGCTTGGCCGGAGGGATCGCCGTCGCGGACGGCGCGAGGGAGCGGGGAGCGGACACCACGACGGACAGGCCCGAGGCCCACACGCGTTGGGTGCCGAAAGCGGCGGCACCGGAGGCGCTGGGCGTCTCGGCTCGCTGCTCGACTGTCAGGTTCTCGTTGGGAGTGACGGCGACACTGGGGCCCGCACATCCCGCCACGGCCAGCAACAGGCACAGGCCCGCGGCCGATTTGGCGAACTTCACGAACTCCCCTTTCCCACCCCGGCGGTGGGTGTGAGCGACTCACGTCAACTGTGACGGTGCTGAAGGGGCTGTGCGAACGAAAGAGGCCTGAAGAAGCGGACCTGGTGCCGGGCCGTGGCCGACTCGTGATGGGCGGCGTGGGCGGCGCCACACAGTGCGCCGGCCCCACGCCGTCCGATGCGACCGAGGCCGCAGGTGATGCTAGGGAGCGCGTCGGGGGGCGTGCGCGCTCATACCGATCATCGCCCACTGTGTGCCGCGCGCTACAAGCGGAGCCGTTTATCACCCGTTCAGAGCAGTGTCAGTCGTACAAAACGTGAAGGTCACGCCTGACCGACTCACGTATGTGCGGCTGAACGGCCCATCGACGGCGTCCGTTCGGCCACCTCGCCGAGCAGTTCGAACGAACGAAGGCGGTCTTCGTGCCCGTGCACGATCGTCGTCACCATGAGCTCGTCGGCCGCCGTCGACTCCATCAGCTCGTCGAGCCCCGAACGGACCGTTGAGGGGGACCCGATGATCTGGCTCGACATGCGGTCCTCGATCACCAGCTCGTCGATCTCGGTGTACGGGTAGTCCGCCGCCTCCTGCGGCGTGGCCAGCGGCGCCGGGCTGCCCTGGCGCAGCCGCACGAACGAGAGCGCTCCCGGGCCCGCGATGTACCGGGCGTGCTCGTCGGTGTCGGCGACGATCACCGAGGCGCACACCATCGCGTAGGGCTCCTGCAGGACCTCGGACGGCCGGAAGTGCCGCCGGTACAGCTCCAACGCAGGCAGCGTGTTCTGGGCGCTGAAGTGGTGGGCGAACGCGAACGGCAGGCCCAGCAGACCCGCGGCCTGCGCGCTGTAACCCGACGAGCCGAGCAGCCAGATCGGCGGCTTGTTGCCCGCGGCGGGCACGGCGTTGAGGTCCGCGGTGCCCTCGAAGTACTTGATCAGCTCGGTCAGCTCCTGCGGGAAGTTCTCCGCGGAGAGACCGGCCTCGGTGCGCCGCAGCGCCCGCGCCGTCTTCTGGTCGGTGCCGGGTGCGCGGCCGATGCCGAGGTCGATGCGGCCGGGGTGCAGCGCTTCGAGCATGCCGAACTGCTCGGCCACCACGAGCGGCGCGTGGTTGGGCAGCATGACGCCGCCGGAGCCCACGCGGATCGTCGACGTGGCGTCCGCGATGTGCCCGATCAGCACGGCCGGCGCGGACGAGGCGATGCCGGGCATGTTGTGGTGCTCGGCGAACCAGTAGCGGTGGTAGCCGAGGCCTTCGGCCTGCTGAGCGAGTTCCCGTGAGTTCCGCAGCGCGGTCGTCGCGTCCGACCCCGACGTGATGGGCGCGAGGTCGAGTACGGACAGCGGGATCTCACTCAGACGGCTCATGCATCGATCAACACCGATGCTTGGTCACTTCTTCCGTGAGCTGGGTAACTCGTTTCGCCGCTTTCTCGTAGGTGGTGCCCTCGGGGTGCAGCGTCAGCACCACGACGATGCTGAACAGGCACGTTCCGGACGTGTGCAGGGCGGGCGACTTCGTGTCCAGTTCCCACTGGATGCGCGGGCGCGGCCTGTCGACGCACGGCTTCGTCGGGTCGCCGAACCCCGACCAGCCCTGCTTGAACGCGGGCCTCCACGTGGCGGACGGCAGCCCGAACGACTGGTCGAACCCGTCCGACGCGCACTTCTCGGCGCGCTGCAGGTGTCCCATGATCGTGCGCCGCACCTTCGGCTTCGCGTCCTCCAGCAGGTATCGGTAGATCTTCACGACGTCATAGGCGCTCACGGCCGTGTAACCCCACATGCCGCGCTTCTCCGGCGGCCTCGTGTCCTTGAGCTTCAACCGCTCGGCCGTGCGCACGACCAGCTGGTCCCAGCCGTTCTCCACCCACAGCTCGCTGGCCGCGTTGTCGTCGCTGACGCGCAACATGGGTTCGATGCGCGGGTCGTCGCCGCGCGACTCCAGTTGTTCGATCGCGATCAGGATCTTCACCAGCGAGGCGGACCTGATCGGCTTGTGCACGTCCCGGCCGGTCAACGTGTGCGTGATTCGGTCGTAGACCGCGTAGGAGGCTGTCGTGGTGGGAACGGGTGCCGCGAGCAACGCCAGCGTCAGAAGTAGGTGCACGCTGCCGGAAGCTAGCGGTCGCCAGAACCTTTTGCCTGATGTTTTGTAGCTCACAGGTGAGAAGAACCGGCGGCCTCCTTCCGTTGACCGTGATGTGACGGATGTGGTGGTGATCGGCGCGGGACAGGCGGGCCTGTCCGCCTCGTACTTCTTGCAGCGGCGCGGCGTCGAGCACGTGGTGCTGGACGCGAACGACTCGCCCGGCGGCGCCTGGCTGCACCGGTGGCCGAGCCTGCGCATGCGGACCGTGCACGGTATCCACGAACTGCCCGGCATGCCGTTCGAGCAGCCCGCACCCGACGAACGCGCGAACGAGGCCATACCGTCCTACTTCGCCCGCTACGAACAGCTCTTCGACCTCCCCGTCGTCCGTCCGGTGAACGTCACCCAGGTGGTGAACGACGGCTCGCTGCTCAAGGTCGAGACCTCCGACGGCGTCTGGACCACGCGCGGCCTGATCAACGCGACCGGCACGTGGCGCCGCCCGTTCTGGCCGCACTACCCGGGCCAGGAGACGTTCCGGGGCCGCCAGCTCCACACCGCCGACTACCAGGACCCCACCGAGTTCACGGGTAAGCGCGTCGTGGTCGTGGGTGGCGGCGCGTCGGCCACGCAGTTGCTCATGGAACTCGCTCCTTTCGCAGCGGAGACCCGCTGGGTCACGCGGCACGAACCGGTGTGGCGGGAGGGCCCGTTCACCGAGGACTACGGCCGCTGGGTGGTCGGCATGGTCGAGGAACGCGTCCGGGCCGGCCTGATCCCGCGCAGCGTCGTCAGCGTCACCGGGCTGGCACTGACCGACCAGACCCGCGCCGCCATCGCGTCCGGGGTGCTGGACCGCAAACCGATGTTCGAGCGGGTCACGCCGTCCGGCGTCGAGTGGGCTTCCGGGGAGCGCTTCGACGCCGACGTCATTCTGTGGGCCACCGGGTTCCGACACGACCTGGACCACCTCGCGCCGTTGCGGTTGAGGGCTTCCGGCGGCGGGATCCAGGTGGACGGCACCCGTGTGGTGTCCGATCCGCGGATTCACCTCGTGGGGTACGGGCCTTCGGCCAGCACGATCGGGGCGAACCGGGCCGGGCGCAGTGCTGTCCGTGAGCTGATGGGCCATCTGGACGGGCTGAAGGTCGCGAACTGAGCGACCACCGGATCACGGAGGTGTTCGGCTTGGGCATGAACTGGACGAGGTGTCGCGGCAGGGCTCGACCTCAAGGTTGGGCTGCGGGTGCCGTGACAGGGCTGCCGGCGGCCCGGCAGTGCGGCGAGGACACGGCGCGGCCGCAAGTCGTCGCGGACGTGGCGCGCCCGGCGCTGCTGCTCCTAGACGCGGGAGTCGGCCCGCTTCTTCGACAGCCGGGTGACCACGAAGATCACCACGGCCACCACGGCGAGGCCCAGGACGACCTTCGAGCCGATGCCCACGTACTGCTCGACCAGGTGCCAGTTGTCGCCCAGCAGGTAGCCCGCGAGGATCAGCGCCGTGTTCCACAGCAGGCTGCCCGCGGCGGTGTAGGCGAGGAACGGCGCTAATCGCATGCGTTCCACGCCGGCCGGGATCGAGATCAGGCTGCGGAAGACCGGGATCATGCGGCCGAAGAAGACCGCGCGGTAGCCGTTGCGCAGGAACCAGGCCTCTGTCCTGTCCACATCGGACACCCGGACCAGCGGCATGCGGGAGGCGATGCGCCGAACCCGCTCGCGGCCGAGCGCGGCGCCGATCCAGTACAGCAGGAGCGCGCCCACGACGGATCCGAGCGTGGTCCAGAGGATGGCGTCGAGCAGCGACATCTTGCCCTGGGCCGCGGTGAAGCCGGCCAGGGGCAGGAAGACCTCGCTGGGCAGCGGCGGGAACAGGTTCTCCAGCGCGATCGCCAAAGCCGCTCCGGGTGCGCCGGCCACGTGCATCAGGTCGGTGACCCAGTCGACCAAGTTCATGCAGTCCAAGTTACGGACGCGGGGAGGCGGGGACATTGGGGTAAACCGCAAGGTTGGGGTGGGGGAAACCCCACCCCGACCTCAGGGGTGAACCCTTAGGCGCAGCGAATCCTTGCGTCCGCCCAAGAAGCGTGGTCGTTCTGCGTGCCGTCACCACCGTCCAGAACCCGCAGGGTGAGAGTCCTCACGCCGGTCACGTCCACGGCCAGGTCGCGGGCCGGGGAACGCACGCCGAGCACGTCCGTGCCGGCCAGCACCGCGCCGTCGCCGACCACCTGGAACGCGACGGTGCCGCCGGCGCGCTGGCGGGCCACGTCCAAACCGGCCTCGTCGTCGACGCCGACCGAAGCGGCGAACGCGGTACAGCGTGCGTCCAGCGCGTAGGTGATCTCGGACGACGCGTGCGTGCCGAGGCCCTTGCCGTAGGTCACGCGGCGCAGAGCGATGCCACGTCCGTCGCCCGCAGCAACGCCTCCGTTCGTCAGGTCCTTCTCCACCGGGCCGTCACCGCCGACGGCCGACGTCCACGGCCGGTCCGACACGTACGACCAGCCCTCCGGAAGTGGCCGGACCAGGTGCACCCGCGCGGTCTTCTCCGACTCCACCCCCGAGTTGAACGACGCCACGACGGGGATGTCGAAGTAGCCGTAGGACGAGGGCGAAGCAGGCGGCACGACGGTCCAGGTGCCGGACAAGGCCTGCCCGGGACGTACAACCCTTGCCGTGACAGGGTTTCCGAGCACCGACCATCCCGCGGGCACGCGCGGCGCCAGCGTCACCCCGCGCACGTCCGAGCGAGTGGTGAACAGCCCGGTCACCGTGAACCCGCGGGCAGAAGCCGACACCGAAGTCGAAGGCACCGCGGAAACCGGCCGCTCACATGTGGAAGACCCGGCCCGGCAAGCGATGGCCGCGAAACCTCCGTTGGCAGCGACGTCCAACGTCAGCGTGTCACCCGCGCGCACGGTCCGTGACTCGCGCACGAGCCCCGCAGGACCGTCTCGGGTGATCTCCACCAGCCAGCGACCGGACGGCAGTGAGAAAGGCACTGACACGGTCCGTGCGGCACCGGAGTACCCACCGCCGATGAACCACCTGTCGCCCGACCGCCGCGCGAACACCGAGTGGTCCGCGGGACGCCCGGACAGCAGCCGCGTCTCGTCCCACGCGGTCGGCACCTGGTCGACGAAACGTTCGGCGACGGGCCGCGCGGCGTAGTCCTCCGGCCGTCCGGCCAGGTTCGCCAGACCCGACTCGTAGATCACGGTCAACGCCAGCTCGTGCGCGTCGGACGTGGTGCGGGAAGGACGGTGCCAAGCCAACGGCGTGTAGTCCATGCCGCCGACGACACCGCGCGTGAACGGCAACGCGGTCAGATGCTGGCCTGTCAGGCCCGACGACTTCTCACCGCCGTGCACGGCTTCCATCGTCATTACGTGCGGCCACGTGCGGTGAATGCCGTGCGGGATCGTCGAACCGTGGAAGTTCACGAGTAGACGGTGAGCGGCGGTCTCGGCGAGAATCCGGTCGTACCAGCGGTAGCGGTCCTGGCCGTCGGAGTCCATGAAGTCGATCTTCACGCCCGCGATGCCCCACCGTTCGAACAACGCCAGCCGGGCCGCGCTCTCCGCAGGTGTGTCCAGCTCGTCGTAGTGCACCCAGAGATGGATCTTCACGCCCCGCGCGGCGGCATAGGAGACCAGCGAGGGAATCCACGAGGTCTGCTCCCACGAGGGGTCGTGGTCCCAGTTCGGGTCGAAGTACCAGCCCGCGTCGACCAGCGCGTACGGCCAGCCGTGCGCCGCCGCGTAGTCCACGTACTGCTTCTGCATGGCGAGGCTCTGGCCGGCCTCGCGGCCACCGGCGAGCCAGCTCCAGAACACCTTGCCCGGCTTGATCCACGACGTGTCGCGCACCTTCGACCGGGGCGCCAGGTCGTCCACGAGAGTCGACGCCGACACGTCCGCCAGCGAACCGATGACAGCGGTGCGCCACGGCGACTGCCACGGTCCGTTCACCGCCACCTGTTCGTCCCAGTACTTGACCGAGTACACACCGGAACCGGCCGTGTGCGCGAGGTGCGCGCCGGAATGCCGTCCGTCCACAGAGGACTCGGTGAGCAGCGAGTGCACACCGTTCGTCTCGAACAGCGCCGGGTGCAGGTAGTCCGCGGTCTCCGCGGCGGCTGCGTTCGTCTGCACGAACGGGTTTTCGTAGTCACGCCGGTACTTCGCGACCCAGGCGGTGGCGGCGGCCGGAATGTGGAACGCCGAAGTCTCGCGCAGCACGTTGCCCAGCCCGGCCGGCAGTTCGTACCGATAGGCCACACCGTCGGCGGCGGTCCGCACGACAAGATCCAAACGGGCCGCTCCGGTGAACGAGTACCGCTCTTCTTTGTGGACGACTGCGCGCTGTCGTTGCTTCCCGGACGACGCCGTGTAGTGCTCGACCACGCGTCGTTCGGTCCGGTCCGTCAGTCGCAGGCCGGTCGAAAGATCCGCTCTTTCCGTTACCACGCCTAGTGGGCCCGGCTCCAGCACCGTGGTGCCGCCACGGCTCACCGCCAAGGTCGGAACGCCGTTCGACAGCGTTACGACAGCCTTCGGCCACGGATCGGTTTGTGCTGCTGCTGTTGGAGTTGTGACGCTCGCTGTCAGCGCGATGACGAGCGCTCCCGCCGCGTGCCATCGCACGGTGGACAACCGCATGCCCAGTCCCCTCAGACGTCGGTCGCGGCGGCGACAGCTCCGATGTATACGCCGTCGAGGGCCATTGGTCCACAACCCGTCGGTAAGGCCTTTCCGGCGGTTAATCGTTTGACTACGATGGACTTCGATGGCTGACCAGGTGGGGACGTGTGCGATCTGCGGCACCGCGACCGCCACCTCCCGGCGCAGACACGCTCGGTACTGCTCGAACGCCTGTCGGCAACGGGCCTACCGGCAGCGCGTCAACGAACCCGTGATGGCACTGGACAGTTTCATCGGCCGCGACGCCGAACTGCTCCGTCTCACCGGGCTCACCGACACGCGCATGCTCACGCTCGTCGGAGCGGCCGGGGTCGGGAAGACCAGGCTGATCAAGGAGTTCGTCGGAAGCCGGGCGACGCTGGTCGAGCTCGCCTCGGCGACGGACGTGGCACGGGCGTGCGCGGCGGCGCTGGGCGAGCCGATCGGAGAGCCCGTCCTGAGCACGCTGGTGCGCGCGCTGGCTGACCGCAAGACGCTGCTGGTGTTGGACAACTGCGAGCACGTCGCGGCGGAGTGCGCGGCTCTGCTGGAGCCGTTGCTGCTGGGCTGCCCCGGTCTCACGGTCATCGCGACCAGCCGGGAACCGCTGCGGGTGCCGGGCGAGGTGCTGGTCGCGGTGCCGCCGTTGTCGATCACGAACGCGGTGGAGCTGTTCATCGACCGCGCCAGCGCGAACCAGGTGGGTCTGAGACTCGGTGACAGGGACGTGCTGGCCGCTCTGTGCGCGCGCCTGGACCGCCTCCCGCTGGCGATCGAACTCGCGGCACGCCTGGTGACCGTGTTGCCCGTCAAGGAGCTTCTGGCGCGGCTGGACGACCGCCTGGAACTGCTCAACCGGGGCAACCGCACCGCCGCCGAACGTCACCAGAGCCTGCGCGCCGCGATCGGATGGAGCTACGACCACCTGAGCGCCGACGAGCAGCACGTGTTCCGGTGCATCTCGCAGGGCCCTCGCGGGTTCGGGCTCGACGTCGCGGTGCAGGCCTGCGACCTGCCCTCGGACCGGGTGCTGGTGGTGCTGTCGGCGCTCGTGGCCAAGTCGCTGCTCACGTTCACCGCGGCCGGCCGGTTCGAGCAGCTGGAGTCGGTCCGGCTCTACGGCAGGGAACGGCTCGCGGAGCAGTTCGCTGGTGATGTACCCGGTGCTTCAGCGGCTAGTTTGAAGGTGGTTCGCCGCGGGCCAGCCCCTGCGGCGAACCACTAGAAAGCACTGATCAGTGAGGTCGGGGGGACTCGAACCCCCACTGGCTGGGACCTAAACCCAGTGCCTCTGCCAATTGGGCTACGACCCCTCGGTTGGAAGCCTATCCGCCTTGCATGGACTCGCTCTCGCGGGTCGCGCGAAGCCGCGCCACCGACCGTCCACTACGGTTGCGGGCAGAACCGCTGCTAGGAGGACATGTGGCTCGCGATCCCGAGACCATTCAGCGCGAGATCGAGCAGGCTCGCACCGCGCTGGCCGCCACCCTGGACGAGCTCAGCGAGCGCGCCAACCCGCAGAAGCTCGTCGAGCAGGGCAAGTCGTCCGTGCTCGACGTGCTGAGCCAGCCCAAGGTCAAGTACACGTTGATCGCGGTCGGCGTCGTGGTCGGCTTCGCGCTGGTCCGCAAGCTCTTCCGCTAGGAAACCCGCACCAACGGCAGGAGCACCTGCTCGACGACCTTCTCCACGAACGGCTCGTCGAGCGGGTCCCCGGTCAGCATCAGCCGGTAGATCAGGGCGGCGCCCGCGATCTCGACCGCCATGCCGCGCGGGGCGTCGGCCTTGAGCTCGCCCCGTTCGGCGGCCCGGTCCAGGATTCCGCGCAGCACGTCGCGCTGGGAGATCAGGAACGTCTCCCGGAACGCCGCCGCCAGCTCCGGCTCGTGCGGAAGTTCGCCCACGAGCGCCTGAGCGGCCTTGCCGATCGGTCCCGAGAGGAACGCGGCGAACGACGAGAGGAACTCGCGGAGGTCTCCGGCCAAGGAGCCGGTGTCCGGTGCCGCGAGGTTCTGCGTGGCGAGCTGGGTGCACGTGTCGATCACGAGATCGAGCTTCGACTCCCACCGCCGGTAGATCGTTGCCTTGCCCGCTCTCGCACGGGCCGCCACGGCGTCCATGGTGAGGGCCCGGTACCCGACCTCGGCCATCACCTCGAGCGCTGCCTGACGTAAAGCGTCGTCCCTGCTGGCATCGCGAGGACGCCCCCGCTGGGGGACCCTGCCCTCGTTGAACGCCGTTGTCGACACGGCCATGGCCACCTCCTCGTACAGGGCACGGCTCATGCGTGTCCTCCCCGCCCCTTTGGCGGCACATCCTAGGCGTCTTACCCATGTAGCAGGGTGAGCAGCACCCGGTTGTTGCATCGTGTTGCGGTTGGTTGGGTCTTGCGCGATGTGCCCCAGAACTCCTACCTTTCGAGTTGTCTGAACCACGCTGCCTCGCCGCGCAGCTGAACGTGAGCAGTCGTCATGCGCGGGCGAGGAGTGGGCAATGGTCTTGGGAAGACGGGGTTTCCTCGGGGGAACCACGGCGGCGGTGTTGCTCGGTCAGTCGGGGGTGGCGACCGGGAAAGAGACCGGGCCATCGGATGTTTCCGGCTGCGACGGCATGTCGAAACGCGACTGGGAAACTTTCGTCGGGGCGCAGGATCTCGTGTGGAAAAAACCTCCGACCCGGTACGGGCAGGCTCCGTTCCTCGGTGACGGGCGCCTCGGCAGCGTCGTCTACGCCGAAGAGAACGTCGTCAGGTTCACCGTGCAGCACGCCGACGTGCAGGATCACCGCACGAGCGGCGGCAGCCAGTTCGGGGTCTGCCGGCTTCCTGTCGGAAACCTGAAGATGACGGCGGCCGGGACCGTCACGGCCGTCGACTGGCGCCTGGACCTGTGGAACGCGGAGCTGCGTGGAACCGTGACCACGTCGCTCGGCGTGCTCACGTTCGCCGCCTACGTCCACTCCGAACGCTCGGTGTTCTCGCTGAACGTCACCGCGACCGGCGCCGAGAAGCCGGTGCTGGAGTTCGTTCCCGCCCAGGCGATTCCGCCTCGCGCGGACTTCGACCCGCTGCCCGAGGGGTACGTCCGCAACCCCGGCCCCGTGACGGCGGCGGACGGCCGCGAGACGCTGGTGACGCAGGCGCTGAACGCGGGCGGGCAGACGGCAACCGCTTTCCGGTTGATCACCCACGGCCGCACGCAACGGTTGCTGCTGTCGGTCGCGCACACCTACCCCGAAGCCGCCGCCGACAAGATCGTTTTGAAGGCCGTGCGCGAGGCCGCGGTGCCCGGCGGGCGGCTGACGACGTCGCACCGCAAGTGGTGGAGCGACTTCTACCGCAAGAGCTTCCTGTCGTTCGGCGATCAGCGGCTGCAGTCGTTCTACTGGATCCAGCTCTACAAGGTCGCGTCCGGTTCGCGCGCCGGGAGCCCGGTGATGGCGACGACCGGCCCGTGGCTGGAGAAGACGCCGTGGGCGGCGGCCTGGTGGAACCTCAACGTGCAGCTGGAGTACTGGCTGATCCACGGCTCGAACCACCTGGAACTGGACTCGATCGCCAGCACGTTGAAGGACAGCCAGGAGCAGCTCGTCCGCAACGTCAAGGAGCCGTACCGGCACGACTCGGCGGCCGTCGGCCGCAGCACGGACCGCACGACGTCGAACGCCGGCACGCTGTACGAACCGGGCGCGGGCGGCACCGGTGTGAAGGAGCTCGGCAACCTGACGTGGGCGTTGCACAACGTCTGGCTGTCGTACCGACATAGCATGGACGCCCGGATCCTGTCCGACGTCGTGTTCCCGCTGCTGCGCCGGTCGATCAACTACTACCTCCACTTCCTGAAGAAGGGGAGCGACGGCAGGCTCCACCTCGACGTCACCACCTCGCCCGAATACGGCGACGCGCCCGACTGCAACTACGACCTGCAGCTGATCCGCTGGGGTTGCCAGACGTTGATCGACTCGGCGGCCAAGCTCAAGATCGACGACCCGCTGGAGCCGAGGTGGCGTGAGGTCCTGCGCGACCTGACCCCGTACCCGGTCGACGCCAACGGGTTCATGATCGGAGCCGGGGTGCCGTTCGCCGTGTCGCACCGGCACTTCTCGCACCTGCTCGCGACGTTCCCGCTGATGACGGTGAACTGGGAGCAGCAGGAGAACCGTGAGCTGATCGAGAAGTCGTTGCGCCATTGGATGTCGCTGGAACCGGCGCACCGCGGCTACAGCTACTCCGGGTCCGGCTCGATCGCCGCGCGCATGTTCCGCGGCGACGAGGCCTATGCGTACTTCGTGAAGATGTTCGACACCACCAAGCGCTACCCGGTGCTCGAGAACACCATGTACACCGAGGCCGGCCCGGTCGTGGAGACACCGCTGTCCGGCGCGCAGACGATCCACGACTTCGTGTGCCAGAGCTGGGGCGGGATCGTCCGGGTGTTCCCCGCCGTGCCGTCCGCGTGGCCCGACGTCATGATCGCCGATCACTCGGCGGAGGGCGGGTTCTCGGTGACGGCCCGGCGCTCCGGAGGCAGGACCGAGTTCGTGCTGGTCCGCAGCCGCGCGGGCGAACCGCTGGTGCTGCGGCACGGCATCGACGGCCCGGTGTCCGTGGTGGCGCCGGTCGGTCATCGCGACCGCGGCGACGGGACGCTGGAGATCCCGTTGCGCCGCGGACAGGAAGTCCTGGTGCACCCCAGGGGCCGCCGCCCCGACCTGGCCGTCCGGCCGGTCGCCATCACGACCCCCGGCAAGCCCTGGGGTCTTCCCGCGTGATGCTCGGAGAGGAAAGCCCCATGCGCACCATCGCCTTGGCCGTGCTGTCCACAATGGTCAGTGCGGTCCTCGTCGTCCCCGCCGCGCAGGCGTTGCCGGACGGCCTCGCCCTGACCCCGCCGATGGGCTTCAACAACTGGAACACCACCGCCTGCCGCACCGAGTTCAACGAGGCGATGGTCAAGGGCATCGCCGACATCTTCGTGAGCAAAGGCCTGAAGGACGCGGGCTACGAGTACGTCAACATCGACGACTGCTGGGCCGAGAAGACCCGCGACTCCGCCGGCAAGCTCGTGCCGAACAGGACGCGGTTCCCCAACGGCATCAAGGCCGTCGCAGACTACGTGCACTCCAAGGGGCTGAAGTTCGGCATCTACACGAGCGCGGGCACCAAGACCTGCAACAAGGACAACGGCTTCCCCGGCGGCCTCGACCACGAGGAGTCCGACGCGCAGCAGTTCGCGAGCTGGGGTGTCGACTACCTGAAGTACGACAACTGCAACAACCAGGGCGTCGACGCGAAGCAGCGCTACCGCAAGATGCGGGACGCGCTGAAGAAGACCGGCCGTCCGATCGTGTTCAGCCTCTGTGAGTGGGGCCAGAACAAGCCGTGGGAGTGGGCCTCCGACACCGGACACCTCTGGCGCACCACCGGCGACATCAACGACACCTGGCCGCGCACGATGGACATCTACGAGAAGAACGTCGTGCTGGACTCCTACGCCGGCCCTGGGCACTGGAACGACCCGGACATGCTCGAAGTCGGCAACGGCAAGATGAGCGCCGTGCAGTACCGCAGCCACTTCTCGCTGTGGGCGATCATGGCCGCACCGCTGCTGATCGGCTCGGACCTGCGCAAGGTCTCCGCCGACACGTTCACGATCCTGGAGAACAAGGACGTCATCGCGGTCGACCAGGACAAGCTCGGCGTGCAGGGCAAGCGGATCCGCACCACCGGCAAGTCCGGTGTCGACGTGATCGTGAAGCCGCTCGCGAACGGCGACAAGGCCGTGGCGTTGTTCAACAAGTCCGGCTCCACGCAGACGATCTCGACCTCGCTGTCGGAGATCGGCATGTCCGGACCGGCGGTGCTCAAGGACCTCTGGACGAAGTCGACGCGCACCACGACAGGCACGATCTCGGCCTCGGTTCCCTCGCTCGCCACGGTGATCTACCGCGTCTCGAAGAGCGGCCCGCGGCCGACCCCGCCGGCCGGCACCACCGACCTGTCCGCGTTCGAGGCGTCGTCCTCGGCCAACGGCTGGGGTCCCGTCGAGATCGACAGGTCCGTCGGCAACCAGGCCGCCGGTGACGGCAGGACGATCACGATCAACGGAGTCGTGCATCAGAAGGGCTTCGGTGCGCACGCGGCCGGGACGATCGACTTCTACCTGGGCCGCAAGTGTTCCGCGCTGTCCGTGGACGTCGGGGTCGACGACGAGGTGGCCGCGGGCAAGGGATCGGTGATCTTCCAGGTCTTCGCGGACGAGGTGAAGGTCGCCGACTCCGGCAAGCTCACGGGCACCGACGCGGCGAAGAGGCTCACCGCGTCGCTCACCGATGCCGAGAACCTGCGGCTGGTGCTGACCGACGCCGGTGACGGCATCAACTCCGACCACGGCGACTGGGCCTCGCCGCGCATCACCTGCGCGTAGCCGTGGCCAGCTGGGTCATGTACCGCTTCACGACCCGGCCGCCGTACCGAGTGTCGATCAACGACGTGATGTCCGCGATCAACTGATCGCGTGAAGGCAGCGCGATGTGGTTCGAATACGTGAGGAGCAGGTCCACGTACGCCTCGGTGTCGTAGGCCTGCTCCCACTCGTACCGGTGGAACTCGGGCTCGTCGAAGAGCGCGCTCTCGTCGAACTCGCAAGGGACGGCCGAGGCCGGGGCGAGCCGCAGGTTCGGTGGCGTCGAGGGATCCCAGCGTTCGTAGCACCCCTGGACGTCCACGAAGAACTGCTCGGTCCCTCCCGCGATGTGGTGCGTGGAGATCACGGCCAGCACGCCGCCGGGACGCAACGCGTCGGCACACCGGCCCATGCGGGTGTGCGGATCGAGCCAGTGGAACGCCGTCGCGCACACCACGAGGTCGAAGGGCGTGGCGGGCAACGGCCAGTCGTCGAAGTCCGCCACGACCACGTGGGCGTCGGGCGCGTGGGAACGGGCGACGGCGGCCAGGTCAGCGCTCAGCTCGACCGCCGTCACGTCACCCAGCGCGGTCAGCGGCAGCGTGGCCTGGCCCGTGCCGGGGGCGATCTCCAGGATTCGCGGGCCGTTCAGGCGTTCGAACAGCTGCGGGGGATAGGTGGGACGTGCTCGGTGGTAGCGAGCCGCGTCCTCTCCGAACGTGGTGCGCAAACGCTCGCGGTCGGTCATCCGCCGAATTCAAGCGAGCGGGACGGCAGCGCGTCCATCCCGTTTCGCGCGAATCCCGCCCACGTGCTCCGGATGGTCTTCGCCAGCTCGGCGTCCGGCTCCTGCCCGGCCAGCATGCCCGCGCCGATCCAGCCGTCCGGGTCGAACAGGAACGGCAGTTCCATGCAGTGACACGAGCCCATGGGGGCATCGGCGGGCGCCCACCTGAAGTTGTAGGTCGCGGCCTGCCCACCCGCGGCCGTCCAGTCCTGCGCCAGTTCACGGGCCGGCAGAGCGAAGATCAGTTCGGTCACCGCTTCCCAGTGCTCACGGGTCGGCACGTACGGGCTGCCGTCGTCGGCCGTGTGCCCGACGAGCAGTTCCACGCGGGACGCCGCCGCGGCGAGGTCGATCTCGTCGAGAACCGGAGCGAACGGCATCCCGCCGGACGGGGCGAACCGCGGTCCCATCTCGGCGACGGCGGCGATCTGGGCCACCAGCACGTCGTCCGCGGAGGTCGTGGTGTCGACGGAGATCGACGCACGCAGCGCGGCCGTCATCTCGGCGCGTTCGGGGCTGCGGGTGCCCAGCGGCGCGCTCTGCAGGATCGCCCGGTGGAACAGGTTCTCCGTGTCGGTGAGCATCAGCGCGTACACCGAGTCGGCGCCCGCGGACTGCCCGAAGGCCGTCACGTTCGCCGGATCCCCACCGAACGCGGCGATGTTGTCCCGCACCCAGCGCAACGCGGTGAGCTGGTCGAGCAGGCCCAGGTTGTCCTGGAGATAACCGAAAACGCCGAGGCGATAGCTGACGCTGACCACCACAACGCCTTCGGAGGCCAGCAGACCGGCGTCGTACTTCGTCGACTCGCCACTGCCCGTCACGTAGGCGCCGCCGTGGAACCAGACCATCACGGGCAGACCGGACGCGTCGGCGGGCGCGGTGACGGACAGCACCTGGCAGTGCTCGTCGAACGTCAGGCCGTCGACGGAGCTGCCGACCAGCGCGGCCAGTGCGGACGGAGGCTGTGGGCAGGCAGGTCCGCGCTCGCCGGCGTCGATCACACCGTCCCACTTGTACGGCTCGGGCGCGGCGAACCGGGAAGCGGTCGCATATCGGACACCACGAGCTCGCACGAGACGTTCGTTGATCGGCACGGCACCGATCCTAAGCATGCGTAACCAATTCCACAGCGTCTCGATTCGGCGGGAACGGCCGGTTAGGAGGACCATGTAACGGTTGAGCAACGAGACAAGAGGAGGGCTCCAGGTGCGGGCTACGACGATCTACGGCACTCGTGACATCCGCGTCGAGGAGGTGCCGGACGCGGCGATCAAGGAGGCCACCGACGTCGTCGTCCGGGTCGAGCTCGCGTGCATCTGCGGCAGCGACCTGTGGGCGTACCGCGGCGTGGCCAAGCGCGAGGACGGGCAGCGGATCGGGCACGAGTTCCTCGGCATCGTCGAGGAGGTCGGCGCGGACGTGAAGAGCGTCCAGGTCGGCGACCGCGTCATCGCGCCGTTCGTGTGGAGCGACGGCACGTGCGCGTACTGCCAGGCCGGACTGCAGACGTCGTGCCGCGCCGGCGGGTTCTGGGGCAGCAAGGGCAGCGACGGCGGCCAGGGCGAGGCCGTGCGCGTGCCGCAGGCCGACGGCACGCTGGTCAGGGTCCCCGCGGACGCGCCGGCGTCGCTGCTGCCCGCGTTCCTGAGCCTGTCCGACGTCATGGGCACCGGTCACCACGCGGCCATCGGCGCGGGCGTCGCCCCCGGCAGCACGGTCGCGGTCGTCGGTGACGGCGCGGTGGGCCTGTGCGGCGTGCTCGCGGCCAAGCGGCTCGGCGCCGAGCGGATCATCGCGATGGGCCGCCACGAGGACCGGGCGAAGATCGCGTCGCTCTTCGGCGCCACGGACCAGGTCGCCGAACGCGGTGACGCCGCGATCGAGCGCATCAAGGAGATGACCGGCGGCCTCGGCGCGTCGGCCGTGCTGGAGTGCGTCGGCACCGAGCAGTCGTGGGAGACCGCGATGGGCATCGTGCGCGACGGCGGCCGGATCGGGTACGTCGGCGTGCCGCACGAGATGAAGGGCCTGCCGCTGGGCAAGTTGTTCGGGCGCAACATCGCCATCGGCGGCGGCGTCGCGCCCGTGCGGGCCTACCTGCCGGAGCTGCTGGCCGACGTGCTCGCCGGCCGCATCGACCCCGGCCCCGTGTTCGACCGGACGGTCTCGCTCGACGACGTCGCCCTGGGCTACCAGGCGATGGACGAGCGGACCGCCCTGAAGGTCATCGTGCAGCCGTCGTGAGGACGTAGTCCTCGGCGCGCACGCGCTTGGTCCGCATCCAGTACCGCCAGGTGAATCCCGGCCACACGGTGCGGTTCACGCCCTGCGCGTCGAGGTACCAGCTCTTGCACCCGCCCTGGGTCCACACGCCCTTGGCGAGCTTCTGCTGGATCTCCGTGTTGAACTCCTGCTGGGCCTCCAGTCGCACGTCCAGCTCCGCTGCGCGGTGTTTTTCGAGGAGCTGGAGGCACTGCGAGATGTACCGGATCTGGGACTCGATCATGAACACGACCGAGTTGTGCCCGAGTCCGGTGTTGGGGCCCAGCAGGAAGAACAGGTTCGGGAAGCCCGAGACCGTGATGCCGAAGTAGGTCTCGATCCCCTTCTCGCGCCACTGCTTCGCGAGATCGACGCCGCCCTTGCCCTGGATGTCCAGGTAGTCGAACGAGTCGACGACGTGGAACCCGGTGCCGTAGATGATGACGTCGACCTCGTGCTCGACGCCCGCACTGTCCACGATGGAGTTCTCGCGCACCTCGGAGACCTTGTCCGTCACCAGGTCGACGTTCGGGTTGCCCAGTGCCGGGTAGAAGTCGTTGGAGATCAGGACGCGCTTGCAGCCCATGGTGTAGTCGGGCTTCAGCTTCCGCCGCAGCTTGGGGTCCGGCACCTGCTTCTTCATGTGCCGCAACGCGATTCCCTGCGCGAACTGCATGATCTTCGGGTTGACCGCGAAGCCCAGTGCTGAAGACTCACGGGTCCAGTACACGAAGTCGCGGTAGAGCCGTTGTGTGAAGGGCAAGGCGCGGAACAGCTTCTGCTCCCAGCCGTTGATCTCGCGGTCGGCCTTGGGCATGATCCACGGCGGCGTGCGCTGGAAGATCTTCATCGAACCGACCTGCTTGGCGATCTTCGGCACGAACTGGATCGCGGACGCGCCCGTGCCGATGACGGCGACGCGTTTTCCGGTCAGGTCGTAGTCGTGGTCCCACTGCGCGCTGTGGAACGTCTTGCCGCTGAAGTTCTCGATGCCGGGCAGCTCGGGGACGTTCGGGATGTGCAACGCGCCGACGCCCGCGACCAGGGCCTGGGCGGTGTAGGTGTCACCCTGTTCGGTCGTGACGTTCCAGCGCTTGGCCTCGTCGTCCCACTGCGCGCCGGAGACCTTGGTGTTGAAGCGGATGTGCGGCCGCAACCGGTACTTGTCGGCGACGCGCTGCAGGTAGCCGAAGATCTCGCCCTGCTGGGCGAACATCCGCGACCACCTGGGGTTCATCTCGAACGAGAACGAGTACATGTGCGACGGCACGTCACACGCGCAGCCGGGGTAGGAGTTGTCGCGCCAGGTACCACCGAGGTCGGCGGCCTTCTCCAGCACCACGAAGTCGTGCTCGCCGCGGCGCTTCAGCTCGATGGCCATGCCGAGGCCGGAGAAGCCGGTGCCGATGACGAGCACTTTCGTCTCTCGGTGCATGGGGAAGTCCCTCCGCTCGCGGTAGCTACTTCGCAGTAGGTTACCCCGAGTAAGTTACGAGCGGTAGACTCCATTCTTGTGACAGCCCCTCGGCGCCGAATGCCCAAGGCCCAGCGCATGGCCCAGATGCTCACCGTCGCTGAGGAGATCTTCGCCGAGCAGGGATATCTCGCCACCTCGATGGACGAGATCGCCGAACGCGTGGGCGTCTCGAAGCCGATGCTCTACGAGTACTTCGGCTCGAAGGAAGGCCTGCTCATCGGCTGCATCCACCGGGCGCGCACGGAGCTGCGGGAGAAGACGGCGGCCGCGATCGCGGGCGCTGAAAGCCCGGAGGAGTTCCTCCGGCTGGGGCTGCTCGCGTTCTTCGAGTTCATCGACGAGCACCGCAGGTCGTGGGCTTTGCTGCGGCAGGAGGCGGCCGTGGCGGTGCCGTCGGCGCAGGAAGAGGTGGAAGGCATCCGTCAGCAGCAGACGGACATGATCGGAGCCGTGCTGGCGTCGTTCACGCCGGAGATCGACCCGCTGGAGGCGGAGGCGTTCGCCGAGATCGTCGTCGGCGCGACGGAACGCCTCGCGGTGTGGATGGAGCGCAGGCCCACGGTGGGACCTGCGCTCGCAACCGACTACGTGATGGCCGTGATCTGGCCAGGCGTCTCAGACCGCCTTAAGAAGCAGCCTTCACCCGCTCGGCCCGCATAGCGGACACGGCCGGGAGGTCCAGTGGCGCGGGCTTCGTGCCCGTCGCCCACTCGATCAGCAGGTCGGCGAGCTGCGGGTTGCGCGGCAGCACCGGGCCGTGCAGGTAGGTGCACAGGATCCGGCCCTGAACGGCGCCCTCGACGCTGCCGTCGTTGCCGGTGCCGACCTTGACGTGCGCGAGCGGCCGGGCGGCCGGGCCGAGCACGGTGCGGCCCTGGTGGTTCTCGAACCCGGTCAGCACGCCCTCGAACAGGCCGTTCGCCGGCTCGGCGAGGACTTCGCCGATGGCGCGGCTGCCGCCGGCGTGCGAGGTCGAGTCGATCAGGCCCATGCCGGGGTGGGTGATGTTGTCGGCACGCGTGAAGCTCTCGCCGAAGATCTGGATGCCGGCGCAGACGCCCAGCACCACGGCGTTCTTCGTGACGGCGCGCTGCAGGCCGGGGTGCTCGCGCAGGTGCTTCACCGCCAGCGTCTGCGCGGTGTCCTCACCTCCGCCGACGACGTAGATGTCGCACGAGTCCGGCACCGGCTGGCCGTAGTTGATCGGCACGATCTCGGCTTTGATGCCGCGCCACGTCATGCGCTTTTCGAGGACCACGGCGTTGCCGAAGTCGCCGTACGTGCCGAGGAGATCCGGCAGCACGAGCGCGATCTGGATTGTCGACTCACTCATCAGCGGCAGCCCTGGCATTCAAGTCGCGGAACGCGGTGTAGTTGGCGATGACCTCGACCGCCCCCTGTGGCATCTGGTCGATGGCCTTCAGCGGGTCGGGCACGATCGTGTGCTGGACCTCGGCGTAGGTCAGGCGGACGGCGAGATCGGTCGCGCGCTCGCCGGACGCGATGACCGTGCGGCCCTGCAGGCGCTCGAACGGGACGTCCCAGAGCCACGAAAGATCGCGGCCGTCGGCCTCGTTGGCGTTGATCACCAGGACGGCCGGGTGGTTGGCCTCCTTGACGACCGTGAGGGTCTCGCTCCAGCCCGCCGGGTTCTTGCTGAGCAACAGGCGCGCGCTGCGGCCGTTGCGGTGGATCGTGCGGTAGCGGCCGCTCACGTTCGAGACGCCGCGCAACCGGCGGACCGCCTCGTCCGCGGGCACGCCCATCGCGTGGGCCGCCGCGGCCGCCATGACGGCGTTGGCCTGGTTGAACTTGCCCGGCAGCGTGAGGCGCAGTTCGAGCTTCTGGTGCTCCGGCGTGATCATCGCCTCGTCGGCGGTGATCCAGTTCGGGTGCGGGCGGGCGAGGTCGCAGCCCGTGCAGTGCCAGTGCTCGCCCTGCCAGCGGATCGGGTTGCCGCAGCGCGGGCAGCTCGCCGAGTCGTGGTGCCAGCCGGTGCCGGTGGCGACCCAGATGACCTTGGAGGCGTTCCAGGCCGCGCTCGTCACCATCACGTCGTCGCAGTTCGCGACGATCGTGCAGTTCTGGAGCTTGGCGACGGTGTCGCGCAGCGAGCGTTCGATCGTGCGGACCTCGCCGACGCGGTCGAGCTGGTCGCGCGAGAGGTTCAGGATCACCGCGACGGACGGGTTGCTGGCGCCCGCGACGGCGGGGAAGTAGCCCTCGTCGCACTCCAGCACCGCGTACGGCGCGTCCGGCTGCTTCGAGAGCGCCGTGACGTGACCGTCGGGCATGTTGGCGCCGCTGTGGTTCGTGGCGACCTCGCCCAGCGCGCCCACGGCCCTCGCCAGCATCATCGTGCTGGTCGTCTTGCCGTTGGTGCCCGTCACGACGGCGACGTTGCGGCCCTGGGTGAGGCGGTTGAGGGCCTGCGGGTCGAGCTTCAGCGCAACCCGGCCGCCGATCATGCCGCCGGCGCCGAGGCCCATCTTCTGCGACAGCGTGGAGCTCAGGTTGCCCAGCTTCACGGCGGCTGCGGTGCGCAGAGGGAGGCGGGCGGGGGAATCGTTCACCCCGGCGATGTTACCGGCGTTGCGGTTTGCCCCTTTCGGACGGTCGTTGCGTTGGTGTGAACGGGGTTCGGTACAACTACCGGCTCAGTCCGCGCAGGATCCGGATGAGTTCCACCGTCGGAAGCTGACACAGCTGCGCCATGTTCTCCAGCGCGGGCAGGTCGAGGTGCACCTCCGGTGAGGCACTCGGCGGCAACGCGTGCAGCCGTCCGGCCGCCCACCGCTTGAGCGGCAGGACGCGCGGGTTGTCGGTCGCGGCGATCGAGGTGAGGCTCAGCGTCAGGTGGCCGGCGGGGGTGTCGCCGAAGAAGCGTTCGTGCACGCGGGCGAGGACCTCGTGCGCCGGCACGTCGAGCGCGTGACAGATCTCCACGAGACGCACGACGGAACACTGCCGCGTACCGAGCTCGTAGGTCGCCAGCGTCTGCAACGAGATCTCCGTCTGAAGCCGCTTGTTCAGCTCCTTGCGGGTCCATCCGCGCTGCTTGCGAAGGCTGCGGATCTCATCACCGAGCACGCGCTGGTACGCCACTGTGTCGATTTGGCCGTTCGCAGTCTGCACCCTGGTCCTCCACCCCGTGAGCGGGTCTCACGGTGATGGAAGGCGCCAGTGCTTCGCCGCTTACGCAACTTGCCGGGATTATCCCCCGAACGGGCTATAGTTCTCTACTCTGCGTATCAGTTCACGCAGCGCACGCCGTCTGCGGAGATGGGCGGAGGGGCCGCGGGGTCAGCCGGTTGCTGACGCGCACCGTCCAGGGCGAGTACTCCGGATCCGGTGAAACCCTGCGCGCCGGGACCCGAGTAGTCCGAGCCGAGGAAGACGCGGGCGGCCCCGGCGGGCACGTTCACGTCCTCTTCGATCTTCAGTCCGCCGAGGGCCTCCTGGACCGCGTTCGCGCCCGCCTCGCCGCCCTTGCCGTAGCGGACGACGGACTTCGCCAGGGCCTCGGCGTTGCCCGTCTGGCCCTCCTTGAAGCCCTTCGCGACGAGCGACTGGAGCACCTTGCCCGCGAGGCCGGGCTGGCCGGAGGCGTTGCGGACGTCGACGGTCACGGTGGACTTGTCGAACTTCGGGTCGGCCGGGTTCGACGTCGCCGGGGCCTTGCCGAGGTTCTTGACGAACGTGCGCACCTCGGACTCGGTCACCTCGACCGCGGAACCGTCCTCCGGCGTCTGCAGGTCGGGGTTGCCGGTCGGGATCGTCTGGAACGTCATGTTGCCGCCCGTCATGTCCTTCATCTGCAGGGCGAACTTGGTGATGTCCCAGCCTTCGTCGAGCACGATCGCGCTGCTGACGGCCTTGATCATCTCGCTGCGCTTGGTGCTGTCGGTGAGCACGCCCGCGGACAGCATCTTCTTCGCGAGACCGGCCATGAAGACCTGCTGGCGCACGACGCGGTCGAGGTCGCCCATCGGCAGGCCGTGCCGCTGGCGGACGAACGCGAGCGCGTTCTTGCCCTCGATGGTCTGCGGGCCGGCCTTGAAGTTCGCGCCGGAGAAGCTGTCGCGGACGTTGTTGGTGAGGCAGACGTCGATGCCGCCGACGGCCTTGGTGATGTCGTAGAAGCCGACGAGGTTGACCTCGGCGTAGTGGTCGATCGTGGAGCCGGTCAGGGTCTGGATGGTCTCGATGAGGTTCTTCGCGCCGGCCTTGCGCGACTCCATCTCGATCTCGGGCGCGGGCTTGCCGCTGCCCTGCAGCTTCTCGGCGGCTTGACCCTTGGCGTACCCGTAGGCAGAGTTGATCTTGTGCCGCCCGAACCCGCCCGCGATCTTCACGTAGGAGTCGCGCGGGAACGACACGGCGTAGGCCTTGCCGCTGTCGTTCGGGATGTGCAGCAGGATCAGCGTGTCGGTGTTGAATCCGCCGTCGTCGCTGCCGCCCGCCTGCAGTTCGTTCAGGATGTTCTGCGGCAGCGGGTTGCCCTTGGAGTCGGTGCGGCTGTCCATGCCGACCAGCAGGATGTCGATCGCGCCGTCGGCGGGCTTCTCGCCCGCGTCGGCCAGGTTCAGGTCCTGCTTGGTCAGGCCGTCGGTCAGCGCGGTCAGGTTCTGCCACGCGACGCCGGTGACCAGCAGGATCGTGGCGGACAGCATGCTGAGGAAGATCTTGGCGCCGGTGGACGCGCCGCGCTCGGCCTTGCTCGGCCTGCGGGCCGCGGCGGGCCTGGGCCTCGGCCGGGCCGCGGGTGCGGCGGCCTTCGCCTTCGCCGGGGTGGTGCGGACCGTCGGGCGGTCGGCGACCGGACGCGGACGCGGGGCGGACGACGAGGCCCTGCCCGATTCACGGGAGCGCTGGGGCTCGCGGCGCGGAGGTTCGGAACGACTGGCCGTCTCCCGGCGCGGAGGTTCGCGGCGGGGCGGTTCGGAACGGCTCACCGGCTCGCGGCGCGGCGGCTCGGAGCGTTTGGGCGGCTCGGAGCGCTTCGGGGGCTCAGCCCGGCCCGGCTGCCTGCGCGGGGGCTCTGAGCTGCGCGGCGGAACCTGGGGACGGCGGGGCTGACCCGCCTGGGGACGCGGGGTGGCAGAGGGTCGCCTGGGATTCCCTGTCGGGTCTCCCGGCCGCGGCGGCCGGTTGTCCACACCCACTCCTCTCAGCACATTCGGGTACACCAAGTAGACGTGCGGGGCCGCCACTCGGTTGTGCACAGGGTGGCACAGTGGCGCAGCCCACCCGATCAAGGCCCCCTGACCAGCGGTTTTGTCCGTTTCGTAGACTCGTCGCCGTGTTGACGATGCAGGACGCGCTGCTCGCGCTGACCAAGTACTGGACCGACCGAGGTTGCATCGTGGTGCAGCCGTTCAACACCGAGGTCGGGGCGGGAACGCTGAACCCGGCCACCGTGCTGCGCGTGCTCGGTCCCGAGCCGTGGCGCGTCGCCTACGTGGAGCCGTCCGTGCGGCCCGACGACGCCCGCTACGGCGAGAACCCGAACCGGCTGCAGACGCACACCCAGTTCCAGGTGATCCTCAAGCCCGACCCGGGCGACCCGCAGGAGCTCTACCTCGGTTCGCTGGAGGCGCTCGGCATCGACGTGCGCGGGCACGACGTCCGGTTCGTCGAGGACAACTGGGCCTCGCCCGCCCTCGGCGCCTGGGGCCTGGGCTGGGAGGTGTGGCTCGACGGCCTGGAGATCACCCAGTTCACCTACTTCCAGCAGGCCGGCGGCATGACGCTCGACCCGGTGTCGGTGGAGATCACCTACGGCATCGAGCGGATCATGATGGCGCTGCAGGGCGTCGACCACTTCAAGAAGATCGCCTACGCGCCCGGCATCTCCTACGGCGAGGCGTTCGGCCAGGCCGAGTACGAGATGTCGCGGTACTACCTCGACGACGCGGACGTGGAGGCGAACAAGCGCCTCTTCGAGGAGTTCGCGGCCGAGGCCCGGCGCATGCTCGACGCCCGCCTGCCCGTTCCGGCGCACAGCTTCGTGCTGAAGTGCTCGCACATCTTCAACGTGCTGGACGCGCGCGGTTCGATCTCCACGACCGAGCGCGCGCGTGCGTTCGGCCGGATGCGCGGGCTGGCACGGGAAGTCGCCTCGCTGTGGGCCGAGCGTCGTGCCGAACTCGGGCATCCGCTTGGCGTGGCGGAACTTCCCGTCGCGGTCGAGAAGCCTTCGTCCTTCGCGGACGTGGTGGCGCCGGCGACGCTGCTGTTCGAGGTCGGCACCGAGGAACTGCCGCCGCACGAGGTGCTGCGGACCGTGGACGCGGTGCGTTCCGCAGTCTCGTCGAAACTGGAAGCGACTCGGCTGACGCACGGCTCGGTGACCGTGCACGGCACGCCGCGCCGGATCGTCGTGCTGGTGCCCGCTGTTTCGCCGCGTGAGCCGGACGCCGAGCGCACTGTTCGCGGTCCGCGCGTGTCCGCCGCGTTCGACGCGGATGGGAACCCGACCAAGGCCGTGCAGGGCTTCGCTCGTGGCCAGGGCGTTGAGGTCTCCTCGCTGGGGCGCGTGGTCGAGAACGGCGTCGAGTTCGTGGCGCTGACCAAGTCCGACGCGGGTCGTGGCGCCGTCGAGGTGCTGAGCGGGCTGCTGGCCGAGGTCGTGTCGGACCTGCGGTCCGAGAAGAACATGAAGTGGAACGACCCGAAGCTGTCGTTCACGCGGCCGATCCGCTGGCTGCTCGCGTTGCTGGGGGAGACGCCGGTGCCGGTCGCGGTGTCGTCGCTCGCGTCGGGTACCTCGACGCGCGTGCACCGCACTGCCGACGTTCCGGTCGTCGAGGTGTCCGAAGCGGACGGTTACCTGGAGTTCCTTTCCGCACACGGCATCCAGGTGGACGCGGCCGCTCGTTCGGCCGCGATCGTGTCCGCCTCGCAGGAGCTGGCGGCGTCGGTCGGCGGTGTCGTCGAGGTCGACGGCCTGCTGGACGAGGTGACGAACCTGGTCGAGTGGCCCACGCCGATCCTCGGCTCGTTCGAGGAGCGGTACCTGGAGCTGCCGGCCCAGATCCTCACCACCGTGATGCGCAAGCACCAGCGGTACCTGCCGGTGCGGTCGTCCGACGGTGCTTTGCTGCCGCACTTCGTGGCCGTGGCGAACGGTTCCGTGGACGCCGACCTGGTGCGCGCGGGCAACGAGGCCGTGCTGCGCGCTCGGTACGAGGACGCGGCGTTCTTCTGGCGGGCGGACCTCAAGACGCCGCTGGAGGAGATGAAGGCCGGTCTCGCGAAGCTGACGTTCGCGGACAAGCTCGGCTCGATGGCGGACCGGGCTGGGCGCATCGCTTCGCTCGCGGGGCGGTTCGCCTCGGTGGTCGACGTCGACCGCGAGACGTTGGATCGTGCGGGTGCGCTGGCCAAGTTCGACCTCGGCTCGCAGATGGTGATCGAGCTGTCGTCGCTGGCCGGCGTGATGGCTCGGGAGTACACGGCACGGGCGGGAGAGACGTCCGAGGTCGCGCTGGCGTTGTGGGAGATGGAACTCCCGCGTTCGGCCGGTGACGCGCTGCCGTCGTCGGTGCCCGGGGCGTTGCTGTCGCTGGCAGACCGCTTCGACCTGTTGGCCGGACTGTTCGGGATCGGTGCGCAGCCGACCGGGTCGTCCGACCCGTTCGGCCTGCGCCGTGCTGCTCTCGGTGCGGTCACCGTGTTGCGGGCGTTCCCGGACCTGCGCGCGATCACCTTGCCAGTAGCGCTTTCCCTTGCTGCTGAAGGGCTTGAGGTGTCCGCCGAGGCTCTGGAGACGGCTCGGGAGTTCGCGGTCCGGCGCTACGAGCAGGCGTTGCTCGACGCTGGGCATGAGCACCGGTTCGTGCAGGCGGTGCTGCCGCTGGCCGACTCGCCGGTGCTGGCCGACGAGACGCTGGCGCAGCTGGAGTCGTTGGCGGGCAACGAGTCCTTCGACGCGTTGGCTGCCGCTTTGCAGCGGGTGCGGCGGATCGTGCCTGCGGCTGTCGAGGGTTCTTACGACGCTTCGGTGTTGTCGGAGCCGGCGGAAGTGGCGCTGCACAAGGCGTTCGACGGTGTCTCGCGGGATGTTGTCGGGCTGGCGGCGTTCTTCGGTGCTGCCGAAGGGCTCACCGGGCCGATCAACACCTTCTTCGACGAGGTGCTGGTGATGGCCGAGGAAGAGAAGGTCAAGGCTGCTCGACTTGGGCTACTGGCGTCGATCCGCGACTTCGCGGCACCGGTGCTGGACTGGACCCAGCTGTAGGACGGGAAGAAGGAAGGGCGTCCCTGTTGCCGGGGACGTCCCCTTCTTCGTTTCCGCTACTTGATCTCGAAGCTCTGGCCGTAGACCTTCCACTTCAGCGGTGTGTTGAGGTCGAGGTTGCCTGCCTTGAGCCACACGCGTTGTGCCGTGTCGACGCGGCTGGTGTTCTCGTGCGCGGGCTCCTGCTTCATCGTCCACACGCGGGCGTCCATGAAGGCGTTGAGCCACGTGGTCTCGTTGCCGCCCTGTGACGGGGGCTTCGCCTTGCCCAGTGCGCGTTTGCGGATGCCGGAGAAGTCCAGATTGCCCCAGCCGTCGCCGTGCATGACGATCGCGTCGTAGTAGGCGAACTGGCCCAGGGCGCGCACGCCGTCGGCCTTGGCCTGCCGCACTGCGGGGTTGAAGTAGACGCGGTCGCGTTCGGACTCCTGTGCTGCCTTGAAGACGGAGTCCTTGGCCGCGGTCTTCCAGTCCTTGGTGTAGTTGGGATCGAGGCCCGAGTGCGAGTCGGTGCCGTTCACCCTGCGCAGCGCGGGCAGGTACTTCTCCAGTACGTTGCCGGGCTTGCGCTGCTTGTAGAGCTCGACCAGGTCGAGCATGTCACCGGTGCCGCTGCAGAAGCCGATGATGCCGGCGGTGTAGCCGCGGCCGTCGTCGATGTCCTCGATGTAGCCGAACTGCGCTTTCCAGTTCGTGGACGAGTTCTCCGCGCTGGACACGATCTGCATCGCGATGTCCTTCATGCGCGGGTCGTTCAGGTCGGCCGCGTGAGCGGTACCTGTTGTCGCGGTGGCGATCGCGACGCATGTCAGAACTGCGGCCACCACTCGGCCTGAGATCCTCATGCATTCCTCCCGGGGTGTCCCGGGCGGCGGTGTGGCAACGGTAAGGGGTCCGGACCTTCATCGGCAAGAATGTTTACAAATTTACGAAAGTGGAGGACACCCCTGGTCAGGGGAGTCCTCCACTTCTCATGTGTGAAACGGCGGAGCTAGTTGATCGTGAAGCTGTCGCCGTAGACCTTCCACTTGAGCGGCGTCTTCAGGTCGAAGTTGCCGGCCTTCAGCCACACGCGCTGCGCGGTCTCGATGCGCGAGACGTCCTCGTGGGCCGCTTCCTGCTTCATGGCCCACACGCGGGCGTCCATGAAGGCGTTGAGCCACGTCGTCTCGTTGCCGCCCTGTGACGGGGGCTTTGCCTTGCCGAGTGCGCGCTTGCGGATGTTGCTGAAGCTCGTCTTGTCGCCACCGTCGCCGTGCACGACGATCGCGTCGTAGTAGGCGAACTGACCCAGGGCGCGCACGCCGTCGGCCTTGCCCTGCTTCACCGCGGGGTTGAAGTAGACGCGGTCGCGTTCGGACTCCTGTGCTGCCTTGAAGACGGAGTCCTTGGCCGCGGTCTTCCAGTCCTTGGTGTAGTTGGGATCCAGGCCCGAGTGCGACTCGGTGCCGTTCACCTTGCGCAGTGCGGGAAGGTACTTCTCCAGCACGTTGCCGGGCTTCTTCGTCTTGTACAGCTCGACCAGGTCGAGCATGTCACCGGTACCGCTGCAGAAGCCGATGATGCCCGCGGTGTAACCGCGGCCGTCGTCGATGTCCTCGATGTAGCCGAACTGCGCTTTCCAGTCCGTGGAGGAGTTCTCCGCGCTGGACACGATTTGCATCGCGATGTCCTTGAGGCGCGGTTCGTCGAGGTTGGCCGCCGAGGCGGTACCGACGGTGGTGGTGAAAAGAGCGGCGCACGTCAGCAGTGCGGCCGCGATGCGACCAGTGATCTTCACGAAGTTCCCTCCGGGGCAGGGATGTTGGGGGCCCGGGCGGCGTGGGAGCAACGGTAAGGGGTCCATACCTTTATTGGCAAGAGTCTTTACTAATTCGCGAAACGGACAATTGCCGTCAGCGGGTGCATTCCGGCGGAAACGCTTGCCTCGCATACGTTTCCGCCGGAATGTCAGGTCAGCGGATGTCGAACTGCTCGCCGTAGACGTGCCACTGCAGGGGGCGTTCGAGGTTGAGCTTGCCCTCGTTGAGGAACCGGCGCTGCGCCGTGTCGACCCGGCTGGTGTCCTCGTGGGCGGGCTCCTGCTTCATCGTCCACGCGCGTGCGTCGAGGAACGCGTGCAGCCACTGCGCTTCGTCGCCGCCCTGGGCCGGCGGCCGCGCGCCGGTGTTGAGCGCGCGCTGGCGGATGCTGGAGAAGTCCAGGTCACCCCAGCCGTCGCCGTGCATCACGATCGCGTCGTAGTACGCGAACTGACCGAGTGCCTGCACGCCGTCCTGCTTCGCGCGGTTGACGGCGGGGTCGAAGTAGACGCGGTCGCGTTCGTGCTCCTGCGCGCCCTGGAACGTGCCGTCCTGGGCCGCTGCCCGCCAGTCGCCCTGGAAGTCCGGGTCCAGGCCGTCGTGCGACGGCGTGCCGTTCACCCGTTCCAACGCCGGCAGGTACTTCTCCAGGACGTTGCCGGGCTTCCAGTCGCGGTAGAGGCGGACGAGGTCGAGCATGTCGCCCGTGCCGCTGCAGAAGCCGATGATGCCGGCGGTGTAGCCGCGGCCGTCGTCGATGTCCTCGATGTAGCCGAACTGCGCGCGCCAGTCCAAAGAGGAGTTCTCCGCACTGGACACCAGCTGCATCGCGATGTCCTTGAGCTGCGGGTCGTTCAGGTCCGCCGCCTGGGCGGTGCCGGGCGTGACGAGGGCCGCCGCGCACAGAACCGTTGCCGCAAGCCTTGAAAACGTCTTCATGCCGCTCCGTTCCACAGTGGAATCGGCGGCGACGATGGGGTGACCGTAGCGTGGGAGCGCGCGCACGACAAGGGCCGGCTCACCCCGGTGGGCGAGCCGGCCTTCAGGAATCAGCCAGTTTCAGCTGCGCACTTGACGTCGTTCGGACGCTGTCCGCCGAGCAGGTACGCGGTCACCTTGTCGTTGGCGCACTTGTTCTTGCCGAAGATGTAGGCGCCGTGCCCGCCCTGGTCGATCGTGATCATCGCGGCCCTGTCGCCGAACGCGCGGCGCGTCGACTGGGCGCCGATCAGCGGCGTCGCGGGGTCGCGCTCGTTCTGCACCAGCAGCACGTTGCGCGGGCCCCTGTCGGACGGCAGGACCTGCTTCTCCACCGGCTTCGGGAAGAAGGCGCACGGCTGGATGTTCGCGGCGGCCGCGCCGAACATCGGGTTGCGGACGCGGTCGATCGCCACGTTGCGCTCGTACGCGCCGACCGACGACGGCCAGGTGGAGTCACCGCAGATCACGTTCAGGCGACCTGCCAGCAGGGCCTGGACGCGCGGGACCTCCGGGTACTCCTGCGGCGGCTGCGGCTGGCCGGTGTCGAAGGCCTTCCAGGAGGCGGCGAGCTTCGAGAACGCCTCGTCACCGGTGGCGTAGAGGGCCGTGAAGGTGAGGAAGCGGAACAGCCTGCCGTCGAAGCCCTCCACCGAAGGCTTCTTGTCGAGCCGTGCGGCCAGGTCGAAGAACTTGGCGCGCACCTGCTGCGGCGTGGTGCCCAGGTTGTACTCGGGGTGCGCAGCGGCCCACTTCGCGAAGTCGGGGAACGTGTCCTCGACGCCGCGGCCCATCAGCCGGCCGCCCTCGACGTCCCAGCCGCCCTTCGGCAGGTTGCTGTCGATCACGACGCGCTCGGAGGTCTTCGGGAACAGCGTGGCGTACACCGAACCCAGGTACGAACCGTACGAGTACCCGAGGAACGACGCCTTCTTCTCGCCCAGCGCCGCACGGACCGAGTCCAGGTCCCGCGCGATGTTCGCGGTCGTGTTGTACGGCAGTTCACCGGCGGAGGCCGACTTGAGGCACTGTTCGGCGATCTTCTTGACCTCGTCGGCGCGCTGGCGCACCTCGGCGGAGTTGTTGGCGTACGGAGGCACGCTGCCGTCCGCCATCTGCTCCTCGGTCATGTCGCATGTGGACGGTGAGCTGTAACCGATGCCACGCGGGTCCATGCCGATGATGTCGTACGCGTCCTGCACGTCCTGCGGCAGTCCGACCGCCTTCAGCACGAACGGGAACGTCAGTCCCTCGCTCGGCCCGCCGGGGTTGGTCAGCAGGATCCCCTTGCGCTTCGCGGGGTTCTTGCTGGCCAGCCGGGTGATCATCACCTCGGTCTTGCGGCCCTCGGGCTTGCGGTAGTCGAGCGGCAGCTGGAGCTTTCCGCATTCCAGACCGGGAAGCGCCACGTCAGCGGGACACGCGACCCACTGCACCTCGGGCTTCGGCGTGGCGGCGGCCGACACCCCCGGCACCGCCACCAGCCCTGCGGCGGCGGTCACGACCGCGGCCAGAGACAACGTTTTTCGCATTAGCAAATACCTCCCCGACGACGCGCCTGTCCGGCGCGCCGAAACCAATGGAAACTCAGCCGTTCATGCGGACGAGAACGTCCAGCTGGGCCTTGTTGTAGAGCTCGACCAGCACCTTGATGACCGTGCGCTTCGCGTGCTCCACACCGCGCGGTGCGTCGCTGTACAGGCCTGCCGCGTCCGGGAACGCGGCGCGTATCTCGGCCATGTACGGCATGGCGCGCATGCGTTCGGCCAGGTTCTGCCGGGTCTGCTCGTCCGCGTCCTCAGGCAGCGTGTCGAACTCCACCACCGCGGGATCTTTCGAGTAGTCCTTCAGCGTCCCGGCGTACCTGGCCAGCGTTGCCGGCGAGAGCAGCTGTGCCAGCACGACGGTGAACGAGCGGTCCTGCGGTGACAGGTTCGCCTCCGCGATCAGCGCCGCCACGTCGGGCGGCAGATCGGTCGGCGCCTCCTGGCGCAGGATCAACGCCAGGTCGACGCGGATCCGTTGCAGCCGTTCGATCGTCGCGGCCAGTTCCGCGTCGAGCTCGCGCAACGCCTGACCGGGATGTTCGTCCTCGTCACCGAGGTTCGCGATCTGTGTGAGCGACAGGCCGAGATCGGTGAGGCGCTTGATCCTCATCACCCGCACGAGATGGGGCACGCCGTAGCTCTTGTAGCCGTTGGCACGGCGTTCGGGCTCGGCGAGCAGGCCCACCTCGTGGTAGTGCCGGATCGTGCGCACCGTCGTGCCGGCGAGATCGGCCAGCTGGCTGGTGCTCCACCCCACGACGTCTCCCTCTTCGTTCAGCCCTGACACGACTCAGTTGAAACTATGCCGCTACGGCACGGTCAAGGCAGACCGGATCTTTCAGACGAAGGTGGCGGGGGAGAGTCCACTTTCGTCGCACGCGAAAGGCCCCCGTCAAGAACCCGGGGGCCTTTCGTTGTCCTACAAGGACTTACAGGAACTGGCCACCGCGGGTGACAGCACCGTAGGCGTCCACGATGCCGTGACCGTAGAAGCCGTTGAACTTCGAGTCACCTTCACAGGTGGCGTCGAACTCCGGCGTGCGGCCCACGTTGACGTACGAGACAGTGCGCGGGTTCGGGCATGCGCGCTGGGTCGCGGTCTTCAGCAGGACCTTCTTGACCTTGTCGGGGTCGAGGGTCAGGCCGGGGTTCTTCTTGTCCTTCTTGCCGTACTGGCTGACGATCAGCGCGGCGACACCAGCGGCGTGCGGGGCGGCCATCGAGGTGCCCTGCAGGAACTGGTAGTAGCCGACCTTGTCGCCCTGCACGGCCTTCTTCACACCGGCGGCCACGCCGTCGGGGGTGACGTTGCCGGCCTCGTCGATCGCGCCCTCGGCGAGAGCGACGTTGCGCGGGTAGGTCGACAGGATCAGGTTCTCGTTGGTGCGGTACCACGGCGTGCCGAGGCCGTCGCGGAAGTAACCACCGGGAGCCGAGACCTCGGTCTGCTCAAGGCCGTAGTTCGAGTAGTCGGCCTTGAGGGTCGACGGGCCGAGAGCCGACACCGAGATGACGTGGTTGCCCTCGGTCGGGAGGTTGAGGCACGTCGCGTTGTCGACCGGACGCGGGCGGTTGTGGCCCGGCGGGTAGTTCGGGCTCACGGTGTCCTGGCGTGGCTTGCCCAGGTCCTCGTGGTTGTTGCCACCGGCACCGATCAGCGTGACGCCCTTGCGGTGCGCGTAGTTCAGCGCGCGCTGGACGGTCGCGATGATCGTGCGCTGCTCCAGCTGCTCCTCGGCCGAGGCCGTGGGGTCGTTGGCGCAGTTCATGTACCAGGGGTCGACGTAGAACGACATGTTGATGACGTCCAGGCCGATGTCGGCGCCGTAGGTGAGCGCGTCGACGACGGGCGTCAGGAAGAACGACCCCGCGTCCTGGCCGCCGCGGATGTTGACCAGCGACACGTTCGGCGCGACACCGGAGATGCCGAAACCGTTGGCAGCGGCGCCGATGGTGCCGGCGACGTGCGTGCCGTGGCCGCCGTCGTCCCAGTTGGCCGGGTCGACGCAACCGCGGAACTCACACGGGCCGTCGAACACGCCACCGTCGGAGTCGTTCGGGATGTCGACGGTGAAGTTGCGCGAGAGCTCGTTGTTGAAGTTCGGCGCGATGTCCGGGTGGGAACCGTCCACACCGGTGTCGAGAATGCCGACGTACACGCGCTTGTCGCCGGCCTGCTTGGCCCGCGCGATGTTGGAGCGAACGAGGTTCAGGCCCCACAGGTCCCCGTCGAGCGGGTCCATGCCGGCCGTCGATCCCTGCTGGGCGGGAGCCTTGTTCGGCTTCTCGCCCTTGTTCTCCTTCTCGACGTTGTCGCGCTTGGTCTTCTCGGCCTTCGCCGCGGGCGCGTGCCCGATCGGCTTGGACCGAGCGGCACCGACGATCGCGCTCGAAGCGGAAACCTTCTCCGCGAAGCCGTTCGCGGGCGCCTTGACCGTCAGCAGGCCGACGGCGTCGTTGCTCCGCACGACCTCGCCGCCCGCCGCTTCCACGGCGTCGATCGCGAAGTCGCGGTTTCCGGGTTCTTCCAGAAGGACGGTGTACTCCGTGGTCGGCCCTGTGGTGGCCGGCGCGGCCCCCGCCGCCGAAGTGCCCGCTGCGATCAGCGACACCGTTGCCGCCACCGCCATCACGGTTCTGCGCGTTCTCACCTAGCTGTCTCCTCACACCCGGTCAGGGCTGGATCCAACAACACGGTGCGGCCCCCGATTGCCGCCCAAGTTGGACACACTGACACGAAAATTCGCCACGCATCAGCGCCTTTCGTACGGAATCGAACTGTAGCCGATCGGAAGCGGAGCGTGATGTTATGAGAAGAAATCTTGACTTAACAAGATTCAAGGACTGAACTCCGCGTTTATGCGAAGACGGGTAATGGCATCGTCGGCGTGCCTGCTCTTTCTCCTGTCTGCCTGTGGTGAAGCAGGTCAGGGGTCTCCGACGCTGCCTACGCGTGGTCCCAAACCAATCGTCGGGGTAATCCTTCCCGACCGAACGACATCCACGCGTTGGGAAGAGCAGGATCGTCCCCTGCTCACACAGGCGTTCAACTACGCGGACATCGAACCGTTCATGGAGAACGCCGAGGGAGACGAGGCGAAGTTCGCGCAGATCGCCGACGAGATGATCCGCCGCAAGGTGAAGGTCCTGATGATCACGCCGTTGTCGGCGGCGGGCGGCCTCGCGGTGCAGAAGAAGGCGAAAGCCGCGAACATCCCGGTCATCGACTACGACCGGGTCACCCTCGGCGGCCAGGCGGAGTACCACGTCGGTTTCGACAGCGTGAACGTCGGCCAGCTGCAGGCGGACGGCCTGCTGACCTGCCTCGGCGACAAGCCGGGCGCCAACATCATCGAGATCGAGGGCGCTCCGACGGACCACAACGCCACGCTCTTCACCCAGGGTCAGAAGTCGCGGCTGTCCTCGAAGTACGACAGCGGCGCGCTCAAGCTCGTGAAGTCGCAGCCGGTCGCCGACTGGAACAACGACCTCGGCGGGCAGCTGTTCGAGCAGATCCTGAACGAGAACCAGGGCAGGGTCGACGGAGTGGTCGCGGCCAACGACGGCCTGGCGGGCGCGGTGATCGCCGTGCTCAAGAAGAAGAACCTCGCGGGCAAGGTCCCGGTCACCGGCCAGGACGCCACTGTGGACGGCCTGCGGGCCGTGCTGCGCGGCGACCAGTGCATCACCGTCTACAAGCCGGTGCGCGACGAGGCCGAGGCCGCGTCCAGGCTGGCGATCGCCATCGCCCGCGGCGACCTGGACGGTGCCGACGACCTCGCCACCGGCAACCTGCGGGATCCCGTCGCGCGGCGTGACATCAAGTCGGTGCTGCTCGGGGCGACGCTGATCAAGAAGGAGACCGTCCGGACGCTGGTCACCGAGGGCATCGTCAAGCCGGCGGAGCTGTGCGCCGGCGACCTCGCCGCGGCCTGCGCCCAGCAGGACATCGTCGGAAGTTAGTTCCGGGAGATCACGGCCTGTCCTGATCAGGCAGGTCGTGACGTCCCGAGATGAACTCCTGCACGGCGATCTTCGCGCGGATGATCGGCTGCCTGATCCGCGCCTCCCGCCGGTAGGCGCGGGACAGCTTGCGCGAGCCTTCGGGGTAGCGCCAGCGCGCCCACGGTGAGCCCGGCCTGGCCAGTCGCACGGCGCCCACGGCGGGCACCACCGGCACGAGCAGGCCGAGCAGTCCTGTCCAGATCTTGCCCTTGAGCAGGGCCACGATCGCGAAGCACAGGTTCACCGAGATGATGATCAGCCGGAGCGTGAACGTGGACGCCGGCGTCGTCTCCGGGTTGAGCTGCAGCACCTCGTCGTAGCCGAACGGGCGTGCGCCGAGCAGGAACGTGCCGGTGAGACCGACGGCGAGGAACACGGCGTCCACGGACAACCGGCCCGCCTTCGTCCAGTACACGTCCCTCAGGTGCAGGATCAGCGCGAACTCGTCCAGCACCAGCGCCGCGCCCACGCCGAGAACGGCCGCGGCGGCCAGCCTGGCGCCGTGCATGTCGTCCGGGATGACGAGGCTCGTGACGCTCGACAACAGCAACAGCACGGTGCCGAACACGACGTGATGCACGTGCGTGTCGCCGTGCACGAAGTTGCCCGGCCACCAGCGAACCTTCGCCCTGATCAAGCGCACGCTGATTCGGATGAACACGAATGTGGTCACCAAGCCGATGAAGAAGAAGAGCAGTCTGTCGCTGCCGGTCAAGCCACGGCCCCCTGGGTCAACGACCCTCCAGGTTACCGGTCCCGTGGGTGGACGTTTCCTTCTACGTTTCCGATCTGGAGCAGGGTGCCGTGCACGATGCCGCTGTGCTTGTTGACGGTGGGCGCGCGGCTCTCGTCGCGTTCTTTCCGCTTGGCCTCTCGCAGAGCGCTGGCCAGCAGCTTCTCGACCACCGCGGACAACCCGCCGACGACCTGCGGCGCGACCTCGACCTTGATCGACAGGGTGGTCTGCTCGGGCACGAGTACCTCCGCGGGGTCATTTGGGATCTCACGGTATCAGTGAGATCGATGGCTCGACTGAGAGCGGTGGTGCGTGGTTGACTGTCGATGGTCGTACGTTGCGTGTTCGTGGATTTCCCCGCTCGCGGAACGAGGTCGCGAGTGTGTGGTTTCTCCAGGTTCCGGAGAAGGCACCGTCGTGTCCTGACCCCGGTGGTCGCGAGCGCGATCCGGCACCTGTTAGAGGAGAAGTAGCAAGATGGCAGTACAGGGCACCGTCAAGTGGTTCAACGCGGAGAAGGGCTTCGGCTTCATCTCCCCTGACAACGGTGGCGCCGACGTGTTCGTCCACTACTCCGAGATCCAGATGAACGGCTACAAGGCTCTCGAAGAGAACCAGCGGGTCGAGTTCGAGATCGGTCAGGGCCAGAAGGGCCCGCAGGCCCAGGGCGTTCGCGCCGTCTGAGTCTGTGACTGGTCAGCACATCTGATCTGAATCTGACAAGCCGCCTGTCCACTATCGGACAAGCGGCTTTGTCGTATCTTGTGCCTGATTGATCGCGATCAGTAGCGTCGCGGCATGGGGAGACTGTTCGTAGCCGCTCTGTTGCTCTTCGTGGCCGGGTGTTCCGGCGGTGAAGGTGCTGTGCCTGGTGGGAGCAAGATCGACGCCCTGCTGGCCAAGGCACCCGTCTACACAGGTCAGGTGACCCCCGGCTCGGCCGTCGACCGCATCAGGAAACGTGGCGAGCTGGTCATCGGCGGCTCCCAGGACGCCCCCTTGCTCTCGCAGCTCGACCCGATCAGCGGCGAGCTCACCGGCTTCGACGCCTACCTGGGCAAGCTGCTCGCGCAGTACGTCGTCGGGAAGCCCCCCACGGAGCTGCTCTCCGCGACCTCCGAGACCCGCGAACCGTTGCTGGCCAACGGCACCGTCGACGTGATCATCCAGACCTACACGATCACCCCGCAACGGGCCGAGCGCGTGTCGTTCGCCGGCCCGTACTACCAGTCGGGGCAGTCCATCGCGGTCCGCAAGGGCACCTCCGGCATCGCCGAACCCGCCGATCTCGCTGGTAAGACGGTCATCGTCGGCGCGAACACCCCTGGGGTGAAGGCGGTGCAGGACGCGGCGCCCACCGCGAAGATCCTGGAGTTCGGGTCCGATCCCGAGTGCTTGACGGCGTTGAAGCAGGGCCGCGGCGAGGCCTACGTGCAGGACCAGGCGATTCTGGTGGCCGACGCGTCGAAGGACAGCGAGCTGCAGCTCGTCGGCGAGCCGTTCACCGAGGACCCGTACGGCATCGGCATCAAGCACGGCGACGCGGAGTTCACGAAGTTCGTGAACGACTGGCTGCGCGAGATCGGCAAGTCGGGGCTGTGGCAGGAGGTCTGGAAGCAGACGATCGGCACCGTGGTCACCGGCGACGCGCCGGCGCCACCCGCGATCGCCTCATGAGCCTGGTCCTCGAAGGCTTTCTGAACACCGTCGCCCTGACCCTGCTGTCGTTCGCCGGCGCCTTGCTCGTCGGGCTGCTCGTGGCCGTCCTGAGGATCGTGCCCGTGCCGTTGCTGCGAGGTGTCGGCACGGTCTACGTCGAGGTGTGGCGGAACGTCCCGCTGCTCGCGTGGCTGGTGCTGTTCGTGTTCGGGCTGCCGGAGGTGGGCGTGAAGATGCCGTTGTTCTGGACGGCCTTCACGGCGATCGCGCTGTACGAGGCGGCTTTCGTGGCGGAGGCGCTGCGGTCGGGCGTGAACTCGGTGGCGTCCGGGCAGGGTGAGGCGGCGCGGGCGCTGGGGCTCTCGTTCCGGCAGTCGTTGCGGCACGTGATCCTGCCGCAGGCGTCGAGACGCGTCGTGCAGCCGCTGGCGAACATCGCGATCGCGTTGACGATGGCCACGGCGCTGGCCGGGGTCGTCGGCGTGGTGGACATGACCCGTGCGGCGCAACGGATCAACCTGGAGCTCGCCCAGCCGTTGCTGGTCTTCACCGGCGTCGGGCTCTGTTATCTGGTGATGGCCGCCGGCATCGGGTTCGGCGCGCGGGTGCTGGAACGGCGGCCGGCCTGATGTTCGACGCTCCCGGACCACGTGCGCGCCGCCGGATCTTCTGGATCTCGGTGGTGTCCGCTCTCGTGCTGGCCGGACTGGTGGCGCTGGGGTTGCGGCAGTTCGCGGCCGGTGGCCAGCTGGACCCCGTCCGGTGGAGGCCGTACCTGACCTGGCCCGTCTGGCGGTATCTGCTCGGTGGCCTGTGGTCGACGGTGGTGGCGGCGTGCGCGACCGGTGTGCTGGCGATGGCGGGCGGGTTGCTGCTCGCGTTGCGGCCCAACCGGTTCACTCGCGCCTACGCCGAGGTCATGCGCACGGTTCCGGTGCTGCTGCTCGTGTACGTGATGCTGTTCGTGTTGCCGTCGTTCGGCGTGAACCTGCCGCTGTTCTGGAAGCTCGTGGTGCCGCTGGCGTTGTCGCACGCGGCCTCCTACACGGTGATCTTCCGGGCGGGCGTCTCGTCGGTCGATCCCGGCCAGCGCGAGGCGGGGTTGTCCCTCGGCATGCCGGACGGCGTGGTGACGCGGTTCGTGGTGCTGCCACAGGCTGTGCGGCACATGACGCCGTTGCTCGTGACGCAGGCTGTCAGTCTGTTGAAGGACACCTCGCTGGGATATGTCGTGTCCTACACGGAGTTGTTGTTCAACGGCCGGGTGCTCGCGAACTACAACGGTCTGCTGATCCAGACGTTCATCGTCGTCGCGTTCGTCTACCTCGTGGTCAACCTGACGCTGTCCAGGCTGGCCCACCGGCTGGAGGCTTCTCGTGCCCGCACTGCTCGCTGAGGTCACCCGGTCCGGGTTCGTGGAGAGCCTGCACCACGGCAGCGTCGTCGGCCTGCTGCCGTCCGGTGACGTGGGCGTGTCCGTCGGCGCGGTGCAGGACCCAGTGCTGCCGCGGTCGTGCATGAAGCCGTTCCAGGCGCTGGCGTGCCTGTCCGCCGGAGCACCGCTCGCGGGGCCCGCGCTGGCGATCGCGGCCGGGTCGCACACGGGAGAGGACCGGCACGTCGAACTGGTGACGCGGCTGCTCGGCGAGTTGCCGGTGGAGCTGCTGCAATGCCCGCCGTCGTGGCCGGAGGACGAGGAGACGCGTCAACGCGTGCCGGAGCCTTCGCGCGTGCGGATGAACTGCTCCGGCAAGCACGCGGCGATGCTGGCGGCGTGCGTGGCATCGGGGTGGCCGACGCAGACCTACCTGGAGCCTTCGCATCCGTTGCAGCAGCGGGTGATGCGGACAGTCGAGGAGCTTTCGGGCGAGTCCGTCGCGCACACGGCGATCGACGGCTGCGGTGCGCCGGTGTACGGACTGTCGTTGCACGGCTTGGCGCGCGCGATGCAGGGGCTGGTGCGCACCCCCGTCGCCGATGCCATGCGCGGGTTTCCCGAGTACGTCGGCGGAACCGGGCACGTGAACACCGTGGTCATGCAGCGGTTGCCGGGCGTCGTGGCCAAGGGTGGTGCGGAGGGTGTGCTGGTGCTGGCGACCGCCGCCGGGCACGCGGTCGCGGTGAAGGTGCTCGACGGCAATCCCCGTGCCACGACGGCGATCGGGCTCACGGCGCTGGCGGCCCTGGGGTTCGACGTGGCGGCCGCCGGGGAATCCCTGTCCGTGCCGGTGCTCGGGGGCGGGCGGGTCGTCGGCGAAGTGCGCGTGGTCCTCTAGAACTTCTCGGGGACGTCGAGCATGCCGAGCTGGCTCATGACCGTCGCCGTGTCGCCGTAGACCCGTTCGCAGACAAGAACGTCCTTGTCGAACAGGAAGAAACCGACCATCCTGACCTTGAACGACCGTCCGGTGACTTCTTCGCCGATGAGGCTGCCGAGGTGCGTGCCCTGCAGCTCGAACTCGAGGATCACGGCGTCGTCCGCGTGATGGACGTCGATGACCTTGTTGCGCTGGTCGGGAAACGCCGCTCGGGTGCGCTGCCAGTAGTCGCGGACCGCGTCCACGCCCTCGAAGACCTGGCCGGACGCCATGATCTCGTAGCGGGGGTGCGGAAACGTGTTCAGGGAGGTGTCGAAGTCGTGGTCGTTCTGCGACTCCATGTGCTCCAAGACGATCGCTTCGCGCAGCGCTCTGAGCGCCTTGGACTCGGTCATGCCGGCCGACCCTCCTACGTACGCCGTACGTCGCAGGGAAGTTACTCCACGTCGTATGGTCTCCGCCAGTGTCCTCATCACGTGAACCGCTGACCCGTGCCCGCATCGTGGATGCGGCAGTGCGGTTGATCGAACGTGAGGGCGTCGAGGCCGTCTCGATGCGTCGTCTCGCCGCCGAGCTGGGCGCGGGCACGATGTCGTTGTACAACCACGTGCCGAACAAGGCGCTGCTGGTGGATCTCGCGGCCGAGCGGATCATGGCCGAGGCGCAGCCGTACGAGGTCGACAGCGACGACTGGCGTGATCACATCCGGGCGCACGCCCGTGCGGTGCGGGAGCTGGCGCACCGGCACCCCCGCGCGTTCGTGATGCTGGCGACGCGGCGGCTGAGCACCGAGGCGGGGTTCCGGACGATCGAGGCGGCGCTGGTGAACTTCGACCGCGCCGGGTTCCGGGGCAAGGTCGCCGTCGGGATGATGCGGGCGATGGTGTCGTACCTGCTGGGCACGTTGATGAGGGAGGTCGCGACCTCGCCAGAGCTCGGCGGGATCGCGCTGTCTCCCTACGTCGACGTCGACATGGCGGCGTTTCCGCTGTCCGCGGGCGTTCTGGACGAGCTGGGGACCTACGACCACGATCACGAGTTCGAGTTCGGGCTCGAACTCATGATCGCGGCTTTGGAGCGCTACCAGTCCGGCTAGCAGGTGATCTTCAGGTCACCCCAGTCGGCGTGGTCGTAGGACTTGCCGTTGCCGCCGTCCTTGACGATCAGCCGGGTGACCGTGGCGCCGGAGACGTCGGTCTCCAGCGACTTCGCGGCGTCGCTGCCGGTGACCGGGCCGCTGTCGTGGACCATTCGGTTGTCGGCCCAGACCTCGTAGCTGACCAGACTGAGCGGGTTGACCTTCCGGTCGTCGATGCCGATGGTCGCGGTGAGCTTGGTGCAGTTGCCGCCCGTGTAGTACTCGACGTGGGCGGGGGCGTGCGTGCCGAGGCCCTTCGCGAAGACCTTGCCGCGGATCGTGATCGGGCCGCCGTCGCCCTGTTTGGCCTCGCCGTTGGTGGTGTCGATCTCTACCGGGCCGTGGCCGTTCGCCGACCGCAGCCACTTCAGGTCGCTGACGAAGAGCTCGCCCTTCGGTGCCGCGCCGGGTACCAGTGCCTCGGTGGAGTACTGCCTGGTCACCGGGTTGTTCTCGTGCGGGCTGTGGAAGGTGAAGCTCGCGTTGACCGGGAACCTGCCGGCTTGGGCGTTCTGCGGCACGGTGACCTGCCAGGTGGTCCGGAAGCTCTTCTCGCCGGGCAGGATCGCCTTGAAGCTGGTCGTCGTGGCTTTCGCGGACCAGCCCAGGGGGACCTGGAGGGTGGCCTGGACCAGGGCGATCGGCAGGCGGCCTGCGTTGGTGACGGACGTGGTGTAGGTGACGGTCCTGCCGGGCTGGACGATCGGAAGTGCGCCCGGGTACAGGACTTCGCCGTCCGCGGCCGTGGTGACGGTGGGCGGGTGTCGGTACCAGTCGTTGGCATTGCTGACACGGAACATCGCCGAGCCGTGCGGCGGGAGTGCGGCGCTGATCGCGTTCGCGGTGTGGGTGGTGGTCTTGGCCCAGAGGTCGCGGACCTTGTAGCCGTTGGTCTTGTTGAGGCCGAGTTCTTGTGCCGTGACGGACATGGTGGCGGCGCTGTCGTTCTCGTTGAAGAGGAGGACGGCCTTGTCGCCGTTGCTGAGCGGCTTGACGAGGACGTGGTTGCCGCCTTCGTTGCGGATCACCTTGCCCTGCACCCCGAGCTTGTCCTGGTTGACGGCGATGACCTCGCGGTTCTCCAGGATCTCGAACGTCTCCGGGCTGACCTTGCGCAGGTCCGCGCCGATCAGCAGCGGGGCGGCCATGATCGACCAGAGGCTGAAGTGGCTGCGGTACTCGAGGTCCGTCATGCCGCCGTTGCCGACCTCCAGCATGTCCGGGTCGTTCCAGTGGCCGGGGCCCGCGAAGTCGGCGAGTTCCATGTTGCGCTTGGCGATCGACACCATGGAGTTCCAGTTGTCGCTGATGTCGCCGGTGGTGCGCCACAGGTGGCCGACGTCCTTCGCCCACTCCCACGGCTTGTTCTGGCCCCACTCGCAGAGGCTGAACACGATCTGGCGGCCGGTGGCGTTCAGAGCGTCGCGCATCCTGGTGTAGCGCAGTTTCGCGTCCACGCCCTGGTTGTTGCAGTTGTCGTACTTGAGGTAGTCGACGCCCCAGCCCGCGAACAGCCTCGCGTCCTGCACCTCGTGGTCGAGGCCGCCCGGGAAACCGCCTTCCTTGTTGCAGGTCTTGGTTCCCGCGCTCGTGTAGATGCCGAACTTGAGGCCCTTGGAGTGGACGTAGTCCGCGACTGCCTTGATGCCGTTGGGGAAGCGTGTCGGGTGGGGGACGAGGTCGCCGTTCGCGTCACGTTCGGGGAGCGCCCAGCAGTCGTCGATGTTGACGTACTCGTAGCCCGCGTCCTTCAGGCCCTTGGTCACGAAGATGTCGGCGATGCCCTTGACCATGTCTTCGTTGAAGTCGTTGCGGCAGTGCGTGCTGTTCCAGTTGTTGAAGCCCATCGGCGGTGTCAGCGCCAGGTCTGGTTTCTGCGCCTGTGCCTGGGGCGTGACGAGAGTGCCTGCGGCGATGAGGGTGGCGACTGCGGCTGTGCGCCATCTGCGGAGATCCACTTGCACGCGCTCCAATCTGCGGAGTGCGGCGGCAGAGCCTCATGTAAACGTTTGTGTAACACGCACGTCAAGGGGGCGGAACCTGTCGGCTCCGCCCCCTCGTGTCTCGTTCGGTGCCCTAGGGGCGCATCTCGTACCGGCCGGACAGCGCCTCGACCTGCTGCCAGACGGCGTCGAAACGGGCCTGGTCGACGTGCGGCTTGCGGATCTGCGCGACGGCCCACTGCTGCTGGGCCTCGGTGCTGCTGGCCTTGCCGTGCAGGGCGGTCGCGTAGCCGGCGAAGTCGCGGACCAGGACGTCGAAGATCTGGTCCAGGACGCTCTGGTCGGTCTTCGTGATCTTGGCCTGCTCCAGGACCAGCTGGCCGTAGACGACCAGGGTGAACAGGTGGCCCAGGTTGAGCAGGAAGTCGAGGTCCTTCTGCTGGTCCGCGTCCGGCGCGGCCGTGGTGAGCAGCGTCTTGATGGCGTTCGCCTGCTCGTGGAACAGCGCCACGTTGGGCAGGTGGGCGTGCTCGGCGTAGATCGGCTCCCAGTCGTGGAACTGGATCTTGCCGAGGCCGCGCGCGGGGCCCTGGTGCCAGAAGAAGTCGTCGTCCGTCGCGTCGTGACGCGTCGGGACCTCGTCGTAGGCCTTGGGGTTGAAGAGGTAGTTCGGCATGAACTTCAGCACCAGCGCCAGGTTCACGTGCACGGTGCCCTCGAGCTTGGGCAGCGCGCGGATGTCGGCCGTGGCGCGGGTGAAGTAGGTGTCCTTCTCGAAGCCCTTGGCGGCGATGACGTCCCAGAGCAGGTCGATGACGTTCTCGCCCTCGCTCGTCACCTTCATCTTGGTGATGGGGTTGAAGAGGAGGTAGCGGCGGTCGTTCTCGTTGGCGCTGCGGAAGTAGTCGACCGACCTGTCCGCGAACAGCTTCATGGCGGTGAGGCGCGCGTAGGCGTCGACGAAGTTCTGGCGCACGTGCGGGAAGTTCGTGACCGGGTTGCCGTAGAGGATCCGGTTGTGGGCGTGGGTGATCGCCTCGTAGAACGAGTGCTCGCAGATGCCGATGCTGGCCGTGCAGAGGTTGAACTTGCCGACGTTGACGGTGTTGAGCGCCGCGCTGAACGCGTCGGGGCCGCGGTGCAGGACGTCCGCGTCGGTGATCGGGTAGTCGTCGAGGCGGAACTCGCTCACGAACATCTGGCTGTCCACGACGTTCTTGATCAGCTCGAAGTTCTCGTGCTGGCTGTCGACGGCGAAGAAGACGTACTCGTCCGAGTCCGCGAGCTTGCCGAAGACGCTGACCATGCCGGCGACGTTGCCGTTGCCGATGTAGTACTTGCTGCCGCTGGCCCGGTAGCCGTCGTCGGTCTTCGTGACGATCATGTCGGTGCTGTAGACGTCGGCGCCGTGCTCCTTCTCGGAGAGGCCGAACGCGAAGACCGCGCCGCTGTCGAGGAGGGCCGCCGCCTTCTGCTTGGCCTCCTCGTTGCCGCTCATCCAGATGGGGCCGAGGCCGAGAACCGTGACCTGCCAGGCGTACCAGTACTGAAGGCCGTAGAAGCCGAGCACCTCGCTGAACGCGGCGTTGCGGGCGGCGTCCCAGCGCTTGGTGCCGTCGACGCTCGCGGGCGTGCAGAAGGTGGCGAAGAGCTTCTCGCGCTTCACGAAGTCGAGGAACTCGGTGTACCAGACCTTGTCCTGCGCGTCCGCGATGAGCTGCCGCTTGCCGCGGGCCTCGAACCAGTCGACGGTCGCCCTGAGCAGGCGCCGCGTCTCGTCGTCGAGGTGGGCGGGGTCGTAGTGGTTCGGGTCGAGCAGCACTGGCGCCTCCTTGCGTCTCTTCTTTCGGACGCTACCAGTGAGTAACTTGTGGGTCTACGTGGGGTTTCCCTCGCGCTCAGAAATTGTCAGACCCCCGGCGTAACGTGCTCCGCATCACATCTTCTGACTGGGAGGCTGCGTTGCGATGACGGTGGTCGTGGCGATCGGTACGCGCAAAGGGCTGTGGCTCGCCCGTAGTGAGGATCGGGTCACGTGGCAGGTCGACGGGCCGCACCACGCGATGCAGGAGGTGTACGCGGTCGCGTTCGACTCGCGCGCGGGTCTGCGGTTGATGGCCGGGGTGTCCTCACCGCACTTCGGCCCCGGCGTGTCCATCTCGGACGACCTGGGGGCCACCTGGGAGGAGTCCTCCACACCACCGATCGCGTTCCCGGTGGAGGACGCCGCCCTGGAACGCGTCTGGCAGCTCCAGCCGGCTCCGGCCTCGCAACCGGGCGTGGTCTACGCGGGCACCCAGCCGTCAGCGCTGTTCAAGTCGTCGGACGGCGGCCGCTCGTTCGAGTTCGTCGAGGGCCTCTGGAACCACCCGCACCGCCCGGAGTGGGAGGCGGGCTTCGGCGGCCAGGCGGTGCACACGATCGTGCCCGACCCGGTCGACCCGGACCGGATGCTGGTGGCGATGTCGACCGGCGGCGTCTACCGCACGGCCGACGGCGGCAAGTCCTGGGAGGCCAGGAACAAGGGCATCAAGGCGTACTTCTTCCCGGACCCGTGGCCGGAGTTCGGCCAATGCGTCCACAAGGTCGCACAGCACCCGTCGTCGCCTTCGCGCTTCTACGCCCAGAACCACCACGGCGTCTACCGGAGCGACGACGGCGGCGACACCTGGCAGTCCATCGCCCAGGGCCTCCCGACGGACTTCGGCTTCGCGATGGTCGTCCACCCCCACGACCCGGACACGATCTTCACGTTCCCGATCGAGGCCGACGGCCGCCGCTTCCCACCGGAAGGCAAGTGCCGCGTCTACCGCTCCAGAGACGCCGGCTCGTCCTGGGAGGCCCTGGGCGAAGGCCTCCCCGATGACTTCTGGACAGCAGTGATGCGCGACGCCATGTGCGCCGACGACGCCCCGGTCCCCGGCGTCTACTTCGGCTCCCGCTCAGGCGAGGTCTACGCCAGCCCGGACGAGGGCGAGACCTGGCACCAGGTGGCCGCCCACCTCCCGGACGTGATGTCGGTCCGAGTCGCGGTGATCCCGACGTGAAGGTCACGGTCCTGATCCCAGGCGTCCTGCGCAACGCCACCGACGGCGCCGCCCACCTGGACGTCGACGTCCCAGACCCGGCCACCCTGGGAGCAGCCCTCGACGTACTGGCAAACACCTACCCGGCCCTGGACCGCCGCCTGCGCGACGAACGATCCACCCTCCGCCGCTACGTGAACTTCTACGTCAACGGCGAGGAGTGCCGCCGCCTGTCCGGCCCGTCCACCCCACTCCCAGCAGGCGCCGAAATCCAGATCCTGCCCTCGGTGGCAGGAGGCTGACGGCCCGGCCGGGCTGCGCCGTACCGGGGATGGCGGCGCACCCCGGCCAGGCCGGCAAGTAGCACGCGGGTCGTGTCGTGTCGGGTCGGGTCGCGGGGATCTACGAGCCGTGGCCCGGCTCCGGCCGGTTCCTGCCGGCCTCGGCCACCCGGACGGGTGAACCTGGTCCCGATCCACGCCTGACGCCGTCTAGTAGATGTCCGGAAACCATGATCACCTTCCCCCGCAAAGCGGAAGGGGGCGGGCGGCGGCGGAAGGGGCGGCCAGAGCGGCAGGTGAGCGAGAAGGCCGACCGGACAGGACGAACTCTCCCTGGACTGGCCCTCTAGACCGACCGACGGCCCCGACCGTTCCGATCGGCCACCCCTGACCGCCCTGATCCACCGTCCAGCCCGACCGATCCCCCACCGATCGCCTAGCCCGGCCGCCTAGCCCGGCCGTCCAGCCCGGCCGTCCCGACCGGCCGCCCTGGGCGACCGCTCAGCCCGGCCGTCCCGACCGACCCCTACCGAGCTCGGCCGACCGCCCAGCTCGGCCGTCCCGACTGACCCCCGACCGGCCGCTCCGGCCGTCCCGAACGACGGCCCTGACCAGCCGCCTCGATCGCCCCCGACCGGCCACTCCGACCAGCACCCTCTGACTGGCCTCCATCGATCGATTGCCCGAGGCGGGCCCTCCCCGTGTGTCGGGTGATCAGATCAGCAGCAGCGACTTGCCGAGTGTGGCGCGTTCCTCCAGCGACCGATGCGCCTTCTCGGCCTCCGCCAGCGGGTACGTCGCGCCGATCACCGGCCGAAGCCGTCCCTGCGTCGCGAGAGCGAGCGCGTCCGTGTGGAGTTCGCGCAATGTCGCCGGGTCGGGCGCCCCGGCTGCCAGCACGTTGTCCACGTGCACTCGCCGACGGTTTGCCAGTTCCGGGTCGATGTCGGCGAACCCGTCCGAGCTGCCGTAGGTGACGAAGCGGCCGCCGTCGGCCACGGTCTCGAACACGGCCCTGCCGAGTGCTCCTCCCGCGCCGTCGAAGGCGAGGCCTACCCCGCCCGTTGCCTCGCGGACTTGGTCCTGCCAGCCGTCGAGCGAGTAGTCGACGGCGAGTTCCGCGCCCAGTTCCCGGCTCAGCGCGAGCTTGTGCTCGCCTCGGGCCGCGGCGATGACCCGTGCGCCGGCGTCGCGCAGGAGTTGGACCAGCAGCGAGCCCGCGCCGCCCGTCGCGGCCGCCACCAGGACCCAGTCGCTTTTTGTGATCTCCACGCGGCGGGCCAGCAGCAGCGCGGTGGCGCCGTCGTGCACCATGGCTGCCGCCTCCGCCGAGCTCAGGCCTTCCGGGACCTCGACGATCTCGTTGGCCGGGAAGAGGGTCTGCTCGGCGTAGCCTCCCGGGGCGCGTGACAGGACGCGGCGGCCCAGCCAGGCCGGGTCCACGCCTTCGCCTGTCGAGAGCACGCGGCCGACGCCGCCTCCGCCGGGCACGTACGGGAGGGTCAGCGGGAAGTGCTCGCCGCCCCAGCCGCTGCGCAGCAGCGTGTCGAGAAGGATCACGTCGGCGACTTCCAAGGCCACCAGGACCTGTCCCGGACCTGCCGCCGGCTCGGGGATCTCTTCCACGCGGAGCACCTCGGGTCCGCCGAACTCGTGCACACGGACAGCACGCACCACAACCACATCCCCCGCTCGATCAACTGGTCGCGTCCCACCGTAGAAGCTCCAGTTTGGTGGAGATCAAGGCCGGATGTCAGCAGGTGGCGAAGTCGTCCAGGAGTGCCGAGGCCACCTCTACGTCCGGGCTGAGCTGGCGGTCGGACATGTCCGGGTTGAGCTTCGACTCGGCTGTCTCGAAGGCGGACCGCAGCGGCGGGGTTTGCGGGGTGATGCCGCGCAGCCGCAGGGCGCGGACGGCGGCTACCACCTCGCAGGCCAGGACCAGGCGGAAGGCGGTCAGGGAGCGCAGGGCCTGGGACGCGGACTGGAAGGCGAAGCTCGAGTTCTCCTCCTGGCCGCGCGACACGACGGCGTTGCCGATGCTCGCGGGTTCGGCGAGGGTGCGGACCTCGGCCAATGCCGAGTTGGCGCTGTATTCGAGGATCATCACGCCCGAGCTGCCTCGCACGCCCTCCGCCAGGAACGGGCGCAGGCCCGTGAAGTTCGGTTCCACCAGTGTTGCCAGGCGGGCGGTCGAGATGTGGCCGGTGTGCAGCATCGACAGCCTGAGTCGGTCGAGGGCCTGGCCCAGGTACGCGCTGTGGAAGGCGCCGTGGTGGTAGGCGGCGTCGTCTTCCGGGCCGAAGTGGTCGGAGACGATCAGCGGGTTCTCGGCGGCGGCGTTGAACTCGACGTCCAGGACGCGGGCCAGGTCGGTGGCGGCGTCGACGGCCGGGCCGTGGATCTGCGGGAAGCAGCGGTAGCCGAACGGGTCCTGGATGCGCGCGGCCGGGCGTGGGGGTTCGCCGATCAGGCGGCGCATTTCGGCGGCCACGGCGACCTGGCCCGGGTGTGGGCGGCCGAGGTGGACGCGTTCGTCGTAGGCCTCGGCGGCTCCGTCCACGGCCAGGAACGAGAGTGCGGCTACCACGTGCGTGGCCTTCAGCAGTTGGTGCGCGTCCTGCCAGGCCAGGCCCGCCATGCCGATGGTGAGGGCGTTGCTGCTGATCAACGCCAGCGCGTCGCCCGAGTCGAGCTCGATCGGGTCCGGGGTCTGCGTGGAGCCGAGCCAGTAGCGCTCGCCGAGCAGGGTCAGGCCCGTTTCGGCCAGGGCGGTGAGGTCGCCCGTGCCGATGGCGCCGTACTCGTGCACGCCGGGGTAGCAGCTGCTGTTCAGGGCGGCGAGGAGCGCGTCGGCCACGGCTCTGCGCACGCCGGCGCCGCCCGCGAGGAGTTGGTTGAGGCGCACGACCATCATGGCGCGCACCTGTTCCTCGGGGAGCATGCCGCCGAGTCCGCCCGCGTGACTGCGCAGCAGGCGCAGGCCGTGCTCGGCCCAGCCTTCCGTGCTGACGATCTGATCGCGGTTCGCGCCCACACCGGTCGTGCGGCCGTAGACCTGCCGTCGCACCACGAGGCGCTGGCTCGCGCCCCACGACGCTTCGAGGCGTGCGACGCCATCAGCGTGCAGAGCCACCGGGGAGTGGTACCGCGCGACGCGCACCACGTCGTCGGCGCTGAGGGACTGACCGTCCAGCACGACAGGGGAGTCTTCGACCATGGCGCCAATGTGAGCACATAGGGTTCGGAGGTGCTCGTACTGCATGGTCTGTGCACGACCGACGGCGTCCTCGCGCTGTGGGCCGAGGACTCCGGGCTGCCCGCACGCAGTGAGAGCACGCGACGGGACGCACCGCACCCGTTCGCGGCGACGGCCGAGTCACTGGCCGCCGCGCTCGGGCAGGAACCACTCAAAACGACCACGCGGGCGTTGCTGTTGCCGTCCTTCTCATCGGGTCCGATGGCCTCGCCCGAGCTGGTCCGCGACCCGCTGACGGCCGGACGAGCGCCGCGCGGCAAGGTCCAGCTGCGGCAGTGGGGCGTCCCCACGATCCGCCTCGACGGTGCCCCGGAACTCGGCGGCGAGATGCGGCTGAGCGACTCCGCGCGGTTCGTGTTCGACGTGGCCGGGTTCGCCGCGGACCTGGTCGACCGCGGCCGCGTGCTGCCCTCGGTCGCGCCGGAGCGGGCCGTCGCGCGATGGGTGCCGGTGCTGTCGGGAACGGACTCGGCGCGGTTCGCGGCACTGCAGGCCGCGATGCCGCCCGCCTGCCGGTGCGAGGAGATCGTCAGCGACCCGGCGGAACTGGTGCGCGCCGCCCTCACGACCGCGGTCGACGAGCAGGTGCGGAGCCGGTTGAACGGCACCGCGCTCGCCCCGGCGCGACGCGGACGCGTGACGACCGCGGAGTCGTGGCTCGCCGCGCTCACCGGCGAAGCCGCGTTCGACGCCGATCCGGTCGAGCTCTACGAACTGCGCGAGCAACTGGACCGCTGGCGGGACAGCGCGGGCAACGAAAGCCCGGTGCGCACGTGCTTCCGGCTGCGCTCGCCCGAGCAGCGTGAGGACGACGAGTGGGCCGTCGAGTTCCTGCTGCAGGCCGTCGATGAGCCGAGCGTTCTCGTGCCCGCGCACCAGGTGTGGTTCGCCGACGACGGCGTGCTGCGGCGCTGGATCCCGGCACCGCAGGAGCACCTGCTGGCCGATCTCGGCCGCGCGAGCAAGCTGCATCCTGAGCTGGACGAGGCGTTGCGCGGCTCGCATCCGGCCGAGATGGAGGTCGACGCGGAAGGCGCGTACCGGTTCCTGACGGCGGCGCCCGTGCTGGCGCAGGCCGGGTTCGGCGTGCTGCTGCCGTCGTGGTGGCAGCAGACGACGAAACTGGGGCTGAAGCTCACGACGAAGAGCCGCGGCACGGCCGGAACCGTCGCCAAGGAGAGCGAGATCGGCCTGAAGTCCATTGTGGACTACAAGTGGGAGCTCGCCCTCGGCGAGGACACGCTGACCGACGCCGAACTCGCCGAACTGGCCAGGGCGAAGGTGCCGCTGGTCAAGGTGCGCGGCCAGTGGGTGCAGGTCGACCAGAAACGGCTCGCCGCGGGACTCGCGTTCCTCAAACGCGGCGGCGGGCAGATGACCGCGGCCGAAGTGATGCTCCACAGTGGACTCACCGAGGAGGACGAGAGCCTGCCGCTGCCGCTGATGTCCGTCGAGGCCGACGGCTGGCTCGGCGACCTGCTGTCCGGCAAGGCCGACGAGCAGATCGAACCCGTTGAGCCGCCGGAGAACTTCCTCGCGCAGCTGCGCCCGTACCAGCAACGCGGTCTGGCCTGGCTCGCGTTCCTCGACAAGATCGGCCTGGGCGCGTGCCTCGCCGACGACATGGGCCTCGGCAAGACGGTTCAGCTGCTGGCGCTGGAAGCGTTGAACCGCAGTCACGGCAAGAGGCCGCCCACGTTGCTGATCTGCCCGATGTCGGTCGTCGGCAACTGGCAACGCGAGGCGGCGCGGTTCACCCCGGAACTCTCGGTGCACGTGCACCACGGCGCGGACCGCCTGGGCGGCGACGCGCTGCGCGAAGCCGTGGAGAGCAACGACCTCATCCTCACCACCTACGCGTTGGCCGCCCGCGACGCCGACGCGCTGAGCGACCTCGCCTTCGACCGCGTCGTGCTCGACGAAGCGCAGAACATCAAGAACAGCGCTACTCGCCAGTCCCAGGCCGTGCGCCAGATCAAGGCACGCCACCGCGTCGCGCTGACCGGCACGCCCGTCGAGAACCGCCTGGCCGAGCTCTGGTCGATCATGGACTTCGCCAACCCCGGCGTGCTGGGCACGGTCAACACGTTCCGCGCCCGCTTCGCCGTCCCGGTGGAGCGCCACAACGACCAGGGCGCCGCCGCCCGCCTGCGCAAGATCACGAACCCGTTCGTGCTGCGGCGCGTGAAGACCGACCCGCGCATCATCAGCGACCTGCCCGACAAGGTCGAGATGCGCCAGCTGTGCAACCTCACCACCGAGCAGGCCTCGCTCTACCAGGCCGTCGTCAACGACATGCTGGAGAAGATCGAGGAAGCGGAGGGCATCGGCCGCAAGGGACTGGTGCTCGCGACCATGTCGAAGCTCAAGCAGGTCTGCAACCACCCGGCCCACTTCCTCGGCGACGGCTCCCGCGTCGCCGGCCGCTCCGGCAAGCTCGCGCGCCTGGAGGAGGTGCTCGAGGAAGTGCTCGCCGAGGGTGACAAGGCGTTGTGCTTCACGCAGTTCACCGAGTTCGGCAGCATGCTCGTGCCCTACCTGGCCGCGCGCTTCGACACCGAGGTGATGTTCCTGCACGGCGGCACGAACAAAGCCTCCCGCGACCGCATGGTCGAGCGCTTCCAGGACAAGAACGGCCCGTCGCTGTTCCTGTTGTCGCTCAAGGCAGGCGGCACCGGCCTCAACCTCACCGCCGCCAACCACGTGATCCACCTGGACCGCTGGTGGAACCCGGCGGTCGAGGACCAGGCGACCGACCGCGCGTTCCGGATCGGCCAGCGCCGCAACGTGCAGGTGCGCAAGTTCGTCTGCATCGGCACGCTGGAAGAACGCATCGACGCCATGATCGAGGAGAAGCGCGCCCTGGCCCAGCTGGTGGTCGGCGCCGGCGAGAACTGGCTCACCGACCTGTCCACCGCGCAGCTGCGGGACCTGCTGACGCTGTCCGGGGAGGCCATCGGTGAGTGAGCACTGGTCGGGCGAACGCCCCCGCTACGGCAAGACCATCAAGGTGGACAACGGCATCAAGGCGACGAGCAAACGCGGTGACATCGGCGCCACCTGGTGGTCGCGGCGGTTCATCGAGGTGCTGGAGTCGTTCGGCATGGGTGGCAGGCTGACCCGCGGCCGCAATTACGCGCGGCAGGGCCAGGTTCTGTCGTTGTCGCTGTCCACGAGCATGGTCATCGCGCTGGTGCAGGGCTCGCGTCCCACGCCGTACAAGACGCGGATCGCGATCAAGTCGTTCACCGGCCAGGAATGGCAGCGCATCGAGCACGCCCTGGCCGGAAAAGCCCTGTACGCGGCGAAGTTGCTGGCCGGCGAGATGCCGAGTGACATCGAGTCGTTGTTCGCCTCCCTGGGGTTGCGGCTCTTCCCCGCGACGCAGCGCGAGCTGACGATGGACTGCAGCTGCCCGGACTGGGAGGTGCCGTGCAAGCACCTCGCCGCCACCTGCTACCTGCTGGCCGAGTCGTTCGACAAGGACCCGTTCGAGATCCTCGCCTGGCGCGGCCGCGGCCGTGAGGAACTGCTCGACCGCCTCCGCATGCTGCGTGGAAGCGTGCGTTCGGCGGTGGTCCGTGAGGAGGCTCCGCCGCTGACGAGGTGCCTGGACACGTTCTGGCAGAAGCAGACCACCACGAGCATCAACCTCGGCGACCCGACCGCTGTGGTGCGCGCGGACGCCGTGCTCGACCAGTTCGACGGCGTGCCGATCACGGTGGGCCGGTCGTCGCTGGCCGACCTGTTGCGTCCGGCGTATCTCGCTCTGAAGCCGGGCGACTAGATGTACTTGGTCATGAGTGTCGTGGTGATCCAGCCGAGGCGCAGGAACACCGACTCGTGCAGCCGCTCGGCGCCTGCACGCAGCCAGGCGTCGATGTTGCGGGATCCGTTGGGGCGTTGGGGTTCGGGCGCGTTGGGGCGCGGGAAGCAGCGCGGCTCGGACTGCGGACAGCTGTGAGGGGTGTTCGCCGGACTGGTGCGCCGTGGACCCGTTGGGCGCCGTGCGGTCCGGGCGCGGTGGCGTGTGGGCGCGCGGAGGGCGTGGCGGCTCGGGTCTTGGCGGACGGGTGAGTGGGTGGGCGGCTGTGGGCCGCCCTTGCCCGGAGGGTCAGCGGTGGAGTTTCTGCCTGGAGCGGTTGGCCAGCAGGGTCACGCCGACGCCGGCGAGGCCTACCTGCAGGGCCAGTTCGATCCAGTCGATTCCCGGGGTGTTCGCGACGCCGAGGACCGTGGCGGCCGCGGTGCCCAGCAGGGCGGCGACGATGCCCACGAGGATGGTCGCGAGCAGCGAGACGTGTTGCCTGCCTGGGATCACCAGGCGGCCGAGACCACCGATGATGGCTCCGAAGAGCAGCGCGGTGAACAAGCCGCCGATTTCCACTGTTACCCCCTGAGACTCTGGTGCCTGCTACTCCAGAATCCGCTGGGCGCGGGCTTCGCGAATCAGGTCTTTCCCTGAGTGGCCCCTGACTTTCCCCCTAGCAGCACGGCGGCTGTCGCGGAGAGTTCGCGGCCGGGCACGTCCGGATCGCAGCCCACCCTCGCCAGGCGGGCGCGGATGGCCGTGGGGGAGCGCTGCATGTCGTCGGCCAGGGACCTGATCAGCGCGGGGGAGAGGAGGTCGGTCGGGGTGAGCCAGGTGGTGCGCAGTTCGGTGTCGAGGGATTCGGTCCAGGGCTGGTTGGCGTTCGCGTGGCGGGACGGCTTGCCGCGCAGGCGCGTGTGGGCGCCCAGGACGCGGGCGAGGAGCTTGCCGATCGTGGTGCCGCCCTCGACCGGCAACCGGAGGCGGCCGTCCGCGACCACCTCGCCCGAGTCGAGCGAGCCCAGCAGGTCGAGCACCATCGATTCGTCGGAGTCGGTCGTCGCGCTCAGCCGGTAGTTGACCTCGCCGAGCTTGATCTCGTTGTGGAAGGTGGATGTCATGGGGTCGACGTTAGGGAGGGGGTCTGACTCTTTTTCCGGGGTGAGCCGCCGGAGAGGCCTGGGGACGGGGGAGTTCACTCGAAGGGGTGGGGGGCCACGCCTAGCCCGACGTCACGGCGCTCCGCCCGGTACCGATGTCGGCGCGGTCCGCGGCCGCACGTCCGGCACCCCAACCCGCGGCTGACCGCACCGTCACGCGTGAGGTGCGCGTACGCGTGAACATCTGCTCGAACAACGTGTCCACGGCCTGCTTGCGGTCCGCGAGCACCGGCAGCAGCCGCTCGTCCGAGACGATCGGGTCGTCCGGGGAGACCGGCACGGCCGTCATGGCCTCCAGCCGCTCCCCGATCCGCGACGCGTACGCCACCAGGAACGCCTTCCGGAACGGCCGTGAGCGCGCCTCGCTGCCCTTCCCCGCCGGACCGCCGATGGCCACCATCGCCCGTGTCGCCTGCACGAGCAGAGACGTCGACAGGAGCTCCACGCTCTCCAAGTCCACCTCGTCCCCCACGAGAGCGATGAACCCGAACGCGTCGTAGGCCACCGCCCGCGACCGGAACGCCTCCGCGACCACGTGCACGAGCTGCGCCTTCTCCTTGAAGTAGCTCTTGTCCAGCCACATCCGCCGCGACGTCGCCTCCGCCGGCAGGTCCGCGTCGAGCATCGCCCGCTCCAGCGCGTGCCGGTTCATCAGCTCCTGCGCCTTGGCCGACAGCGCCTCCGCCTCTTCGGGGAACGCCGTCGACTCGGCCTTCGCGAGCAGGCCGCGGACCCGGTTGAGCACCTTCGGGTCCAGCCCCGCGCGCACGGCGAACGTCAACACGTCGCCCGGCAACGGCAGGATGTGCGGCAACGAAGGCAACCGCCCGAGGAACTTCAGCAGCTCGGCGGCCGTGCGGTTCGCATACGACAGCGTCTCGATGTGACGCGTCGCCCACGCCTCGATCAGCGGCCCCTCCCACCACACGGAGGCGCCGATCTCGTCGAGCTGACGCTGCCACCGCGGATGCACGGTCGCCTCGGCGTGCGGCGAACAGGACAACGCGATCACGTCCACCACGAGGGACGAGGCCGACTCGTCGAGCGAACGCGACACGATCTCGCGAAGGTCGTACGGCAGCCAGCCGCGCTGCCAGAGCGCGTCGACCGCTTTCACCAGTTCCACGCCATGCAGTATGAGACGTCCGCCATGTGCAAAGGTCGGGGACCACCTGGTAGACACGGGATGTGATCGAGCTCCAGTTCCGCGGCCGGACCGTCGTCCGCGACCACGCGCTGGTGATGGCGATCATCAACCGCACGCCGGACTCGTTCTACGACAAGGGCGCCACCTACGCCGAGGACGTGGCCATGGAGGCCGTGCACCGCGTCGTGGACGAGGGCGCGGACATCGTGGACATCGGCGGTGTGAAGGCAGGCCCCGGCGATCTGGTCGACTCCGGCGAGGAAGTGCGCCGCGTCGTGCCGTTCATCGCCCGCGTGCGCGCCGCCTACCCGGACCTCGTCATCAGCAGCGACACCTGGCGCGCCGACGTCGGCCGGCTCGTCTGCGAGGCCGGTGCCGACCTGCTCAACGACACGTGGGCGGGCGCGGACCCGCAACTGGCCGAGGTCGCCGCGGAGTACGGCGCCGGCTACGTCTGCTCGCACACGGGCGGTGCGCGGCCCCGCACGCGTCCGCATAGGGTTAGTTATCCGAACCTCGTCGCGGACGTCATCGCGGAGACGACGACGCGCGCGGAGAGGGTGGTCGCGCTCGGTGTGCCTCGCAAGAGCGTGCTGATCGACCCCACACACGACTTCGGCAAGAACACATGGCACAGCCTCGCGCTGGTGCGGCACACGGACGAGTTGGTGGCGACCGGGTGGCCAGTGCTGATGGCTCTGTCCAACAAGGACTTCGTCGGGGAGACCCTCGGCGTGGAACTGCACGAGCGCGTCGAGGGAACCCTCGTCGCGACCGCGATCGCGGCGTTGGCGGGCGCCGCGGTCTTTCGCGCGCACGAAGTGGCGCGCACCAGACGAGTACTCGAGTCCGTCGCTCGACTCTGAGCTGGAGGTAACAGGTGGACGACGTCTTCGCCCGGTTCTCGGACGACCGGTGGGACGACTTCCTCGACGAACTCGACAAGATCCGTGTGAGCGTGGTGGATCCCGCGGAACTGCAGCAGATGAAGGTGACCGCGCGCCGCGACGCACGGGAGGCGGGCACTCAGCCGTTGCTCGTGCGGATGGCCCTCGCGGACCACTACCTGAACCTGCTCGCCATCGGCGTGTGGGCGGGTGACGAGAGCTGGCGTGCCGATCTGCGCGACCTGGTCGTCTCTCTCGTGCCCGAGGACGACGAACCACGTGACGACGCCCTGTTGAGCTCTGTCATCGCCGTGGTGCTCGCACAGCTGTTGCAGGACGCACGGCTGCGCGGCGGTTCTGAGGCCGACGTCATCGCACGGTCGGCGTGGGAGAAGGCCCAGGAGTGGGCGGCCTACGCGGAGGACCGTCACGTCGAACGGCTCCTGCACGCCTCCACAGAGGCAGGTGCGCGCGTCGTGACGGAGTCGGAGGTGCGGGAGGTCGTCGAACTGGCCACCGCCGCGGCGGACGATCAGCACGCCGAGACGATCGCCGCGCTGGAGACCGAGGGCTTCACCGCGGAGTTCATGAACGGTGTGTGGGTGGTGGAGGGCGAGTTCCGCAACGCCGTGCGGGCCGCTGCGCGCGCGATCACGCTCACGGGCCACGGCTGCGTCCTCGCGCGCAACATTCGGTCATCGGCCGTGATGTTGTGGCACGAGAACACTCTCGCCATGGCGGACTCGAAGGTGCCGCGCTGGCGCGTCTACCCGATCCTCGCGCCCGTTACGCCGCAATCGAAGTTTTCCGGCGGTGAAGGTCTCCCGTTCACCCGCGAGACACACCCGTTGGCACCCGCTCCGGAAGTCGTGCGCCGGTTGGCCGACGCCGTTGGTGTCAACCTGTCCCATCTGCTGGCTGCATTGCGGTGAAAGGGTGATCTTTGCCTTTCCGCTACCTCGACTCGTTATCTTGGTGTCATGCCCAGATTTGCCGAGTTCGATGTGGAAGGCCTGCGTAAATCCAGCGCCGTCGCCGACTTTCCCTGGTCAGAGACGTGGGTCACGTTGATCCGCGTTGATGCCAAGGGAGTTGTGCGGCAAGCCAAGTCGTTGACCGAGAAAGCTTCTTTGCTGACTGTCGCGTCAGACAAGGACCTGGTCATCGCGTCCTGCCCCGAGATTTACGCGGTCGACGACCTGGTGGCGGCTCGCGCCGCTGTCAGGGCTTCGGTCGCACGCGAAATGATCCCAAGCCTCGGATGAATGACTCCCGCCACTCGGGCTCAGCGGCGAGCACGAGTTCCGGGAATCGTCGAAGGAGCGTTCCGAACGCGATCTCGCCCTCGATACGCGCCAGCCGCGCCCCCACGCAGTAGTGGATCCCGTGACCGAACCCGACGTGTGGGTTTCGACCCAGCTGCAGCACGTCCGGATCGGAGTACCGGGAAGGATCCCGGTTCGCCGCCCCAAGTGAGACGGTGACCTGCGAAGATCTCGGAATCGTGACCCCTCCGATCACCACGTCGGCAGTGGCGACACGACCCAGCCCCAGAGCGAACGGACCGTCGTGGCGCAGGAACTCCTCGACGGCCTCCGGAATCAGGATCGGATCGTCGACCAGCGACCGCTTCAGGGCGGGATCGCGCAGCAGGGCGAGCAGGCCGCTGCCGATGAGCTGCGAGGTCGTCTCATGACCTGCTGTGATGAGCAACACAAGGGTGTTCACGAGGTTCGGTTCGTCGCGGAGCTCGGTGATGACGTCGTCACCGGGCTCTTTGGTGTGCACGAGCTCCTGCGCGTAGGCGGCGAACCTGCCGTAGGCCTCGGCCATGGTCGCCGGGGCGAGCAGCTCCGCGGTCAGCTGCCGGACCTCGTCTCTGTCCTCTTTGGGCACACCTAGGAGTTCACATATGACAGTGATCGGCAGCGGATAGGCGAACGTCTCGATGACGTCCACCTCCTCCGCGTCCTGCCACGCGTCGAGCAGCTCGTTGGCGATCTCCTCGATGCGTGGCCGTAGCGCTTCCATCCGCCGTGTGGAGAACGCGCGCGCGATGGGCTTGCGCAACCGGGTGTGCTCCGGCGGATCGGTGTGGTTCAGCATGCCGCCGGGGATGATGGCGCTGCTCAGGCAGGGGTGGCCGAGCGCCTGCACGACGTCGTCGTAGCGGCTGATCATCCACGACCTCTGGCCGTCCGGGGTTTCGATCAACGCGGGTCCCCGCTCGCGCCACTCGTCGAAGTACGGGGTCGGATCGGTGAAGAAGCTCATGCCGTCATCGTGGTGTCCGCGCTGGTCAGAGGCATGAGTAGGCGATCACCCATCTTGACGGCGCGGATCACCTAGCCTGACGGGGTGGGGTGGCCGTTCGTGGGGAGGGACGCCGAACTCGCCGCGGTCCGCCATGCGGTGCGTGGTGCGGGGCTGATCGTGGCTGGTCCTGCCGGCGTGGGCAAGACGCGGCTGTTGGACGAGGTCGCGTGCGACGTCCGGTTGCGTGCGACAGCGGCGATGTCGGAGATTCCACTCGGCGTGATGGCGCCCTTCTTGCCGTCGGTAGATCCCTCGCCGTTGGCGATGTTGACCGCCGCACGAACCGCGTTGCGCGATCGCGTCGTGGTGGTCGACGACGTTCATCTGCTCGATGACGCGTCGGCTGGACTGTTGCACCAGCTCGTGCACCACCGGGAAGCCGTCGTGGTGGCGACGCTGCGGTCGGGTGAGCGCGCGCCGGATCCGGTGGTGGCGCTCTGGAAGGACGAGCTGCTGCCGCGCATCGAACTCGAGTTGCTCGGACGTGCCGTGGTCGTCGAGGTGCTGGAGACCGTGCTCGGCGGTGTGCTGGACAGTGCGACGGCCGATCGGCTGTGGACGGCGTCAGCCGGAAACATGTTGCTGTTGCGAGAGATGCACTTCGCCGCGCAGTGGGTGTCGCACGGCGGTGTGTGGTCGTTGGACGGTCCACTGCCGTTGTCGCCACGGCTCGTGGAGCTGATCGAGGCGCACCTCGCCGCGGTGCCCGCCGAGGAACGCCGGGTGCTGGAGCTGCTCGCGTTCGGCGAGCCGCTGGACCTGGCCGCGTCGGAGGCGTTGGACGGGCTCGTGACCGTGACCGATGAGGGACTGAGGCTCGCGCATCCGTTGTACGGCGAGGTGTTGCGCGCGCAGTGCCCTCCTCTGCGCAAGCGCAACCATCAGCGGTACCTGGCTTCCGTGCTCGACGATCCGTTGCGAGTAGCCGTGTTGCGGCTGGACAGCGGTACGGCGGACGATCCCGCTCAGCTGCTGCAGGCCGCTCTCCTCGCTGCCTCGACAGGTGGAGTCGTTCTGGCAGAACGGCTCGCACGCGCCGCGTGGTCCGTCGGTGGCGGTGTAAAGGCCGCACGGCAGTTGGCCTACGTGCTGGTGTTCACGGATCGTGCGGAGGAGGCCGAGGAGCTCTTCGCACGAGTCGCCACCGACGACGACCCGATCGAGGTCCGCACCATGCGCGCGATGAACCTCGGATGGGCGCTCGGGCGCACCGAGGAGGCCGCGGAGATGATCGTGATGCCGGCGGGCAGGGCCGCGCTCCTGTTCTTCGCCGGCAAGTACGACGAGGCTCGTGCGCTGCTCTCGTACGCCGATCCGGCCGAAGCGGCGATCCTCGCGATGATCGACGTGGTGCAGGGCAGGTACACCGGGCCGTTCCCGGTCGTCCCGCCGAACCCCGACGTCGGGCTGGGCGCCGAGATGAACGCGTTCTCCGAGGTGTTCGTGCACGCCTTGCACGGTGAACTGGCTCGTGCCGAACGTCTTGCCGTGCAAGCGCATCGGGAGAAGGCCGAGTGGGATTCCATGCGGTCGAGCTGGGCCGTTTCGTGCGCCGGGTTGGCACGGGCGGGTGGACGGTTGCTCGAAGCACGGCGCCTGCTGCGAGAGGCGCGGCCCGTACAGCCGTTCGTACGACTCTGCGAACTTGCCCACGTGGAGGCGTTGCTGGGCAACGACGCGCGTGCGCTGCTCGCGGAGGCGGAAGAGCTGGCGCCGCCGGGGATGCGCCCGTACGGCATCGGGCTGTGGCAGGCGCGGATCTGGGCGGGCGGCACGTCGCCGTTCGAGGCGGCCGAGGATGCCAGGGCGCACACCGAATTCGCTGCCGAAGCGGTGTTCCTGCACGAGGCCGTCCGCCTCGGGCACGCCTCCGACGCACTTGAACGACTCCGAGAGCTCGCCTCCACGACGACCGGGCTGCTGGTCCCGGTGTACGCCGCGCATGCGGAGGCGTTGGTGCGCAACGACTCCACCGCGCTGGAAGAGGTGGCCGCGCGGTTCGAGACGGCCGGGTACGTGCTGTTCGCGGCCGAAGCTGCCGCCGCGTCGGGCGATCGAGCGTTGTTCGGGCGGCTGGTGAAGCACTGCGAGGGCGCACGGACGCCCGCGTTGGCGAGGATGACGCTGACGCCGCTCACCCGTCGTGAGCGCGAGGTGGCCGCGCTGGCCGCACGGGGCCTGACGAACAAGGAGATCGCCGAATCGTTGGTGATCTCCGTGCGGACCGTCGACAACCACCTCTCCAACGCCTACGCGAAGCTCGGCATCGCGACTCGCGGTGAGCTCGCGTTGGTCCTTACGGATGACCTCGGCGGACGGCGATAACGCGCGGCACGGGTCCGAACGACAGGTCCGGCATGAGCAACGGGTACGCGGTCGTCGACGTCGAGACCACCGGACTTTCACCTGGTCAGCACCACCGGGTGAGTGAGGTGGCCGTCGTGCACCTCGACGCGTCCGGCCGCCGGGTGGACGAGTGGTGCACGCTGGTCAACCCGCGCCGCGACCTCGGCGCCCAGCACGTGCACGGCATCAGCGCCGCGGACGCCCGGCGCGCGCCCGAGTTCGCCGGTATCGCCGGTGAGCTCGCCGCGAGGCTGTCGGGACGGGTGCTCGTCGCGCACAACCTGTCGTTCGACCTGCGGTTCCTGCGAGCCGAGTTCGCGAGGCTCGGCCACGAGCTCTTCGCGGAGGGGCTCTGCACGATGAACCTCGCCGGCCGGTATCTCGGTGCCACGTCACGGTCGCTCGCCGCGTGCTGCGAGGTGGCCGGCGTGCCGATGGGCACCGCGCACTCCGCGCTGCACGACGCGCGGGCGTCCGCGGGGCTGCTGGCGCGTTGCCTGGACCGCGTCGGGGACGTGGAGCCGGTGCGCCTGACGGTGCCGCGAACCCTGAACGCGTTCGCCGTGCAGCGCAGTCACCCCCACGGAGCCGAACAGCACTTCCTGTCGAAGCTCGTGCGGCTGCTGCCTCGGGTGGAGACCGCGTCGGGCGACGAGTACCTCGACGTGCTCGACCGGGCGCTGGTCGACCGGCACCTGACGCTGGAGGAACAGGAAGAGTTGCTCGAAGTGGCCCGCGCGCTCGATCTCGGCCTGCCGCAGGTGATGGAGCTGCACCGCGGCTACCTCGCCGCGCTCGCCGACGCCGCCTGGGAGGACGGCCGGGTGACCGCGGACGAGGAGGCGGACCTGCGGCTGGTCGCGTCGTTGCTCGGCGTGGACGTCGCCGGTCTGCTCGGGCAGTTGAGCGGGTCGGCATGAGCACGATGGACCGGGTGGCCGCGCTCATCCAGGAACGCAACCGCATCGACGCCGAACTGTCGGCGTGCATCGGGCGGCCCGCGTTGACCGGGCACCTCGGCGCGTGGATCGCGGCGCAGGTCTTCGGCGTCAGCGACGGCAGGCTCGGCGACGGCCGGACCGTGGGCGTCCGGTGGTACACGAAGCGGGAAGGCCTGCTGGACATGAAGGAGCAGGGACCGGACGTCTACCTCGTGCTGGCCGGGCCGAAAGCCGAGCCGGCCAGTTCCCGTGGCACGACCAGGCCGTTGGTCGTCGACGCGGTCTACCTGTTCGACGCGGCGGCCGTGGTGGCCGACCTCCGGTCACGTGGCGTCAAGATCGGCACTCAGACCAGCGTGCGCACGGAACTGTGGGACGCCGCGGAGATCTACCCGCGGCGCAACCCGTCGTTCCCGCTCACTTCCGCGCAACGCGAACTGCTCGCACTGCTCGGAAGTTAGTCATCGGCCGTGAGGCTGTGCCCGTCCCACGTGAAGCGCACGGTCGTCACGGCGTCGTCGCCGTCGGTGCCGGTCGTGAGCTGGTGGATGGCGATGCCGGTGAGCTCCCGGTAGTCGCACCACTCGTGGTCCGACGTGAGCACCAGGTCGAGGTCGAAGTTGACCAGCAGTTCCAGCAGCTGGCCGCGGTTGGTCGCGTCGACGCCGACGAAGACCTCGTCCAGCAGGATCAGGCGGGGTGCGGTCGGCGTGGCGTGGTAGTGCGCGGCCGCCGCGGCGAACAGCGGGAGGTGCAGCACGATGGCCTTCTCGCCGCCGGACAGCGCGCCGTGCACCCGTTTGGTGACCGGGACCCAGCCTTCGCCCCTGTCCACCTTCACGACGAACTGGTGCCACGTCGTGTAGTCGAGCACCTGGGCGAGTTGTTGTTCCCAGCCCGTCGCGGAGTCATGTGCGCGTGCTTCTTCCACGCGCTCACGGAAGAACTGGTGCAGCAGCTCGCGTTCGTCGTCGTTCAGGTCCGATCGCAGCAGGAGGTCGCGGGCCTCTCTGGTGCCCGGCGGTAGCTGGGGATCGACCTGCCAGTCGAGCTGCACGCGGATGCCGGACGCGGTTTGGACGCGCTCCAATCGCTGGTTCATCGTGGTGACCAGCTCGGAGGCGCCTTGGATGCGTTGGGCGATGTGCCTGCGCGTGTCGCCGGTGAGGGTCTGGTCGAAGAGGTCCCGTTCGACGTCCGTGATGTGCGTGCGCACGCGGTCGCGTTCGGCCTGCAAGGTCTGAAGCAGCGCCTGCGCACCCATGCGCGCGCCGTCCAGCGTCGCGGTCAGGACCGTGACGTCGTCGTCGGGGTCGAGCGACAGATCGATGCGTCCGGCCAGCTGGTGCTGTGCCTGGTGCACGGCGGCACCGAGACGGGACTCGGAGTCGCGGATCAGGCGCGGGTCCACCGGTTCGTCGGGCACCTCACCGGCGTCTGCGGGCAGGTGACCGCTGGTCAGGTGCCGGTAGCGCGCTTCGGCCGCCTCGTGCACGACGGCGGCTTCCGCGGCGCGTGCGGTGTCGCCCTTGCGCTTCTCCTCCAACGTGCCGAGTGTGCGCGCCAGGCCCGTCTGCTTGTCCTGCAGCAGCTCGCGTTCCTCGGCCAGTGCGAGAGCCTTGGCGCGCAACGAGATGAGCTGCTGGTCCAGGGCCTGGAACTCGGAGCCCGCGGCACGTTCGACGGTCTCCAGCGTGATGGCGAGGTCGGCGGCCTCCTGCTGGCGGGCGGCCGTCGTCTCCTCGGCCTCGTCGGCCAGCGCGCTGCTCGTCGAGGCGCGGTTGCCGGCCTCGACTGACAGCGCTTCGGTGGCGAACGCGTCGTGGCGGTCGTCCAGCCAGCGGTGGGCCGCGGTGGCGAACGCCGCCAGCGCGTCCGCGTCCGGGACGTCGGCGGTGGCGGTGTGCTGGGCGACGACGGCCTCGGCCTCGGCCACACGCCGGGCTGCGGCCGCGACGGCATCCTTCCTCGCCGCGCAACGCAACTGTGCCTTCGTCCGCTGCTCTTCGGCGATGTCGGTCGGGTCGGTCGAAGGCTGCCTGGCCAGTTCACCGACCAGCGTGGCGCGGCGCACGGCGATCTGGTTCAGCGCCGCGTCCACACCGGACAGATCTGTGGCGAGCTGCTCGATCAGGCCGGTCAGTTCGGCGATCCGGCCCGCACGGGCCCGTTTGCGCGCGTCCGCACCGATGTAGGTGGGGAAGTCCTTGGTCCAGCGGCCGTGCGCGTTGGCCAGGCGCCACGTCCCGTCCGCGCCGATCGCGACGGCGTGACCGGTGGCCGTGTCGCCGAACGCGACGCTCTCCAGGAACCGGCGACAGCGCTCGTCGTCGGTGACGAGCACCTCCAGCAGGGTGTAGCCGGGAGCGGGAGGTGCCAGCGACGGTTCGGCGAAACGGTCCCGGTCGGTCGTGCCGAACGAGTTGTCCGGCGTGATCCACGCGTCGAGCAGGCCCGAGGCCTCCAGCGCCGCCTCGACCGCGCCACGCACGGGAAGTGGCGTGCCAGGACGGAAGTCGACCAGACGCCACAGAGGGGCGCCCACGGCATGAGAGCGGTACTCGTCGTCACGCGTGTACGGCGCGGGCGGCGGTACATCGACCTGATTGGCGAGCTTCTCGCGGATGGAGTTGTACTGCGAGAGCTGGCCGTTCAACGCCGTGCGCGTCTCCTCCAGACGCGCCTCGATGCGGCTGAACTCCTCCCGAGCGCGTGCTGCGGCCTCAACGACCTCACCGTGCTCGGAGACGTTCAGCTCGGAACAGCCGTGCGCCCACGTGTCGAAGTCCGCACGGAACTTCGCAAACGCTTGCTCGAACGTCCGCTGCGCCGCGGCTTCCGCTTCCGTGGCGAGGTCGAGCTCGTCACGCGTCTCCTCAAGCCGTTGGCGTGCGGCATTCCGTGCGTCGACTGCTCTCTCGTGCGCGGCGACGGCACGACTGATCGAGTTGATCTCGGTGGACCGGGACTCGATGGCGGCGGTGAGCAGCTGACGGCCCGACCGCGCGTCGGCGTGCGTCTCGATCTCCTCGAACACCGACGGCATGCCCGCGTGCTCGGCGGCTTCCCGTGCGATCACCGCGGAGCGTCGAAGCTCATCGGCGCGTGCGGCCGCATCGGACTTGGCCTGCTCCGCCCGTTCCTCGTCGGCAACGGCACGCGCGCGGAGTTTCACGGCGTGCGCGGCGGCCTCCGAAGCGCGCAGGTTCGCGGCGGAAAGCTGCTGCCGCAACAGGTCGAGCTGCTTGCCCTCCTGGTACGCGGGCAGGTCGGAGATGCCGGAGATCTCCGCGTCGACCGCGCTCGCCTCACGTCCGAGCGCCGCGAGCTGGTCGAACGCCTCGTCGGTCAGCGTGATCTGCCGCTGGTAGCGGCGTTCGCTCATCCGCGCGGCCCGCGTCAGATCCTCGAGCTGTTCGGTCGCGGACTCCAGCGCCCGTGCGGCCACACCGAGAACGCGCTGGGCGTAGACGCGCTGCACGTCCGCGAGCCGTTCGGCGGTGGTGATCTCCTCGTCGAGCCGCCGCAGGTCCTCGCGCTGGCGGTCGAGTCGTTCGAACCCCTCGGCGATCTCGGTCAGGTCGGACTGGTCCAGCGGCGGAAGTGCCTTGGACAGCAACGAGGACAGCACGCTCGGGTCGAGCCGCTCGGACAGTTTCGGAGTGCGCAGCTGCAACAGCGCGGTGATCAGCGAGTCGTACCGTTGCTCGCTCACGCCGGGGAACAACGTCGTCCGCACCGTGTGGCGGTAATCGGCCGGTGAGGCGTGCACGACGCCATGGTCACCGATCGCGGCGATGAGATCGGTCTTGGTCAACGGGCGCCCGGCCTCGTTCACCAGCGCCAGATCACCGATCCTGAGCGACGTCGTGAAGTACGTGGCGATGACGTTCGTCGTGTTCGTGGTGGCCTGGAGCCGCGCACCGCACGTGAACCACTGCTCGCCCTGCTGGAACTCCAGCCACACGTACCCGACGCGCGTGCTGCCCTGGTTGCCCTCGCCCATGAGGTTCCAGTGCATCGTGCGGTCCGCACTGCCGAACGTCGACAGCCGGTGCGGACGCAGGTTCGCGTCGAACAGGTATGGCAGCAGCAGCTCGAGCGCCTTCGACTTGCCCGTGCCGTTGGGACCTCGCAGCAGCAGTCTGCCCTGGTAGAACGAGAAGATCTCGTCGTAGTAGCGCCAGACGTTGATGATGCCGGCGCGGCTCGGTTGCCACCGGTCAGTCATTGAGCTCCTCGACCGCGTACCTGGCTGCGGCGGGCAGCCTGTGAACGGTGCCGTTCTCCGTGCGCACGAGCCCGAACGCCGCCAGCAGTTCGAGCGCGTCCGCCGCGAGCCTGCCCGCGCCACCGTCCGACTGGTAGGCCTTGGCCCAGGTGCGGAACTTCGTGAGCAGCTCGCGTACTTCTTCGGCCAGGTCCTCCGTGGTGGCCGGACCCTCTGCCAACCGGTCGAGCAACAGCAAAGCGGCGACCTTCGCGTGGTTGTCGTCGTCCGGGAACCTCGTGTCCGTGGCGATCGCGTCGGCGTCGACCACGAGATAACCCTCGGCGCGTTCCTCCAGAGTGCACCCGGCGAGCCGGATGCCCGTCTGGACGACCTTGCGCCCGGAGGGGGACGTCAGGAACGCGAGCTGGCTCGCGGTCAGATCTTCCTTGTAGAGCACCGGATCGTCGATGAGCCGACGCATCACGGAGTGCCGTTGCCACAGGCTGCGGTGCGCGGTGTCGTAGCGGGTCTCGCGGGTCAGTCCGGCGATCGTGTCCACTGTGGAGGGTGGCGCCGGCGCGGCCAGCAGGCGAGTGATGAGCGTCGGGTCCGCGCGGACGTGCTCGCCGGTCTCGACGGCGCCGTTCTCTTCGAGGAACGTCAGGACGTCGTTGAACGCGTTGCGGTCGCTGCGCCTGGCCGGGTCGAACGTCAGGCCGTCCTCGGCGGCGGCCTGCTTCGTGCGGGTCGTCAGCTCGTCGAGCGTGCTCACCGGCGTCGCCAGCAGCTCCGCGCACACGAGGCACAGCAGCGTGTAGCGCCGCCGGTCGAAAGCGGGCCGCGTGCGGTCGGGCCGTTGCGTCACCTTGAAGAGGCGCGCGTATCCGGCGCGCGGCTCGACGATCACACGCCAGCCGCAGTAGTAGTCGAACCACTTCGTGATCGGCTCGCGGCGCCTTCTGATGAGGTCGAAGCCGTCGTGGTCCTGCGTCGCGGTCATCAACGGACGCGCGAGCAGCAGACGAACGCCACGCGCCACCTCTTCGCTCTCCAGCCGTGCGAGCTGGTTCCCAGGGCGGCTCATCGGCTCTGCACGTCGATCACGTAGTCGGGCCCGCTCAGCGTGCCCTTCTGGGTGGTCATGGTCGCCCAGCCGCGCGCGTTGCGCAGGTTGATCTGCATCCGCCCGTCGCTGGTGCCGGCCGTGCGCGTGCCGGTGCTGTCCGGATCGCTGCCCAGCGCCCTGCCGACCAGGTCGATCAGCCGGTGGAACGTGTCGTGGTCGAGGTTGGTGAGCGTGGAGATCCGGATCGCGCCGTCGGTCTGGATCTGCGACCACGCGTACTCGAGCTCAGCGCGTTCCTTCTCCGCCTGCTCACGGCGGTTGCGGCGCACCTCGTCGACGTTGCGGACCTTGCCGGTGGCACCGATGTGCTCCTGCTTGCCGGTCGCGCGCAGCTGCGGCGACACGGGCACCGGAGGCGTGTTGTGCCACGCCTCGCCGCTCGGCAACAGCTCACCGTCGGCGTGCGCGAGGTGCGCGTGCCTGGCCGGCCACAGCCCGAACGCGGCGTTGAACAGCTCGTGCGCCTCGTCCTCGGTCTCGGTCCGCGCGAACCACCGGGCGAGCGCCCTTAAGTCGGCCGCGGTGTTCGTCGGCTTCTTGCGCTGCTCGCTGATCCGGTCCAGCACCCGCAGCAACTGCACGATCGCCTTGCGCGACACGTCCTGCAGCTCGTCGACGCGCGGCGGGTTGTCGTGAAACCAGCTCTTGAGGTTGCTCCAACGCTCTTTGCGCTGCCGAAGCCACAGCTCGTCGCTCTGGTGGAGCCCGGCACCGTTGCGCGCGCGTTCGTGCAGCTCAGTCGCATCGATGCCCGCGATGGCCTCGCGGATCCTCTGCTTGCGCGCGTCCAGGTCCGCGATGAAGTCACGCAGGTAGGTGATCGTCGTGCGCTTGACGTCCTGGAACGTGGCGAGGTCGGTCTGCTCGTCCCTCAGGAGTCTCTGCAGGTCGGCGTTGAACCGCGTCGTGCCGGTCTCGAAGGCGTCGAGGTGCCCTTCGAGTTGGGTGAGCGCCGTGAAGGCACCGCGGTCGTCCAGCGGCTTGGCCAGGTCGTCGAGGTGGGCCGCGATCGCGTCGAGCACCGCGGTCTGCAGCGAACCGTTGCCGCTGAGCGTGTCGAGCGCGTGCTTGAGGCCGGCGCACGCGGCCTCGCCGAGCCTGGTGAGCCCGTAGCGGTGCTGCGCCGCGTCCAGCAGGCCCCAGCCACGCAGAGAGTTGAGGGACGACTGGAGCTCGTCGTCCGTCACTTGCTCGGACCAGCCGACGTTCCTCAGCCGTTGCTGCACGTCATCGGCCGTGAGGACGGTCTGCAGGCGCTCGTTCGCCACCCCGAACACGCGCATCACCGCAGTGTGCAGCTCCGCGTGGGCGGTCGTGGTGAAGCGGAACAGGTCCGCGGGCACCGGTGGGAACGTCGTCACCTGTGCCACCGTAGCTGGCGTTGTAGGGCTTTCGGGTGACAGGGCGGGCCGCGGATTCCCGTGACGGAATCCAGGTACGCGTCAACCGGACATCGTCCGCAGGTACTCCTGCGTCTCGGGGTCCCGCCGGTGTCCGGGGCGGGCGGCGATCAACAGGCCGTAGGTGAAGTGAGCCCCGGCGAGGGCGAGCAGACCCGCTCCGACGTACCAGTGGGCTCACCTGCGGAGGCGGCGCACTTCGGCTCGCGGTGCGAACGGCTGTTCTGCCACCAGATGCCGGTGCCGAGAAGGCCGACGTCGATCAGCACGACGGCGCCCATGGTCGGCCACGGGCAGGGGTGAATGACTCGCGGGCCGGAACGAAGTCGAGCGGGTCCAGGCGTTGCATGGGACCGACATGTCGGCCGGGGTGAGCAGGGAAGAGCCGCTGGTGAACCGCATCTGCATGCCGTAGGTGCCGGTGACGATCGTGCTGCAGTTCCAGCGGGTGCCCAGGAGGAGCCAGTTGCGCTCGCATTGGATGTTCTCGGCGCGGGCGACCGCGGCGCCTCGAGGGCCGTGGTCCTCTTAGAACAGCAGGAGGAACGCGGCGCCCTACGCGCACAGGGTGAACCAGGCGAGGGCCGGCCAGCGCTGATGATGTTTTCACGCCACCGGCTTCTTGTCGCGGAACATGCGGAACGTGATGAAGAGCGCGACTGCCGGTACACCCATGAGGCAGAGGACCACGAGGCCCTTGCGGGGTTCGCGGCGTTCGACGCTGGCCCATTCCACACTTGGCTGGTAGGACCTCGAGAACGACACCCGGTTGTTGGTCATGGGGACGCGCGTGCCGACGTCAGCGGGAGTCAGAGAGGAGTTCTTGCTGCTGTAGGGAACACGTTCGCCGTCGTTGGAGACGATGGTGGCGTTGCAGTGCCAGAGCGCTCCGAAGGCCCACCAGTTTCTGGAACAGGAGATGTTCTCCGCGTAGCCCTTCGGCTCTCCACCTGAGCCTGCCTCACCTCCGAAGAGCTGGGGGCCCGCTTGGGCGATGTAGAGGGCCACGATCCAGAGGACCACGGCGAGGGTGATCCGCTTGGTCATCGGTTGTCCTTGGAGTCCTGCTCATCGTCGCCACGCAACGTCTTGTTCAGCTCTTTTCCCAGTTCCTTCGCCGGGTGGACCAGGTCGCCGTAGTTCGGCATCAGGTGGCTGATGTCCCGGCTGGCCACGGCACGCACCCAGTTCTGGCCGTCGAGCACGCCCTTGCCCATGGGCGAATCCACGCGGTCCGCCGCACGACCGGCCGCGTGGCCGGGGTCGCCCATGTTCTCGCTGCGCGTGGTGAGCGGCGGCTGGTTCATCTTTTCGTAGAAGTCCTTGACCTTCTGCTTGCGCGCGGAACCGTTCTCCTTCACGCGGTTCGCCCAGTCGTCGACTTTCCGGGTCGTGCGCTGGGCGAAGTCGTCGACCTTGTTCATCGCGTTGTCGACGCCGTCCTGGATCCGCCTGCTCGCGTTGCCGAGTCCCTCGCCGACGTTGTCGAGCGTGTCCGCCCTGGACACCCTCGTCGCGGAGTCGGACGCCAGTTCTGCCGCGCGCTGGTTGCCGTAGCGGCTGTTCGGCATCTGCCGGCTCAGCGCGGCCAGGTCGTCGGCCTGCTTGCGCATCGCCTCGCCGGCCTTCTTCGCGAGGGATCCGAGCTTGTCCAGCGCTTTGAACAGCTTGGCGACGAACCTCGCGATCTTGGTGCCGATCTCGACGGCCTTCGTCACGGCGCGCGTGATGAACGCGGCGATCGAGGCGCCGGCCGTGGGAATGGCCGACGCGGCGGCCGGAATGCCCCACATCAGCAGGGTTCCCGCGAGGTCGGCCAGCAGGTCGCGGATCAACGCCCTGGTGGCGGCGACGACCGCGCCGGCCACCTTGATCTTGTTCGCCGCAGAGGAAGCCGCGGCGGAAGAACCCTGCAGTTGTGCGACCAGACTGCTGCACCGGGTTCGGTACGCGTCGGCGGCGTCGCCGGTCCAGTCCGCGAGCGACTTCGCCTGGTTCTCGTAGGCTGTGGCCTCGTCGTTCAGGCGTTTGGCGATGTTCTCCCAGGTCGTGCCGACCGCCTCGATGGCGGGAGGGTCACCTGCGAGCTTGTCGAAGGGTTCGCGGATGAAGCCGACGTTCTCGATGATCCAGCCGACGACGGACGAGGCGAGCGTGCCGAGCGGGTCGGTGAGGAGACCTGCGACGTCGAGGACCATCGCGGCGCCGTCGATGCCGAGGGCGACCGGGTCGATGTCCTTGCCCTCGATGAACGGCTTGACCAGGTCCTCGCCGGTGTCGGCGAAGCCGGCGCCGGTAAACCACTTCTTGTCGTCCTGTTCCTTGGCGATCAACGGATTGCTCATCGGTTCATCCCCCGCAGGGAGGCGCGGTTGCCGTCCTCGGTCTGCTGGTAGGTCTCTGCGGTGGAGCAGAGGTCGTCGCCGGTGGCCTCGAACGCCTTGGGCAGTTCGGCGAGGAGCAACTTCGCCTTGTCCAGTTCGTCGTCGAAGATCCACGACCACGCTTGGCAGAGCTCGCCCATCACGTTGGGGCCCAAGCTCACCTGGGAGGCGGAGGCGACCTCCTGCAGGGACGGCGAGAGCCGGCCGACGATCTGCTTGCCGTGGGCCGCGATGGCCCCGGACTGCGCCGCGAAGCCCGTCATCGCAGCATCGAGTTCCCGCCGAAGTCGTCGTCATCGCCCCGAGGTGGTGCGGGACGACCTGGTGCCGGCTTCGGTTCCTCCACGGTGCCCGCCGGGTCGATCACGGCGATGCCCCGGTCGACCTGTTCGCGCAGGAAGGCCATGCCCTCGCCGTCGCCGAGGATCGGGCGCATCGTGTCCTCGATCTTGCGGGCGGCCTCGACCTGGGCGCGGCGGATGGTGTCCATGATGGTGCGGCCCAGGGCGGTGTGGCCGAGGTCGTCGGCACGTGGGGTGAGCTGGAGTGACTCGATTCGGCCGCCGGAGCCCACGGTGACGATGACCGAGCCGTCAGGGCTCTGGGCCTCGGTGCGGGATTCGCGGAACGCCGTCTGGATGGCGTTCGCTTGTTCCTGGGCCTGGTGCAGGCGCAGTTCGAAGTTCGCGAGGAACGCGTGCGGATCGGTCACGATCGAATGATCGCATTTGTGCGAACTCTGCGCGCACGGTTCGCCACAATGCGTGCATGGTGAAGCCGCTCATCACTCGGGAGATGCGGGAACGCGCTCGTCGCGTGCCCAACAGCTGGTTGCACGTGGTCGATCCAGCTCACGACGGCGTCTCCACCGAGGCGGTTGTCGGGCGTTACCTCGTGGACGAGCGGGGCGAGATCACTGATCAGTACGTGCCGAATTCCCGATATCAGGCGCGTGAGATCACCTTCGAGAACGACCTCGAGTCGTTGATGTATCTCGTGCACCGCGGGTACGCGGACAAGGCGGAACTGGTCGACGCGGTGCTGGCGGCCGAACTCGTGCTGCCCGCCGATCCCGCTCGCGAACCGAGAAAGCATCTCGTCATGCGCGGGGACGTCGTGGACGTGTTCGCGTCGGAACGAGCGCGGCCGCGTGACTGGCCACCGCATTGGCACTGGTTTCGCGGGGTGGAGCTGGCCGTGGTCGTGGACGCGCTGGAGTCGCCGGTCACGGTGCTGGTGACCGCGCAGGGCGGAGTTCAGTTCGAGGTACCGGGCGACCTGCTCGTGGACGGGCTGCGTTCGGTGATCACGATGGGGTGATCCGCGTGGTGGCGTTGATCGACGAACGGGTCACGTTGGGCTGTTCGGCCTAATCTCCCGCCATGCGGACGAGGCTGACCCCCATGCAGCAGGCGGTGGTGGACGCCGGGCGCCCGTTGCCGCAGCTGACCGATCCGCTGGAGGTCGAGCTGCAGGTCAGCTCGTTCGCGGGGCCGTTCGCCGACAACGAGGAGTTGTGGGAGGTCGTCGTCCGGCATCTGGAGGAGGTGCCGAGCCGGCGCAGTGCGGCGCTGCTGACGGCGCTCGGGCATCTGCTTCCTGGGCGGGCCGGGGTGTGGGCGCAGGAGGCTGCTCGGCATCAGGCCGAACCCCGGTGGGATCTGGGAGCGCTCTCATTTGGGGAATGCTGGATTGGTGACCGGTCGATCGACGCGGGATATCTGGCACTGCTGTGCAGTTATTCGTACGGGGAGTCGCCGCACGCGATGGTTTTCATGATCGACGAAATCAGCGGCAGCCTCACGCGGCACGCGTTTCTCACCCGGCAGGTCGAGGAGACGCTGGCTCGGCTGAGGGAGGAGATGCGGTTGGAGCTGATCACCCCGGTGGCGGCTCACTGGCTGCTCAGCCGCAGCTACGACCGGTTTGAGCGGCGGCCTGGGCTCGGGGTGAGCATGGACGTGCATCAGACTCGGCTGGTGGCGCGCAGGCGGATTGCGCTGGCGATGAATTAGCGGTGGCCTGTGCGAATCGCAACGTGGTGATTCATCCGACTGTGCAGAGTGTCTGTAGCTCGATCGTGGCTCGGCTATTACTGTCCGGGTTGTCGATCACAGGGCGGAGGGATGATCATGACCGCTCTTCTCGGGCGCGATGATCAGGCCCTCAGTCGTGTCCCTGACCAGGCGCGGCACCCTTGGTTGTCGGTCGCGACCCAGCGCTTCGGACAGACGACCGCGCTGAGTCAGTTGCTGCTGGGCGCGACCCTCGGCTTCGGCATGACGTTCTGGGACGCGTTCATCGCGCTCACGATCGGGGCAGTGCTCCTCAACGTCGTGGCGATCACCGTTGGTGTCATCGGGCAGCGGGAAGGGCTTTCCACGGCCATCCTCACGCGGTGGACGGGCTTCGGGCACGCCGGGTCGGCGGTGCTCGGGCTGATCATCGCCCTGTCGTGCACCGGGTGGTTCGGGGTGCAGACGGGGCTGGCCGGGGCGACGCTCGCCGGGGTGGCCGGGGTGTTGCCGGCGCCGGTGTGGTCGTTGCTCTTCGGCATCGTTGTCACGGTCATCGCTGCCTATGGGGTGCGGTGGATGGCGTGGACCTCGTACGTCGCGGTGCCCGCGTTTCTGGCCCTGCTTCTCTGGCTCGTGCTGACCAACGTCAACGATGTCGGTGCGGCCATCTCCGGGCCGGCGCCGGGGCCGGCGATCGGGATGCTGACCGCGATCACGCTGGTCACCGGCAGTTTCATCGTGGGCGCGGCGATCGCGCCGGACATGACGCGCTTCAACCGCAACGAGTGGGACGTCGTCAAGCAGACCGTTCTGGGGATCACGCTCGGCGAGTGGGTCATCAGCCTGGCCGGGGTGGTGCTCGCGCGCGGGGTCGGCACGACCGACGTCATGGGCGTCATCAGTTCGTCCGGCGGGTGGATCGGCGCGCTGATCGTGGTCACGGCGGTCTTGAAGATCAACGACTGGAACCTCTACTCCGCCTCGCTCGGGATCGTGAACCTCGTCGACGCCGTGTTCGCGGTGAGGATCAGCCGGGCGCAGGTGACGATCATGGTCGGGTGCGCGGGCAGCTTCCTCGCGGCGGCGGGGATCGTGCACCAGTTCAGCCACTTCCTGGTGTTGCTGGGCGTGGTGTTCCCGCCCGTCGCCGGGATCATGGTCGCCGAGTACTACGTCGTGCGGCGGTGGCGCAACGAGATCATCTCCACGCGGCCGCACGTGCCGCGGTCGGCGCCTTCGTGGGTGCCCGTCACCGTGGTCGTCTGGCCGGGCGCGGCCATCGTGGGTGAGCTGTTGCCGTTCGGGCAGTCCAGCGTGAACTCTCTCGTGCTCGCGTTCGCGCTGTACGTGTCCGCTGGGCGGTTGGACCTCTTGAGGATGCGCACGCGACGAGCCACCAACCGTAAGGTGGTCGGGGAAGCGACGGCCGCCTGAGGGGTGCACATGCACATCGGTATCGACGTCGGCGGCACGAACACCGATGCCGTTCTCGTCGAGGGCCGCCGGGTGCTGGCCGAGTGCAAGGCGACGACCACGGCCGACGTGACCACAGGGATCATCGAGGCGGTCAGCGGGCTCGCGTTCGACCGGACGGCCATCACAGCGGTCATGATCGGCACGACGCACTTCGTCAACGCCGTCGTGGAGGGCCGCGGGCTCGCGCGGACGGCTGCGGTGCGACTCGGACTTCCCGCCACCACGGCACTTCCGCCGTTCGTCGACTGGCCAGAGCAGCTGCGGCAGGCCATCGGCGGGCACGCGTACCTGTGTCACGGCGGCCACGAGTACGACGGCAGGGTCATCTCGCCGCTCGACGAGGACGAGCTGCGTGCCGTCGCCGCCGACATCGCGGCCAAGGGCGTGCAGTCGGTCGCCATCTCGTCGGTGTTCTCGTTGGTCAGCAGCGATTTCGAACGCCGGGCAGCGGAGATCCTCACGGCCGAGGTGCCGGGCCTGCTGGTGAGCTTCTCGCACGAGATCGGGCGGCTCGGCCTGCTGGAGCGGGAGAACGCGACGATCATCAACGCCGCGCTGCGCGTGCTCGCCGAGCAGATCGCCGACGGACTCGCGGAATCCCTGACGGCACAGGGCATCGACGCTCCGCTCTTCCTCAGCCAGAACGACGGCACGCTGATGGACCTGGAGTACGCGCGCAGCCACCCGGTCGCCACGTTCGCCTCCGGGCCGACGAACTCCATGCGCGGCGGTGCGTTCCTGTCCGGGATGGACGACTGCGCGGTGATCGACATCGGCGGCACCACGACGGACATCGGCATGCTGCACAACGGCTTCCCGCGCGAGGCCTCGTCCGAGGTGCTCATCAGCGGCGTGCGCACCAACTTCCGGATGCCCGACGTGCTGTCCGTCGGCCTCGGTGGCGGCAGCGTCGTGCGGCAGGAGCAGGGCAACGTGCAGGTGGGGCCGGACAGCGTCGGATTCCGCCTGTCCCGGCAGGCCCTGGTGTTCGGCGGCGACACGCTCACGGCGACGGACGTCGCGGTCGCGGCGGGCCTCGCCGACATCGGCGACGCGACACTGGTGCGCCACCTCGACCGCACGCTCGTGCGGTCGGTGCTCGACCACGTCCGCGGCCGGATCGCCACGCAGGTCGACCGCATGCGCACGAGCCCGGCGCCGTTGCCCGTCGTGCTGGTCGGCGGCGGCAGCGTCCTCGTGCCGGACGGGATCGAGGGCGTCAGCGAGGTCGTCCGGCCCGACCACCACGCCTTCGCCAACGCCATCGGCGCCGCGATCGCGCAGGTCGGCGGCGAGGTCGACCGGGTGTTCACGATGGAACCGAGGCGGCGCGACGAGGTGCTCGACGCGGCCCGGCAGGAGGCCGTGGACAAGGCGGTGGCGGCGGGCGCGAAGGCCGACAGCGTGCGGATCGTCGAGGTCGAGGAGATCCCGCTGGCGTACCTGCCGGGAAACGCGAGCCGGGTGCGGGCGCGTGCGGTGGGTGATCTGCTGCTCGGCCACTAGGGTCACGCGCATGCACCTGCTCCGGCCCGACGAGGTGGACCAGCTCGCCCTGGGCGTGGTCGTGCTCGGCAGCGGAGGCGGGGGCGGCGAGCAGGAGACCCACGCGTTCGCCGCGATGCTGCGGCACGAGATGCGCCAGAGCGGACCGGTCACGGTGCTGTCGCCGGAGGAGGCCGATCCGGACGGCTACGGGGCGCGGGTCGGGCTGATCGGCGCGCCGACCGTGATGATCGAGAAGCTGCCGTCGGGCCTGGAGGCAGAGGAAGCCCTGAAAGCCTTGCAGGCGCAGGACTCCACGCCCGTGACGGCCGTCATCGGGTGGGAGATCGGCGGGTGCAACGGCCTGTTGCCGCTGATCCTGGCCGCACGGCTGGGGTTGCCGTACGTCGACGTGGACGGGATGGGGAGAGCGTTCCCGCGGGTCGACCAGACGACCTACGACGCCGCCGGCCTGCCCACGACCCCGTTGGCCATCACCGAACCCAGTGGCAACCGCGCGGTGCTCGACTCGACCGGCATCGAGAAGCTCGCGCGCACCGTCATGGTCGACTTCGGCGGCTGGGCGATGATGGTCGCGAAGCCGCTGAAGCTCGCGGACGCGGTCAAAGCGGGCATAACGGGCTCACTCGCCCGTGCCCTGAAACTGGGCGGGATCTGGTCGCAGCACACGGTGTCTGTCGAGAAGAGAGCCGAGGAGTCCGGCGGTTTCCTTGTCACGCGGGGAAAAGTCGTCGAGGTGTGGCGGGAGTCGGTCGGGGACTTTCCACGCGGAACGGTGGCGCTGCGGCGGCTGGACGCCGACGATGCGTACGTGCGCCTGGAGATGCAGGGTGAGTACCTCGTCGCGCTCGCGGACGGCGAGCCTCTCGTGACGACGCCTGATCTGCTGTGCTGCCTGGACGCCGAGACCGGCCACCCGCTGTCCACCGAACGACTCAGATTCGGCGCGGTCGTGGACGTGGTAGCGCTCCCATCACCGCCGCAATGGGTGCGAGGAGAGATGCTCGGCAGGGTCGACCCGCGGGCGTTCGGCTACGACCTCGACTACGTGCCTTTCCGGAACGCCGAGTGATCGACGACGCCGACTCCCTGACCGTGCGCGATCTGCTGGAGATCGGCGTGCTCGGCGACGCGACCCTGCTGGCGGGCCAGCGCGGCGTCGGCACCGAGGTCGCGGACGTGCGGCTGGCGGCGGACATGACGGCCGTCGAGGCGTGCTCGGCGGGCGACCTGGTGATCCTGACCGGGCACCAGCCGTACCTCGTCGAGGTGGCGTTGCGCCGGGCCTACAGCGCGGACGTGCGGGCCGTCGTGCTGGTGCGGCCGTCGACCGGCTCCTACCAGGCTCCGTCCACCGCCACGATCTCGTTCGCGAACCGGCTCGGCGTGCCGCTGCTGCAGATCGACGCGGACGACCCTCTGCTGGTCGCGGACGCGTTGCGCACGGCCGTGCGGCGGCCCGAGGTCGCGGCGGCCCGCCTGCTCAACGCCGTCACCGCGCGCCTGGGGCGCAGCAGGCCCGATCCGCGTTCGGTGATCACGATCCTGTCCGGCGAGCTGCACGTGACGTGCGCGGTGATCAGCGCGGACGGCACCGCGATCGAGGGCGTCTCCCCGCCCGGCCTGCCACCGGACCTGCTGTCCGGCTCCGTCGCCACCACCGTCGAGTTGACCGAGGGCTTCGCCGTGGCCGTGCCGGTGGAGACCGACCGGACCGGGCACGTGCACCTGTGGCTCGTCTCGCACGCCCGCGGCAGCAACAAGCGCTGGGCCGAGACCGTCCTGCAGATCAGCCAGGTCGCCTCGTGGGCGCTCGGCAACTGGGTCGCCGCCGAACGCCTCGAAACCGAGCGCCGCGCCCGTTCCCGCGGCTCACTGCTGTCCGAACTGCTCGCCTCCGGCGACGACGTACCGCCGCAGCTCGTGCAGCAGGCCGTGCTCGCCGGGTGGCGGCTCGACGGCTGGCACACCGGCGTCCACATGGCGCCGAACCCGCCCGCGCCGGACGCGCTCGACACCGCCAACACCGAACGGCTGCGCGTCGAGCTGTCCCGCCGCGGCCTGCACGGCCAGCTGGTAGAGGGCGCCGAGGGCTGGTCGTTCTGGCTCACCAACGACTCCGAGCCGCCGCAGTCGCAGCACCGCGAGCTGGCCGCGAAGATCGCCCAGGTGCTGGGCGGCTGCACGCTCGTCGCCGGCATCGGGCGCCCGCACCACGGCGTCTCCGGTGTGGGCAGGTCGCTGGCCGAGGCGCGCGAGGCCGCGGCGATGACCGGGGCGGCGAGGGTCGTGCACATCGACGAACTGGGCGTGCGGCGGCTGTTGTCGATGGCGGCCGAGACGCCGGCACTGGTCGAGCAGGCCGCGCGCCTGCTGGAACCGCTGGCGGGCGTGGAGGACGGGCAACTGCTGCGCACCCTCGCCATCTACCTGGACGAGGAGTCGGTGACGTCGTCGGCGGCCGTGCGGTTGAAGGTGCACCGCAACACGGTGGCGCAGCGGATCAACCGGGCCGAACAGCTGCTCGGCGTCAGCCTGCTGAACCCGGACGAGCGGCTCGCGGTCCACCTGGCCTGCAGGGCGGTCCGCGCCTCCGACGAGTGAGGTCAGGTCGGCACGAACGCGGGCAGGACGGCGTCGACCTCGAAGCCGCCGTCGTCGGTCGGGCCCGCCGTGAGGGTGCCGCCGACCATCTCGACGCGGCCGCGCAGGCCGAGCAGACCGTTGCCGGTGCCGGGTAGCACCAGGGCTGGGACCGCGGCCGGCCTGGTGTTGCGGATGACCGCGCGGACGCTGCTCGGTCCACAGTGGATGGTGATCTCGGTGTGGGCGCCGGGAGCGTGCTTGTGGACGTTGGTCAGCGACTCCTGGACCACCCGGTACATCGTGCGGCGCATGGCGGGCGAGATGGTGTCGGCGTCGCCGTGCTCGGTCAGGGTGATCTCCAGGCCGGCGGCGGCGGAGTCGGCGACGAGGCGGGAGAGCCGGTCGGGCAGCACGTCCGGGATGCGCGCGGCACGTCCGGCCCGCAGCACGCCGACGAGGTCGCGCAGTTCGGCCAACGAGTGACAGCCGGCCGCACGCAGTTCCTCGGCGGCTTTGCGCACCTCGTCGTCCTTGGCGGCCATGCGCAACGCGCCGGCGTGCAGCACCATCAGGTTCAGCCGGTGCGTGACGACGTCGTGCATCTCGGCGGCGAGCCTGGTGCGTTCGTCGGCGCGCGCGTGCTCGGCCATCAGTTCACGTTCCCGTTCGGCGAGCGCCTCCACGAACCGGCGCCGCTCGCCGAGGTGGAGGCCGGTCAGCCCGGCGACCGCGATCAGGCAGGGGCCGACGAGTCCGTCCGGAAACGTCCACATCGCGGAGCCGGCCAGCCAGGCGAGGGCGTGGAGGACCACCAGCCAACGGTGCCTCGTGGTGTGGGCGGTGATCGAGTAGGCGGACACGACCGAGGCGAAGGTCGGGGTGAGGAGCGTGAGGAAAGCGATTGCCGAGCCGGAGGCGACGGGGTGGGTGCGCCGCCACCACAACGCCGCCGCCGCGAGCAGGTGGACCGTGACGTAGAACGTCGTTCCGGCGGCCACGAGATGGGACGGCGCGGGCAGCGCGAACTCGCGCCCGATCCCCAGCGCTGCCACGAGCAGCGCCAGCGCCAGCTCTCCGGCCCGTGTCACGCGGGTGACGATACTGCCGGTTTTGTGCGCTGGATCACCTACTGGAGCAGGGCGTTGACCCTACTTTCGCAGGTGGCGACCACCGACTTTTCCGCCTGCCGGACGCCCGCGTCCGTTCGCTGCACTTACTTGCGGAACAGCGCCGTCCACAGGAACGACTTGCCGAACGCGCGGGAGTCCGGAGACTCCTCCTTCATGCGGCGCAGTTCGACCTCGGTGAGGTCCTGGAAGATCCAGCGCAGGTCGTCCGGGGAGTAGCCGACCCCGCCGGACAGGCCGGACTGCCGGTACAGCTCCGCGTCCGGCGTGGCGGTGCCCTCGTCCGCGGTGAAGCAGGTGAGGGCGAAGTGGCCGCCGGGCCTGAGCACGCGGTCGAGCAGTGCGAGATAGCCGATGCGGCGGTGCGGTGGCAGGTGGTGGAAGCAGCCCGAGTCGTAGACCAGGTCGTACGAGCCCTCGGTCGTGAACGCGTCGCCGTGCCGGAACCGGACGTCGAGGCCTTCGGCTCGTTCGGCGGCCCACCTGATGGCGGTGGCCGAGATGTCCACGGCGTCGACCTGGAACCCGTTGCGTGCCAGGAAGAGGGCGTTGCGACCGGGTCCGCAGCCGACGTCGAGCGCCCTGCCCGGACTGATCAGGCCGCGTTCCAGGTAACCGGCCAGGTTCTCGTCCGGCTTGGCCACGAAGAACGGGACCTCGCGCGTGCGGTCCGCGTAGAAGCCGTCCCACCAGTCGCCCGCCTGAGCGGTCCAGCGGTCGGCTTCCGGCGCGAACAACCCGTCCAGCAACGCCATCACGTCGTCGATCGTGCGCACGTTCCGTTGCACTCAAACCCCCAGGTAGATGCTCTGCCAGTCTACCTGGGGAGGAGGTCAGAGGCCGCCTTCGCTCAGGCGCTTGCGGTAGCCGCGGGCACCCTCGGAGCCGACGTTCTCGTGGAAGTCGATGCCGCCGGGGTTGGTCTGCACGTGGTAGTAGCAGGCGCCCCAGAGGCTGGTGGCGACCGAGTCGTCGAAGTGCAGGAAGTTCCCGTACTTGTAGCCCTTCTGGTACGGGGTGAGCCGGGTGGTCCGCATCGAGTACTCGGTCGCGATCACGGGCTTGCCCGGCCACTTGGAGGCGCACCGCGACAGGGTCTCGGCGTACGTCAGCTCGTTCCAGCCGCCCTGCGCGGCGAAGTTGCCGTCGTCGGCGTTGCTGTAGAAGTGGACGCCGACGAAGTCGCACTTCTTGATGGCGTCGACGAAGTTCGGGTTGCCGTACCAGGTGTCCGGGTTAGTGGTCTTGTTCGGCGAGAGGGCGGTGCCGCAGATCTTGGCGCCGGGGAAGGTTTCCCGGATGCGGTCGATCGTGACGCTCAGGTTGTAGCCGTACGCCCACGGGTCGGCGACGCGGATGTTCGGCTCGTTGCCGAGTTCGATGATGCACTTGTCGGCGCCCGAGCGGATCTTCTTGAACTCGAAGAAGCGCGAGTCGCGGATCTCGGCGACGGCCTGGTTGGGGTCGATCATCCTGTCGGTGTCGCCGGTGACAGTGCGGACGATCAGGAAGTTCGTCGCACCCGCCGCGGTCCAGACGTGGTCGGGGAAGTTCTGCCACGGGCCGGGACCCGGCATGCCCCAGCCGGTCACGACCTTGGCGAGGTTGGCCCCCTGGTTGTTGATCGCGTCGATCCACGTCTGGTAGCCGTCGGTGAGCAACGGGCCGTGCGCGCGGTAGTGCGGCGCGGCCGATGCCTGGCCCGGCAGCGACGCCATGCCCGCCGCCGCGAGGGCGCCTGCCGCCAGCTTGCCGATCGCACGGCGGCTGTACTGCGTTTCGCCGGACATCGCCGGTCTCCCTTCGTCGGTGATCAGGGGAGATGCAAACGGGGCCGGGTATGCGGGCGGTATGTGGTTGCGGCCTCGTACGGTGTATGGCAACATCAGTTAGGTGATCTACTGACCCCGCTTCCAGCGCATCCGTGCCCGATTTCCTTCGGCGGTGTGGGGGTCCCTCATGTCAGCTCAGTTGACGATCAAGAAAGTCACCAGGAACTACGCGTACAAGCGCGTGCTCGACGACATCTCCCTGACGGTGCGGCCGGGCGAGAAGCTCGGTGTGGTCGGCGAGAACGGCTCCGGCAAGTCGACGCTGCTGCGGCTGATCGCCGGGCAGGACGTGCCGGACGACGGTGAGATCACCGTGATGGCGCAGGGCATCGGCTGTCTCGGGCAGGTGCTCGACCTGCCGGAGAACGCGACCGCCGGCGACGCGATCGATGCCGCTCTCGTGGAGATTCGCCTGCTGGAGCAGCAGATCACAGCAGCCGCTGCGCAGGAGAAGCTCGACGAGCTCGGCGATCTGCTCACGGCGTTCGAACTGCGTGACGGCTACTCGGCCGACGCACGGGTCGAGGCCGCCATGTCCGCTCTGGGCATCGGTGACGTCGGCCGCGAGCGCAGGCTCGGCACGTTGTCCGGCGGGGAGCGGGCCAGGCTGGCGCTCGCCGGCGTGTTGTCGGCCGAACCGGAACTGCTGCTGCTCGACGAACCCACCAACCACCTCGACGACCAGGCGCTCGCCTGGCTGGAGAGCGAACTCAAGCGGCACAAGGGCACGCTGGTCGTGGTCACGCACGACCGGTTGCTGCTGGAACGGGTGACCACGGCGATCGTCGAGGTCGAGAACCGGACGATCACCCGCTACGGCAACGGTTACGCGGGCTACGTCGCCGGGAAGAGGGCGGCGCGGCAGCGGTGGGAACAGGCCTACGCGGAGTGGGCCGGCGAGATCGGCCACTGGACCGAGTGGCGCGGCACGACGGCACACCGCGTCGCGCCGGCGCGACCGATCCGGGACCACAACAAGTGCAAGTACAACGGCGACGGCCGCCGCGTGCAGGCGTCGATCAGGACGCGGGTGCGCAGCGCGTCCGAACGGCTGGAGCGGCTGCGCGCCGAACCGGTGCCGAAACCGCCGGAACCGTTGCGCCTCAACGCTCCGCTCACCGCGGCGGTGCGCGAGGGCACGGTTCTCGAGTTCGGGGAGCTGAAAGTCGAGGCCGGGCAACGGTTGCTGGTGACAGGACCGAACGGCGCCGGCAAGTCGACGTTGCTCGACGTCCTGGCGGGTGTCATCGACACCGGGGAGGTCACCCGCAACGGCGTGATCGGCTACCTGCCACAGGAAACCGTGGTGCGCGAACCGAATCAGACGGTGCTGCAAGCGTTCGGCGGGAGCGCGGACGAGCTCGAAGCGCTGGGTCTGTTGCGCCGGGAGGACTTCGCGACGCCGGTGGGCGCGTTGTCGATCGGGCAACGGCGCCGGCTCGCGCTCGCCCGGTTGCTGAACCAGGAGCAGGACGTGCTGCTCCTGGACGAGCCGACGAACCACCTGTCGCTCGCGCTGGTGGAGGAGCTGGAAGCCGCGCTGCAGCACTATCCCGGCGCGGTCGTCGTGGCATCGCACGACCGGTTGCTGCGTCGGCGGTGGCAGGGGGAGGAACTCAGAATGGTTCGTAGCAGTCGAACGTCTCGACAGCGCTGATCAGCCCGTTGCGCGTGTCCACGAACTGTGCGATGTGCGCGACGAGCTGTCTGCCGTCCCGCAGCACGCCGGTCCAGGTCAGGCGCAGGATCGCGGTGTCGCCGGAGACCAACGCCGAGTGCACGTCGTACTTCTGGCTCGCCAGCAGGCCGACTCCCTTCTCGGAGTTCGCGAGCATCTCGGCCAACGGCGTCCGCGCGCCGTTCGGCTTGATCAGGTTCGGGCGTTCGACGGTCACCGCGTCGGCGGTGAAGTGGCGGCGCAGCGCGGAACCGGACTCCCCGGCTTCGAGTGCGCGGTGCAGTGAGGTGGCGGCGGCAACAGGGTCCATGTCCACAACCGTAGTTGTACAACCGTGGTTGTCAATGCCATCATGCCCGGTGTGGACCTGATGGACATCGACCTCGCGACCCTCGCCTACCTGGCGGGCAGTTCCGCGAACGACGCGATTCTCAAGCGGCTGCACGAGATCGGGCACGAGGGCGTCCGGGTGTCGCACGGGTACGTGATCCAGCACCTGATCGAAGGCGCGCCGACGGTGTCCGAACTCGGCGAGCTGCTCGGCGTCACCCAGCAGGCCGCTTCGAAGCAGCTGCTCGAACTGGAACGCCTCGGCTACGTCACGCGGGAGCCGGACCGCACCGACAGCCGAATCAAGCGCGCGGGGCTCACCGACCGAGGCCGGCGGCTGGTCGAGGACAGCCGCCGGCTCCGCGGCGAGTTGGACGTGCACGGCGACGACGCGGTCAAGCGTGCGTTGATCAGGTTGCTCGACGCGACCGGCGGCACCGAGACCGTGCTGAAGCGCCGGGTGGTCACGGCCTGAAGACAGGCTCGATCCCGTAGTTGCTGGCATACCAGCTGTCCGTCGGGAAACTGCCGTCGTAGCTGTACACGCCGGCGTTCACCGGGATCTTGAACGGCGTCTGGACGAGGTTGCCGACGAAGTAGTTCTCCGTTGCCTTGTAGCCACCTGACGGCGTGACGTACGAGACGACGTACTCGGTGCCCGCCACCACGGGAACCGGTGTGCTGAAGGTGATCCGCTGGCTGTGGGCGGCGCCAGGTGCCTCCTGCTCGGCCAGCAGCGTGCCGTCGGACCAGATCCGCGCGGTCACCGGGCCGGTGTAGTTGCCGCGCTTGATGATCACGGCCGTGATCGAGCCCGGACGGTCGACCTGGGTGCGCAGGCCGAGTTCGACGGCCTGCTCGTCGGGATCGTTGACCGTTGGGCTGTACGTGTCGTGCAGCATCAGCGAGGTCTCGTGGGTGAGTGCGGGAACCGTCGTGCCGCCGACGTGGATGGTGCGCCACGCGGTGACCGGTCCGGTCGTGGACGCGGTGTGGGCGCGGGCCAGGATCGTCAGCGGGCCGGGGACGGACGGGAAGAGCAGGACCGACCACCGCTCGCCGTGCGCGTCGACGGAGGTCCAGTTGGTGCCGTTGTCGGTGGAGAAGTCGACCTCGGTGATGCCGCCCGACTCGCCGTTGACGGCACCGCCGATCACGAGCAGCGGCTCGTTCAGCGGGGCGGAGGCCTCCGCGGTGGGCGAGAAGATCATCGCCATCGGGCCGTCCGCCGCGAGGGCAGGAGTGGGAGAGACCAGGACAAGTGCCAGCAGCAGTACTGCTAATCGTCTCATGTACGGCAGATCGTCCCCGGTGAAGACGCAGTTACGGTGATCCTCCGGCCAGCCCCCACCCGTTCGGCTGACAGGCGTACCCCGGTCCGGCAGATGTCGTTGACGAGTACATGACCTGTGACAACGAAGTCCCGGTCCCCGAAACCCGGGTCCCCGTGCGCCGGCGGCAGTTCCTCACGTTCCTGGTCGCGGCGCCGGTGCTCACCGTCGCTGTTCCCGGCACGGCCGAGGCCGTCATCCCGACGCTGCCGCAACCGGCCGAGATCCTGGATCTCGGCGACGTTCTGATTCTGGCCGGTACTCCGACCGCGGGCGCGCTCGCCGTGCTCAGCGTCGGCGAGGACGGCGTCGTCACACTCGACCTGCCCCGCGCCGAGGTCGGCCAGGGCATCACCACGGCGTGCGCGATGCTCGTCGCGGAGGAACTCGACCTGTCGCTGGACCAGGTCCGCGTCACGCTCGCCGACGCACGGCCAGAGCTGCTGATGAACCAGCTCACCGGCGGCTCGAACACGATGCGGTCGGTGTACGGCCCGGTCCGTCAGGCGGCGGCGGCCGCACGGGCCAGGCTGCTCGCGGCGGCGTCGAAGCAGCACGGCGTCGCGGTCGACCGACTGTCCACAAGAGATGGCGCGGTGATCCTGCCGGACGGGCGTCCCATCGTCTACGGGCTGCTCACCTCGGCGGCGGCACAGCTGACCGGAGTCTTCGCCGCACAACCGAAACCGGCTTCGGAACACCGGATCATCGGCACGCCGCAGTCGCGCATCGACGCCCGTGCGATGGTCACCGGGCAGTTCAAGTACACGCTCGACCAGGACGTGCCGGGTGCCATGCCGACGGTCGTGCGCAGGCCGCCGACGATCAACGGCTCGGTGAAGTCGGTCGACTCCACGGTGGCGAAGGCGATGCCCGGTGTGCTCGCGATCGGGGTCGTGCCGACGGGCGTCGCGGTGGTCGCCGAGACCTTCGGCCAGGCCATGGCCGCCCGGGACGCGCTGAAGGTGACCTGGAACGCCGGCACGATCGACGCGTTGTCGGACAAGGAGATCCGGGCGAAGCTGCAGGCGGCCGCGCTGCCGTTCGTCGTGCCGCCGCTGCTGACCCAGCACGTGGACATGGAGTTCGACTTCGCGTTCGTCAGCCACGCGCCGATGGAGACGAACTCGGCGATCGCGGACGTCCGTGACGACCGGGCGGAGATCTGGGCGGGGCTGAAATCGCCGATCGTGGCGCGGCAGACCATCGCGGCCGCCATCGGACTGCCCGAGTCCGCGGTCACCGTCCACGTGATGCAGGGCGGCGGCTCGTTCGGGCGCAGGCTGTTCTTCGACGCCGCGATGGAGGCCGCGCAGATCTCGAAGGCGTTGCGGCGCCCGGTGAAGCTCATGTGGGACCGCAAGGACGACATGCGGCACGGCCGTGCTCGTGCCGCCAGCCACCACAAGCTGCGGGCGACGTTCGCGCTGGGCAACGTGCTGACGTTCGAGCACCGCGTCGCCTCGGTCGAGACCGACTTCCGGCACGGCCTCGGCGAGATCCTCACCGCCACCGCCGCGTCGCTGCCGGTCGCGGGCAACCTGTCGTTCGCGCAGACGGTGTTCCTCACGACCTGCAAGGTGCCGTACAACTTCGGCGTGGTGACCTCGCTGCTCAACGAGGTGCCGCTGCGCATGCACACCGGCTCGTGGCGGTCGGTCTACTCCGCGAACACCCGTGGCGCGGAAGAGATCCTGGTCGACCAGCTCGCGAAGAAGATGGGCAAGGACCCCGTCGCGTTCCGCCGCGAGTACCTCAAGACCGCGCGCCAGCGTGCCGTGCTCGACAAGGTCGTCGCGGAAGGCGACTGGGGCCGCGCGATGCCGAAGGGTTTCGCGCAGGGCGTCGGTTTCCACGACGAGTACAAGTCCTGCACCGCGTGCCTGGTCGAGATCGACGCTCGCGACCCGCAGAACCCGCGTGTGGTCAAGGCGATGATCGCGGTCGACGTCGGCCGCCCGATCAACCCGCGCGGCCTCGAAGCGCAGATCCTCGGCGGTCTGACCGACGCCATCTCCACCACGTTGCGCGCCGGTCTGCACATCGACAAGGGCCTGCCGCTGGAGGGTTCGTACTCGCAGTTCCACTACGCCCGGCAGAAGGACGCCCCGAAGGACGTGCGGATCTTCGTGATGCCGGCGACCGGGGAACCGGGCGGCGCGGGCGAACTGGGCGTGCCGGCCGCGGTCGGCGCGATCGCCAACGCCTACGCGCGGGCGACCGGCGTGGTGCCGCGCAGCTTCCCGATCATCTTCCCGGTCGACTTCGAGCCGTTCCCGCGCTGAAGGAGCGTCCCCTGTGCCTACTTACACCATGATCGTCAACGGGAAGCCGGTCACCGTCGACGCTCCCGCCGACATGGCTCTGCTCTGGGTGCTGCGCGACAAGCTCGGCGTGCGCGGCCCCAAGTTCGGCTGCGGCATCGGCGTCTGCCGCGCCTGCACGTCCCACCTCAACGGCGCGGAGATCCAGCCGTGCGTGACGCCGGTGGCCGAGTGCGCCGGGCAGTCGGTGACCACGATCGAGGGACTGGCGTCCGGTGACGACCTGCACCCGGTCCAGGAGGCGTGGCTGGAGCAGGACGTCGCGCAGTGCGGCTACTGCCAGCCGGGCCAGATCATGGCCGCGGCGGCGTTGCTCCGGACGAAGAAGGAGATTTCGGACGAGGACATCGACCGGATCGCGAACGTCTGCCGGTGTGGCACCTACTTCCGCATCCGGCAGGCCATAAAGTCGGCGGCGGCCAAGATGAGGTAGAGCCGGGGCCCGCCGGCGCAGGAGGATCCCGTGCTGGCGCTGTCGGTGTTGTTGCTGGTCGCTGTGCTGGTCTGCGCGGTCGTCCGACCGTGGGGCTGGCCGGAGGCGGCGGTGGCGGTGCCGGCGGCGGTGCTCGTCGTGCTCGCCGGGGCGCTGCCGTTCGAGCACGTGGTGGACGAGGCGGAACGGCTGGGACCCGTCATCGGGTTCCTGGCCGCGATCCTCGTGCTCGCGCAGCTCTGCGACGACGAGGGACTGTTCCAGGCGTGCGGCACCTGGATGGCGCGGGCGTCCGGCGGCAAGCCGAAGACGTTGCTGGGCGGGGTGTTCGTCACGGCTTCGGTGACGACGGCGGTGCTGAGTCTGGATGCGACGGTCGTGCTTCTGACGCCGGTGGTGTTCGCGACGGCCGCACAGCTGGGCGTCCGGCCGAAGCCGCACGTCTACGCGTGCACGCACCTGTCCAACAGCGCGTCGCTGCTGCTGCCGGTGTCGAACCTGACGAACCTGCTGGCGTTCGCGTCGAGCGGGCTGAGCTTCACGCGGTTCGCGGCGCTGATGGCGTTGCCGTGGATCGTGGCGATCGTCGCCGAATACGTGGTGTTCCGGCGGTTCTTCCGCACCGAACTCGACGCGCCCGCGCACGCGCCGGTGGTGCAGGCGCCGCAGGAGTTGCCGGTGTTCGCGCTGGCCACCGTCGGGTGCACGCTGGTCGGGTTCGTGGTCGCGTCGGCCACCGGGATCGACCCGGCGTGGGCGGCCTGTGCCGGCGCGCTCGTCATGGCGGTGCGGGCGCTCGCGAAGAAGCGCACGACCGTGGTCAAGGTGGTCCGGGCGGCATCCCTGCCGTTCCTGGCGTTCGTGCTCGGGCTGGGCATCGTGGTGCGGGCGGTGGTCGACAACGGGCTGGACGACGTCCTGCGGCTCGCGATTCCCGGCGGCACCAGCCTGTGGGCGTTGCTCGGGGTGGCCGCGGTCGCCGCCGTGCTCGCCAACGTGATCAACAACCTGCCCGCGGTGCTCGTGCTGTTGCCGCTGGTCGCGCCGATGGGGCCGGGAGTGGTGCTGGCGGTGCTGCTGGGCGTGAACCTCGGTCCGAACCTCACCTACGCCGGGTCGCTCGCCACGTTGCTGTGGCGGCGGATCGTGCACGACCACGACACCGAGGTGAACCTGCCGGAGTTCACGAAGCTCGGCCTGCTCGCCGTGCCTGCCACCCTGATCGGCGCCGTCGTGGCACTGTGGGCGTCCCTGCACGTGATCGGAGGATGACCATGACGGTGGTCGTGTGGATCGCCGGCGACACCTGGCAGGACTGCGTCGACGCGGCCCGCGCGCACTCGGGCGACTTCCTGTTGCTGCACGTCAGCGACCACGACGTGCCGGGCGCGGCGCACGGGGCGTTCGCCGGGCTGTTCGGCCGCGGGCATCCCGCGCGCGACCCCGGCACCCGCCTGGACGACCTCGCCGCGAGCCACGCCGCGCAACTCCTGGACGCGGCCGCGGAACGCCTGGGTCTTCCGTGTGCGAAGGAGGCCCGCGTCGGACGTGTCGAGCACGAAGTCGTTGCGGCTGCTCAGGAAGCGTCACTGTTGGTCCTCTGCCGCGACGGCGACGTCAGCCACGTCGGCCCGCGCAGCCTCGGCCCGGCGACCCGGTTCGTCGTCGACCACGCGCCCTGCCCGGTGCTGCTCGTCTGGCCGTCGTAACTGCGTTCCCGCAAACTTGCGTGCACGCACTTTTGTCTTCTAGTCTCGGTGTCATGCGCGCCAAAGGCATCGCGTACGACACCGGTTTCGTGCGCCACGGAGAGATCTCGCTGGAGCGGTTCGACCTGGACGTGGTCAGGCAGGACCTGACCGTCATCAGGGACGACCTGCACTGCAACGCCGTCCACCTCGTCGGGGGTGATCCGGAACGGCTCGAACGGGCCGCGGAGATCGCCGCCGCGCTGGGGCTGGAGATCTGGTTCTCGCCCTATCCGCTCGAACTGACGCCCGCCGAGATCCTGGACCTGTTCACCGACTGCGCCCGGCGGGCCGAGCGGATCCGGCTCACCGGTGCCGAGGTCGTGTTCGTGACGGGCGTCGAGCTCAGCATCATGAACTCCGGCTTCATGCCCGGTGACGACGTCCTGCAGCGGTTGACGCAGTTGTTGGGGCAGCCGCAACGGATGCAGGAGGTCGGCACGAGGCTCAACGAGTTCCTCGCTCAGGCGGTCGCGGTGGTGCGGGAACACTTCCACGGCCGGCTCACCTACGCCTGCATCCCGTTCGAGAACCCCGACTGGGACCTGTTCGACATCAAGTCGTTCGAGCTGATCCGGTCCGCCGATGTCGCCGATGTGTACGCCGCGAGCATCAGGAACGTGGTGGCGCAGGGAAAGCCGGTCGCCATCACGGGGTTCGGCACGGCAGCCTGGCACGGTTCGGGGGCTGTGGCGCCGCGCAGCATGGAGATCCTCGAACTCGACGAGGCCGGGCTGCCGGTGCGGGTGAAGGACGGGTACGTCCGCGACGAGGCCGAGCAGGCCACGTACCTGCGCGAGGTGCTGGAGACCTTCGAGGCCGAGGGGGTCGACGGCGCGTTCGTGTACATGTTCGCTCTCGGCACCTACCTGCATCGGCCGGACGACCCGGGTCGCGACTTCGACCTGGCCAGTCCCGGCATCGTGAAGGTCTACGAGGACGGCACCTGGGAGCCCAAGGCCGCGTTCGGCGCGGTCGCCGAGGTCTACGCCCGGACATAACCGCTTGGCGTGCCGGGGGAAGGCGGTCAGACTCGTGGGCATCATGAGCAGCAGGTTGCGCGCGATCGCCCACGACACCGTCGCCATCTCGGAGCGCGGCTCCTACTCCGCCGGCGCGGGCGACGTCCCGATCGCCGTCGCGCCCGCGGTCGAGGGAACCCGGCTCCACCTGCCGGACGAGGTGCTGTCGCTGCCCTCGGAGACTCCCGGTACGCGGATCGAGGTCACCAACGAGTCCACTTTGGACGCCGCGCGCCGGCTCGGTGGTGACGTCGCGGGGCTGGTCTTCGCCTCGGCCCGCAAGCCCGGCGGCGGATTCCTGAACGGCCGCGAGGCGCAGGAGGAGAGCATCGCCCGCGCGTCGGCGCTCTACCTGAGCCTGCGCGCCGCCGGTGACTTCTACGACCACCACCGCGCGCACGACGACCTGACCTACAGCGACCGCGTGATCTACTCGCCGCGCGTGCCGGTGTTCCGCGACGACGACGGGAACCTGCTGCCGGCACCGTTCGAGGTCTCGTTCCTCACCGCCGCGGCACCCAACCTCACGGCGATCCTGCAGAACCAGCCCGACCGGGCCGACGGCGTCCCGCTCGCATTGCTGCGGCGCACCATCCGCGTGCTGCACGTCGCCGCGTCGCACGGGCACCGCAGGCTCGTGCTGGGCGCCTGGGGTTGCGGCGTCTTCGGCAACGACCCCGCCACCGTCGCGCAGATCTTCGCGCTCGCGCTGCGCGACAACCGCTTCTTCGACCACGTCGTCTTCGCGGTGCTGGACCGGCAGAAGGGCGCGCCGACGCTGGCCGCGTTCGCCGATGTCCTGGGTGCATAGCCTCTGACCTGCGGTGAGCCAGAATGATGCCAAGCTGAGCCAGAATTGCTTGCTGGTGGTGCCACCGTGTGCCATAGTGGTGCCATGGATCTGACCCCGTATGTGGCTTCCCTCGGCCGCGAGCTGCTGACCGCCGTCGAAACAGGCGGCGACGAAGCGAGCGCGCTGGTCGAGCGGTTGACCGTGACGATGGAGTCGGCGATCCGGCTGGCGCTGCTGGAGGCGCTGTCCGCCGCCGCCGACGAGATCACCGCGGACCTGGCACCGGACTCGGTGCAGGTGCTGCTGCGAGGCCGTGACCCGAAGTTCGTCGTGACGCGCCGGGCGCAGGAGCAGGCGGCCGTCCCGCCGGAGCCCACTCCCGCGGCGCCCGCAGAGGACGTGGCGGCCGGCTTCGACGACGGCACCACCGTGCGCATCAACGTCCGCCTGCCCGAACCGCTCAAGGCCGCGATCGACGAGGCCGCGGCCAAGGAGGGGCGTTCGGTCAACGCGTGGCTCGTGCGCGCCGCGTCCGCGCAGCTGAGCCCGAAGCGCCCCACCACCGAGGAAACGATCGCGAACAGCCTCACCGGCTCGCAGCGCCTCATCGGCTGGGTCCGCTAACACCCGTCCGGCACCACTTCGCCCCGACCTGCGGGGATGTTCCACCGACACCTTCTGAGGGGACAGCCATGCCTTCTTACGAAACGCCAGAACCGATTTCCGTGCTGCTCGACGTCTACGCGGGCCACGTCCAGATCGTGGCGACCGACCGCACCACCACCGCGGTCGACCTGCGGCCCTCCGACTCGTCCGACTCCTCGGACGTCGAGGCCGCGCAGAAGACCAGGGTCGACTACGCCGACGGCACGCTGATCGTGCGCGGGCCGAAGCGAACGTTCGACTTCTCCAAGAAGACCAGGTCGGTCGACATCGTGATCGAGCTGCCCACCGGGTCCAAAGTGGACCTCGACGTGACGGCGGGCAGCATCCGCACCACCGGGGTGCTCGGCGAGACCGACGCGGACCTGTCCGCGGGCAACATCCACCTCGACCGCACCGGCCGACTGAAGGCCGACACCGGCGCCGGCCAGGTCAAGATCGGCGCGGTCACGGGTGACGCCGAGGTCAAGACCGGCAGCGGTCACATCCGCGTCGGCAGGGTCGACGGCGCGTTGGTCGTCAAGAACTCCAACGGTCACATCGACGTCGGCACGGTCGAGGGCGAGCTGAAGGCCCGTTCGGCCAACGGCGACATCAACGTCGAACGCGCCGCGGCGTTGGTGGAGGCCAGGACCGCGATGGGGTCCATCGAGGTCGCCGAGGTCGTCAGCGACACCGTCACGCTGAACACCGCGATGGGCGGCATCGAGATCGGGATCGCCCAGGGCACCGCCGCGTGGATCGACGCCAAGACCTCGTTCGGCCGCGTCACCAACACGCTCGACGTGAGCGACGGCCCCGGCAACTCCACCCAGACCGTCAAGGTCACCGCCCACACGTCCTTCGGCGACATCTCCGTCCGCCGCAGCTGAGGGGAACTCCATGAACGCGATCAAGGCGACCGGCCTGCGCCGGTCCTACGGCGACACCGAAGTGCTGAAGGGCGTCGACCTGAACGTCCAGCGCGGCACCGTCTTCTCGTTGCTCGGCGCGAACGGCGCCGGCAAGACCACCACCGTCAAGATCCTCTCCACGTTGATCGGCGCCCACGGCGGCAGCGCGTCGGTCGCCGGTCACGACGTGGCGAGCGACCCGGACGCCGTTCGCGGCGCGATCGGCGTCACCGGCCAGTTCTCCGCCGTCGACAACCTGATGACCGGCCGCGAGAACCTGAAGCTGATGGCCGACCTGCACCACCTGGGCAAGGTGGACGGCAAGCGCAAGGCCGAGCAGTTGCTGGAGCAGTTCGACCTCGTGGACGCGGCCGACAAGTCCGCGGCCACCTACTCCGGCGGCATGCGGCGCCGGCTCGACCTCGCGATGACGCTGGTCGGGTCGCCGCAGGTGATCTTCCTGGACGAGCCGACCACGGGCCTCGACCCGCGCAGCCGCCGCACGATGTGGCAGATCGTGCGGGAACTGGTGGCGAGCGGCGTCACGATCTTCCTGACGACCCAGTACCTGGAGGAGGCCGACGAGCTCGCCGACCGGATCGCGGTGCTGGACCACGGGAAGATCGTCGCCGAGGGCACCGCGGACGAGCTCAAGCGCCGCATCCCCGGTGGCCACGTCCTGTTGCAGTTCACCGATCTCCTGCACCTCGAGGCCGCGACGCGGATCGTGCGCGACGCCTCCCGTGACGGTGAGTCGCTCGCCCTGCGCGTGCCCAGCGACGGCAGCGTCCGCTCGCTCAAGGCGTTGCTCGACCGCCTGGACGAGAACTCGGTGCTGGTCGACTCGCTCAGCACCCACACGCCCGACCTCGACGACGTCTTCCTCGCCCTCACCGGCAAGCCCGAAACGGTGGTCCAGCAATGAGTTACGTTCTGACCGACTCGGCGACGATGGTGCGCCGCAACCTCACGAGGATGATCCGCTACCCGTCCCTGACGTTCCAGCTCCTGATCATGCCGGTCGTGTTCCTGCTGCTGTTCGTCTACGTCTTCGGCGGCACACTGGGCGCCGGGCTCGGCGGACCGAGCGGCGGGCGGGGCGAGTACCTCAACTACGTCACGCCGACGATCATCCTGATGTCGATCACGGCCGCGGTGCAGGGCACGAGCATCTCGATCGCGATGGACATGACCGAGGGCATCGTGGACCGCTTCCGCACCATGAAGATCGCCAGGGTGTCCGTCCTGACGGGACACGTCGTCGGCAGCCTCGTGCAGACGGTTCTCGCCATGACGTTCGTCTTCGGTGTCGCGGTCGCGATCGGGTTCCGGCCGCAGGCGAGCGCTCTCGGCTGGCTCGCGCTGGCAGGTCTGCTGATCTCCATGTCGTTCGCGATGATCTGGCTGTCCGCTGCGCTGGGCCTCGCCAGCAAGTCCGTCGAGTCGTCGAGCAACGTCGGCCTGCCGCTGATCCTGCTTCCGTTCTTCGGCAACGGTTTCGTGCCCACCGACTCGATGCCGACCGTGCTGCGCTGGTTCGCCGAGTATCAGCCGTTCACCCCGTTCATCGACGCCCTGCGCGGTTTGCTGATGGGCACTCCGATCGGCAACAGCGGCTACATCGCCTTCACCTGGTGCGCCGTCATCGGGATCGGCGGCTACCTCTGGTCCAAGAAGCTCTTCAACCGCGAATCCACCCGCTGAAGGAGATCACCGATCATGTTGCACGGCCTTCCCATGGAACGCGACGTCACACCGTTCGTCCCGCCCGGCAAGATCTCCCTGGTCCGCGAGAGCCGCCCGGTCAGCCCGATGCTCTTCCCCGACGGCCACGAGGGCTGGCTCGTCACCGGCTACGACGCCGTCCGGCAGGCCTTGGCGGACACCAGGTTCAGCAGCAGACAGGACCTCGGCATCATCCACGTGCCGTTCCCGACGCCGGGCATGCCGGAGATGACCGAACCGGTCCCGCAGACGCCGGGCCTGTTCATCAGCATGGACCCGCCGGACCACACCCGGTTGCGCCGCAAGCTGACCGGCGCGTTCACCGTCAAGCGGATGAAGGCGCTCGAAGAGGGCATCGTCGAGATCACCGAACGACAGCTGGACGCGCTGGCGACACTCACCCCGCCGGTCGACCTCGTCAAGGAGTTCGCGCTTCCGGTGCCGTCGCTGGTGATCTGCGAGATCCTCGGTGTGCCGTACGACGACCGCGACTCGTTCCAGCACAACTCGTCCAAGTTCATGGAGAGGCAGGTGAACCTGGAGGACAAGATGGCCGCGTACATGGCGATGAACACGTACCTGTACGAGCTCGTCAGCAGCAAGCGCGCCGAACCAGGCGACGACCTGCTGTCCGATCTCGCCCAGGACGAGGACCTGAGCCTCGAAGAGCTGACCGGGATGGCGTTCCTGCTGCTGCTCGCCGGGCACGAGACGACCGCGAACATGCTGGCGCTGGGCACTTTCGCGTTGCTGGAGCACCCGGACCAGCTGGCGGCGCTGCGGTCGGACCCGGCGCTGATCCCCGACGCCGTCGAGGAACTGCTGCGCTACCTCGCGGTCGCCGACATCTTCTTCCGTTACGCGGCAGAGGACATCGAGTTCTTCGGCGAGACGATCCGCGAGGGCTCGATGGTCGTCCTGTCGCTGCTGGCCGGCAACCACGACCCCGAGCGCTACGAGCACGCCGACGTGCTCGACGTGCACCGCAACGCCCGTGGTCACCTCGCGTTCGGGCACGGCGTCCACCAGTGCCTCGGTCAGCAGCTCGCCCGCATCGAGATGCGGGCCGGCTTCGAGGGACTGCTGCGCCGCTTCCCGTCGCTGGAACTCGCTGTTCCGGCAGGGGAAGTGAAGCTCAGGACCGACATGAACATCTACGGCGTACACGCTCTGCCGGTCACCTGGGCGTAGTACCCGTCAGACGGTGAAGCCACCGTCTGCGTTGATGCTGGCGCCGGTGACGTACGCACCGGCCTCGCCAGCCAGAGCCGCCACCACCTCGGCGATCTCCGCCGGCTTTCCGTAGCGTCCCAACGCGGTCAGCCCGCGAATCGTGTCCGACATCGGCCCGTCGGCCGGGTTCATGTCGGTGTCCGTGGGGCCGGGGTTGACCACGTTCGCCGTGATGCCCAACGGTCCCAGCTCGCGAGCGAGTCCCTTCGTCATCCCGATCAGCGCGGTCTTGCTGGCGGAGTACAGGGCGAAGCCGGGGAACGGCGCGTACACCGCGACGTTGCTGCCGATGCTGATGATTCGCCCGCCTTCACGCATGTGCCGTACCGCCGCACGCGCCGCGAGGAACGGTGCGCGCACGTTCACGGCCATCGTGTGGTCGAACTCGTCACGGCCGAGCTCCTCCAGCGTTCCCACCTGGAAGACGGCCGCGTTGTTCACGAGAACGTCGAACCGTCCGAAGTGGACGGCGGTCTCGTCGACCGCCGCCACCACGGCGTCCGGATCGGCACTGTCCGCCTGGATGGCGAAACCGTTGTCCGGCTTGGTGTTCTGGTAGGTGACGGCGACGCGGGCGCCGAGAGCGGTGAGCTTCTCGGCGACCGCGGCTCCGATGCCGCGGCTCCCGCCGGTGACGAGAGCCGCTTTTCCTGCAAGTGATCCCATGCAGATCAGCCTGCTGGAATCAGCTCCGGTCGTCTGGCGGGAATCGGACCGTCAGTTGGTGCCTCGGACGTACGCCCACGCGGTGCGGTTGAGCGAGTCCTCGACCCCGGTGAAGCCCTCGTTGGGGTTGAGGACGTCCTCGTGGAAGTCGACGTCGATGTCGTCGGCGGTGCCACCGATGGCGTCCGGGCCCACGCCGAACATGCCCTTCGGGTTGCCGCCCTGGTCCATGATGGCGTCGAGCGCGTTGAACTGGTCCTGGTGCCAGCTGCCCGACATGTGACCGGCCTCGTGCGCGGTGATGTTGCCGATCGCCCTGCCGATGAACGCGATCTTGTCGCTGGCCGGGGTGATGTACCCGTTCAGCGAGGTGCGCGACTGGGCGGCCGGTGCGCTGAGGATGTCGAGCAGCACCAGCGCGGTCTCCTCCTTGCCGAAGTTGCCCGCGTCGATCGACTGCGCGATGCCGACGGTCTGGATGCCGGACTCGGCGATAGAGCCACCGACGACCACGCGGCTGACGTTGGGCTGCCCCCACGGGTCGGCGTGGTCGCGGCTGTTCAGGATCCGCACGGCGAACCGCTTGTTCGTGCCCTTCGCGGCCAGGTCCTTCTCGATGTTCTCGCGCACGGTCGCGACCACGCCGTCGATCACGGCGTTCTCGTCGGCGGCGGTGAGACCCCAGCCTGGCAGGAACTTCTTGAGCGGCGAGAGGTCCTTGTTGCCGGCCGTCGGGTCGTTGCCGAAGATCCGGGTGTTGACCCGCGCGCCGTCGAAGTCGAGGAAGAGCGTCAGCACGTCGGGCCGCGGGTTGAGCTCGGAGCCAGGACGGTAGGCCTCGACCGTGACGTCGTAGCGGCCGTCACCGTTCTCGACGCCGACCGTGTAGCGGCCGTCCTTGGGCGCCACGAAGTCCGCGACGGCGTTGCCGCCGGCGGGCAGCGGGGAGTTCTCGGCGTACAGGAAGCTGAAGTCCTGCGACGAGCCGAAGACCTCACGTCCGGCGGGGTCGTTGATGACGACCCTGGTCGCCTTGCCCTTCGCCGACGCGCCGAGCACGTCGCCGGCCTTGAGATCGACGGAGAAGAAGTCCCTGTCCGCCGGGCCGTCACCGGACGAGATGGTCAGGTCGTAGGCACCCTCGGTACCCGCGCGCTTGCCGGTGCCCGGCGTCATCGGGTCGGACGGGATCGCGCCCGGTCCGGCCGCGGCGACCATGACGTACACGTCCTGACCGGCGCCGACGGGGACCTGGATCCTGCTGTCGGTGGTGCCCGCGAGGTTGTCCTGCTGCACCAGCAGTTGCCCGGTGGCGTCGTACGCGGCGAGGTGCGTGTCCAGGTCGCCGGACGGGGTGTCCGTCTCGACGACGACGAACGTGAACTCGGCGCCACCGGTGAGCTTGTAGAAGTCGTGGTCACCGGAGCCGTCACCGCCAGTGCCGTACGGGCCGTCGCCGATCGTGCCGCTGGTCTTCAGGGCCCTGCCGCGCGCCGGAACGCCGGTGTCGCTCGCGAGCGGGATGGCGTCGTTGGTCTCGGCGAACGGAGTGACGACGGGGATCGTGGGGTCACCCGCGAGGTCACCGGTGATCGAGAGCTTCGGGTTCTTGCCCTTGCCGGTGCCGAACCCCGTCACGTGCTCGGCCTGGGCGGGCGAGTCGTTGGCGCCCTGGCCGGTCTCCTTCTCGCCGTACGCCAACGGCTGGCCCGCGCTCTTCGCGGCCACGCGCGACTGCTTGCGGGACTCGCGGTTGCGGTGCACCGCGGCCCAGTCGACCTGCGCCTCCGCCGGCAGGAACGCCAGCATCGGGTCGGGCTGACTGAGCTGCGGTGCGGGCTCTGCCACCGACTGTCCGGCAGCGACCAGAGTGAGTGCCACACCTGCCGTGAGCACGCCAAATAACGTCTTGCGCATAGGAACTTCCCCCAGTTCGGTCTTGAACCGAGGAAACCAGCGCCGTGCTGGTCAGGCGAGCCTTTTGGTCAGCCTTTGTCCGCTTTCGGACAACCGTCAGGCCGCGACCTTCGCCCGCAGCGGTGCCGCGACCTCGTGGAGGTGCTCCAGCACGTACCCGTACGAGCGGAACAAACCGCACTGCGCGTAGGAAATGCCGCGCTGCTCGCAGAAGTTGTGGACGATCACCTGCGCGTGCTTCAGCGCGGGCCGGGGCATGCTCGGGAACAGGTGGTGCTCGATCTGGTAGTTCAGACCGCCGAGCAGGATGTCCGTGAACCAGCCGCCCCGGATGTTGCGGGAGGTCAGCACCTGCTTGCGCAGGAAGTCGAGCGAGTGGCCCGCCGACAGCACCGGCATGCCCTTGTGGTTGGGGGCGAAGGAACAACCCATGTAGAAGCCCCACAACGCCTGGTGCACGAGGATGAACGCGATGGCGTACACGGGCGAGAGCACCCAGAACACGACCCCGAGGTACACCACGACGTTCGCGATCATCACGAACCGCTCGCGGCCCGAGTACCGGATCGAGTGCCAGTGCAGCGCGAAGCCTTCGAGGAGCAGCAACGGGAAGAACAACACCGCCTGGTGCGAGGCGATCCACCGCAACGCCCCGCGCTTGTCCGCGCCCTGCCGCTGCGTGAACGCCAGCACCGTGATGTCGACGTCCGGGTCCTCGTCCTCGTGGTTCGGGTTGGCGTGGTGACGGTTGTGCTTGCCGACCCACCAGTCGTAGCTGACGCCGACCAGTCCGCTGTGGACGTAGCCGGTGATCTCGTTCCACTTCTTCGTGGCGAAGATCTGCTTGTGGCCCGCGTCGTGCCCGATGAACGCGAGCTGCGTGGTCATCGCCGCCAGGACGACCGCCACCGCGAGCTGCCACCAGGAGTCGCCGAGCAGGGCGAACGTCACCCACGCCGCCGCGTAGACGGCGAGGTTCACGCCGATTCGAGCGAAGTAGTAACCACGCCGCCGAGCGAGCAGGCCAGCCTGCTTGATCTCGGCGGCCAAGTGGGCGAAGTCGCTCGCCTGCCGGGTTGCCATTTGCGCAGAATGCCGGATCGCGGCGACGAAGTCATGCACGGCCGATGAAGTCGTTACAAACCGCTCAGGTCGGTCCCGCACCGACACGATCAGGTGATCATGATCATCATCTCCGGCGAGCCGCTGGCTCCCGCCCCGGCCGCTGAGGTCCAGTGCTGCGCAATCGGGCCCGCCGCGGACGCGGGCCGATTCGGAGAGAGGACCAGTAGGCGTGGTCGACCACACAACCGTGCTCATCGCGGGCGCGGGGCCGGCGGGGCTCGTGTTAGGCAACTTGTTGCGTGCGGCGGGGATCGGCACCCTCATCGTCGAGCGGGCGAGCCGTGAGCAGGCGCAGACCAGGGCCAGAGCGGGCTTCCTGGGACCGAACAGCGCCCGGATCCTCGTTCGGCACGGACTCGGTGCCGGGATGCTCCACAAAGGACGATCGCACGGCGTCTGCGCTTTCCGGGGCGAGGACGGGGAGTTCGAGCTGGACTACGCGGCGCTCGGTCAGGGCGAGGTGCACACCGTCTACCCGCAGCAGGACCTCGTCACCGACCTGATCGCCGAGTACCTGGACCGCGGCGGGGAGATCCGGTTCGGTGCCACCGTCACCGGCGTCGATTCCGGTACCGCGACGATCCGTTACCGCGACGAGCAGGGCGAAGGTGTTGTCACCGGTCAGTTCCTCGCCGGGTGCGACGGCAGCAACGGCGTCACGCGCCAGGCCGTCCCCGCGGACTTAGGCTCGCGCTACACCCAGGACCACGGCGTCAGCTGGCTCGCGGTGCTCGCCGAGGCGCCGCAGAGCATGGCCGCGGTCACCTACGCGATCCACGACGACGGCTTCGCGGGCCACATGGCGCGCAGCCCCGAGGTGACGCGGTACTACCTCCAGGTTCCTCCCGGCGACGACCCGGAGGCCTGGACCGACGAACGGATCTGGGCCGCTCTGGACACCCGGATGCGCACCGACGAGTTCGGTCAGCTCAAGCAGGGCCCGATCATCGAACGCCGGATCGTCCGGCTGCGTTCCGAGGTCGTGGACCCGATCCAGCACAACAGGCTGTTCCTCGTCGGTGACGCGGCCAGTCTGATCAGCCCGTCCGCCGCCAAGGGCGCCAACCTGGCGATCATGGAGGCCGAGGTGCTGGCCTCCGCCCTGATCTCCGCCCTGCACCGGGACGACGAACGGCCGCTGGCCGCGTACTCGCGCACCTGCCTGCCCCGCGTCTGGCGGGCGCAGGAGTTCTCGCGCTGGATGATCGATCTGCTCCACACCCAGGACGACGACTTCCACCGCGCTCTACGTCGCGCCCGGCTGCACAGCCTGCGCGACTGCCGCGCCCACCAGAACTTCTTCGCCGAGCACTACGTCGGCATCTGAGCCACAGGAACCGTCACCATGATCTCGACCAGCACACCCGTCATCGCCGCGGCCGACCTCGACCGGCTGACCGCCACGATGGCCCTCATCGGCGCGCACGACACGCACTCGGCTCTCGCCGCCGCCGTGCCGTCCCTGCCCGCCGACCAGCGCGCCGCCGTCACGCGGCACGCCACCCTCGACCACGCCGCGTTGCTCATCTTCCCGGAAACCCTTGCGGGACTTGCGGACGAGCTCGCGCGGCACGGCATCGAGGTCGGCACGATGACCCCGAGCGTCGTCGTCCGCGAACGGCTGAGCTCTCGCTACTCGGTGCCCGTCGCGGACCTGAAGGTCGGCATCCTGCGAGCACCCGTCTCCGACCGCAACGGCTGGCCGTGCGAGCTGGAGATCTTCGTGATGGTGACGCCGCCGGAGCTGGCGCACATCGCGGAGGACGAACGCCGCCACGAACACGAGAACCACGTCGCGCTGGCCGTGCGGCGGCCGGACCCGGTGCTGCTGCGCGGACTGCGCACGATGATCGCCGGCGTCATGCGCCCGGACGGCGGTGGGTACAACGGCTACGAGAACCACTCGGTCCTCTACTTCCGCGACGCGCACTGCGCCGACCCCGCGTTCCGCCGCCTGGAGCTGATCTCCACCGGCCGGTTCCCGCAGCTGCAGGCCATGCACCAGCGCGAGTCCTGTGCCGGCACCGAGTTGCTGCGCCTGCTCACCGGCGCGTGGGCGACGCAGGCCATCGCGACCGCCGCCGAACTCCGGTTGCTCGACCACCTCGTGACGATCCCGGACCTGCCCGGTCTGGCGTCGGCCACCGGCACCGAACCCCAAAGCCTGGCAAGGCTTCTGCGGTACCTCACCTCGCTCGGTGTCGTCCACATGTCCGGTGAGCGGCACAGCCTCACCGACCTGGGGGAGCTGCTGCGGTCGGACCTGACGGGGTCGATGCGGCCGCTCGCGCTGATGTACGGCGGCCCGTTCTACCGGTCGTTCGCCGAACTGACCGAAGCCGTCCGCAGCGGTGAGGAGTCGTACGCGAAAGCGTTCGGCGCCCACCACTTCGCCCACATGGCAACGGATCCGGACCTGGCCGAGCTGTTCCACGGGTCCATGGCCGCGAGCAACGCGATGTTCACCGGCGTCACCAAGGTCGTCGACTTCTCGACCGCCGGCACGGTCGTGGACGTGGCCGGCGGCAACGGCGAGCTGCTGTCCCGCGTGCTGCACGCCAACCCGGCGCTGCGGGGCGTTCTGCTCGACCTCCCGAACGCCCTCGCCGCCGCCGGACCTCGCCTCGCCGACCTCGCGGACCGCGTCACCCTCGTCCCCGGCGACTTCACCCGCTCGATCCCCGGCACCGGCGACGTCTACCTGCTGTCCCGCGTGCTGCACGACTGGGACGACGAGCAGTGCCGCACCATCCTGGCCACGTGCGCGCGGAACATGCCCGCACACGCCGAGCTGCTGGTGATCGAGCGCCTGCTGCCCGAGGCCGGTGAGGTGGACTCGCTCGCGATCCCGTGGGACATCCACATGCTGTGCAACACCGGTGGCCGCGAGCGCACCGAGTCGCACTACCGCGCGTTGCTCGCCGAGGCCGGTTTCGACCTCGTCGAGACGCACGCCCTGCCGCTGGACGCGCACGTGATGCGCGCCCGGCTGAGCTAACCCACCAGGCAGAAGGGGTGGCCGGCGGGATCCGCGTACACGTGGAACCGCTCGCCACCGCCTTCGAGCCTGCGCGCGCCCAGGGCCAGCACCTTCTCGCCCGCCGCCGCGAGATCGTCCACGCGCACGTCGAAGTGCATGTGGGCGGTCTCGTCCGGCCACTTCGGCGGTTGCCAGCCCTCGACCCGCGCGAACGCCACACCGGGCCGATCCGGGGCGTCGCCGATGACGACGAACGCGCCGTCGTCCTGCACCCGGATCATCCCGAGCAGCTTCTCGTAGAACTCCGCGAGGCCCTGCGGATCAGGGCAGTCGATCACCAGGCCGTGCCAACGTCCGATCATGCGCGGGATGCTGGCACGTATCGAGGACAACGACCGCCCTGGATCACGCGAGTGCCATGGCCATCACGGGATCCGTGGTCGGCTTCGGCGAACCTCCCTGCGGCTCGACCGTGAGCGCGACCCTCTGCGCACCGGTCAGTCCGGAGACTGCGAGCGGTGACGTCAGCGACTTGAGCACTCCCGCCGAGCGGGGACCGTCCTCGCCGATCAGCCAGAGCTGGTAGGCCTTGCCCTGTCCCGGTTCCGGCAGGTCCCTGGCGAGGAACAGCGCCTCGTCGCGGCTGGCCGAGATCACGGCGGTGCCGGTCGCCCCGTTCGGCGCGGTGCCGCTGATCAGCTTGGCGTCCGGAGTGGACAGCAGATCGGAGAACCGGCTGTACTCGCTGGACAGTTGCGCCAGCTGCCTGTCCTGGTCGGACTCCGTGTACTGCACGGTCACGAAGACCGCGGCGACCAGGCAGGCGGCCGCGAGCAGCCCACCGGCCCAGCGCATCCGGCGCGGGTTCGGCACGCGTGCCGCGTGGGGAGAGACCTGCCGGGTCTCCGCCGCCGCGGCGAGCACACGGGCGCGCAACTGCGGTGGCGGCGGGGACTCCACCGCGACGCCCAGACGTGCGGCCGTGGCCGAGAGCTCGGCGACCTCGACCGCGCAGCTCGCGCAGCGGGTCAGGTGCGCTTCGAACGCGGTCCGTTCGATGTCGGACAGCGCGTTCACGGCGTAGGCGCCGGTGAGCGTGTGCAGATCAGCGGATGTGGTCCTCATCCGGTCACCCCCATGCAGTCCCGCAGTCGGATCAGGCCGTCGCGCATCCTGGTCTTGACCGTGCCGAGCGGGATGCTCAGCAGGCTCGCGACCTCCGGATACGAGTAGCCCTGGTAGTAGGCGAGCAGCACGGACTCGCGCTGCAGTTCGGTCAGGAAGCTCAGGCACCGGCGCACCTGGCGTTGTTCGAGCCGGCCGTCGACCTGCTCGCTCACCTCGTCGAAGGGCCTGCCCGGATCGAGCCGGGCGGCGCGGTCCTCGCGGTGGGTGGCGGCCTGGGCGGACCGGACGCGGTCGACGGCACGGCGGTGCGTCAGCGTGAGGATCCAGGTCGTGGCGCTGCCCCGGTCGGGGTCGAACCTGGTCGCGGTCCGCCACACTTCGAGCATCACCTCCTGGAACACCTCCTCCGACTGCGCCTGATCCCGCACCACCCGCCTGATCAGCCCGAACACCGAGCCGGACACGACGTCGTAGAGCCGTTCGAACGCGGCCTCGTCGCCCCGTGCGACCAGGGCGAGCAACTCGTCGGCGGTCGGACCCACGTCCCGCGGGGTCCTCGGCAGGCTTTGCAGCGCCCGCTCACGCTCAGGCATCCCAGGTCCTCTCCTCAGCGGTGTCCTCTGGTGTTCGCAGCGGAGGCGCTGATGGATCGGTGCCGGATGCGTCACATCCCGGGTTGGGTAACGGATTGATAACCACACCCATCCGTTCTTCAAGGGGCGGCGAATCACGGGCAGCAACTGCTCGATCACCCCTTGGAGATGTCTCGTCATGAACATGACCGTCCGCAACACCGTCCTGGCCGTCGGCGCCGTCTCGCTCGCCCTGTTCGGCGCGGCGTGCGGCTCGGGTGACATGGCCAGCAGCGGCACCTCTTCCAGTGCCGCGCCCACCTCGACCGCCACCTCGTCCGCCGCGATGGCCGACCCGGCCAAGGACCTCGTCGGCCCCGGTTGTGCCGACTACGCGAAGCAGGTTCCGTCCGGTGCGGGTTCCGTGTCCGGCATGGCCGCTGACCCGGTCGCCGTCGCCGCGAGCAACAACCCGCTGCTCACGACGCTGGTGAGCGCCGTGTCCGGCAAGCTCAACCCGAAGGTCAACCTGGTCTCGACGCTCAACGGCGCGGAGTTCACCGTGTTCGCGCCGGTCGACTCGGCGTTCGCGAAGATCGACGCCGCGACGATCGAGAAGCTCAAGACCGACGACGCGCTGCTGACCAAGATCCTGACCTACCACGTCGTCCCCGGCCAGATCACGCCCGACAAGATCGCCGGCGACCAGAAGACCGTGCAGACCGGCACCGTGAAGGTCACCGGTTCCAAGGACGCGCTGAAGGTCAACGACGCCAACGTGATCTGCGGTGGCGTGAAGACCGCCAACGCCACCGTCTACCTCATCGACTCGGTCCTGCTCCCTGCCTGACATCTCCAGAGGGCAGCAGTACCGCGACTCCGGGAACCGCACAGTGCGGTTCCCGGAGTTTTGCTGTGATCACAGGGCGGGGGCCGACTTCGGTCGGCCCCGTCTCTCCGTTGCCGTCGTTCAGGATCGCTGAGCCCGGTGACGTTCCCACAGCCAGCCGAGGCGGTCGATCCGCCACAGCTGCGCGACGACGACCAGCGTCGCCCCGAACACCGTCGGCCACACCGAGAGCACGACCAGACCCCACACGATCAGCCCGAACCCCAAGGCGCCCAAGGTGACCAGCAGCCGGAGCACCTGGCGGTGGTCCGGTGGCACGAGGTCGCGGTCCTCCAGCCAGGCGCGTTCTCCGTAGATGCCGCGTGCTGCCCAGCTCTGTGGTTCACGCACCGGCGGAAACGCCCTCGGGTTGACGAACAGCCAGACGATCACGGCGGCGATCGCCACGAGGCTCCACCACCCGATCCACGTCCGGCTCCAGATCGCCAGCAGCATCAACGGAATCGCGGCGAACCGCGTCCACACGCTCCACGGGTTGGCGTGCCGCTGCCACGCCTCGTCGTTCATGCCGAACGTCTTCGCGATGCGGTCAACCGCGTCCATTGTGGACCCCTTTCACGACCTGGTCGTCCTGTCGATCTCGGTGAACGCGCTCAGCCACCGGTCGTCGGCGAAGAGTCCGCCGGTCAGCATCTCCAGGCCGGCCCGCGCACCGCGCACGGCGGTCGCGGTCTCCGCCGGATCCCCGCCCAGCAGCCGGCCGACGTGATCACCGAGGACGAGCGGCGCCAGCAACCACGACACGTAGGTGACGGCTCGCGCCCGCGAATCGGACGTGGGACGCACCCAGCCCTCCGCTTCGCCCGCGGCCAGCCACACCTGCGTGCGTTCGACGATCTCGGTGAACAACGCGCCAGCCGCCTCCGTGTCGTCGAGCAGCGCCCGCGCCAGGTACCGCCGCACGGGAGTCGCGGCGCTCAGCACCTCGCCCAGGGCCTCGGTCGCCGCCTCGTCGCCGGACCGGATCGCGTCCAGGACGTAGTCGTCGCAGGCCTGGCGCAGGCCTTCCTTCGAGCCGAAGTGGTGCACGACCAGCGCGGGGGAGACCTCGGCGTCCGCGGCCACCGCCCGCACCGACGTGCCGGAGATCCCCTCGGAGCCGAACCGGGCCAAGGCGGCGTCGCGGATGCGGGCCCGCGCCGTCAGATCAGAGGCTGAACGCATGTACAGAGTATTGAACATGTGTTCAGCGCTGTCCAGGATCCCTTCCCGCACAGCTCGACCGGTAGCCGCGTTCGGCCGCCTGCCCGGCTCCTGCCCGGCTTCTGCCCGGTATTGACAGAGCCGCCATCTGCGAACAACCATGGAAGCGCTCTCATAACCGGTCTGGACCAGTTCTCGAACCGGAGGCCGCCGACCGCCCTGTAGCCGGTCGGGGGACCTGTTGGCAGAGCACCCCTGCACAAGGAGTCAGATGCGCACTCGAACGAAGTGGTTCAGCGCGCTCGCCGCACTGGCGGCGATCGCATCGGCGGCCATCGCGAGCACACCGGCACAGGCGATCGGCCCCGACCTGCTGCCGCTCAACGTCACCAACAACAGCGGCCGGTCCGAGGCCGTGCACCTGTACGTCCTGGGCACGGACATCCGCAGCGGGCGCCTCGGGTACGTCAACCAGGCGGGCGCGTTCACGCCGTGGTCGCCGGGCGGCAACCCGCCCACGCCCGCGCCGGACGTGTCGATCGCCGGTCCTGGTCCCGGTGGCACCGCCTCGCTGCGGGTGCCGCGGTTCATCTCCGGCCGCGTCTACATGTCGTTCGGCGAGAAGCTCAAGTTCTTCCTGACGCCCGACGGCCTGGTGCAGCCGGCGCCGTGGGCTTCCGGCGACCCGAACAGCGGCATCCTGTTCGACTGGAGCGAGTTCACCTACAACGACGCGGGTCTGTGGCTCAACAGCTCCCAGGTGGACATGTTCGCGGTACCGCACGCGGTGACCGTGACGGGCGCGAGCGGCGCCACGAAGAAGACCGGTGAACTCAAGTCCGGCGGGCGGGACGCCGTCATCAACGGCATCCGCAACCAGGCGGGCTGGGGCGGGTCGGTCATGTCCCGTTCGGACGGCACGGTGCTGCGCGTGCTCGCGCCGGGCAAGGCGGCCGACGTCGGCAACTTCGACCGCAACTACCTGGACTCGTACATCACCCAGGCGTGGAACGCGTACATGACCAAGACGCTGACCGTGCAGCCGTTCGGCGACCGTCCGGACGTGAAGTACTTCGGTGGCACGTCCGGCGGCACGATGAACTTCAGGAACACCGCCGGTCAGCAGGTGGCGTCGTTCACCAAGCCGTCCACTTCGAACGTGTGGGGCTGTGACGGCGCCCTGGCCGCGCCCAACGACCAGGTGGTCGGCCCGATCGCACGCACCCTGTGCGCCGCTCTGCACCGCTCCACGCTCGGCCGCATCGACGTGCAGCCCGGCGGCGGTCCCGCGGACTTCTACCAGGGCGCGATCACCAACCACTACTCGCGGCTGGTGCACCAGAACATGGTGGACGGCAAGGCGTACGGGTTCGCGTTCGACGACGTGCAGGCGCAGGAGTCGCTGGTGCACGACGGTGACCCGCGCTCGGCCGGGATCATCCTCACCCCGTTCAGCGGCGGCTCCACGACGCCTCCGCCCGCCAGCGCCGGCAGCATCGTCAGCGACTGGCACGGCAAGTGCATCGACGTGCCGAACTGGAACTTCGCCGACGGCCAGCGCCTGATCGTGTGGAACTGCACGGGCGGCACGAACCAGAAGTTCGAGTTCACCGGCGGCACGTTGCGCACGGAGAACAACAAGTGCGTGGACGTGGCGTGGGGTTCGAGGGACAACGGCGCGGCCGTGCAACTCGCGACCTGCTCGGGGAACGCGGCCCAGCAGTTCGTGCTGTCGGGTGCCGGTGACCTGGTGAACCCGCAGGCGAACAAGTGCGTGGACATCGCGGAGTGGAACCCGAACAACGACGCGGTCCTGCACATGTGGGACTGCGTGGGCGGCGCCAACCAGAAGTGGCACCGCGGCTGACAACCAGAAGCGCGGTGAGGCAGGTCGGGATTTCCGCCCTGCCTCACCGCGTTCGTCAGCAGGGCGGGGTGTACGGGACGTCCGGGACGTGCCTGCGCCACTCGTCCTCGGTCAGGCGCGCTCCCGCCGAGCCGCACGCTTCGGCGACGGCGGCGCCGAGATCCGCGTTCAGCAGCCGCATGGTCGGGTCGAACATGGTCCACACCAGGGTCCGGCCGTCCGGGCTGAACGCGATGTCGGCCACGGCGATGGCGGCGCCGGACAGCGTGGCGATCTCGGTGACGTGCCCGGGATCGGTGACGTTCCACAGCCGCACCGTTCGGTCGTCGCTGCCGGACGCGAGCGTGCGACCGTCCGGGCTGAACGCGACGCTGCCGACGACGTCCTCGTGCCCGGTGAGCGAGGGAAGCTCGGCAGGCTTGCGCGGATCGGTGACGTTCCACAGCCGCACGGGTTTGTCGTTGCCGCTGCCGACCGCGAGCGTGCGCCCGTCCGGGCTGAAGGCCAGGTCGTACACGTCGATCCTGTTGCCGGACAACGACATGATCTCGGCGCCGTCCTGCCACAGCCGCACGCTGTGGTCGTCGCTCCCGGTGGCCAGGGTCTTGCCGTCGAGGCTGAACGCCACCGTCCGCACCGCGTCGGTGTGGCCGCGCACCGTGGCGGTCAGGACCGGGTTGCGCGGGTCGCTGACGTTCCACGTTCGCACCTCTCCGGTGCCGGAACCGGCCACGAGGGTCTGACCGTCCGGGCTGAACGTGGCCGCGCGCACGGATCCCATGCCGGTCAGTGCCGCGATCTCCTTCTGTTCGGCCCACAGCCGCACGGTTCCGTCGTCGCCGCTCGACGCGAGGACCTTCCCGTCCGCGCGGTAGGACAGTGCGCGCACGGCACCGGTGTGACCGGTGAGAGTGCCGAGCCGGACCGGTTTGCGCCGGTCGCTGACGTTCCACAGGTGAATCGAGTGGTCGCGTCCCGCCGTTGCCAGCGTGCCGTCACTGCTGAACGTCGCCGTGTAGACCTCCTCGTCGTGCGCCGTCACGACGGTCGCCAGCGTGCTCAGCACCGCGTCGCGCGTCTTGCGCGTCGCGGCGAGGTTGTGCGCGGCCAAACCGAGTTGCAGCCCGAGTGACGGGTTCGCGCGATGCTCCACCACCGCCTCGGACGCGAGGTTCTGGGCGATCGCGCTGTTGCGTTGCGAGGTGATGTCGTTGCGCGTCCGCACCGCGTAGAACGTCGTCACCGCCGAGACGACCAGCAGCGCCGCGAGCACGCCGACCAGATAGCCGAGGCGTTTCGCGCGGCGCCTCGCCAGCACGTGCTCCTCGGCCTCGGCATCGGTGCTGGCCTCGACGAACGCTCGTTCGCGAACCGTGAGCGCCTGGGATCGGGTGGCCCATTCGCGGGCGATCGCCAGCCGGGCTCCCCGGTACAGCGCGCTGCGGTCGCGATCCAGTTGCTCCCACACGTCGGTGGCGTGCGTCAGCTCCCGGTGGACGCGTTGCCCGTCGCGGTCGCTGCTGAGCCATTCCCGGAACCGGGGCCACGTGCGGATCAACGCTTCGTGCGTGATCTCGATGCTGTCCGTGTCGCGCACGACGAGCCGTGCGGCGGTGCACCTGTCCAGCACCACCGCGGTGTCCTGGTCGTCGTCGAGCTCGGCAGGGGAGATGCGGCGCTTGGTGTCCTCGGTGTTCTCACCCAGCACGGCGAGGCGCCGGAAGAGGTCCCGCGCACGGCCCTGCTGGCGCGCGTCCAGCGAGCCGTACACCGCCTCGGCCGTCTTCGCGAGCGCGCCGTCGATGCCGCCGACAGCCTGGAACCCGGTGAGCGTGAGCCGGTTTCCGCTGCGCCGGCGCCACGTCTCCAGCAACGCGTGCGACAGCAACGGCAGGACACCCGCCTGACCGTGGGCGTGCGCGATGAGCGTGGCCGCCAGGTTGCTCTCGACCGTGCAGTTCGCCTTCACCGCGGGCAACGTGATCGCGCGACGCAGCTCCTCGGCCGTCATCGGACCGACGGTGAACTGGGAGTCCTGCAGCGCGCCCGCCAGCTCGGGAATCATGCAGCAGTGCGTGTAGAAGTCCGACCGCACGCCGATCACCGCCCGGCGGCCGAGCAGTTCGGCGATGAACCGCGTCCGTTCGTCCGCGTCCTGGCAGAGGGTGAAAACCTCCTCGAACTGGTCGACCACGACCACGGTCTCCTGGTCGGACGGAAAACCGGGCACCAACCGCATCGGATGGTCACCCGGCGTCCGGAGAACGTGCGCCGGCAGCCGCGGAAGAAGTCCCGCGCGAATCAGCGACGACTTTCCCGACCCGGACGGGCCGAACACCGCGACGAACTTCTGCCGTTGCACAAGAGCGAGAAGATCGTCGACAAGGCGTTCCCTGCCGAAGAACCGGGACGCGTCCTCAGCGCGGTAAACGGAAAGTCCGACATAGGGCGCCTGGTCGTAATCCTCTGGTTCGGCGACAACAGTCGCGTTGAGTTCGGCCGCGAGAGAGTGCCACCGTTGCTCCCACAGTTCGACGTCACCGTCGCACGCGCGCACGTAGGCGAGCGTGACCTCCAGACTCGGGAACCGGCGCCCGCCGGCGGCCTCGGCGAGCGTCGTCGCGGAGTAGCCGCCGCGCTTCCCGAGCTCGCGATACGACGGACCGCCGATGTCCTGACGCAAACGCCGCAGGTCAACGGCGAACTCGACAAGAGCGGTCCCATCGAGCTCCAGCGGTCGCTCCGGTCGTGGCACCTGATATCTCTCCTCGGATTCGTGTTGTCCGGTGCGCCGCTCTCCGGCGCCTGACAACAGGACCACGCTATACACGTCACGGGTCCGGCCTCGATGGCCATCAATTGGGGGTGTCATCGAGGCTGGACCGGTATTGCGACCTGGGTCGCGAATCATCGCGCCGATGTCCGCACAATCAGTTGTCCGCGTTCAGCAGAACAACGTCATCCATCGCAAGACGCCGGAAGCGCGCCGCTGGGCAGGTGCACGTCACCGATGCGGTGGCGGGCCCGGCCGCGTGGTGCCCCGGCAGGGCTGCCCGCAGACGGTCGCCGCTTTCAGGAACGGTTGTTCTTGACTGATCGTTCCCGAAAACGCTACGGTCGTCACATGGGACGACGCAGGTCTTTCGACGTGGACGAGACCGTGGAGGCGGCGGCCGATCTGTTCGCCCGCCGTGCCTACGACGGTGTCTCGATCGACGACCTGGTGACTCGACTCGGAGTGCACCGCAACAGTCTCTACGGCGTGTTCGGCAGCAAACGCGGTCTGTACCTGGCGGCGTTGCGCCGTCACATCGAGCAGGACGTTCGCCCGCACCTGGCTCGTGCCGCCCAGCCGGAACACCTGCCCGCGTGGGACTTCCTGCTGGTGGCCGCCGTCGATCGGGCGCCAGACGACCCCGAGGTCGCCGGCCTGGTGTCGTCGGTCTTCGCCGAGGTCGACGAGGCGACGGGCGACCCGCGTGCCACCGAGGTGTTGCTGGGCCGATGGCTGCGCGCCAGATCGCAGGCCGTGCGCCACGGGGAAGCCGCGGACGTCCCCACCATTCGTGATGCGCCGGAAACGGTGCCCGGTAAGGAGAACTGAGATGGCGACGATCAGCGTGCAAGGCCAGGACCTGGTGGTGGAGATGAACGGCCTGGACAAGTTGTGGTCGTTGAAGAGCAAGCTGACCATCCCGCTCGCACACGTGCGTGGCGCCACGGTCGATCCGGGAATCCTGGGGGAGCCGAAGGGGATTCGGGCGCCGGGCACGCATCTGCCAGGGGTGATCACGGCAGGCACGTTCCACCAGGACGGCGAGAAGGTCTTCTGGGCGGTCCGCGACGCGCAAAAGGCGGTGGTCGTGGAGCTTGCCGACGAGCACTACACCCGGCTGGTCGTCGAGGTCGACGACCCTCGCGCGGTGGTGGCCATGGTCGAACAGGCGACGAGCCGATGATCGTCAAAGTCGCTTCGGCACTCGTGGCGGCGGTCTTGGCCGCCGGCATCACGCCCACCGCCGCCGCGTCCGCCGTCCGCGGCCACGACTCCACGGCCTGGCTGCCCGCACGCGACGAGCAGGTGTCGTTCGTGGTCGAGGGCACGACCACCTACGGGACGCTCCACGTGCCGGCGCGGCGGCGCGGCGAACGCCTGCCCGCGGCCCTTCTGCTACCGGGCAGCGGTCCCACCGACCGCGACGGCAACCAGCCGCCGTCGCTCACGCCCAACACCATCCGGGACCTCGCCGCCGCACTGGACCGCGATCGGGTGGTGACCCTCCGGTTCGACAAGTACGGAACGGGCCAG
>NZ_JAXAVU010000018.1:0-255195 GCF_033949975.1 Lentzea sokolovensis
GGTTCAGAACCACCAGATCACCGATCACCGCGATCTGAAGCGACCCCGCGGCGTCCAACACATCAGAGTCTTGCTGCCCCAACGGAATCGAGAACCGCTGACCGCGGAACACACCCTCACTCCCCCGACCCAGCGGCACCTGCGACCGCGCGGTCCCGTGGCCCACCTGAGCCGAACCAACGGGTCGAGTGCTCGGCCCCGCCTCCAGGCCCGAGGAACCCCTGCCAGATCCCCCTTCCTGCCGATCACCAGGACGGAACCGCGCCGCCCCCATCGGCGCAGCCGTCCAAGGACCACTCCCTCTCGTCAGATCAGCGACCAACGCGTCGAGCGACTCCTGACTACGCACACCCAGATCAACCTCCATCACCGCCACAGCCACCTGACGACGAAGCTCCTCACGCTCCACCAGCCTGCGCGCCTGCTCAGGAGACGGATCCGGCACCGGCATCACCAGCTGAGAACCCGCCAACACCAACAACCGCTCAGCCTCCGCCTCGTGGGTCGTGTCGGGGCGCTGTCGCGGGCCGGCGCTTGTGCCAGCGGCCGGCGCGGGGGCGGGCACCGTGCGGCCGGTGCCCGCGGTCGCAAGCAGTTCCGACATCCGTTGCGCCTGGGCCCTGGCTTCGGGGGAAGCCGTCGCCAGAGTCGCCGCCACGATGTTCCTGATCCTCTGGTGCAGCTCCAGGTAGGCGATGTCCCGCGGGGTTTGCGTGTTGCGGTCGCGGTTCGGCGGCTGATGACCCGATCCCACGATCTCGTCGGCCTCGCGCGTCACCTCGGCGCGCCGGGCCTCGGGCAGCCGGTCGAGCATCCGGATCGCCCTGGTGTGCTCCGCCTTGATCTTGTCGACGTTGCTCTCGGAAACGCTGCCGCCCTCAGGCGTGCGCACCGGCCCTCCGAGGTCGCCCAGGACTTTGCGCAGCGTCAGGGACAGCTGCTCGGCGTTCCGTTCGGGCGTTGCCGACTCGCGATCGAGGTGCAGCTGGTAGGCGACCGCGTGCACAACGGCGGAGAACCGCGCCGAGTACGCCGGAGGTGACGCGTGGTGGCGCTGGACGATGCTGGACGCCCTGTCCAGCAAGGCCGTTCTGTCCGGCAGCGTGGACACGACAGCGACCATGCGCTGGAGATGTGCCTGCCACGAAGACCTGTCGAGCCCCATGGCGGGTTGAGCCCCCGTCCACACCGCCGGCCGGTCACGGGGCTGGTCGAGATCCGCGACCGTGACGACGACCTGGTTCTCGGCGACCGCGTCGAACTCGGCCAGCACATCGTCGGGGTGCGGCAGGTCGTGGCCGGCACCGGCGTGCGACGCGTACTTGCCGAACTCGAGGAACATCTGCTTCTTCAGGGAGTTCCACACCACTGGCACGAACTTGCCGACCTGACCATCTTGCGCACTCTGGAGCCGGATCGCCGTCGGTACGGCAGGCCGCCCCGGGTCGTGGTTCAGCACCAACTGGCGGTAGAGGCTGCGCCCCAGCTCGACGACATCACGCCCGAACGCCTCTCGGCCATGGGCCGGGTTGAGTGCGTACGACGCGTGCAGGTCACGTGCTGCCGGTCTGCCCCCGGCAACATCCGCCGCGTCGACCTGCCGCACGAGCTCTTGGCCGGACAGCGGGGAATTCTGTTCGTCGTCGACTTCCACCTCGGTCACACCTGAGGTGGATCCCTGCAGCGCGGCCCAGTCGACGACACCTGCCGCGTGCTCGTCCGGATACAGCCCGTCCACAGCGACGTTCTCGCGTACCTCCGCGTCGGTCAGCGGAGGAAGCCAGCGGTACCGCCCCATCGTGTTGCCGTGGGTGAGGCCCTGATCCGCGAACTGGGCGGCGTGCATGATCTCGTAGAACGTGTGCGAGTCGATCGGGATCAGATAGCCGACCAGCGCCAGCCGGAACAGGTCCATGTCGATCCTGATGTTGCTGCGTGCGGCCAACTGCTCCACGAACCTGATCAGCAGGTAGGCCGTTCCGGACGTGCCGGTGCCGCTGAGCCCACCGGCGTTCTCCGCCATGCGGTGCACCCAGCCGTTCGCGTGCATGTACCTGGTCAGCGCCGCGGACTCCCACTTCAGGCGGCCCTTGTCATCGACCACGTAGGAGCGCTCCGCATCGCTCAGGGGCGGCCTCAGCGCGGCCGGATCCGTGGGCACGCGCAACGACGCGCCGTGGACCGCCAGCAACCTCTCCCGCTCCTCAGGCGGGAGCTTCCGATCTGCTTCCACCGCGTCGAAAGACCGCTTTGCCTCAGTTAACCTCCGCTGGTCCTGCTCGACGACGATGTGCTCGTGGCGCGGGATCCCCGGATACAGGATGTTGTCCATCGCGCGCCTGTTCAGCAACGCCATCCGCTCACGCAGATTGCCGTGCTCCACCACAGCACGCACGTTCTCGACGCCGAGCGGCACCGCGCCGGCGTAGATCGGAGACGCGAACATGAGGTGCCGGCGGTTCTCCGGAGAAGTCTCGTCCCACACCAACCGCGCGATCTTCCCCAGTTCGGCGTTGACCGCCGGGTGCTCGGCCACGTAGCCGGCGAGTCGGCGGTCGAACTCCTGCGACTGCGCGGTGTACTCGACGCGCGCTCGCTGCCAGTCGCCGGTGAACTCGGTCAGCGCGGGGACGCCCGGCTCCCGGAACGCGATCTGAACCCGGTGGTGCCCCTCCAGTTCTTCGGTCGCCAGCACGAGGTTCTCCTCGAAGCGGATGTCCTCGACCACCACCCTGTTACCGGGCAGGCTTTCCAGCTCCGAACGCACAGCGTCCACAAAGGTGGCCCGGACGGACGCGATCCGTTGCTCCGCGACAGCCCTGGCCGTGTCGTGCGGCAGCGAGGGGTCCAGGAAACCGGTGAGAACAACAGTCCGCCTGCTGTCCGCCGCCCTCGCGTACTCGTTGACGGCGCGCGTCAGCTCCGGGCTCTCCTTGCTCTTGCTGGAGATCCGGTGAACGCCTTCCGCGAAGGTCACGTCGAAGGGCTTGGGCACCCTCGGCCGGCCGCCCGCCGCCGACGACTCCCCAGCGCGCGGCGGTGCCGGAAGCGGGGCGAAGCCCAACGGCGAACCGCTGGTCCTGCGCCTGGCCCCCAGATCGACCGCGATCTTGGCCACGTACGCCACCGCGGAGTGCCCGCGAGGGTTGGTCGCGTGGTCGGCGGCCAGACGGGCGGCGACCACACGCATGGCCCTCGCGTGCAGCTCCCGGTAGTCGTCGTAGCCGGGCTTGGTCTTTTCCGGCGCCTCGATCGTGTACGAGAGCATGGACGCGGCCTCACGCATGAGGCTGCCGAGGTCATGCACTTGCCCCAACAGGGGCACCGCGTCGCGGTAATCGGCGTCGATGCGCGCGACTTCCTGCTGGGACAACAATTTGCCGCTCGGCGCGTACACCTGGCCCAGCACCGCGTCATGCCGGTCGCCGGTGTCCGCGGTGAACGTCAGTGCGTCGGAGTCCGGCTCCGCGACATACGCGAAGAGCGTGTCGTCGGCACGATGATCGTCACGAGAGACCCTCGGCGGAACTTCGGCATCGTCGTCCGTGTAGAAGCCGTCGTTCTCGGCCTCCTCCTCGTTCTCGGCCTCCTCTTCGTTCTCGGCCTCGCGCACCTCCTCAGCCGGGTTCTTGCCGCCGTCCGGCCCGCTTGCTGCCGGACCGGGCAGGATCTCGACGACGGGTGCGTCGTCGGGCATGACAGGCTCGTTCAGGACGAAGGCGTCCAACGACGTGGGTGCAGCGGCTCCCAGCGCAACGTCCGTGGAAGCGGTGTCATCACCCTCGCCGGAATCTTGACCCTCCTGTGCATCCGTGTACAGCCGGTCCGCGACATGGGCCCATGCGTCGTCACTGTTGTAGGTGGGGCGCCTGGAGTTGCCGCCAGAACGGAGGACCTCCCTTTCGAAGAAGCCGTCATCGGTCAGGTCGGACATGAATGTGGGAGACGTGCTCAGCCCGAAGCCCGCGTTCCGATCGGGACCAGGTCCCGGCGGGAGGTTCGGAGGCGTCTGCAGGCCCGCGTTGAAGTCCTCGATCCGGTCGCCCAGCGTCCTCTTCGCCGTCAGCCAGTTCTCCTTGGCGGCATCCGCGGCCAGGTGGGCCTTGCCGACCTCGACGGACACGGCGTCGCGCGCCTCGTCGAGCGCGGCAACGGCGTCGTTCGCCTTCTGCACCCGTGTTCGCGCCAGCAGGACGTCGGCGACGGCCTTGTCGCGTTTCGTGGTCGCATCCACGACCTTCTTGGCGTCGGCGGCATCCTTCTCGTTCGCCGCTGTGAACTTCCTCGCGATCTCTTGTCGCTGTGTCTCCTCGGCGGGCGTCATGTTCTCGAGGTCCGCGGTCGACAGCAACCGGAAGAGGTCCCGTTCGGCTTGCCGCCCGGCGTCCGCCAGAGCGCGAGCCGCCGCACCGCGGGCGGCCTCGGCCTCGCCCAGTTCCCTCGTCCGGTCAGATCGCGCGGTCTCGGATTCCTTCAGCTTCTGCGCGGCCGCGACGACTTCCTCGGCCGCGGCTTCGCGGCCGCTGCGCTGGGCGAGCACGAGGTCGTCCAGCGCGCGCTGCGCCTTTTCGACCTCCTTCTCCTTGTTGCGCCAGTCCGTGGCGGCCTTGTGCACTTCCTTCTGCGCGTCGTCGATCGGCGTCGGCACGTCATGACCGCCCAGCGCGAGCTTCAGGTCGGCGTCACTGACGCGGATCTGGGCGGACCTGTCGCTGCGCACGTCGACCACCGCCTGTTTGCCGTTGACCGTGGCGACGATCCGGTACTCGACGTCGTAGGTGACGAGAGCGGTCCGGCCACCGCTGCCGGTGCCTTCCTGGCGTGCGGAGCTGACGGTGCCGGCGATGTCCCCGGACTCGCTGAACGCGAGCTTGGCTTCGAAGTCACCGAACTGACCGCCGTGGTCGCGGACGAGGCCCTCGCCACCGCTGTCGCTGCCCATGGATCCGCTGAGCGCGACGGCCGCGTCGACCGCCTCGCTCACCGAGACCGTGGAGGTGACATCGGGGATCATCGCCCGTTGGCTGCTCATCGCGACGGCGTCGCTCAGGCCGGACAGCTGTGGGTTGACCAGCTTGGCGTGCAGTTCCAGGCCCGCGTGCTCGTCGGACAGCAGCGCGTTCTTGTGCAACTCCGGCAGGCGGACGCCCTGGTCGGTCGCATCGATCATGGTGACGCGGATGTTCTCCGCGCTCAGCGCGGACATGGCCGTGTTGGTCAGGCCCAGCACTCGGTTCGTCGCGTCCTCGCTCAGTCCGGCCGTTCTGAGCGCGCGCAACGCCCCCTCCCGGACCTGCGCCGCTCCGACCGAACTCTGGGGGTGGACGGTCTTGGGCAACTTGATGCCATCGTTCTTCCACGCCTGGATCTGCGTCGGATCGGCGTCGTCGGCCGGGGCCGGGGAGATTCGCGGGTCGGCCGGGACCGGGGTCGGCTTGACCGCCACGTCGTCGGCGACCACGCGGAAGGTCATGTCCTCGGTGACGACCGCCCGCGCGACCACGCCCTTGCGCCCGTGGACCTCGAGCTCCCAGTCGACCTTCCCGCCGTAGACGGCGGCTGGCGCGCCGGTTCCCGCCACGTGCACGTCGAGTTCGGTGTAGGACACTCCGTTCGACCCCGTCCGGCCGTGCTCGGCCGTGGAGCCCAGAGCTCCGGTGGTGTTGCCGCTGTGCCTGGTGTCCGCCGCGTGCGGGGCGACGCCGAAGAACGCGCGCAGGCCCGCCGACCAGGACCTGCTGGTGCCCTTGGTCTCGGCCTCGGTGCCGAGGTACACCAGGATGTTGTCCATCTTGACGCCGTCGTTGACGACGTCCTGGAACTTCATTTCACGCGGTGTCGCCTTCAGCACGACCTGGTACGAGTCGCGCCCGATGAACTTGGGGTTCTGCGCGGACAGCAGCACGCCACCGTCCATCGCGGACTCCATCATGGCGCGATGGGTTTCCCTGTCGGTCATTTCGAGAACGCGCTGCAGGTTGTTCATGGCGTCGTCGAGCACGGCGTCGGGCATCAGTGCCTTACCGGTGCTCTCGTTCTCGGCACGCAGCGTCGACACCAGCTTCGTCAGGTTCGGCAACCGCTCGAACACACCGAACCCGATCGAACCCGGCTTGTTCTCGCGCATCGTGGGAGGCGGCGCGAACGTGACGGTGGCGGGCTTGCGCGGCTGCGTGATCTCCGGCAGGAGACCGTGCTTGCGAGCCTGCTCCTCGCTCATCCTGAGGTAGACCGCGCCCTCCTGCACGACGCGGAAGCCCTTGCGGTCCACGGCGCGGTCGGGCAGAACGGCGTTGCCGACCCTGCTCTCCGCGACGATGTCCGCGACGAGGTCCACCTGGACGAGCGCGGTGCGGTCGGTGCCGGGCATGCTGCGCTTGCGCTCCATGAGACCTGTCATCTCGCGGGCCTTCGCGGTGACGGTCCGCCACGACCTGAGCTTGCCGCCGGCGCTCACGCCTCCCCTGCCGATGGTGGGCCCGCCGGGTGTGCTCACCGGTGCGGCGATGACCGTGGCACCGAGGTTGAAGTCCCAGCCCTTGCTCGTGGTCGTGGTCGCACCCGCCCGGTTGCCACCGGCCGCGGAGCGCTCCATCGCTGTGGTGTCCGAAATGGACACCAGCTTCGGGTTCGCCAGTGCGAGCTTCATGCCGACCGCGCCGGACCGGTCCTCGATCCTCCTCGCGTACTTCAGCCCGTTCTCCTGCAGGCCCGCGTTCACCGCGTGGTTGAGGTTCGACTTGATGTTCTCCGGCGTGAACATCTGGTCCAGGGCCCGCATCGACGGAGAGCCCGGGAGGACCAGCACGTCGTCGCCGCCCGCCGCATCGTTCAACGCCCTGACCGCGACCTTCTGCAGCCGGTCCGTGCCGGTCAGCGCCTCGACGTGCAGCCACTCCGTGATCGGGGGTTCGCCGTCCGGCGCGTACTCCGGACGTAGCAGCAGATCCGTGATGGACGGGTCGCCGGGCAGTGCGATCGGGGGCGACGTCCGTCCCGGGCGGAACTTCACGGGATCCTCGGTGAAGACCGAGCTTTCCGGGAGGAACAGCTGCACCTCACCACGCAGCACGCGGAGGTCGATCGGCCCGTCGCCCGGCCGCGCCGCACCGTCGCCCTGGGTGGCCGTGGACGTGGCTGCGGACAGGTTCGTCCTCGCGATCGTCTTCACGACAGGCGTGTCCCAGCCCGGCAGACCCGGCGTCACCCGGCGGACCCACGCCCTCGGACGGGAGTACGTCTCGACGACGACGTCGTACTCGATCTGGCTCGTGAACCGGTGGTTCACCTCGGTGCCGCCGTTGACCATGTTGTTCACGGCTCCCGGCCCGGAGCTGTTCTGATGCGTCGTCGTCGAGTTGTACTTGATCGACGCGTTCGGCACGACCGTCAGCGCCGTGTCACCCGCGGTGTTCGGGATGATCACGCGGCCTTCCACGCCGATCGAGTACCCGGCCGCTCGGTCGCTGCTCGCGCTCATCTTGGTTTCACGGGTGTCCGAGGTGCGGACGACGCGGCCGGGCGCCTCACCGTCGTACTTCGTGTTCGCCAGCTTCGCCTTGACGGTGACGCGCACGTAGTCCTTGGAGAAGATCCCGCTGCGCTGGAACACCATCGTCCTGCCCTTGCCGATCAGACTGTCCATCGTGGACTTGGTCGCGACGGGCGAGAGATTCGTGTCCAGCATCCGCTGGTTCGTCATCCGCTCGGCGAACGCGGCGTAGTCGTCACCCGAGCGCGGCTGCGTCCTGGAAACCTGGTCCAGCGCACCGGTGAAACCGCCGAAGCGTTTCACGGTGGACAAGGCGGTCGCGAGCCACGTCTTCACCGGCGTCAGGTCGACGCGGTACCACGGCCGGGCGTCAGCAGGCTTCTTCCAAGCAGGGAAGAAGTCCTCGAAACCGTCGATCTTCGAGAGGGTGTCCTGGATCTGGTCCTTGACGTCGTTCATCCCGTCCAGCCGGCCGACCTTCGCGTTGCCGGAGGCGAGATCGGACGCCAGGTACGGTGGCGGGAACCGGTCGATGCCATCGCGCGGAGGCGTGATCTCCTTGTCGGTGAACCCGGCCGGCACCGCGAACCCGTGGTCCGCCGCCTCCGCGAGGCTGAGCCGGACCACGCCTTCGATCGGCACGGAGACGACGTCGCCATCCGGAGTGCGCACTTCCACGGTGCCCTTGATCTCGTAGGAACCGGTGGGGCCCTTCACATCGGCACCGATCTCGTGCTTGCCCAACGAACCTGACGACGTGCTGTCCCCGGTCGTCACGCTCGCACTGCCGGCGAGCAGGCCCGCGCCGCCCACACCCACCGACTCGCCACCGCCGATGGAGGCCGAGACGCTGATGCCGCTCTTCGACTTCGCGCTGTTGGTGACGATCGACGTCGTCGAGTCGTGCAGAGCGAGCGTGGTCTCCTTGTCCTGCCCGATCAGCCGGGCCTCCTGGATGGAGGCCCTCATCTGCACCGCCACGCCGCGGGAGCCGTGCGGGCTGATCAGGTCGGGTGAGGACACCCAGTTCCCGAGCATGCCCGGGAACTCGTTGCGGATGTTCGTCGGGCTCAGGAACGTCTTGAGCGCCAGCCAACCCGGGGATTTGGGCTGTCCCGCGGCCGAGTTGTGGAACCTCCCCGCGATCTCGCCGTGCCTGTCGCCGACGTGCGTGATCGCCTCGGCCAGCAGGGTGGTGAGCTGCGGGCCCGCGGTCGGAGCGATCGGCACGAAAGCGGTGTTCGTGCCCTGGGGCAGGGGCGGGGTCTTGTTGGGCAGGCCGAGCGTGACCTCGTGCTGGAGCGACTGCGTACCGTCGCCGACCGGCTGCGACCGCTCGTCGAGAACACTGACCGACCACGTGACCGGCACGTCCACGTGCTGTGCTTCCTGGCCGCCGAAGATGCCGCGAAACGTCTGCGTGTTCGTCGAGTGCGCCTGCGAAACAGATGGTGACCCCATCGGTATCCGCACGGCGATCGATCCCAGCGGACCGAGACCGGTCGAGTAGCTGAAGGACGCGCCCACGTCCGCGCCGGTCGCGATCGTGCTGCTCGCACCGACGCCCTTCGACTCCAGCATGCTCATGTTGACCGTGGCCGTGGAGCTGCCCCCCTTCTTGGGCGTCAGCGGCCCGCTCAGGTCCAGTGCCGCGCGGATGGTCGCCGCGTACCACCGGTTGCCGACCCTCACCGGGAACGAACGACCGTCGCCGAGGAACGACTCGAACTCGCTGTCCGCGTCCACCACCTTCGTGATGGCGTCGAGGCCGTCGACCTCGGCACCGCCCAGCGTGGTGGTGACGAGGCCCGCGACACGTGTTCCGACCTTGACGGCGGTGACCGCCTTGACCACGCCGAGGGCACGGTTGTCGCGGACGTGGTCAGGGATGTTCAACGGCGGGGGGACGGGTGGCGCGGCGGGTGGGACGGGTGGCGCGGCGGGTGGGACGGGTGGCGCGGCAGGAGGTCCGGCGGGGGGCGTGGGCGGTGGCCCGGCAGGCTGGCTGGCCGGCTGTGACACGGGCGGCACGGCAGGTTGGGAGGCGGGCTGTGAGACCGGCGGCCCCGCGGGCGACGAGACCAGCGGCACAACAGGCTGCGGCACAACAGGCTGCACGACCGACGGCGCGTCAGGCTGGGAAGGCGGCTGCGGCACGGCGGGCGGTGCGACAGGCACCGGCGGCGCGGCGGGCGTTTCGTGGCCGTCAGGATCACTGATCACGGCGTCCCGCGTCGGTTGCGACGCCTGAGCGGTCGCTCCCGGCCCAGCGGTGAGGAACTCCGGCCGTTGAGCGACCAGCCACTTGGCGAGGTTCCTGGCGGACCTCAGGTCACCGTCGTGCCAGGCGATCTGCAGAGCGACCAGTCCGGCGACGCCGTCGGCGACGTCCTGCCCGGCGTCGGACTTCGCGTTGACCATCGTCCTGGCCTGGTCCAGGTGGTGCCCGTACTCGGTGACCGGACGCAGGTCGAACGCGGCATTCCAGGCAGCGTCGCGCTCCACCGTCGTCGAGAAGTTGCCGCGCTCCAGGTTTTGCACCTGGTACCACACGGACTTGACCGGCTGCTCCAACCGCTTGGCGGCGTACACCGCGAGCTCGGCCAGGTCGCTGGTGACCTGACCTCCGTTCGCGACGAGCTGCTCCGCGATCAGGTACCGCAGGCCGTTCCTCAAGTCCAGCTCGTCCGCGGTCTTCGCGTCCGGCTCGGCGTCGGTCTGAGCGGGCATGGGGCCCAGCACGTCGTTCACCACGCGGCCAGCCGTCCGGAGGTACCCCCTCTTGCCGGCGTACCGCTCCTCGGCCGCCTGCCCCGCGGCGATCAACTTGGCCCACCGCTCGTCCAACGAGTCGTCTTCGCTGCCGAAATCCGCCAACCGGTGCCGGAAGTCGAACACCGACTCGTCGGTCTCGCTGCCTTCCCCCGACGCCACCGAGACGTTGTCGTCGGGATCGGGATCCAGGCTCACATCTGGTGCGGTGGGACGGTTCTGGTCCAACGCGGCGTAGCTTTGGTGCAGCCCGCGCGCAACCTCGCGGGCCCTCGATGTGTCGCCGCGGTCCTCGGCGATCCTCTCCGCGACCCGCTGGATGACGTGGGTCCTGCGCTCCCGGTCCACCACGGCGTCACGAGACATGTCACCGTCCGCGTAAGCGGAAGGACCGAACACGGCTTCGACGATGTCGCTCGCGCTCTCCGGCGCGATGGCCGGCACGGCGGCCGGCAGGAGGGGCGCGCCGTCCCCGTCCGTCGACTCCGGCGTGGCGGCGCCGGACCGATCGATGCCTTCCGGCTCGCGCGAACCGGCCTCGGGCACCGCCGCTGTTTCGGCTGCACGACCCAGCTGATGCGCGGCCCACCTGGCCAGGTCCACCGGTCCGCTGGTCGCTCCGTTGCCTTCGAGCAGGATCGCTTCGGCGACGACGTGCCGCACTCCCCTGTGCAGCGACGCATCCTGCTCGGATCCGGTCATGACGACGCCGAACGCGTCCTCCACGAAGTCCTGCGCCACGTCGAGAGCGTTGGCGACGTCGTCCGGGTTGTCGGAAAGCCCGCCGAGCTGTTCTTCAGCGCGTGCGAACTCCGCCTCCCACTTGGCCACCCACTCGTGGTCGAGATCGGCATCCCCGCGGTCGAGGTGCGCAAACTCGGCGATCGGATCCCGCAGCGCGAAAGACGCGTCGTCGGCTTCGCTGATCTGCGCGATCTGATCGCTCAGCCAGATGGCCAGCTGGCGGCCGCGGCCGGTGCGGCCTCCGTCCGCCGTGATCTGCCGAGCGACCAGGGCTTCCGCGCCGTCTCGCCAGGGAGCGTCGTCCTCGACGTGCTCGAACTCCTGGTCAACGATCTCTCTCGCGGTGTCCAGGTGCTCTGGCGGACCGTCGAACGTACCTGCCGCGGCAACCACGTCGCCGAGAACATCGAGCTGGCCGCGCACCGAAGGCGTCTCCAGCAGCCCCCATTGCCCGGCGGCCCACTCGGCCAGCGAATAAGCCCCGCTGGTCAGCAGTCCTCCTTGCGAGCCGATCTCCCTGGCGACCAGCAGGCGAAGCCCGTCCACGATCGCGCGGCTGTCCTCGTGATCAGCCAGGTCACCGAGGAAGTCCACGATGACGTGATCGGCCAGCCCCAGGTCGTTGGCTCGATCCTCGCTGTCGAAGTCTCCTGCCAGCGCAACCTCTGCATCCCACCAGCTCTGCCATCCGTCACCGAGCTGGTCACGCCGGACGTCGGTCAACAGCACAGGATTGTCGACCGCAGAGGCCGGATCGTGCTGCGAGGACGAGGCAGAGGACGACGGACCGTCGGCCTCGGTTCCGACGGCGTCCACGTCTGCGGAGTCCTGGTTGGCCCCGCCCTTCACACCCATCGAGCCGATCATGAAGAACTCGGCGATCATCCGGCCGGTGCCTTTGGCGTCCATGCGCAGCGACATGGCCTTCGCATCGAGCGTGCCCAGCGCGGTGAACAGCTCGGTGAGACCGATGGCGCCGCCCGGCCAGCGCTCGCTCCTCAGCTCGCTGTTCACGACGTTCAGCAGGTCGCCTGCCTGCCACCGCCGGGTGACCGGGCCGTTCGGTCCCTCGTGCGGACGGTAGGTCGGGCGACCGTCCTTCATGATCAGATCGACCTCGACCGCGCGGTTGCCGCCCAGGCCGGTCAGCGGGGACAGCACCACCGGAGGAGCACCGTTGGGCCGGTGGATCACCACGGGCATGCCCAGGTGAGTGGCGATCAGGTGTCCGGCCAGTTCGGTGCCGTGGAAAGCGCTGAGGTTCTCGTTGAGGTCACCCACCAACCCGCGGTGCAGGTGTTCGTCGGTTATCGAGTTGCGGACGATGAAGTCCGCGGCTGCCGCAGCCACGTCGGGCCGGGCGATGGCCGCATTGACCGCTTCCTGGCGCAGCCGCGCCGGATCGGTTCGAACCAGGTGCCCGACGGTCGCGTACAGACCGTCCGGCGCAGGCGGAGGGCTCTGCGGCAGCACGTCGTTCGCAAGGAACGTCAACTGCCGCAAGGTTTCGCTCACCTGGTCAGCCTTCAGGAGCTCCTGCGCGCCGAAAGCCTCCTGGATCGGTTGGATGCCCGCGGCCGGTGCCGGTTCGCCATGGCGCTGTGCCGTGAACGGTGCGGGCACCGGCGTCGACACCGCCGGGTTGATCGGCTTCCCGAGGCTGTCCGTTGGTGTCCACGTGGTGTCCGGCTGTCCGGCGGGTCCCTCGGCCGGCACCTCCGTCCTGCGCTTGGCCGCCTGCGCATCCCGATGGGCAGCGGCTTCCGGCGTGCGCCCGCCCAGCCCGCCGAGCACCGGCGCGTCCACTTCCGTCGCGGAAGGAACGGCCGGCCGGGATCCCTTGTTCTCCGTGGACGGCAGTTCGGCGGGCACGGGGTTTCGGTACGCCACCAACGGGCCCGCGGTCGAGGACGGGTCGCCGGCACCGCTCACCACGACTGGTGTGTTCGGGCTGTCGCCCTTCGGTACGGCGACGACGTCGGGGTTCATGATGAAGCCGGCCACCGTCTGCCCCGCGCCCGTGGTGTCCTGGCGCAGCACCACACCTTGCTCGTTCAGCTTGTCGAGAGCGGTGAACAGGCCGGGGAGTTCGATCCGGCCCTCGGACCAGCCGGACTTGACCAGCTCGGCATTCACCACACTCAGCAGGTCGTCGGCCCGCCACTGCCGGGTGATGGCTGCGGCACTGGTGTTCCAGGGCGACTTCGGACTGTCAGCCGCGGTGCTGCCGGGGCCCGGGGTGGAGGCGGGGCTGGGGCTGGGAGTGGAGGTGGAGCTCGGGGTGGAGGCGGGGCTGGAGGTAGCCGGGATGGCGGTTGGCGTGGTGTTGGTGGTCGTGCCAGTGGTGGTGTTCGGGGCGATGCTCGGCTTGGAGGCCGGTGAGTCGTCGGTGTCCGAGTCGACACTCGTGTCGGAGTCGTCGTCGAAGGACTCGAACGTGATGGTGCTGGTGTCGGACTCGTTGCCGGAGTCCGAAGTGGAATCCCAGTCGGAGGCGTTGTCCGAGCCCGAGTCCTGGAAGAGGTCCTGGAACGGGTCGGTGTTCTGAACGAAGCCAGGGTCGGCAAAAGGATCGGCGTTCTGCACGGACCCGGTGTCCACAACCGCCGGTGGCGCGGGCGTCGATGGCGCGGGCGGCAACGCCGACTCGGTGAACAGCCCCGGTTCACTGACGAGAGGAACGCCGTCGTTGTTCGTGGCAGGCCCGTTGGCGACGATGCCCAGCTGGCCGTTGGTAGTGGCCGAGCCCGAGGTGGTCGTCGAACCCGGAGTGGCCGCCGAACCCGAACCGCCCGCAGGGCTGGAAACCGGGCTGCCCTGGCTGGGAACAGCCGGGTTCACCGACGCGGGCGCGACCGTGCTCGACGGCGGCTGGACAGACGACGGCGCGACGCTCGTGCCGGAAGGCAACACATCTTGGTTCTGTGAGTGGGTTCCGTCCGGACGGGCGACACCTGACACGGAGCGAGAGTCTGATGTGGATGGTGCAGCGGAATTGCCCGGCGGCGTGGACACCGACGATCCCGTGCCTCCGGCCGAGTCACCGGGAGCGTTGCGGGGCGTACCGCCCGGCACACCACCGGCGGCACCGTTGAACGTGTTGCCCGATCCACCAGTACCGAAGGTGACGGGTGGAGTGTCGCGCCAGAGCGGCAACGGGCTGCCGGACGAAGACGGATCGTCGTCCGAATACCCGTCGTCGGAGGAGCCGTCGTCGGAGGACGTGTCGTCGGACAGGAGCGGCACCCTGTCGTCGTCCACGGGGCGGTTGCCCGAGTTGGAACCGCTGCCCGGGTTCGGGCCGCCGGGGCCGTTGAGGCCCAGTTGTTCGTTGCGCCTGGTCCGCCAGTTGCGCATCGCGGTCATGGCGCCGCCGGTGGCGAGGCCGTTGACCATGCCCTTCCAGAGCTCACCCGGGTCGCCGCCGGCGGGGATGGTGATGGCGCCGACGAACACCTGGGTGGCTGCCTGGCGGAGGGCGCCGACGGTCACCCAGTTGAGGAGGTCGGGCCTGACGTTCTTCAGCACCGAGTGCAGGAGGCCGTCGAACGCGCCGCCGGCCATGCCGTACTGGAAGGACTGGAGCGTGCTGTTCCAATCCCACTTGGTGTCACTGAGGATCAGCACCGCGATCTGGGCGATCGCGTCCTCGACGACCTCGTCGATGCCCTCGTCAATGGTCTGCTGGGTGATCATCATGATGCCGTCGGTGATCACGTCGGCGACCTTGGTGATGGTGTTGACGGCACTGGTCGTCAGCGGCGTGCGGGTCACCCTGGCGCCTGCGGTGATGGCGACCTGCAACGCGTTCGACATCCACTGCCGGAACCTCGCGACGACTGCCTTGATCCATTCCTGCATCACCTTGAGGAACGGGGGGATGTTGATCCACTCGAACGGATCGAGCAGCATCCGGGTCAGTTCGAAGGCGGTGACCGCGGAGGCGACGATCATCGAGAACTTCGCGCTCTGGAGGTTTCGCGACTGTCCCCGCAGGATCTCGGCCAGGGCCTGGGCGCTGGTCGCGTTCTGCGCGGCCTGCTGCTTCATCTGATCGCCGTAGCGCACGAAGTTCCGGCCGGCCGTCGCGGGAGCGTTCGCCAGAAAAGTGGCGACCAGCGCGTCGACGTTGCCCCCGAACGCACTCCAGCTCGCGGATCCGTCTGCCAGGGCGTCCCCGGCCTTGTACATCTCCCCTTCCAGGCCGGGTGGCCAGTAGCCGCCCGCGATGAGCACCATGAAGAAGTTGAGTTCTTCGGGGTACCGCAGGTTGGTCGTTACCGGCACCACGCACCCCTGTCACAGCGAGGACCGGACCAGGACGTACGCCCCGATCCGGTCCTCGCAGCGCTCATTTCACGACCTTCACTCGTAACTCATGGACTCACGTTGGGCGTACGACGCACGGGGCCGGTACCGCCGGGGTTCGGCGTGGTGCTGTCCGGGCGCGGCGTGGGCGGCGGGCCGCCGGTGGGCAACGGATCCGGTGCCGAGAAGCCGGACATGATCCGATCGATCTGGTCGGACGTCTGCCGGCTGATCGACGTGGCGAACGAGGTGCCGAGCTGCTCGACCACGCGGTCCGTCTGCTCGAACATCTGCGCCGCCCGTTCGAGCCGTTTCGCCCCACTGCTCGCCGACTCCTCGAGCCAGGTGACGCCCCTGCTCAGGTTCTCGAAGTCGGCGGAGATCTTCTCCCACAGCTGCGAGTCGCCGATCATCTCCGAGTTGATGTTCGCCTCGTCCAGGGGCTCGTGGAACGTCTTGGCCTGCCGGCCGAGCTGCTCGGCCTGCGCGACCGCCTGCCACACGCCCGGAATGTTCACCGCGGAGAGTTCGTCAGGCATCGAGAACACCTACCTCTCGTCCATCGGACGGAAAAGCGGGCTGTCTTCCGGGTTGTCCGGGAAAAGCTCGTCGAAATCGACCTTGCCGGGGGTGTGACCCCGCATCGACAAACCTGGCGGCATCGTCGACTCCATCAGTTCCAGCATCTTCTCCCTGGCCGTCGCCTGCGCTTTGCGCACCGTGTCGCAGACGACCTTCGCGAGTTCGGCCGGAGCCATGTTCTTGTAGGCGGCCTGCGGGAACGTCACAGCGGTGATCTGACCGTGGACGTCAACGGTCACCGAGACCACGTCGCGTGGCGCGGTGGCCGAGGAGGAGATCTCCGCCATTTTCTGCTGCACCGAGTGCAAATCCGCACGCATTTCCCGGTACCCGGACAGGGCACGTTCCAACTCGTCTTCCAGCGGCGAAGATGCCACGAGAACTCCTCACCAAAAGCGAATCATCAGGAATGAACCTGAGTAAAATCGGCGCAAGCACCCTGATCAAGTGACCTGGCGCACATGTGTCCTGACGGACGGTCCTCGTTGCCCCTTCACCCACTTGACGCGACCGGCGATCACCTGACGAAGGTCAGCCCCTGCACCTGGGCACCACCCGTCGCGCCGGGAAACAGGTCCGCGACGGCGAGGGTGCGCGACGCGGCGGTCCTGGCGAGCCTGCCGGCGAGCTGGTGTGCCACGTGGACGGTCTCCCGTTCGGTCGTGGCCGCCAGTTGTGCTGCCACGGCGTCGCGCACCTCGTCGGGGACCTCGTGACCGCGCCGGACCAGGTCGCGGATGGCGAGCCCGGCCAGGTCGTCCACGGAGTACGGCGCGACGTCCCATCCCGTCAGGAAGCACTCCGCGAGCGGCTGGACCTCCTGGAACAGCGGTACCAGGCGGGCGTGCTCGCCGATCATGACGACGACGGGGTCTGCGGGTCCGCGTTGCATCAGGGCGACCACCGACTCGATCACCTCGAGACGGTGGTCCGCGTCCATCTCCCCGTCGACGTCCACGACCAGCACACCGCCGGCCGCGTCGGAGAACGCGGTCCGCACCAGGCTTTCCGCCTGTCCCGGCCACTGCGGTGACAGGTCCTCGGCGATCGACCGGCGGACCATCTGTCCGATGTGGACCAGACCGAACTCCGCCAGCGACTGCGCGTACAGCTGCGCGATGCCGCTGCGACCGCTGCCCCGTTTGCCGCCGATCACGACGTTCGCGGTGTGGCCGAGAGGGTGGTGGTGCTGCTTGGCGGTGACCAGGCGCACCAGGCTCGCCCCGGCGGCCTCGCGGATGGCGGCCTGCCCGGCCATGTCGTGGAACCGCTTCCAGCTCAGGCTGTCGTACACGGTGGCCGCCGGGTCCCGCACGTCGTCTCGTTGCCGGGCAGCGGCTTCCGCGGCCGGCTGGAGCAGGTCGAGCTCGGCCTGGAGGTCCGCCGCCGTCAGCCGGCTCATCTCCGAGTCCTTCGCGGGCGGATCGACGGCCAGCCTGGTCGCCTGGTTGTTGACCATCGCCTCGAACAGCTTGCGCGCCACGCGGCCGTTGCCGAACACCGAGTCCTTCGGCACCCGCTCGAAGTAGGCGGTGAGCGCCTCCACCGCGTCCTCGGTCAGCTCGTAGTAGTGCGTGTGGCACAGGCCCGTGGTGATGGTCACCAGCTCGTCCACGCTGTAGTTGGGGAACTCGACGGTACGGGTGAAGCGGGACGCGAGGCCGGGGTTGGACAGGAGGAACTTCTCCATCAGCTCGGAGTAGCCCGCGACGATCACGACCATCTCGTCGCGGTGGTCCTCCATGATCTTCATCAGCGCGTCGATGGCCTCCTGACCGAAGTCGGGGCCGCTGCCGCCGGTCGACGCGGACAGCGTGTACGCCTCGTCGATGAAGAGCACGCCACCGATGGCTTTCATGACGACCTCGGTGGTCTTGATGGCCGTCGAGCCGATGTACTGCCCCACCAGGTCGGCGCGTGCGACCTCGATCATGTGTCCCTTGGCGAGCACACCGAGTTCCGCCAGCACCTTTCCGTAGAGACGCGCGACCGTCGTCTTGCCCGTGCCCGGTGGTCCGGCGAACACCAAATGCCTGCTCATCGGGGGCATCGGCAGCCCCTTCTCCTTGCGCACCTGGGTCATCCTGATGAGGTTGATCAGCGCGTTGACCTCGCGCTTCACCCCGTGCAACCCGACCAGGACGTCCAACTCCGCGAGCGGGCCGGACAACGGGACGCTCGGCACGGCCTGCCGCGCGGCGCTCGGTGCCACCGTCTCCCGATCGGCGCGGTCGCCGACGGCGGCGGCGACCGAGGCGGGCCGTCGCGGTGCCGCGACCGCCGGCACCGGCTCCTCGATCGTCACGCTGTCCTCACCGAACCGGCGCACGTCGGCACCGCGGTTGTCCTTCACCACGCACCGGCTCAGCAGCACCGGCTCGGCGGTGTCCAGACTGACGCCGTCCTGTTCGCTGCCGACGACCTCGCAACCGGTCAGGGTGCCGCCCGCTCCCGGCGCGAAGTTCACGCCGGTGCGCTTCGACGCCAGCACACGGCACCGCGTCATGGTCGCCAGGACCCCTGACCGCAGGTCGACACCGTGGCCTGCGGCGTCGACGATCTCGCTGTCCTGCAAGGAGAACTGAGTGTCCGATGCGGACAGGCCACCGCCGCGCACCAGCAACGACGTGAGCGTGGCCCGGGCGTCACCGCTCAGCTGCACGGCGGCCTCCGCGGTCGAGGCGATCCGCACGTCCGACGCCTCCACCGTGGACCCGTCGGAGACGTCCAGCGCCGCAGAGGAAGCCGACTCGAACTCGGCGTCGGACAGCCGGATGACGCTCTTGCCCACGATGACGAGCCCAGGCCCCGAACCCACGCGCAGCCCGGAGAACACCGGCTTCGACGCCGCGCCCACGTGCACGGCGGTCCGGGTGACCCCGTTCAGCACGACGCGGTCGAACCGCGGCGAGCTGCCTTCGTCGACGGCGATGCCGACCGGCGACGCACCGATCTCGCAGTCCTCGAACGACGGTGCGGACTGCCCGTTCACCTGGATCGCGTTGCGGCCCGCACCCGTGAAGGTGCAGCCGATGAATGACGGTTCCGAGGCGCCGGCGATGTGCGCGGACTGCACGGCGGCACCGTCGAACGTGGAGTCCGAAATGGACACCCTCCCGGAGCTCATGAGGTAGAGGTCGACGTTCTCGCTGGCGGTCACGGTGACCTGGGACAGCGTCAGGTCGCTGCGCTGCTCGGCGACGACAGCCGGTTTCATCGCACCGGTGATCTCGCACTGCTCGGCGCGCACGGTGCTCTCCCCGTTGACGCAGATCCCGTTCCCCCTCGGCCGGGTGATCACGCACCGGCGCAGGACCAGGGATCCCCGCTCGGCCGCGACCACGGCCGAGGAACCTGCGTCGGCGATCTCGGTGTCCTCGACCGTGCTGACCGAAGGCGAGGAGGTGACGATGCCCGCGCCGTTGGCGCTGGTCACCTTGCAGCCTCGCAACACCACGGCACCGGTGGCACGCGCGAACACCGAGACCCAGGACGTGCCGCTGATCCGGCAGTCGTCGAACGCCACCTCGCCGCGCACGACGTCGACGCCCGCGAGCTCGTCGTCCTCGCACGTCAGCACGAACCCGTTGAGCTGTACCGCCTCCGCGTTCGCCACGAGCACACTGCCCTTCCTGGCGAACACCTCGACCGAACCGCTGCCCTTCTCGGCGCTGAGCGTGACGAGCTTGCTGACGACCAGGTTCTCCTCGTACCGGCCCGGCGCGACCGTGATCATCGCTCCGGGCAGCGCACTGCCGAGCGCGGCACCGATCGACGCGAACGCGCCCGGCCGGTCCCCCGCGACGACGAGCAGCTGTCGATTCATCGGTTCACCCAATCCCTCACGCCAAGCCGGGCAATGCGCCGAAACGGTCAGCCGCGGCGGGGTTCAGCTGGATCGGAACGCCATCCGCCCACTTCTCGAACTGCCTGCGCAGCGAGTTCAACGCCAGCTCGTCGAACGAGACCCGGTTCCGGTCGACCCTGCCGTCCGCGCCGATCTCGGCCGCGGTCAGCTCGCGCAGCAGGATCTGGCCGCGGGTGCCGTCCGGTCGCGGTTCGGTCATGTCCAGCACCTTGAAACTCGTGCCGGGCACGAACAACACCCGTTCGAGCGGACCGTCCGCGTGCTCGAGGAGCTTGGTGCGCCGCGCGGACATCGACCACACCAGCACGTCCGCGGTGCTCGCCTCGTCCACGGGCCGCTCGGTCAGCGCGTGCAGGAACGACCACTCGGTCACCAGCTTGTGGTCGCGGTAGAGGTCCCACTGGCCGGACGTGGGCGAGGCGGTGAACACCGCCGGCCCGCGGTGCGAGGGCAGCCGGCTCAGGCCGGCGACGACACAGCGGGCGAACGGGACGTGCGGACCGACCGCGCCGGTGCGCAGGGCCTCGTCGACGGTCTTGCCGCGGCCGGTCAGGTAGAGCTGCACGGCCACCGCGTCGGTGAGCACGTCGGCCGAGGACTGCGAGAGCGCTCCCTGGAAACCGGGGTGCTCGGACAGGATCCTGGCGACGGAGTTCGACATCGTGCCGAACTCGGCCGCCAGCGTGCGGCGCAGCCACACCCGCTCGTCCTCGATGCCGCGCTTGGGCAGCAGACCGGTCGCCTCGGGCTTCGGCACGGGCTGGAGGTGGGCGGCGCGCACCGGTCCGGGGCCCGGCTGCACCGTGCTCGCGGCCGCCGGTGCGGGTGCCGCCACGGCCGCTTGCACCTGCACGGGGGCACGCACAGGGGTGGCATCCGCAGGCTTCGGCACAGGCATCGGCATCGGCGCGGGGCGCTCAGCCACCGCAGCCGCCGCGGTGGCCGTGATGGCCGCGGGAGGCGCCACCAGTGCCCCGAGCGGAGCCGGCTCCGGTGCCGAGATCTCAACCGGCGCGAACTCCATCGGAGGCCTGACGGGCGCGGAAGCCGGCGGCACGGCGGCGGGCAACGCCGGGGCGGTGCCCATCAACCCGGACAGGGAAACGGGAACCTCTTGCGCGACAGGCTCGACCGGCACCGCCAGATCGGCAGACAGCTCGACGCGGTCCTGGCGCGCGGGCGGCGGTGCGGCGACCTGGCGTGGTGCGGCGAAGGTGAGCGACGCCGCGAACGACAGGAGCTCGCTCGGCTCGACGCCCCCGGCCGGCGCGCCCGCACGCGGGGCCTCGGCCTGCTCGTCCAGCAACGATCGTGCGCTGAGCACGCGGTTCATCCCGCGCACCGACGGGCTCAGCCGTCCGGCCAGGTCGCCCGCCAGGTACTCCATCCTGGCCAGGTCGTTCTCGTTGTCCGCGTCGAAGATGAGATTGTGCGTCGCGGGGTCTGTCGCGACCAACCGGATCGCCTCGAGCTTCGCGGTCGCCGTGGGCGGGCGCACGACCAGCCCGGACTGCACCACCTCCACGACGGCGTCGACCGAGTACCAGTAGACGCCGGGCGACACCTGCTGACCGCCGGGGACCGGCGCGCGGTGGCTCACCACGTCGGGCACGCCGGGCGGATCGTCGTCACCGGCGCGCGGCCGGTACCGCATCTCCTTCGCGTAAGCGTGCCAGCCGAAACTGCCGTCGGTGCGGACGGTGAAGATCTCGGGGGCGACCGAGGGGCCCACCGGCACGCCCACGTAGAACGTGATCTCACTGCCCACGGCGTCCGCAATCGCTTGCCCGAGCGCGTCCCTGGGCACCGACATCGGTCCGAACTGGACGAAGCGCACGCGATCGCGGACGTGGTCGGGCAGCTGGCGCCACAGCAGCACGACGTCGTCCTGGCCGAGCGGGACGCCGCCGGGGCTGCCGAGCACCACGGTCACGTATTCGGGCTGGCAAGGCATGTTCTCGATCAGCCGCTGCCGGTGGGCACGCAGCTGCGGATCGTCGCCGATGGGCCGGATCCACACGCCGCCGGGCAGCGGTTCGGCCAGTCCTCGCGAGCTGGTCGGGAAGTTCTCCGGTGCCACGCCCTCGTCCCACGGCGGACAGGGGAAGCGCTTGGCCTCCCACCTCGGCGGCTTGCCGGGGACGCAGCGCACCCAGCCGCCGCCACCCTGTCCCGAGTGGACGAACAGCGAGCCTCCCGCGCCGATGACGACCGGGCCGTCCGGGACGATGACCGTCCTCTTGAGACGTTCGGCGAGCCAGTGCCCGGCCAGCGCGGTGGTCTCCCTGGACCGCCCGCCGATCACCAGACGCACGCCCCGCCGACGTTTGGGCAGGGCCTGCGCGACGGACTCCCACATCGCGAGCGGGGAGCTCGGGGGCAGGTCGACCACGACGAGGTCGTTCTGCGTGTCCGGCGCGACGGTGAGCGCGAGGTCCTGCGCCGCCTTCGTCATGTTGCCCGCCGGGTAGACCACGAGGGCGTTCCCGACGGTGTGCTTGGCCAGACCACCACCGTCGCCGGGGTCCCGATCACGGGTCGAGATCGCCATCACGGTCATCCTCCTTGCTCGACGACCACCGCGGCACGGCTGAGCGCCGGCCCCGCGGGGATCGTGGAAAGCACCTCGGTGCGCATCGGGATCGGCCGCACGTCGCCGAGTCCCAGCGCCCGCATCGAGTCGTCGTCGGGAATCAGGAACCGCCTGCCGCGGTCGTTGATCAGGTACTTCTTCGGGTCCTTCTGGCCTTCCAGGACCGGGATCTCCGCGACGAGGACACCGCGGTTCGGCGGCAGCATCGCACCCTCCTCGGTGACCGGCGGCCACCCGTCGGCACCGGGTGCGGCGACGACGGTCGTCTCGACCTCGGCGCCCGATCCCCGCTGCTCGAGGCACACCCGCCCCTGTTCCGGCGGCACCGGCTGGCTCGTGACGAGGTCCGGCAGGCGGCGCAGCAACGACTGGTCAGACGAGAACGGTGCCGCCAGCACGGACTGGGCGTCGATCTCGGTGACGGCGGCGCCCGGCTCGGCTTTGAGCAGCGTGTACTCGGTGGCGGACAACGGGGACAGCCCCTTGCCGGTCATCACGTAGCGCTGCTGGGTCCCGTTGCCGGGGTAGTGGTAGAAGAGGTCACCAATCCGGCGCGACCGCCCGGCGACCTCCCTGGCCGGCTCCCCGGCCCCGGCGATCTGGGCCGGGGTGAGCGCAGGGCCGTCCGGGACCAGGTTCAGCCACACGTCCGGGGCGAACGGCGTCCTGGCCGCGGTGAGCCCCAGCGCCACGAGCGACCTCGACGAGGGAACCTGGTACTTCTTCCCCTCCCAGATCAGGAACATCTTCCCGTCGCGCGACTGCACGGGGGCGTAGAAGTCCGCGGTGAGGTCGAGTTTCGACGCACCTTCGTCCATGTTCACGCTCATCACCGGAGCACCGTCGGCCGCCCTGACCGGGCACAGCAACCATCCGCCCGTCATGAGCTCGTTCGGCCGCGGCACGGTGTCCGGTGCCCCCGTGATGCCCGCCTGCGGCCCGCGCGGCAGACCGGCGAGCGACTTGCGGGAGATCACCGAGACCGTCGAACCGGGGCCCTGCAACAACATCGCCGACGCCTGGTTCGGCGTCGGCAGCAGCTTGCCGTCGAGGTAGACGTAGCGGGAGCCGGACTCCTTCTCCACCAGGATGGCGCCCTTGCGCTGCCAGGCGGTGTTGCCGCCGGGCACGATCAGCCCGTAGACGCCGAAGCCGATGGCGATCAGCAGCGCCACCACCGCGCCGGTGATCAGACCCGACCGGCCGCGGCCCAGCGGGTGCTCCGCGCTGCTGGGGTCGCCGATCACCAGCGCGGTCGTCATCCGCTGCATGAGGAACTGGTAGGCGTGGACGTGGTCCTTCTGCGTCTGCATCAGCTCACCCCGCCAGCCCGCGTGCCCACGCGTACACGCCGAGCACCTGCAGCAGCACGGGAAGGGTGGCCGCGGCCATGAGCCACTCCACCCAGTGGGCGCGCTGCACCCAGATCGGCACGAGCCGCCGGGTCGGTGGACGCAGCACCGCCAGCACCATGGCGACCAGGACCGCCACCAGCACGGTGAGCACGACGACACGCCAGCCGAAGGTCAGCGTGGAGCCGTGGATCAGCGCGAGCCGGACGCATCCGGCCACCCCGGCGAGGACGAGCGCGATGCGTTGCCACGCGTTGAGAAAGCCTCCCGCGCGAACCAGTGCGGAGGTGGTGATCAGCAGGGCGAGCGTGGTCGGTGCCCAGCCCGGCGCGTCGAACAACACCCGGCAGCCGAAGACGAAGACCAGCGCCGCGGTGACGGTGAGGATCGTCAGGTAGCGGTCGGCGTTCTTGGTGCGTTCCGCGATCTCCTCGGCGTCGAGAGGCTCGATGTCAGTCTGCAGTTCGCCCGCGGTGCGCGGCAACTGAGGACCGCGCAGCCGAGCCGTCCTGATCACCAGCTTCGGCACGCCGATCAACGCCGCGAGCGCGATCGTCGCGAAGACACCCGCGGCGCTCGCCGGCTCCAGCGGCACGGCGAGGTGGGCCCAGGTGGTGAGGAACGCGGTGAAGCCGGCGCCGAACAGCACTCCGATGGGCACCACCGGCAGTTCCGGCGCCCACAGCACGGAAATACCCCACAGGCCGGCCGAGACGGCGGCGAGCCCGAGGCCGCCCACGGCGACCGCGCCGGGGTGCAGGTCGAACGCCGCGGTGACGCCCTGCGCCGCGACGGCGGCCGCGAGTCCGACCAGCAGCGCGCCCGGAACCGCGAACACCAGCGCGAGCGGCTGGTCACCGACCTTGCGGGAGACCGGCACCGAAGCCCCGGCCAGCAGCAGGCCGAGAGTCCCGCACGTGGCCGCCGCGGACACGGTGGTACCCGCTCCCAGGGCCAGCAACGCCATCAACGCGACCGTGGCGACGCCGAGTGTGAGGAACAGCCACCGCCCGAACTCCGGGCGCCAGCGGTCCTTCTGCCTGCCGACCGCGGTGGCCATGCCGTCCGCCATGTCGTCGAAAGCCAGTTCCGGCAACGCGTGCGCCGTCGGCCGGAGGTAGAACGACTCGCCCTCCAGCCACTCCAGGCTCTCCGGCGTGCCCTCGGGGTCGAACGGCGCACCGTCGACCCGCTGCAGGACCCAGGACTGCTCCCCGGTCACCTCGACGCCCGCGACGACGTGCTCGCTCGAATCGGTGGTGTGCTTCAGGAGCACGGGCAGGAGACTCGCCACCGGCACCGACACCGGCACGGCGAGGTCGGCACGGCCCGCCGGGCCGAACACCGTGATGCGGCAGAGTTCCGTCTGCGAACTCGTCATGACACATGTCCCGTCTGCACGAGCCGGACGCCCTTGCGGTTCACCAGTTGAGCCCGGCCGGGCACCAGCTTGCGAGGCGTCGCCTCACCGAGGAACTTCCCTTCCTCCTTGGGGTACGAGAACACGACACCTGGTGTGCTGAGCTCCCACATCCGTCTGATCACTGGATCGCTGAGCGCTCTCATGGCGCCTGAGGTGGTGCGCGCGATGATCACGTGCAGTCCGATGTAGACACCCTGGGCGAGCACGGGCAGCAGCGCGTCGAGCGGCGACTGGCCCGCCCCCGAGCTGAACAGCTCGTAGTCGTCGACGACGAGGAAGAACTGCGGCCCCTCCCACCAGTCGCGGCGGCGGAGCTGGTCCGCGCTGACGTTCTCCCCCGGCACCCGGCGGGACATGGAGACAGCGGCTTTGGTGGCCAGGTCCTTCAGCGTGTCGCTCGTGATCGCGTAACCGACCCGGTACTCCTCCGGAACCGCGGTGTCGAGCTGCCGGTTGGGATCGCCCATCAGGATCTTCGCCTGGTCCGGACGGTAGTGCGAGATGATCGACCGCAGGACCGAGCGCAGCATGGTGGTCTTGCCCGTCTCGCTGTCGCCGAACACCAGCATGTGGGCCGTCTGTTCGAAGTCGTGCCAGACCGGTGCCAGCCGTTGCTCGTCCAGGCCGATGCAGATCCGGACGTCGCGTTCGGGCCGGGGCAGCTGTTCGAACGGCAGCAACGACGGAAGCATCCGGACGGGCGGTGCCGGGTCGCCCGGCCAGAAGGTCGTGACCTCCTCCGCGACCGTCTTCGTGGCGGTGGCCAGATCGTCCGCGGCCGAGCTGCCGTCCATCCGCGGCAGACCGGCCAGGAAGTGGAGCCCGCTGAGCGTGATGCCGCGTCCTGGTTGCGAGGGAACGGTCTGCGCCTTGCGGGACCCGACCTCGGACTCCATCGGATCGCCGAGCCGCAGCTCGAACTTGGTGCCGATGAGGTCGCGCAGCGCGGGCCGGATCTCCGACCATCGGGTCGCGCTCATCATCACGTGAATGCCGAACGACAGGCCGCGCGCGGCCAGGTCGTTGATCCGCGGTTCGAGATCGGTGTAGTCCTGCCGGATCGTGTACCAGCCGTCGATGATCAGGAACACGTCTCCGTACGAGTCCTCCAGCTCACCTGTGCGCCGCAGGTTCCGGTACGCCGCCATGGATTCAAGGCCGCGACTGGTGAACACGGCCTCGCGGTGCTCCATGAGCTGGAGCAGCTCCGCGATCGTGCGGACCACGCGGTCGTGTTCCAGGCGGGTGGAGATGGACCCGACGTGCGGCAGCCCCGAGATCGACATGATGCCGCCGCCACCGAAGTCGAGGCCGTAGAACTGGACCTCCTCCGGGGTGTGGGTCATGGCCAGCGACAGCGCGAGCGTGCGCAGCAGCGTCGACTTGCCGGACTGCGGCGCTCCCACCACCGCGACGTGGCCGTCGGCGCCGGACAGGTCGGCGATCATCAGCTCGCGCACCTGCTCGTAGGGACGGTCGATCAGGCCCACCGGAACGCGCAGCCGGCCCTGTGCGGCGGGATCCTCGACGGTCATGCCGCGCACCGGATCCGGCAGCACGCTGGGGAGCAGGGAGTCCAGACTGGGCGACTCGGCGAGGGGCGGCAGCCACACCTGGCGCGCGGCGGGACCGGCGCCGACGAGCCTGCCGATGAACGCCTCGGCGAGGCTGACCGAGGACGTCGCCGGCGCGGCGGGCTCCTCGTCCTCCACGACGATCAACTCACCTGCCGGCACGGCCCGAGCGACGTCGTCCGCGACGACGAGCTGACGCGCCGGGCGTGCGTGCGTGACGAACGGGACGACCTCCTGGATCGCCTGCCGCGCTTCGTCCGTCTGGTCCTGCTTCGGCAGAGGTGCCGGGCCGGACACGTAAGCGCCCTTGAACCGCACCAGGTTGTTCGTGTCGATCTTGAGAAAACCGTTGCCCGGCTCGGAAGGCAGCTCGTAGGCGTTCGCGACGCCGATGACGCTGCGCGACTCCATCGAGGAGAACGTGCGCAACGCGATCCGGTACGAGAGATGTCCTTCGACGCGGTGGATCCGGCCCTCGTCGAGACGCTGCGAGGCGAGCAGGAGGTGTACGCCGAGGCTGCGGCCCAGCCGGCCGACCGAGACGAACAGGTCCATGAACTCCGGCTTGCTCGCCAGCAGCTCGGAGAACTCGTCCACGACGAGCAGCAGCGTGGGGAACGGTGCCAGCGCCTCCCCCGCCACCCTGGCCTTCTCGTACTCGTACAGCGACGGGTAACCGCTTTCCCGCAGCAGCTCCTGACGGCGGATCATCTCGCCGTTGAGCGAGTCCTGCATGCGGTCGACCAGGGGCAGCTCGTCCGCCAGGTTGGTGATCACGGCGGAGGTGTGCGGCAGCTTGTCCATGCCGAGGAAGGTGGCGCCGCCCTTGAAGTCGACCAGAACGAGGTTGAGGATCTCCGACGAGTGCGTGGCGGCGAGCCCCAGCACGAGGGTCCGCAGCAGCTCGCTCTTGCCGGAACCGGTGGCACCGATGAGCATGCCGTGCGGGCCCATGCCTCCCTGGGCCGACTCCTTCAGGTCGAGCTCGACGACCTCGCCCTCCTCCGTGACGCCGATCGGCACGGACATGCGAGCGCGCTGGGCGTTGCGGGGACGCCAGTGCTGCGGGACGTCGAACGTGTTGACGTCGCGGATGCCGAGCAGCGTGGTCAGCTCGAAGTCGGACTCGAGCGGGCGCTCGACGAGGTCGACGTGACCACTGGTGCGCATCGGCGCCAGCCGCCGGGCCAGCACCTCCGACTCGATCCGGCTCAGCTCGTCGCGTGACGCGACGCCGGTCCCGTCACCGGCGGGGAACTCCACCCGGTCCTCGACGGCCGTCAGGCGGAGCACCTTGGCGCCACCGGGCAGCATGCCGGTGATGTCGAGCAGAACCACGTTGCGCAGACCGACGTCGAACAACCGCGAGGACTCCGGGATCACCGCCAGGTGGGCGACCACCACGACGAACGGTTCGGCGTTGCTCGGCGCGACGATCTTGTCGTGCGCGCCGCGGTCCGTGACGTCCTTGCCGAGCAGGTCCATCAGCTCGTCGTGGTCGCACGCGAGCATCCGGACCGGTCCCGCGTCGTCACGCGCAGACGGGTGCATGTTGTGCGGCAACCACTTGACCCAGTCCCATTCGGACCTGGTCTCCTCCGTGGCGAGCACCGCGACGCGCAGGTCGTCCGGGCCGTGGAACGTCACCAGTTGAGCGATCATGGCGCGAGCCAGGCCGAGCGCCCGGTCCGGGTCGCCCGCGAACTCGACGCTGGTGAAACTGCGCAGCCCCACCGCGATCGGGATGCCCGACACCGTCCGGTAGGCCTCGCTGAACCGGCGCAGCGAGATCGCCGACAGCGGTTCGAGGTCCTCGATCGGCTTGGTGGACGGCGGCACCAGCTCCAGCGCCGCCTGCTGGGTGCCGAGACCGATGCGCACCCGGCCGAAGTCCTCGTGGCTCGCCCGCCGCTCCCACAACCGGGAGCCGCCCGCGACGTACCACAGCCAGCTCACCGGCGGGTTGTTCCACAGCACCGCGGCCCGCTGTTCGTCCGCCGTGGCACGGGTGCGCTCGCGCATCTGCCCGATGTAGCGCAGGTAGTCCCTGCGCTCCGCCGCCATCTTGCGCTTGCGCTCACCCGCCGCCCGGCCCAGCTGGCCGAGCCCCATGGTGATCATGACGATGCCCATGCCACCGCCCATGACGTAGGTCATCGGCGAGGTACCACCCGCGCCGGAGAAGGCGAGGATCATGACCATCGCGCCGAGTCCCATCGGAAGGACCATCAGCAGCGACGAGAGGTCCCGCGCCGCCGGTTCGGCGAGCACCGGCGGCTCCTGCAGCTCGATGTGCCCCTGCGGCATCTCGGGCCCGGTCGCCCGCGGAAGGCGTTTGTACGTCACCGTGGGCATCGGACGTTCCTCCCGCCCCTCATTCGAGAACCCCTGTCTGCCGGGACGTGCTCGGGCCGCCCCACGCCGAACCGCTCTCGTTGAGCAGATCGGCCGCGGACCGCTCTTCCTGCTCGGCGTCCTCCTCCACTTCCTCCTGCTCCGAATCCGTTTGCGCGGCCAGGAACTCCTCGCGCTCGCCCGCGGGCACCGAGTACTCGTCGCCGCACGACGGCGGACGCTGCCAGGAGTCGACGACCGTGGACCCCTCGCCCGGCTTCCGGCGGCGGTAGGTCGCGTGCTGGGCGACCGGCTCCCAGGGCTCGGACGACCTTTCGACGACGTCCACCGTCAGCTCCGGACTGTCCCAACCGGCCTTCTCGGACTTGGCCATGACGAGCGGGGCCACTACCGCCGACAGCAGGAGGTTCTCGGCTCCGACGTCCCAGGCGCTCGTGTCCTGGACCGCCTCGTCCGAAGCGACCACGGCGACCGAGTCGAGGCCGGGCGCCGGTGCTGGTCCCTGCACCAGCACCGGCGCACCACCTGCGGCCCGGTCGTGGTCCTGCTCTCCGGGCTCGCCGAGGGGGCTGCCGGCGGATTCCTCGCCGACAGCACCGCTTTCGGTCACGTGCGGGAACGCGAGGCCGTCCGCCTGGTTCTGGGCGGCGACGGACGGGCTCGTGGCTGGAGCGCCCCCGGGCCGGGCACCCGGTGACGTGCCCGCTGGAGTGCTCGAGGTGGTGCCCGATGGCGTGCCGGGCGGAGTGCCGCCAACGGGCGACACGTCCGGCACCATCGGGATCATCATGCTCATCGGCAGCGCGGCGACCTGCTCGAACCGCGTGCCCTCCGAGTCCAGCGGCGTGAACTCGAAGTCCTTCAGCCACTCCGCGTCGGCGGGGCCGAACTCCTCGTCGCCGAACTCCTCCACCACCTCCGGTGCGTCAGGCAGACTCGCCCACGTCTCCGGCTTCGACGGCGACGCGGTGCCGAAGTCGGCACCGGGCGCCGTGTCGGCAGCGACGGGAGACCAGGGTTTCGAGTTCCCGCCGAGCAGGCCGGACGAGTCCGGTCGATCCGCGGCCGCACCAGGCTGACCGCCCATGCCACCACCGGCACCCGGAGGCATCATCGGCGGCATCATCATCGGCGGCGGCATCATCGGCGCACCGCCGAACGCCTGTTGCCCCTGCGCGGTCTCGGCCCGCTCGCCCGCCGACTCGCCGGGCGCGTCACCATCGGGCGCGCTGCCCACCGTCGCCGTCGCGCCAGGACCGGCTGCCGCCCACTCCTCGGGCTGCACGGACGGCAGACGCACCGCGTCCGGCTCGCCGAGGGTCTCCGGTACCTCGATGTCCCACGGCTTCGTGTTGCCGCCGAGCAGACCCGACGAGTCCGGCCGATCCGCGGCCCCACCGGGCTGACCACCCGTGCCACCAGCGCCAGGAGGCATCATCGGCGGCATCATCGGCGCGCCGAGCCCCGGCCCGGAGCCGATCTGCGGCGGGGCGGCCCATTCCTCGGGCTTCCCAACCGGTGGCGTGTTGCCGCTGGGGTCACCGAGCGACGGCGCCGAACCCGGGTCCCACGGCTTCGTGTTGCCGCCGAGCAAGCCCGACGAGTCCGGCCGATCCGCGGCCCCACCGGGCTGACCACCCGTGCCACCAGCGCCAGGAGGCATCATCGGCGGCATCATCGGCGCGCCGCGGTCCTGCCCGGAGCCGATGCCGGGCAGCTGCGGCCGGTCCTGGCCCGAGCTGCCCTCGGTGCCGGGCGGCGCGGGCAGGTCGAGGCCTGGCGGACGCGGCACACCGCCGCCGGAACCGGTACCGGGAGGTGCGGGCACGTCGAGACCCGGTGGACGCGGTACACCACTGCCGGAACCAGTACCAGGCGGTGCGGGGACGTCAAGACCGGGCGGGCGAGGCACGCCGCCGGAACCGGAACCCCCGCCCGCGCCGGGGAACGGAGGCACGGTGAGCGACGGAGGCCGGGAACCGGCACCGCCGGTGCCGGTTCCCCCGCCGAGGCCGAGCGGCGGAGGCACGAGCCCGCCCGCGCCTGACCCCGGCGGGCTGGGAATGTCGAGGTTCGGCGGAGTCAGACCACCCGCGCCACCCCCGAGCCCCGGCGGCGCGGGCACGTCCAGGTTCGGCGGCGTCCGGCCGCCGGCACCACCGCCACCGAGTGCGGGCGGCGGGGGCACGCTGAGGTTCGGCGGCGCGATGCCACCGGCACCACCACCGGCACCACCACCTGCTCCACCACCGGCACCTTCGAGATCGGGAGGAGGCGGCACGTCCAGGTTCGGCGGGCGGTTACCGCCACCGGCACCTCCGCCACCTCCACCGCCGGCGCCCCCACCCTCGCCACCATCTCCACCGGGGGGCGGGGGAATGTCCAAGTTGGGCAGGCCGTTGCCGCCGCCACCCCCGCCACCGCCACCGCCACCGGTACCGTCGTTCAACCGAGCGGTGAGAGCGGCGAGCAGGTCGTTGGCCCCGCCACCGCCACCACCGAGCCCGCCGGTGCCTCCGCCACCGGGCGGCGGAGGCGCGAAGTCGTTGGGATTCGGCGGGGTGATGTCGCTGAGGTTGATGACGTACTGGCCCGCGAGCTGCCGCATGACCAGCTTCATCTTCTCGGTGAGCTCCGCGACGAAGTCCGGGAACTGGGAGATCTGGATGAGGCCGTTGTCCATGGTCCGAGCACCGAGGGCGCTGGCGGATCTGGCGTACTCGGTGTCGAGCCACTGGATCGTCTCCTGGGCCCACTGCAGGTAGTTGCCGCTCCGCCACAACTGGCTCGGCACGTGGTTGCGGCCGACCGAGTCCCCTCCTCCCCCGTTGATCTGCTCGGCCTTGGCGTGGAGCTTCGCGGCGAAGAGCCGGGTCATGGAGAGGAACTCGGCTGAGGCGGGGGTCTTCCACGCGCCGTTCTCCCCAGCGAGCGCCTCGGCCTGCAGCCTGATGCTGTCGGACACCAGTTGCATGCCCTCGCGCGTCCGGTCAATGGCCTGCGCCGCGCTGCGCAGCGACGCGGGGTCGGCGACCTCCATCGGGCCGTCCGGAACTCCCGCGGCGGGCATCGCGGAATAGCCGACCACCGCAGCCTTGATCTGCTTCCAGTCCCAGCTCTCGAAGTCCCGGTTGTCCGAGGTGTTCCCACCGGGATTCGCGAGGATCCCCCCGCTCGGACCGAGCGTGAACCCGTCCTTGTTGTACTTGTCATCCTCAGGCATTGCCACCCACACCTTGGTTCGGACGGGCCGCCAGACCGTCCACTGACGACTGGCCGGTCACCGGGACTGGTCCGCGGGACACCGCACGACCGGGTCCGTCCGCAGTGGACGGACCCGGCGTGGTTCAGATCACTTGGCGGCGCCGAGGGAGAGACCGGAGATCTTCGCGTTCACCCCGGTCACGATCTGCTTGAAATCGTCGGCGTCGAGCTTGGTGAGGTCGTCGGCGGTCTTGTACTTCGCCGCGATCTCCCGGCATTTGACGACCATGTCCTTCATGATCGTCTCGGCTTCGACGAGCACCGAGCGGATCGAACCGACCAGCGAGGCCCCGCCGTTCTGGCCGCCGTTGCCGACCACCGTGGCCTCGAGGTTGTTCGCGGCACCGAAGGCACCCGCGCCGAATCGCTTGGACAGGACGAAGTCCATCGAGTCGATCATGTTCGTCATGAACGGTTGCAGCGCTTCGAGGTTGTTCGCGTAGGTGATGATGGCGTCGACGTTGACCACGTTGAGGCCCTGCCCCGGCGTGTCCACCCCACCGGGAACGGGGGGCGGCGGCTGCCACGGGAACACGGCGTCCGGGTTCCAAGGGTCGCCGGCGGCACCGGCGGTGCTCGGGGTCCAGTCCGGATTCGGATAGGGAGTTCCCTGATCCGTGTGGTACTTGTACAGGTCTTGCCTGATACCCATGGGAAACCAGTCCAATCCAATTGTTGCGCCACGGGCAAGCCCAGCCGGACGAACGTCATCCGCACGGCCGGGCCTTGCTGATCGGTGTCACGAAAAGCGCCGCTACCACATTTCCGCGACGTTGGCATCCGTCCGCTGGAGCGTCTGGGTCATGCGGTTGAGCACGTCGGACGCGACGCCCAGCGACCGTGGCATCGTGTCCGCTGCCCCGTTCCACCGCTGCTGCGCAATGGCGTACTGGACCGGCGCGTCGCCGAGCCAGCTCGCGAGATCGTCTTGGAGGTTCCGTTCCATCGTGACGAGCAGCTGCTTGATGGCCAACGAAACTTCGTCCGCGTGACCGATGAACGCCGCATTCTCGGAACGCTGGAACGTGTAACGCGTAGACATGAAAATTGTCCTTTCGAACGAATCCGGGTGGTCAGAGTCCCTGCAGCGGACCTGCGGCCATGCTGTTCATCTCACGCGCCGCGTCGTCGGCCATGCTGACGGCCTGGTTGTGACCGGTGTCGAAGCTTTCAGCGCTCTGCTCCAGCTTGGCGGCCATCCGCGTCAGGGCGTCAATGACCGTCCGGCCGTTGGTGTGCCACCCCTCCATGGAGCTCAGGAAGGCCTCGGCGCCACCACCGGTGAACGTGCGGGACAGGCGGTTGGCGGCATCGCCCACGTTGCCCCTCAATTCTTCGATCTGCGACGCCGCGCCGCGCATCGCGCCGGCCGCATTGCGCATCGAAGCTACGGCAACCGAGTTTTCATCAGCCATTTGTGCGTCCTCACTCAAGTTTCACGAGGTGATCCACAGACCGTGGAAGATGAGCCACCGAAAGAGAGGAGCTCGCATCGGACGCTAATCATCGAGACGGAGATCACGCAACCAGCGTTGCCCGAAAGATCCACGCCAGGTTCCCTTGCAGACATCAACCGCCTTCAACGAGCTCTTCTTCCGCCAATGGGGAACAAACCAGGCCGCAGGTGTCCAGCACGTCTCAGTTGGTATGAGCCGCCGAAATACCAGAATCGTCGACGACCAGCAAATCCCGAGCCCGCTGCCGACCACCCGAAGTTCACTCGAACAGTCTGATCGGCAGAATCACCAGCTTGGCGTGAATGCCCGAAAGCGCCGCGAACCAAGCCCTTCTCGACACGACCCGACGGCCTCGGCTCACTTGAATGTTCATCCGGGCAACGAGGAATGCCCGAACACCTCCAAGTCACCTGGTTGCCGTGATCCGGAAGTTACTTTCCAGGGATGCGACGCTCCGCCTTGTGTGCCTTCATCGCCGTCAGCGCTCTCACTGGCGGGTGCGCCAGCGAGAAGACGGAGCGTTCGCCACCGGTCGAGAGCGTGGCCCCCTGGCGCATTCCCGTGCCCACGCTGGTTCCCACGGTCACCGCGACCCCACGCACCGCATCGACCACGACGACAACCGCATCGTCGCCCGCCAGGCCGTCGACGACGAGAAAGCCTGCGACGACGACACGGACCACCACGACCACGACGACACCGCTCACGGCAGCTCGCACGTCAGGGCCTCCAGCCACGACCACACCCCAGAGCGCTTCACCGCCACCGCCGACCACCGCTCAGCGGGGGCAGGGAGGATGACGATCGCGCGTCGACGCACCGGTTCAGCGCCGCGTCACGACCGCTCCGGCGGGAGGTCGGGGTCGTGCCGGTACACCGGCTCGCCCGCGAGTCCCGCTCGCACCGCGGCGCTGATGGCACCGCCGCTGAAACCGTGCTCCGCCAGCAGTTCCTGACGGGACGCGTGGGGCAGGAACCGACGCGGCAGCCCGAGGTTGTGCACCGGAACGGCGATTCCGGCGTCCGTGACGGCCTGGGCCAGCAGGCTGCCCGCCCCGCCGGTCCGCCCGCCGTCCTCGACGGTGAGCACGAGGCGGTAGCGGCCCGCCAGCGCGACGACCACGCGTGGCGCCGGCACGATCCACCGCGGATCCACCACGGTCACCCCGATGCCGTCCACGGCGAGCTCACGGGCGGCGTCGAGGCAGACAGCGGCATTCGGCCCGATCGAGACCAGCAGGACGTCCTCCGGGCCTGACCGGTGCAGCACGTCCACCCCGTCGACCTGGCCGACCGCCTCGATCTCCTCCCCCGCCACCGACTTCGGGAACCTGACCACCGTCGGCCCGCTGGTCACGCCGACTGCCTCGCGCAACAGCTCGCGCAACCGGCGGGGGTCGCGCGGTGCCGTGGCCCGCAGGCCGGGGACCGCCGCGAGCAGGGCCACGTCCCAGACACCGTGGTGGCTCGGGCCGTCCGGGCCGGTGACGCCCGCGCGGTCGAGCACGAACGTCACTGGCAGCCGGTGCAACGCCACGTCCATGACGACCTGGTCGAACGCCCGGTTCAGGAACGTCGAGTACACCGCGACGACTGGGCGGCAACCACCGAGCGCGAGACCCGCCGCGGTGGTGACCACGTGCTGCTCGGCGATTCCGGCGTCGACGACCCGATCGGGAAACCGCTCAGCGAACCGGCCGAGCCCGGTCGGCAACAACATCGCGGCGGTCAGGCACACCACGTCCGGCCGCTCTGCGCCGATCGCCGCGATCTCCTCGCCGAACACGTCCGTCCACGTGGGACGGACGGCGGGCGGCACGCCGGTGACCGGGTCGATCACCCCGATCGCGTGCATCCGGTCGGCGTCGTCCGACTCCGCGGGCGCATACCCCTTGCCCTTCTGGGTCAGGCAGTGCACGACGACCGGCCGGCGGAGTCCGCGCGCCTCTCGCAACGCGCGTTCGACCGCAGCGACGTCGTGTCCGTCCACCGGCCCGAGATGGGCGAACCCCAGCTGCTCGAAGATCGAAGGCGTCGCTCCGGGCGTGCGCAGATCACGCAGGTGCGCCGCCAGACCGCCGAGCGTCGGACCGTAGGACCGCCCGTTGTCGTTGAGCACCAACACGATCGGCCGGTGAGAGGCACCGATGTTGTTCAGCGCCTCCCAGCACATCCCCCCGGTCAGCGCGCCGTCACCGACGACGGCCACGACGGACCGCGCCCGCACGCCGGCGAGCTCGTCCGCCCGCGCCAAACCGTCCGCATAGGACAGGGCGGTCGAGGCGTGCGAGTTCTCGATCACGTCGTGCACCGACTCGGCCTGGCTCGGATAGCCGGACAGCCCGCCCCGGGTCCTCAGTCCGGAGAACCACTCCTGCCTCCCGGTGAGGATCTTGTGCACGTACGCCTGATGACCGGTGTCGAACAGGATCCGGTCCTCGGGCGAGGAGAACACGCGGTGCAACGCGATGGTCAGCTCGACCACGCCCAGGTTCGGCCCGAGGTGGCCGCCCTGCCGGCACACGGTGGCGATCAGGAACTCCCGGATCTCCCTCGCCAGAGCCGAAAGCTCGCCGGATCCGAGCTGACGCAGACTGCGGGAGCGGTGCGTCGCGGTTCGTGCCTCGGTCATCGCTCTCACTCCGCTCGCTGAGGTGTGGAGGCACAACTACGCCCCCGTTCGGTACAGCGGACAGCGAGGCGGCCGCGCAGGGCCCGGAGGGGCACGGATTGGTGCACTTCGACAGCAGCGGTCTGGTCAAGCGGTGCCGCAGGAACTCCCATGGACGTGGGGCCGGAACGAGAACAGGAGGTGATCGCATGTTCGAACAGGCCGCACGACCGAACGAGACACAGATGGTCCACGACCCGTTGCCGACAGCTCCGTGCACAGTGGTCTGGAGCAAAGGCCACGCCTACGTGCTCGACGGTCTGCGCTGCCGCTGGGAGGGGGTCGACGAGCGCAACCGGCCTCGGCTGTTCACCGGCGCCGAGCTCGCCCGTCGCGGCTGGAGCCGCCGCCGCTGATCATCGGCTCACCCGATGAGAACGCGCTCCCGGCCGCGGACGGGCACCGGAGCCCGGCAGGCGCGCAGGGCGTACGGGGTGGCGGCCGTGACGGCGGCCAGGAGCGCGGCGGCGCGGGGGAACCAGCGACGGGCGGGATCCGGGCTGCAGAACCACTTCCGGTTGTCCGGGAAGGACATCGTCATCAGCGGCAGCCTGAGGACGAAGGGCACGGTCAGGTACCGGACGCCGGGCGGCATCTGGAACTGCCCGAACACCGTGTCGTCGGCCTCACCCAGGAACGTGACGCGCGGGACGGGTTGCTCCACGTGCAACGCCGCGGTGTGGATGTCGTTTCTCTCCAGCACTTCCTGCACCCGTGCCGCGCGCTGGGCGGGTACGTCGAACGCCACGGTGCCGCGGCCCAGGGGCAGGAACACGTCGTCGTCCCGCACTTGGACGGGCCAGAAGTGGCAGTCGCGGTACCAGGCGGCGGCGGACTCGACCGCGGTGGATCGCGCTGATCTCATCGGCGGACTCCTTTGCGTCGTGGAGACACCAGTGCAGCATCCACACGGACCGCCAGGACGTCTTCGGATCTCAGGGGCCCCAAGCCGTGCCCGGCTGTGCAGCAATGCTGGACAGGACGGGCACGCATCGGCCGGAACCACGCCGACGGCATCGTCGCTGTGACTTCATCGGTGTGTTCCACGTTTGCAGTGCGCTCAACGGAGGATTTCGGATGTACACGTCGCCGGACCGTGCGACCGACCAGAACGACGCCGACATGGTCTGCGCCGCACGGGTTCACGACTACCTCCGCGGAGGCGGGCACAGCTTCTCCTTCGACCGGCTCTACGCCGAGGCGGACCCCGAGGTCGCCGGCATTGTGCGCGGGATCCTGCGCCGCGAGCACGAGTTCCTGAACCTGGCGGTGCAGTTCATGCTGGACCGGGGCATCCGTCAGTTCCTCGATCTGGGCTCCGGGCTTCCCGCGAAGGGCGGCGTTCTCGACGTGACCGCCCAGCACTGCCCGGAAGCACGGGTGGTGCACGTGGACACGGACCCGGCGGTGGTCGAGCACGGACGTCTCATCGTCGGCGGGCAGCACGAGCGCGCGCACTTCCTGCTGGCCGATGCCACCCGCCTCGACCGGGTGCTCGTGCCCGCCATCATGGAGGGAACGCTGGAACTGCACAGGCCCATCGGTGTGCTCGCCATCGGCTTGGCGCACCTCCTGGAGCCGGCCGCGCGCGCACTCTCGTTCCTGCCCTCGTACGGCGCGATGCTCGCCAGCGGCAGCGCGCTGGCCGTCACGCACCTGGCACCCTGGTTCGCCGGTCGCCTCACGGCCGAGGCGGCACCGCTCATCGCCGGTCCCGGCGGGTCGGTGCACCCGCGCAGGAGGCGCAAGGTCGCGTTGATGTTCGAGGGCTTCGACCTCGTGGAGCCCGGCATCATCTCGTTGTCGCACCAGTGGGCCTGGGGGCTGCGCGCTCCCGATCCGCAGCCGGAGAACGTGGACACGACGTTGCTGGCCGGCCTCGGCATCAAGCCGTGACGCCGGTGGGCGTGGTGGCCGGACCTGCTCCGGCCACCACGGTCACCGGGCTACGCCGAAGCGACAAGCGGTTCCCGGCGGTCCACGGGCAGGTCCTCGTCGAACCGGCGGGCCGCGATCTGCTCCAGCTCGGCGACGAGCACGACGCTCTCCTGCTCGTTGGGATCGGTGCGCGCGACGACACCTTCCACGGGTTCGTCGGAGAGGTTGGTGGCCAGGTGCGGAATGCCCGCAGGGATGTAGATGAGCTGGCCGGCCTTCGCGTCCACGAAGTGCTCGAGGCTGTGCCCGAAGTAGGTGCGCGACCATCCCTTCGAGACGTACAGCGAGGTCTCGTGCTCCTCGTGCAGGTGGACGTGTCCCCTGGTGCGCGGCGGCATCGCGATCAGGTGCATGCAGATGTTCCTGGCGTCCACCGACTCCTTGCAGACGCCGGCCACCGTGCTCATCTTCTGCTTGCCCTCGTAGGTGGACACCGCGTCCACGACCTGCACGGTCGGAACACCGCCCGCCAGCGCGGGATCACGCGTCCGGTCGCCGCTGAAGTAGCAGTCCCAGTCGCGCAAACGCCCGCTGACGTCACCGCAGTACGCGCGCTCGGCCTTGATGTAGGTTCCTCTTCCGGCACCGTACGACCAGCCGATGGCGCGGAACCCGTCCACGTCGTGACAGGGCGCCTTGCCGAAGAAGTCGTCGATGCGCTCCGGCAGTGCCGGCATCTTCTCGACAGGCACGTTGAGGGCGTAGAAGCACGCGCGCTCCGCGTGGCCACTGGTCGCCGAGAACGTCACCGCCACGCAGAAGTCGTGCGGCACAACGGCCTTGATGTCCTCGGCGGTGCTCCTGTCCGGTCCAGCCATGCCGAGCAGGGACAGCACCTCCGTCGCGCGTTCGGGCGTGAGCGGGCCGCGGACCCGGAAGTAGACGTTGAAGCTGTTCCGCACGTGGTCGGCCGCGACGAACCTGATGTGCGTCAGGCCGAAGCGGACGAACGCCGCCAGGCTGGCGCGCAGGGTCTCGGGCACGCCGGGCCGGTCCAGCACCTCGATGGTGGGCCGCGGAGCGCCGAGGTAGGTCCAGATCTTGGCCAGGCCGTGGGTGCCGTCGAAGTCGCCGCACTGGATGGTGTCGGGGCCGAAGTCCTCGTACCACGCGGAAGTGAGGCTGGTCAGCGTGCCCTCCGGCACGAGGCCCGCACGGAGCGCGGCTTCCGTCACGTCGTCGCGGCCGCGCGCGAAGAAGCGGTAGTACAGGCTGTCTCCCGGACGGCTGGTCGTCTTCCACAGCACCGCGCCGGTGTGGAAGTGGTCGGAGAACGACGTCACCGCGGCGCGGACGACCTCGGCATCCCACGGCGCGTCCAGTTCTCGCGCGAGCTGGGCTCCTTCCGACAGGAAACGGGAAACATCGAACTCAGTGCGGGATGCCGACATCGGAGCCTCCAAGGAAACGCGGTAATGCGGTGGCGGAACTGGAAAGTCGTTGTTCAGCTGCTGCTGTGCAGGTCCCTCGGCAGTGCGAAGACCTGTCCTTCCTCGGCGGTGACGACCTCGTCGGGCCGCGGCCAGCCGCGCTCAGCGAGATGGCCGATCACCTGGCGCACAAGATGTTCGGGTGCGGACGCGCCGGCTGTGATCCCCACCGTGCCGACGCCGTCGAGCCAGCTCTCGTCGAGGTCCGCGGTGCCGTCCACGAGATGTGCCGCCCGTGCGCCCGCTCGCAGGGCCACCTCGACCAGCCGCAACGAGTTGGAGGAGTTGCGCGACCCGACGACGAGCACCAGGTCGCACTCGGGCGCGATCCGCTCGACCGCGGCCTGCCGGTTCAGCGAGGCGTAGCAGATGTCGCTGCTCGGCGGGTTCTCCAGCAGGGGAAACCTCGTGCGCAGCCCATCGACGCGGTGCATCACCTCGTCCGGGGTCAACGTCGTCTGTGACAGCCAGACGACCTTTCCGGGATCCGCGACCGCCACCTCGGCGACATCGCGCTCCGTGTCGACAAGCCGCACCCGGTCCGGTGCTTCACCGAGGGTGCCGTCGACCTCCTCGTGTCCTTCGTGTCCGACCAGCAACACGTCGTATCCCGCGTCGGCATACCGCACGACCTCCTGGTGCACCTTGGTCACCAGCGGGCACGTGGCGTCGATCGTCCGCAGGTCGCGTTCGGCTGAGGCAGTGCGCACCGCCGGGGACACACCGTGCGCGGAGAACACCAGCACGGAGCCTTCCGGCACCTCGTCCACCTCCTCGACGAAGATCGCACCCCGGTTCGACAGGTCGGCCACCACGTGCGTGTTGTGCACGATCTGCTTGCGCACGTACACAGGTGCGCCGTAGGTCTCGAGAGCGATCTCGACGGTCCGGATCGCGCGGTCCACCCCGGCGCAGAACCCGCGGGGAGCGGCGAGCAGGATCTTTCGCGTCGTTCTGTCTTCGCAGTTGGGCATGCACGAGCTCCGCCTCTGTCGCGTGTGGACACAAGATCGAAACCTGCGGCTGCGGTCACGCCGAAGCCAACGTACGACCTGGCGGGATCGTGGCGCCCCGCAGACGGGGCCAACAAGCGGGTGGTTGCGCGCGAGGCCCGTCGGTACTCGGTTTCATGCCCTTGTGAACAGGCTGCTGCGACAGGCGGGTGACGTCATTCCTTGACAGCGATGGCCGCCAGCACCGGCGCGCTGCCGATGCGTCGCGCGCGCGTTCCCCATTCGTGAGGCAACGCGACGACGCCCGGTTTCACCAGCGCCAGCCCGCCGAACATCGAGGCGAACTCCCGCTGCTCCCGCGGATGCACCGCGCCACCGACCAGCTCGGCCACCTCGGCGGTCCCGTTGCAACCGTGCCAGCGCGTGAGGTGTGACGCCGCGAACATGCTCTCCGACGCCAGTTCCGCGCTGTAGCGCGGCAGCAGGTCGTGCGGCCGGTCCTCGCGAGGGATCAGGTGCAGCAACCCGACCGCCACGACGCCCGTGGGAAGGCGTTCGTCCAGCATGCCACCGGCCATGACGGCCGAGACCACGTCGGACACATCGGACGCGTTGAGGCACAACAGGTACCGGGCTTCCGTTCCCGCGGTGACCAGCCGCGCCCGTTCGATCACGCCGGGGTCGTGGTCGACGTGGACCACCCGGACCGCGGGCCGGGCCAGGCCACCCAGGTCGTGCGGGCTGCCCTCGCCCGGCACCCCGCTGCCGAGATCGAGGAACTGCCTGATCCCGTGGTCGAGCATGAACGCGACGGATTGGGCGAGGAACGCCCGTTCCAGCTGGATCACCCGTCGCACAGCCGATCCGGCGTCACCGGAACCTGCGGCCATCCCGCGCCCTCCCCGAAGCAGCACCACCCACCACGCACCAGATCACGCCGCTGTCGACAGACCGTCGACACGGAGTGAACGACCAGGCAGGGATCGCGCGGCTAGCGGATCGGGTACGCGGCGTTCTCGATCTTCCACCGCACGTGGTTGTCCAGGGACTTGCTGCCGATCTTCCAGAGGGTCTCCTCGATCCCGCCGGAGGGGAAGAGCGTGTTCGAGGCGACGGAGTTGATCCCTCCCCGAATCGCACCGGTGGCCCCGTTCAGCAACATGTCCTTCCAGATGTCCTCCGGCCTGCCGCTGCCGCGCGCCCAGTCGGCCGCGGACTTGGCGGCGCCGTTGGCCAGGCCCTTGAAGGAGTCCTTGGGGATGTCGTAGAACAACGTCTCCTGCCACGTCTTGGGTGAGCCGAACGACGTGGCCCACGCGTTGTTCGCCCGCATGAACGCGAGCTGCTGACCGATGGTGGTCTGGTCACGTGCGAGAGCTCGGGCGTGGACCAGCTCGCGCCACGCCGCTTCTCTTGCGGCGGCCAGGTTGGTCTGCGCCACCGCGGCTCCCAGGTCGTTCCTGGCCGTCGCGGCCTTCCGCACGGCGGCGTCGAAGTCGACCTGTGCCCTGGCGAAGGCTCGCGAGGCCTCGGCTCTCCCGGACTCGGCCAGTGCCGCGGTCATCCGGGCGTCGGCCAGGTCGCGGAGCCCGGCGTCTGCCCGCCTCGTGTTGCCCGCGGCCCGGTACAGGTCTGCCACCGACGCGGCGTCCACCGCGCGTTTCCGGGTCGCGGCGGCCACGCTTTCGTTCGCCCGCAACGTGATGGACGCGTCCGCGACGGTCGCGCGAGCCCTGTTCACGCCGGCGGCGGCGCCGCTGCTGCGGATCCGCTCCACGCGGCCGAGGTTCCGCGCGTCGGTGAGGGCACCGAGGAGCCGGGGGCCTTCCAGCGGTCCACCCCGCACCCCGAGGTCCCGCGCGGTCCGGTGTGCGTTCTGAGCGTTGCGGAGCAACGGGTTCGGTGCGGGCTTGGGGGTCGGCGCCGACCTGGTCCCGACGCTGTTGACGAGATCCCTGGCCTGCTTGTCGAACGTCACGAACGACGGCAGGCCGTCCGCCCCGATCTTCGGCTGGCCGGCGTTGTCGAGCACCTTCGTGACGCCGCTCTTCTCCAGGCCGCCGACGAGTCCGCCGACCGCGCCGCTGATGCCCGCGCTGATGAACAGCTGCTCGGGATCGATCTGCCTTCCGGTGAGGCCGCGCGAGACCAGGTTCGCGGTGAGGTCGACGACGACGTCGCGCGCCGCCTCGATCGCCATGCGTCCGTAGCCGATGCTGAACCGCGACGACTTCCAGGTCAGCTCACCGACCTTGGTGATCCACGCGCGGGCGCGGATCAGGAACCGGACCAGGGCGTCCAGCGCCTTCCCGAGCGCTTGCAGCACTCTGGAACCGGTGGTGACGAGGTATGCCAACCAGGACTGCGCCCACGCCAGCAGAGCGGGGAACAGGGAGGCCGCGGCGTAGAACGCCAGCACGGCCGCGATCTGCACCGCCAGTTCGATGATGATCTCGACCACCATCCGGTGCGTCCTGGCGTGCTGTTCCTGACGGGCGGCGACGGCCGCCGTGGAGCGCTCCGCCTGCTCGGCCTGGTGCACGAGCGTCCTCATGCGCGCCTCGAACCCTTCCGCACCGGGCCCCGACCAGTTCGTCATGCCGTGTGCGGAGATGTCGGTGAGGGTCGTGCGATACCTCTCCAGATAGGCGGAGATGTCGGCCCACCCCTGCGCGTTGTGGTCCAGCGTGGCCACGTTGCCGCCGGGACTGCTGAGACCGGCCTCCGCCAGCGCGTCCGGCATCAGAACGCTTTCTGCAGTTCGGTGGCCTCGAGCGTCGTCTCACGATCCGCGTCCGAGTACATCCGCGCCTGCTCTTCGAGGCTCTGCGCGGTGGTCACGAGATCGCGGTGCATCTTCTCCAGCCGCTCCACGGTGTCCTGCGTCGTGGCCCGGTACTCCCGCTCGGCCTCGGAGGCGTTCGGCGTCTCCCCGTACGCGCCCCGCGTGGTCGCGGCCTGTTCCTCGAACGCCCGGATGCGCCCGTGCAGCTCGGTGGCGAGCTCCCTGCATTCCCGGCTCGTTGTCCGGAGGTGGTTCACGTCAACGGAGACGAGGTCCGGCATGATATTTCCCTTCACTTTCCCGCTACGCATTCGAGAATGCCAGAAGAAAAGAGCAGCGAAGGCGCAGTTCCTCAATTGTCGATACCCGGTCGCCGGAAGTTCACCTGCTCCTTTACGAGCGCGAACAGGGCCGCTGCGACGCAGGGGGGAAAGGGCATCTGAAACTGCCCGAATCACCATTCTCGTCGCGGCTGCGAGTCGTCGGCCGTTAGGTTCACCGCCGATGGATTTCGAATGCCCGAGGAGATGCCCGTGCAGAAACGCCGCGCAAGCGTTGTCACCGGACTCGTCGCACTCGGAATCCTCGGCGGCTCCGGCACGGCCGGCGCGCACACCGCGGATGTCGCCGCCTCGTGCACCGCCGGCCGGACGACCCTTTCCATCAGCATCGCGAACTACAACGGCAGCCAGCCGAACTCCCTGCTCGTCGCCGACAACGAAGCCACCCTCGCGGCCACCACGTCCTTCGGCACCGAGTTCCGGCTGACCCGGATCTTCGACGGCGCCGCCGAGCACACGTTCACGGTGTCGGTGAAGGCGTGGGACGACCCGTCCGGTGTGCACGGCTGGTCGTTCATCAGGAAGATCAATGTCCCCCGCTGCACCTCGGCCCCGCCGATCAAGCCCGTCCCGGCCGGTGAGCCCGCCCCGCCCGGCAGGCCCGCCGCCCCGGCCGCGGCCTCCAGCACCAGCCCGGCCCCGGCGGTCTCGGCGCCCTCCTTCGTCCTGAGCACGACCGAGGCGCGGTCCGTGCTCGCGGGCGAGGAGGTCCCGCCTTCTCCACGAGCCCCGATCGGCCCGCTCGTGTGGTGGGCCGCGCTGACGAGTCTCCTTCTGCTCGGCGCGGGCGTGACCACCGTCATCGCCCTGCGCCGCAGGAAGGTCGAGGCGCCGGGGGGAGCCGGCGCCTCGACCGTCGACGATCGATCACCCTGATCCGATCACGCACATCCGCGAGCCGTCAGAACGGCAACGGGCGCTGTCCACTCTGGACGGTGACCCACACCAGGTCGGTGAAGTCGTTGACCGACTGCGGTCCCGACCGCCCCCACCCGCTGTCGCTGACGCCGCCGAACGGCGCCTGGAGCTCCTGGTCGATGGTGGGCCCGTTGACGTGCACGGCCCCCGACTTCACCCTGGCCCCCACCTCGAGACCCCGGCCCGCGTCCGCGGTGAACACCGCCGAGCTCAGGCCGTAGTGCGACCGGTTGGCCAGCTCGATCGCCTCGTCGACCGTGTCGAACGGTGCCACGGCGACCACCGGCCCGAACGTCTCCACGGTCGCCATCTCCGCCTCCAGCGGCACATCGGCCAGAACGGTCGGTTCGTAGATCAGTCCGTCGTAGGTGCCTCCGGTCAGCACTCTCGCGCCGAGCGCCACCGCGTCCGTCACGCGGCGGTGCACCTTGTCCAGTGCCGCCTGGTTGATCAGCGGGCCGATGAACGTGGCGGGGTCGCGCGGGTCTCCTCGCCTGAGCTCGGCGGTCTTCTCCACGAACTTCCGCACGAACGCGTCGTGGAGGCCGCGCTGCACGAGGATCATCCGCGCGGCCATGCAGATCTGGCCCTGGTGCAGGAACGCGCTGAACATCGCGGACCGAACGGCGTAGTCGAGGTCGGCGTCGTCCAGGACGATCATGGGGTTGTGGCCGCCGAGCTCCATGACGGTGCGCTTCAACGCCCTGCCGGCGCGCTCGCTCAGCATGCGGCCGGTCTCGACGCTGCCGATGAAGTTGATGCAGCGCACCCTGTCGTCGTTGAAGAACACGTCGGCGATGGCCGGTGCGGCACCCGGCGCGTGGGGCACCACGTTGACGACACCCGGCGGGAAGCCCGCCTCGTCGGCCACCTCCGCGATGACCAGCCCGGCCGACACGGGCGCGAGTTCGGACGGTTTCAACACCACCGTGTTGCCTGCGGCGAGCGGCTGCAAGGCGGCCTGCCAGCCCAGGATGCTCGCCGCGTTCCACGGCGAGATGCACGCCACGACGCCCAGCGGCCGGCGCACCGTCGTGGACGAGACGCCCGGCACGTCGGACTGCAGCACCTCGCCCTTCGGCTGGTAGACCCAGCCGGCGGCGTGCCGCAGGAACTGCTGGACGAGGTCTTGTTGCAGCATCGCAAGCATCGTGGTGCACCCGGTCTCGTGGACGAGGAGGTCGACGAGCTCGTCACGCCGCTTCGCGACGATCTCCTCGGCGCGGAGGAACAACGCGGCTTTGCGCGCCGGAGGCAGGCTCGCCCACTCTTCGAACGCCTCCGCGGCGGCGTCGACGGCGAGGACGGCGTCCGCCTGTTCACAGGCCGCGACCTTCGCGAACACCTTCCCGGAATACGGCTCGTAGACGTCGAAAGTCCCGCTGCCGGCGGGCGGATGCCAATCCCCGCCGCGGAAGTAGGTGTCTCTGGTCATGGTTCCTCCAGCGCACGAGATGTCCCCGCGCACGCTCGGGCTGGCAGGCTGCCCGGGACAAGCGAGAGGCGGCAACCCTGCACGGCAGGGCGCGTACTCGTGCCCCTCACGGGCAGACCGAGGCGTGGTCGCTTCACCACGCCGCCGATCGGCTCGACACTCGGCTGATCCCCGATCCAGAGGTGGTCGTCGTGACTGAAGGACTTGAAGACGTTCTGCGCAGACTCCTTGCCACGGTGAAGAACGCGGGCGAGGCGGAGGCCGCGGGACACCTGCTGGAGCACCTCACCACCGCCGCGATGGCGAACGAGCTGCAGGCCGCCGTCCGACGACGTGACCAGGAAGCGACGAGGTTCCACACGGAGGCTCTCGAACGCCAGATGTCCGGTCTGGGCCCGCTCAGGTTCGCGACCGACGGGTGAGAACACGCCCGGACGGCCCACTCGCGCGTAGCATTCGCACATGGTCGCGTTTGTGCCATCCGGGTCGAACGAGCGGATTCCGCGCGGCGCACCGGGCCTGGCGTTCGCGGTCCTCGGCCCGGTACGCGCCTGGCGGGACGGGACCGAGCTGGACCTGGGGTCGCCACAGCAGCGGTTGACGCTGGCGGTGCTGTTGCTCGCCCGTGGCCGGATGGTGCCGATCGCCGAGCTGGTCGCGGCGTTGTGGGCGGACCAGGAACCGTCGTCGGCGCGGGGAACCGTGCGAACCTACGTGCACCGGCTGCGGCGGGCGTTCGGCGGTGACGAGGAAACCGGGGGACCGTTGCGCTCGGCCGGGAACGGTTACCGGCTGCGCATCGACGAGCGGTCTCTGGACCTCGGCCGCTTCCGTGCGGCACGGCAGACCGCCGACCAGGCGCGGACGAGCGGAGATGCCCGCGCCGCCGGCACGCTGCTGCGCCAGGCGATGGACGAGTGGCAGGGCGAGGCGCTCGCGGGGTTGCCCGGCGAGTGGGCGGCGTCCGAGCGACGACGGCTGCACCACCTCGGCTTCCAGACCGCCGAGTCGCTCGCCGGGCTCGAGCTGGAGCACGAGCGGGGCGACCGGGCCGATCTCGTGGAGCGGCTGGTGGCGCTCGCACGGGCCGAACCGTTGCGGGAAAGCGTGCACGAACTGCTGATGCTGGCCCTGTACCGGTCCGGCCGCGCGGCGGAGGCCCTCGCCGCGTTCGAGAAGATCCGCGTCGCCCTGCGCGACGAACTCGGTGTCGATCCCTGCCCCGCGCTGCGCGACCTGCACGAGCGGATTCTGCGCTCCGACGACGACCTGCTGCCGTCGCCGCCCCGCGCACCGGTCACGGCACCTCCGGCCCAGCTGCCGGCCGCGCTGCCCGTGTTCTGCGGCCGGCGCACCGAACTCGACGAACTCACCACCAGGCTGGACACCGATCCCGCACCCGGTGTCGTCGTCGTGCACGGCACCGCCGGTGTCGGCAAGACGACGTTCGCGGTCCACTGGGCAAGCCTCGCCGCACCGTCCTTTCCAGACGGACAGCTGTACGTCAACCTCCGCGGCTTCGAGGCGGGCGGCGTCGCCAGGCCGCCGGAGGACGTTCTCGGCGACCTGCTCGACGCCCTCGGCGCCCCCGTCGCGGACCGGCCCACCGGCCTGGACGCGCTGACCGCGCTCTACCGCAGCGTTCTCGCCAGCCGCCGCGTGCTGATCCTGCTCGACAACGCGCGCAGCGACGCCCAGGTGCTTCCGCTGCTGCCCGGCGGCACGCGGAGCCTGACGTTGGTCACCAGCCGGCTGGAGCTGACCGGCGTCGTGGTCGCCGCCGGCGCCCACGCGATGAAGCTGGGGTTGTTCGACGACGAGCAGTCGGCCGATCTCATGGCGCTGCGCCTCGGCCGACGGCGGATCGCCGCCGAACCCGAGGCCGTGCGCGAGATCGCGGCCGCCTGCGCCCGGTTGCCGCTCGCGCTCGCGGTGGTGTGCGCACGGATCGCGTGCGACCCGGGACGCACCCTCTCCGACACGGCCCAGGAGCTCGTCGAGTGCCGCCTGGACGCGTTCGGGTCGTCCGACCCCAACGCGGACCTGCGGTCGTTGCTGTCGTGGTCCTACCTGGCGGTGACCCCGCCCGCCGCCCGGCTGTTCCGGCTGCTGTCGGTGATGCCCGGCGCGGACTTCACCCTCGAGGCCGCGGCGAGCGCCGCCGGACTGCCGATGCGCCAGGCGTTCGCGGCGATGGGCGAGCTGACCAGGGCTGACCTGATCAATTCCCAGCACGGCCGGTACAGCTCGCACGACCTGCTCCGCGACTACGCGGGCGAGCTCCTGGCCGAGACCGAGACCGCGGCCGAGATCCGCGCGGCGCACCGTCGCCTGCTCGACCACCACGTCGTCCTCGCGCACACGGCGACGGAGGCGATGGATCCGAACAACGAGGACCAGCCGCCGCCGATGGAGATCGCCCCCGGCGTGCAGCCCGGCCCGGCGCTCGACGACCAGGCCGCGCTCACGATGTTCATCGTCGAGCACCCGACCTTCCTCGCGCTGATCCGGCACGCGGACGAGCTCGGGTTCGACCGGCACACCTGGTACCTGGCCTGGTACCTGCGCCGCTTCCTCGACTGGACCGGCCGCATCGAGGTTCTCGCCGCGTGCAACGAGATCGCTTTCCGGGCGGCACACCGTGCGGGCGACCAGCGCGGCATCGGTTACGTCCACAGAGGACTCGCTCGTGTGGCGTGGTGGCGTGAGGACATCCCCGCCTGCCACCGGAACCTGGACCAGGCCATCGAGGCGTTCGCCTCCGCCGGAGACCGCGTGGCACAGGCCTACACCCACCGTCAGGTCGCCGGTGTGATGATCGACCCCGGTCGGCACGCCGGTCAGTACGACGCGGCCTTCGAGCAGATCGAACGGGCACGGGCACTTCTGCGTGAGGAAGGCAGGCTCGACCTCGAGTGCTCGCTGTTGAGCCCTGTCGCCAGGTGCCTGTGGCACGCGGGCCGGACCGAGGAGGCCGTGGAGGCGGCGGAGATCTCCCGCCGCCGCAACGAGGAGCTGGGCCGCAAGGCGGACCTGCTGGACTCCCTGGACGTTCTCGCCTTCGCCCACGCGAAGCTCGGCGACCACCGGACCGCCATCGCGTTCAAGGAAGAGCGGATCGCGCTCATCGGCAGGAACGACGAGTCGGCTGATCCCGGTTTCACCGCGACGCTGCGCGAGCAGCTGGCCTTCGAGATGGTCGAGCTCATCGGCATGCTGCTCGCCGCCGGTGACCACGCACGAGCGCAGGTGACGCAGCGCGAAGTGCTCGTGCGGCTGCGGCACGAACTCACCGATCCCGGTTTCACCACGGATCCCGGGGCCTCGGACGACCTCGGCGCCGTCCTCGCCGACCTGGACGCGCTGATCGGCAGGGACGACCTCGACCCGGGTTGGTACACCGCCTCCGAGGCGATTCTCCGCCGCGTCAGCGAGATAGCGGACCGCGCCGGCGCGGTGCGGTGGATGGCCCGGTTGTTCCCGCACGGCGTCCTCACGCCGTGACCACCTCCGGCGACGTCGTGTGATCCCTGGCGGCCACCGCGTAGCACGTCGGCTTCGAGCGCCACGCTGGAATTCCTGGTGCTGAACAGGTTCTGCGAGCGGTCCGGCACTACACCGCTTGCAGAGCGCGTGTCCGCTCGCGCGGCACGCCGTTGGCGAAGTCGTCGAGGAACGCCCGCGCCGTGAGCCCAGCCAGCCGTCCAGGCTGACCGCGTCCGTCAGCACGGGCACGGTCGTCCGCAGCTACCCGCTGATCGTGTCGCCGACCGCCTCCACGATCATCTGCACGATCCGCGGGTGCACGTCGGCGAGGTAGTGGTGCCCGCCGGGGAGCACCGCGGTGGTCGTCGTCGCGGACGTGTGCCGCCGCCAGCCCAGAAGGTCCACTTCGGACACGTGCGGATCCTCGTCGCCCGCGAGCGCGATGATCGGACAGGCCGGCGTCGCCCCGGACCGGTGCTCGTACGAGTAGAACATCCGCAGATCACCGCGCATCGCGGGCAACACGACCGATCGGGTCTCCTGGTCGTCGAAGGCGGACGGGGACAGCCCCAGCCGGGCCAGCTCGTCGACCGCGTCCTGGTCGCTGCGGACGAGCTCTGGTCGTGGCCGGTGCGAGTCGGGAGGCCGGCAGCCGGAGACGACCAGGTGGCTGACGCCGTCCGTGCCCTGTGCGGCCAGGACGCGAACGGCCTCGTAGCCGATCAGGGCTCCCAGGCTGTGGCCGAACACGACGCACGGACGGTCCACCAGCCATTGCAAGGCCATCGCGACCCGGCGAGCGGCTTCGGTCACGTCGGTGAAGGGCGCCTCCTGCAGGCGGTCCTCCCGCCCTGGCAGCTGCACCGCCCAGATCTCGACACCCTGGGGTGGGTCCACGGCCCACGGCTGGAAGGTGCTCGCGCCTCCGCCCGCCGGCGCCACGCAGACGATCCTGGCGCGCGCTTCGGGCGGTGCCGCCAGCAGCCGCAGGTGTTGCCGCCAGGGTGCTGTGGTCGTCATCGCGCAGCTCCTTTCAGGACAGTGCCGGCCGGCTGGTGGTGACCGGCAGCCGCAGGTAACCCCGCAGCACCGACTGGAGGTTGTGGTCCGGTTCACCGGCGCCGCACAGCCCCGGCAGCCGTGACAGGAGCTCGGCGAACACGAGCTCGCCTTCCTGGCGCGCCATCGCGGCCCCGATGCAGAAGAAGGGGCCGCCACCGAAGCTGAGCGGGGGCGGGCCGGTCCGGCCGAGCACGAACGAGTCGGGGTCGTCGTACACCGCGGGGTCGCGGTTGGCGCTGCCGAGGACGACGCCGAGCTCGGTGCCGGCGGGAAGCACGACTCCCCCGAGTTCGACCTCCTCGGCCGTGATGCGCCGAGTCACCTGCATGGGGGCGTCGTAGCGCAGGATCTCCGAGGTCAGCCCCTCTACGAGGCCGGGATCCGCGCGCAGCCGAGCCATCACGTGCGGGCAGTCGAGCAACGCCGCCACGCCGTTGCCGATGAAGCTGCTCGTGTTCATGGTGCCCGCGACGAACAGCGAGGTGAACATCGACTTGAGCTCGTCCCCGGACAGCATCGAGGGATCGTCGTGCTGGGTCTGCACCAGGTACGAGGCCAGGCTGTCGTCCGGTGCGTGCCGGAGGTTGTCGACGACCTCCTCGAAGAAGGCTTCGAGCTGCAGGTAGCCGCGATCGGCCTCGGCCAGGTGGTCGCCGGGAAGTTGCGGTTCGAGCAGCACGGCGAGGGCGAGGGACTGGGCGCGGAAGCGCGCGACCTCCTCTTCGTCCAGACCGATGAGGCGGGCGATGCTGATGCTGGGCAGCCGGTAGGAGAGCGTCTCCTGGAGGTCGGCCTGACCGGTCGCTTCGATCTCCGCCGCGAGCTCGCCGACGAGCACGCCGACCGTCGCCGCCGTCGCCTCCACGTGCGCGGCGATGCGCCGCTGCGTGAAGAAGCGGCTGACCAGTCCCCGGAGCCGGGGATGGGAGACGTGATCGCCGAACTGCATCGTCCTCATGAGACAGACGACGGCGGGGTGGTCGTGCCAGTCCGGGATGCGCCGCCTCAGCCAGACGGCGTCAGGGCGGGAGAACTCCTTGCCGGACAACGATCGCGCGCAGTCTTCGTAGCGCAGGACCAGGGTGGCCTGATGGCGTTCGTCGTGAAGAGGAGAGCTGTCTCGCAGAGCGTGGTACAGCGGATAGGGGTTGCGGCGGCCTTCGGGCGTGTCGAGCTGGGCCAGCAGCTCGTTCATCGGGAACCGCCGTTCTCCGCCACGAGACCGGCCATGGCGGCAACGGTGGGCGCGGAGTAGAGGTCGCGCAGGCTGATCCGGGCGCCGAGACTGTCGCGCAACGACTTGACGAGCGAGGTGGCCAGCAAGCTGTTGCCTCCCAGGGTGAAGAAGTTGTCCGACCGCGACACGACCGGAGCACCGAGCACCAGTTCCCACTGCTGCGCGATCGCCTCCTCCTGGCCGGGGCGCGGTGGTTCGTCGGTCGTCGAGCTGATCTCCGCGATGTCGGAGACCCACTCGGTCAGCGTTCGCCGATCGACCTTTCCGTTCTGCGTCACCGGAAGTTCGTCCACGACGTAGACGCGTGCGGGAACAGCGGCCGAGGAGAGGCGCGCGCTCGAGAACGACCGCAGATCGTCCAGGTTCACCGTTGTCCCGGTGGGCACCACGAAGGAGACGAGCTGTGGTGTCCGCGCACCGGCGGCGACGGTCACGCCGCGGCGCACGCCAGGATGGCGCCGGAGCACGTCGTCGATCTCGCCCAGCTCGACGCGGACACCGTTGACCTTCACCTGGAAGTCGGTGCGGCCCAGCATCTCGAGCACGCCACCAGGCCGGTAGCGCACGAGATCCCCGGTGCGGTACCAGCGCGTCCCCCGGTCGGCCACGAAACGCTCCGCCGTCTGCCCGGGGTCGTCCCGGTAGCCCCGGGCCAGGCACACGCCGCCCACCCACAGCTCGCCGGGCAGCCAGTCGGGGCAGTCGCGGCCACGCTCGTCGACGACCCGGTGGACCTGGTTGCTCAACGGATACCCGTACGGCACCGAGGTCCAGCCGTCGCCGGCCTGCCCGTCGAACACGTTGGACCAGATCGCTGTCTCGGTCGGCCCGCCCATCGCGGCCAGCCGGCACTTCCCACCGCCGGCGTCGGCCAACCGGCCGGGCAGGTCGAGAGGGATCCAGTCGCCGGACAGCACGGCCAGACGCAGGCTCGCCGGCAACCTCCTGCCCGGCCGGGCGGACAGCAGCGCGTCCATCAGCGAGGGCACCGAGTTCCAGATGGTGATCTCGTGCCGTTCGATCAGCTCCCACCAGGCGTCGACGTCACGCCGCTGGTCCTCGCCGACGAGCACCAGGGCTCCGCCGCGGGAGAGCGGCCCGAAGTTGTCGTACACGGACAGATCGAAGTCCAGCGCTGTCAACGCGAGCACTCGATCATCCACACCGACGCCGTACCGCGAGTTGACCCAGTCGATCGTGTTGACGGCGGCCCGGTGCGTGACCTCGACGCCCTTCGGGGTCCCGGTCGAGCCGGAGGTGAAGATCAGGTAGGCGATGGCATCGGCACTCTGCGGAACGGGACCCGGCAGCGGTTCGGCGCGGGTCGCCTCGGACGTGGTCAGGACCTCCGCGCTCCCCTCCCAGCCGGGCACCGGCTCTCCGTCCGGCACCAGCGCGAAGCGCGCACCGGCACGTTCGAGGATGTGCCTGCGGCGCTCGGCAGGCACGTCGGCACCGATCGGGAGGTAGGCCGCACCGGCCGCCAGCACCCCCATCACCGCCGCGATCTCGTTTCCTCCCTTGGGCATCATGACGGCGACCACGTCGGACGGCACGGCGCCGAGCGACGTCAGCGAGGCGGCGACACGCAGCGCGGAGTCCGCCAGCTCGCCGTACGACACGACTCCGCCGTTCCGCTGGTACAACGCGATGCGCGACGGCTCTTCCTCGGCGATGCGGAAGAACCGTTGGTGCAGAAGAACATCGGATGGCGGCGTCGTGGTGTGCACGGCCCGCCTCGCCTCCTGCTGATGCGGCGGCACGGTGATCTCAACCGGGCGCGACCAGGCACCCTCGTCGCTCGCCAGCTCGTTCAGCAGAGCGACGTACGCGGCGAACATGTCGTCGACGACCCCTGCTTCGAACAGGCCGTCGACGGCGTCCCAGACGAGCACGACGTCGTCGTCGCGGTAGTACACCTGGTGGTCCAGCCACACCTGCGGCGTCTGCGTGATCATGAACCCCAGCTCGCCGAAGTGCCGGCGGAACTGGTCGCCGACCATGTCCCGGCCGAACGCGTCGAAGACGTTGTACGAGAAGACGATCGGGGCGGGGTTGCCGTAGCTGCCGCTCTGCCGTGCGAGGTCACGCAACACCTCGACGCCGTAGTAGTCGCTGTGTGCCATGTTCTCCCGTTGGCACGACTGAAGGGCGCGCGCACGCTCGCCGAAAGCCGAGCCGGTGGACAGGTCGACCGGCAGCAGCACGATGTCGGAGAAGTCGCCCACCATGTCGGGGACCGCTGGATGGGTGACGCGCCGGCCGAAGTGCGGCATGTTGAGCAGGAACCGCGGTTCGCCGCTCCACCGGCCGAGCACTTCCGCGTAGGCGGCGGCGAGCGCCATGGCCGCGGTGACGCCGTGCGCCTGGGCCTGTGCCAGGAAGCGCTGCCACTCCGCCGCCGGCACGGTGTGGGCCGATCTGACGAACCGCGGCTTCCTGATGTGCTCCGGCGAGGTCGCCAACGGGAGGGCGGGGGCGCCCGGCAGCTCTGCCAGGATGCCGTGCCAGTAGGCCCGGTCGGCCGCGCGCGAGGCCTTGGCGCGGACGTCCCAGTCGGCCAGGTACTGCGCGAAGTCGTAGTCCAGCAACGGCAGCGCGACGCTCGGATCGGCGTAGAGCCGGCTCAGCTCGTCGAGCACGACCTGGACACTGCGCCCGTCCGCCACCAGCAGGTCGAAGCTGAAGTGGATCCGGGTGAACCCGTCACCGGCGACGGTGAGCCGGATGTCGAAGACCTCACCGCGCTCGACCTCGAGGCGGCGGTGCGACAGCGAGCTCCGGATCTCGGCCAGCGCGGCCCGCACGGCGGACTCGTCCAGCCCGCTCAGATCGTGCACGACGAGCCGCCACGGCGACTCGTCCGCGATCTGCTGCCGCCCGCCCGGCAGGAACCGCGCGCGGAGCATGCCGTGCCTGGCCACGAGAGTGCGGACTGCTCGGTCGAACGCGTCCCGATCGACGTCCACCGCGTCGAACTCGAAGTACACGTGCGAGCCGACACCGCCCAGCGGCTGGTCATCTCCCCGGCCGATCCAGTACGCCTGTTGAGTGGGCGTCAGCGCGAACGGCGCGCTCGGGTCGATCGGTGCGGACACTTCGCCGGCTTCCCGGTCCACGCCCCGGGCCAGCACTTCGCCGACCGCATCGGCCATGCTCGCGAAGCCGGGGTTCCGGTCGAGGGCGTCGATCGTCAGCACGCCCTCGCCGAAGGCGGACTCCACCCGGTGCACCAGTGCGATCGCGGTGAGCGAGGTGCCACCGAGCTCGTAGAAGTCGTCACCGTCGGCGACGGAACGAACCTGCAGCAGATCGCACCAGATCCCCGCGAGGGTCGCCGCGGTGGTCTGTCCTGTTTCCTGGTCAACACTCATGGAGAACTCTCACTCAACTTTGCGGACTCGACGGCGCCAGCAGCGCCTGGCGATCGACTTTGCCGTTGGGCAGCAACGGCAAGAGCGAACGGACACGTATCTGGGCGGGTACGAGGTAGCGGGGCACCCGTGCGACCAAGTACTGACGCAGGTGGTCCGGCGTGAGCTCCTGATCGCCGGACGCGACGAAGGCCACCAGCAAGCCGCGGTCACCGCGGTGCTGAACCGTCACGAAACACCCGTTCACCGCGGGATGGGCGTTGAGCAGGTTGGCGATCTCACCGAGCTCGATGCGGTAGCCGTTGACCTTGACCTGGTCGTCCCTCCGCCCGTCGAAGACCACGTTCCCGTCCGGGCGTAGACAACCCCAGTCACCGGTGCGGTAGAGCCTCTCGGAGACCCCGCCGATCCTCCTGTGCACGAACCGCTCCCGGGTGAGCTCCTCCGCCCCGAGATAACCCGCGGCCAGGCCGTCGCCCGCCAGGTGGAGCTCACCGACCTCCCCCGGCTCGCACAGCCGGCGCCCGTCCCCCGACACGACGTAGAGCCGCGTGTTCTGCAGTGGTCGCCCGATGGGGAACGGGCCGGTCTCGTCGGGCGGCTCGTCGACCGGATAGCAGGTCGCGACACAGCTCGACTCGGTCGGGCCGTAGAGGTTGAAGACGCGTCCCGGGCCGTAAGCGCGCAATGCCTTGGCCATGTGCGACGGTGACTGCGCTTCGCCGCCGACCGCGATCGTGGTGACCGGCGCCAGCACGTCCGGCGCCTCGGTGACGATCAGGTTGAACAGGGCGGTGGGGATGGCGGCGAGGGTGACCCGCCCGGCTCTCAGGACCTGCCGCAGCGTCGACAGGTCGATCGGGGCCGCCGGGTAGAGCACGCAGGTTCCCCCGGTCAGCAACGCGCTCCAGATCTCCCACCAGGCCATGTCGAAGGTGAGCGCGCCCAGTTGCAGCACACGGCTGCCGGGACCTGTCCGGCCGTACGCCGTGAAGTGCGCCACCCGCACGATTCCGCGGTGCGGGATCATCACGCCTTTGGGACCGCCGGTCGAACCCGACGTGTAGCAGACGCAGGCGACATCGTCGCCGCGCACCGATGGCTGCGGATTGACGTCACTCGTGGTCCGCGTCATGTCCCGCAGGGCGAGCACCTCGGCGCCGAGGCCGGCCACCTTGGCCGCGACCACCGCGGGCTGCTCGCAGATCAGCCGGTCACAGCCGGCGTCGGCGACCAGCTGACGGACGCGCTGATCCGGCCAGCCGGCGTCGATCGGGAGGAACGTGCCGCCGTTCTTGAGCACACCGAGCACCGCCACGAGCATCTCCGCCGACCGGGGCACGCAGATGCCCACCGTCGTGCCGGGCCCGCACCCGCCGGCGCGCAGGGCGTGAGCGAGCCCGTTCGCCAGCCGGTTCAGTTCCCGGTAGCTGATCTCACGGTCGCCGTCGACGACCGCCGGCCGGTCCGGCCAGAGCTCCGCCTGGAGCTCGAACTGGCCGTGCACGGTGCTGTCGCGCGGGTAGTCCGTCGACGTTCGGTTGACATCCAGATGCGCCGCCAAGGCGGCCGCACTGCACAGCAAGGACTCCACGTGAGCCCTCCACTCGGTGGGTTGGTTCGACGGGCACACGGGACCGGCCGAGGTCGTCCTCGTGTCCGGTTCGCCGGGCTTGGCCTTCGTTGCGCAGCCAACGCAACAGTGCCGGAGACGGGAAGACCGAGGGGCGCCCGGTAGCCGGCAGGACGTGGAATCGTGCACTTCGAGGCAGAGTGCGCACCTGCCACAACAGACCGTGAGAGCGCGATCACAGCAGAGGGCTGATCCACTGTGGACATCGATGGAGCGACCAGAGTCCTTTGTGGCCGCCTGTTCGCGGAGACCTCCCCGTGCGAGCGCGCTTCGCCTTGGACGCTACGGAGAGTGGCTCCCCTTCAGCAGGTCGCACGCGCGATTCGAGGTGTGGATTCGGATATACTGCTCGGCCGCCATCGCCACCGAAATCGACGATCGGCCGCGAGATCGGAGCGCAGATGGATCTGAAGACCAGTCTGCCGTCTGAGGAGACGTCCTTCGTCGGGCGTCGAGCCGAACTGGCCGAGGCGAAGGCGTTGCTCGCGGCCAGCCGGCTGCTGACGCTGACCGGCCCGGGAGGCATCGGCAAGACCCGGCTGGCTCTGCGCCTGGCACGGCAGGTGAGCCGCGCGTTCGCCGACGGCGTGCGGTTGCTGCGCGTCGACACCGTTCAGGACACCGATCTGCTCCCCCAGGCGATGGCCGTCGAGCTGGGTCTGCGCGACGTGGGCCGGGACGCGCCGGTCAAGATCATCGATTTCCTGCGGGACAAGGAGCTCCTGCTGGTGCTCGACAACTGCGAGCACCTGGCAGAGGCGTGTGGCGTCCTGGCGGGCCGGATCCTCGCCGCGGCACCCGGCGTGCGGGTGCTGGCCACCAGCCGGCACGTGCTGCGGGCCGAGGCGGAGCACCTGCTGCCCGTCGGGCCGCTGCCGGTGCCCACGGCGGCGGACGGGCGCGCCGCGGCGGCGCGGACCGACGCCGTCGTCCTCTTCCGGCAGCGTGCCGTTCAGGCGGGTGTGCTGGCCGGGCCGGAGGACCACGCCGCGGTGGCCCGCATCTGCCGGCAGCTCGACGGGATACCGCTGGCGATCGAGCTGTGCGCGGCCTGGGTGCGGCACATGTCGCTCGCGGAGATCCTGACCCGGCTCGACGACCGGTTCGCCCTGCTGGGAGCCGACGGGGTGGAGGTGCCGGCCCGGCACCGGTCGCTGGCCGCGGCGGTCGAATGGAGCTACGAGCGGTGCTCGGCGGAGGAGCAGACGCTGTGGACCCGGCTGTCGGTGTGCAGCGGCGGATTCACGCTGGCCGCCGCCGCGGCGGTGGGACTGGCCGCCGACCTGCCGCGTGAGGACCTGGTCGGGCTGATCGCCGGACTGGTCGACAAGTCCATCGTGACCAGGGACCGGACCGTCCGCGGCTCGGCCCGCTACCGCATGCTGGAGACGTTGCGCGAGTTCGGGCTGAGCAGGCTCACCGCGCGGGAGGAGCGGGCGGCCCGGATCCGCCACCGCGATCACCTGGTCGGCCAGGTCGACCAGTGGTCGTTGGAGTGGTTCGGCCCGGACCAGGTCGAGATAGTCGGTCTGACGAGGGCGGATCACGCCAACCTGCGTTCCGCGCTGCAGTTCTGCCTCGACGATCCGGCCCAGGCACCTCTCGGCGCCCGGCTCGTCGCGTCGATGTCCTACTACTGGACGAACTGCGGGCTGTTCGGTGAGGCGCGGTGGTGGGTGGACCGCGCCCTGCTGGTCGAGGACCTGTCGCCGGACGTGCGGTTCCACACCCTGTGGCTCAGTGCCTACACGGCGCTGGGCCTGGGAGATCAGGATCGCAGCATCGACGAGTCCTCCCAGGCGGAAGCCGTGGCCCGCGGTGCCGGGGACCCGGGCAGGATCGCCCTCGCCCTCGCGGTCCGGGCCTTCGTCCTCGGGGTCTTCGAGGGCGACCCGATCGCCGCCGACGCCTGTTACGCGGAGGCGATCTCCCGATTCGGCGACGCGCCGGAGCTCGGCGGCTACCTGGTTCTGACTCACGCGGGACGGGCGATGGTCGCCGGGCTGTCCGGGAACCAGGTGCAGGCCGCGGCCTCGGCCAGGCAGGCGATCGAGCTGGCCGAGGTCAGGGGCGAGCTGTGCCATCGCAGCTACGCGCTGTACGGGCTCGCGCTCGCCGAGTGGCAGCTGGGGAACTGGCCGGAGGCCGCCGCGAACGCGAAGAGCGCGGTGCGGCTCAAGCACCGGTTCGGCGACTTCAACGGGCTGGCGCTGGCGGTGCAGCTGCTGGCGTGGATCGCGTCGGCGAGCGGTGACTTCACGCGGGCGGCGAATCTGCTCGGCGTGGGTGAGCGGATCTGGACGTTCACCGGAGGCAAGGCGATGCTGGACTCCGACGCCTGGATCGTGCCCAACACGGCCTGCCGCGAGGTGGTCGTCGGGCGGCTGGGTCAGCGGAGGTTCGAGAGCGCCTTCCGGGAGGGCATCGACCGTGGTGGTGACCTGGACGACGCTGTGGACTACGTGCTCGGCGCCCAGGCGTCGTCCGGCCAGGCTCCCCCGGAGCTGACCGCTCAGGAACTGCGGGTCGCGCAGCTGATCGCCGAGGGCGTCGGGAACAGGACCATCGCCTCCCGCCTGTTGATCGCACAACGCACGGCGCAGGTGCACGTCGAGAACATCCTCGGCAAACTCGGGTTCAGCTCCAGGGCCCAGATCGCGTCGTGGGTCGTCCAACGCCGCCTGGACGACCAGCAGCTGCCAGTATTGGAGGACGACTGAACAGCGGGAGGTGGTGGGGTGCGGACAGCGGATTCCACACCACGGCTGCGAGCGGACACCACGAGTTTCGTCGGCCGGCGAGCCGAGCTCGCGCAGGCGCAGTCGCTGCTGCACAAGGCCCGGCTGCTGACGCTCGTCGGACCTGGTGGCATCGGCAAGACGCGGCTGGCGTTCCAGATCGCTCGCACCTCCTCCGACGAGGTGCACGTCGTCGAGCTCGGTGACGCGAGCGACCACGAGTCGGTCGTCGGGCATTTCGCGGCCGCGCTGGGCGTGCCGGGCACCGTCGACGCCGTGCTCGGCCATCTCAGCCGCCGGACGGCCCTGCTCGTCGTCGACACGTGCGAGCACGTCGCCCAGGCGTGCGGGCGGCTGGTCCGCGACGTCCTGCTCGCCGCGCCGCGGGTGCGCGTCCTGGCCACCGGTCAGGAGGCGCTCGGGGTCGAGGGCGAGCACCTGCTGCGGGTCGGCCCGCTGCCGATCCCGGCCACGATCACCGACGGCCGCACGCCGGATGATCAGGATGCCGTCACCCTTCTCACGCACCGGGTGACCGCCACGGCCCCGGACTTCGAACCGGACTACGAGAGCCGGTCCGCGATCCTCGACATCTGCCGCGAGCTGGACGGCGTACCGCTGGCACTGGAGTTCGTCGCGGCGTGGTTCCGGGTCCTGCCCGCGGAGGACATCGTGCGGGAGCTCTCCGGAGGCGCCCGGCTCTCCGGCGGTCCCGGGCGTCCGGAGCGGCAGCGCACCCAAGCCGCGGCCCTGGAGTGGAGCCACCGGCTGTGCACCCCGGCTGAGCGTGCACTCGCTGATCACCTCTCGGTGTTCCGCGGCGGATTCACGATCGAGGCGGCTGCCGAGATCGCGCGGGTCGCCGGTGTCGAGGACGACGACGAGCTGCTGAAGCTCCTCGCGGGGCTCGTGGACAAGTCCGTGGTCGTCCGCGATTCCGATCAGAGCATCGCGCGCTACCGGATCCTCGAGCCGACGCGGAAGCTGATCGAGCGCGCGCTCGCCGCCAGTGGTCGGCTGGAGCAGGTGCGCCGCGCCCACCGCGACCACTTCCTTCGGATGGCCGAACGGTTCCAGGCCGCGTGGTCGGGACCGGGGCGGCGCTGCGATGTCGTGGCAGTGATGCGGGAACGCGCGAACGTGCTCGCGGCACTGGAACACAGCTTCGCCGACCCGGCGGAGGCGAGCACCGGCACCCGGCTCGTCATCCTGCTGCAGCGGTTCTGGCTCAGCTGCGGGTTCACCGGCGACGGGTTGACGTGGGCGGGCAGGGCGGCCTCGGTACCGGGGATCTCCGACGCTGATCGCGCGGTGGCGTCCGGAATCTGCGCTGTGGCCGCCGGCCGGCTGGGTGACCACCGGACCGGCGAACGGTTCGCCGAGGACGCCGTACGACTCGCCCGCCACACCGAGAACGACGAGGTGCTGGCCACTGTGCTGAGGCTGGCAGGACTCACCGCGATGCTGGCCGACGAGCACGCTCGCGCACTCGATCATCTGACCGAAGCCTGCGCCCTGACGGCCGACGCGACTCCTGTGCTGGCGATCGCCACGTTGCTCGCCGGAGACGCCGACCGGGTGATCGAGTTGGCACGCGCGCACCTGGCGCGGGCCGAGCACCTGCCGCGCGGTCAAGCGCTGCACGCGCTGGCGATGGGCGAATGGCGGCTCGGCAGGTACGAACAGGCGGCCGCACACGCCACGGACAGCATGCGGATCATGCACCACTACGGCGACGTCTTCGGACTCGCCGCGCTCGTCGAGCTGATGTCCTGGATCGCCGCGTCGACCGGAGCGGGCCCCACCGCCGGCCGGTTGCTCGGCGTGGCGGAGAACATGTGGCAGTTCGCCGGCTGCACGGTCATGTTCGGCTCCCAGGCGTGGATCGACGCACACCACGACTGCGTCACCCTGACCAGGAACCTGCTCGGCAAGGCGGAGCTGCGACGGTTCTTCTCGGTAGGTCTCGCGGCGAGTTCCAGCATCGACCGCGCGGTGTCGTTCACCCTGAAGGAACTGCAGACCGAAACAGAGGACTTCTCCTCGACCGGGCTGACCGCACGAGAAGTCCAGCTCGCCAGACTCATCGCCGGCGGCGCTTCGAACAAGGAGATCAGCTCGACGCTGAACATATCTCCCCGGACAACGGAAACCCACGTGCGCAACATCCTTAAGAAGCTCGGCTTCACCTCACGCGTCCAGATCGTGACCTGGGTCGTCCAGCACACCGGATCGCTGTGATCATGGCCTGGCACGACTCCTGGCCGCCCGTCGAGCTGACGACCTTCGTGGGACGTCGCTCCGAAGTGGACTCGGTGCGCTCCTTGCTGGGGTCCGCACGGCTGGTCACCGTGACCGGTCAGTGGGGTGTCGGCAAGACCAGGCTGGCGCAGCGGGTCGCCACCGAGGTCGCGCAACAGTTCGCGGACGGTGTAGTGATGGTGCGGTTGGACACCGTCGACGGAGTGGCGGAGACCGTCTCGACGCTCGACCGCCTCGCACGCAAGAACCTGTTGTTGCTGTTGGACTCTTGTGAGCACGTGGCGCACGACTGCGCCCGGATCGTGGCCTCGGCACTGGCCGCGTCCCCGTCGGTGCGCGTGCTGGCCACCAGCCGATGGCCGCTGGGTCTCCCGGACGAGCAGGTGTTCCGGCTGCAGCCCTTGGTGATCCCGGAGGCCGGCGACCTCGCCGCTGCCACCGGGTCGGCCGCCGTCGAACTGCTCGCCGAGCGTGCCACGGCCTCGATGCCGGATTTCGCCGTAGGAGCCGAGAACTGGCCACAGGTCGTTGAGCTGTGCCGAGTCCTGGGCGGGGTGCCGCTGGCGATCGAGCTCGCCGCCGCCTGGCTGCGAATCCTGCCGCTGGACGAAGTCGTGGCCAGGTCGCACGACCCGTTCGGGATGATGTCCCGCGGAGACAACAAGTTCGTGCCTCCGCGACAGCAGTCGTTGCTCGACAGCGCCACGTGGACGTACGACCTGTGCACGTCGACCGAACAGCTGGTGTGGCAACGCGTTGCCGTCTTCGGCGGCACGTTCGACCTCGCGGCCGCAGAGGCAGTGTGTGCCGACCACGGCATCGACCGAGCTCAGGTGTCACAAGTCCTCCCGCAGCTCGTAGAGAAGTCCGTGGTGGTCGTTCAAGACGAGCGCTACAGCGTGCCGCAGGCCCCGCGCGCCTATGGCCGAATCCAACTACGTGCGTCGGGCGAGCAGACACGCCTGGGTATTCGGCACAGCGAGTACTTCGCCCAGCTGGTGCGTCACGAAGAGGAGCGGTGGCGCCGGGGACAGAGGCAGATCGACGTCCTGGCCAAGGTGCGGGACGAGCTGCCGAACATCCTCGCGGCACTCGAGTTCTGTTCGACCGAAGCAGATCAACAGGCGAACGGGCTGCAGCTAGCCGTGTCGCTGTACTTCTACTGGCTCGCTCGCGGCGACGCGACCGAGGGGCAGCACTGGATCTCCGCCGCGCTGGACCGCAATCCCGAACCCGGTCGTGACCGCGCGCTGGGACTGTGGCTGACCGCGGCACTCGCAATCGGGCAGCCGATCCGGGAAGCCGAGGCGTGGGCGGTGACCAACGGCGACGACGACGTCCTCGGCCGGGTCAGACTCGCGCAGGCGATGAACCTCGCCCGGCGAGGAAGCCTCAGCCAGGCCCTGGACTCGGCGATCGCGGCCGAGGAACACTTCATCACCGCCGATGACCTGTCCCACCGCCTTCTCTCACAAGCGCTGATCATTGAAATCCAGACCGGGCAGAGCTCGGCAGAGGCGGCGGTCACGACAGCCGAGCGCGCCCTGACGGGCGGAGATGACGATCTCTGGGCCCAGACTCACCTGCTGCTCGCCACCGGGATCGCGCGGGCCCACAACGGAGATCTCGCCGGCGCGGAGAAGCACGTCGTGCGCGCTCTGAAGATCGCACACCGGTTCGGTGACCTCCACAACGCCGCGAGAGCGATCGAGCAACTGGCGTGGCTGGCCTCCGACAACGGAAGTGACCTGTGGGCAGCCGAGCTGGTGGGCATCGCGGCGCGTGCCCGAGGCAGCCTCGGGCAAACTCCGCCCCTCGCACCGGTTTCCCGGTCGCGCGACCGGTACCTGGCGCAGATCCGGAACAACCTGGGGGAATCCCAGTACGAGTCGGCCTGCGAGCGGGGAGCCGACCACGTCGACGGCATCGACCAGGCCATCCTGAACGGAGCCGGCACACCGCGGCGTCAGAGCAGCCAAACGACTACAGCCGCCCTGACCAGCCGGGAACGTCAAGTCGCACAACTGGTCGCGGAAGGGCTGACCAACCGCGAGGTGGCCGACGAGCTAGGCGTGGCCCAACGCACCGCGGAGACCCATGTGGACCGAATCCTGCGCAAGCTGCAACTGTCGTCGCGCACCCAGCTGGCCGGGTGGCTGTCAGCTTCTCAAGACGCCGAAGCTCCTCCACGCACCCGTACGTAGCCGCGCAGAGCATCTACGCGGTCCGACCGATTGTGTCGTTTGTGCCGATTGGAGAGTGTGGTCGCAGGCTCGAAGCCGAACCAGCCCGGCCGCGGGCGACTTCGAGACCCGGCAAGGCATCGCAGAAACGGTGGATTCAATGGAGTTGTGTGAGATGCATGCCTTCGCGCTGTCACAGGCAAGCACCGACAGCGACTCGGCAACCCGCCCGCCCAACTGGCCCACGTGAGGACCGGTCAGCTGACGGGCTGACCCAGCCCGTGCACCACCCGGTCGAGCAGCGCCTGGATGACAACCTCGCCGTGCTCCTTGCACCCCAGAGCGATCATCCGGGACGCTGCCTCGACCATCACGTGCACGAGCATCGCCCGCAGCTGTGCACGCTGCCACCACCAAGACACCGGCCAACACCGCCAGCAGCCGTTCGCCCGGCCGAGACCTGCTCGCGCGACGAGTCAGGCATCGCGTGTACAGACAGGGCAACCACCGCACGACGGCTACCTCCGGTGATGATCTCCGCTCGGCGCGCAGGTACGTCCCCTCCTTCCGACACGACCCGGCGCTGTTCACCGCGAACTCCAGCTGGTCCGCCAACTCCGGCAACGCGTCGGACACGATTGCGGCGACCAGTTCCTCGCACGACCGCAGGTACTCCTGGAGGTTCGGGCAGGACAACTCCAAGCGCCGGCAAGCGAACGACCACACTCACTCATGCACCCACACGCGTCAACCGAACACACGTGTGAAGACGATGATCGGTCCTCGCCTTGGATCAGCAGGCTTTCGAACCGTCCCAACTGGACGGCAGGCTCACCTGCTGGACACCCCTCACAACGAGCGGCCGACAGCATGCTCAGGTGATCGTGTCTTTGCTGTACAAGGTGACGTGGAAGGTGCTGTCCGCCGCTTCGGCGCTGCCCTGCGGTGAGGCGGAGAAGCACGCGGAGCTTCTCGTGCTGCGGCACGAGAACGCCGTGCTCCGCCGACAGTCGACTGGCCAGATCCGCTACGAGCCAGCAGACCCATTCTGGTTCGCCACGCCATCCAGGCTGATCCATCGTTCGCGCTGGCGCGAGATCTTCCACGTCACGCCTGGCACGTTGCTGGTCTGGCATCAACGGTTCATCTCCTGGAAGTGGGACTACACCGCGCGACGACGCGCCGGACGCCCACCCATTCCGAGCAGCGGTAAAGGTATCTGCGCTCCGGCTCGCCAAAGAGAATCCGCGGCGGGGACATCGGCGGATCCAAGGTGAACTGGCCCGACTCGGCCACCCAATCGCCACCTCAACCGTCTGCAAGATCTTGAACGCAGCGGGCATCGCCCCAGCACCACGCCGGTCCGGTCCGACCTGGCGCGAGTTCCTCGCAGCCCAGGCCGAGGGCATCATCGCGGCCGACTTCTTCCATGTCGACACCGCACTCGGCACACGCCTAGGCGTTCCTTGAACACGACACCAGGCGCCTGGACATCACCGGCGTCACCACCGTCCGACGCAGGCCTGGACCGCACAACAGGCGAAGAACCTCCCTACCGGCCTCGGCACGCGGATGGAGTCCCTGCGCTTCCTGCTGCGTGACCGCGACGACAAGTACGGCGAGGCGTTCGACCGTCTTCGAGGCCGAGGAACTACGTGTGTTCAAGAGTGCGCCGCAGGCACCACGGATGAATGCCCACTGCGAACGCATCATCGGCACCATCCGCCGCGAGGTCCTCGACCACATCCTCATCACCGGAGAAGCCCACGCGCGTCAAGTCCTTGCCTACGAGATCCACCACAACAAGCACCGACCGCATCAGGCCCGCTGCCAGCTACCACCCGAAGCTCAAGAGCAACCGGCCGCCGTGCATGGCCTCAAGACCCGCAAGCTGCTACGCACCCGGATCCTCGCGGACTCATCAACGAGTACAGATACGCCGCATGACGAGCAGCGATGACTTTTCGAGCAGCACAAGGTCGTTGTCGCTCATTTAGCCACTCAGGTCCCCAAATGGTCCCCAACAAGATCACTAGCGTGATCGAATCGGCGACATGCAGAAGGCCCTCTGATCAGGCGTTATGCCACGATCAGAGGGCCTTTCACGACCGTCGGGACGACAGGATTTGAACCTGCGACCCCTTGACCCCCAGACACGGGTTCACAGGCCGCTGAACTGCGAAAACAGGCACACTCGAAGCAGTTGGGCGCACTTGACCGGGAATTAAGTGCGTTGCCGCCTTTTGCGCAGCCACCCAAGATCCACTCCTTGGAGTCAGAGTTCCACACGACCTCGCTCCACCTGCGACGCCGCACGAAGAAGTCCAGCAAGCCGTTACCGAAAACATCTTTCTGTAGGTCTCGTCCGATAAGGCGCCACAGTCTCCTCGAAGCAGCGAGAATCGATGGCTCCAGCGACTCGCCGTTAGCCTGCTGCCGAACGCGATCACGGTCCTGGCCATGTGCTCGGGCCTGTCCGCCGTGCACTTCGCGAACGTCGGCATGTGCGGCGCGGCCATCGCCTCGATCGCGGCAGCCTCCGTCCTCGACGGCCTCGACGGCCGCATCGCCCGCCTGCTGGACGCGACGTCGACGATGGGCGCGGAGCTCGACTCCCTGGCCGACGCCATCTCGTTCGGCGTCGCGCCGGCCCTCGCGATCTACCTGTGGAAGTTCGAGGGCAACCGCGCCGGCTGGGTCATCGCGCTGATCTTCGCGGTCTGCATGGTCGTCCGCCTGGCCCGCTTCAACACGTTGCTGAAGAAGGAACAACCGCCGTTCGCGAAGGAGTTCTTCGTCGGCGTCCCCGCTCCCGCAGGCGGCCTGTTGCTGCTGCCCCTGATCATCGAGGAGCAGGTCCGCACCGACGGCTGGTGGAACAACCCCTACATTGTGGGCGCGTGGACGTGCCAGGACTACGACGACCGTCTCGACGACCTGCTGCGCGTGCTGCGCGAATTGGAAGAAAAGTCCATCCGGTGCGCGCCGTTCGGAGCAAGCGATATGCGCACTGGTGGACGACAGGCCGCGAGTTTGATTGCGGTCTGTAATACACGACGGTGGTAAACCTGAACCCCGATGTCGGGGCGCTTACCGCCATACTCCGAACACCGACCTCGACTGGGAAGGCCAGGATGATGTTGGGCGGAGGACAGAGCGGATGGCGCACTCTGCGGTCTCTTGTCGGCGCCCTGCAGAAAATCACCTGCTTGACGGATCGCAGTGGCCGCTAACTGGTTGCCCGGATGGTGTGTGACGACTGCGCGTGCCATGCCGTTCCGGGAGCACAACCGATGGTCAGGCACTGCACAACCTGGCAGAGCCGTACACGCAACATCCGAAAGGCTGACCACGTTACTGCTCGTGATCGAACGAATCGAACGGAGCTAGAAGCCGATGGCCTCGCTGCGGACAATCATTGCCGAGATGACAACACTCGAAACCCTGCCGGCCACGGGAAACCAAAAGGCTGTTCACGTTGCCGCACGGCGCCCCAGTGGCGGACATCACCGCATTGAGGAGACGTTCGCGGGTCCGGCCAGGCCCTGGCTCCACGAACAAGCGACCTATCTCGAGGCGTTCCGCGCACTTGAGGCACTGAATTCCGATCCGAGCCGAATACCCAAACCACTGCTGCCCAGCGAAATCATCTCTCTCGACGTGGACCAGTGGCCGTGGGAGACCGAAGTTCGAACGCAGGCCGAAGCTGGTCTCGCTGGTGCTGAGCGAGTCACCCCAGGTGGCGAAGTCGGGCCGGGACGAGGTCGCGGTCGGTCTGCGCGCCGGCGTTCCGTTGATGGTGTGGCACCGGGAGAAGTGCGACTCGGCCGAGTTCGTCGCGGTGGTCGAGGAACTGCTGCACGGCGTGGACGATCCCCATCATCTGCTCGAGAGGATCCGGCTGGCACGTGCCACTGCGTTCGAGGAGGGCGCGGCGGCGAGGCACGTCTGCGGGAAGCTGACCGTTCTGTTCGACGATCCGGCGAGGGTGGTGATGCCGGTACCCCCGGCAGCGCCAGAAGGGGTACCGGTGGCCCAGGTATGAGTTCTGATCCGACCGGATGGCACGTGTACCGCGGCACCGGGGATGCCGCGGAGTCACCGATCGCCGAACTGCCGGAGCCGCCGCCGTGGCGCAGGTTCACCGGTACGGGCGAGGCGACCCGTCCGGACGACGACGGGACCGAGGTGCACCGGCGGATCGGCGCGTTGCTCTGCACGCCGCGCAAGCCGCAGCCGCTCGAGGTCCTCATGGTCAACGCCGCGATCTACCTGCGCAGGCCTTTGCTCGTCACCGGAAATCCGGGCACCGGGAAGTCGTCGCTCGCCTACCTGATCGCCCGTGAGCTTGGACTGGGGCCAACGTTGCGCTGGCCGATCACGAGTCGGACGGTGCTCAAGGACGGCCTGTACCTCTACGACGCCATCGGACGTGTGCAGGCCGCGGCGAGCCGGGAGGCCGGCGGCGAAGGCGAGTCAGGCGTCGGTGACTACCTGCACCTCGGCCCGCTCGGTACCGCGCTGCTGCCGTTCGAACTGCCGAGGGTGTTGTTGATCGACGAGCTGGACAAGGGCGACATCGACCTGCCCAACGACCTGCTCAACGTCTTCGAGGAGGGCGAGTACGACATCCCGGAGCTCGTCCGGCTGGCCGGGAAACAGGCGGACGTCCCCGTGTTCACCGCCGATCGCGGAGGTTCGGCGGTCGTGCGCAACGGTGCCGTGCGCTGCCGTCAGTTCCCGATCGTCATCATCACCAGCAACGGCGAACGCGAGTTCCCGCCCGCGTTCCTGCGGCGCTGCCTGAAACTCCACTTCGAGAAGCCGGACTTCGACCAGCTAGCCGGGATGGTCGCCGCGCACCTCGGCGAGGCCGAGGGCGTCGACCTGGCGAGGCTCATCGCCGACTTCCTGGAACGCCGCGCGCAGCTCGGCGGGCTCGCCTCGGACCAGCTGCTCAACGCCGTCCACCTGGCGGTGTCCGCGCTGTCGGGACCCCGCCGGATCGCGGACGCCCTGCGACCGTTCATGCGTCCGTCGCCGTCGCCATGGGGCAGGGTGCTCGACAAAGAAACGACGGCGGCCCGCGCGGCGCAGGAAAGCCTGTGGCTGCCCGAATGGCGACCGGCACCGTGGCGGTGGTTCGACATCGTGCTGGTCGCCGACGCCGCATCGTCGATGAAGATCTGGCGGCAGACCGCACAGGACTTCCTGACGCTGCTACGACGCCAGGGAGCGTTCCGCGATGTCCGGTTCCTGCGGCTCGACTGCGTGAAGTCCTCGCTCGCGGACCTGGTGCTGAGGCCGGAAGTCGAACAGGAGCACGGACAGCACTGGCCTGATCTCGTCGATACGACAGGCCGCTGGATCGTGCTAGTCATGACCAATGCCATCGGCCGCGCCTGGCACGAGGTGCGGCGAGCGAGCTGCTGTTTGGGCGGGGACAGGGAGACCCACGGTCGTCGTTCACGTTCTCGAACAACCACTCCTGGCGGTGGGGCGGCCTTGCGACGCGTCGTGTCCACCTGTCAGCGGGCCACGCCGGAGTCGGCCGACAGGAACCTGCGCGTGCGCGTGGTCGAGCCGGACTTCGAACTCGACGTCGGCGACCCGGCGGCGGTTCCCGTGCCTGTGCTCGGTCGTTCCGCGGAGCGGTTCACGGGCTGGTCGCGGCTGCTCACCGCGCCGGGTTTGGAGTGGGTCGAGACCACAGCGACGATGGTCCGCCCGCGTCCAGACGAACCCGTGGTGAGCGCGCCGGAAGAGCCGGCCGAGCAACTGACGGCAAGCACACAGGTGATGCGCTTCCGGAATCAGGCGTCGGTGCAGGCGTTCCACCTGGCGGGCCTGCTGGCCGCGACGCCGCTGAGCCTTCCGCTGATCAAGCTGGTCCAGCGGATCATGCTGCCCGGCGCCGGTCTCTCCGCACTCGCCGAAGTCGTGCTGAGCGGATTGCTGAAACACGTGCCGCCGAATGGATCGACTCCCGATCCAACGCGAGTCGCCTACGAGTTCCACGACGGAGTCCGCGAGGAACTGCTCTCCGGCGCCCGGCGAGCGGACACGATCCGGGTCGCGCGAATGATCGGCCAGTACGCCGAACGCGTCAACGGAACATTGCGGAACTTCGCCGCGGCACTGGATGCGCCGGACGACACCTCCGATCCGGCGCCGAGTGTCGAAAACCTTCCGTACATCCGGGTGCAGGAAGCCGTTTTCCGGGCGCTCTCCGGTCCCTACTACAGGCGCGCGAAGCGTCTCGCCACCCCTAGACTCCGCGTGAAATACGATCCCACTGGATCAATTCAGGCATCGAAGAAGCCCGCGGAGCAGGAGAAATGGAGCGTGCAGGTAACCGAACCCCCGAAGGAGGCCGCAGCTCCTGCAGATCTGCGCCTTCTTCGGACCGGAACCGATCTCTCGCAAGCTGTTCAGCGATGTGCGTGGCGCGCCGGTGCCCGACGCGCCAGCCAAGGCGTTCGACGACCCGATCAAACTCAACCGGGCAGTGCGGGAGATCAGCCGCTGCAGCCTAACCAAGATCGACCACAGGAACACCGACTCGTCCAGACAGCACCAAAAGACACACCAAGATGGCCTCTACCAGGCGTTTTAGATGGAAGTTCGGCGAGTGGCAACAGCCATCGTCATGACATAGGCCAGCACGACAGGAGTAGCCGACCACAACTACAGCGTCGCTGACCGGCGCCGATGTCACGACACTCCACCTCAACCAGCGACGACCACCAGAAACTCAACCAACTCGCTCACCTGGAGGCTCATAGATCAACCAACTTATCCACAGGCCCGTCAGTCCACGGGCCCCCCTTTCGACAGTCAAGTTCCAACAGCGTTAGCCGATACGATCTCAGTCGCGTCGTGGCAGCCGACTACGACCCGAAGCCATGTCGCACCAGCATCCTCTGCGTCTTCCAACTCCGGCCGGGTTGGGAAGCCGGCGACCCACCCGCGGCGAGACATCGTCTCGCTGTGGCGAGTCGGTGGAGGCTACAAATGGCAAACACCAATCACACGCCGAACGAAGAGCCGGTGGGTGATGAGCCAGAGAGAGTCGAGGAACGGCGGCCCAATCGGGGGTGGAACCCCGAGCGGACCACCGCCTTCCTCAGACTCCTGAACGAGGTCGTCGTCCTGGTAGCACAGTTGAGCGACCTGTTCAGTTGACGCGGCGGCGGTGCCCTCGAGAGAGAGCACCGCCTGCCCGCATGCCACCCGCTGTCGTTGCACGTTCAACCAAACTAAGGTTGCACATCATCAACTTCAACAGGCAGCTCCGTTAGTCTACTGCGCCAGCATGGACAAATCACACCCGTTTGACCTGCGCAAACAGATCCAACTGGCCAAATTGGTGTTTACACAAAACTCAGTTAGACCGGCGCTTCTGATGTCTCGGCGTGGCCGTTGTTCCTGCTGCGCAAGCGCTAGCCAGGGTGGACCAGGACAGCAACTTCGTGGCTCCGCCGGCGTCGCCTGCCGCCTTCGTCTTGACCGGCTGAAGGTGGGACAGGGTCATACAGAAGCGGGCGGCGCAGGTGAGGAAGGTGCGCCGGGACTCGGCTTGCATGCCGAGAATCGGGTTCTTCACCCTGTACCGCTCGAAAGCCCCCCAGGCTGGGAGCATGCTCAGTTGGCCTTGTCTCTGCTGTACAAGGTGACTTCAAAGTTGCTGTCCGCCGCGTCGGTGGGGTATGCGGCCGAGGAAGACGTGGGGACTGCAGCACCTGCGATGACTACCAGCGCCCAGCGCGTGCCAGCCACGGCCGCCAACACACCTGTCCCGACCCCTACGAGACCTCCGGACAGCATCAGCGTCGCGGTCCGCAGCCTGATCCCACCGCACTCCCCATCCGGAGGCCTCCCTCATTTCAAGATCATCAGCCCGCGTGTCGGACCATTCGCAGCCGCGCTGGGCAGTGCAACTGACCTTCAGGCAGCCAGTCCAACTTCCGAGGCCAGTTCAAGTATCAGGCCCCTTCGGCATCGCCGTCCGTTGCCGTCCCGACTGCCGCTGGGCAGGCGTAGCGGTTACTCGTAGTCCTCGAACTCGTAGAACCCGAGCCGGCTGAGACGCGAAGCGGCCTGAGCCCAAGACTCGGCTTCCACCCGCTCGATCGCCGACCTGACGGCGCCTAGAATCTCGCTGATCTTCGACGTGCCGACGATGACGAGCGACCTGCCGAAGACGATGCGATCTGACGACACGGTTGACGTCAAGCTGGCGAGGGTGCACACGTTGAGCTGCAGCAACTCCTCACCTTCACCGTCAGACGGGCCGACGATCGCCTCCAGAAGGAACGAGAAGTTCTCCGGATCATCCGGACGGAAGTTTTCCAAGTCCACATCGGGACTTACGAAGTAGCGTACGACCGCTTTCACTGTTCATTCCTAATCGATGATGTCGACGTGAGCGTCGGCTTGCCACTACCGATACCCCGCGTCAGAGCGAAGCCGCTACTCGAAGTTGGCTTGATACCCCGGGCCACCGAACTGGACCGGCCGATTCGGCTTGTACGACAGCGGACGATACTGGCGCAGCTCGTCCTTACTGATCATCACCTTGCCATCGGGTCCTCCGAGACGGTAGTTCGGCCCGACCCACGCCTCTCTCATCATGTCCGCTTGGCCCGGGTCACGGCGCCGATGCCCGAGTTTCCCTTGTTTTTCGTGGCTTGGCTGAGCATCGATGCCAATTCCATCTCGCGTTCCACAGAGACGGCCGAACAGACGCCACCGCCCCCTTGGCAACCGCGGCCGACCGCTTTGGCCAGATTGCCTGCTTCCTTCGACGTGCTGGCGGCTCCCTTCAACGCCGAACACGGTGTCCCAGCCATCCACAGGTTTGTTGCCCACGGTTTCGGACCACTTGCAGAACCCGGCGCTAGGGTCGCTGCTGCGGCAGAGGTATGTGGCCCAGTGCTTGACCGCTGTCGCATAACTCTCGCCTTCCTTCATCATCACCGGTGCGCCGAAGATCGGTCCTCGTTTCATCTCCTCGGCGGTGGGGAGGCGGTGGCCGTGGATGATCGGCTGGTTCGAGCCGTCGCCGGTGCCTGATGCCCACTCGTACTGCTGCTGCTCAAGCTGACGGTCCTGTTCGGAGACACCGCTTCCCTGCGGTCCGCACAGGCCGTTGGTCGAATAGCCACACCCGACCTCGTGGCCCGAGTAGGAGTGTTCGCTCTTGGTCACGGCGTTGTAGTTGCACATTTCGCAGTACAGGCCGGTCGGGTCGCTGAACGAGACCGGGCTGTTGTTGGAGTAGACCTAGGCGTTCCACTGCCACGGACCCGCCAGGTTCATGATCGGGTCGACGGAGATGCACCAGCCGAGCTTCGGGTCGTACTCGCGGGCACCGATGTGCGTAAGCCCGGTGTTGTCCAGCGTTCCTCCGACGAAGCCCTTGTCCAGGCAAGCCAGCCACGTGCCCGTATTGCCTGGATCTCGCCGAACGGCAAGATACGACTCCGTCGTACGTGGTCGTGGTCGCCAACGGGATGGTGTCGATCGGCACGAACAGGTCGTTGCCCAGGGCGACCGCGGCGAAGTAAGGGTTGTTGGCACGCTTGGCACGGCCGGCCGAGTCGTACTGCACGTCGCTGACGCCCGCGTCAGACGCAACTGCCCGACGCGGCGGGCAGTTGCGTCTGACGCGGGCGCAACAGCCCAGGGCGGGAGTCCCGAAGGCGATCCCGAGCCCGATCACCACACTGGTGAACGCGGTCTCGCCGGTGAAGGTCTCGACCGCATCCGGTACCCTGATCGACAGGGCCAGCACGACCCCGCACAGCACCGAACCTCGGGAAGAGGATCTTGTTGTCCGTCAAGCCGATGATGCTACGAACGCGGCCACCGTGCGCCGAAGTACCGACCGGCCACATCGGACGTCAGAGGTCATGCCCCGGCGGGGTGCCGGCCGGTACGTTCCTCCACGAACACCGTCCACGCGGCAAAGCGCACACATGCGAACGGGGCAGTGCTCGCTATGAGCACCACCCCGCCACATCACAACCGACCTCGCACCACGATCAGGTGGCGTAGGGCAGCTTGAACCCGCGTTCCTGAGAAGCGTCCTCGTACGTGGACATCATCGCCGAAATGACGGACTCGATCTCCGCGAGCGGATACTTGGCCTCGTCGAGATCACCTTCGGCGAGGCACTCGGAAAGCTCCTTGATCGTGTCTCGGAGCACGCTCAGGGAATCCCCCTGGATCGCCGCGGCAGGAAAGTTCCTGCCGGGCAGCTGAACCACGGCGAAGTTCCCGTCCACCGCCAGCACCTCGGCGGCTTCAATCGATTTGTCCACTGTCACCCCTGTGGGTGGAAGGTGATGCTGGGTTCGCCTTCGATGAGCTTCCCACTCAGGATATCCGACCGCCTACCCACTCCCGCCGTCACATCCAAGCGAGGGAGAGAGCTGGCGATTCTGCTCCTGAGACGGGCGCTGGCACCGGTGATCACGTAGTCCCAGCCCGATCCGGCGCCATAGCCCTTCGGGTTGGCGTCCGACCTGGGTCCCTTGACCCTGCTGCCGACCACCGAGATGCTCACACCGCGACTGTCGGCGGCGTTCTGGATCCTCCTCATCTCGGACGGCGAAATCCCTTCCAACAAAGCACCATTCGCCAGCACCGGGTCACAGAGACCCGCATTGTGCACGAGAACGAGCAGCTAAGCGTTTGCGCCCATGACCCTCACACTGCCAGTCGGATCAGGTCACGTCTCCGACCTGCGAAAACAGAGAACACCATGGTCAATCTGTGCGGTTGGCCGCCGTTCAGCGTTGTTGCGCGCCGTTACGTGACCATCTGCTCTACACGGATCCTCCAGGCCAGCCCGATCCTGACCTACACCGACCAACCTCGCATAGCACTTAGCATCGGCAGTCGAACGTGCACAGCGGTGTCGACGCCATAATCCGAAGGGAATGAGCCTTCTAGGTAGGCGGGGATCTGCTCATCAAGCACGGCTGGCCGGTCGATCGATTCCGCGATAGCTGGGCTCAACTTCCCGAGAATCACATCAAAAGCATCACTAGCGAGCGCACCCAATGAAGCGAAATGGGGATAGTCCACATCATCCCACGGTTGCGGAAGACGAACAATCCGCTCTATCTCAGATATTGACGCAAGAGAATCTGGATCGCGCAGAACTTCTCGACATACCTCGCTCCCCTGGGCCACCACCCACAACCTGAAGTCGGCAAAAGTATCACCTGAGCATGGCCGCTCATGAATGACGTCGGCCGCCTCCCACAATCTCCAATTCAATAGACCATTCACACAATCAAGGAGCTCGCGCTGAAATCGAGCCACCCGCGGTATTGGCAGTTTGGACAGCTTACCCAAGAGGGACTCGGCCATTTCTTGTTCACTTCGGGCAGTATTTGAAATTGAGTCGACAAGCGCCCACAACATGGATTCTTCAGACGCTAGCACGCCGGACCTCCTCTGTATCCAAATCGCCGAATGATATCGAGCGGATTCTCACCCGTACTCTTGCTGCCAGCATACCGCTCGTGGTTGTGCGGTCCGGGAGCCCTGGCGATCAGGTCACTTTCGACTGCGTGAGCGGCGTCCTTGGAGTCGAAGTTCCGAAGGACCGTGGTTTGAATTCCCTGCGTCTTAAGGTATTTCTGCGTGTAGCGCGAATAGTTTCCAGTGGTATTAGTCCAGACACCCCACTTTAGGAACTCACCGGTGCGCTGGCTGAATTGTGCATACAGGGCGGTCTGACCTCGCTGCGGAATGGGGCCATCTGTGTTCGGCCAAGAATAAATTCCACCGTCATTGTGAACCAGTACCGGAGTGTCACCCGCCAGCACATAATACGTGTGAAAATCATCGACGGTCAGGTTGTGCACGCGTTTAATCGCGGCCCTCTTCTTGATCGCCGTCACCTGGACCAGCGCGCCCGCCGAAGTCTGAAGCACCGATCCCGGTCGAAGCTCCTGGGCGTCTACCCAGCGCTCCTGGTCGGGCAGCCAGAAGGGATGCTGTTGTGTCGCAGTAACCTTGCCATCCGATGTCTCAATCTCGATCTCAACGAGATGCTTGATGCCCTCGCCGATGATCGTCGCGACCACCTCCCGCGCACCGGACTCGCCAGATTCAGGGTCTGCGGCTGCTACTTGGTCGCCGACGTTGACCTCGTCGATGCGCTTGGTCGAGCCGTCCGACATCAATACCAGCGTTTCAGGCAGGAAACTGTTCGAACCACAACCCTTCCGGTAAGCAGGACGAGCAGACCCAGGGAGAGGAACCGAAGGGCCTCCAGGTCGCCCGGAGGCGAGCTGGTGGCCGAGCGCGTCAGAACCGAGGCCGACCGCGAATCCCATCGCCGCTCCCAGGGCGTTAATGAGACGACCGCTGCACCCGAGGCTCTTCCGTTCCGTACAAGCCTTCGTCGCGAGGAAAAGCAGCTGGTGGGCACTGTATGAGCCGTCCAGGTCCTCCCCTTCGGGCATGTCCTTGCCCATTGCGGTGCGAATCGATCGCATCTCTCGGCCGATGTCGAAGATGTTGGGCGAGTCGACCGGCAACTCATAGTCACCGATGTAGCTCTTGTTCGTTGTGGTGTTGTAGGCGACCGAGATGCCGGTTTCCTCGCTGGTGACCCACTCCTGGGTCGGTCCCGACGGCGCGACGGCGTGGTCTTTGGTGTGATGGGTGCTGCAGTTGCTGCCGTCGTTCATACAGCTGGTCGCGTACAAGCCGGTCGGGTCGCTGTAGGTGATCGGTGAGTTATTGGCGTAGGCATAGCCGTTCCACTGCTGCGGATCCGACGTGTCCATGACTGGGTCCACGGAGACGAACCGGCCGGTTGCCGGGTCGTACTCACGTGCACCGATGTGCGTCAGGCCGGTGTTGTCCAAGGTTCCGCCGACGAGGCCCTTGTCCAGCCGGGCCGGCCAGGTGCCGGTGGTACCGCGGACCTCGCCGAACGGCAGGGTGCGGCGGGTGCTCACGGTCTGTTGGTTCAGGGCGTTGATCGTGTGTTGCGCGGTGCCGTGCTGATCGGACGACATCCACGTCAGGCCGGTCGACGTGCGCATCGCGATGGTCTGGCCCGCATGGGTGTAGTAGCGGGTGCAGGTCTTCGCGCCGCCTGCCTTCGTGTAGCGCAGTTCCTGGCCCGGCAGGTAGAGCGTGCTGCCGGTCGGGTCGCGGCGGACCAACCGGGTTCCGTCGGCGTCGTAGATGTACGAGGACGCTCCGGACTCGTCGGCCGAGGTGGCGACTCTGCCTTCGCGGTCCCAGGTCATTGTCTGCGTGCTACCGGACGGCGATGGGCGAGTGAGCGTGTTCCCGGCTGCGTCGTAGGTGTAGGAAGCCATACGGGAGCCGGCGTTGTCGGTGGTGACCGTGCTGGCCAGGCTGTGCTTGCCGGGCGTCGGGGTGTACTCGGTCTTGCGCTCGCCCGCACTGGTGACATGCTCGACCAGTTTTTCGCGGTCGCCCGAAATGTTGTAAGTGAAGGACTGCCAGTACTTTGACGGGCCGCCCAGACCGATATTCGTGCGTTCGTCGTTGCAGTTGCCGGAGCTTGGGGTCCACGCCTCGGCGAGGCGTCGCAGATAGTCGGTGGTGAAGCACTGGGTGTCGCCACTGATCGAGTCGGCGACGCGGGTGACGTTGCCGGCAGGGTCGTAGCTGTACGACACCTTGGCCACGTCGGTGGGTCCGGCCTGTTTGGAGGTATGGATCCCGCTTAGGCGCCGGGTGTACTGCTCGTAATTGCGGACGACGGTCACGCTGCGACCACTGCCCAGCATCGTTGTGCTCGCCAGTTCACCGAACGACGTGTAGCCAGTGCCGGCGACGAGCTCTGTCGGCGCTGACACCCCGTAAGCGGTCTTCTGGGTGCTCGGCTGGTCGAGTGCGTCGTAGCCGTACTCGAGTGATTCCTTCTTGAGGTCACCGGTCGCTGGCAGGTGCGTCACGTTCAGCGTGCCGTTGGCGAAGTAGTTGGAGGCATAGCTGTACGTGCCGCCGAGTCCGGTTTCCTGGTCCGGGATCGTGATGTCGGTTGCCAGCGGCATGTAGGCGGCGTTGAACCTCGTGTTCTCCTTGATGTACTGGCCGTGCTCGGCGTGCCGCACTGATTTCACCAGTACGCCCTTGACGATGTCGCCGTCGGCGAGCGTGTCGTAGAACCATTCCGCGCGGGCCGTTCCGGTCGATGAGTCGTCGCGGATGCTGGTCTTGCGGCCCAACGTGTCGTAGACGTAGGCAAGTGTCTTGCCCAGTCCATCCTTTGTGGATGCCAGCTGGTCGGCGTCGTCATATGCCGACTCGGTGATGCCCTTGTCCGGGTCGACGGCACGGGTCTGCCGACCCCGCAAATCGTAGGTGTACTGCCACTTCTTGCCGGACGGGTGGGCGACCTCGGTCAACTGGTCGTTGAGGTCGTAGGTGTATTTGGTGGCGTCGAAGCCTGTCGCGCTGCCCGCCGCAACACCCGAGTGGTACTGGCGCAGCTCGGTCTTGCGGCCCAGGACGTCGACGAGAGTTGACGACACGATGCCGCCTGCGGGTGGGGTGACGTCCGTGCGGTCACCGGCGTAGTAGGTGGACGTGCGGAACAGTTCGTTGCCGCCGGGGCTGCCGACGGGCACGTCCGTCTTGAGCATCTGGACGATCTCACGACCAGCGCCGTCGTAGGTCGTGGTCGATGCCGACGGGATGGCGGCCGTCGGCTTGAACAGGTCGGTGCCGGGAGCGGTGTTGGCGAGGTAGGCGTTGTTCGCCCGCTTGACCCGTCCCGCCGAGTCGTAGTGGACGTCTGTGATGACGGTGTTGGACGTGCCGCCCGCGGCGTCCGGCGTCTGTGTCTGACGTGGCCGGAGCAATCCGTCGAACAGTTGGTACGACGTGACGTACTGAAGAGATGTGTTCAGCGTGCTTGTCGCGACGGCGACGGCTCCGTCCGCCCGGTCCCGGTAGGAGAACTTCTTGGCCGCCGGGCCTGTCCTGTCGAAGCCGATGGGCCACACCGCGGTCGTGCGGCCGAGCCCGTCGTAGCCATAGTCAGTCTTCCGTTCGTTCGGATCCACGACCGACAGCGGCGAACCCCACGCAGGCTGAAGAACCGTCTTCGTCACCCAGCCCACCGAGTTGGTCGCGGTGAGCTCGGTGACCGGCCCGCCCGCGGCTGGGGTGTACGCGACGGTTGAGGTGCCCTTGGGGTCGGTCGTTTTCGTGGTCCGGCCGTAGATGTCGCGCTCGGTCACCTGGTCGGTCACGTAGGCCGGAGCACCGTTGACGTACGACTTGAGGCTCTCGATCGTGCTCGGCTCGCCCTTGGTCGGAGCGGCGCCATACCCCTGGCCGTCGTAGTAGGTCTTGACATCGCCCGCGATGTCCGCGTCCCTCAAACCCACTTGTGTCTTGGCGCGGGCGCAGTCGACCAGGTAGTCGCGCTTCTGTGACACCGTGCCGATCACCCAGGCGGACGTGTTGCGCGCGTAGGTGATCAGCGTGCACTTCTCGTCGCCGGTGACCTTGTCGTCGCCGCGGGACTCGCTGTGCGTCGCCATTCCGTAGGTCTGGTCGAATTCGGTCACCGAACTGGTGGTGCGGTAACCGCGGCCGCCGTCAAGCGCCACACGTGTGTGCTTGCCAGCCACTGAGGAGAACCGGGCGTGGACGGTGGCGTTGTTGATCGTGCGCGAGGCGGTCGGGTTCGACTGCCAGGGCACGCTGACCGTCGCCGACACCTCGGCATCACCGTTGTAGACGATCTCCTCGCGGACCATGCCCGCGAACGCGTCCTCGTCGACCGCCTCGGAGATATCACCAACGGCGATCGCCGGCATCGAAGCGAGGCGGGTGCCGGACGGCAGCTTGTCGCCATTCATGCCGCGGAAGTAGCGCTTCTCGGTCAGCGTCTGCTCTTCCGCGTCGCCCTTGCGCGTCTTCACCGCCCCGTAGCCGCGCCACACCGACCACGTCATGTACTCGGCCTTGGTCAGGCCGTCGTCGTCCACGTGGCGCCAGGCCGGGTTGCCGATGTACTCGTAGTCGGTGACCACTCGTATCGAACCGCCGGTGAGATCGGCCTCCTGGACGCTCTTCACCACGTACTTGTGGAAGAAGTCCCAGATCGGATCCTTGTTCCCCTCCGGCTTCCAGCGCACCGGATAACACCGAAGGTTGTTGTCCTGCAACGCGTTCACGTTCGGTGTCCGTGAACCCGCCACGCAGTCCGCGTCAGCATAGGTGACGTCGATCTGACCACCGGTCTCGGTAAAGATCGTTTTGAGCCGCCACCACTTCATCGCCGCGAGCTGGTCTGAATGCGTGTCGACGCGATTGCTGCGCTGCTCTCCGCGGAACCGGACGTCTGGCACCGGCGTCTCGCCTCCGACCAGGCCGACACGCGAGATCTTGTCCAGCCACAACCCGGCACGCGTGCCGTCGCCAGGATCCGGGAACGACTGTCCCAGCGTCCACTTCTCCACCGGGTTGCCGCCGGTCTTCGTGGTCACCGATGCAAGGCGCTTGGTGGTCCAGAACGTCGGCGACCCGACCCGGCACGGGCTCGTCGTGCACTCCATGTCCCACGGTGTGTCCGGCCAGTGCGTGGCGTCCTTGGTGCCGCAGTCGGCCAGGCAACGGTCGGCCGGTTCGAACACGACCTGCATCGGCGCTGTCTCGGTCCGGTCAGAACGCGTGCCGTAGTCGATCTGCTTGAGCACCGACGCCCGGTCGTACTCCGCGAGATCGGTCACGCTGTTGTTGCGCGCGTACTTGTTGGTTTCCTTGTCGTAGCTGTAGGTCATCGTGTTGCCGTGCAGATCCACGACGTACTCGAGGTTCCAGCGGTATGGCTGCGAACAGAACGAGTCCTTGAACAACGTCACCGCACACGGCTCTGTCGCGTGGTTGCCCGCCACCGGAACGCTGAGCACCGACTGCGCGCTGCGCCCGAACCAGTGCTGCGTACCGTCGGCGGTGGTCACCACCCAGTGCTCACCGTTGCGGGTGCCGTTGTTCGCGTTGACACCGAACTCCACGCGGGTACCGTCGTCGTTGCGCAGACGCCAGCGTTTCGAGGTCTCGCTTTCCTTGATCAGCTCACCGGAGTGGCCCTGCATGGACAACGTCGCGTTCTCGTTGCGCCAGCACAGATCACCGGTCTCCTCGGTGTTGCGCGCGCTGTCCTGCCTGTCGTCGGCACAGCTCACGTATCTGCGCTCGATGAAGTTCGAGCCGAACTCGAAGCCCTCACCGATCCATGACGGCTGGTTGTTCGACGCCGCCATCCGCCCGTCCACACTCGCCGACGAGTACTCCAATGCCAGCGACGGCGTCGGGCCGCCCAGCGACGGCGGCATCCGCAGGGGGTAGTTCCAGGTGAATGCGCCCGTGTTCGACCCAGCTGACCACGTCGCCGACGGTGACAAGCTCGTCGCCTTGTAGGTACCCGACCCACTCGACGTGGCCGCGGCCAGCGCCATGATCGCTCCGCCGGACGGCGACGCCTCGGTCGCGGTCACCGTGTTCTTCGCCATGTCATTGCGCGACGGCACAGGCTTCCCCGCGCACTCCGGTTTCTCCGGTGTTCGCAACGCGCACTCGGGCAACTCGACCAGCCGCAACCGGGAAGCCCAGTCACCACCATGTGCCCAGCGGTACGACGAGTAGTTCACCTCGACCTTCGCCGAGCCACCCGAGACCTTGAACAACACGCCGTCGACGCCGGCGGCGCGGGTCTTCTCTCGATCGAACGTCTCGACCTTGATCTTCGGCTTCGACTTTGCGGCACCATCGGCGGCAGCGACCGACACCGAGGTGTCCGCGACCCGTGCAGACTTGTTCGCCGCCAACGCGCCAAGATCGATCTCGGCCACCGAGGCCTTCGGCCACATCGGCGCCACACCGGCGAAGTTCTTGCCTGTGCGCGCGTCTTCGGACTGGCGCGCACCGGCGTTTTCGCCGGCGACCACGGGCTCCTTCGCCGGCACAGGAGGTTTGTAGGGCGCGGCTGGGGTGGGCGAGGCGGTGAACATCGTGGCCACGAGGGACGCGGCGAGTGCGGCAGCCAGTCCACGCTTAGATCGGGCTGTGAGCATGACACAACTCCAGTTCAGGGCAGGGTGTGGACTGATCAGCTGAAGAACGCGCGGCCGGGCTCGTTCCAGTCCCAGCCGAGTTGCTTGGGTTCCTCGGTGTAGGGGAATCCGGTACGGCTGTCGAGGCCGTCGACGTTGCGGAACGACCACACGGTCCCGTCCGTGCCGATCGAGATGATCTCCGCCTTGCCGTCGCCGTTGATGTCCGCGAACCAGGTGCGGTCGGGCGTCCAGCCGTAGCCGACGTCCTGCGACGTGTCGTAGGAGCCGTAGCCGAGCCCGCCGAGGTTGCGGAACACCGAGACGGACTGGTCGACGTTCACTGTGATGAACTCGGCCTTCTTGTCCCCGTTGACATCGGCGAACCGGACACGGTCCGGGGTCACTCCGGTGGCGAGCACCCCGACGATCACAGGGGTCGTCGCGAACGCGGTTGCCTGGCCGAGCTCGTTGAGGCCAAACAGGTTGCGGTAGACGCGAACCCGGCCGTCGACGTCGATGGACACACGGTCCGCTCGGCCGTCACCATCGATGTCGGCGAACCGGATCCGGGAGGTCTCCCCCGGCGCAGAGCCGATCACCGACACGTCCCCGAACGGGAACCCGTTCATGCCGTTGACGTTCTTGAACGCCTTGATCGCACCGTTCGGTTCGACAGCGATGATCTCGGACTTGCCGTCGCCGTTGATGTCGGCGAACCAGGTGTGGTCGGCAGCGAAACCGGAACCGACCACCTGCGGATCGTTCGGATAGACCGCGGTATCGCTGACATTGAGGAACGCGCGCACGTTCCCGTTGGCGTCCACCGAGATGATCTCGTCACGGGCATCGCCCGACAGCGACGATCCCTGGAGCGCCTGGGTTTCGAGCGCCCTCGGGGCGAGCACACCCTGGTACGCCTTGAGCTCATCGATGTTTCCGCTGAAGTACTCGCCCGCACTGCTGCGGCCGACCGACAGCACGCCGGTCGAATTCCAGCCAACGACACCGGTGACCGTGCTCTTCAACACGTCCACGGCAATCGCGTTCTCTTGTTCTTCATTCACCTTGTAGCCGACCGAAAGCTTCAGCGTCCGCGCACCGGCGTCATAGGTGGCCACGAGGTGCGTCCACTTGTTCACGACGGCGTCGCCCTTGGCCTTCCACCACGTCGACGGGTTCACCGCCACGTTCGGCATCTCAGCACTCCACTGGGAGCCGTCGTACTTCAGCGTGAACGGGTCCACTCCGGACGGACCTCGCTGAACGACAACAGTGCGAGGTGTGCCGGTGGCGTTGAGCTTGACCCACACGTCGACCGAGAACGACTGGTCGGTGTTCAGCACAGGCTCGTTCGTGCTGGCGGAACCACCGGCGCCGTTGAGTTCCAGGCTGTGGCCAGGCTGGACACCCACGCCCCACTTCGCGCCGCCAGCGAGGTTGAGCTTGAGCGCACGCCGGAACTGCGTGTAGTCGTCAGCAATCGACCCCGAGCCCTCGTCGAACAGCCACCGTCCCACCTCGTAGGCCTCGGCCATCTGCAGCGTCTCCTGCGGGGTGATCGCACGGTTCCACGCGCGCACCTCTGCCACATCGCCGAGCCACGGCTCCACAGGCGCGGAGTTGCGCATCGCCTTGCCGATCCACACCTGGCCGGCGGCGGCGAATCCGTCCTTCACCACGTCGGTCTTGAGCTGCAACGCACCGTCTACGTACAGCCGGACGTCCTTGTTGACGCTGTCGACCGTGCCGGTCAGGTGAGTCCAGACGCCCGCAGAGGCCGGAGCGTCGGACTTCGCGGTCTTCAGCTGAGGGTTGGCGGTATCGGTCTCCGCCAGCGCGAACACCCACTTGTGGTCGGCGGCCTCGTAGCCGAGCCGGAACGCCGACGTCGCGGAACCTTGCTGGCTCACCACAGTGCGGTTCACCGTGTCACCAGTGAGGCGAACCCATGCGGAAACGGAGAAGTCCTTGCTCGTGTCCAGCACCTTCGTCGTGGTTGCACCGTTGTCGGCCACTCCGTCAAACCCGATCGCACCCAAGCCCCCGACCGCACGTCCGGACCGGCCCGTGTCCAGTCCTGTCAACGTGAGCTCGTGGCCGTTACCGGCGGCGTCGAACGCGGGATCGTCAGCGGTGAACCACTGCGCCTCATTGGGCTTGTCGCCCGCCACAGTGAAATCGAACGTCCTGCGCGTGGGCAGACCGGCGTAGTCGACGGCCTCGACGAACAGCGTCTTCGGACCGGACGACGGCGGCGTCCACCGCACCCGCGTACCCTTCGCGACTCTCATCGAGGGCGGATCCGTGAAGCCCCAACGGAAGTACTCAACATCGGCGGAGGTACTGGCGAAGGTGAACGTGTCGGCGATACCGAGCGCGCCGCAACCGTCAGTTGGGCAGCCGGATGTCTTGTAGACCGTGGAGCCGAAGGTCGGCGCGTCCGGTGGGGTCACGTCGACGCTGAACTCGCACCAGCTCGACGCCGCGCCCCACAGCTGCATGTCGTTGGCCGTCATGCGGTAGGCGTAGTTGCCGGTGGTGAGGCCGTGTCCCGCAACGGCCCATGGGCTGGCGCCGTAGCCGGTACCCACAACGCCGGGATAGAGCAGCCAGTCGGCCGATCCCGGCAGCTTGGCGACGATGTCGTTCGCGCCGTCGGCGTTGAAGTCGGTGATGGTTCGTGCCATCGCGCCCGCCCAGCCGGAACCGATGTCGTAGCGGGCAGGGTTGCCGCTGTACGGCTCGCGTTTGCCGCTGCCCAGGTACAACCAGATCGTGCCGTTGTGCTCAGCGAAGATGTCCGGGGCGCCTTCGCCGGTGCGGTCGATCACGCCGAAGAAGCTGACCGTCTGCCAGCCGTTGCCCAGCACGATCCGCGGCTGAGTCGACGGTGCACGGGTGCCGTCGCCGGGGTAGAGGTAGAGCACGCCGTCGGCGTCCCTGGCGATCAAGTCCTGCTTGCCGTCGCGGTCGTAGTCCGCGAGCCCGGCGAAGGTGAAGCTGTTCCAGATCGAGCCGAGCTGCACCCGCAGCGGGCTCGGCTCATTGTTCGCCTTGCCGGGATACAGCCAGAGCACGCCAGTCGTGTTATCCCTCGCGACGATGTCCTGCTTGCCGTCCTTGTCCCAGTCCGCGACCCCCGCGATCGTGAACGCTTCCCACCCGCTGCCGATCTCGACGCGGTCGCCGGACCGCCATCCGCCGGGTTTCACCTCGGTTGGCAGCAGGTACAGGTAGCCGTCGAGGTCGCGGATCAGCAGGTCGGTGCGGCCGTTGTTGTCCCAGTCGCCTGTGCTGATCAGGGTGTCCGACGACTCGACCACGCCCGTCGGCAAAGTGCTCGGCTTGGGAAGCGAGTACTCGGCGGTGGTGACGTTGCCCCAAGGAGAACGCTCGACCTGTGAGATCGGGCCGTGGGAGCCGTTGGGGCGGATGCGCCGCCATTCGAAGCGGGCCTTCATGGTGTCGCCGGGATCGGGGTCACTAATCCTGCCGCGGATCGTCGGCTCCGAGGTCGGCACAGCCGGCCTCGCGTCACCGGTCGCGCAGGCCTTACCGTCGGCCGTGAGCGGACCAGGCGCGTCCGGGATCGAGTTGTAGTCAATGGCCAGCACCGCCGACCCGGCATTGAAACGCTTCCAGTAGTTGACGCTGCTCTCGTCGACGTGCATCACGAGCGTGATGTAGCCCCAGTTGTCGGTCGCCGCCTGCTTGACAACACGGGTGAAGTCGAACTCGACGTCACCCGGCCCGGCACATCCGTGCGTCGCGCCGTATTTGCGGTTGGCCGCAGCCGACGCTGCCCAGTCGTCGCCCCACCAGCCGGGCTGGTTGTTCCACGTCGTGCCGCCGCCGAACTCGGAGGTCACCCGGATCGTCGCGTTGGACCCGCCGTTGTTGCAGCCCCACGCCCACCGCTGCTCGACGCGGAACGACGCACCGCTGACGACCTTGCCCTTCACCTCAGAGGTGTCCATACGGAAGTACGAGCGGGTCTTGTACTTCGCGCTCAGGCATGTGAGGCCGTCCGCCGAAACGCTGTCACAGGTCTGGCCCGTACCCGCGTTACCCACAATGCCGGAGTTCTGCAGGTAGTCGTTGCCCTGGTTGTTGCGGCCCTGCCAGTACGCGGTGCCAGGGTCCTTACTGGACACCAACGTCCACGCGTTGTCCGCCACCCGGCCCGTCCACGACGGATCGATCATGACCGGATAGCGCGTCGCCGCATCACTGAGCATCGCGGCGTCCGGAACAACGGTGATCTCACCGTTCTCCACCGCCACCGGCATCGTGGCCGTCCGCTTCCCCTCCGGCTCCGCAACCGCTGCCTTGGCCGGCACCCCTGCTGCCCCGGCGCCACCCGAGTCCCACATCAACGGTGTGGGCGACATGAACACCACACGTCCGGACGCGTCCTTGGCCTCCAGCCCACCGCCTGCGGGGTGTGCTGTGACGCCCGTCGTCGCGAACCCGAACCGCACCTTGTCCAGCTTCGAATTCTCTGCTGCTTCCCGGTTCTTCACGACCAGGAGTTGCGAGAAGCCCCGCACCGACGCGGTGAGCTTCAGATCCACGCCGGGCAACACCTCGGTGTAGGTCGCTTCCGGACCGGACAGCACCGGCGTCGGCAACGCCCCGAACGGCCACGTGATCGACAACTCGCGATCCCCGTCCCGCAACCGCGCCGCGGGACCAGTACCTCCGGCCGAGAACTCCACAGGCAGTACAGCCGCAACAGGCGCTACCGTTGAGCCCGACACACTCAACGTCGTGTCGATCCGTGCCCACGATCCATCAGCCTTGCGCGCCCACCGCGGCTCCGCCGACTGCTCCGTCGTGTAACCACCCGCCGGCTTTGCGAACGTCTGCGAGCTCTCCGAACGCTGCCCGACAATCTCGACCCGGCGGTTGCAACGAGCCGCCATCTGCACTGCCGCCTGCGCAGTCGGCTGCGCGTCAACGCACTCCGGCTCGGCTGCCCTGACCTGTTCAGGCACGGCCAAGGCCGTTGCTACGACTGTGAAAGACAAGAACGCGCGCAGGACAAAGCCCTGCGCCACCCCGACGCGTGCCAACCGAATCCCCCGCTATCCGCGCATGTCCCCCGACAACACGCGAACTCCACCCCACCTAGCCGCAGGGAGTCTGCCTGCCCAGATAGCAAAATGACAATGAGGCCGAACGGGTGAGAGCGAGCACGAGGCGCTACACGAGGCAGCGGAGTCCGACAGTGAACGTCCACCCCTCCACGGGCGCGGTCCCCGTCAAGACCTCGCCGAGGTCGAGTTCGTGCTCATGGAATGGACAGACTGGTACAACAACGCCCGTCTGCACTCGCGTCTGGCCTACCCGACCCCGGCCAAGCACTACTCCCAACACGCGGCACGCCGACCAGCGCTGGCGCTGAAACCGGAGCCGGCCTCAAATCCGTGGCGGTTCACTTACAAGCGGGTCTAGCCGCGGGTCTTGTCGGAGCTCCTGAGATCCTCGACGATCTGCTGCACGGCGTCCTTCACCTCGTCGGTCACCGGAACCTCGAACACCGACACCCGCACGTTCCACCGCCCGGCAACCGCATGCAGCGAGTACGTCTCGCCGTCGACCGTGCCGGCGGTGCACGCCTTGGTCTCAGCGTCCAGCTTGCCGTCAGTGCAGAGCATCGGTGTCAGCCGTTCCGACTCCTCCGCACTCGCGTAGGCGACAATCCCCACGTTGAGCGCCTTGCGTCCGGTCGAGACGAAAACTTGGCAGCCGTTGGTCTCGACGGAATTCACCTCCGAGACCACAAAACCCTTGGTGATGACCGCGAGCGGTTCGGGCTTCAGCAGGTCAGGACAACCCGACTTGACCTTGTCGGCGAGGCCGGCGGGCACGTCGGTGCCACACGCAGCCACGGCCATGAGCATGAACGCCGTCAAGGCGGCCGCGAACCTGGTCCTCACTTGCTCCCCCATGTGTTCCCAGCGCCTGCTTGTCCGGCGCAGGTGAAATGGTCGCACGGCGTTCCGGCATGCGTGGACTAGCCACGTCCGACCAGAACCTGGCCGTGACGTACGACCTCGCGGCAGAACATGCTGTTCAGCGCAGTTGAACGCGCTTGACCCCCAGTCAAATCCACAAAGGACTCTGACCAGCGGAAACCCAGTTCCCCCAGGACATCCAGTGCCGTTACCTGCCGTTCAAGGCCGTTACGTGCCGTTCGGTGACGTTCAACTCCTTGCCGTGCTCCAGTTTCGCTCCACCACGTTCAGTGTGAGACTCGCCCGAAGCAGCACGAAACGCCTGCAACCCAAGGGTTACAGAGCTTCGACACCAACGTGAGCAGTTCACCCCACCAGGCTACTCCCGCCGCCACCAAGGCGCGCTACTACGTCGGGCACTTTCTGTCTTCCAGGGCAGACTGTGCTGATCGCTGATCTACAAGTCACAACGTGATCGTTCTGCCCGAGCAGGTATGCAACGTCCGCACGTGCCGATGAGCGGTCCGGCCGCACCCTTCACGTCCAAATTAGGACTCAGGCCGCCCCCATCGCCGTGCGTGAGCAGGCCGGGCAGCTGCGTCGAGTCTGAGCCCGCGGGCGTGGAATCGCGGTAACAAGTGTTGCGAGCGGTGCGACCTTCTGATTGACCCAGGAGGTGCGTCGTGGTCGACATGTCTGATCCGAAGAACTACCAGGAGGTCCTCGGCGCCGGTGCGGTTCCACCGGCCGACCCGACGGAAGCACAAGCTCATGCGGGTGTGGTTCGGGTCGAAGTCGTACCGGATCCCGCTTTGGCAGGCACGCTGGGCCCGGCCGACCTCCTCGAACGCTTCACGGATCGGGTTGAGGAGCTGGGCACAGCGATCTGCGGGATCGCGGAGAAGTTGCGAGTGTCGCTCGAGACCAAGCTGGTCGACGAAGAGGCGAACCGCTGGGGGATGTCGCAGGTGAGCATGGAATTCGGGCTCAACCTGGAAGCCTCAACGGGGGTGGTGGTCGTCAAGGGCAAGGCAGTCGCCGCGTTCAAGGTGACGATCACTTGGACCCCCAAGGACTCCTCGGGCACATGAGCGCCCATGCGATCGGCGAACTGATCGTCGCGGGTCGTAGACGCGGCACCGCGTTCGCAGTCACCGAGGACCTTTTGCTGACGTGCTGGCATTGCGTGGCGGATCCGGGTGACCTGAGCCAGCTGTCAGCATGCGACGTCGTGGTGCGGTTCGCTGACGGCGTGACCGTGTCCGCGAGATTCCTGCAGAACAACCCAGAACTGGACCTGGCGCTGTTCGGGATCCTGCCTGGGACGCCGCTACCGCCTGACTGGACGCCGCTGCCGCTGGCGCAGGACACCGATGGACCGCGAGGCACATTCGCCGACGTGATCGGCTGGCCGATGGAGAACCCGTCGCGATCGGCGCCGCAGGCCATGCCTGGCCAAGTCGAGAACAACACCACCATGATCGACAGTTCTCCGTCGCTCGAAGTGTTCTCCAAATACCTCGCGGCAGGGCTCCGACCCCGCGGGTTCAGCGGTGCACCTGTGCTCGTCAGAACACCAGCAGGCCCGGTCGTCATCGGGGTCGTGCGCTGGATGAAGGAAGATTCGGCCGACAGCGGAGTTGCGGTCGGCGGCACGATCTACGCCAGCCGCGCCGCGGACATCGCCGCGTGCTGGCGACGGCTGCGACCGGAACCGACGGTGATCGCCGATCTCGTCGGTAGCAAGTGGCTGCAGTTGAGTTCGGAGGTGGAGCGATTCGTCACGAGCCAGCTGATCGGTCCTGGCGGCGACCTTCCCTTCGCGGGCAGGTCGTCTGAACTGGCCGCGCTGACGAGGTGGTTCGACGAGGGCGACACTCCCTACCACGTGGTGGCCGGGCCGGCTGGCATCGGCAAGAGCACGCTGCTGGTCCGCTGGTGTGCGGAAGTGGTTCGACGGCGACAGGTCCGTGTGGTGCTCCTGCCGATCAGCGTGCGGTACGAGACCAACGCTGTGGCCGACATCCTTCAAGCACTGAGCAGCCGGCTGGCCCGCGTACACGGCGAGGATTACAACTCCTCCGCCTACCAGGCGAATCCGCGTGGAACAGCACTCGAACTGCTGCAGAGATCCGCGCCCGCCGACACATCGGTGATCGTCGTGCTCGACGGTCTGGACGAGGCACGTGATCAGTCGTCGTGGCTGCGGTTGTTCCCGCGCACGCTCGGTGAGCGAGTGCGGATCCTGGTGTCCGCCAGGCACACCCTGGACCATCCGACCGGGCAGGCGTGGGCCGGCCACCTGGGTCTCACCTCCGTGGACGTCACGACACTCACGCCGCTGGGACCCGCGGCGATGGCCGATCTGCTCAGCTCCGTCCGCGTGGGCGCACCAGCGGAGGAACTGGCGGCCGCCGCAAACCGCCTGTGGGACCTCACCAGGGGTGAGCCCGTGACGACCAGCCTCTACCTGACGAGCATCCAGGAGAGTTCCGACCTCACGTTGACAGCCTGGACAGCAGCGAAGCGCAACACCGCGCCGGGTTTGAAGGAGTTCTTCGAGGAATGGTGGTTCGAGCAGCAGAAGCTGTGGAACGGAAGCTACTCCGCCCAGGACGCCGACCGGGTGCTGCGGATCCTTGTGATGGCTGAAGGTCCATTGTCGCGCAAGGATCTGAGGTTGCTCGTCCGCAGGCTGCCCGAGCCGCTCGACGCCGTCCGGCTGGACGACGCGATCGGCGTGCTCGGACGGTTCATGCTACCCGGCCGCACCACGGACTCCCTTTCCGTCGCACACCCGGTCATCACCGAGATGATGCGCGCACGGCTGCACGTCGGCCACGCCGATGACGAACTTCAGGAGGTCTTCGTCGCGTGGGGAACCGAGATGCTGACCGGATTGCGGTCTGGCACGCTCACCACTGCCGATGTCCCCGACTATCTCACGCGGCATCTGGCCGAGCATCTCACCACGGGCGACAGGGTCCGCCCAACCGCGTTCGACCTCGCGGCACCGTTTTGGCGCAGGCACAAGGACGCGACCTCGGACACCACCGAGGCGTTCCAGACCGACGTCCGGCTGGTCATGGAACAGGCACGGCGGGCAGACCAGGCACGCTTCGACAGAGGTGAGGCTCCGCGACTCCTGCCGGAACGCATCATGTGCGCGGCTGAGGTCGCCGGCCAACAAGGAACCATCGACGGGCACATGACGTCGCTGCTCGCCGCGGAACTCGTACGGCACGGCTTGTGGCGCATCGGCCGCGCACTGGATTTCGTCGAGCGCAACGCCTACGTCAGTGGCAGTGATCGGGTTGATGCTGTCGTCGCACTGGCCCCGGTCATCGCCGCCGATCACCTCGACTGGCTGGAGAAGCTCGTCGACTCGACCTTGAAAACGGGGGACTCGGAAGAGAAAGCGCGGGCGGTGGCGGCGTGGGCGGTGCGCCTGCTCGAACTCGGCCATGTCTCGGAAGCGCTCGTATCCGCGCACCGGCTGCCGACTGGAGACCGCTCGCGGTCGTTCGTGGCGGTGTGGGTGTTGGCCGAGTTGATCCCTCGGCTTCCCGATGATCTCGCGAGCACCGCACTCGCCGCTGTGTTCGCCGAGCTGCTTCACACGAGGACAGGCGACAAGACCATCTGCTACGCCGTCACGAGGCTCACCAAGCAGGTCAGCCTTGACGAAGCTGAACGACTTTGGAACCTCGTAGAGATAGGCGCGCTCTCCGCAGACGTACAGCGCGAGGCGCTGCGGGCACAGCAGGCGGACGACCCGAGCGGACCACGGGCGGTGTTGATCGCCGCCGTGTCGCGAGACCAGTGGAGAGAGCGAACCTCGCTGACTTGGCCGCGTTTCGTCGCGGTGGCGAGGTGGCTACCAGACGAACGACGCGGCAGCGTGATCAGAAGCTTCTTCGAAGCCTGGGAAGCGGACGAGTCCGGCCGCCTGACCGACGACCGCAGGCAGGCACTACTGCCAGGCATCCACTACGACGGGTTACTCAGCGTCGTGCCGATCAGCATCGCGACCAACGCCGTCGAGTGGGTCCGCCGGCTGACCAAGGGACACACCCGGCTCGCTTGCCTCGCGCAGCTGTTGCCGGTGCTCGACGACGGGGTCCGCCGGCAGGTCGCAGACGAGATCTTCAAGGCTGCGCACGAAGATCTGGTTGAGCTCGACGGATCGTACGACGGAGCGCTGGTGGCCGTTGCAGGCCTCGTCGCCGTCGGTGATACCGACCGCCTGCTCGGTATCATCAACACCCTGGGGCCGGTCCACTTCCTCGGCCGCATGCTCGCCCCTGAGGTCACGGCGGGCCAGGCACGGGTGGCCCTGGCTGCCATACCCGCCTGGGACCTGGAGAAACGGCATCTGCGCAACGCCTTTTTGGCAAGGCTGGCATCGTTCGGGCCCCGAGAGGCCGCCGAGGTGCTGGCGCAGTTGTCCGCCGCTGGACCAGTCGACGCACTGCCTGGTGACCTGCTGCGGCTGTTGCGGGACCACCTCGGCGGCAACCCTGAGGGAGAAATCCCGCCCTTCAAGCGCGTCAATGCCTGGTGGCCACCTGGTGACCCGTACCCGCGCCGGGAAGCTGTACGCAGCTACTGGCCTCGCCCCCGGCCCATGGACGAGGGTGGGCTTCATCGAGCACTCCGCGACACCGATGCGGATCCTTATTCCGTCTTGCGGACTGCGATGGATCTCACGTCCAACCTGAGGGCCCGCCATGTGCCGATGTTGATCGAACGCTCCCGTGCGTTGCCCGACCGATGGCTCGGCCTGGTCTTGCTGGCCGCCGGCACCCACCTGCCACCGGGTGACGCCACCGCCACCGTCATGACTGAGATCCGATCGACCATCGACTCGCTGCGAGCTGCCGCCGATGCGACCGGCCGACCGTGGTGGTTCACGGCAGACAGCGCCTGGTACGCGCACAACCCCAGCGACATCGCTCCGTTCTTCGCCAGACTCGTTGCACCACAGGCACGCGCCGATATCGCATCGTGGTTGTTCGACGACGGCTACCTCCACGGCGTCATCAGCAAACCGATGTATGGCGTTGAAAACGTCGACATGTGGGCGCGCGATGCCGCAGGCGTCACACCACTGCTCGACGTGTCGCAACTGAACGAACTCGCTGCGTTGGGGGACCGCAGCATTTCGAGCGGTGGGACCAGGGCTGTCTTCGAGGCCGGGCTCGCCGTCGGATACGCCGTGTGCGGGGAGCTGGACCGCGCGCATCACTACGTCAAGTCGTTAGGTGGTCCAGAGCCCCACGAACTGCGTTGCCAGGTGCTCGCCGACATCATGTACCTGCTCCGTCCAGCAGACCTCGTCGGCTGGATCGCGCAGGTACACGCGATCATCACCAGCGCGTATCGGCGCGGCCCTTTGTGGGCTCATCTGGAATGTCGACTCGGTGAGCTGTCCAACATCCAGATGTGGGCCGCCCTGGACCAATGGCTGAGCATGCCGCATCGAGGTAGCCGCGCCGAGGTATTGGCAGACGCGCTGCTTTACCGCTTCGCGATCGCACGGATCACCGGTGGAATCGGTGAATGCGCCCGGCTGTTGAGCCTGATCGACGAACGCGAAGCGGCTTAGCCGCCGCGTACCCCAGCCACCAGGTGAGCGCGCACGTTGCCGACCTGTTCAGTACGACAACCGTTCCACAAGCTCAAGTACTTTGTGCCACGCCGAAGTCCGCGAGCGGCCCCAGCCAACCCGCACCGGTCTGCTCTGCGGCTTGTGGGGTGCCAAACCCTGCCGAGCAGCCTGACCTGCGCATCACATTGCTGCAGGTTCGTACTCGTTGATCAAACTACGACTCGTCGCAATGCTGCCGTTCGAACGCGCCGAGGCTGCCCGGATCGCTGCGTTCTCGACGTCCCGGCTGCCCCGGCCGTTGATCGTATTGACTCCCGATCGGGCCGACGACGTCTACTGGTACCGGTTCAGTGCGGCCCACGAACTCGGTCACCTGATCTTGCACGGCGACACCCCGCCCGGCGACCAGCAGCACGAACGGGAAGCCGACGCTTTTGCCGCCGAGTTTCTCACTCCGCGCATGAGTATCAGCCCGGAGCTTCCCTCGCGGGTGGACTTCACCGTGCTGGCTCGGCTGCAGACCGCGTGGGGTGTTTCGGTGAAGTCGCTGCTCTACCGCTGCCGTGAACTGGGCCTGTTCTCCGCGCCAACCGCAAGCCGCGCCTACCAACGGCTAAACCAGTTGAGGGCGCAGAACTTGTTCGCAGATGAGCCCATCGGTCGCTACCCCGGCGAGAAACCCGTGCTGCTGAAACAAGCATTCGAACTGGCCACTCAACACGGAGCCAGTCTCACTGGGCTCGCCACAGAACTCGCATGGTCAGTTGATCGTGTCGAGGAGCTACTGGGCCTGTTGTCCGATCGGCCGGCGCTTCGGCTCGTGCCGTAGCAAACGCCGGACCTCCCCCTCGACGGAGCCCGATGCGCCTCCTCGCACCGCCGAGATCCGTCTCTCTTCTAAGGTTGCCGGTCGAAGCGGTGGGCGCCTGAGCCACACGGTGCCCTACTTAGCTGGAACCGAGGCCCTCAGGTCGATACCTTTCCCTTGGCAGCTTCTCAGACAGAGCACCATCCAGTACGCGGCGAGGTTGATCTGATCCTCTCCTGTACCAATGTCGGCCGTTCGCGTCGAGGAAATGCAAGCTCAGTCCAACCTTGCGTGTAAGCCCCGTGTCCAACGGTCCGCTACCCTCCAGATGTTGGACGACAAGTTTAGCGCAAACGGATTCGCCCGGCTTGAGCATCCGGAAACCTTCTCGCCCAGTGCCTACTTCATCCATTGCGACCACAAGATTGAAGATCGGCATGTCGCTATAGTTTGAGATCGTGCCTTCCAGTTCCTGCACTCGGAAATTATTCTTGAGCGAGTTGAACTCATCGGTGATAGCCGACACGATTAGCCTCGCTTGCCTAGCGTTCTCATCATCCTGCCGCAGCTGGCCAGCCTGCCGCTCCTCTCTTCGCATACGAGTTTCGCGCGCTAGCAGGAAGAGCGTTGCGAGGAAGGCACATCCAGTGAACACGCCTCCGAGGATGGACCCGAGCGCATCCCATGTACTCCACGGCATCTCGACTGCCTCCGCTGTGTGGCCCAGGTGATGAGCAGAGTGTCGTTAGGATCTTCGGGAGTGTTACGACGGCGCGAACATGGACAAGCGCGCTGTTCCGATCGGGGACTGTACCCCCGATGCCCTCAGATGCCACGAGTTCCCGATGGGTGTGTATCCGGGCTACAAAGTCACGCGACGCACATCTTCTCCAATTCACCCACACGGCGCTATCGACGTCTCAGGGCGACGGATGGGCATACCGCTCAGAGATCACCGGGAAACAGCGACGAGCTGCAGTCCTCTGGGTGCGGCGCCCTTAGTCATGGCCAGCAAGAATTGCCCAGGTCGAGCGGCGGGAAACATCCGCAACTTGCAGATTCCGGGTTGCCACACACCGTCACACGCTGCAGCGAAGAGACGTGCACGAAGGCGCAGAACGGTGCCTGAGGCTGCCAAATCGACCCGGCAATACTGTGCCAGGGCGAAACCACGAAGTTGCTTGTTCGACAACATCAAGTTTCGCGCACTTCTAGCCCATTTGGGTGTTTACCGAGCGTTCCTGCTGACATCAGAGGCATGACAGCCGATCAGTACAAGGTCAGCATCCGGGGATCGGGAGGAGACCCGATGGGCCGCATCGACCCGGCCGACGTCAGCTCACTCGTCGAGGCGAACCGCCGCAAGTGGTCGTCGCGATCTTTCCTCGCCTGTCTGAGCCCTGAAGCGTTGCGACGTCTGTGCGTCCAAGGCAGCGCCGAGTGGTTCGATCCCGGAGAAGAGCTCATCGTCGAAGCAGCCAACGACCGCACCGTGTATTTGGTGCTCTCCGGTTGCGTGAAGATCGTCGTACAGCTGGATGGAGGCAAGGAGGGCTTGATCGCGATACGCGGCAGCGGCGATGTCATCGGTGAACTCGCCTCGCTTGACCGGCAGCCCCGCAGCGCGACGGCGAGGATCAGTGGTGCCGGTCCCAGTCTGGTGCTCCTCGTCAACGGCGACGCGTTCATGAACGCGTTTGCCGATTTGCCTGACGCGGTCGAAGTGCTCGCCGTCGCAATCAGTGGAAAGCTGCGCGACGCGACCTCTGCGCGGCAGTACGGTCACCTAGGATCGACCACCACGCAGACCCGCCTGGCCCGCGCATTTGTCGCCCTGGCAGACACGCACGGACAGGTCGTCTCAGGAGACGTGGTCATGGGACTCGACCTGAGCCAGGAGGAGATGGCGAGTCTCGCCGGAGCGAGCGTGCCGAGTGTGCAGCGTGCGTTGGGCTCGTGGCGTCGGCTTGGCGTGGTCGGCGGTCGCGGTCGCAGACTCGTCATCCGCGACATCGCAGCTCTTCGCCGCATCGCATACCCATCAAATGATGTTTAGCTAACCGTTCTCGACCAGAGTCCAGCACGATGCTCTTCCGCATTCCACCGCAGGAGAGCGCTTGACCAAGAACCAGGACCCCAGCAAGATCGTCTCCCCGTTCACCGGGTGGGACATGGACGGGTACAGCAGTCATGTCGTCGACGACCAACGGCAGGCTCAGGCCGCGCTCGTAGAGATGGATCAGCGAGCCGCTCAGGCCGCGGGTCTTCCTCGCCTGAGCAAGAGTTCAGTTCAACGCGCGGGTGACGGGGCCATGATGAGGTGGCCAGCTGACACCGACCTGGCCCGCTTGCTGACGGACTACCCGGCCAAGCTGGTCACGGAACTGAATGCCGTCAACAAGCGGCTGGCGGCCGAGCATCGGATCCGGGTGCGCATCGCGATCGGGTACGGGATGTCGGAAGAAGCGGCCGGTGGTTTCGCAGGGCCGGCGCCCATCGCAGTTGCAAGGATGCTCGAAGCGGAGTCGGTCAAGCAAGCACTCAAGGACAACCCTGACGCTGCAGTCGTCCTCGTGATCGATTCCTATCTTCACAAGGAGTTCGTTCTGCAGCACGTGTCCGGACTGAATCCCAACGACTTCACCCCGGCACAGATCTCCGTGAAGAACTTCCACGAGACGGCCTGGATTGCCGTCCTGGGCCGCGATGAGCGCACCCCGACGGTGATGCCGGCGAATCCGGAGAAGACGCGCGAAGCCGGTGACCCCAGGACATCAGGGCCGATCATCGCCGCCGTTATCGGTGCTGTCGCCGCGATCACGGCAGCGATCATCACCGCATCCGCCTATTTGAACAAGGCTGACGGCACGAACACATCGACCCCGCCCACGACGCCGACACCAACGAGCGCGCCTACCGCGACAACGACCACGGCGTCGTTGAGCACCGTTTCCCCGCCCGCGCTCGCGACGTTCAAGGAGGTAGGTGGCAACCGCCTCGGTGTGCAGACGTTCATCAGCACCAGGGGCCACGTCGCGGACAACAAGCCCTTGATCTACTTCGGTGACGAGGTACAGGTACGTTGCTGGGCCGCCAACAAATCTGGCATGCCAAGCATTAACCGCTTCTACTTGATCACCGGAGGCATCTGGGACGGGCTGTATGCCCCGGCGAATACTTTTCTCAACGGTGCCCCGCCGGAGGACCCCGGCTCGACCCAGATCGATCCGGCGGTTCCACCGTGCGCCTGAGGAAACCGGCGACTGCTGCGGTGTCCTCCGCCGCTGTTCTGGTGCTCGTGACCGTCGCGGTGACAGCGTGGCGCGCCGGGCAGTCCGGGGAGGAATTGCCCGGCAGCCTCACCACGGCACCGCCTAGCGCCGACACCTCAGCACCGTCGTCTTCATCGTCATCCGTGTCCGATACGCCTCCGACGACGCAACCGTCCACCGGCGATGCCCCTACGACCACCGTTGTAGCAGTGCCGCCGCCCAGCCTTGGCCCGACGTCCCGCACAATCGGGCGTTCGCCGCCGATCCCATCCGGCACCGTCGGTCCGGCACCTACCAGCACAACGACTCCGAAGCCGTCAGGAGTGCCTGTCACCCAAGGCAACCGCAACGGCGCCAACACCTTCCTCGACACGCAGGGTCTTGCGATGGGACCCGACAAGGTCCTGTTCGGACAGGTGGTGCTCGCCTCGTGCAAGGTGCTGAACACATCGATGCCTAGCGCCAGTCCCGCCGGCTACTGGTACCGGATCGCCAGCCCGCCGTGGCACAACCGGTACTACGCCGTCTCGAACACCTTCACCAACGGTGATGATCTTGGTGACCCCAGTGGTTCCACCCCCGTCGACCCTGCCGTTCCCGACTGTTGAAAGGACACCTCGTTGGCCAAGCTCCCGCTCATCCTCATCGGAGTTGTCACGCTCGCCTCGGGTATGACCGTCGCAATCGGCCCGCAGCCGGAGGTCACCGGCTTCCCGACCGCAGAGCCTGTGGTCCAGGATGTAGCAAGAGCCGCCGCTTCTTCAGCGGGTAAGAGCGTGGTCTACCGGGACTCCAACGACCGTATGGTGGCAATGCGGCCATGTCCTGGCACGCCGCAGCGCGCCCCTGACGACACACACTGCGCGCCGTTCGACTTCCTGCCCAACGGGACCTACGTGACCATGCGCTGCTGGCAAGACACCGCGAAACCCGACGGCTACCCGTCGCCGCGGTGGTTTTACGTGACGCAGGAGGAGAACGGCTGGCACCCCGGCTGGACCGGCTGGGTGTACTCCGATCTCGTCAAAGCGCAGACCTCCACACCGAACTGCACACCGGACATCCTGGCGGCACACCCGACGCCACAGCATCCAGGCCCGCCGACAAATATCGAGATCCGGGGCACGTGCACCAGCGCGGGAGGCTCACTGTCCGCCGTGTCGAGCGGCTTCACCCCTGGTGGGCCGTTCACCCTCTCGATCTCCTGGAATCCCGTGGAAGAGGAGGTGTTCCAAGGCAAGGTCGACGCACGCGGAGGCGTTCCATGGACGTGGTCCTGCGCCGACAGGGACAGCGGTGACTACGACCTGCGCGCGGTGGATGAAGCCTCCGGGCGCTGGGCATGGTCGAAGTTTCGCGTCAACACCCCGCCTCCCTCCGTGCCATCGCCACGGTCCGTGCCTTCGCCGACCGAGCCATCGCCAGCTACAGCTGCACCGACCCTTTCCACCCATGTGCCGCCGACATCAACCGGTATTCCGCTTCTGGTGTCTCGCGACGTCGTCACCGACAACCGGGTTACCAACGGACCCACGCAGATGCGTGAGGACAGCCCTGCTTATCTGTCTACCCAGACCCTGGCTCGGTGCAGATCGCTGGGCTGCGCCATCCCCGGCACAGAATTCGGCAGCGGCAGGACGTTGCGAGCCGTCTGTCAGGTGATCGGCGCCGAACTCACCAACGGCGACCGGACGGAGCCGTCGGACGACAACAACCCAGGCTTGTTCACCTCCAACCGCTGGTACCGGATCCAGTGGAACGCCTCAACCAGCGGCTACCTGTCGGAGGTATGGCTGCGATCGTCCGACCGCGGCGGCGCCGGGCTACCGATGTGCTGACTCAGATCCAGCCCACTCGGCAGGTCGGACGATTGTGGAACCAGGTATGCATCCGTTTCCCGTCGCCGAAGTCACCTGCGAGAAGGAACGTGGTTCTGGTGCGAACGGAATCCCGTGCGTCCACGCGATCGGTTCCAGCTCGTCGGGCAGCGAGGTGACCGTCAGCGAGTGGTACCGCACCCGGAGGTGCTCGTCAATCAACGACCAGCCACCGCCGTCGCGGGCAATCGCTTCCTCACTCGACGTTGCAGCCGAGACGCAGCCGTTCCCCGCTCGGCGATATCGTGGCAGATCCTGCACTCGACGGCGGTAGTTTCGTCGAGTGCGTGGCGTGAGGAGAGCCTGGCCGTCTTCGAGTCCTACCGGCTATGTGACTCAAGTGCTTGTGCGCCGCCGGAACTCGGCGGCGCACAAGCACACATCCGCGATCGATCAGTTCCAGTTGCAGCCGAAGTAGCCCTGGCTTTCCCATTGGTAGATGCTCAGCCGGAAGCATTCGCGGATGAGGCGTTCGTGCTCGGCCGCCTTGCCGCCGGCGAACTTGCCGACGTAGAGCCGGAGTTCGATCTGGAGCTGAGGGGACTCGAACCCCTGACCCTCACACTGCCAGGGGCAACCCTGCGCCTCTAGCCTGCGAAAACATAAGGGGCACAAGAAAACCAGCGCAGTTGACTACCGTTCAGCGCAGTTACGTGCAGCTTACGGACGAGGTGGCAGAACAGAACCACTGCCGCACACCGTGTAGCAGGTTGGGGGCGGTTGGAGCGACGCGAGCACCGCGGCAGCTGCCACGCGGATGCTGGCTCTGCGTCTGCCGCACCTGTTCGGCGCGGCGCCATCATCACGGTTCGATGGTCAAGCGATGCGATGCAGGAGTCCAGGGAGCCGAAATCGTGCCGTCAAGCTCCCATCCGTAGCGGCTCAGCCGATCGCCATCCGTTGTCTCACCAGAGTTATGCAGGAGGCGCACGGCAGCGCCGTGGGCGAAGCGGTCACCGGCTGTGGCACGAGCCCAAAGCCAGGCACGTCCTGATCCTGCGTACTCGCCTGGATCCGCACCGACAGGCCAGCAGCGAAGACCTTCTCGATCCGCACGCCGAGCAACTGAGGGAACACGACACCGAGCAACTCCGTGATCAACACACACCATGATCAACTACGGAGGGCCGTCACGAAAACCGTGCCAGATCCAGGTTTTCACGCGTCGCCGACAGCGGCCGACCTGGCGCGGACGGAGTCCCCTATCCGAAGGTTTCGGACAGGAGTTTTGGCCTGGTGCTTAGATGCGCGCAGCCGACAACCAGTCCACCTAACAAGTAGCTCGAGGACGAGCATGTCCGCACCCAAGAAGCATCACTACGTGCCACAGTTCTTGCTCCAGCTCTTCGCCGACGACCGCGGGCGGCTTCTGATCTACCGAACTGACCGTGTCGCTTCCTATCCATCGAACGTGCGGGACGTCGGGCACACCAACCTGGGACACAGCCTGTACTGGCCCAGTCGCGAACCGGACCACGTCACCCTCGAACAGGGCATGAGCGAGATCGAAGGTGCTGCCGCCGAGGTGATCAAGACGCTCCGCAGCACGACCACCAGAACGGTCAGCGAGGCTCAGCGTGAGGTACTCGGCTTCCTGATCTCGCTGCAATGGGCTCGCAGCCGGTTCTTGCTCACTACCGTCCGACGCAGCGTGACGGGGGATGTTCCTGTGGACGACAGCAATCGCTCTGCAGGGCTGCTCCCCATACTCATGAACGTTCTGGGCCCGTGGTGGGCTCGCGCCCGCGACGAGTTCAATCCCAAGGAGCGATCCAGCTACGTCGTGGACTGGCTGCAGCACGGGCCGTGGACCTGGCGGTTGTACCGGCCAACTTCAGCCAAGCTTGCGGTTGCCGACAACCTGGTCTGCATGTGGGGTGTAGCCGACGGCGAAACCAGCGACATGCCAACAGCATGGACTCATCATGGCGTCGCACTCGGCTTCGGCAACTGCGCACGCATCACCGTGCCGCTGGCGCCCGACCTGGGATTGATCATCGCCCGTGAGCCGTACACCAACCGCCGGCTCAGCGCCTCAGACTTCAACCGGGCCACGGTGTTCAACTCGCGGGAGTTTGTCGCGCACCGCCCTGACGGTTTAGCTGACGACCCACTGCGCCAAGCGCTGGATGACGACATCCAGACGCAGCGCTGGATCCTCCCGACCATCTGGGGCGCCACGCTCAGCGCTGCTGACAAGGAAGCCCGCGAACTTGCCGACCTGCCCGATCCGTTTCACCAGATCGGCCCTGTCGACGACTGACTGTGGACACAAACGCTGCCACCACGGCAGTACCACAGGTGACGATTCTGTTTGCCGTGCAACGGCTTGCGTACGGGGCGCCAGGTACATATGCGACTCTGCCGTGACTATCGTCAGTCCATGAGCGCAGACCGCCCCGATGAAAAGTTCGCCCTAGCCGTCGTCGGCAAAGTCCTCGACGTACTCGTCGAGGAGTACGACGTCAACGGGCGCCAGGCCGACGTAGACGCGCTGCTGCGCTACCCAGACGGGCGTATCGCCGCCCTGGAAGTCTCGTCTCTCGGTCCGGTCGAGGAGGCACGCATCATGAACGTCCTCGACAAGCAGGGGCACAAGCGCACCATCGCTGGTCTCTCCCAGTGCTGGATGACTTGGGTTCCGCGGGACTTCTCCCCGAGGAAGTTCCACCTACTCGATCAGACCCTCCTTCACTGCGAGGACCGCGGCTACACCGACCTCAAGAATGCAGTCGAGACAAGCACAACCGCTGCTGAGCTGTTCGATCTCGGAGTGGGCGGTGTTGCGACGAAGGAACCGGTCACCGGCGTTCCGATCGTGTGGGTCATCACCGCGCCGATCGGCGGCTTCACCGGAACCGGCGGACTGGACCTGCCTGACCTGGTGAACGCTGCGCTTCTTGACGAAAAGTTGCAGGGCAAGATCGAAAAACTAGCTGCGTCTGGCCACGAAGAGCGGCACCTGTTCCTGTCGGTCAGGCCCCAAGCCTTCAGCTTCGCCGCCTACGACAACCTGTGTTTCGGAGGGCCGCTGCCGACCGAAGCCCCTCAGTTGCCGGAGGAGCTCTCCCAACTCTGGCTCGTGAGCGGGTTCAAGGAGGGCGGAGTAGTTCGAGCGATCGCCAACCACGAATGGCGACGCGACCACCCCTTCGACTGACCTGGCCCGCACCACGCGCAGAACGAGATCAGCAGCGGAGGCGAGGCAAGCCCAAGCTGGGGTTCCTGGGTGCAAGGTTAATCGACGCCGCATGTCCCCCGGCGACGCCGGGGGACCGCTTATCGCCGGCCCGTGGTTCTGGTCGTGGTGTGTCTTTGCAGTACGGGGATGTGGCTGGCTATGCGGCGATGCGCCACGAGGTTGACAGAGGTGTCGACGCGACAGGCTACGCCTGCAACAGCTTTTCGTTACGAGGCATCAAAGATCGACCCGACGCGGTCAAGCAGGGCGGTCCACTCGCGATGGAGTACCGCGTTGAGCTGGGACTCAAGGTCCTGGCGCGCCTGCTCCTGAAACCAAGCGCGGTTGCGGCGCAGAACGCGGTTGCGGTACCCGGAACCGTGTCCCCACTCCGCCGCGTTGTCGAGCCAGAACTGGGGATCTTGCCGCAACTGGTCCTGGTAAAGGGTGAGGCTGGTCAGCTGTACCTTGCGGAGCAACTCCTCGTACGAGGCGGCCATTAGACCCTGCGCCTGGGATAGCAGCTCCTCTGCTTCGGGCATGGAGGCACGAAGCGTGCCGCACATGTCGGAGAACCCGTTCACCGAGTTGTGCAGCGCCATCACCGCGAGTTTGCGCGCACCATGGCCAAGCTGGTGCGAGTAGCTCAACGACCGCCATTCGCCCTCTCTCCGGATAGCAGCGTGGACGCTGCTCGCATGAGCGGTCTCGATCTGGTCAAGGAGGGTGTCGTGGACGTGGCCGCCGATCGATGCAGGCGCGGGGTGCTGCCTGATCCAGGTGGCCAGGAGCCTGCCAGCCTCGCGCTGGACCTCCTGCACCTGTTCCTGCTCGGCGTTGTCGAGAAGGGTGCGCGTTCTGGCCAGGACGCCGTCCAACTGCCCGCGGAACTCATCGCGCGTGTGCGCCACTCGCTCGCGCAGAAAGGTTCGGAGGAGGCCAGGCTCGTCTTCTAGGGCGTTGAAGAAGAAGACCGGGCTCTCACCCAACCGATAGGGAATCAGCGCAGTGCCCACCTGCTCGCCCTTGAGTTCGTAGCCCTCCTCAATCGTTTCGACCTGCGCTCCGACTTCGTCCTTGACCGCGCACGCCTCGTTCGGACGCGCGAGGACGAGCACCCCCATGTTGGAGTCGATCCGCGAGTTGTTGATGTCTCGAGCTCGCTGGAGCAGGTGTTTGATGGTGTCCGACGGGGCGTCGTTGAACGCAGAGCACAGGATCGACACCGTGTGGGGGTCTTCTAGCAGAGCTTCGAGATCAGCTCGGGCCGAAGGCTGGTCGATCCCCCTGGTGTCGATGATGCTGACGTCCAGATCTCCGGCATCCAGCAGCTGTGGAACCACAAGATCGATTCGTCCCGGCAGGGAAAACTCCGGATGCCGCCCGTTGTTGATCTGCTCGAAGGTCGTTCTCATCCACTCCAGAGGGCTAGCGGCGAGCGCGGGGGTGTGCCACTCATCCCGCCTGTCCCGCCGATGCAGGCCCATCCGGGTAAGCACCTCGACGACAAGTTCACGCTTCGACGGAATCTCGGCTGCGAGCACCTTGGCCGGATCCGCGCGCACTGTCTTGCCGTCGGCACCCTTTGTTCGCTTCGGCACGAGGTTGGCCATGTTCCGAATCGCGCGTTCGATCTCCCGCGGTACTGCAGGCGGACCGTCGTCGTCAACGACAGACGGACTGGCCTGCAGGAGCTGATCGACGAAGTCCTCGACGTCCGCGCGGATGTCGTCGTGGGTACGGGGCTCGACGATGATGCCGTATCCGGGCCCAAGACCGAGATGGACTTCACACAGCGTGACGCCACCAGCCCCCGTCTCCAAAACCGGTACCGGGCGACCATGCTGGCCGGGCACTTCAAGGCCCGTCGCGCGGCAGATCGCCGTGGACTTGCCAATGCCGATGCTGCCGATGAAGGCGATCTGATGTTCGCGCCGCAGCAGCAAACCGGCCAAGCCGGAGATTTCGTCGACGTACTCTCTTAGCCGACGCTGAAACGCGGGGCGGGCATCAGGAGCGGCGGCAGCTTCCTCCAGGGCGGCCGTCATCCGCTCGGCGTCCCACAACAAGTCCTGTTCAGGGTGATCGAGCGCTGGTCGAGGAAGGAACCGCCAGTCTCGTTCGAGGACGACAGCCAGCTGCGACGCTTCCGAAGTGGCGATGGCCTCGAGCAACGCCTGGAGCTCGTCATCTGAAATCGCGCGCTCGCCGGCCTCGATGCGGGACAGGACCGCCTGACTCCAGGTGACCCTCCGCGCCAGCTCCGCCTGCTTCATTCCGGTCCGCTCGCGCAATTGGGCCAATCGATGACCCAGCTGAACGTCGCCAAACTCATTCATAGCCGACACAGGCCCTCCCTAACTCCTGGCGACAGGTTGCAGCAACGTTGCTGCAATTGTCAAGAGAGGTTGCTGGAGGCTAGGTGTCCTTCGCTCTGCACCCGAATACTGGTTGCTCTGGGTGACTAGAGTTGTACCGTGATCCAAGACCGCCAGCTGGTCAGCCGCGCCACGCGGCGCGCGTTCCGCGACGCCGCCTCAGGTGTTGTACTGCGAGACATCGACGGGATGTGGCAGGACGAAGGCTTCGCCCCCAGCGGCGAGGACAACCAGGAGCAGGGAGAGCGCCGGAGTCGCTTCCGCGAGTACGAGCACAGCGTCAACTGGGCCGATCACTCGCACGTTGCCCGTGCACTGCTCGCCTTCGAGACGCTGCTGCAGCAGCTGTCAGACGACCAGATCGTCACCCTGCAAGGACGGCTGGAACGAGATTCACCGAGCAACGGCGGATCGTGGCGGTGGCGAGCCCTGCGGCGGTTCCGGTCTCACTTGCCCACTTGACTGATCCGTCGGCGATCCTGGACGGCTTCGACCGCATCGCCCGTACGCTGCCCGGCCACCCCCGCGAGGCCATCGGCGCGGCGAAGGAGCTGATCGAGTCCACCGCCAAGGTCGTTTTGGTTCAGCTCGGGCAGCCTGTGGATGAGCGTTCCGATGACCTGCCCGCGTTGATCAGTCGCGCCCAGAAGGCTCTGCGGCTGCACCCGTCGACTGCCACAGTCGGTCCCGACGGATCAGACGCCGTCAAGAAGATCCTGGGTGGCCTCACGTCGGCGGCAGTAGGCGTAGCCGAGCTGCGCAATCGCGGCTACGGCACGGGCCACGGGCCCGCGAGCACCCCGGTAGGGCTTCATCCCCGTCATGCCTACCTCGCGGTCGGCGCGGCCCGGACGTGGTGTCAGCTGATACTCGACACCCTCGCCGATCAGCGAGCGCCGTGGCGCGAAAGCCAGGCTGCTGCCGCCGCGCCGAGCAGGAAGGCGTCTGGGAGTTGACCCTATCCGCTGAGGCTTCGCTGGTCAGGCCACGAAGTCGACGATCCACTCGGTGTCGCTCTCGACGATCTTGAGCCTGTCCAAAGAGAGTGTCAACGCGCACCCCGGCTCCAGGATTGCGCTAGCCAGTACCCGCAGTTCCTGGCCCGTGCCAGGGATATCAAAGTCCACGCGGTCGAGCGTGGGGAGGGTGCTCGCGCTCAACCGCGCCGCACCTGAGGCCCGGTTCGCGAACTTGGCTTCGTAGTACGGAGTCTGGTCGATCTGAAGCTCCACGTCGAACTCGACGTTGCGGCAGCCTGATTTGAGGGACACGGCCGGTGAGACGGAGCTGATCTTCCGGTACTTCAGCCCTGGAGGGAGGGTGAAGATGGTCGAGATGTTCGGGTCATCGGCGCGCAGTTCGAAAGACAGAGCGTTCTGCGCGTTCAGCGGTGCATCACCCTGCGGCGTCAGTTCGCCCACATAGCGCGTCTCGGAAGAGCTGAAGACTGAGATCAGGAAGATCACGCCGAAGGCGACCAGCACACCACCTCCGCCCGCGCCGACCTTGACGGGAGAAGTGGTCCCGGCGCGTGTTTCGACGGGTTCCTCCGCGGGTTCAGCGGCTCTCGCGATTCTTGACAGAATGGGCTTGGGTGACGGGGAAGTCTGCTGCCGGGGTTTAGGCGGACGAGCCATACGGCGGCTGGACGAGCTGGGGCGGGGTTGTCGCGAGTGCCACCACCGCAGCAACAGGTCGAGCATCGTCAGCTCACCGATCGGAGTGCAAGCCGGGTTCGGCAGGAGCCACAGCTCGCCGACGTTACCAGTGTTGAACGGCTGAGGAATCCTAAGCTTGGTGTGCCGCAGCCGATGGCGCACCTCTTCATAGATCATCCACGGGGTCAGGAAGGGCGAATCGTCCGTGACGCCGGTACGCAGCAGATCGATCAACTTACCTGTGAACAGGGTGAACGGCTTCCCGCCAGGCACCGTATCGGAGCCATGGGTGGAGGCGAGGATGAACGATCCCTCGATGTCGAGCAGAGGGCCGTCGGATCCGAGGTGGTCGACCGCGAGACCGCTGTGGCAACTGTCGATCACCACCATCTTGCGCTGTGCGGAGACGTTCTGCTGAAGCGCCAAGCGCAGCCGGTCCCACTCCAGCGCCGACGCCTCCCGGAGCCGGATGTCTTGCGCGGTCCCACTGTCGGTCAGGAACAGCTGACGGGTCTCACTCGGGAAGCCGTGGCCAACGTAGTACAAGAAGAAGAAGTCAGTCGCCTCTTCCCCGACCTCCAGGATCTTGCGCAGGATCTCGGCCGGGGAAGAGGGATTTGGCAGCAAAACGCAGTTCTCCGGGGCGACACAGCCCTGTGGACCGCTGAGCAGTTCTCGCAGCGCCTCGATGTTGTTCTGCGCGCCGGGAACGTCCTCCCAAGCCGGATCCTCGTATGTGCTCACGCCGATGAGCACCGCGTACGACTTGCTGCGGTCAGGGCGTGTCATCGTCGCCGGACGAAGGGAGGCTCGGCGTGTCGAGGCGGCGCAGCAGTTCTCTCGCTTCCTCCGGAGCGATGTTCTTGAACGTCCCCGTGACCTCCCGCTCGCCGTCCTTGATCGTGAGCTCGAAACTCTGCTCGGGGCGCCGGTGTTTGAGCCACTCGCTGAGGGTTTGCAAGAAGACCGCGCCCACCCCACCGCTGCCGACTGCGATCACCACGGCGTCCCAGGCCCCGCTCAGCTGTCCCTCGGCAGGTGCCGGCACGAGCGTGACCCTGCCTCGGAATTCAGGATCACGCACGAGCCAGGAACGCAGACTGGGCAACGAGATGCTGTCCTCCGGCATCCGGACAAGCAGTTCCACTCAACACACCTCCGCAACTGTGGCAGATACTGGCAACGACATCGGACACCCACCGATCTCCGTTACCGTTCGACGGAACGCCGCAGCATTCACCAGGGGAAGAAGCATGACCGACCTGCTTTGTACAGCCGCACCCATGCACAAGATGCTCGACGCCGCGGCAGTGGCCAACGCCGACTATGTACGGCACGCAGGCATCCAGTTCGACACGGTGTGAGGTTCCCCCGGTAGCTCGGAGACTTTCAAGCATGGTCCGATAGGACCTGAAGGGAGTCGTCCGTGGCACCACCGAAGAAGTACCCCGACGAGCTGAGGGCTCGTGCAGTCCGGCTGTATCGAGAGTCTGATCCCAAGCCGGTGATCCGTCGGCTGGCCGAGCAGCTCGGGGTGCATCACGAAGCACTGCGCAACTGGATCCGTCAGGACGAGGCCGACCGCGGCGAGCGTGACGACCGGCCCACGACCAGCGAGTCGGAGGAACTGCGCCGGCTGCGGCGGGAGAACGCGGAACTCAAGCGTGCCAACGAGATCCTCAAGGCCGCGAGCGCTTTTTTCGCGTCGGAACTCGACCCGACCCGGCGACGGTCGTGAAGCTCGTTGCGCAGCTTCGTGGCCGCTTCGGGGTCGAGCCCATCCTCCGGGTCCTCGGTATCGCCTCCTCCACCTACTACGGCTGGGTCCGGCGCCAGGCAGACCCGTCACCGCGGCAGCGCCAGGATAAGGAGCTGGTGGCCGAGATCGTGGACATCCACACCACCTACGGCAGCCCACGGGTGCACGCGACGCTGCGCCGCCGCGGGATCCTGGTGTCGCGCAAGCGGGTCGAGCGGCTGATGCGTGACCACGAGCTGCAGGGCGCGTTCCTGCGCAAGAAGTGGCGAACGCCCTCGACCCGACGTGATCCACGAGCGGCGCCGGCACCGGATCTGGTCAACCGGGACTTCACCGCCCCGGCCCCGGACCGGCTGTGGGTCGCCGACGCCACCCGCATCCCCACCGGCGAGGGCGTGTTCTGGCTGGCCGCCGTCCGAGACGCCTTCTCCAACCGGATCGTGGGCTGGAAGACCAGCGACCGCTGCGACACCAGCCTCGTACTCGGCGCGCTGGAGTACGGCATCTGGTCGCGGGATGTCCGTGACGGACAGCTGATCCACCACAGCGACAGAGGCTCGACCTCCACCTCGATCCGCTTCGCGCAACGCCTGGCGGATAACGGAATCCTGCCGTCGATGGGCTCGGTCGGCGACTCCTACGACAACGCGCTGATGGAGAACTTCTTCTCCACACTGAAGATCGAGCTCGTGTACCGCAACTCGTGGCGCACCCGTGACGAGGCCGAGAACGCGATCTTCAGCTACATCGACGGCTGGTACAACACCCAGCGCATCCAGAAAGAGCTCGGCTGGCTCAGCCCCGACGAGTACGAGGCCGCCTGGCACGCCGATCAACTCGAGCCATCTATCCTTCCTGCGTCCCCGACCGGAGCCAGGTAACCAACCCTCCGAGTTATCGGGGGAACCTCAATGTGGGCTGAAGGCATTGCGCAGCTGATGGACCACCACGGCTCCGGACGGCATCCCTGGCAGTCGTTCAGTGACGAGTGGAAGGTATGGGCATAACCAGGTGTGAAGCGTGGTCATTCATACGGGGCCCTGCGAGCGGATCGGCGCACGGCCGTTGTCGGCACTCTTCGGTATGGTCGCTCCGTCCTTTCGGTATGGTCGCTCCGTCCGCGGCGAAGGGACGGATCATGGCGCTGACGACCTCCCTGGCGGGCCGAGTCCGCAACACGAGTCTGCCCAAGAGCCACGCGCTCCTGCCGCTCCTCGAGGCGATCGTCAACGGCATCCAGGCGATCGACGCGCGGCACGAGGACTCCACAGTGCCTGGTCGGATCGACGTGAAGGTGTATCGCGACGCACAGACAGAGTTTGACTTCGGCCCATCAGGCCCTGGGCGCGCCCCAATGAAGCCGATCGTCGGCTTCACAGTCAAGGACGACGGCGTGGGATTCACGGCTCAGAACATGTCCTCGTTCGAAACGTTGGACAGCGACTACAAGGCAGACCTCGGCTGCCGCGGCGTCGGGCGACTGCTGTGGCTCAAGGCCTTCGACAGGGTGACGGTCCGCAGCGCGTACGAGGACGAGGACAGGCAGCTACGGGGACGCCAGTTCAAGTTCTCGGTCGAGCGCGAGGTCGAGCAAGACGGCGAAGCGGACGGGTTCGACCGTGCCGGCACGGTCGTGAGCCTCGACGGCTTCAAGAAGTCGTACCAGCAGCATGCTCCGAAAGGCGTCGATGCCATCGCGCGCGAGGTATTCGAGCACTGCATCTGGTACTTCCTCAGGCCCGGCGGCGCACCTATCGTGACGATCGCAGACGACGACGAGTCGGTGTCGCTGGCCGACCTGATGGACGAGTTCGTCGACTCGGAGATGGTGCCGTCGACGATCGAGGTCAAGGGCAAGAAGTTCGACATGATGAACCTTCGACTCAAGGCGTCTGCGCGTAGTTCCGTCCCCCGTCTCCACTGGTGCGCGGCGAGCCGCGTCGTCATCGAGGAGAACCTAAACGGGAAGGTACCGGGGCTCCACGGCAAGCTCAACGACCAGGAGTCCGGTGAGTTCGTCTACGCGTGCTATCTGACATCGGACTACCTCGACGATCGTGTCCGGTCCGATCGGACGGCGTTCGACATCAGCGACCGCAACGCGGACGATCCGCAGGTCGACGAGCTCTCGTTGGACGACATCCGGGAGGCTGTCCTCGAAGAAGTCGGAAGGATCCTGCAAGAGCCGCTGAAGTCCGCGCGAGAGCAGGGTAAACAGCGGATCCACGACTTCGTGAGCAAACGTGCTCCGCGGTACCGACCGCTTCTGGCCAAGATCGAGGAGCGTGGCATCACGGTCGATCCGTCGATCAAGGATCAAGACCTTGAGTTCCTACTTCACCGGCACCTGCAGAAGATCGAGTCCGAAGCCTTCGTGCAGGGACAGGAAATCTTCGCGGAAGCCGATTCGGAGCCGGCGGAGGGCTACGCGGAACGACTCGTGGCGTACCTCAGCACCGTCAGCGAGATCAACCAATCGGACTTGGCGGCGTACGTCTCGCGCCGCCGAACGGTGCTGGATCTGCTCGGGCGTCTGATCCGCGCGGACAAGGACGGAAACTACAGCCGAGAGGACGCGATCCACACGTTGATCGTGCCCATGCGGACGGATTCCAATGAGATCTCCTCCGAGGGGTCGAACCTGTGGATCATCGACGAGAGGCTCGCATTCCACGACTACCTCGCGTCCGACAAGACGCTGAAGAACATGCCGATCACAGGGTCCGGCTCCACGACGGAGCCCGACATACTCGCGACGCGCCTCATCGACTCGCCGGTGCTCACATCGGAAGGGCAGAAGCTGCCCTTGCCGTCGATCGTTGTGGTCGAGATCAAGCGTCCGATGCGCAAGGACGCCACCGAGGACAAGAATCCGATCAAGCAGTGCCTCGACTACGTCAAGAGGATCCGCGCAGGGGGCGTGCTGACCGCGACGGGGAGGCCAATCCCGCCGACGCACGAGCCGCCAGCCTTCTGCTACATCATCGCCGACCTCACGGCCAAGATGATCGAGCGGTGCGAGACCTCGAACCTGCGCCCGACACACGACGGCCTCGGGTACTTCGGCTTCAATGACGCAGCCAAGGCGTACATCGAGGTCATGAGCTTCGATGGGCTGGTCAACTCGGCCACGGAGCGGAACCGGGCGTTCTTCGACAAGCTCGGGCTGCCCAGCTAGGCGCATCACGCGGTAGAGATCTCCATGACGCTCACGCTCGAGCCGATTCTCCGCAGCGCCGACATCGACCCCTCTGACGCCAGGCGATCCACAACGCCTTCGTGCGCGAGCGCGAGGACACCAGCCTTCCTGGCATACACGCCGACTCCACCGGCGATGTCGCAGGTTCGAATCCTGCCGCCGGTCATAGCGGGGTTTTCGTCGGTAGGCAGGGACCTCTTACGCTGGTGGTTGTCTAGCCAGAACACCGTGGCGGCCATCCATAGGGATGAGGTCGTGATGAACGGCGCCGCTCCTGACAGGGCGATCGCGATGGATGCCGCGATCGCTTTGCCGCGCACGTTGGCTGCCGAATCGCGTGAGGTCTACGAGCAGGAGAGAGCGGGAGAGTTTGGGCGCTGGGGCGATGTGGACCGTGTCGACCGCAGCGCACCGCCTACCGGGAGCGTGCCGCAAGCCGTAAGCAACGAACGCGAACCGCGTCAAACCGAACAGGGCGAAGCCTGTGACTCAGTCCCGTTGGTGGACGACTACGCCAGTTCACGCCGATTCCGGCCGGTTCAGCAAGTTCACCCGTTCGTGGTGACCTCATTTGCCGTTAGTCAAAACGAAGGAGCCAGCGGCTCCTTATTCACTCCTTCATCCGCCTGTTGATCATGAAATTGATGATCAAGCGAAGATCGTTTCGCGCGAACGAAAAAGCCCGCCGACCTGGGCTTTCACCCAGAATCAGCGGGCTGTTTCAGACCGTCGGGACGACAGGATTTGAACCTGCGACCCCTTGACCCCCAGTCAAGTGCGCTACCAAACTGCGCCACGTCCCGGCCACACGTCCGGTTTCCCGGCGTGCATGAGAAATCCTACAACACCCCGGACAGAGATCAAAAACGACCCCCGAAACAGGCCGCGAGCTGCGGAAATACGGCGGGGACCCGAAGTTCGGGTCCCCGCGTCCCTCGGTCCGACCGATCCCCCGATCCTCGACCGACACCCAGATCATGCGGTGGCGGTGTCTCGGGCGCCACCTCCGAAAGTCGAGTCTTGTCCGTCAACCTTCGGCTTACCGGGCGGTAGGACGGCGCTGACGCTGAAGCCGCCGTCTGCTCGGTACGAGGTGGTCAGGGTGCCGCCGGCGAGGCGGACTCGTTCTGACAGGCCGTGCAGGCCCGCGCCTCCTCCGTCGGCCAGGGACGGTAGGTCGCCTGGGCCGTTCACCACTGCTACGCGGACTGGTGTGGCTCTGTCCACCGTTACGGTCACGGTGGCGCCTGGGGCGTGTTTTGTCACGTTGGTGAGGGATTCCTGGACCACTCGGAAGAGGGCTCTGGAGACGGCTGGGGACAGTGGGGTGTCGCCTGTTTCCGAGAGTGTCACGGACACGCCGGCCACTCGGGCTCGCTCGACCAGTTCCTGCAGGGAGGGGTAGGAGGTGTCGGAGTTCAGGAGGCCCAGGGCCGCTCGCATTTCGGACAGCGATTCCTTTGCCAGGGCGCGTAGGCGCAGGGCGGTCTCGCGTACTGCCGCGTCTGGGGCGGTGGCGGCCAGGGCGGCTGACTCGACGGCTATCAGGGTGGCGTGGTGGCCTACTGCGTCGTGGATCTCGCGGGCTATTCGGGCTCGTTCCGCGGCACGGGCTGAGGTCTCTTGTGCCTCTAGTTCTGCGGCTCTGGCTCGGCGGGTTTCGTATAGCGACTGGGTCAGCTCTTTGCGGGTGGTGATGAGGGCGCCGAGGGCTGTGGGGGCGGCGGCCAGGCCGAAGGCGAACGCGGTGGCCAGCAGTAGTGGGCCCAGGGGGATGGACTCGGTCATGAGGACTGGGGCGATGGAGGCCACGGTCATCAGCAGGGCCCAGAAGAGCTGGACCGGGATCGACTTCTCCTTGCTTCCCAGGCGGTATTGGGCGACCAGTGCCGGGGCCCAGCCCAGGCCGCCGGCTACCGCGGGGACGCACAGGAGGGAGGCCAGCCACGGCCAGCGCAGGCGCAAGGGCAGCAGTAGCGACGCGGCTATCGCGGTCCACAGGGACCACTCGAACGGGCGGTCCTGGGTCATCAGGACCACTCCCGTGGTGACGGCGACGGTGAGGACTTCGCGCAGGACCGGTTTCACCACACACCGACCTGGTGCGCGACGAGAGCCGCCTGCACCCGGTTCTCCACGCCCAGTTTGGTCAGGACGGTGGAGACGTAGCTCTTCACCGTCGCTTCGGACAGGCAGAGTTCTTCGGCGATCGAGTGGTTCGAACGGCCTGCCGCGACCAGTTCGAGGACCTGGCGTTCGCGGGCCGACAGCGAGTCGAGCTGGCGGTTGGCGCGGAAGCCGCGCAGGCGCGGTAGCAGGCGGGCGGTGATGCGCGGGTCCAGGACGGCTCCGCCTGCCGCAAGGTCGACCACGGCTCGGACCAGGGCTTCCGGTTCGGCGTCCTTCAGCAGGAAGCCCTGGGCGCCGAGGTCCAGGGCGGTCGCGACGTAGTCGTCCAGGTCGAACGTGGTCAGCACGGCGATGGCGGGTGGTGTGGCCCAGGTGCGCAGCCGGCGCACCGCCTCCAGGCCGTCGACGCCCGGCATCTGGACGTCGACCAGCGCCACGTCCGGCAGGTGGGCCAGGACCGCGTCGACGAGTTCGGCGCCGTCGGCTGCCTCGCCGACCACCTCGACCCGTCCGTCGGCCTCGAGGAGGACTTTCAGGCCCCGCCGCAGCAGGGCCTCGTCGTCGGCTAGCACCACGCGTACGGCCACTGACCCAACCAACCGCACCCCATGACAAAGGGCAACCAGATCGGCCGGGTCGTCACCCGGAGAAACTACTTCTTGCCGGCGCCGGCCTTCTTCTTCTCGCGCACGCGCACGGAGATGCGGACCGGGCTGCCCTCGAAGCCGAACTCCTCACGGAGCCTGCGCTCGATGAACCGGCGGTACGAAGCCTCCAGGAAGCCCGTCGTGAACAGCACGAACGTCGGCGGGCGGGTCGAGGCCTGCGTCGCGAACAGCACCTTGGGCTGCTTGCCGCTGCGCACGGGCGGCGGGGTGGCGGCGATCAGCTCGGTCAGCCACTGGTTGAGGCGGCCGGTCGGAACGCGGGTGTCCCACGAGTTCAAAGCGGTGCGCAGCGCGGGGGCGAGCTTGTGCACGGCGCGGCCGGTCAGGGCCGAGATGTTGACCTTGTCCGCCCACGGCACGCGCACCAGGCCGCGTTCGAGCTCGCGGACCATCTCGGTGCGGCGGTCCTCGTCGACGAGGTCCCACTTGTTGAACGCCAGCACGCACGCGCGGCCCGACTCGACGACCATCGTCAGCACGCGCAGGTCCTGCTCGGCCAACGGCTCGTGCGCGTCGAGCAGCACGACCGCGACCTCGGCGGTCTCGATCGCGGACTTGGTGCGCAGCGAGGCGTAGTACTCGGCGCCGCCGGAGAACTTGACCCGCTTGCGCAGGCCGGCGGTGTCGACGAAACGCCAGATCTCGCCGTCGAGCTCGACCAGCGAGTCGACCGGGTCGACGGTGGTGCCCGCGACCGAGTCGACGACCGAGCGGTTCTCGCCGGTCAGGCGGTTGAGCAGCGACGACTTGCCGACGTTCGGCTTGCCGACCAGCGCCACGCGGCGGGGACCGCCGTTGCCGGCGCCGAAGTCGTCGCGCGGGGTCTCCGGCAGCTTCTGCAGGATCACGTCGAGCATGTCGCCGGAGCCGCGGCCGTGCAGGCCGGACACCGCGATGGGCTCGCCCAGGCCCAGCGACCACAGCGACGCGACGTCGGCCATCAGCCGGTCGTCGTCCACCTTGGACGCGCAGAGGATCACGGGCTTCTTGGACCGGCGCAGGACCTTCGCGACGGCTTCCTCGGTCTGCGTCGCGCCCACCGACGCGTCCACGACCAGCAGGATCACGTCCGCGGTCGCCATCGCGAGCTCGGCCTGCGCGGCCACGGAGGCCTGCAGCCCGACCGCGTCCGGCTCCCAGCCGCCCGTGTCGACCACGGTGAACTTGCGGCCGTTCCACAGCGCGTCGTACGCCACCCGGTCGCGCGTCACGCCGGGCACGTCCTGCACCACGGCCTCTCGGCGGCCGATGATGCGGTTGACCAGCGTGGACTTGCCGACGTTCGGCCGTCCCACCACCGCGAGCACCGGCTGTGGCGGCGCGGCTTCCCCACCGTCAGAGCCGTCGAGGTCGTCGAAGGCTGACCAGTCGGCCTCGTCCTCCCAGGTGCCGTCCAGGTCCGTCATCGTCTTCCCTCACTCGTACGAAGTCCATCAAGTTCGGCGACCAGTGTCGCCAGGCGATCGCGCACCTGCTCGGTGGCAACGCCCAAAGCAGCCCGTCCCTTCCCCTCGGGAAGGTGGAACGGCTCACCGATCAGCACGTCGACCTCGGGGCGCCAGCCCTTGGCCTGGTAGGTCCCGCGGCAGGCGATCGGCAGCACCATCGCGCCGGACGTCTTGGCCAGCCACGCGGCGCCGTTCTGCGCGCTCGCCACGTCGCCCTCGCCGCGCGTGCCCTCGGGGAAGATCCCGATCACGCCGCCGGCCTTGAGCAGGGACTGCGCGGTGACCAGTGCCGTGCGATCGGCTTCGCCCCGTTTGACGGGAATCTGACCGATCTTGCGCAAGAGGTTGCCGACGACGCCCTTGAACATCTCCTGCTTGATCAGGAACGTCACGCGCCGGGGCAGCGCCCCGAACAGGATCGGCCCGTCAGACATCGAGCTGTGGTTGGCGACGACGACCACGCCGCCGCTCAAGGGTACGCGGTCGAGGCCGTGCACCCGAATCCGGAACTGCCAGGCGTAGGGAACCCGCCCGATCCAGCGTCCGAGGTCGAACAGCCAGGGCACCGTCCCCGCGGGAACGCTCACCCGGTCACCCGCAGCCCACGGCGCTCCACGAGCTCCAGCAACGCCCGGATGGTGCCCGCGAGGTCGAGGTCCGTGTTGTCGAGCTCCACCGCGTCACTGGCCGCCTTCAACGGCGACACGGCGCGCGACGAGTCGTAGTTGTCGCGGCGCTGCACGTCGGCGAGCGCGGCGTCCACAGTGGACTTGCGACCGGCCGCGGTGTCCTGTTTGGTCCTGCGCGCGGCCCGCGCGTCCGCGGACGCCGTCAGGTAGACCTTCAACGGGGCGTCGGGCGACACGACCGTGCCGATGTCACGACCCTCGACGACGATCCCGCCGACGTGGTCGACGGCGTCCGCGATGATCGCGCGCTGCTGGGCCACGAGGAGTTCCCGCACGTGCCTGGTCGCGGAGACGGGCGACACCGCCAGCGACACCTCGGGCCCGCGGATCTCGGCCGACACGTCGTCGCCGTCGAGCGTGATGCCGGGTTTCTGGGGGTCCGTGCCGACGACGAGCACCGCGCCGTCCACGACCGCGGCGACCTTGACCTCGTCCGTCGGATCGACGCCCGCGCGCAGGACCGCCAGCGCGATCGCCCGGTACATCGAGCCGGTGTCGAGGTAGCGGGCGTCCAGCGCCATCGCGACGCGCTTGGCCACGGTGGACTTGCCGGTGCCCGCCGGTCCGTCGAGAGCGACCACACCGCGCAACTGACCCTGGCCCACAGCAGCTCCCTCCGAGACACCCACGGCCCACATTGTGCCTGGTGCGGACGCTCACACCGGCACCGGGACGGTCCAGGTGCCGATCATCCGGAATCATGCCCCGGTGAACTTGCGCAGGTGGCGGCTCGCCGTCGTGGCGTTCGCCGTGTCGGTCATCGGTGTCCTGATCTGGCTGACCACGCCGGACGCGGGCGGTGAACTCGGTGGCGTGGCAGGGGCGGTGCTCGCGGTCGCGGGCCTGGTGGCCGGATTGCTGAGCCTTCGTACCAACGACACCGCGCGTGACCCGGACCAGGCGCTGGAGGACCTCGCCCGGCTCGTCGCCGGGCGGTGGGAACGCACGCGCCAGGACCCGCTGGAGGCACGCTGGGCGTCGACCGGACGGCCGGTCTCCCCGAGCCCCGCGGAGATCATCGGCACGGGCGTGGTCGCGGGCAGACCGATCCGGCTGAAGCTGCACGGCGAGGCGGGCGACCTGACGAAGGCGCTGTGCGCACTGCCGGCACACCAGCTCGTGGTGCTGGGCGAGCCCGGTTGCGGCAAGACGAGCGCCGCGGTCCAGCTCACGCTCCGCCTGCTCGCCCAGCGAGAACCCGGCGACCTCGTGCCGGTGCTGTTCCCGCTGGCGTCGTGGAATCCCGGGAAGCAGGACCTGGACGAGTGGATGGCGCGACGGATTTCGGCGGACCATCCGGTGTTCCGCCGACGCGGTAAGCGTGTCGCACGAGAACTCGTCGAACGCGGACTGGTCCTGCCCGTGCTGGACGCCCTGGACGAGGTCGTGCTGAAGGCCGACGCCGTACGGGACATCGCGCGCGTGGCAGAGCAGACCAGGCCGTTGGTGCTCACCTGCCGTGCCGACGACTACGAGGAGATCGTCCGGGAGAGCGGTGTCCTGGTCGGACGCGCCGCCGTGGTCGAACTGCGGCGGCTCTCAGTCAGCGGGGTGAAGCACCAGGGCCGACGACATCAGGCCGAGCCGGCCGGCACGAGCCTCGGCGAGAGCGTGCGGCCCGATCCGGAACGTGGGCATGCGGACGTGCTCGCCGGTGGGCCGGTGGTGCCGCACCAGGTCGTTGGACGTCAGCCGGAACAAGATCCGCCACACCGACCGGACGAACTCCTCCATGCCGGGCTCGATCACGACCCCCAGTGAGCCCGCCGACAGTGTGCCGTCGGCCGCCCTGCAGCGGCTCCACTGCACCGCTTTACCGGTCTCGACGCCCCACACCGTGCCGTTGCTGCGCACCTCGACCGGCAACTCGGGCTGCAGCGCGGTAGGCCACAGATAGCCGGTGAACCGCACCTCGGTGATCGAACCGAGCACCGGCGGCGTGCCCGCGTCCGCCCACGGGCCGGAGTCGAGGACGCGGACGTCCGGGTGCGCGGCCGTGATCTCGGCCTGCAGAGCCACCTCGTCCTCGGGCAGCAGCAACACCGGGGAGAGCTTCTTCCTCGCCACGTCACCTCCTCGGAAACGGCGAAGGGGGCGCCACCAACGGCGCCCCCAGAGCCTGGATCACTTTATCTTCGGGACGTTCATGACGGGTCCCTTGCCCCACAGCAGGAGATCGATCCCGTTGCCCATCTCGCGCGGATTCGCCGTCACGCCGTCAGCGAGCGTGTCCACGGTCTGCACGAAGAACGGTGAGCCGTCCTCCAGTTCGAACTCCAGGTCCGCGTAGCGCACCTCGCCGTTCGGACCGGTGACGGCCCGCTCGGGCTCGCTGCCACCCGCGACGTGCTTCCAGCCGGGGTTGACCTCCAGCATCTCGTCGCGGATGTCGTCGAGCTGTGCCTGCGTGGCCGGGCTTCCCTTGCGGCCGTGCGGGTTGCGCACGACCCGCGGGTCCTTGCCGCTCGCGCATTCGCACTTGGTGGAGTGCTTGGCGACAGAACCACCGCAGTTGTGCACCAGCAACGGGGTCGCGCCGGCCAGCGCGTAGTAGGTGTTGGTGCCGTTGATGGTCAGGTCGAACGTGCTTTGTGAGGCCGTGTAGGCACGCACGGCCGTGATCTGCACGAACGTCCCCGCGGCCGTCTTGAGCAGGTCGCCGGTGCGCAGTTCGCCCGCGTCCACCCAGCGTCCGGCCGTCACCGACCAGAACGGGTGGTTGTCCGTCGCCGTGATCGTGGCCGACGAGCTGTCCTCCGTCTTCACCGTGACGTCCACATAGGACTTGTCGTGGTCCGTGCGGATGGTGAAGAACACCTGCTGCGACACGGACTTGCCGGACCGCGGCTCGGTGGCGACGACGGTGTCGCCCGGCTGAACCTCCTCGATCGGCTTGGTCGTGCCGTCGGCGAGCAGCACCCGTGTGCCCGCGGGGAAGCTGTGCTTGGTCCCCGTCGCGCAGGCCTCGGGTTTCTTCTTCGTCGCCGCTTTGGCCTTCGCCGCAGCGGCTTTGGCACGTTCGGCGGCTTGTGCGGCCGCCTTGCGCGCGGCCTCCTCCGCCGCGGCGCGGGCACGGGCCGCCTTCTCCGCGGCTGCCTTCGCCGCCGCCGCTGCCGCCGCCCGAGCCGCCTCGGCCGCCTTCTCCGCGCCCTGGATGATGGCGCGCGCCCACTTCAGCTCCTGGAAGAAGGTGACGACGGCCTTGCCCGCCTTGAAGATCGCCCCGATGATCTTCGGCGCCTTGAAGATCTTTCCCCACGGCAGCGCGCCGACGACCATTGACACGCACGCGCCCAGGTCGCCCTTGAGGCAGTTCATGATGTCGTTGATCCCCAGGAACTCCATGAGGATCTGGCCACCGGCCTCGAGGATGACGTCGAGCACGCTCTTGCTCTGCAGCTGTTGCGCCTTCGCGACGTCCTCGGGGCTCGGGCCGGTCGGCTCGGTGGCGCCGCTCTCCAGCGTCGAGCCGCCGCCACCGCCCGCGTCGACCACCGCGCCCGTCGGGTCGGTGAACGCCATCGGGTTGTTCTCGGCGTAGGCGTACGCCGAGATCGCGGGACCGGGCTGCGGCATCGGGTCGGTCGAGGTGAACCGGCCGGTGTCCGGGTTGTAGTTGCGCGCCCGCAGGTAGTAGTTGCCCTCACCGGAGCTGGAGTCCTGGTACTGCCCGGTGTAGCGCAGCGGGTTGGCGGGAGCGGCCTCGCCCGGTGTCAGGGTCGGGCCCTGGCGCGGGTTGCCGAACGGGTCGTAGTCGTAGCCGGTGAGCGGTTTGCCGTCCGGCGACAGCATGTTCGCGGTGCCGCCGAGCCAGTCGTGGGTGTACGGGTGCACGCCCGCCGCCGGATCGAGCAACGCCAACGGCTCGTCGTCCGGTCCGTAGGTGAACGCCCGCTTCTCCAGCTGGGCACCGGCCGCGTTCGTGGTGGTGTCCACCGCGATCTGCGGCAGCGTGCCGTTGACGTCCCAGGACCAGCGTTTGGTCGTGTCGCCGCTGCTGCCGGCCAGCCGCAGCCCCGTGGCGTCGTAGGAGAACGACGTCGTGGCGCCGGCGGCGTTGGTGGCCGTGGCGAGCGAGTTGTCCAGGTTGTAGGTGGCCTTCTCCCGCCCGGCCTTGGTCTGGTTGCCGTTGAGGTCGTAGTCGTAGTCGGTGAGAGTGGGAACACCGCGACTCGGCTGCACGATCTTCTTGGTGAGCTGGTTCGCGGAGTCGTAGTCGTAGTGCGTGACGTCGTCGCCCGCGGTGCCGGTCCGCTTCTGCTTGGTGCGGTTGCCGACCAGGTCGTACTCGTAGTCGATCCGGCCCGCCGCGGCGGTGTTCTTGCCGCAGTCGGCCGCCGCGTAACAGGCGGACTTCACGCGGTCCACGTCGTCGTAGGCGTACGCGACCGACTCGGACACGCCACCGCGGGTGGTGACGACCTTGGTGGGGTTGCCGACCGGGTCGAGGTCGATCTGGTACTTCGACACCGGGTCCTGCACGTCGGGCCGCGGCGGGCTGCCGGGCACGCGTTCGGTGCCGACGCCGGTGAGCCGTCCCGCGTCGTCGTAGACGCGGTTCTCCACCAGCCCGGTGGCGCCGGGCAGGGTCGTGCTCGTGCGCCTGCCGGCCACGTCGTAGCCGAACCGCCAGGTCGCGCCCGCCGCGGTCTGCTCGGTGATCCGGCTGTCCGCGTCGTAACCGGTGGTGACCCGAGTGCCGTCCGGGTACTCGCGGGAGGTGATGTTGCCGCGAGCGTCGTAGTCGTAGTTGAACGTCTCGGTGCGGTCGCCGGCCTCGCGGCGCACGACGCGCTTGATCTGGTCCTCGTCGTCGTAGGTGACCTCACGCACGCCGAGCGGGTCGCCGTAGGACGTGATGCGGTCCTTGGCGTCGTAGCCCCACGTGTAGACAGGGCCGCCGTTGCCCAACGCCCTGCGCTCACGCCGGTTGACGATGTCGTAGGTGTTGACGATCGTGCGCTTGGCGCGTTCCTCGGGTGAGAGGTGCTCGTGCGACGACCGGGTCAGCATCGTGAGGAGGTTGGCCTCGGTGTCGTAGGACGCCTCGACCTTGCGCCCCAACGGGTCCACGGTGCCGATCGGCCGCCCGGCCCGGTCGTACTCGAGCTTCGTCGTGCGGAAGTACGGGTCCCGCACGGACTTCAGCAGGCCGTCCTCGTAGTAGTCGTAGACGGTGGCGTTGATGTCCGGCGCGTGCGGGAGGTACCTCGCGTCCGCCTGGTGGACGCTGTGGACCTGGTTGTCCTCCCGGTAGCGGTAACGGGTGACGTGGCCGTTCGCGTCGGTGACCGAGGTCGGCCGGTTGTTCGCGTCGAACGTCGTCGTGGTGGCCTGGTCGAGCGCGTTGATCACCTTGGCGCGGTTGCCCGCCAGGTCGTGCTCGACGTGGGAGGTGAACCTCTCCTTGTCCGCGCCGGGCACGTTGCCGCGCGGTTCGGTGCTGGCCACGAGCAGGCCGTCGTCGCTGTACTCCCACGAGGTCTTGCCGCCCGCCGCGTCGGTGCGGCTGGTCTTGTTGCCCGCCTCGTCGTAGGTGTACTTGACCGAGTTGCCACCCGCGTCGGCCTGCGAGGTCTGGCGTCCGTTGCGGTCGTAGGTCATCGTCGTGCCGCGGCCCAGCGTGTCCGTGGTGGACGACACCTGACCGGTGTTGGACCGCTGGAACGACGCCGTCTTGCCGAACTCGTCCACTGTGGATGTCGTGCGGTCGAGCGGGTCGACCTTGATGTCCTTGTGCACGACCTGGCCACCCGGATACGGCCGGGACATGCGGACCAGGTTGTCGTTCGCGTCGTAGCGGTACGTGGTGGTGAAGTCGGCGGGGTTCGCGCCCGGCACGTTGCCGCGCGGCGACGTGGTCGACTGCATCAGACCCTTGGCGTTGTACTGGTACGACGTGACGAGGTCGGGTCCGTCGCCGCCCATCTCGGTCCGCACGGCCGCGCGCCTGCCCGCGTTGGTGTAGACGACCTTCGTCGTCCTGCGGGGATCGATCACGGCGTCGAGGCGCCCGTTGTCGAGGTAGCGGTTCCTGACCTCCAGCCCCTCGGGGTTGATCGTCGACCGCACCCGGCCGACCTCGTCGTAGAACGTGCGCGACGAGTGGTCCTTGCCCGGCTCCTGGACCTCCACGGTCCGGTCCTGCTCGTCGTAGCCGAACTTCGTGGTGAACTGCCAGCGGTTCGCGCCGTTGACCGTGCCACGCGGATCGGTCTCGGTGACACGCCGGCCGGCCTTGTCGTAGCCGAGTTCGGAACGCCTGCCCTCCGGCGAGACGACGGCCGCGAGCAGACCCGCGTTCGGCTGCCCGTTCGCGATGTACTCGTACCGCGTCACCTTGCCGCGCTGGTCGGTCGTGGTGGTACGCAGGCCGCGCTCGTCGTAGGTGTGGTTGATCGAGTGGTTCTCCGCGTCCGTGCTGCGGGTCAGCTCGTCGAACTCGTTGTAGGTGTTCTTCCAGACGTTGCCGTTGGCGTCGGTGAACTCGATCGGGTTGTTGCGCGCGTCGTACTTGGTCTTCTCGTCGAACTTCATCTCCGCCGGCGCGCGCCGGGTCACCGGGTTGCCGTTGAGGTCGAACAACGACTCGTGCTGGTTGTGGTTACCGCTGACGATCAACGCGCGGTTGAGCGACTTGTCGTAACGGTGGTTGTCGGTGTCACCGGCGCCGCGTCGGGTGTAGATCAGCACGTTGCCGCGGTAGCCGTCGCGGACGATCACGCCGTCCGCGTCCGTCGTGGTGGCTTCCTGGGTCTCGCCGTTCCAGGCGAACGTCGTGGTGTTGCCGAGCGCGTCGGACTGCTTGGCGACCCTGCCGTCGCCGCCGTACTCGTTGCGGATCAACACGATCCGCTTGTGGTCCTGCGGACTCTGCACCTCGGTGAGGCGGTTGTCGGTGCCGTAGCGGTACTTCCACTTGAAGCCGCGCGCGTCCTTGTAGACGGCCAGGCGTCCTGCGTCGTCGTACTCGTAAGAAACCTTGCGGTGATCGGGAAGCGCGATCGAGCGGATGCGCTCGTTCTCCACCCGCACCTTGACCACACGGCCGGACGGGTCGGTGATCTCGACGCCCTCACCGGTGTACGCGAGCTTCGTCGCGACGCCCCGCGCCGTGCGGACGGCGACCAGCTTGCCCTGGCCGTCGAACTCGTAGGTGATCTGGCCGAGCGTCACGAGCTCCCAGCCGGACGCGGTCTTGCGCAACGACGAACGCACGCCCGGTGGGCGTTGGAAACCGCCACCGTCGGCGTTGCGGAAGAGCACCTGCGCACCGTCGTCGGCGAGCACCATGGCGCCCTGATCCGTTGGCGTGACGCGCATGCCGTACGACCAGGCCCACCCGGTTCCGAACAGGCCCGGCACCGTCAGGCTCGACGAGTACACCCGGCTCGACGAGAACGGAATGCCGAACGACGCCATCGACAGATCGGTCTCGATCCGCGTGTACGCGCCGATCGCCGTGCTGACGCCGTCACCGCGGAACGCGGGCCGTGCCCCGGTGTTGCTCAGCGCGGTGCCGCACCCACAACCGGACACCTGCTCCACCGGCAGCGGGTCCGGCAGCTCGGTCGTGCGCGGCCTGCTGTTCGGGCTCGGTGCCGACACCAGCTCCTCACCGGAGTCCAGCACGGCCGCGATCGTGACGAAGTACTCCTTCCCGGGATCGAGCACCCAGCCGTCAGCGGCGCCGAACGACCGGCAGAACTGCCTCACCGATCCGCATTGGACGGTCAGCTCGGACCGCGGCAGCGTCGTCGAGGCCTGCTCGGTCGTGCTTCCGGCCTCGAAGACCCTGGCGCGCCAGGACTGCCACGGCCGCGGGTCGTTCTTGACGTCGAAGTAGGCCACCAGCGAGGTGTCGCCGAGGACGAAACCCGACCGCAGCTCGACGTTCGCGAAGACCTCGTCGACCTCGGCCCTGACCTGCGCGAGCCGTTGCCCGTCCACCGTGGACGGTTGCCCGCCCGCCTTGACGCCCAGCGGCACGACCGGCGGCCACTTGTCCGGCGGCACGGCCTCGTCGGGCCGCGCCTCCGCGGGCACCGGCCGGTCCACCGGCCCCGCACCCGCCGTGACCCCCGGCGCGGCTCCTGCCGCCTGTGCGTAGGTCACCGCCTGCAACAGGCTGGCGCCCAGCACCACGACACAGCTCAAAGCGATCAAACGCGGGCGTCTGCCCACGACACGACTCCCCACAGCTCCCCCTGCCCCCAAGGTGTCCACTGGTTCGCCCCGACGCGGTCACGTAGTCCCCAGGTGACCCAGAACAATGCGCGATACGAACAGTTGCGTGGTTCCGCCACCATTCCTAGCGGTCCTCAAACCCCGGCACCACAGCCATTCGGGCGAGTCGCGCAATTCTAGGTTGCATGGGATTTCCGGCGTGTCAAGAAATCACAAAAGGCTTGCCATCGAGGTATCGATCGGTGGAATCCGCAACAGGCGCGAGCTCCCGTGGCCGATCACGTGTGCGCATCACCGATCACATGGAGGGCTCAGTGACCAGCACGGAAGAGCACAGCGCCATCGAGGCGTTGCTGCACCGCACGCTCGCCGCGCACAAGTCGATGTTCCTCGCCACGGCGGGTTCGGACGGCTCGTGGGTGAGCGGCGTCTACTTCGCCGAGGACGGGCTGCACACCCTCGTGCTCGTGCTGGAGGAGCGCGGCCGGACGCTCAAGGCGATCAAGGAGAACCCCGAGGTGGCGCTGGTCGTGTCGACCGGGTCGCCGATGGAGCCGTTCCTGCAGGCCAGGGGCACGGCCGTGGTGGTGGACGGCGCCGAGGACGAGGCCGTGCGGCAGCGGCTCGTGACGAAGGTGCCCGAGGTGGAGCCGTTCCTGGCCACGCCGATCCGCGCGGTCAAGGTGTCCGTGCCGTCGTGGCGCGTGACGGACATCCCCAACGGGTGGCTGCCCGGCAAGGACTTCAGCGCGTGACGTCGCCGGCGCCCTGCCCGTCCGGGTGGGGCGCCGCGAGCCGCTGGAACTCCTCCTCGGAGATCGGCAGCGACTCTCCTCCGAGCGATCCGCTGACCCATTTCCAGCCGTCTGGTGTCAACAGCTCGTACTCCAGTTCGTACGGATTCGGCAGGCGCCTGGCCAGGAAGAGGACCTTGCCGAAGTCGTAGACGTCGTCACTGCTGTTGAAGAACGCCTGGTAGTCGTGGCGGCGGTCGCCGAACCTGCGCGATCTCCCCATCATCACGGCGACGTAGCGCGAGCTGCCGAAAGCACGCTCGCCGAGCTCCAGCACCCACCAGCCGGGCTCCAGCCGCCTGAGCACGTCGGTGTGCTGCCAGCCGAGGTCGTCGATGGTCTCGTCCGCCGATCCGGTGCGGCGAACGAGCACGTGGCGGTAGAGCCCGTTCTCGACGGTGCCGCCGAGCCAGACGTCGAAGTACCTGGCCTCAGCGGTCTCCCTCGCCCGGCTGATCCGTTCGACGTCCTCGCGGCCGACCGGCAACACGTGCTTTCGCCGCGGTTCCTCCCCCGGCACCCACGTCCCCTCGTGCAGGAACATCTCCCATTTCCCGCCGCCACTGGCGGGGCACCGGATCAGGGCGTGCGCGCGGTCGACGTCCACGACGTCGGCAAGCTCGTCGAACTCCGCGAAGTAGTAGTGGCCGTCCACCGGTTCGGCGTTCCGCCGTGCCGCCAGCAGAGCGACGACGCCGGCTGACTCGCCGGGCGACGACTGCGGCTGTTCCTGCTGCTGCTCGTCGGTGCGGCGCTTCAGGTACTCCACCTCGGCCGGGCTCGCCTCGCGGTAGTCGGCGTAGGAGTCGCGCTCCGATGACATCGACAGGCCGATGCTCAACTCCCACCTGCCGTGGCCCTCGTACCGCTCCTCGCAGTACGCGCTGATGGAGCGGTAAAGCCCGGTGGCCCGGCCGATGTCGGACATGTGGCTCTGGCTCTCGAACAACGCGTAATAGCGGTAGTCGGCCAGATAAGGCTGGAACATGCGATCACCCCCCGATGATCACTTCATGTTAGCGGGCGGAAACGGCGTCCGGAACGCACACTGAGCCCTCCGGCCTGGAGGCGCCCGATGACGCAGTTGCCCCAGCTCGACGCCCCGCTCTTCCTCACCGACGGCGGCGCCGAGACCACCCTGATCTTCGACGACGGCATCGACCTGCCCGACTTCGCCGCCTTCCCGTTGCTCGACGACGCTGACGGCCACGCGGCACTCACCCGCTACTTCGAGCGCTACGCGGGCATCGCCGAACGCGACGGCGTCGGCGTCGTCCTGGAAACCGCCACGTGGCGCGCCAATCCCGACTGGGCCGCACGGCTCGGCTACGACGACGAACGGCTCGAAGCAGCCAACCGCAAGGCCGTCGACCTGCTTCTCGACGTGCGGCAGCGGTTCGCGATCCCGGTCGTCATCAGCGGCTGCGTCGGGCCGCGTGGCGACGCCTACCGGCCTGAGTCGATCATGACCAGGGAGGAGGCGCGCGACTACCACTCGCCCCAGATCAGAACGTTCGCCGGCACCCCCGCCGACCTCGTCACCGCCATGACGCTCACGAACGTCCCGGAGGCCACCGGAATCGTCGACGCCGCACGGGAAGCGAACGCGCACGTGGTCATCTCGTTCACCGTCGAAACCGACGGCAGGCTGCCGTCAGGAGAAGCGCTCGGTGACGCGATCGAGGCCGTCGACCGCGTCACGAACGGCTATCCGGTCTACTACATGGTCAACTGCGCACACCCGACCCACATCGCACCCGCGCTCGACCCGAACGCCGAGTGGACGAAACGCCTGAGAGGAATCAGGGCCAACGCGTCGAAACTCAGCCACGCCGAACTCGACGAGGCCGAGACACTGGACCGGGGCGATCCCGAAGAACTTGCGGACGACTACCGGAAACTCAGAGCGCGCTTCCCCCAGCTGACCGTGCTGGGCGGCTGCTGCGGCACCGACCACCGGCACGTCGACGCGATCAGCAGAACGTTCAGTGGTTGAGATCGGTCCGCAACGCCGCCGCCCCGCGCAGGTAGACGTGCTTGATCGACGACCGCGGCAGATCGGTCTCGACGTGCGCCAGCAACCGGATCACGCGCGGCATCGAGCCGGGCACGGCGATCTCCGTCGCGGACAGCAGTGGTACGTCCGAAAGGCCTGCCAGGCGCGCGGCGTAGGCGGGGAACTCCGACACCAGGTCAGGGGTGGCGGTCAGGACGACGCTGATCAGGTCGTCGGCTGTCAACGCGTTGCACGACAACACCTCCCGCACCAGCTCGGCCGTCGCCTCCAGCAGCAGGTCGCGCGAGTCCGCGTCGATCTGCGTGGCTCCCCTGATCGCTCGTACCGCCATGCGACCGACCCTACAGCGTCCTCAGTGGACATCAGTGGTCCACGACGATGTTGGGGAAGCGGAGGGTCAGGCCGAGCAGGTTCACGACGTAGGCGCCCCACCCGCCGCCGAGCAGCACCAGCCGCCGCTGCCCGAGCACGCCCGCGGTCTCGATCAGCACGTGCAGGCCGCTCGACCCGATGAACGTCAGGCCGCTGAAGTCGATCACGACGTCTCCCGCGCCGTCCCCGAACGAACAGGCGAGAGCGAGCTCGGAGCGCAGCAGGTCGCTGGTGCTCAGGTCGACCTCGCCGGTGAGCGTCACCACCGCGCCGTGGCGACGTACCTCCAACAGGACTGGCTGCGGTTCCATCGTGGGTGCCTCACGGATCAGGAGACAGCAGATCTCGCACCGCCGCGAGCACACGCAGCGGGTGCGTTGGTTTCGGCAAATAAGCATCGGCGACGTGAGCGGCCGGCTCGATCGCCGAAACGGCTACCACCGGCACACCGGACGTTCGTGCCGCCGCCGCGAACCTGGTCCCCTCACCATGAGACGTCAGCAGGTCCACTATCGCCAGTGCCGGTGGACTCTGAAGAGCCTCTTGCGCGGCCGGGACCGTCGTCACGAGCGTCACGTCGTACCCCTCGGCGTGCAGGAACGCGGCCAGCGACTGGCCGGAGAACCGGTCGCCGTCCAGGAGCAGCACGCACGGGCGTCCCGGAGGCGCGGGCAGGTCCGGGACGCCCGCACGCGACCAGACCCGCACGAGCGCTCGCACGACCGTGCCGGGCCAGGTCGGTTTGCCTGGCCGCACCTGCACCTCGTCGGCGATGCCGAACAGCAGTCGCAGGCCCAGCGGCCGGGCGGCGGTGCCGGCCTCGAGGTCGAACACGCCGTCGTCCTCGATGGTCAGCAGCACGGCGTGGTCGCGCGGCTCCCACGTCACCCCGACGACGGACGCCCCCGCGCGCCGCACCGCGTTGTCCGCCGCCTCGGACACCGCGAGCAGCACGTCCCGCGCGTCGTCGCCCTGCAGCCCGGACTCACCGGCGAGACCTCGCACGAAGGCCCGGATCTCCGGCAACGACCCTGGTGTCGCCGGAAACCACCGGGTCCGCGCGCTCATCACGCGGCGTACGACGGGACCGCCAGCAACGGCGTGATCAGCTCCCGCACCGTGGTCGCGCGGCGTCTGCCCGCTTCGGCGTGCAACGGATCGAGCTTCTTGCGCGTGCGAGCGGACAACATGTCCCCGGTCTGCACCACGGCCAGCGCCGCCGTCACCGCCGCCTCGTCCGCGTCCCCTTCCCGGAGATGGTTGAGCGACAACGCGATCAGCGCGAACGTGCGGCTGCGCGCCATGTCGTCGCGGTACCCCGTCACGGCCTGCCGCAACGACGTGATGGCCGGTCGCGCGAAGCCGGGGTCGACGGTGCTCGCGAGAGAGGTGTAGACGGCACCGGTGATGCCTGCGAGGTCGTGCACGTCGAAGAACGCGGCCCACGGCGCGGCACGGTCCACGTCCGCCCTTGCGAACTCGTCGTGCGCACGCCCCAGCAACGCCAGCGCGGCCACCCGATCCCCCATCTCGGCGTGGCACCACGCCTGGTTCGCGGCCAGGATCGCGTTCGTGTGGTGGTTGTCCGCGACGATTCCCGCGAGCCGGAACATGCCGAGCGCTTCGGCGGGTCCACCGTGGTGCAGGTGGACCCGCCCCATCCGATAGCGGATGTTCGCCACCAGATCCTCGTCCTGGGCGAAGTCGAGGGCGAGAAGGAAGTGGCGGTGCGCGGACCCTCCGAGCCCGGCGTCGAAGGCGGTCCACCCGGCGAGCGCGTGCAGTTCCGCGATGGCGCACCGGAAGTCGCGCCGAACGGCGGCGCTGGCCGAGTGCGGGAAAGCCTTGTCGCACCAGGACAACATCGCCTGCACCTGCGTGCGGCACGCCCCACCGCCGTAGCGGTAGTCGACCGCGCGCAACGCCGACGTCATCGCCCTCAGGTGCCTGACGTGCACGAGCCCGATCTTGGCGTGGGGCGGCGGCAACGAGGGTGAGGCGTCGTTGTGCATTGAACGATTTTCAACGCGTGTTGGGCCGGGGACCAGGGTCGAACGAACCCGCCGGGCAGGGCCCTACGGTGACAGATCGGCCAGCAGAAGCCCGCTTCGCGGCTTCGGAGTGAAATAGGTGCTCTTGCGCGGCATCTTGGTGCCCGCCAGGACCTCCCGCAACGGCACGGGCGCGATCAGCAGCACCGCCTCGGCCTCCACGGACGGATCCACGACGGCCCGCACGCACGGGCTCTCCGGGTCGAGCCCGAGCGCCTCGCCCAGCAGCACCGACTCGACGACCGCGTGGTCGATCCCCTGCCCCGCGGGCAGTTCGACCCGCAGCACCGCGTCCGCGCACCGCACCACGACGACACCCGGTTCCGGATCGACGACGTACGGCAGCGACGACACCGTCAGCCCGACCCGTTCCCACGCCGTCACGAGATCGGACGTGCTGAACCCGGTGCCGACGATCGCGCGGTGGATCGGCCCGACCCGCAACCCCGGCCCGGACGTGACGAGCGCCAGCAACCCGGCCAGCCCCGCCTCCCGCGCCGCAGCGACCCGGTGGTTGCCGTCCGCGACGAGCAACGGATGCGCGCCCGCGGCTTCGAGGAACCGCTGCTGCAACTCCCCCGGCCCGACCAGCCACACCCAGTGCCGCCGCCCGCCCGAGTCCACGAGCGACACGGCCGGATCGCCGGTCATGCCCAGCACCAGGTCCGTCAGCCCGTCGTGCGGGGTGATCGGAACGAGCATGGCCGCGCTCGTCGCGATGCCCAGCGAGGCCAGCACCTGACCGCGCTCGGCGACCACGTCCGGGTAGACGTCCTCGGTGTGCTCGATCCCGTCCGGATCGACCAGGCACAGCAGACCGCACGCCGTCCCGTCCGGCCCGTCCACCCGGTACGGCGCGACGACGTCGGTCACCTCGGTGTACGCCCGCCGGATCAACGCGGCGAGCTCGGAGCGGGCGTGCGGCAGCGCGTCGAGCAACCCGGTGCCCGCGGCCAGGGCGGCGGGCGTGCGATGGGGGTGCTGGACGGCCAGCAACGTGCCGTGCGGGGCTCTCGCGAGCGCCCCGATCACCTGGCCGGGTTCGGCGAACTCGTCGACGTCGGGACCGGGCACGCGCTCGCGCACCACCCAGCCGCGACGCACGGGGCGTACACGCAGTGACATGCACGTATCATGATCTGTGTGAACGTAGAGATCACGCCCCTGCCGGGCATCGGTACGCGCCAGGACTTCATGATCCGCGCCGGGCGCCGAGTCGGCGTGATCACCTACCGGGACGGCCGGTTCGAGCTCATCCTGTCCAAAGCATCGGATCCCGACTCCTGCGCCGCCTCGATACCGCTCTCGCCGGAAGAGGCGAACACGCTCGCGGGCCTGCTCGGCGCGCCGCAGCTCGTCGCCCACCTGCGCGAGGAGACCCGCGACATCGCGGGCATCACCACCCGCCAGCTGCCGGTGACCGCGTTCGCGAACCACTCGCTCGGCGAGACCGCTCTGCGCACGAGGACCGGTGCGTCCATCGTGGCCGTCGTGCGATCGGGCAACGCGCATCCGTCGCCCGGCCCCGACTTCCTCTTCGAAAACGGCGACCTCGCGGTCGTCGTCGGCACCGCGGAGGGCCTCGACGCCGCCGCTGAGATCCTCCACGGCGGTTAAGCACAGTGCACGAGACAACTATGGCCATGATCCAGCTCGGCGCGGTCTTCTTCGGCCTCGGTCTGCTGGGTCGTGTGGCTCGCCGTGCCGGAATCTCCCCGATCCCGCTCTACCTGATCGGCGGGCTCGCGTTCGGCCAGGGCGGGTTCGTCCCGTTACACGGCATCGAGGAGTTCACGCACATCGCCAGCGAGATCGGCGTCGTGCTGCTGCTCCTGCTGCTCGGCCTGGAGTACTCGGCGTCCGAGCTCACCACCGGCCTGAAGAAGTCCTGGATGGCCGGCGTGCTCGACCTGGTGCTGAACTCGGCGCCGGGCGCGATCGCGGCGATCCTGCTCGGCTGGGGCACGGTCGGGGCGCTGGCGATGGCGGGCGTCACGTACATCTCGTCGTCGGGCATCGTCGCGAAGGTGCTCGGCGATCTGGGTCGTCTCGGCAACCGCGAGACGCCGGTCGTGCTGTCCGTGCTCGTGTTCGAAGACCTGGCGATGGCCGTGTACCTGCCGGTGCTCACCGCCGTGCTGGCGGGCGTGAGCTTCCTCGGCGGCCTCACCTCGGTCGGCATCTCGCTGTTCGCGATCACCGTGGTCCTGGTGGTGGCGTTGAAGTACGGCCGGTTCATCTCGGCCATTGTGGACAGTCCGGACCACGAGGTGTTCCTGCTCAAGCTGCTCGGCTCCGCCCTGCTCGTCGCGGGCATCGCCTCGCAGCTGCAGGTCTCCGCGGCGGTCGGCGCGTTCCTGCTCGGCATCGCGATCTCCGGGTCGACCGCCGAGAACGCGACGCGCCTGCTGGAGCCGCTGCGCGACCTGTTCGCCGCGATGTTCTTCGTCGTGTTCGGACTGAACACCGATCCGCGCTCGATCCCCCCGGTGCTGGGGATCGCGGTGGCGCTGGCCGCCGTCACGACCGCGACGAAGGTGTTCACGGGCTGGTGGGCGGCGCGCAGGCAGGGCATCGGGCCGATGGGCCGCATGCGTGCGGGAGCGGCACTGGTGGCGCGCGGCGAGTTCTCCATCGTCATCGCCGGGCTGGCCGTGGCGTCCGGCCAGGTGGCCGACGAGCTGGCCGCCCTGGCCACCGCGTACGTGCTGCTGATGGCCATCCTCGGGCCCATCGCGGCGAAGTACGTTGAGCCAATCGGTGAATTCTTTCAGCGCAGACGGCAGATGGCCTGAAACAACTGCCCCGATGTGACGACTCTCTAGTGAGGGCTAGACGGAGAGTAGGGGCGAATCGTCATGACCGAACCCGCGGAAGTGGAGACCACCGGCCGGTTCCTGGTGCTGTTGCAGGAAGACGCCGTAGAAGAGGGCCTGGCCGAACTCGGCGCGATCGCCGGGTTCAACCCGAACACCGGCGAAATCGGCTCGGACACGCTGCAGGTGTTCCCGGAGCTCGGCGTCGCCGTGGTGTCCGGTGACCCGAACCTGCTGGGCCAGCTGAACGGCGCCGCGGAGGGTCCCGGCGCGGTCCAGATCGTCGAACCGGAACGCGTCGTGCACGTGTTCGCGGCACCGGCCGAAGAGGAAGCGCCTGAGGCGGCAGCCGACGAATCAGTGCTGACCTGGGGGCTGCAGGCGGTCGGCGCGGACGTCAGCACGGCCACCGGCAAGGGCATCAAGATCGCCGTCCTGGACACCGGCTGGGAGACCAATCACCCGGACTTCGCGGGCCGCACCATCACCACGAAGTCGTTCATCACCGGCGAGGACGTGCAGGACGGCCACGGCCACGGCACGCACTGCATCGGCACGTCCTCCGGCCCGCGCAAGCCCGCCACCCTGCCCGGCTACGGCGTCGCGTCCGAGGCGGAGATCTTCGCGGGCAAGGTCCTGTCGAACGCGGGCTCCGGCTCCGACGGCGGCATCCTCGCGGGCATCGACTGGGCCGTCGCGAACGGCTGCGCGGTCATCTCGATGTCGCTGGGCGCCGACGTCCCGGCGGGCACGCCGTACTCGCAGATCTACGAGACCGTGGCCCAGCGCGCGATGGCCAAGGGCACGCTGATCATCGCCGCGGCGGGCAACGCCTCGTCACGCCCGGCCCGCATCGCGCCGGTGGGCCACCCCGCACGCTGCCCCAGCATCATCGCCGTGGCCGCGATCGACGTGAACCGGGCGATCGCGTCGTTCTCCTCGGGCTCGGCGGACAGGATCGGCCAGATCGACGTGTGCGCCCCCGGCGTCGACGTCTACTCGTCGTTCAAGCTCCCGCAGAAGTACTCACGCCTGCGCGGCACGTCGATGGCGACCCCGCACGTGGCAGGCGTGGCGGTCCTGATCGCGGAGAGGACCGGCGCCCGCGGCTTCGAACTGTGGGCCCGCCTGGCCGGCACCGCACTGCGCCTGCCCCTGCCGTCCACCGACATCGGCACCGGACTCGTCCAGGCGCCATGACCGCTTCGGTGGACCAGGTGATGGTCTCCGTGACGGACGGCAGCCTCCCGCGGGTCCTCGACGACCTGCGGGAGGCGGGCCTGGTGGTCGACACGGTCCTGGAGGCCCTGGGCGTGGTCACCGGCACCGCCGAGGTCAGAGCCATCCCGGCGCTGCAGGCGGTACCCGGAGTCATCGACGTAGAACGGCAGTGGCGCGTACAGCTCCCGCCGTACTGACTAGGCTCTCCGCTGACCCCACACACGACTGATCGAACAAGTGTTCTATGCTGTGCGCGGGGTCACGTCGTTGCGGAGAGAGGAAACCTGATCGTGTCGGACACGCTCACCGAGGTGCAGGCAGTCGAGGAGACCGTCGTGGAGGAGACTCCGGCGTCGGCCCCAGTGGCCGAGAAGGCCGAGGCGCCGAAGCCGGTTGAAGCGCCGAAGGCCGAGGCTCCCAAGGTCGAAGCCCCCAAGGCGGAAAAGCCGAAGGCAGGCCGCCCGAAGAGCACGGCGAAGAAGACCCGCACCGTAGAGCTCACGCTCACGGTGACCGGTACCGCCGAGGGCGAATGGCAGGCCGACCTGGTCCACGGCACGCAGCGCGTCGTGTCGGGCCTGGTCATCCCGGCCATCGCCGTCGCCAAGGCGGCCAAGGAACTGCACGTGGACATCGCGGAGGGCATCGAGTCGGTGCTGGAGGCGGCGCGCGACCAGCACCGCACCCGCATGGAGGAGCTGGAGGCCGAGCTGGCGAGGGTGAAGGCCCAGCTGGCCGAGCTCTCCGAGTAAGACCAGCAGTCCCAGCAAGACGCAGAAGGGCGGCCCGCACCACGCGGACCGCCCTTTCGCATACCCGCCAGCAGACACGAACGCATGATCAACCGCGAAGCCGAAGGCGAGCCGTCCTTACCGAGCGGTCAGGGCGACGCAACCCTCTAAGCAACGCGCAGCCGCCCAAAGCAACAGGCGTGCCATCAACCCGCAGGCGGCGCCACCCCCCGATCAGATTGCCGGGGGTCTGGGGGCAGAGCCCTCAGGGAAAGCACCCAACGCAAGGTCGCCGCCCGCAATGTGACCACCCGCAAGGCCGCGCCCCGCCCGCAAGCCGGGGAACAGCCAACGAAACTAGCGAGACGGATCAAGCACAAGCTTCCCCTGGGTCTTCCGGGACCGAAGGTCCTCGTGAGCCTGCCGAACCTCCCCCATCCCGTACTCCCCACCAGGAACAGCCCGGACCTTCCCATCCACAACAAGCTGGAACAGCTCAGCCATGGCCCGATGAGCAAGGGTCCCGTGCTCCGCGTCCCGAACCCTCAACGCGTGCGGCAACCACATACCCGCAACGGCCGTGGAGTGCACCAGCAACGCCCCGAGGTCAACCGGCTTCGGCCTTTCTCGCGAGGCCATGCCATAAAACGCAAGCCGCCCAAAAGGCCCCAACGCCACAACCGACTGATCAGTGACCGCTCCCCCAGTCATGTCGAGCACGACATCAACCCGCCGCCCCTCGTTGGCCTCGATCAAGGCAGCGGTCATGTCCGAGGCACGCGAGTCGATCGCAACATCAGCCCCAAGATCCAACGCCAACTTCCGCTTGTCATCAGAAGAAGCGGTGGCGATGACCCGCCCGGCCCCCCACAACTTGGCCAGCTGAACGGCGATCGTCCCCACACCACCGGCAGCAGCGTGCACAACGACCGACTCACCGGCTTCCATGTGAGTCGACTTGCGCAACAACAACCAGGCGGTAGCACCCTGAACGATCAACGACAGCGCGGTCAGATCGTCCACACCATCAGGAACGTCGAAGGTGGTGAGAGCAGGCGCGACAGCCTTCTCCGCATACCCGCCGGAGTTCTTCGTCAGAGCGACAACCCGACGCCCATCCGCAGTCGTCCCCACGACCTCACCGCCGGGAACGAGCGGCAGCGACATCTTCGCCAGGTACGAGTTCTCGGCCTGATGCGTGTCGGCGTAGTTCAGCCCGGCACGCGAAACGTTGATCAGCACCTCGCCCTCGCCCGCGACCGGGTCGGGCAGCTCCACCTGCTGGAGCACCTCGGGCCCGCCGAACTCGGTGATCTGGATGGCACGCACGATCAGTTCTCCTCAAGCGCGATGGAAACGGGGTCCTTGCGAGCGGCCTCGATGCGCGAGCCGTCAGCGGCACGAGGTCCAGGCGGGTTGCGGAACCCGAACGGCTCCGACGGACGACCTGCCTGCACGAACCAGGCCTCGCCGGTGCCGGAACCCTCCACGATGGACATGAAACCGTCCACCACGGCGGACACCGGGATGATCGGCATGCCGATCTCGTCCAGCGTCGAGCGCAGCGGAACGATGATGTTGGTGTCGGCGAAGCCAGGGCACAGCGCGTTGATGCGCACGTCGGGGTAGGCGCCGCCGAGCGAGCGCACGAGACCGACGACGGCAGCCTTGTTCGCGCCGTAGACGGGGTCGCCCGGCATCGCCATGAGGCCGGCCATAGACGCCGTGGCGATGATCTGGCCACCACGCTTGCGGACCTCGGGCAACGCGTAGTGCGCGCCGTAGACCACGCCGTCGAGGTTGATGGCCATCGCCCGCCGGTACGTCTCGACGTCGAAGTCGTCGCCCAGCGAGCACCCGGTGCCGATGCCGGCGTTCAGGAACGCGATGTCGAGCCCGCCGAACTCGCGCACGGCGAGTGCGACAGCCTCAGCCGAGTCCGACGCCTGGGTCACGTCGCAGCGCACGAACACGCCGCCGATCTCATCGGCGACGGCTTTGCCCTGGTCGGCGTCCACATCAGCCACGACTACGCGCACGCCGAGCGACGCCAGACGCCGGGCGGACGCGGCGCCGATGCCGTTGGATCCGCCGGTGATGAGCGCGACCTTGCCGGTGAGTTCCACGGGCATCTGCCTCCTCGAATTGCCACATTCCGACCAGTCGGTATGGTCGTCCGCACAGACCTGGACGTCAAGCGGACTGATAGGTACGTTACTAAGCGCTTGCTTAGCTCACCATCCCCTCACCGAAGGAGGACCCGTGGCCGACAGGGTTGCGATCGTCACCGGCGCGGCTCGTGGCATCGGCGCCGCGGTCGCGCAGCGTCTCGCCGCGGACGGCCTGGCCGTCGCGTTGCTCGACCTCGACGAGCAGGGCGTGCTGGACGGCGCCGACAAGATCGTCGCGAGCGGTGGGCGCGCCATCGGCCTCAAGGTCGACGTCGCCGACGAGGAGCAGGTCAACGCCGCCGTCGCGAAGGTCGCCGAGGAGCTCGGCGCGCCGACCGTGCTGATCAACAACGCCGGCGTGCTGCGCGACAACCTGCTGTTCAAGATGACGTCGTCGGACTGGGACACGGTCATGAACGTGCACCTGCGCGGCGCGTTCCTGATGAGCAAGGCCGTGCAGGCGTTCCAGACGAAGGAAGGCTTCGGCCGCATCGTCAACCTGTCGAGCACGTCCGCTCTCGGCAACCGCGGCCAGGCCAACTACTCCGCCGCCAAGGCCGGTCTGCAGGGCTTCACCAAGACCCTCGCGATCGAGCTCGGCAAGTTCGGCGTCACGGTCAACGCGATCGCGCCGGGCTTCATCGCCACCGAGATGACCAAGGCGACGGCCGAGCGCATGAAGATCCCGTTCGAGGACTTCCTCACCGGTGCGGCGCAGGCGATCCCGGTCGCGCGCGTCGGTCAGCCCGAGGACATCGCGCACACCGCGTCGTTCCTCGTGAGCGAGGGTGCCGGGTTCGTGTCCGGCCAGGTCATCTACGTCGCCGGCGGACCGAAGGACTGAGGACTCCCACCATGCGCGCTTTCGAGAACATCGACGAGCTGGTCGCCGCGAAGGGCGAGCACCTCGGGTTCGGCGAGTGGCACGAGGTCACGCAGGAGCAGGTCAACCTGTTCGCCGACGCGACGCTGGATCACCAGTGGATCCACGTCGACGTCGAGAAGGCGAAGAAGGGCCCGTTCGGCGGACCGGTCGCGCACGGCTACCTGACGTTGTCGCTGGTGCCGTATCTGGTGCGGGACGTCTACACCGTCAAGAACATCAAGATGGGCGTGAACTACGGCAGCAACAAGGTCCGCTTCCCGCAGCCGGTGCTGGTCGGCGCCAGGGTGCGCGGCGGGGTCGAGCTGCTGGACGTCACGGACATCTCGCTGGGCAAGCAGCTCGTGACCAAGGTCGTCATCGAGATCGAGGGCAGCGACAAGCCCGCGTGCGTCGCCGAGATCGTCAGCGTGATCGTGCCGTGAGGCTGTGGATCAGCAGATCCGCGTAGTGCTCCGCCAGCCGCCCGGCCGGGATGTCCCCGTCCGGGCGGTACCACGTGCCGAGCTGGTGCAACGACCCGAAGAAGTAGTACGTGGCGACGTCGGCGGGCACGTCGTCGCGGAACGTCCCGTCCTGCTGGCCCTCCTCGATCAGGCCGCGGAACTTCTCGTGGTAGCGCCGCCGTTCCGCCCGCACTTCCTTCTGCTTCTCGGCGGACAGGTGGTTCATGGACCGGAAGAACACCTTGGCGGCGTCGAAGTCCTCGATGCTCGTGACGATCACGTCGATCGCGGCCTCGCGGAGGCGCTCGACGACCGGGCCGGTGCTCGACGCGATCTTCTCCAGGTGTTCGGTCTGCAAGCGCAGCAACCGCCCGTAGATCTCGTGCAGCAGGTCGTCCTTCGACCCGAAGTAGTGGTACATGGCGCCTTTGGTGACGCCCGCGTGTTCCACGATCTCCTGCACGGCGACCCGCTCGTACCCCTTGTCCGCGAACAGGCGGGTGGCGGCGTCGATCAGTCTTTCAGGCACGGTCACGACCGGAGCGTACCTTCCGAGCTAGGAGAATCCAGGCAATGACCACTCGCTGGACCGTGGTCGTCGATCGCGACGACCTCACCAAAACCGAGGTGCTGCACGACGAACTGCCGGAGCCGCCCGAGCTGTCCGACTGCGAGGTGCTGCTCCGGGTGAGCCACGTCGGTCTCACCGCCAACAACGTCACGTACGGCGTGATCGGCGACCTCATCGGCTACTGGCGCTTCTTCCCCGCCGGCGGCCCCGGCCAGGGCGTGATCCCGCTCTGGGGCTTCGCCGACGTCGTCGAGTCCACTGTGGACGCACTGCCCGCCGGCACCCGCGTCTACGGCTACCTGCCGATGGCGAGCCACTTCGTCGCGCGCGCCAAGCTGACCTCGTCCGGTTTCGTCGACACCGCCGACCACCGCGCCGACCTTCCCGCGGTCTACAACAGCTACCTCGTGACGTCGCAGGACCCCGCCTACGACGCGTCGCTGGAAGACCTCCAGGTCCTGTACCGGCCACTGTTCCTCACGTCGTTCCTGCTGGCCGACCAGCTGGTGGACAACGACTTCCACGGCGCTCGCACCGTCGTGATCTCCTCGGCCTCCAGCAAGACCGCGTTCGGCACCGCGCAGTGTCTTCGCAGTCAGGGCGTACGGGTCGTGGGCCTGACATCGCCGCGCAACGTGGAATTCACCCAAAGCCTCGGCCTCTACGACACCGTGCTGCCCTACAGCGCTTCGGTGGACGTCGAACCGAGCGTGTACCTGGACTTCAGCGGGTCTGCCGACGTGCGTTCGGCGCTGCACGACCGCCTCGGCTCCGCGCTGGTGAAGGACATCTCGATCGGCCTGACCCACCAGGCCGCCTCGCAGGACGCGCGCTCCGAGTTCTTCTTCGCCCCGGACCAGCTGCGCAAGCGCACAGCGGACTGGGGCTCGGACGGTCTGGCTCAGCGCTTCGGCGAGGCGTGGCGAGGCTTCACCGCTCAGGCGGGCGACTGGGTCGGCGTCGTGCGGCACAGCGGGCCGGACGAGCTCGCCGAGGTGTGGCAATCGGTGCTCGCGGGCAAGACCAACCCGAACACGGCCGACGTCATCACCTTCTGAGCTGGTCCTCGCCCTTGACCATGGCGAGGAACGAACCCCAGGCGGGCGCCGCGACAGTGGCGTCCGCCAAGCCTTTTGAGTCACGAATGCGCGCGACGGAGCCGTCCACGGCGATCTCGACACACTCCGTGTTGTCGCCGGCGTTGCTCCGGCTGCTCTTCCGCCAGACAGCAGACAAGTCGATCCCTACCTCTCAGCAGCCAACCTCCCGATCCAATCGGCGGACTCGTTCGGCGCCAGCGCCAGCTTCGAGAGGTGCTTGAAGAGCACTTTACTGGCCTTCACCTGCTCGCTGTCCTCCACGTGCGAGGCACCCGCGGGATGTTCGACGTAGAGCACCGTCATGTCAGCGAGGTAGGCGAAATCAAGCAGGTGGAACGATCCGGTGTACCCGTCGTTCAACCCCACTGCGAACGGCAGGACCTGCACCCTCACGTTGGGCCGCGTCCCCATGTCATTGATGTGCAGCAACTGCTCACGGTCAGCCAGAGGAAAAGCGGCCTCGGCGATGATCGCGTGATACTCGAGCCCTTCATCTGCGACCAGCCGCTCCTGCCGCCGCGTCCGAACCGCGATCTGGTTCTCGATCCATTTCCGTGAGCGCTGGACCTGCCATCCCGCGAACAACGCACGCATGTAGCTCTCGATCTGCAGGAGCCCGGGGATGTAGCCGAGGGAGAACGTGCTCAGTCGGGTGGCGTCGTGCTCCAGGCTGAGGTAACCGTGATCGGCGACGCGGTAGGGATGCCACCAGCCCTTCTCGCTGGCGCGCTCCCACATGTCGATGAAGGGCGCCTCCTCGGAGACCAGAACGCCGTAGAGGTCGAGCATCGCCCGCAAACCGTGGTACTCCGGCAACTGACCGTTCTCGATGCGGCTCAGCTTCTGATAGTTGTAGCGGAGCCGGTACGCCGCCTCACGCTGACTGATCCCGGCCCGTTCGCGCAGCTTCCTCAACGCCTCGCCGAGGCGCACCTGCCGGAACGTTGGGTCGGTCATAACCCCAAACGTTACGGGCGAGATCTGACATTCGTGAATCACGCTGACGGAGTCTGCTGAGGACCGTCCACAGCATGGAGTACGTCCACAGCATCCAGTACCACCGGCGCGGCCAGAACGGCCGGCTCACCCTCGCCTACGTCGAGTCCGTCGAAGATCATGGTTGGTACATAAGGAAAGGAGCCGACTGGAAGTCCCACTACACGATGGCCTGTGCGACGGAGTACCTCACCCGAGTGTCAGCGGACGCGGGCACGTTCGCCATCACGGTGTGGCGGGACGCCATCCGAGTCTGCACGGTAGGGATCGACTGGAATCCTCCGAACAGGTGATCTCACCGCCGGAGCAGCCCGACCAGCAGACCCGCGATGTTGTAGGCGTCGTCGTGGCCGCGGTGGTGCGTGCCGTCGATCTTCCGGCCTGTCAGCCGCACCGCCTCGGCCATGCCCACCTCGCGCGGCAACGCGTGCGTCAAAGCGAAGAGCGTCTTGACGTTGAGGTGCCGCGGTCCGAACGGATAGCGGACGCCGAAGTCGGCGCACTGCCGTTCGAACATCTTGCGGTCGTAGTCGCCGTACGACGCCCACACCCGGCGGTCGGAGCGGAACTCCTTGCGCAGCACCGCGCAGGCCTCGGCGAACGGGAGGCCCTCGTTCACGTCGGCCTGGGTGAGGGTGGTGAGTTGAGTGCAGAAGGGACTCACGGACGAGCGGGAGGGCCGCACCAGGATCGACCGCCGCTCGCCTCGTTTCCCGGTGGCCACCTCGATCGGGCAGATCCCGATCTCGATGATCTCCGAGATCTCACCGGCGGGCGGCGTTCCCTCCCAGCACGTCGACTCCACGTCGGCCACGAGCACTTCATCCAACGCAATCACGCGCTGATCGTCCCTCACGCGTCTACTGGAATACGACGACCGGCAGCACCACGATCTCGCCGGTCGCCGCGTTCCACGACTGGACCTTGCCGAGGCATCGCGCGTTGAACTGGCCCGGTGGCAACGTGTCGCGCAGGCTCGCCCGATCGCACTCCACCCGCACCCGATGCTCGCCCACGGGCGCGATCAGCACCGCCGCGCCGTCGCCGTCGCCGACCTCGAACCGGCCGTGCAGCGACACGTAGTCGCGGATGTCGTTGAGGCGCCTGGCTTTTCCTCGCCGCCACGACTCGTCGGCCGTGATGGTCCGCGTCGTCAGGTCGACGTCGACCACGCCGTGGCCCGCGCGCAGGCCCGCCAGCACGACGCCGATGACGTCGATCTCCGTGGCCGGTTTCTCGTAGGTGTCGGTGTTCTGCGAGACCACCGAGCCGTCCACGCCGATGCCGAACTCGCTGGGACCGACCTGCAGCTTGCCGTTCTTGGTGACGGTGATCTGCTTGACGAACTGCCGGGTGACCGCGTCGTCGTACCGGCCGACCTTGCACAGGTTGATCATGCGCTGGCCGTGCACGTAGAACAGCAGGCCCGGCACCTCGGGTTCCGGTTCACGGCGCCGCAGCCACCGCCACCCGAGAGCGACGACCACGACCAACGCGATCAGCGTCGCGCCCCACAGCAGGATCCAGCCCCACGAGACCGACCACCACAAAGCTCTATCGACATCCACGGATCTCTCTCACCGCCTCCAGCAACGACTTCGCGCCGGCCTCCACGAGACGGCCACCGCTCGCCTGCGCCACCCGGTCCAGTTCCGCCGTCGAGGCCTCGCCGAACCGGATCGGGAACACCGGTACTTCCCCTCGCCCGACCCTCAGGAACTCGTTCACCGACGGCCCCGCGTTGTTCTCCCCGTCGGTCATCAGCACGACCGCCGTCTCCCCGCGGGCCAGCCGGAGCGCGTGGTCCAGCGCGGCCCAGATCGCCGTGTTGTCCCGCAGGTCGTCGGACGCGACGACGGCCAGCAGCGCGTCGAGGTCCTGCTTCCCGCGCACGGTGATCGAACGCTCCTCCAGCACGGTGCCCGCGAACCGGACGATCGTGACCGTCTCGCCGACGTAGAAGCGGTCGAACCCGTTGAGGGACGCGAACGCCTCCCGCAGCCCGGCGAGCCGCGGGCCCCGCATGGACGTCGAGTAGTCCAGCACGAAGATCACCTGACGGCCTTCGCCCGCGCGGTCGTGGAACAGCAGCAGCCGGTCGATCACCTCGGAGCTGTTCGGGAAGTACAGCGCGGTGCCGAGGTCCGCGCGCAGCTTCTCGTTGCGCACCACGGAGGGTTCGACCGGCCGGCGCCAGGTGCGTTCGGCGATCATCCGCTGCGCGTCCGGCGACCGAAGCCATTCCACGACCCGGTCGTAGGCGGCCCGGTGCGCGGGCTCGACGAGCATCAGCGGGTAGTCCGACAGCACGATGCCGTCACGCGGGTAGACGATCTCCAACGGTTCCGCCAGACGCCCGGAAGCGTTCAAGGACAACAACTCGGACTCGTGCGCGACCAGTCCGTCCACATCGGACCGCCGAGCGAACTCGTCCACGGGATCCGGCACGTCGAACGCGCGCCCCGCGAGGAACCCCTGCAGGCGGTCGCAGCTCACGTCCTCGGGTCGCAGCGGCGCTCCAGTGCCCGCGGCCGCCGTCGCGACACCGATCAACGCGGCCATCCCGCCACCGGACACCCGCGGATCGGCCATGCCGTACCGGAACTGGCCCAGCGCGGCCCGGTCGGCGACGTCCGCCCACGTCGGCCGCTCGCCCAGCACCGCCCGGCTGCCGCGCTTCACGCCGAGCACCACCGGGGACGTCATGACGCTCGACGCCAGCTCGGGTTCGGCACCCCGCAACCGCAGGAACCTGGTGGTGGACAACCACGCCAGGTCGAAGCCCGCGAGCGACCTGCTGGCCTCGACCGTGCCGCGGTGCTCCACCGTCAACTCGACCCCGGTGGCCTTCCTCAGCTCTGTCAGCACAGGACCGAGGTCGGCCAGTTCGGTGCTCGCCAGCATCTTCAACCGGACCTCGGGTGTGCTCGGCGTGCACGCGGCCAGCACCAGCAGCAGTACCGCTGCCAGCGCTCTCATTTGCAGTCGCCGACGACGTCGAGCATGCGCTCGAAGAGCTCCGCCTTGGGCAGCTGCACCCTGCCCGCCTCACCGGCCGGTGGCTTCGGCAGGCCACGGCCCGCGATGTAGGTGCCGAAGTCGTCGGCGGACTCCCCGTTCCAGCTCAGCGAGTGGAAACCCAGCTCGACCGCGCGCTTGCGCAGTTCCGGGTCGTTCATCATCAGCTCGCCGATCCGGTCGCCCTCCGGCGTGAACGAGATCAGCTCAGGCGTGCTCTGGTGCTGCTTCTCCGGGTAGAGCAGCACACGTTCGGTGTCAATGTTCTTCTGCCGCAACTGATATGCGATGTACTGGTGCTCGTAGATCACCGCGATGACGGCGTGCGTGCGGCCCTCCGGCACGAAGTACTTCGGCGCCATGTCCTCGCCGGCCTGGCCCTGCGCGTCGACGTACGGCTTGACCTTCCGCGCCAGTTCTTCCGCGGCTTCCAAGGTCTGCGGCGGATCGTCGCCGAAGGCGGTCGCGAAGAAGCCGACGAGCGTCGCGCCCGAATAGGCCTTGCACGGGTCGGGCGACTGCGCGAGCACCTTGTTGCCGTTGCTCAGGCCCAGGTCGCTCCACTGGTCCTTCGACGGGTCCGCGGACAGGTTCTTGAACCCGGCCATGTCGAGGTCGTAGTAGAGGGGTTTCTCGCCGGTGTCGTACGGCGTCGCGACACCCGCCAGCTTCAGCGCCTCGGCGTACTCGCGGAACGTGGCGAGCACGACCGGGGTGAAGAACGGCCGGTACGGCACCACGTGTTTGCCCGCCCGGCGCTTCTTCACGTGCTCGTTCGCCACGTGCCCCGACGGGAACACGAAGTGGTACGAGTCGAGGTCGGGTTTGTCCGCGAGGTCGCGGGAGCCGATCGGCGTCACGTGCACCTGGTAGCCGCGCGCCATCAGGATGCGCTTGACCTGCTCGTCCTGGAAGAAGTCGCGCTTGGAGGCGAACAGCGCCCGCACCACCGTGACAGAACGGAACGGGCCGGTGATGTGCCCCGAAACGAGCAGCACCACCAGCCCGGTCACGAACACCGCCAGCGGCGGGACGAACCACAGCAGGAACCGTCTTCGCGGGTCGACAACCTTGAACTCGGGCTCCCGCACGGCTCCCCCTGGAGTCAGACGATCACGGCACCACCGTCGACGACGAGCGTCTCCCCGGTAACGTAACCGCCCGCCGGTGAGGCCAGGAAGACAACGGCGGAAGCGAGCTCCTCCGGGTCACCGATTCGCCCGGATGGCAGCGTCGCCTGGATCTTCTCCAGGTAGCCCGGCGGGTACTGGTCGGTCATCTCGGAGGCGAAGAAGCCGGGGCAGATCGCGTTGACGCGGATGCCCTTGCGGCCGGTCCACTGCTGCGCCAGGTCCCGCGTCAGGCCGAGCAGGCCGGCCTTCGACGCCGAGTACGCGGCCTGGGGAATACCGCCGGTCACGAGGCCGAGCACGCTGGAGATGTTGATGATCGAGCCACCGGACGTCATGACGGCCGCGGCCGCCTGGGCCATCCAGTAGGCACCGTTGAGGTTCACGTCCATGACGCTGAGAAACTGCTCCGGCGTCTCCCGCGAGGCCGGCACCGCCGACGCGACACCGGCGTTGTTCACGAGCACCGCCACGGTGCCGAACTCCGCCGCCTGCCGCGCGACCTCACGGCAGTCGTCGGGCTGCGACACGTCGGCCTGCACGACCAGCGCGCGCCGGCCGGTGGCCTCGACCAGAGCGGCCGTGTCCTTCAGCTTGTCCGCGCGACGAGCCGCGAGAACGACGTCCGCGCCGGCCTCCGCGAGCCCCTTGGCGAACGCGACGCCGAGACCCGAGGACGCGCCGGTGACGATCGCGACCTTCCCGTCGAGGCGGAACTTGTCGAGGATTCCCACTACGAAAGCCTTTCCAGGATGATCGCCATGCCCTGGCCGCCGCCGACGCACATCGTCTCCAGGCCGAACTGGGCGTCTCGGGCCTGCATGCCGTTGATCAGCGTCGTCATGATCCGCGCACCGGTCGAGCCGAACGGGTGGCCCAGCGCGATCGCGCCGCCGTGCACGTTGAGCCTGTCGATGTCGATGCCCAGTGCGCGCTGTGAACCGAGCACCTGGACGGCGAAGGCCTCGTTGATCTCGACCAGGTCGATGTCCGAAATGGACAGACCGGCGTGGCCCAGTGCCTGCTTCGTGGCGTCGACCGGCCCGAGGCCCATGATCTCCGGCGACAAGCCGGAGACGCCCGTGGACACGATGCGCGCCAACGGGGTCAGGCCCAGTTCACGTGCCCGCACGTCACTCATGATCACGACAGCGGCCGCGCCGTCGTTGAGCGGACAGCAGTTGCCGGCCGTGATCGTGCCTTCGGGCCGGAAGGACGGCTTCAGCGCCGACACAGCCTCGTAGGTAACGCCGGAACGCGGTCCGTCGTCAGTCGACACAACGGTTCCGTCAGGCAGAGTCACCGGCGTGATCTCGCGGGCGAAGAACCCGTCCGCGATCGCCTTCTCCGCGAGGTTCTGCGACCGCACGCCGAACTCGTCCTGGTCGTGCCGCGTGATGCCCATCTGCGTGGCGACGTTCTCGGCCGTCTGGCCCATCGAGATGTAGTAGTCGGGCAGTGCGCCGTTGAGCCGCGGGTCGGTCCACGCCGCGTTCGACGCGGCCGTGTCCAGGGTCCGCTGCTGCGCATCGGCGAACAGCGGGTTGAACGACGGCGCGCCCGCGTGCATGTACCGCGAGACGCACTCGACGCCGGCCGAGATGAACCCGTGGCCCTCTCCCGCCTTGATGGCGTGGAAGGCCATCCGCGCGGTCTGCACCGAAGACGCGCAGAACCGGTTGACGGTCGTGCCCGGCAGGTTGTCGTAGCCGAGTTGCACGGCCACGCGGCGCGCGATGTTCTGGCCGTGCTCGTCCTGCGGCTCGGCACACCCGAGGTGCAGGTCGGTGATCTCGGACGCCGGAATGTCGCCCAGCGCGGCGGAGATCACCTGCGTGGCCAGGTCGTCCGGGCGCAGCGAGACCAGGGAACCCTTGCGAGCACGGCCGATCGGCGACCGGGCGGTGGAGACGATGACTGCTTCAGCCATGGAAAACCTCCTACAGGCCCAGGTCGCGGCCGATGAGTTCCTTCATGATCTCGTTGGAACCGGCCCAGATCTTCGTGACGCGGGCGTCCATCCAGGCACGGGCCACGCGGTACTCGGTCATGTAGCCGTAGCCGCCGTGCAGCTGCACGCAGGCGTCGATGACCTCGTTCTCGACGTCGGCGCTCCAGTACTTGGCCTGCGCCGCCTCAACGGGGCTCAGTTCGCCACGCACGTGCTGCATGGTCAGCGTGTCGATGAACGCCTGCGAGACGTCCAGCTTGGTGCGCAGCTCGGCGAGCAGGAACTTGTTGTGCTGGAACTTGCCGATCGCCTGGCCGAAGGCCTTGCGCTCCTTGACGTACTCCAGCGTCTCGTCGAAGACGCCCTGCGCGTGCGCCAAGTTCGAGATGGCGCCACCGATCCGCTCTTGCGGCAGGCGTTCCATCATGTAGATGAAGCCCTGGCCCTCCTCGCCGATCATGTGCTCCTGCGAGAGGCGCACGTCGGAGAAGAACAGCTCCGCGGTGTCGGACGGGTGCTGGCCGACCTTGTCGAGCTTGCGGCCGCGCTCGAAGCCGGGCATGCCGGTCTCGACGGCGAACAGCGTGATGCCGCGCGCGCCCTTGGACGGGTCGGTGCGGGCCGCGACGACGATCATGTCGGCGGTGTAGCCGTTGGTGATGAACGTCTTGGAGCCGTTCAGGATCCAGTCGTCACCGTCGCGCACGGCGTTGGTCTTCAGCGCGGCGAGGTCGGAGCCGCCGGACGGCTCGGTCATCGCGATGCCGGTCTTGATCTCGCCGGTGCACATGCCGGGCAGCCAGCGCTGCTTCTGCTCCTCGGTGCACAGGTCGACGAGGTAGGGCGCCACGACGTCGCCGTGGATGCCCAGCGACGAGGCGACCGCGGCGTTGACCCGGCACAGCTCTTCGGCGAACACCGTGTTGAACCGGTAGTCGTTGGCGCCGCTGCCGCCGTACTCCTCGGGGATCTCCAGCCCGAGCAGGCCCTGGCGTCCGGCCTCCAGCCACACGTCCCGGTCGATCACCCGCTGCTCGATGAACTTCTCGACGTTCGGCGTGATCGTGCGCTCGACGAACGCTTTCGCCGACTCCCGGAACGCGGCGTGATCCTCGTTGAACAGCGTCCGCTGCACGACTACCTCCATACTAAGCGGTTGCTTAGCGCTAAGCGCCCGCTTAGCGTGCAGTACGATCCATCACCTGTCAACACGCGAGGAGCCGCCCGATGACGACGACCGGACTGGACGGGTTCTCGCTGCTCGACGAGACCTGGCGCACCGTCACCCCGGACGCCGCCCGCCGGATGCTCATCGCGGCCGTCCAGGCGTTCGCGAGCAAGGGATATCACGCCACGACGACCAGGGACATCGCCTCGTTGGCCGGAATGTCCCCCGCGGCCGTGTACATCCACTACCGGTCCAAAGAGGAGCTTCTGTTCAACATCTCGCTCGTGGGCCACGAGACGTCGCTCGCGCTGCTGTCGAGCATTCAGGGCGACGGTGCGGTCGAGCGGCTGAAGAACGCGGTGGCGGCGTTCGCGGGGTGGCACGCGGAGTTCCACACGACGGCGCGGGTGGTGCAGTACGAGCTCGGCGCGCTCTCTCCCGAACACCACGAGCAGGTGGCGGAGCTGCGCCGGCAGATCGAGCAGCGGATGCGGGCCTACATCGCGGCCGGGATCGAGGAGGGCGTGTTCGACGTCCCCGACCTCAAGGGCGCGACCCTCGCGGTGCTGTCGCTGTGCATCGACGTCGCCCGCTGGTACCAGCCGAGCGGGAAGCGGACCCCGGACGAGATCGGCGCGATGTACGCCGACCTCGTCCTGAGGATGGTCAGGCCTACCTGACCGACTTCCTGCCGTACACGCCAGCTACGAGCGAAACACCGATCGCGGCGACGACGATCTGCACGATCACCTCGATCCAGTCGATGCCCGGCGTGTCCTCCACGCCCAGCAGCCGCGCGATCCACGACCCGACGAACGCGGCCGCGATGCCGACCAGAAGGGTCAGCCAGATCGGGATGGCCTGCTTGCCCGGTGCGAACAGCTTGCCGAGCAAGCCCAGGATCAGACCGATGATGAGCGCGCCGAGAATGCTCTCGATGGTCACGGACGCCTCCTCCCGCTACACCCCGAGGCACTCGGGGATCTCGCGGAAAATCATCCCGTCATCCGGCAAGATCCGCAGCTTGAGATCGGCAAGCGGTACACCCGTGTGCCGATGACTACCAGCGACTGCCGGAGACCTGGCTCATCCACTGGTTGATCGTGGCGGTCCAGTCCGTGCCGACCGCCTGCTGGTGCGAGACGGCGAAGCGGCCGTACGCGTCGCCGCCCGCGCGGAGCAGACCGGCGCGCTTGTCGGCCTCCAGGATGACGTGCAGCTCGCCCGGCGTGGTGACGAACGTCAGCTCGACCTGCTTGACGCGGCCCGCGAACTGCGGCGGCGGGTAGAACTCGATCTCCTGGTAGAACGGCAGCTGCTGCGGCACGCCGTGGATGCGGCCGCGCTCGTTGTCCGCCTTGGTGAAGCGGAAGCCCATGTGCCCGAACGCCTGGAGCACGGCGTCCTGCGACTGCAGGGGGTGCACCCAGATCGGGTCGAGGTCGCCGGGGTCGACGGCGCCGCGGACCTCGAGCTCGGTGCGCAGGCCGAGCTGCATGCCGTGCAGCTGCTGACCGCCGACGACGTTGATCGGGCACTCGAACGGCACCGGGATCTGGAACGGCAGCGAGAGGTTCTGATGCGGCTGGACCACGATCCGCTGGCCCACGGAGAACTTGTGGAACTCCATGTTGGTGTTGTACTCGTTGTCGCCGCTCTCGACCTCGACGCGGGTGAGCAGCGCGAGCGTGACGTGGTCGATCTCGGCCGGGTGGTCGCCGCCGGCGATGCGCACCTCGCCGGACAACACCTCGCCGGGCCTGACGTTGGGGTTCGTCAGCACCGTGTCGACAGTCGGCCCGCCCACGCCGAACGCGCGCATCATCCTCTTGAACACCACTGCGGCCTCCTGAAGCCCTTGCTGTTTGCGGGGAGTCTGCCAACTGGATCGCCCGTGTGCGGCGAAGTGTTCCGTTGACGCCTCAACCCCCCGATCGGTTCCGTATGGACTTCTGTTCACTTCAGATGGCAACATGCGACCGCCGTCACATACTAAGCGGTCGCTCAGGAGGTTGTCTTGCTGCTCGTCGCCAACCGGGGTGAGGTCGCCGTGCGTGTCCTACGCGCGGCATCTGACCTGGGGATACGCACTGTGGCGGTGTACGCGGAGGACGACGCTTCCTCGCTCCACGTGACCCTCGCGGACCGTGCCGTGGCACTGCGCGGGCCCTCGCCGTACCTGGATGTGGACCAGCTGCTGGACGCCGCCGAGGGGTGCCAGGCCGTGCATCCGGGGTGGGGATTCCTGTCGGAGAACGCCGCGTTCGCTCGGGCGTGTTCCGAGCGCGGACTGGCGTTCGTCGGGCCTTCCGCTGACGTTCTGGAACTGCTCGGTGACAAACGGCGAGCACGCGAGCTGGCCTCCTCGCTGGGGATCCCGGTGCTGGACGCGCTGCCCGGCGAGTTCCCGGTGATGGTGAAGGCGGTCGCCGGCGGTGGCGGCAAGGGCATGCGGGCGGTGTACTCCTCCGAGGATCTGGATGCCGCGGTCGAGGCGTGCCAGGCGGAGGCGCTGGCGGCGTTCGGCGTCGGGGACGTCTACTTCGAACGGTTGATGCCCTCGGCGCGGCACATCGAGGTGCAGCTCGTCGGGACGTCGGTGATCGGCGACCGCGACTGCTCGGTGCAGCTGCGGCACCAGAAGGTCGTGGAGATCGCGCCCGCTCCCCTGCTGGACCCGTTGCTGCGCAAGGCACTGCACGAGGCGGCTGCCGCTGTGGCTGGCGCGGCGGGCTACACCGGCGTCGGCACCGTCGAGTTCCTGGTGTCCGGGGACTCGTTCGCGTTCTTGGAGGTCAACCCGCGGCTGCAGGTCGAGCACACCGTCACCGAGATGGTGTCCGGAGTGGACCTCGTGCGCACCCAGCTGCTGCTCGCCTGGGGCGGCGACGTGGACTTCACGCCGCACGACCGCGGCGCGGCCGTGCAGGTGCGGCTGAACCAGACCTCGGGCGGCGTGCTGACGTCGTTCGGACTGCCTGCCGGACCGGGCGTCCGCGTCGACACGCACGGGTACGTCGGCTACCGGGTCGGGACGCGCTACGACGGGTTGCTGGCGAAGCTCGTGGTGCACGGCGAAGACCTGGACGTGGCGCTGAACCGGGCGCGGCGGGCGTTGGGCGAGTTCCGGGTCGAGGGGGTCTCGACGAACCTGGAGTTCCTCCGCTCGCTACTCGCGCGCGACATCGTCGGCGCGACGACGGACTTCGTGGTCGAGGAGCCGGTTTCTGGGATGCGGGCTCCGCTGGCGGGCACGGTGGTGGCTGTTTCGGCGGAGTCCGTCGTGCTCGAAGCGATGAAGATGCAGCACGTCGTGCGGGTGTCCGGCGATGTGCTGGTGTCGGTGGGCGACACCGTGGCCGAGGGCCAGGTGCTGGCTTCCGGCGTGGGCGAGTCCACTGAGGACGTCGCCGAGGTGGACCCTTCGCACGTTCGGCCGGACTTGGCCGAGGTGCTGGCACGCCACGACTTCGACCGCCCAGAAGCCGCCTCTCGGCGACATTCCCGGGGTGGCCGGACCGCGCGGGAGAACATCGCGGACCTGTGTTCCTCGTTCGTCGAGTACGGCGGACTCGCGATCGCCGCCCAACGGCAGCGCCGGTCGTTGGACGACCTGATCGAACGCACGCCCGCCGACGGTCTTGTCGCAGGCATCGGCGTCGTCAACGGCGCACGGGTCGTGGCGATGTCCTACGACTACGCCGTGCTCGCCGGCACCCAAGGCCTGCGCAACCACCAGAAGAAGGACCGGCTGTTCGCCCTGGCGCAGCAGGAGAACCTGCCGGTTGTGCTGTTCGCCGAGGGCGGCGGCGGACGTCCCGGCGACACCGACCACAGCATGGTCAGCGGACTCGACTGCGGCTCGTTCCACGCGTTCGCGCAGCTCAGCGGCCAGGTCCCGTTGGTCGGCGTGGTGGCGGGCCGGTGTTTCGCGGGCAACGCGGTGCTGCTCGGCACGTGCGACGTGATCATCGCGGTCGAGGGCGCGAACATCGGCATGGGCGGCCCGGCGATGATCGAGGGCGGAGGGCTCGGCACGTTCCGGCCGGAGGACATCGGCCCGTTGGACGTGCAGGTGCCCAACGGCGTCGTGGACATCGCGGTGGGGTCGGAGGAGGAGGCTGTCGCCGTCGCCAAGAAGTACCTCTCGTACTTCCAGGCTCCGGCAGGCTTGCAAGCTCCCGCAGGCCTCCAGGCTTCCGCAGGCGTCCCCTCGTCAAGTGCGCAGCCTTCGCCGTCGCCCTCGGGGGGACCCCTGAATTCAATTCTCCCAGACAGCACCGACAATTTCGGATCGTGGAACTGCGCGGACCAGCGCCTCCTCCGCCACGCCGTCCCCGAGAACCGCCTGCGCGCCTACGACATCCGCGCCCTGATCCGAACCCTCGCCGACACCGACAGCGTCCTCGAACTCCGCCAAGGCTTCGGCAAGGCCATCATCACCGCTCTCATCCGCGTCGAAGGCCGTCCGATCGCGCTGATCGCCAACGACCCCAAGATCCTCGGCGGCGCCATCGACGCCGACGCCGCCGACAAGTGCGCCCGCTTCCTCCAGCTCGCCGACGCGTTCGACATCCCGGTCGTCTCCCTGTGCGACACCCCGGGGTTCATGGTCGGCCCCGACGCCGAACGCACCGCCACCGTCCGCCACCTCACCCGCATGGTCGTGACGGGCGCCAATCTCACCGTCCCCTTTGGACTCGTGATCCTCCGCAAGGCCTACGGCCTCGGTGCTCAGGCGATGGCGGCCGGAAGCTTGAAGGTCCCGCAGTTCGCGATCTCCTGGCCCACCGGCGAATTCGGCCCGATGGGACTCGAAGGCGCCATCAAACTCGGCTTCAGGAAAGAACTCGACGCCATCGCGGACCCGGACGAGCGCAAGCAGCGCTACGACCAGATGGTCGCAATGGCTTACGAGCACGGCAAAGCCCTCAACGTCGCCTCGGTCTTCGAGATCGACGACGTGATCGACCCGGCCGACACGCGCCGCTGGATCACCACGGCGCTGGCCCCCGCAACTTCCCGTTCTCAAGGGAAGAAACGCCCGTTCATCGACACGTGGTGAGGAGAATCCGTGGTCAGCGTCGCCCCTGCGGAACAGAAGACCTTACGTCGGCTCATGGCAGCCGGACTCGTCGGTTCGAGTCTTGAGTGGTACGACTTCTTCATCTACGCGACCGCCGCGGCACTGGTGTTCCCCAAGCTGTTCTTCCCGGAGGCGACGCCGATCGTGGCGCTGCTCCTGTCGTTCAGCACGTTCTGGGCGGGCTTCATCGCGCGCCCGCTCGGCGGCCTGGTCTTCGGCCACGTCGGCGACAAGGCAGGCCGCAAACCGGCCCTCGTCATCTGCCTCGGGCTGATGGCGGCGGCGACGTTCCTCATCGGTCTGCTGCCCACCACGGCGTCCATCGGCGTCGGCGCACCCCTGCTGCTGGTGCTGCTGCGCTTCCTGCAGGGCATCGCGGTCGGCGGTCAGTGGGGCGGCGTGGTCCTGCTGCTGACCGAGACGGCGGGCCCGCGCAAGCGCGGCTTCGCGGGCACGTTCGGCCAGGCCGGCGTCCCGATCGGCGTGCTGCTGGGCAACGTCGCCTTCATCAGCGCCACGACGTCCCTCTCACCGGAGGCGTTCGCGTCGTGGGGCTGGCGCGTGCCGTTCCTGGCGTCGGCACTGCTGTTCCCGGTGGTGCTGTTCATCCAGCTGAAGGTCGAGGACAGCCCGGTGTTCCGCGAACTGAAGGAACGCCGCGCGACCCAGCCCGCCGTCGCCGCCGCCCCGCTGACGGAGGTCCTGCGCACCCACCGCAAGCCGATCCTGCTCGGCGCGGGCCTGATGTTCGCCTCCAACGCGATCTTCTACGTGTCGATCGCGGGCGTCCTGTCCTACGCGACCACCACGCTCGGCCTCGCCCGCGAGTCCGTGCTGATCGTCAGCCTGCTGTCGTCCATCGTGAGCATCCCGGTCATCCTCTGGGCCGGTCACGCCTCGGACCGCCTCGGGCGCCGTCCACTGATCATCGCGGGCACCGTCGGCATGATCGTGTGGGCGTTCCCGTACTTCCTGCTCGTGGACACCGGCTCGCTGGTGTTGATGTTCGTCGCGTCCACGGTCGGAGGCATCGCGTCCTCTCTCGTGTACGGCCCCATCGCCGCCTACCTGGGTGAACTGTTCGAGCCGCACGTGCGGTACTCGGGTGCCTCTCTCGCGTACCAGCTGGCGTCGATCCTGGTCAGCGGCGGCACGCCGTTCGTCATGACGGCCCTGCTGGGCGCGACCGGGACCTCGATGTCCGTGTCGGCGTTCCTGCTGCTCATGGGCCTGTGCACGCTGGTGTCGGTGATCAAGCTGCCGGAGACGCACCAGCCGGAACGGGCCTGATCAGAGACTGTGAAGGCCCGATCCAAGAGACAAATCGGGCCTTCACAGTCAAGACCTCTGCGGAACATCCGGCCGATGCCGTACGTTGGCGCGTCGTGACCACTCTCATGGCGCGCTTCAAGCAGCGGATGCGCAGGTTCGCGCAGAAACCGGGGTCGATCGACCTCGCCCCGTTCCAGGCCCTGCTCTCGGACGTGGACAAACACGCCGAGACGTTCAAGGCTTTCAGCGACGAGGAGCTGACGGCACACGCCGAGAAGCTGCGCGAGGAGAGCACGGACACCGAGCTCGTGGCGCTGACCCGGGAGGCCGCCGAGCGCGCCATCGGGCAACGGCCGTTCGACGTGCAGGTGCTGGGTGCGCTGGGGCTGCTGAGCGGCCTCGTCGTCGAGATGGCCACCGGTGAGGGCAAGACGCTCGCGGGCGCCATGGCCGCGGCCGGGTTCGCGATCAAGGGCAAGCGCGTCCACGTGGTCAGCGTCAACGACTACCTCGCCCAGCGCGACGCGGAGTGGATGGGACCGCTGTACGGGCTGCTCGGCGTCACCGTGGGGTGGATCAACGGCAGCTCGAAGGCCGAGGAGCGCCGCGAGGCCTACCAGTGCGAGATCACCTACGCGCCGGTCAGCGAGATCGGGTTCGACGTCCTGCGCGACCGGATCGTCACGAGCCCCGACGACCTGATCGTGCCGGAGCCCGAGGTCGCGCTGATCGACGAGGCCGACTCGGTGCTCGTCGACGAGGCGCGCGTGCCGCTGGTGCTGGCCGGCTCGACCAGTGCGGAGGCGGCCGACCCCGTCATCGCTGACCTGGTGAAGCGGCTGCGGCAGGAGCTGCACTACGAGATCGACGACGAGGAGCGCAACGTCTTCCTCACGGGTGCGGGGTCCGAGGCCGTCGAGCGGGCGCTCGGCGAGATCGACCTGTACTCGCAGGAGCACGTCACCTCCACGCTGTCGAAGGTGAACGTCGCGCTGCACGCGCAGGTGCTGCTGCACCGCGACGTCGACTACATCGTGCGTGACGGCAAGGTGCACCTGATCAACGACACGCGTGGCCGTGTCGCGAAGCTGCAGCGGTGGCCGGACGGCCTGCAGGCCGCGGTCGAGGCCAAGGAGAACGTGCAGACGACCGAGTCGGGCGAGATCCTCGACTCGATGACGGTGCAGGCGCTGCTGTCGCGCTACCCGACGCGCTGCGGCATGACCGGTACCGCCGTCGCCGTCGCCGAGACGCTGCGGGAGTTCTACGAGCTCGAGGTGCTCGTGATCCCGCCGAACAAGGAGAACATCCGCGAGGACGAGCCCTTCCGCCTCTACGCGACGCTGGAGCAGAAGGAAGACGCGATCGTCGAGGAGATCAAGACCGCTCACGAGAGCGGGCGCCCGATCCTCGTCGGCACGCTGGACGTCGCCGAGTCGGAGCGGATCTCCTCCAAGCTGCGCGCCGCCGGCATCGAGTGCGTGGTGCTCAACGCGAAGAACGACGCCGAGGAAGCCTCGATCATCGCGGACGCCGGTTCGTACCAGCGCATCACGGTCTCCACGCAGATGGCCGGTCGCGGTACGGACATCCGCCTCGGTGGTCACGAGGGCGAGGACCACGACCGGATCGCCGAACTGGGCGGCCTGTACGTGATCGGCTCGGGACGCCACTCGTCGTCGCGGCTGGACGACCAGCTGCGCGGCCGCGCCGGACGTCAGGGCGACCCCGGCGGCTCGGTGTTCTTCTCGTCCATGCAGGACGAGCTGATCACCCAGTACGCGCCGGACGCCGAGGACCCGTCCGAAGTGGACAACGACGGCCGGGTGCACGACAAGGGCCTGCTGCACACCTTCGAGCACGCGCAGCGCGTGGCCGAGGGCGTGAACCTGGAGATCCACCGCAACACGTGGCGCTACAACAAGCTGATCGAGCACCAGCGCGACCTGCTGCTCAAGCACCGCGACGTGGTGCTGCGCACGGACGCGGCGTTCGAGAAGCTCGGCGAGAAGGAAGGCGCGCCGGACGAGATCGCCGCCGACGCCGCCCGCAAGATCACGCTGTTCTTCCTCGACGACCTGTGGACGCACCACCTGACGTTCCTGTCGGACCTGCGCGAGGGCATCCACCTGCGCGCGCTGGCCCGGCAGAACCCGCTGGACGAGTTCCACCGCGAGGCCATCCCGGCGTTCAACAAGATCGTGCCGGAGTCGTGGGAGCTCACCAAGGAGAAGTACGAGGCGGCCAAGATCACCGACGACGGCTACGACCTCGCCGACGCCGGGGTCAAGCGCCCGAGCTCGACGTGGACCTACCTGGTGCACGACAACCCGTTCGGCTCCGGGTTGGAGGAGACGATGAAGGGTCTCGTGAAGATGGTGCGCGGCCAGCGCCGCTGACAGTCAGATCTTCCCCGGGACGACGAGGTCGTCCGCGGGTCTCGCGGGCCGGGGCAACGCCTCGGCCCGTCTGGCTTCCCCGGACGTGGCCGTGGTCATTTCCTCGGACAGTGCTCTGATCTCCGCGAGGATGTCCAGGTGCTCCTGCGACGGCGGCGTGCCAACGAAGTTGGACCGGTTGTGCGCCGTCCGCTCCGCGCGCTCGGCCAGAAGCCGGATGCGGCGAAGAAGATCGTGCTCCCCGTCCGGGAGCAAGAGTTCCGTCTGCTCCATCACCCGTGCCAGCTTTCGCCGTGCACGGGTGAGCAGTCGATCCCCTAGTCGGCTGATTCCAGTTTCTGGACGAGCCACGCGTGGAATCCGCCGATGTGGTGCTCTGAGGGCACCAGCACTCCGCCCTGCGCGTAGGCGCGGGAGGACATCGCGGGCTGACATCGCTCGCAGGCTTCGAAGTCCTGCTCGTTCACCCGGTGGAACAGCTCGACCGAGCGAGAGACGTCACGGCCGGTGTCGACGACTTCCTTGGCGTAGAGCCAATCGCACTCGACGATCGTCCGGTCCGCCGCCAGCGGGTACATCCGGTGCAGGATCACGTGGTCCGGCACGAGGTTGATGAACACCTGCGGTTTGACGGTGATGGCGTAATACTTCCTGTCGCGTTCCTCTTCCAGCGCCGAGAGTTTCTCGAATCCCTCGCTGCCGTCGACGGTGAAACCCCTGATCTCGTCACCGAACTCGGCGCCGTGCCCGACGTAGTACTGCGCCGCGTAGCCGTCGGCGAACTCGGGCAGCACCTCGGTGAGCTCGGGGTGGATCGTCGCGCAGTGGTAGCACTCCATGAAGTTCTCGATGATGAGCTTCCAGTTGGCCTTGACGTCGTAGACGATTCGTTTGCCCACGGACAACTGGTCGATCTCGTACCCGTCGATGCCCTCCAGCGAGCCCAGCCGTTCGGTGACGGCGCTCAGGACGTCGTCCTCGAAGCTCGGCGGGTCCTCGGCGAGGTTCACCCACACGTAGCCGAGCCATTCGCGCAAGTGCACCTTCGTCAGTCCGTACGCAACGCGATCGACGTCCGGCATTGAGGTGAGATTGGGTGCGGCGATCAGGTTGCCGTCCAACGCGTACGTCCAGGCGTGGTAAGGGCACTGGAACGCCCGTTTGACGCTCCCGGCCTCGTCGACGCAGATGCGCGCGCCGCGGTGGCGGCAGACGTTCAGGAACGCGTTGAGGCCGCCTTTGCGGTCGCGCGCGATGAGCACGCTCTCCCGCCCGACCTGCACCGTGCGGAAGTCGCCGGCGTTGGGCAGATCGTCCGACTTCACCGCGCAGAACCACATCTGCTCGAAGATGCGCGCCTGTTCCCGCGCGAAGATCGCGGGGTCGGTGTAGTAGCGGCCTTCGAGGGTGGAGATCAGGCTGCCGGTCATGCGCTGCCTCTCAAGCGAGCAGGATCGAAAAGGCCGATCGGGTGCCGCGTGGCCCCGTCGATCACGAGGTCGGCGAGGATCTCGCCGACGACGGGCACGAACTTGAAGCCGTGCCCCGAGAAGCCGCACGCCACGGTCACGTCGTGCTCGCGCGCGATGACGAAGTGCCGGTCGGCGGTGTTGGTGTACATGCAGGTCGCGGCGCGCTGGAAGGTGCCGGCGAGGCCGGGCATCGGCGGCCTGGTCGCGGCGGCCATCGCCTCGACCTCGTGGGCGTGCACCGTGCGGTCGATGGTCTCGGGCGTGCAGATCTGGCCGCCGCTGTGGAACGCGACCTTCACCGCGCCGTCGTGCTCGGGGAAGCCGTAGAAGTTCGTGCCGTCCGCGCGGTCCCAGATGTAGATCGGGTGGTCGCGGAAGTCGTCGTCCGGGGTGAAGTAGAACTGGACCTGCCGTTCGATCTCAAACGGGATTCCCAGGTCCCCCACCAACTCCGGCGCCCACGGGCCGGGGCACACCACGACGTGCTCGGCTTCGTAGGTCGCACGGGTCGTGGTGACTCTGCCCTCCCCCCAGCTGGTCACCGGTTCTTCGAAGTGCAGGTCGGCACCCGCCTGCTGGGCGAGCGCGAGGTGAGCCCGCACGGCCGTCTCCGGCACGACGAAGCCCGCTCCGGGTTCGTACAGCGCGATCTCGTCCGCCGCCGGCCGCATCCCGGGGAAGCGCTCGCGGATTTGGGACGCGTCGAGCAGCTCGTGTTTCAGACCGAACTGCTCGACGCTCGCCCGGCTACCCGTGATGGCGCCGCTGGCCGGATCGCCGACGATGACTCCGCCGACGCGGTGGAAGACGTGCTCGCCGCTGTCCCGTTCGATCTGGTCCCACATCTCGTGGGCGCGCAGCAGCAACGGCACGTAGGCAGGGTCCTCGAAGTAGGCCTGCCGCGTGATGCGCGACCCGCCGTGGCTCGACCCGTGCGCGTGCACGGGCGTGAACTTCTCCAGTCCCAGCACGCGTTTCCCGCGCTGGGCGAGCCGGTACGCGGCGGCACTGCCCATGCCGCCGAGCCCGATGACGATGACGTCGTAGGTCATCCTCGGAGCCGCTTCATCTCAGGATCGAACAACGGCTCAGGCGCCGGGCGGGCCTTGACCTTCTGGCCGAAGTACTCGATCTCGACCTCGTCGTCGATCTCGCTGGGCAGCCACGCGTACGCGATGTTGAGCCCCGTCGTGTACCCGTAGGCGGCACTGGTGACGTAACCGACCGGTTCTCCTTGGTGGAACACGGGTTCGTTGCCCAGCACGACGCTGTGCGGGTCGTCGATCGTGAGGCAGGTGAGCTTCTTGGTCGAGGTCAGGTTGTGCAGCGATCCCTTGCCGAGGAACTCCTTGTCCTGGCGCACCGCGAACCCGAGCCCCGCCTCGAACGGGTCGTGCTCGGTCGTCATGTCCGTGCCCCACGACCGGTAGCCCTTCTCCAGGCGCAGGCTGTTGAACGCGCCGCGCCCGGCCGCGATGACCCCGTGCCGCTGCCCGGCCTCCCACAGCGTGTCCCACAGCTTCGGGCCCATGTCCGCGGTGGTGTAGAGCTCCCAGCCGAGTTCGCCCACGTAGGACAGTCGCAGCGCGGTCACCGGAACGTTCTTGATGAACGCCTTCTGCGCGGTGAAGTACCCCTTCCGCGTGTCCAGGGTGTGCGAGATGTCGTCGACGAGATCGCGGGCCAGCGGCCCCCACAGGCCGATGCAGCACGTTCCGGCCGTGATGTCCTTGAGGTAGACGTCATCGGGCGCGTGCCGGGTGAGCCAGTCGAGGTCGAGGTTGCCGTTCGCGCCGACCTGGAACGTCGTCGCGTCGAGGCGCGCGATCGTGAGGTCGCTGCGCACACCGCCCTGCTCGTCGAGCAACAACGTGTAGACGACCGCGCCGGGCTTGCGGTTGAGGTTGTTGGTCGTCATGTGCTGCAGGAAGTCCAGCGCTCCCGGACCGCTGACCTCCAGCCGTTTCAACGGAGTCATGTCGAACAGCGCGACCCGTTTGCGCGTCACCAACGCCTCGGCGCCGCAGATCGGCGACCAGAAACGGCTCGCCCACTCGCCCCGAGCAGGCACCTCGGCCACCTCGGGCAGATCGGCGTTGGCCTCGTACCAGTGCGGCCGCTCCCAGCCGGACGCCTCCAGGAAGAACGCGCCGAGCTCCTGCTGCCTGCCGTAGAACGGACTCGTGCGGATCGGCCGCGGGCTTTCCATGGGCTGCAACGGGTGCAGCACGTCGTAGACCTCGACGAAGTTCTGGCAGCTGCGCTCCAGCACGTAGTCCGGCGCCAGCTGCACCTGCTCGAACCGGTTGAGGTCGCTCGAGTGCAGGTCCAGCTCGGGCTGCCCGTCGACGATCCACTCGGCCATCGACCGCGCCACCCCGGCGGAGTGCGTGATCCACACCGCCTCCGCGAGCCAGAACCCCTTGAGGCCAGGATGTTCGCCCAGCAACGGCATCCCGTCGCTGGTGAACGAGAACAGCCCGTTGAACCCGCGCTCGACCCCCGCCTCGGCCAGCGCGGGGATCAGCTCGACGGCCGACTCCCAGGACGCCTTGAAGTCCTCCTCGGTGAACGGCAGCTCCGAGCCGGTGATGTCCTGGGCGGCGACGGGCATGGGCCGATGCCCGTACGCGCCGATGCCCAGCGCCTGGCCGTGCGAGCGGAAGTACAGGTCGGCTTCCTGGTGCCGCAGGATCGGCTGCCGCGCAAGCGCTTCCGCGTCGGCGTTCACGTTGCCGGTGAACACGTACTGGTGCGCCATCGGCACGAGCGGGACGGTCAGCCCGACCATCTCCCCCAGCACCGGTCCCCACATCCCGGCACACGACACCACGACGTCGGCCGGGAACACGTCCGACTCGGTCCGCACGCCGGTGACCCGGTCGCCCGCGGTCTCGACGGCGACGACCTTCTGCACGAACTCGAACCGCGCCCCGCGCTCGATCGCCCGCCGCGCCTGGATCTCCGCGGCCTGGACGGGCCTCGCGAGGCCGTCGCTAGGGATCAGGAACCCGCCGAGCAGCTGTTCCCGGTCCAGCAACGGATGCAGGCGCGCGACCTCGTCGGCGTCGATCAGCCGGCTCCGCACGCCCCACGACGTGGCCCAGCCGTGCCTGCGCGAGAGGTCTGCGAGCCGTTCGGCGCTGGTGGCGATCTCCAGGCCGCCGATCTGGTCGAAGCAGCCCAGAGCGGTGTACTTCTCGACCGTGTAGCGGGCGAAGGCGGTCATGCTGCGGCACGAGTTGGTCTGGAAGACGAGGCCGGGGGCGTGACTGCTGGACCCGCCGACCGCGAGGCCCGGAGCCTGGTCGAGGACCGTGACGTTGGTGAAGCCTCTGTCGGTGAGCTCGTCGGCCAGAGCGCACCCGACGATCCCCGCACCCACGAGCACCACACGAGGCACTTCACCAGGCATCAGGACACCCCTTCGCCGCAGTTGCGAGTAACAGAACTCGTTCCGCTATCTGCAACAAACTGCGGCTCGGGGGCCCAACTGTCAATACCGCCGTTCAGCCGCCAGAACCCGGCGGCACCGACACGATCTAGCCGGCGAAGTAGCCGAGCTGCGCCGAGAGTTCCGCGGCCGCGGACGTCATCGTCGGCACGATCTCCTCCACCCGCTGCCGGGACAGCCGGTACGACGGCCCCGACGCACTCATCGCCGCGACCACCTCACCCCGATGCCCGCGCACCGGGACGGCGACCGCGTGCAGCCCCAGTTCCAGTTCCTCGAAGCACGCCGCGAAACCCTGCGCGGCGATGGCCTTCAGTTCGACCAGCAGCTGCGAGGCCTCCACGACCGTGTTCTCGGTGTAGGAGTCGAGCGGCAACGACGCCAGCCGCTTGCGTTCGTCGTCCGGCAGGTAGGCGAGCAGGATCTTGCCGGACGAGGTGGCGTGCAGGGGTGTGCGCTGGCCGATCCAGTTCACGGCCGAGACGGCCGCGGAGCCGCGGGCCTGGGTGATGTTGATGGCGACGCCTGCGTCGTGCACGGCGATGTTGACGGTCTCGCCGAACGAGTCCGCGAGTGTCTGGCAGACGGGCTGGCCGAGCTTGGTCAGGTCCATCCGTCCGGTGGCGGCACCGGCCAGGCGGACGACCCCGAAACCGATGGCGTATTTGCCTCTTTCACCGAGCTGCTCCACAAGGCCACGCGACTCCAGCACGGAGACGAGTCTGGACACCGTGGACTTGTGCACACCGAGCTCACCAGCGATTTCGGTGATACCGGCTTCACCTTGGGCCAGTAGCTCGAGCACGCTGATGGCTCTGTCCACGGACTGCACCTGAGCTGCCGAGTCGGAGTTGCTCATCGCGCAACAGTAACCGGCAGGCAAAACAACCGGCTGGACTCTTGACGGCGGGTCTCCCGAGGCTCACATTGTGTTGCGTCATTCGGAACGTGTGCCGTGTCACGCAACGGAGGCCGACGATGATCCGCGCCTGCGCTCTCATGGACCTGCCCCCAGGGGAGGCGGTTCGCATCGTCGGCTCTCATGCGCCGATCGCGGTGTTCAACGCCGAGGGCGCCATCTACGCCATCGACGACACCTGCACCCACCAGGACGCCTCGTTGAGCGAGGGGTGGCTGGAGGGGTGCTTCGTGGAGTGCCCTCTGCACGCCGCGAGCTTCGACCTTCGCACCGGCGAGGCGTCTTGTCCGCCCGCCAAAAGACCGGTGAAGACCTATTCCGTCCACGTGAATGATGGAGAGGTCTATGTCGATGTCGAAGTGAACAAGGACGTGGCGTGAAGACGATCGCGATCATCGGCGCCTCACTCGCCGGTTTGAGGTCGGCGCAGGCACTGCGCCAGCAGGGGTTCGACGGACGGCTCGTCGTCATCGGCGACGAGATCCACCTGCCCTACGACCGGCCTCCTCTCTCGAAGGACTTCCTCCTCGGCAAGGTCGAGGCAGTGCCTCTCGCGGACCAGGAGGACATCGACGCGCTCAGCGCGGAGTGGCGTCTCGGCGTGCGGGCGACCGGGCTGCTCTCCACCCGGGAGATCGCGCTCAGCGACGACACCACCGTCGAAGCCGACGGCATCGTCATCGCGACGGGCGGTCTGCCGCGCACGATCCCCGGCACGCACGTCCTGCGCACGCTGGACGACGCGATCAAGCTCCGTGAGGCGTTCGGCACCGCGCAACACATCGGTGTCATCGGCGCCGGGTTCATCGGGGCTGAGATCGCCTCCAGTGCGCGTGCGCTCGGCAAGGACGTCACAGTCGTCGAGGCACTGCCCACGCCGCTCACGCGCGTGCTGGGGGCCGAGATGGGCACCGCGTGCGGACATCTGCACAGCGACCACGGATCAACGTTGATCACGGGAATCAACGTTGACTCGGTCAACGTTGACGGCGGAATCAACCTCGCGGACGGCCGGGTCGTCAACGCCGACGTCGTCGTCGCGGGCATCGGCACGCGGCCCGCGACGGACTGGCTCGCCGGCGGGCCGGTCAACCTCGGCAACGGCGTCGTGTGCGACGCGGGCGGCGTGACGAACGTGAAGAACATCGTCGCGGTCGGCGACGTCGCGAACTGCGCGGGGCACCGCGCCGAGCACTGGACGTCGGCGACCGAACAGGCGCAGATCGCCACCCGCAACCTGCTCGCGGGCGAAACCGTCGCGACGCACACGAACGGCGGCTACGTCTGGTCGGATCAGTACGGCGTGCGGATCCAGTTCATCGGACGGGCGACGGACGATGTTCGAGTGGAAGATGGGTCCATCGAGGACAGGAAGTTCGTCGCGACCTATCGAGACGGTGAGAACCCGGAGGACATCGTCGGCATCGTGGCGATGAGCAACGCACGGCTCTTCACCAGGCTCCGCCGGAGTCTGAAGTAGGAGACGGTCGTCACGGTTTACCGCCACCGGCGACCGGCTAAACCCCAATGTCCTACTTGGACATACGAACAGGGAGGCGTGTCGCCGGTGCGGCAGATCATCAACCCCTTCGACCAGAGTGTTCTCACCGAGGTCGAGGACCAAACCCGCGAACAGGCGATCCAGGCGATCGCCAGGGCGAGAAACGCCTTCGATCACGGTGACTGGCCGCACGCGAGCCCCGAGCACCGCGCCGCCGTGCTGCACCGCGTCGCGGACCTCCTGGAACGCGACAAGGAGGACATCGCCCGCACCGAGACGCTCGACACCGGCAAGACGCTGGTCGAGAGCCGCATCGACGTGGACGACGTCGTCGCCGTGTTCCGCTACTACGGCAACCTCGCCGGCCTGCTGCACCCGAAGATCGTTCAGGGCGCGCCGGCGGACGTCATCAGCCGCATCGACTACGAACCGGTCGGCGTCTGCGGCCTGATCGCGCCCTGGAACTACCCGCTGCTGCAGGTCTCGTGGAAGATCGCGCCGGCCCTGCTCGCGGGCAACACGCTGGTGGCCAAGCCCAGCGAGGTCACTCCACTGTCGACGATCAAGTTGTTCGAGCTGATGGCCGAGGCCGGAGTGCCCGACGGGGTCGCGAACCTCGTGCTCGGCACCGGTCCCGAGGTCGGCGCGCCGCTGTCCGAGCACCCCGACGTCGACCTGGTCTCGTTCACCGGCAGCCTCGCGACCGGCCAGCGGATCATGGCGTCGGCCGCGAAGACCGTGAAGAAGGTCGCCCTCGAGCTCGGCGGCAAGAACCCGAACATCGTCTTCGCGGACGCCGACTTCGACACCGCCGTCGACTACGCGCTCACCGCGGCGTTCTTCCACGCGGGCCAGGTCTGCTCGTCCGGCACGAGGCTCATCGTGCAGTCGAGCATCTACGACGACTTCGTCACCGAGGTGGCGAGGCGAGCCGACCTCATCAAGCTGGGCAACGGTTTCGACGAGGACACCGAGTCCGGGCCACTGGTGAGCGCCGAGCACCGTGCCAAGGTCGAGAGCTACGTCGAGATCGCGAAGCAGGAGGGCGCGACCCTCAAGGCCGGCGGCAAGCGTCCCGACGAACCCGAGCTGCAGAACGGGTTCTTCTTCCGTCCCACCGTCTACGCGGACTGCACCAGGGACATGAAGCTCGTCCAGGACGAGACGTTCGGCCCGATCATCACGGCCGAGCGCTTCGAGACCGAAGAGGATGCGATCAGGCTCGGCAACGACACCGAGTACGGCCTCGCGGGCGGTGTCTGGAGCCAGGACCTCGACAAGGCGCAGCGCGTCGCGAAGAAGCTCCGGCACGGCACGGTCTGGATCAACGAGTTCGGCCCGTACCTGCCGCAGGCGGAGTGGGGCGGCTTCAAGCGCTCCGGCGTCGGGCGCGAACTCGGCACCGCCGGGTTGCACGAGTACACCGAGCCCAAGCACGTGTACCAGAACCTCAAGCCTGAAGCCCAGAACTGGTTCGCGCGAAGGGACTCGAAGTGACCGCATATGACTACGTGATCGTCGGCGGCGGAACAGCGGGCTGCGTGCTCGCCGCACGGCTGACCGAAGATCCCTCGATCACGGTCGCGGTCATCGAGGGCGGTCCCTCCGACGTCGGCGACGAGAAGATCCTGAACCTGCGCAACTGGATCAACCTGCTGGAGACCGAGTACGACTACGACTACCCGACGGTCGAGCAGCCGCGCGGCAACTCGCACATCCGGCACAGCCGCGCGAAGGTGCTCGGCGGGTGTTCCAGCCACAACACGCTGATCTGCTTCAAGCCGCTGCCGCAGGACCTCGACGACTGGGGTCACGGCTGGACGTGGGACGCGGTCGGCCCGTACTACGACAAGGTCCAGCTCAACATCATCCCGGTGGTCGAGAAGGACCGGAACCCGATCGCCAAGGACTTCGTGGCGGCCGCCCAGAAGGCCGTCGACGTCCCGGAGATCGACAACTTCAACGCCGCGCCCTTCGAGGACGGCGTCGGCTTCTTCTCCATCGCCTACCACCCGGAGAAGAACAACCAGCGCTCCTCGGCGTCCACCGCCTACGTGCACCCGATCCTGGAACGCAGGAACCTCACACTGCTGCTCAACACCTGGGCCGGCCGGATCGAGTTCGACGGCAACCGGGCGATCGGCGTGCACACCGACAAGGGCTACATCGAGGCCGACAAAGAGGTTCTGCTCTGCGCGGGCGCGATCGACACGCCCCGGCTGATGATGCTCTCGGGCATCGGCGACGCCGAGCACCTGAGCAGCATCGGCATCGAGCCGAAGCACGACCTGCCCGGTGTCGGCGAGAACCTGCTGGACCACCCGGAGTCGGTCATCGTCTGGGAGACCACGAAACCGTTGCCGGAGAACTCGGTGATGGACTCCGACGCCGGTCTGTTCATCCGGCGCGACGAGTCCGACCCGCGGCCGGACCTGATGTTCCACTTCTACCAGATCCCGTTCACCACCAACACGGAACGCCTCGGCTACCCGGCGGTGGAGCACGGGGTCTGCATGACGCCGAACATCCCCAGGCCACACAGCAAGGGCAGGCTGTGGCTGAAGTCCAGTGACCCCGAGGAGAAGCCGGCACTCGACTTCGGCTACTTCGTGAACCCCGACGGCTACGACGAGCAGACCCTCGTCGACGGCTTCCGGATCGCCCGGCAGATCGCCGAACAGGAGCCGCTCAAGTCGTGGCTCAAGCGGGAGATCGCACCCGGGCCGGACGTCACGAGCGACGAGGCCCTGTCGGAGTACGGCCGCCGCGCGGCCCACACCGTCTACCACCCCGCGGGCACCTGCGCCATCGGGTCCGTTGTGGACGGTGACCTGAAAGTCATCGGACTCGAAGGCCTCCGGGTCGTCGACGCGTCCGTGTTCCCCACCATGCCCACCGTGAACCCCATGGTCACGGTGCTCATGATTGGAGAACGCGCCGCGGACCTGATCAAGGAGGCGTAGTGGCTGCGACATCGACAGCAGGCACAGCGGAAGACAGGCTCAGGGATCTCGGTTACACCTCGGAGTTCAAGCGGGACATGAGTCCCTGGGCGAACTTCTCGCTGGGCTTCACCTACCTCTCCCCCGTGGTCAGCACGTACACGTTGTTCGGCGTCGCCCTCGCCCTGGGCGGCCCGCCGATGATCTGGAGCTTCGTCGTCGCGGGCGTCGGCCAGTTCCTGGTCGCGCTCATCTTCGGCGAGCTCGTGGCGCAGTACCCGGTGGCGGGCGGTGTGTACCCCTGGGCACGCCGCCTGTGGGGCAAGCGCTGGGCGTGGATGACCGGCTGGGTCTACATGATCGCCCTGCTGGTCACCATCGCGTCCGTCAGCTACGGCGCGGGTCCTTATCTGGCAACGCTTCTCGGCTACACGGCCAACGTCGGCAACACGGTGCTGTGCGCGATCGCGATCATCGTGGTCTCGACGCTCATCAACTACGCGGGCACGAAGGTGCTGTCGTGGGCCGCGATCTTCGGGTTCGCGGCGGAGATCGTCGGCGCGCTCGTGGTCGGCATCTGGTTGCTCGTCGACAACCGCGTCCACGGTCTGGGCGTGCTGTTCGACAGCTTCGGCGCGGGCGGTTCGGGCAGCTACCTGCCGGCGTTCTTCGCGGCGGGCATCATCGGCCTCTACCAGTACTACGGGTTCGAGGCGTGCGGTGACACCGCGGAAGAGGTCAAGGACCCGGGCCGCGTCATCCCGAAGGCCATGCGCCGCACCATCTACATCGGCGGCGCGGCGGCCACGTTCGCGTGCCTGTCACTGCTGCTGGCGGTGCCGGACTTCGGCAAGGTCATCAGCGGCGAGGACGCCGACCCGGTCACGAACATCCTGACCAACGCGTTCGGCCCGGTCGGCTACAAGATCGTGATCGGCGTCGTGCTGATCTCGTTCCTGTCCTGCACGATGTCGCTGCAGGCGGCCGCGTCCCGCCTGACCTACTCCTACGCCCGCGACAAGATGATCTTCGGGCACAAGGCGCTCGCGAAGTTCAACAAGAAGCGCCACATCCCGCCCTACGCCCTCGCGCTGGCCGGCATCATCCCGGCGGTCATCGTGATCGCGTCGATGCTGTCCACGAACGCGCTGGACAAGATCGTGTCGTTCGCGACGCTCGGCATCTACCTGGGCTTCCAGATGGTCGTGTTCGCGGCGCTGCGGGCGAGGCTCAAGGGCTGGACGCCGTCCGGCGAGTTCACGCTCGGCAGGTGGGGCCTGATCGTCAACGTCCTGGCGCTCGCGTACGGCGTCGCGGCTATGGTGAACATGGTCTGGCCGCGCACCCCGGACGGCCCCTGGTACGACAACTACGTCGTGATCCTGAGCGGCACGCTCGTGGTCGGCATCGGCCTGGTCTACATGCTGATCGCCAAGCCGTTCGGCCACTCCGACGCGGCGGCGGGCGACGCGGTGCCGGTCCTAACCGGTCAGGCGAAGTAACCGCAGGGCGAGCTGCACCTCCAGCACGCGGTCCGGCGACTGCCAGTCGCCGAGCAGCGACGTGACCCGGTCGAGTCGTTGGGTGACCGTGTTGACGTGGAGGTGCAGCTCCGCCTTGGCACGACTCAGGTTCGCGCCGCAGCGGAAGTAGATCTCCAGCGTGTGCACCAGTTCCGTGCCGCGCTCGGAGTCGTAGTCCAGCACCGGGCCGAGCACCGACCGCACGTACCCGGACACGTCCGCGCGATCGCCCAGCAGCACGCCGACGAACCCGAGGTCGTCCATCGTCGCGGCGTCCTTCTCGCGGCCCAGTTGCCGCAACGCCTTCAGGCACCGCCGCGCCTCCTCGTAGGCCGCCGCGATGGCCACCGGACCCGCGACCGGCCCGCACGCACCCACGGTCGCGTCCAGCGCCTTCGCCACTTCGTGAGCGATGTCCGTGGACCGCGACGGCAACGCCAGCACGACGTCCCGGTCACGCGACCCAGCAAGTCCTCTGTGGACCGACGCGTAATGCGTTGCCCCGGAAAGGTTTCCATCGGCGACCAGCACGACGTGCGGATCGGACAGCTCGACACCCACCCGGCGAGCGCGCGCCAGCAGCCCGGCAGCGTCCCGTCCGTCCAGGACGTCGGTGATCAGCTCGCCGCGAACCTTGTTCTCCGCCTCGGCCACGGTTCGGCGCAGCAGCAACAACAACGCCGTCACCACGGCCGATCGCTCGAACAACCGCCGATCGACGTTCGGCAGGTCCGGGCACCCGCTCAGCGCGATGCCGCCCAGCAGTTCCGAGCCCGCCAGCACCGCGCACACCCAGACGTCGTCGAGCAGCACGGCCCGCCCGTTGGCCCGCACCGCCGGCGTCGGCACGGTGTCGAGCACCTCGACCTGCCCGCCGAGCAACTCCCCCACCGCCGCGGCGACCTCGGCCGAGGAACCACCGCGCAGCACCAGGTCCGTGAGCCGGTCGTGGGCCTCCTCGGCCCGTTTCATGGCTTCGTTGTGCGACTGGATCGTCGCGAACAACGACGCCGTGTCGATCGCGATGGCCGCGTGGTCGGCCAGCGACTGCAGCAGCGCGACTTCCTCGGCCGGGAACTCCCGTGAGGTCCGGTCGGCCGCGTACAGCACGCCGATGACCTTCGAGTCGAGCTTCAGCGGCACGCCCAGGATCGCCGTCAGGCCCTCGTCCCGCACCGCCGAGTCGATCGGCCGGGTGTGGTTGAACCGGGCGTCCGCGAAGTAGTCGGCGGTCGCGTAGGGCCGTGCGGTCTGCGCGACGAGCCCGCCCAGGCCCTCGCCGAGGCCCAGCCGGACCTTCTGGAACAACGGGGAGAACGACCCGTCCGTCACCCTCATGTAGGTGCCGGCCGGGTCGTTCATCGACAGGTACGAGACGTCCGTCCCGAGCAGCGTCCTGGCTCTGCGCACGATCGAGCGGAGAACCGCGTCCGGGTCGCGCATGCCCGCGAGCTCGGACGCGGTCTCGAACAACGCCGCCAGTTCGGCCTCACGCCGTCGTGTCACACCCCAACCCTGTCACGATCCTCCAGATCCGCACCACGGGTCTCCTTCGCCAGCAGGATCGCCACCACCGTGATCACGCACGTGACCACCACGTAGATCGAGATGGGGAGCGAGGCCCCGTAGGCCTTCAGCAACGCCGTCGCGATCAACGGGGCCAGCGCACCCGCCGCGATCGACGCCAGCTGGTAGCCGACCGACGCGCCCGAGTACCGCACTCGCGTCCCGAACAGCTCCGAGAAGAACGCCGCCTGAGGCCCGTACATCGCGCCGTGCAGCACCAAACCGATCGTGGTCGCCAACGTGATCAGCACGGGGTCCTTCGTGTCGAGCAACGCGAAGAACGCGAAGATCCAGACGCCCATGCCGACCGCGCCGATCAGGTAGATCGACCGCCGCCCGAACCTGTCGGACAGATGACCCCACACCGGGATCGTCACGAGGTGCACGGCCGAGGCGATCAGCACTGCGTTGAGCCCCACCGACTTCGACAGCCCGAGCCCCGTCACCACGTAGACCAGGATGAACGCCGTGATCACGTAGTACGACACGTTCTCGGCGAACCGCGCGCCCATCGCGATCAGCACCTCGCGCCAGTTGTGCTTGAGCAGTTCGAGGACCGGCGCCTTCTCCCGCACGGGCTCCTTCGCGCGCTTCTCCTGCGCCGCCAGGAAGATCGGCGACTCGGACACCGTCAGCCGGATCCACAGCCCGATCACCACGAGCACGCCGGAGAGCAGGAACGGGATCCGCCAGCCCCACGCGAGGAAGTCCTCGTCCGACTGCACCGCGGCGAGAATCGCCAGCACACCTGTCGCCAGCAGGTTCCCGCACGGCACACCGGCCTGCGGCCACGACGCCCAGAACCCGCGCCGTTTCGCGTCACCGTGCTCGGAGACGATGAGCACGGCCCCGCCCCACTCGCCACCGAGCGCGAAGCCCTGCACCAGCCGCAGCAGCGTGAGCAGGATCGGCGCCAGGACGCCCACCGACGCGTAGGTCGGCAGCACACCCATCAGCATCGTCGCGCCACCCATCAGCAGCAACGACAGCACCAGCAGCTTCTTGCGCCCCAGCCGGTCGCCGAAGTGGCCGAAGACCACGCCGCCCAACGGCCGCGCCAGGAAGCCGATCGCGTACGTCGTGAACGCGAGCAGCGTGCCGTTCAACGGATCCGCGGTCGGGAAGAAGAGCTTGTTGAACACCAGGGCGGCTGCCGAGCCGTAGAGGAAGAAGTCGTACCACTCGACAGTTGTTCCGATGAGCGAAGCGCCTACCACTTTTTTGATCATCGACAACTCCTCATTGAGCTGACCAGCCGCCATCGACGGCCAACGACGTACCGGTGACAAAACTGTTGTCGCACAACCACAGCACTGCCGAGGCCACCTCGGAAGGCTCCATCATCCGTTTGACTGCGCTGCGCTGGAGGAAGATCTTCTCCGGAACTTCCGACTCGGGAATTCCGTGCGCTTTCGCCTGATCGGCGATCTGCTTCTCCACCAACGGAGTCCGCACATAGCCGGGTGCCACGCAGTTGGACGTCACGCCATGTGGGGCGCCTTCGAGCGCGGCGACCTTGGAGAACCCCTCCAGGCCGTGTTTCGCCGCGGTGTAGGCGGATTTGAACGCGGACGCGCGAATGCCGTGCACGCTGGTGATGTGGACCAACCGGCCCCAGCCGCGCGCGTACATGTGCGGCAGCACGTGCTTGGTGAGCCGGAAGGCCGCCCCCACCATCAGTTCGAGCATCGCCGAGAAGCGCTCGGCGGGGAACTCGTGGATGGGCGCGACGTGCTGCACGCCGGCGTTGTTGACGAGAACGTCGATCTCGGCGGGCAGGGCGTCGACCGGGTCCATCAGGTCGAGCACGTGACCGGCGCCGCCGAGTTCCTCGGCGAGGACCAGGACCTTCGGATCTCGATCCACCAGATGGACTTCGGCGCCGGCGGCGGCCAGTGCGCGAGCGCAGGCAAGGCCGATGCCGCTCGCGGCGCCGGTGACCAGCGCGCTGTGACCCGTGACACTCGACATGCCTGGAAACGGTAGGCGTCACGCGGCGTGATCAACATGTGGCTGGCCCACACAACGCCTGGTCACAGGGTGGCTTTAGCCAACATTTAGCGTCTCACTGGCATATCTGGCCGAACGACTGGGTACAGAGGCGTAAGCTCCCGTCACCTGAACGGGGGAAGATCCGCAAGAGGGGGCTGCACCATGTCCACAACACCCATTTACGACGACCTCCTGCGCGAGCTCGACGAGATCGCACAGGAGGCCGGTTTGACCAGCTCGGAGCCCACTCCCGAGCCCGTCACGTCGTAGGGGGAACCACTACTTCGGAGGGGCGATCAGCTCGGCGGGCACCGGCTGGTCCTTGCTGATCAGGTCGAACAGCTCGGACGCCTTCTCCTTGTTCCACTGCACGACCGAGCCCGCACCGGGCACCGTCGGCGTGGATCCGACCGGCACCGTCCCGCTCGTCGCGTCGCTCATGTTGAGCGCGACGCTGGCCAGGTGCCACACGTGGTCGTCGTCGTTGACCGACACCGAACCGGACGCCGCGTTCATCAGCGGGATGACGCGGAACGGGTTCGCCAGCGTCGCCGGGCTCTTCACCTTCTCGAAGAGCGCCGACAGGAACTTGCGCTGGTTCTGCACGCGCTGCAGGTCTGCGGTCGCGAAGGCACGTGTCCGCACGAACCCGAGCGCCTGCGGTCCGTCGAGCTCCTGGCAGCCCGCGGGCAGGTCGATGCCGGCCAGCGGGTCCTTGATCGGCTCGTCGAGGCAGATGTCCACTCCACCGACAGCGTCGACCATGTCGGAGAACCCGCCGAAGCCGATCTCCATGTAGTGGTCGATGCGCACGCCGGTCGCACCCTCGACGGTCTGCACGAGCATCTGCGGCCCGCCGAACGCGTACGCCGCGTTGACCTTGTTGCGGCCGTTCTCCGGGATCGCGACGTAGGAGTCGCGCGGAATCGACACCAGCACCGGCTTGGCGGCGCTGTTGTCCGGCAGGTGCAGCATCATGATGGTGTCGGTCCGCCGTCCGGCGGCGTCACCGGTGGCCAGCGCGTCCTTCTGCTCCTGCGTCAGGCCTTCCCGCGCGTCCGATCCGACGAGCAGCCAGGTGGTGCCCGGCGTCTCGGCAGGACGGCCCTCGTAGTCCGGCAGCGCGTTGATCCGCGTCAGCGTCGAGTCGACGTAGAAACCGAATCCGACGGTGCCGAGAACCAGGACGAGCAGCAGCACCAGAATGACGCGTCCCGGACGCCTCTTCTTCTTCATCGGCCGCTGCGGCGGCATGGGACGCCGCGGCTGCTGGTAGCCGTGGTGATACCCAGCGCTCATGTGTCGCCAACCCCGATCCGCTTTAGTTTCGCTTTGCACCTATGGACGCCGTTCGTCCGTTCAGGTTGCGAGGAAACCTACCGGGGTGGCAGCACCAACGCCTGGAAAAGGCGCTCGACCTCGGCGGACGGGTCGTCGGTCCAGCCCGTATGAGCAGGTGAGGTCTGCACGATCGTGCTGCGGGGCGCGGTGAGCCAGCGGAAGCGCTGCCCGACCGTGGTCCTGCTCACCGGACCGGCCCCGGGAGTGCCGTCGCACGAGTTCGTCAGGTGCTTCAGCGACGATTCGAGCGTCTCGACGTCGAGGTGCGGGTCCAGCACCCGCAGCCGCTCACCGTCCACATAGGTCTTCGCGCACAGGAAGTCCAGCGGCGCGCAGTAGACGATGACGCCGACGTTCATGAACTCGCCCCGCTCCTGCCGCGGCACCGCCCGCAGCAGCGCGTACTCAAACACGTGCGGCACGGGCGGCCTCCAGCGAGTCGACCCAGCCGCGGTTGTTCAGGCGGTAGGTGAAGAAGTCCTTGTAGCGCTGACGGAGTTCGGCCGGATCGCCCTCCAGCCACTCGTCGGGAACGAGCGCGAGCACCTCGTCGAGCAGCTCCGGCGTGACCTTCGCGGCAAGTTCCGCGTCCACTTCGGACAGCGAGCCCGCGTTCGGCAGCATCGCGTGGTCCGACGAGTCGTAGCGGTAGTCGCGCATATTCCATTCTGGGGTGGGCCGGGAATCTTCACTCCACGAGTAGTGGAAGTAGAGCGCGGCGCCGTGGTCGATCAGCCACGGTTCGCGATGCCACAGCAGCATGTTCGGGTTGCGCCAGCTGCGGTCCACGTTGAGCACCAGCGCGTCGAACCACAACAGCTTCGTCGCGAGCTCGGTTCCGGGGTCGCGCACGATCGGGTTGAAGTCGAACGAGCCGGGCAGGTAGTCGAGGCCGAGGTTGAGGCCGCCACTGGCCCGCAACAGCTCCTGGACCTCCTGGTCCGGTTCCGCGCGCGCCAGCTCCGGGTCGAGGTGCACCAGGACGATCTCGGGTATCCGGAAGCCCAGCCGCCTGGCGAGTTCGCCGACGACGATCTCGGCGACCAGGACCTTCACGCCCTGCCCCGCGCCGCGGAACTTCACCACGTACATACCCAGGTCGTCGGCCTCGACCAGCCCCGGCATCGATCCGCCCTCGCGGAACGGCGTCACATAGCGGGTGGCCGTGACCTCCCTCAGAAGACTCACCCGCGCATGATCACACGAACGCCTGCCCGAAGCCGACCCGAATACCGCCGGCTACGAGGTCAACGCCCTGAAGTAGGCGGTCTGACCTGCCTTGTTCGGGTGGTAGGAGTCGGCGGTCGGGTTGGTCAGCGCGTTGATCCACGGCTCGCGCGAGCAGACGCCGTGGTCCGCAAACGCTTCCCTCACGTCCACGTACCGCGCTCCCGCCCGCGCGGCGGCCTCGGCGATCACCCCGGACAGCTCGTTGGCGGCGTCGTTGAGGTACTGACGCTTCATCGTGGAGAGCGAGCGGCATCCGTCGGCCTGCGTGAACAGCCGCGGATAGCCGAGCACCACCAGTTCGGCGTTCGGTGCGGCGGCCCTGACCGCGGAGTAGGTGGCGTCGAGCCTCGCGGGCAGTTCGTCGCGGGCGAAGGCCCGGGCCTTCTCCACCCGCTTGTCGCACGCGTTGTCACTGCCGAGCGTGCAGGTCGTCAGCACGTCGACGAACCCGAGGTCGTTGCCGCCGATGGTGATCGTGACCAGCGTCGTGGCCGGGGTCAGTGCCCGCAGCTGCGACTTGAGCGACTTCGTGGTCGCGCCGCTGCACGCCACGAACTTGAACGACGGGAACTCCTCGCCCCGCAACGCCGGGTAGGCGTTCGCGCTTCGGCGACAGGACCCGTCCACATAGGAACCGGCGCCCGCCCCGGACGCGTAGGAGTCGCCGAGTGCGACGTACTCCGGTGCGAACGGCGCGGGCGCCAGCAGTGCGACAGCGAGGACTCCAGCCATAAGACCCATGAGAGCCGGAGTACCACTGTGGACGATCGACTAGAAGGGCATTAACCCAGTCGTGTGGGCAGCACGCAGACCGGGATCGCGGTCTGCAGCGCCGTGCCGGACGAGGTGATCCTGCCGGTTGCCTTGTCCACCGTGAACGACGTGACGTTGTTCGAGTTCTGGTTGGCCGCGAACAGCAGAGACCCGGTCGGGTCGAACGTGATGTGCCGCGGGTACTTGCCGCCGACCGCGGTGGTGCCGAGCATCGTCAACCCGGAACCGCCGACCGCGAAGTGCGCGATGCTGTCATGCCCGCGGTTCGACAGGTAGACGTTCCTGCCGTCCGCGGAGACCAGCACCTCGGCCGGGTAGTTCGTCGGGCTTCCGGACGGCACGGTCTTGAGCACCTGGCCCGGCGTGAGCGTCCCGTTCGCGTAGGCGCAGGTCACGATCGTCGAGTCCAGCTCGTTCGCCACGTAGGCCGTCTTGCCGTCCGGGTGGAACGCGATGTGGCGCGGTCCTGCTCCCGGCTTGACCTTCGCCTGCGAGACCTGGGTCAGCTTCCCGCCGGTGAACGAGTAGACGAACACCGAGTCCGCGCCGAGGTCGACCGCCGCCGCGTACTTGCCGGCCTGGTCGAACACGATGTGGTGTGCGTGCGGGCCTTCCTGGCGTTCCTTGTTCGGCCCGGACCCCTTGTGCTGGACCTTCTGCGTGCGCGCGCCGAGGCTGCCGTCGGCGCCCACCGGGAAGACGCTCAAAGACCCCGACGAGTAGTCGGCCGTGATCAGGAACTTCCCGGACGGGTCGAGCGTCAGGTGGCACGGGTCGGCGCCGCCGGTCGCCTGCTTGTTGATCACCTTGAGCGTGGCCGCGTTGATCGCGGTGACCTCGCCCTTGGTGTTCTCGTTGACGGCGTAGAGGAACCTGCCGTCCCGCGACTCGATCACGAACGACGGGTTGACCACGCCCGTGATCACGCCGGTCGTCTTCAGCTGCCCGGTCACGGTGTCGTAGGTGCCGATGCCGATGCCCTTGGCGCCACCGCTCCACGTCGTGTAGGCGCCGAAGAACACTCTCCGGGTGGCGGGGGCCGCCTCAGCGGTTCCTCCGGTCATCAGCAGTCCAGCTCCTACGCCCATGGCTCCGAGAAAACGTCGCCGATCAACACCCACGTCCGCACCTCCGGAATGAACTTTGCGGCGGCGGCGCAGCCCACACTGGCCCAGACCACTACGGCCAGGCAATAGGTGCAATCAAGATTGCGTCTAGCGCAACGGGTCGTTCGCGATCAGCCGGGCCTTCTCGGCCTCGATGTCGTAGGCGGGTGGCGGGAACTTCGGGTCCATCTCGCGCATGGTCTCCAGCAGCAACTGACTGACCGCCCAGTTCCGGTACCACTTCCGGTCCGACGGGACGGCGTACCAGGGCGTGGCCGAGCAGTTCTTCAACGCCTGCGCGTAGGCGTCCTGGTACTTCGACCACTTCGAGCGCGAGTCGATGTCGGCCGGGTTGTACTTCCAGTGCTTCTTCGGGTCGTCCAGGCGTGCGAGCAGCCGTTCCTTCTGCACCTCCGGCGAGATGTTCAGGAAGCACTTGACGACCGTGACGCCACCGTCCGCGAGCTCCCGCTCGAACGCGTTGATCTCCTTGTAACGCCCGCGAATCTCCGCGGCCGTCAGCAGGCGTTCTACTTTGGGCACCAGGACGTCCTCGTAGTGGGAGCGGTCGAACGCCCCGATGCGGCCCTTCTCGGGCAGGACCTTCCTGACGCGCGCCAGGAAGTGCTGGCGCCGTTCGGCGGGAGTCGGTTTCTTGAACGACGCGATGCGCACGCCCTGCGGGTTCACCAGGCCGACGACGTGCCGGACGACGCCGCCCTTGCCCGCGGTGTCCATGCCCTGCAGGACGAGGAGGACCGCGCGAGAATTCTCCGCGTACAGCGCTTCCTGCAGACCGTCCAGCTCGGCCCCGGTGGCGACCAGGCCCTCGGCCGCCTCCTTCTTGCTCTGGGGACCGACCGGGCGCCCCGCCGGATCGAGGGTGGAGAGATCCACCTCATCGAGCCGCAGGGCTTCACGAACCGACTTCTTCGCCATCACCAGACCGTAGCGATTCACCGCCGATTCCGCCTGCTGTGCAAAGTTCCGCCACTGATTGATGAATCTACGCAACGAACTGAGGCAATGCGCAACGCTTCACGGTCGAAATCGCTTGTCCGGGACCCTAGCCTTGGAGGATGACCGCCATCGCTGACCACCACACCGCGGAGACCACCACTTCGGCTAGCGCTGACTACGTCGCCCTGGACGAGGAGTGGAGCACGCACAACTACCACCCGCTTCCGGTGGTCATCTCGCACGGCGAGGGGTCCTGGGTCACCGACGTCGAGGGCCGCCGTTACCTGGACTTCCTGTCCGGCTACTCGTCGCTGAACTTCGGGCACCGCCACCCCGCCCTGGTGGCCGCCGCCGTCGAACAGCTCGGCCGCGTGACGCTGACCAGCCGCGCGTTCCACCACGACCAGTTCGGCCTGTTCTGCCGCGAGCTCGCGGCACTCACCGGCACCGAGATGGTGCTCGCGATGAACTCCGGCGCGGAGGCCGTCGAGTCCGCGATCAAGGTCGCGCGCAAGTGGGCCTACCAGGTCAAGGGCGTGCCGGAGGGCACGGCCGAGATCATCGTCGCCGGGTCCAACTTCCACGGCCGCACCACGACGATCGTGTCGTTCTCGACCGACGAGACCGCGCGCAACGACTTCGGGCCGTTCACGCCCGGCTTCAAGGTCGTCAAGTACGGCAACCTCGACGAGATCGAGTCCGCGATCTCCCCGCGCACGGCCGCCGTGCTGCTGGAGCCGATCCAGGGCGAGGCCGGCGTCGTCGTGCCGCCCGCCGGGTACCTGGCCGGAATTCGCCGCCTGTGCGACGAGAACAACGTCCTGATGATCGCCGACGAGATCCAGTCCGGCCTCGGCCGCACCGGCGAGCTGTTCGCGCTGGATCACGAGGGTGTGCGCGCTGACCTCTACACGCTCGGCAAGGCGCTGGGCGGCGGCATCCTGCCCGTGTCCGCCGTGGTCGGTTCACGGGCCGTGCTGGGCGTGCTGAAGCCCGGCGAGCACGGGTCGACGTTCGGTGGCAACCCGCTCGCCTGCGCCGTGGGCCGCGCGGTCGTGAGGCTGCTCGCGACCGGCGAGTTCCAGCAGCGCTCACGGGAGATGGGCGCGTACCTGCACGCCGAACTGAACAAGCTGGTCGGCCACGGGGTGGCCGAGGTGCGCGGGCGTGGGCTGTGGGCCGGTGTCGAGATCGCGCCCGGCGGTCCGGTCGGCCGGGCCGCGTCCGAGGCACTCTCCCTGCGCGGGGTGCTGTGCAAGGAGACGCACGCGTCGACGTTGCGCGTCGCTCCGCCGTTGGTGATCACGCGGGACGAGATCGACCTGGGCGTTCAGGCAATCGCTGAAGTCGTTCGTCCCGTTTAGGGTGATTTTCATTCGTAGCTAGGTCACAAATGCGGCGGACGGGCCACGGCGCCCGTCCGCCGCAGGCATGATGACTCTTATGGGTGAACGGGTGCGTGCTGAGGCCGCTGCCGCTTTGGGCAGATGGGTTGAGCCTGAAGAGGTCTACGCCGAGGGGCGCGCGCTGCGGTCCTCAGTGGACTTCAAAGCGCACCGGGCGATGTCGCTGGCCTCCGCACGCCCGTCCGTCCTGGAGTTCCTGCGCGCCAGCAACAAGGGCCGATTGGAAAACCTGATCCCGCTGCGGATCGGACGGATGCTGGAGAACCCGTTCGCGTTCTTCCGCGGTGCGGCCGGCTTGCAGGCGGGCGATCTCGCCGCCGGATGCGCGACGGGCCTTCACGCTCAGTTGTGCGGTGATGCACACGCAGCGAACTTCGGTCTCTACGGCACGCCCGAGGGCCAGATCGTCATGGACATCAACGACTTCGACGAGACGCTCCCAGGCCCGTGGGAATGGGACCTCAAGCGGCTCGTGGCGTCTTTGGTGCTGGCGGGCCGGGTCGGCGGCGTGTCGGACAAGGGCTGCCGTGACGCCGCGGAAGACGCGGTGCGCGCGTACCGGGGCTCGATCAAGCACCTCGCGGAGCTCCCGTTCCTGGACTCGTGGAGCGCGCTGGGCGACGAGTCCTCGCTGTCGAAGGTCAAGGCGGACGACCTGATCAACGACTTCTCCAAGGCCGCCGAGAAGTCGCGCAAGAACACCAGCGCCCGGTTCGCCGCGAAGTGGACCGCGCACGACGGCGAGAAGTGGCGGTTCATCACGAACCCGCCGACGTTCACCGAGGCCACTCCCCCGACCGCCGAGGCCGTGATCGCCGCGCTGCCGTCCTACGTGGACAGTCTGCGCGAGTCCCGGCGGAACCTGATCATGCGGTACGGCGTCTCGGACGTGGCGTTCCGCGTCGTCGGCACCGGCAGCGTCGGCCTGCGCAACTACCTGATCCTGTTGCACGGCAACGGGTCCGAGGCTCTGGTCCTGCAGGCCAAGGAAGCCAGGCCCTCCGCCCTGCAGCCGTTCCTGGACGTCGATCCCGCCAAGCACGAGGGCAAGCGGATCGTGCACGGCGCGCGACTGGTGCAGGCGGAGACGGACATCCTGCTGGGCTGGACGACGATCGAGGGCCGACACTTCATCGTGCGGCAGTTCCGCAACCGCAAGGGTGAGATCGACGCGACCACGTTGAAGCGCGACGACCTGGACGACTACGGCCGCCTCGCCGGCGCCCTGCTGGCCCGCGCGCACACGCGTTCACTCGACCCGCGGCTGCTGGCCGGGTACTTCCAGAACGGCGGCGGCGACGACCTCGACGAGGCGTTCGCGAAGTACGCGTTCGACTACGCCGACCAGACCGAGGCGGACCACGCCGAGCTGGCCAGGCTGGTCAAGAACGGGAAGCTGCCCGCCGTCGTCGAAGACCGGTGACGCGCCTTCGGGCCCTCGCCCGAGAGTTGACCTAGCCTGGCGGTATGAAGATCCGTCGCGCCGCCTCCCCCGACGACGTGTTCGCCGCCGCGCACCTGTTCGACGCGCCACCACGGCCGGACGCGACCGCTCGGTTCCTGGCGCAGGATCACAGCCATCTGCTGATCGCCTACGTCGGCGACCAGCCGGCCGGGTTCGTGTCCGGGGTGGAGACGACGCACCCGGACAAGGGCACCGAGATGTTCCTCTACGAGCTGGGCGTGGACGACTCGTTCCTGCGCCGCGGCATCGGCACGGCGCTCGTCGAGGCGCTGAAAGCCCTTGCGGTGGAACGGGGTTGCTACGCGATGTGGACCGGCACCGCCGCGGGTGACACGGCGGCGCAGGCCACGTACAAGAAGGCGGGCGGGTCGATCGACGACGGCGCCTTCGTCTCCTGGGAGCTCTAGCTCCAGACCGGCTCGTCCACTTCGGACACCTTGCCGTCCGCCCGGAAGTGCAGGAACCGGTCGAACGACTTGGCGAACCACCGGTCGTGAGTCACGGCGACGACGGTGCCTTCGAAGTCGTTCAGCGCGTTCTGCAACGCCTCCGCCGACGCGAGGTCGAGGTTGTCCGTCGGCTCGTCGAGCAGCAGCAACGTCGCCCCGGACAGCTCCAGCAGCAGGATCTGGAACCGCGCCTGCTGCCCGCCGGACAGGTTCTCGAACCGCTGGTCGCCTGCCTGGTGCAGGCCGTAGCGCTGCAGCACCGACATCGCGGCGCCACGGTCCTTGCCGCGCCGCTGGCCCTCGCCGTGCCAGAGGATGTCCACGAGCGTGCGGCCGAGCCACTCCGGGTGCTCGTGCGTCTGCGCGAACAGCCCCGCCACGACCCGTGCGCCGAGCTTCCACTTGCCGGTCGTGCGGACGTCGTCCCCGCCGAGCAGCCGCAGGAAGTGGCTCTTGCCGGAGCCGTTCGAGCCCAGCACCGCCACCCGGTCGCCGAAGAAGATCTCCTGCGAGAACGGCCTCATCAGCCCGGTCAGCTCCAGCTGCTCGCACGTGATCGCGCGGACGCCCGTCCGGCCACCCTTGAGCCTCGGCGTGACCTTCTCGTCCTGAGGGATCTCCGGCGGCGGGCCCGCCTGCTCGTACCGTTCGAGGCGCGCGGCCATGACCCGATACTTCTGAGCCATCACCTCGGAGGACTTGGCCAGCTGCTGGAGCGTGCGGACGAGGTCCTTGAGCCGCTCGTGCTCCTCGTTCCAGCGCCGGTGATCTTCCAGCAGCCTGTCGATGCGTTTCGCTCGGGCGGCGTGCCACGTCCCGAACGAGCCCGCGTGCGTCCACGTGGAATGCGCCTCGACCGTGACCACGTGCGTCGCGGCAGTGGACAGCAGCTCACGGTCGTGGCTGACGACGAGAACGGCCTTGTCGGTGGCCTTCAGCCGGTCTTCGAGCCAGCGCTTGCCGGGAACGTCGAGGTAGTTGTCGGGCTCGTCGAGCAGCAGCACCTGCTCGTGGCCGCGCAACAACGTTTCGAGGACCAGCCGCTTCTGCTCACCGCCGGACAACGTGCGCACCTCGCGGAACCGGGCCCGGTCGTAGGGCAGGCCGAGCGCGGCGACGGTGACCGTGTCCCAGAGGACCTCGATGTCGTACCCGCCGGCCTCGCCGTAGTTGGTGAGGGCGTTCGCATACCGCATCTGGGCGGCTTCGTCGTCGACGTCCATCAGCGCGAGCTCGGCGTCGTCGAGCTCCTCGGCGGCCTTCCGCAACGCCACGGGCGCCACGGACAGCAACAGGTCCCGCACCAGGCTGTCGTCGCGGACCGAGCCGATGAACTGCGGCATCACCGCGAGCCCGCCCTGCACGTGCACGCTGCCCTGCTTCGGGATGAGCTCACCCGACAGGATCCGTTGCAGCGTCGTCTTGCCGGCACCGTTGGCGCCGACGAGCGCGACCACGGTCCCGCCGCTCACCTTGAACGAGACGTCGCGGAACAGCTCCCTGCCATCAGGCAAGGCGTACGCGAGCCCGTTCGCTTCCAGATAACCCACGCGGAGATGGTCCGGGTTGTGCTGTTCCGGCGCCAGCGAGTTTCCGCTACCGGAGGCGAAGCGGGTACTTGCGAAGCACCAGAACACCGGCTGTGACCAGCAGGCACTGGAAGGCGGGGCCGAACGCGCCGATCACCGTCAGCAGCACCGTGAGGCCACCGAAGACGACCAGGAGGGAGTAGAACAGCCAGGGCCGGACCTGGCGGTTCATGGTGCGGGCGAGTCTGGGCTCGTCCGCGAGCAACCGCTGCTCGATCTCTTCGAGCGAGCGGCGTTCGGCTTCACTCAGCATGGGTGCCTCCGGAAGACGTCGGGACGTCATCATTCCCGCTCGTCACCCAGTGGATACTCGAACGCCGCCGGAGTCAAACCCGAGACAACGCGACCAATCGGCTGACAGCCCGCAGGTACTTCTTGCGGTAGCCGCCGCGCAGCATCTCCTCGGTGAACAGCTCCGACAGCGGCTGCCCCGACACCGCCACCGGGATGTCGCGGTCGTAGAGCCGGTCGCCGAACGCCACGAGCCTCAGCCCGACGCTCTGGTCGGGCGCCGGCTTGACGTCCTTGAGGTGCACGGCGGTGACGCCGTCGAGCAGCCTGCCGTACTTCGACGGGTGGATGCGGGCGAGCGCCTTGCACAGGTCGTCGAAGTCGTCGAGGGTCGAGCCTGCGGTGTTAGAGGCTCTAACAGTCAGTTCGGTGTCCGACATCGGTGTGGGGGCGTCGGGCAGGCCGCGGTGGCGGTAGTCGGGGCCGTCGACGCGGACCACGTCGAACTTCGAGGACATCGACTGGATCTCGCGCAGGAAGTCGGCGGCGGCGAACCGCCCCTCGCCGAGCTTGTCCGGCAGTGTGTTCGAGGTGGCGGCGACGTGCACGCCGGCCGCGATCAGTTCCTTGATCAGGCGCGTGACGAGCATGGTGTCGCCGGGGTCGTCGAGCTCGAACTCGTCGATGGCGAGCAGCTTGTGGCCGCTCAGGCGCCGGACCGCCTCGGGGAACGTCAGGACGCCGACCATGTTGGTCAGCTCGACGAACGTGCCGTACGCCTTCGGGCCCGGCACGGCGTGCCAGAGCGAGGCGAGCAGGTGGGTCTTGCCGACGCCGAAGCCGCCGTCGAGGTAGAGGCCGAGCTTGCCCGCCTCTTCGTCGCGGGAACCGAACAGCGACCACTTCTTGCGGCGGACGCTGACCCGCGCGGCGAACCGGCGGCCCGCCTCGACCGCGGCGGCCTGCGAGGGCTCGTCCGGGTTGGGGATGTAGGTGTCGAAGCTGACCGAGTCGAACATCGGCGGCGGCACCAGGTTCTCGATCAGTTCGTCGGGACTGATCTGGGGATCCCGGTCGGACAAGCGCATGCCCGCAGCTTATCGGCGTGATGGGATGGCCAGGTGGAGATGTTGTGGCCCTCACCGGGCGTTGAGATGACCGACACAGCCCTCGAGTCGCTGTACGCCTATCCCGCCGATCGGACGTGGGTCACCGCGAACTTCGTGTCCAGCGTGGACGGTGCGGTGTCGGTCGACGGGCGTTCGGCGGGGCTGGGGTCGCCCGCGGACCGGAAGATCTACCTGCTCGGGCGCGAGCTCGCCGACGTCGTGATGGTGGGTGCGGCGACGGTGTTGATCGAGGGGTACCGGGGTGCGAAGCGCGCCAGGCCGTTGCCGATCGCGGTCGTGACCACGCGAGGATCTCTGACGCCGGACCTGCCGCTGTTCACCGACACCGCCGTGCCGCCGATCGTGATCACCACCGAGGCCGCGCGCATGCCGGCGCTGCCCGCCGAGGTGATCATCGCCGGCGACACCGAGGTCGACCTGTCGGTCGCGGTCGCCGAACTCGCGGCACGGGGGCTGCACCGGATCAACCTCGAAGGCGGCCCGCGGCTGTTCGGGTCGATGGTGGCCGAAGGGCTGGTGGACGCGCTGAACCTGACCGTGGCGCCGGTGCTCGCGGTGGGTGACTCGTCGCGGATCGCGCACGGTGCGGTCATCCCGCCCGTGGATCTCGCGCTGGCGTCGGTGTTGCGCGCGGACGACGTCCTGTTGCTGCGGTATCAGCGGCGGAATTCCACCTGAAGAGGCAGGATGTGCCCGTGGACCTACCGCTGACGCCACCTCTGCAGCCGATGCTCGCCACCGCGGTGGACGGGATCCCGGACGACGCGAACCTGTTCTTCGAGCCGAAGTGGGACGGGTTCCGCTGCGTGGTGTTCCGCTCCGGCGACGAGGTGCTGCTGCAGTCGCGCAGCGGGAAGCCGCTCAACCGCTACTTCCCCGAGGTCGTCGCCTCGATGCTCGACGTGCTGCCCGACAAGGTGGTCGTCGACGGCGAACTGGTGGTCGCGAAGAACGACGAGCTGGACTTCGACGCGTTGTCCGAGCGCATCCACCCGGCGGCCTCGCGGGTGACGATGCTGTCGGAGGCGACGCCGGCCACGTTCGTCGCGTTCGACCTGCTGGCGCTGGGGTCCGAGGTGCTGCTGGAGCAGCCGACGATCGCGCGGCGCGAGGCGTTGCTGACGCTGCCGGGGTTGAACGTGACGCCCGCGACCACGTCCGTCGAGACGGCGCGGCAGTGGTTCACGCTGTTCGAGGGCGCGGGGCTGGACGGCGTGATGGGCAAGCCGTCGGACGGCCCGTACACGCCGGGCAAGCGTTCGATGATCAAGGTGAAGCACGCGCGCACCGCCGACGTCGTGCTCGCGGGCCTGCGCTGGCACAAGGACACCGAGCCCGGCACGGCGGTCGGCTCGTTGCTGCTCGGCGTCTACGACTCGAACGACCTGCTGCACCACATCGGCGTCTGCGGTTCGTTCAAGGCGGCCGAACGCCGTGAGCTGGCCGTCGAGCTGGCGCCGTTGATCACCTCGGGAGACCACCCGTGGGCGAATCCCGTTCCCGGCCAGCGGATCCCCGGCGAGATCAACCGGTGGCGCGGCAAGCAGGCCGAGTACGTGGCGCTGCGGCCCGAGCGGGTGCTGGAGATCCACTACACGCAGACGGAGGGCGAGCAGCCCGTGCGGCTGCGGCACAACGGTCAGTTCGCGCGGTGGCGCCCGGACCGCGAGCCGCTGTCGTGCCGTTACGACCAGCTGGAGATCCCGGCCCGCTACGACGTGGCGTCGGTGCTGAAGGGCGAGCTCCGGGCCCGTTAGACGTCGGGCTCGGCCGATCTCGCCGCACCGACCGACGCGATCACGACGCAGCCGACGGCGATCCACTGCGCCGGTGCGAGGTGTTCTCCGAGCAGCAGCAGGCCGGCCACCGCGGCCACCGCCGGTTCCAGCGACATCAGAATCCCGAACACGCGCGGCGGCATGCGGCGCAACGCCTCCAGCTCCAGCGAGTACGGGACGACCGACGACATCAGCGCGACCACGATCGCCACCACCAGCACCATCGGGTCGAGCATCGCGGTGCCCGCCGAGCCGATGCCGAACGGCAGCGCGATCACCGTGCCGACCACCATCGCGAGCGCGAGGCCCTTGCCGTCGGTCGTCTGGCTGCCGAGCTTGGCCGTCACCAGGATGTACGCCGCCCAGCACGCGCCCGCGGCCAACGCGAACAGCACGCCCGTCCACAACAGACCGCCCTGCACGCCCGTGAGCAGCACAATGCCCGTGCCCGCCAACAACACCCACACGCCGTCGAGCCAGCGCCGTGAGCCCGCGACCGCCACCGCGAGCGGCCCGAGGAACTCGATCGTGACGGCCGCGCCGAGCGGGATGCGGTCCAGTGCCGCGTAGAAGCAAAGGTTCATCACGGCGAGCACGGCGCCGTAGGTGACGACCGTGACGAGCGTTCTGCGGTCGAGCCTGAGTGAGGGACGCCAGATCAGGACCAGCACCAGTGCGGCCATGAGCAGCCGCACCGTGACCATGCCCGCCGCGCCCGCGACCGTGAAGAGCTGCTTCGCGAACGCCGCGCCGACCTGCACGCTGACGATGCCCAGCAGCACGAGCGCCGTCGGCGGGATGCCGCCCACGAGGCGAGCCACGGGGAGCCGATCGGCGTGATCCATGTCCCCCATCCTGACTCACCTCGCATTTACCTACCCCGTGCGAGGCTCAGCTTCCCGGAGTGTGAACGAGAGTGAGGGAATCTGTGCGTGGCGCTGCCTTGGCCCTACTGGCAGTGAGCGTGCTGACGGCGTGCAGCGCGGGTCCCTCCAGCCGGCCGGTGATCGCGGTCAAGGGCGAGGAGAACCAGCCCGTCGACCAGAGCGCGCTCGCCGGGCCGCAGCCCGTGCCCCCGCTCGGCGAGTACAAGAAGGACTCGCTGCAGTGGGCGCCGTGCAACGAGCAGATGAAAGACCGCTTCGGCGCGGACGCTCCCCAAGGCGAGCAGGCCTACGAATGCGCGCGCATGCCCGCGGTGCTCGACCCGCCGGGACGCCCCGGCCGCGGTCAGCTCGGCATCGCGCTGACGCGCGTCGGCACGGGCAAGAGCGCGCTGGTCGTCGTCAACGATCCCGGCGGTGAGCCCGGCACGCTGAAGGCCGCGCGGCTCGCGGCGGCGTTGCCCAAGGACATCCTCAGCACGTACACGATCATCGGCGTGGACCGGCGAGGCACGGGCCGTTCGGACGGCATGTCGTGCGTACCGCAGGCCACGCGCGCCCAGCTCGTCGAGTACGACCCGGCCGAGACCGAGCAGTCGAACCTCGTGGTCGCCGCGGGCGAGGCCTCGCAGGAGTGCGTCCTCGACCTGGAAGGCAGGCTGACCGCGTTCGACTCGTGGCGCGCCGCCGCCGACCTCGAACGCCTCCGCGACTTCCTGGGCACCGACCGCCTCAACGCCATCGGCCTAGGCGAGGGCTCGCGTGTCATCACGACCTACGCCCAGCGCTACCCGAACCGCATCGGCCGCACCGTCCTCGACGGCGCCCCGGACCCGACGCTCGACCAGGTGGGCGTCCTCGAGTCCCGTGCCGTCGCGGCCGAGGCGACGTTCGACGCGTTCGCCCGCGACTGCAAGACCCGCGGCTGCGCGCTCGCGAACCCGCGCGAGGACGTGCAGGCGCTCCTGACCCAGCTGCGTTCCGGACGCGTGCGCGGCGACTACGTCGACCTGACCCCGGGCTCGGCCCTGAACGCGATCGCCGCGGGCCTGGCCGATCGCGGGCGGTGGCCTGCTCTGGCCGACGCGCTGGTGAAGGCCCGCGCCGGCGACAGCACTGGCCTGTTCGCCCTGCTCGACCCGCTGGTGAACGACCTGGACGAGAACCCGCCGCGCTTCGACGCGGGCCTGATCATCGGCTGCAACGACACCGCCACGCGCATCCCGCCGGACCGCGTGAAGGCCCTCACGGCCGACTGGCAGTCGAAGCACGCGATGTTCGGCGCCCTGTTCGCCCGCCAGCTGCTGCACTGCAACCCGTTCCCGCCGCCCAAGGCCGAGAAGGTCGACGCCCTGAAGAGCGCGCCCCCGATCGTGGTCCTGAGCACGGCCAACGACCTCTCCACGCCCGCGCCGGGCACCGAGCACGCGGCGCAGCGGTTGCCCGGGTCGTCGTTGATCGGGTGGCAGGGCAGCGGACATGGCGCTCTGACCCTGTCGGGGTGCGCGACCACGGCCGTCCGGGACTACCTGATCGATGCGAAGGTGCCGTCGAACGGGACCGTCTGTCCGCCCTGATCGGGTGTCAGTCCTCGTCCACGACCAGTGTGATGAGAACTCCGAGGCCCCAGTACTGGATGGCGTGTGAAGTCACCCTGCCTCGCCCGATCGCCTGCGCGATGGCCGGGTGAGTTCTCGCGAGTGACGCGGGATCGAGGTCGATGACGCCCGGAGCTCCGGGCGTTCCGTTGAAGTCGTGAGTGTTCCAGTGAACGATCTTCTGAGTCATGCGGTCCCCATCGGCGGACCCGTGCCTCGGGTTACCCCGGACGTGGCGCGGGGAGCCTTTCGCGTGACCACGACGCGCTGAAGGCTCCCCCGCCCGAATCTTGTGTCAGCAGCTCGAACAGCAGCCGCAGCCGGGACCCGTGCACCCGGAACAGCACCCACACGTACCCATCAGGGCCTCCCCGTACTCCAAGCCGGACCTGCGCGGGACCTCCGCGCATCCCACGGTCCGCCCCGGTACAAGTCCTGGGAACCCCTCTCACCCGAACGCGTGGGGACAACCACCGGGGAGTCGCAGCCCGTGATGGCGCTATGCGCCCAGGTCGTCCAGAGCCTTCTGGGCTGCCTCCAGTTCGGCGCGCAGTTGCTCCACGCGGGCGAGCTGCTGAGCACGCGCCGCGTTCAGCACGCCCTCGACGATCTCGGCGACCTCGGGCGTGAGCAGCTTCGCGGCCTGGGCCACGGAGGCGGGCGGTACCGGCGTCGGACGGACCGTCTTGCGGGTGCCCTGCAGCACCTCCACGGTCCACTCGCCCTCGCCCACCGACACCAGCGTGACGGTGACCTCGGGGACGGCGTTCTTCGCGGACGGCTTGCGCGCGGCAGGCTTCGCGGGCGCCTGCTCGACGGGAGCGGGTGCGGGTTTCGGCTTGGGGGCCGCGGGTTTCACCGGCGCCTCCGGGACGTAGGGGTGAATGATCTCAGTGTGGCGTGGCGGCTCCGGAGGCGCAGGGGGCGGGGTCGCCGGCTTCTTGCGCGGCGGCGGCTTCTCCAGCGTCAGCTCGGCCGGGGAGAACGACATCTCGTCCTTCGAACCCGTGGGCCGGACCTGGATGAAGTCGCCCTCCGGAGGATCGGTGACGGCCAGCAGCTTCGCCGACCTGCCCTCCTCCATGCCCACCGCGGCCGCCGTGAACCACACCATCGGCACGGTGCCTTCGTTCAACTGCGAGCGCAGGCTGTCGACGTCCTCCGCCGACAGCCCGCTCTTCTTCGCCATCGCGCTGCCTCCCCAACCATTCGAACACCTGTGCCCAAAGCATGCCCTACACCCCTGACATTTCTGAGCACCGGGTCGGCAGCAAGATCGTTAAGGGTTTCCGCCGACTCCGCAGATACGACCGGCGTTGATGCAGTTGGAGACACGCCGTTGCAGTTCAACGGGATCCCACACGTTCATGAAGTCGCCGTGGAACGTGTAGCCGGGCGCGCTCGTGACGTTCGCACCGTTGAGCGTGCCTCCCAACGACAACCCGGCACCGTTCACCGGATAGGTGATCAGGAACTCCAGCCGCGGCACCACCACCGGGTGCGAGGCCGGGCAGACCAGCCCGGCCGCGAACGCCATGTGGTCTCGGTGGTTCGCCGAGTCGAGGTCGCGGCCGTTCCAGCACGTCGGGAAGTCCAGGTAGGTCTCCACCTTCGTGCCGGGCGGGCAGTTCAGGAAGTCGCGGTTCGACGGCGACTGCGTGGTGCACGACCACCGCGCCGCCGGGTTCTCGGTGGGCGAGGCGGCCTTCGCGTTGCCCACCACGTACCGCAGCCCCTGGGGAGGCGCGACCGCCCGCGTGTGGTCGTGAATGCCCTGGTAGTAGATGGTCACGCTCTCGGGCGCGACCGGCTGACCGTTCTTGTACAGCGTCGGCACCCAGTACGCCGACTTGTCCGAGATCGGGTCGCAGTTCGTCGTCCCCGCACGCAACGACGTCAGCGTCGAGAACGCGTCCGTCGTCCGGTTGCCGAAGAACTCGTGCATGTGTGAGACGCCGGACTGGTTCTGGAACACGATCGGGTCATCTTGACGACGATGGCTCGACGCGCAGGTCACCCGGAACTCGGACCCGGCCACCGCCTGCTGCTGCACCATCGCCCGCGCCTGCTCGGCGCTGTACAGGTAGCCGTGCCCCGCGTGGGAGACCGGTTGCCCCACCACGAAGCCCGCCGCCACGACCGCCATCGCCACCGCCGCGACGCCGATCGCTCCTCGAATCCGCACGTGCATGGAATCTCCTCTCGCACCACAGTGTGTGAGAGCGCTCTCATGACGAGACGGTAAACCCAGATGCCTCTACATGTCCACGTGAGGCTTGCTCAGGCTTCGTCGCCCTCACCGGCGCGCAACCGGTACTCACATCCGTACTCGACCGCGTACTCGAGGTCGTAGACGTGCACGATCTTGGGACCGCCGTGCAGGTGCACGTACGTCACGGTCTGCTTCGGGTCCTCCGGCGTGGACGGCAGCGAGTCGACCCTGCCGTCGAGGGGACCGCCGACGTACCGCACGACATAAGGCTGGGACATCACGACCTCCTCTCGCGTTTCGTCCATTCTACGAGGTCGCCGACTAGATCCGTTCCCAATACAGCCGGTTGGCGCACTCACGCACCGAACCACCGTGCGGCGAGTTCGTCGAACGAATCCCCCTCGGGCATCTCACGCATGTACCAGGGCATGTTGGAGTAGACGTGCAACAGCGCGTAAGCCATCACGCGCCGCGGCTCCGGCACACGCCCGTACGCGTCCACCAACGCCTTCCAGCACTCCCGATCGCCCTTTGTCACGAAGATGCCAACGCTGACGAACTCGTACTCGAACGCCCCGCGCATCGCCGGCTCGAAGTCGAACAGCCCGGACAGCTTCCCGTTCCGCCGCAACAGGTGCGCGCTCATCACCTCGGTGTGCAGCAGCACCGGGCGTTCGGCGCCGAGATCCACGCCGTCGAGGAACCCCGGAATCCGCTCCAGCCACCGCTCACCGAGCCCACGCTTCCGTTGCTGCTCAACACAACCCTTGCGCTGTCCAGCAACGAACGCCGCCCAGTCCCCCGGCCCCAGCGTCGCGGGCGGCTCGACGGCGTGCAGCGCCCTGAGCATCTCCCCGACCCGCGCGCTGACCTCGACGTCCGGTACCTCGGGTTCCTCGCCGCGCAGGCGCGACATCAGCACGTAGGCCCAGTCGTCGAGCAAGCCCGTGGCGTGCAGCCGCGGCGTCGGCACGGGCAGTTTGCCGTGCAACGCCTCCATCACCGCGACCTCGGTCGGCACCTCGCCGTGGTACTCCGGTGGGAACAGCTTCAGCACCAACTCGTCGCCGATGGCGAAGACGGGCAGCGAGCCCTCCTCGAACCGCACCACGTCGCCGCGCAGACCCAGGCGGTCGCGGTACGACTCGGCGTCCCGACCGGAAGGATCGATCGTCATTCCGGCTTGCGGGCGCGGGACGGCTGCACGCGCATCGGCTCGCCCGGCATCTTCGGGTAGTCCGGCGGATAGGGCATCTCGCCGCGCGGATCGGCCGCGTACCACTCCAGCAGCGTCTCGATCCCGAACGCCTCCGAGTCCAGCGAGGCGTGGAGATCTCCCCGCTCCTCCAGGTACTTCGGCACGGTCAGCACGTCGAAGTCATCAGGGTCCACAGTGGACAATTCGTCCCACAGCACAGGTGTGGACACGGTCGCACGAGGTGTGCCGCGCACCGACCAGGCCGAGGCGATCGTGCGGTCGCGGGCGGCCTGGTTGAAGTCGATGAAGACGCGCTCACCGCGTTCTTCCTTCCACCAGGCCGAAGTCGCCAGCTTCGGTGCCCGCTTCTCCACCTCGCGCGCCAGGGCGATCACGGCGTGCCGGACGTCGATGAAATCCCACTCCGGCCGGATCCGCACGGCGACGTGGATGCCGCGGCCGCCGGAGGTCTTCGGGTAGCCGGTCAGGCCGGCGTCGGCGAGCACCTCGCGCAGCACCAGCGCGACGCGGGCCGCGTCGGAGAAGTCGGTGCCCGGCTGCGGGTCCAGGTCGATGCGCAGCTCGTCCGGGTGGTCGACGTCGGAACGCCGCACCGGCCACGGGTGGAAGTCGAACGTGCCGAGGTTCGCGGCCCAGACGATCACGGCTTCCGAGGTCGGGCAGATCTCGTCGGCCGGACGGCCGGACGGGAACTTCACCTGCACGGTCTCGACGTAGTCGGGAGCGCCCTTGGGCACGCGCTTCTGGTAGAACGCCTCGCCCTCGACGCCGTCGACGTAGCGCTTCAGGACCACCGGGCGGTCGCGCAGCACCGACAGCAGCACGGGTGCGACGGTGCGGTAGTACTCGACCACCTGCCGCTTGGTGATGCCCCGCGCGGGGAAGTACGGCTTGTCCGGGTTGGACACCCGCACCAGCTGGTCACCGACCTCGAGCTCGATCGCCTTGGAAGCCACGCCAGAACACTAAAGGCCGCGCACGAACGCCGCGAGCGCCAGCTCGAAGCTGTCGCGGTCGAGTTCTCGCGCGACGCCCGGCAGCAGGTGGGCGCGGTCGAGGTGGGGATAGCGGTCGGTGTAGTCGGCGGGGTCGGCGGAGAAGCCGCTGGAGAACGAGCTCAGCGCGGAGCCGAACACGATGTACATCAGGCCCGCGGCGATCATCGTGGCCTCGCGGCGCGACCAGCCGGCGTCGACCAACGCGCCGTGCAGCAGGTCGAGGCGTTGGAGCGACTCCTCACGACCGGCCGGGCCGTAGGCGAGGAACGGCACGATGTTCGGGTGCGACGACAAAGCCGCACGGTACGAGCGCGCGCATCGGATCAGGCCTTCGCGCCAGTCGACCTCGAAACCCGAGACGTCGACCGTCGACAGGATCGACGACGCGATGTCGTTCAGCAGCTGGTCCTTCGTGCGGACGTGCCCGTACAGCGACGCGGCCTGCACGCCCAGCTCGGCGGCGAGCTTGCGCATGGACAGGCCGTCGAGTCCGTCGCGGTCGATGATGGCCAGAGCCACCGACCTGATGCGGTCTGGGCTCAGCAGAGGGGTGCTCGGCCGGGGCATGTGAGTTAACCTAACACTGTTCGGTTAGTCGGGAGGGCCTGTGGATCTAACGCTTTCGGACGAACACCGGCAGCTCAGGGAGCTGGCCCGGCGGTTCACCGACGAACGCATCGTCCCGCACGCCACGCGCTGGGACCGCGACGAGGCGATCGACAGAGACCTGGTCCCGGCACTCGGCGAGGTCGGGTTCCTCGGGCTCGGCATCGACGAGCGCTACGGCGGCAGCGGCGGCGACAACCTCGCCTACTGCCTGGTGCTCGAAGAGATCGCCCGCGGCGACAGCGCGGTCAGGGGGATCATCTCCGTCTCGCTCGGGCTGGTCGCGAAGTCGATCGCCAAGCACGGCACGGAGGAGCAGAAACAACGCTGGCTGCCCGGCCTCACCGCGGGCACTCGACTCGGCTGCTTCGCCCTCACCGAACCCGGCACCGGCAGCGACGCGGGCAGTCTGACGACCAAAGCCACGAAGACGGAGAACGGCTACCGGATCAACGGCCGCAAGGTCTTCATCACCAACGGCACCTGGGCCGACGTCGCGCTCGTGTTCGCCCGCACCGGAGGCCCTGGCCCGAAGGGCATCAGCGCGTTCCTGGTCCCCACGGACACCGCGGGCTTCAACGCCACCGAGATCAAGGGCAAGCTCGGCATGCGAGGCCAGGCCACCGCCGAGATCACCCTCGACGACGTCGAGGTGCCCGACGACGCCCTGCTCAGCCAAGAGGGCTTCAAGCTCGCGATGGGCTCGCTCGACAAGGGCCGCATGTCCGTCGCGGCGGGCTGCGTCGGCGCCGCGCGAGGTGCCCTCGAAGCCGCGCTCAAGTACGCCCAGGAGCGCGAGCAGTTCGGCAAGCCCATCGCGGGCTTCCAGCTCGTCCAGGAACTGCTCGCGGACATGGCCGTGGAGACCGACGCCGCCCGGCTCCTGACGTGGCGCGTCGCCGACCTGGCCGACCGGGGCGAACCGTTCGGCACCGAGGCGAGCATGGCGAAGCTCTACGCCAGCGAAGCCGCGGTCAGGGTCGCCAACAACGCCATCCAGGTCTTCGGCGGCTACGGCTACATCGACGAGTACCCGGTGGGCAAGTACCTGCGGGACACCCGTGTCACCACCCTCTACGAGGGCACCAGCCAGATCCAGAAACTGCTCATCGGCCGGGCGCTGACCGGCATCAACGCGTTCGTCTGAAAGGAAAACCATGGACTTCACGCTCGACGAGGAGCAGAAGGAGATCCGCGACTGGGTGCGGACCTTCGTGCGCAAGGAGATCATCCCGCTGGAGCCCGAGGTGCTGCGCCGCGAACGCGCGGGCCAGCCGGGTCTGCCGAAGGAGGAGCTCAAGGCGCTGCAGGACAAGGCCAAGCAGGCCGGGTTCTTCGGTGTCCTCACGCCTCAGGAGTACGGCGGCATGGGCCTCGGCGCGGTGATGACCGCACTCCTCGAAGCCGAACTGGGCCGCAGCTTCGTCCCGTTCCGCTTCGGTGGGTACGCGGACAACATCCTGTTCCACGGCAACGAGGAGCAGAAGCAGCGCTACCTGCTGCCGACGATCTCCGGCGAACGCGTCTCGTGCTTCGCGATCACCGAGCCCGGCGCCGGCAGTGACGCCAAGGCCATCCGCACGTCCGCCGTCAGGGACGGCGACGAGTGGGTCATCAACGGCGAGAAGACGTTCATCACGCAGGGCAACGAGGCCGACTTCGTGATGGTGTTCGCGGTGACGGACAAGGAGAAGGGCGCCGACGGCGGCGTCACGTGCTTCCTCGTCGACCGCGACATGGGCTGGAAGTCCGAACCCATCCCGACGATGGGCCAGTGGGGTCCGGCGGCGCTGGTGTTCGACAACGTCCGCGTGCCGCACGAGAACATCCTCGGCGAGGAGGGCAAGGGCTTCCACCTCGCGATGCAGTGGATCGGCCAGGGCCGCTACCTGCTGCCCGCCCGCGCGCTCGGCAGCGTCGAGCGGCTGGTCGAGATGGCGATCGACCAGGCCAAGAACCGCGTCACGTTCGGCCAGCCCATCGCCGAGTACCAGGCCATCCAGTGGATGATCGCCGACTCCGCGGTCGAGATCGAGGCGCTGCGCTGGCTCGTGCTGCACGCCGCCTGGCTCGTCGACCAGAAGCAGGACTCGCGGCAGGCGCAGTCGATCGCGAAGCTCTACGGCGGCATCAAGGCCAACGAGATCGTCGACCGCGTCCTGCAGATCCACGGCGGCATGGGCTACACCCGTGAACTGCCGATCGAGCGCTGGTACCGCGAACTGCGGCTGCTGCGCATCTACGAGGGCACCGACGAGATCCAGCGCCGCACGATCGCCCGCAACCTGCTCAAGGGCCACGCCAACATCCGGGGCACGCTCGGCTAGCTCTATCTTGGGGTAATGCTTCAACGAGACATCCTCGGCGTCGTCGAACGACAGGTCCGCACCTGGTCGGCCGGCGACGCCGAGGTGTACGCGGCGGCGACCGGTGGCCACTCCCCCGCGTTCGCGATCCCGTTGCTGCAGCACGGCGGCCCACAGCTCGGCCTGACCGGCGCCGACATGACCCGGGTCCTGCACGCCGAACAGTCGTTGTGGCTGCACGGCAAGCTGCCAACGCAAGGCTCGACGGTCGTCACCAAGACCGTCACGAACATCTACGACAAGGGATCGGGCGCTCTCGTCGTCAGCACGTGGGAGTCCGAGTACGCGACAACGCGGTCGTCGTGCTTCATCAAGGGCGAAGGCGGTTTCGGCGGCGAGCGTGGTGAGACGCGCGAGTTCACCGTCCCCGAGAAGCGCCACGAGATCAGCTTCTTCCAGACCACGGAAGACCAGGCGCTGCGCTACCGCGAGACCGGCGACGTGAACCCGATGCATTACGACCCCGAGTTCGCGCGGCGGGCGGGGTTCGCGAAACCCGTCCTGCACGGCCTGTGCACGCTCGGAATCACCGTGAGCGGCCTGGACTTCACCGAGTTGCACGCCCGGTTCACCGCGCCCGTGACGCCCGGCGACGAGCTCCGGATCGAGCGCTGGCCGACCGGCGAGTTCCGCACGTTCGCGAAAGATCAGCAGGTTCTCGTCGGATCGGTTCGGTTTTCCGAAGTGGACGGCCGCTGAAACCTCGCACGATCGTGTCATGAGTAGTGCCCTGGCGACCGTGGACTCCGGAATCGAACCGGTGCGCGTGGCGGTGGAGTCCCGTGACCTGATCAGCGCGGCCGGCGTGACGCACCTGCTGAAGACCACACCGCGGGTGCGCGTGGTGCAAGACCGTTCGGACGCGCATGTGCTGCTGGCCCTGGTGAACGAGCTGTGCGCGCAGCAGGCCGCACGGCTGCGGGCCTGCGGTTCCGCCAGGATCGTGGTGATCGCGGCCCGCGTGCACGACCTCACACCGTCGATCGCGGCCCAGGCCGGGCTGGCGCTTCCGTTGCGGCGAGCCGACGTCAACGCCGAACGCCTCGTCAAAATGCTCGTCGGCGGCCAGGCCGTGCAGGACCGCTCCCCGGTGCTGAACGACCGCGACCTGCAACTGCTCAAGCTGCTGGCGGACGGCGCGACGATCGCGGAGGTCGCCGCGCGGCTGTTCTGCTCGGAGCGGACCGTGAAGTACGCACTGCACCAGTTGCTCGAACGGTTCGGGCTGCGCAACCGGGTGCACGCGGTGGCGTGGGCGCTGCGGTCCGGCCTCCTCTAGGCGGGAAAGACGGCGGAGAGCTGCACTCGCCTGCTGATCCCGACCTTGCGGTAGACGCGGGTCAGGTGCAGCTCGACCGCCCGTTGCGTGACGCCGAACCGCGCGGCGATCGCCCGATTCGTCTCCCCTTCCAGTGCCAGCAAGACGATTCGGGACTCGTGTGGCGTCAGCTTGTCCCACGCCGCCCCGCGTGCCGGTCGGTGCCTCGGTTCCGCCAACGCCGCCCGTGCTCGGTCCGCCAGCTCGGTGGCTCCCGCGCGTTCGGCGTCGGCCAGGGCGGGCCGTGCGGCTCCGAGAGCGAGGTGCATGCGGGCGCGCTCGCGCAGCAGCAAGACGCACGCCCAGGCCGGTGGCAACGCTCCCGTGTAACCGAGCCGCACCAACATCTCCCGCGCCTCACCCGGACGTCCGGCGTCCACACAGGACGCCACGAACGCTGCCGCACCCAACGCCACACAGCCGCGCAACGGGGACGCCTGACCGAGGTCGCGCATCAGCCGGGAGACCTCGGCGTGATCGCCGTTGGCTCGGTGCGCCCACATCTCCAGCGCCGTCAGCCAGTCCCGCTCCGCGCCGACGAGCCGAACCCGCAGTTGTGGCGCGAGGTCCAGCACCACCTGTTCGGAACCTCGTCGCAGCAAGCCAAGTCCGGCGAGAGCGAGCGACGGAACCACGAGCGGCCCGCTCTCCGGAAGATCGCGCAGCGCCTGTTCGGGATCTTCCGGCACGACCGGGTCGCCGCCGAGCAGGTCCTCGTCGCACTGCCAGTCGAGCACCACCGCGTCGAACCAGTCCCCGGCGGCGACCCGCTGCCGGGCGAGTTCGTCGGCCCGGGGCGCGATCCCGCAACGCAGGTGAAGATCCGCCATCGCCACGGCCACGTCCGCCGCGACCTCGCCGGTCAACGGTTCGCGCAGTGCCGCGCGCAGACACCTCGCTGCCTGCTCCGGTCGTCCCGCCGCCCGATGCAGTCGCGCCGCGCCGTGCAGCACCGGTGCCGTCCACCCGGCCCCCACGGGTTCCGCGCACGCCACCACGTGCTCGGCGACGACGACCGGTGAGTCACACCGCCGTTGCAGGACCTGAGCGGCCGCGAGGTGCAGGCGTTCGCGCTCCTCGGGCACCATCTCGTGCCGGATCGCATGACTCAGCGCGGGCGTCTGGACGCGCATCGGCTCGTCGACGGCCAGGCGCGCGTCGACAAGCCGTTCGAACGCGGCGAGCGTGCGGAACGACCCCATTCCGGCGACCTCGCACAGCACGTCCAGCGACGTGCTCCCGAGCACCGCAAGCGCTCGCGCGACCGCCACCGCGTCGGCGTCCAGCACCTGCCGGCCGCGGCGCACGGCTCGCAACAGCCGTGGCACTCGCAAAACAGGGAGCATGACGCGCAACGCAGAGACTGAAACGTCCGTTACAACCTCTAACACGTCACTCAGCACTCCTGGCGCGCCACCGCAGTACTCCAGGCACAACGCGGCCAGTTCCGGCGAGACGTCGATGTCGAACCGCCGCCGGATCAGTTCCGCCACGGCCTCGGCGCCGATCGGTCGCAACGGCACCCGCACGGCGTCGAAAACCGACAAATCGTCCGGATCGCAGTCACCCGCGAGCAGCACCGCGCCCCGGAAACGCGCCAGCCGGTCGGCCTCTTCCACGCTGAGCCGCTCGACGTCGTCCACCACCAGCACCGTGTGGCTGTCGACTCCGCTCAACCCCCGCAATCCGCGAACCGGCCGCAACCCGCTGCGCAACGCGATTGACGACGCAACGGACAACAATGCACTTTTGCCCATACCAGTTGCACCATGCACAACGCACGATCGGGCGCCACCGCTCAACGCGTCCGTCAACAGGGCGATCTCCCGCTCACGGCCCACGAGCAGGCCACCCGCCTGGTGCACGGCGGCGCCGACGAGGCCGGGGCGAAGTGGGGCAACCATGTCAGCCAGCAAATCGCGAGGGCCGCGGCAGGACCATGCAGAAGCACCGGCAGAACTTCCGCAGGTCTGCCCCTTCGCACAGCATCCCCGGCCGACGCGCCGGCGGAGAACGCGAAAACCATTCAACCAATCAATTGGTAATGGCAACAGGACACGATGAACCAATTCGGTTCCCATTACGTGATGTCTTAAGTACCCATGGCGAACACTTCAGGGAGTCCCGATGCGGGTCGCGTCACGCACCGTCTTCGACTTCGTCCGGCCGAACGGTTCCACCGCCCCGGTCGAGACCGAGCTGCTCTACCGGTCGGAAGACCCCTTCGCGGTCACGATGAAGTTCCGCTCCGGCGGCTCCGTCGCCACCTGGGTCATGGGCAGAGACCTGCTCGCCGAGGGCGTGAGCAGGAGAGCGGGCGATGGCGACGTGCGGTTGCGGCCGCACTCGAGCCGCGTGCTGGTGCTGGAGCTGGTCTCGGACCGGCACATGACGGTGTTCCGGGTGCCCGCGGGCACCCTGCGGAGGTTCCTCGACGCCACCTGGCGGCTCGTGCCGGCGGGGTCCGAGCGGTTCGACGCCGACGCGTTCCTGAGCACCGTCCTACGCTGACTTGATGCCCAGCGCGTCCGCCACGTCGTGCTGCAGCCTGGTCATGCCGGGCGACTCGTAGCCCTCGCACTCGGCCAGCGCGCGCACCCGGTGCCGGATCGCCGCGTCGCGGTCGTCCATGCGGTCGCAGAGCCCGGCGAGCTCCATCAGCACGGACACCCTGAGTTCCGGATCGGACAGCGCCTCCACGGCCCCGGCCAGTTGGTCCCGCGCCTCGGAAAGCCGTCCGGCGGCGGCCAGGGCATGACCGCGCGTGTGCCGGGCCATCGACACCAGGTTCGCCGCTCCCCGCCCGGTCAGTTGCTCGGCCAGCGCCACCACCCCGAGCGCCTCCGCGTGATCGCCCGCCGCGACCAGCGCGTCCGCCAGGCGCAGCACCAGCTGGGCGGCGTTCTCCAGGGCCACACCACGCTCGTTGCCGCGCAACGCGCGTTCCTCCTCGACGCACGCCCGGTGCGTCTCGACCGCCTCGGCGAAGCGACCCAGCCGTTGCAGCAGAACACCGGAGTAGGACAACGCGAGCACCACGTTCATCGGCTGACCGGCCTCCCGGAACAGTTCCGCGGCCAGCCGGGCGTGCGTCACTCCGGCCTCGTGGTCACCGAGGCGGGTCTCGACGGCCGACCGGTAGTAGTGCGCCCAGGCCGTCTCCTGCACCGAGCCGCACTCCCGCGCGACCCGCGACGCCTCCTCGTGCCACCGCAGGGCCAGCGGGATGTTGGTGTGGCGCGCGACGTAGACCCAGCAGACGAAGTTGAGCTGTTGCGCCTGCCGCTCCCGCTCGCCCAGTTCCCCCGCCGCGGCGACGCCCGCCGTGTAGATCTCCAGCCACAGCTCGCCCGTGCCGCGATGGTCGGAGTACCAGTGCATCGCCGTCGCCAGCGCCAGCACCTGCTCGTGGGCGCCGTCGGCGACGGCCTGCCGGAACGCGCCACGCCAGTTCGCCAGCTCGTCCGACAACCAGCGGCCCGCGCTGACCAGGTCCGACGCACCCTGGCCGGGCAGGAACGCCGACGCGCATCGGGTCGCGGTGGTCAGCAGCCAGTCGCGCGTGCGCAGGCGGTGCGTCTCCACGTCGGTTTCGTCGCTGTGCAGGCGTTCGCGCGCGTAGTCGCGGATCAGGTCGTGGAACGAGTAACGGCCGGGAACGTCCGGCCGGAGCAGGCTCGCGTCGACGAGCTCCTCCAGCACCGTCTCGGCGTCGTCCATCCCGGCGGCCACCGCGGCGAGCGCGACGGACGTGTCCGGGCCGGGGATCAGCGCGAGCCTGCGGAACAGCGTCGCGGTCTCGGGCGCGAGCAGCCGGTAGGACAGTTCGAACGCGGTGCGGACCTGCACGTCGCCGGTCGCGAGCACGTCGAGCCGAGCGCGTTCGTCGGAGAGCTGCTCGGCGAGGTGCCGCAACGACGACGTGGTGCGGCCCGCGATGGCGAGCGCCAGCGGAACACCGCCGCACAGCGTCGCGACCCGGTCCGCCGACTCGGGATCTGCGGCGGTCCGATCGGTACCGGCGGTCGCGGCGAGCAACGCGACGGCGCCGTCGTGCCGCAACGGGCCGAGCTCGACGCGCGAGCGGCTGTTCAGGCCTGCCAGGACGTTGCGGCTGGTCACGACCACGAGCGAACCGGGGCTGGCGGCGAGCAACGGCCGGATCTGGGCCTCGTTCGCGGCGTTGTCGAGCACGAGCAGCACGGTCCGTTCGCGCAGCATCGACCGGTAGAGGCGGAGGCCGTCGTTCGGATCGGACGGCATCTTGGCGTCCGGCACGCCGAACGCCCGCAGCAGCCGCGCGATCGCTCGTTCCGCCGACAACGGGGACGTGTCCATGCCGCGCAGGTCGAGATGCAGACAGCCGTCGGTGAACCGGCCGGCGAACCGGTGCGCCGCGTCGACCGCGAGAGAGGTCTTCCCCACGCCAGGAGGTCCGTGCACGACAACGACGTCCAGCGCGGACGACGCGGCCGCACGGCTGATGCATTCCGCCAACTGCTGCTGCTCTGCTTCACGGCCGATGAGCGGTTCCGCGGGAGGTGGCGCGCAGTCGGTGCGTTCAGGACGTGGTCGCACGGTCTCCGACGACCGTGCGAGCGCCACGAACTCCTCAGCCTCGGCACCGTCCAGGCCGAGCCCGGTCACCAGCAGGTCGACGGTCTGGGCCTGCGGGGTGTGCACGCGGCCGCGTTCGAGATCGCTCAGCGTGCGCACGCCCAGACCGGCGCGTGCGGCGAGGTTCTCCTGGGTGAGGGCCGCCCGTCGCCGGTAGAACCGCAGGAACTCGCTGAAGGTGGTCGCCCGCATCCCCTCACCCTCCGGACAAGCACTCCCGCACCTCGGCGGCGATCTCGCGCGTGGCGTCGGTGTCCCACCGTTCACACGCCGCGAGCGAGTCTCGCAGATGATGTTGATACGCGCTGTGGTCACCCCGTGACTCGGCGTTGTCGGCGAGCACCCGCAGGATCTCGATCTCCCCGAGTCCGTCGCCGATCGCGCGGAACCCGGCGAGCGCCTGGCCGAGGTCCTCGTCGGACTCGGTGAGCCGGCCCGCCGCGCGGTGGGCGAGGGCGCGGTGCCACAACGTCCGGGCGAGCCAGGACGCCATCTGCGCGCGCCTGTAGACGTCCTCGGCCTCGGTCAGTGCCGCAACAGCGTCATCAGGCCTGTCGACGTCTATCAGCGCGAGGCCGAGCCATCCGAGCGTGCGACCCAGCGCGGAGAGTTCGTAGATGGTGTTGGCGTAAGCGCGTTGTTCCTTCGCTACTTCTTCGTGGGCGGTCACGGCGGCGATGGGACGGTTCATCGACCGCCACAGCACGCCCAGCACGGACCGTGCGTAGTGCTCGTCCATGGGCTCGTGCATCGAGTCGATCGCTTTGAGGCACACGCGTTCGGCCTCGTCGAAGTGGCCGAGCCCGCTGTGCGCGGCCGACGCGATCAGCCACACCCAGCCGAGGTGCCCGGTCTCCCCCGACTCCTCGGCGACGCGGGCAGCGTGGGTCAGCACCTCCAAAGCGGGACCTGACCGGCCGGCGACGTCGAACAGCACCCAGCCGAGCTGGCCGCGCACGACGATCTCCTGCCACGGCTCGCGGGCGGAGGCGAGGGCGAGGCGGTAGACGCGTTCCCAGACGAGGCCCGGTTCGATGGCCGCGTAGTGCGAGAGTGCGATCACCGCGCGGGCCACCTCGTCGTGCAGGTCCCTGGCCTGCGCCCGTTCGACGATCTCGGGCAGCAGGTCGCGGTGCTCGTCCAGCCAGCGCCTTCCCGTTGCCACGTCGGGGAAAGTCCTGCCTCGCGGACTCACCCGCCGCGCGTCGCCTGTCTGTCCGAAGAGGACTCCGGCGGCCACGGTGGTCTCCAGCAGCCAGGCGAGCATCCTGCGGTCCGCAGCGTCGTCGGCGCCGTCGATCAGGCCGGTGGCGAACGCCCGGACGAGGCCGTGGATCGCGTAGCCGTGGCCGTCGGGGTCGAGCAGGCTGACGTCGGTGAGTTCCTCCAGCGCCTGTTCGGCCTCGGCGACGGAGAGGCCGGTCAGCTCGGCCGCGAGCGCCGGGGTGACGTGGGTGCCGACGAGCAGTCCGAGCCGCCGGAACACCAGCCGCGCGGTCTCGGGCAGGTGAGCCAGCGACACCTCGAACGCGCCACGCACGTCCAGATCGCCCGCGGTGAGCGCGGCCAGCCGGCGTTCCTCGATCTGCTCCACGAGATGGCCGAGGGGCCAGCGCGGACGGCTGGCCAGCCGGTTGCCCGCGATCCTGAGCGCGAGCGGCGACATCCCGCACAGCCGGACGAGTTTCCGTGCGGTCTCGCGGTCGGCCTCGACGCGATGCGCCCCGATGATCGACGCGAGCAACTCGAGGGCGCACGGCTCGGTGAGCCCGCCGAGCCGGATCCAGGTGGCATCCGCCAGCCCGGCGAGCCTGCGCCGGGACGTGACGATCGTGAGACAACCCGGATCGGCTCGGAGAGTGCGGATCTCCTCCTCGGTGCGCGCACCGTCGAGCACGAGCAGAAGGCGCTTGTCCGCGAGCAACGACCGGTAGAGCCGCGTCTGGCCGTTCACGTCCTCGGGCACGTGTTCGGCGGGCACTCCGAGGTCTTTGAGCAACCGTTGGAGCGGCTGTGCGGAGCCCTCCAGGTCGATGAGCAGCTGACCGTCCGGAAAGCGGCTCTCCAGCAGATGGGCGGCCCTCACCGCGAGGCTGGTCTTACCGGTTCCCGCGGCGCCGTGGACGACCACGAGTCCGTTGGGCTTGTTCGCGATGGCGTCGAGCTCGGCGTCCCGGCCGACGAGGTCCGCGACGTACATCGGCAGTGACCACACCGGGCTGCTCAGCGCGACCCGGCCGGTCCTGGCGAGGCGGCGCAGTTCGGCGCGGTCGGCCTCGCCGAGGTCCAGCGCGTCGAGGAGCGCCTCGGTCGTGCGGCGCTGCGGGGAACGGGCGCGGCCGCGTTCCATGTCGCTGATGGCGCGGACGCTGACACCGGACCGCTCGCTGAGCTCTTCCTGACTGAGCCCGGCGTTCTTGCGGTGCTGCACGAGCCGGGCGCCGAACGTCATGCAACTGAAGTTAGTGGGTCAAACTCGTCAGCATCTGCGCACACACCCGAGAGAGGTGCCTGCGCATCACCGTCGACGCCTTGGCCGCGTCGCCGTCCGCGATCGCCCGCACGAGTTCGTCGTGGTCGTCCATCGACGCGTGCTGATGCGGCGGATCGTCCGCCAGCGCACTGCGCAGCAACACCACGCGCTGCTGCACGAGCCGGACCTGCTCGGAGATGTACGGGCTGCGCGCGGCGTGCAGCAACGTCTGGTGGAACGCGAGGTCCAGCCGGTAGGGGAACGGCTGCCCGGCCTTGTAGTTGCGCCGGCTCTCCGCGCAGACCTCCTGCAGCCGCACGAGATCGACATCGGTCCGGCGCGACGCCGCCAGTTCCGCCGCCGCGCACTCCAGCGCGGTGCGCAGCTCGAACAACGCCCTGACGTCCTCAAGAGTCGCGTCGGGCACGAACGCGCCCCGGTGCGGGACCAGCGTCAGCAGTCCCTCGGAGGCCAGGTGCCGGATCGCCTCGCGCAACGGCCCGCGGCTGATGCCGAGCTTCTGCGCCACCTCGACCTCGTTGACCCGCGAGCCGGGAGGGATCTCCCCGGTGAGCACCTGCTCTCGCAGCACGTCCACGGCCTGTCCGGCCAGACTGAGGTGCAGGGGCGTCGGGGGTGTCACCTTCGTCTCCTGATCTGGACGGCACCGGCCGTCCTCCCGCTAAACTAGCGAACGTGTCAACTGTCGACAGTTGGCAGTTTCCGGGATCTGAGCGCGGGAGGGGCGACATGGGACACGAAGTGGTGGCCGAGGTCTGGCGAGGCGACTTCCTGGAGTCCGTGCACCACGGCACCGTCGTCGCGACCGATCCGTCCGGTTCCCCGGTGCTGTCGGTCGGCCGCCCCGGCGACGTCGCGTTCCCGCGCTCGTCGAACAAGCCGCTCCAGGCCCTCGCGATGCTGCGCAGCGGGCTCGACCTCGACGGCGAACTGCTCGCGCTGGCCTGCGCCTCCCACTCGGGCGAGGACTTCCACGTCGACGGCGCCCTGCGGATCCTGGCCTCGGCCGGTCTGACCGAGGACGCGTTGCGATGCACCCCTGACCTGCCGCTCGGCGAGCAGGCACGCGCCCAGCACCTCGCGCAGGGCCTGGCCGCCGCCCCGAAGTACATGAACTGCTCCGGCAAGCACGCCGCCATGCTCGCCACCTGCGTCGCCAACGGCTGGCCCACTGACAGCTACCTCGACCCGACGCACCCGCTGCAGGTCGCGACCCGCCAGACGATCGAGGACGTGGCCGGCGAGCCCGTCGCCCAGGTCGGCGTGGACGGCTGCGGCGCCCCGATCTTCGCCATCAGTCTCACCGGCCTAGCCCGCGCGTTCGGCCGTCTCGCCGCCGCTGCCCCCGGCACCCTCGAACACCGCGTCGCCACCGCCATGAACACCTTCCCCCAGTGGGTCGGTGGCACCGGCCGCGACGTCACCGTTCTCATGGACGCCCTGCCCGGCGTCATCGCCAAGGACGGCGCCGAGGGCGTCTACGCGGTCGGCCTGCCCACTGGCGAGGGCGTGGCGCTGAAGATCGCCGACGGCTCGTCGCGCGCCCGTGCGGTCGTCATCGTCGCGGTGCTCAAGCGGCTCGGTGTGGACGTGAGCAAGGTCGAGGACCTCGCAACCGTGCCGGTTCTCGGGCATGGCCGCGCGGTCGGCGCCGTCAGGCCGTCGCTCGCGCTGGCGAGTTGACCGTCACTTCAGCGGTGAACGCCCAGCACACCGGAATCCCCTCCCCCAGCCACTAAGCTGGGAGTTATGGGCGATTCGAAGGACGAGAACGAGAAGTTCCAGGAGGAACTGATCGGCCTCGACCCACACGATCCCGAGACGAAGGCGTTCGCCGACCATCTCGACAAGATGAAGCGGCAACGCCCCGGCTTCACGGTCGAGGGCTACCTGGACGGCGTGCAGGACTTCGCCGACTCGGCGAACCGCACGACCGGGCACCAGCGGCTCGTCGCCGTCATCGTGGTGGGGCTCATCCTGCTGGGCGTGCTCCTCACGATCTGGTTCGCGCTGGGCGACATCCTCGCCATCATCTTCTGATTCCAAACGAGAACGAGTCCTTAACGGGGCCTTACGGCGCCGCGGGCCACACCCCCGCCGGGAAGCCCTGAGGGCGCCGCGGAGTTATAAAGAGTCATGGAACCTGTTGTCGGCACCACCCCCAAGGTCGTGCGTTCCGAAGAGGAATGGCGCGCCCAGCTCAACCCCGCCGAGTTCGCGGTGCTGCGCCAGGCCGGCACCGAGCGCCCGTGGACCGGCGAGTACACCGAGACCAAGACCGAGGGCCTCTACGAGTGCCGTGCGTGCGGGGCCGAACTGTTCCGCAGCGACACCAAGTTCGACTCGCACTGCGGCTGGCCGTCGTTCTTCTCGCCGCTGGCCGGAGACTCGGTGATCCTGCGTGAGGACCGGGCGCTCGGCATGAAGCGCGTCGAGGTGCTCTGCGCCACGTGCCACAGCCACCTCGGGCATGTTTTCGAGGGTGAGGGGTATCCCACTCCCACGGACCAGCGCTACTGCATCAACTCCGTCTCCTTGAAACTCGTTCCGTCCGAATAGGAGACTGAGCCTCAGTCCGGTCACCAAGGACCCGGACAAACCTGGGAGGCATCATGAACTTCCGCATCGCCCTGCGCGGCACCGACGGCGAAGGCTCCAGCGGTGTCGACGGCGGCTCGTCGAGCTAGCCACAGGCGCAGAACAGTGACAGAAAGCCGCCAACCCTAAGGCTTCGTCAACAAGCCTTGTGAGGCTGTGGCGCGGACCACACCATTGACCCACCGAAGCACTTTCGGGGCAGTCAGGGGGTGGGTCGCATGCAGAGGCCTTGGGGATTGTCCGGACCGGAGTTCCTTCAGCTCTACTGGATCGGGCTGGCACTCGCCGTGCTGGTCGCGATCGTCGTTCGGGTACGCGTGCGGGCGGGTCACAGCACCCAGCCCGTGCGCTCCCTCGACATGGACGAGCTCGCCTATCTCGCGGGCGGTCCAAGGCGCGTGGTCGAGACGGCCATCGCGCGACTGCTCACCTCGGGTGAGCTCAGGACTTCACGGCGTGGCACCGTTCAGGCCACGTCCACCACTCGGTCGCTGAACCAGGTGGACCGCGCCGTCATCACCGACTGCCAGCGCTACACCAACCGCACCGTCAACCTGATGATCCCCGCCGTCGCAGCGGACGGCGTGGTCACGGCGATCGGGCAGCGCCTGCGGGACATGGGCCTCGTGGTCGACCCGGCCGTCGCGAAAAGCGCTCTGCGCAAGGGATCCATCGCGTTGTGGGTGCTGCTCGTGATCGGGTTCGCGCGCTGGATCAACGGACTCGCGATCGGCGCGAACATCGGCTGGCTCACGCTTCAGCTCGTCCTCGCGGGCCTGCTGATCCTGCTTCTCACGCGGCGCGGCAAGCACGTCCGCACCAGCAAGGGCAACCGCGTGCTCAGCGGCGCTCGCACCACGAGCACCAGGGCAGAGGGAAGCGTGGACGAGGTCGTGTACGCGGGCGCGGCCGGCGCGGTTCTGTTCGGCGGCCTCCTCGTCTACCCGGATCTGGCGGTGCGCACCTCATTGCTCGCCTCCTCCGGTTCCGGCAGCTACAGCAGCAGCAACAGCACGTGTTCGGTCGGTTCTTCTTCGTGTTCGAGCGGAAGCAGCTGCGGCGGCGGTGGAGGCGGCGGCTGTGGCGGCGGGTGCGGTGGAGGCGGCGGCTGATCCACCATCAGGTCCTTTTCAGGTAACACCAGGAACCCAGGGGTAGATCTCACGTCGAAGATGCACTGACACCAGTGAGGGGAGTGCTGATGTCCAACTCTTCGACACCGCACCACGCCACGTGGTCCGCGGAGGAGATCGGGTTCCTGGCAGGGGGACCGGGCAGGGCGGCCGAGGCCGTTCTCGCCCGGCTGCTGGACGGCGGTCTCGTGCGCATCTCCCGCGAGGGCCTCGTGACCGCCGTCCACCAGAACGGGTACGGCGCCAGGACAGCGCTGGAGGCGTACGTCCTCGCCGGACTCCAGGGCACCGCTCGCCCCATCCAGCAGGTCGTGCAGGTCGCGCGAGCGAGCCACGAGATGGGCGCGTTGCACCAGAGCCTCGTCGACCGCGGCATGGTGCACCGCCGGTTCGGCAGACCCCGCGGTGGCAGGATCGCGTTGCGGGTGGTGCTGTTCCTGCTGGCGTTCGTCTCGGTGTTCGTCGCCTTCGCGATCGACGCGAGACTGTTCCTCCTGACAGCACTGCTGGTGTTCCTCGCGATCCTGCTGCGCAACCCGGGCAGGCTCACGCGAAACGGCAAGACCGTGTGGATGTACGCGCTGAAGAACCGCAGCACCGCGGACGCGGTGGCGTTGTTCGGGCTGCGCCGGGGCAAGCAGCGCACGACGTCCTCCACCCCGTACGTCGGCACCACCGGTTGCAGCTCCTACGACTGGGACCACCACAGCTGCGGCGGCACGTCGAGTTGTGGTGGCAGCAGTTGTTCGAGCAGCAGTTCCAGCAGCTGCAGCAGTTCCAGTAGCAGTTGTTCGAGCAGCAGTAGCAGCTGCAGCAGCTCTAGTAGCAGTAGCTGCAGCAGTTCCAGCAGCTGAGGGGGAATCAGTGAAGAAACCGACAGACGCGCAGGGGGCGTGGCTGTCCGCGGAGGAGGCCGGTTTTCTGACGGCCGGTCCCGGACGGGCCGCGGAGACCGTGCTGGCCCGGCTGATCGACCAAGGCCTGCTGCGGGTGTCACGCGACGGACTGGTCTCCGCGGTGCACCAGAACGGCCAGGGCGCCACCACGTCGGTCGAAGCGCGGATGCTGAGCTTCGCACGGACCCCCGTCCAGTTCGACGCGATCGTCCTGGCGACCAGGAACTGCACGGAGGTGGCGCAGCTGTACCGGCAGCTGCTCAGCCGCGAGCTCATGCGGGTGCCTCACCGCCGCCACGACGGCCGGTGGTTCTCGCTCGCGGTCGCGGGTGTGGCGGTGGTGCTCGGGTTCATCTCACCCGTGTTCCTCATCGCCGCGGCGATCGCACTGGGTTTCTTCGTCTGGCAGTACGGCAGCGGCCCGATCACCCCGGCAGGCAGAGAAGCCCTGAGTCAGGTGAAGGCGAGCGACCGGGTGCACGCGGTGGCGCTGTACGGGTTCGACGGCAGGGTCCGCGGGCAGGACGTCGGTGAGCTGTTCGACTTCCCGCGTCGTGTTGTGAGGACGGTCCCGCGCAGGCCTGCCAGGGCGAGGCGGCGGTCCATCTGGAACGGTGGCGGGTGCGGTTCGGCGTCGAGCTGCGGCAGTTCCGGTTGCGGCAGTTCCAGTTCCAGTTGCGGCGGCGGTAGCGGCTGCGGTGGTGGCGGAGGGGGAGACTAGTGGCGGCACCAACGGCGGCAACGGGCACGCGAGTGCCCCCGGAACAGATCGGCTATCTGACGGATGGCCCCGGCCGGGCCGCGGAGACCGCGCTGGCGAGGTTGCTCAGCGCCGGTCTGGTGCGGGTGTCGCGCGACGGGATCGTGTCCGCCGTGCACCAGACCGAGCTGGGCGCCACGACCGCGGTCGAGACGCTCATCCTCATCGGCCTGCGCAAGCCGGTCCGGTTCGACGCGGTCGTGCGGAACGCCGCGAAGAGCGCGGAGATGCGTGCATTGCACCAGCAGCTGCGGGCGCGCAGGCTGACCCGCGAAGCCCGCCCCCGCCTCGCGGCGTGGTGGGTCTTCCTCGCGATCGGCGTCATCCTGAGCCTGCTGGCCTTCCTGGAGCCGTGGACCCTCTTCGGCGCGGTGGCGTTCCTGGGTGCCGGATGGTGGACGTACGGCGCGAAACCGCTCACCAGGGCGGGGCGGGCGGCGTTGAAGGACGTGACCGCGAGCGACCCGGTTCTCGCCGTGGCGTTGAAAGGCTTCCGCGGCAGGGTCGGCAACCAGACCGTCGCCGAGATCTTCAGGCTGCCGCAGAGCGTCGTCAAGATGCTGCCGCGCAAGAGGAGGAAGAAGGCCGGTCGGCGTGGCGGTGGAGCCGCTTCGAGTGGGGCGGCCTGTGGCTCCAGCAGTTGTGGTAGCAGTAGCAGTTGTTCGTCGGGCAGCAGCAGCAGCTGCAGTGGCGGCAGCAGCTGCGGCGGTGGTGGCGGAGGAGGCGACTGATGGCGGGGATCAAGGACCTGGGTGTCGGCATCGGCTGGCGCTCGGAGATCGATCTGACGGTGGAACGGCTGCCCGGCGTGGACTTCGTCGAGGTCGTCGCCGAGAACCTCCACATCGGACACCTGCCCGAGTCGGTGACGCTGCTGCTGGAACGCGGCGTCCCGGTGCTCCCCCACGCCGTGTCGCTGTCACTGGGCGGCGCGGACCAGGTCGACCTGCACCGCGTCGAGCACCTGGGCGCGGTCGCCGAGGCGGTCGGCGCGCCGATGGTCAGCGACCACGTGTGCTTCGTGCGAGCGGGCGGACTCGACTCCGGGCACCTGATGCCGGTGCCGCGCACCAAGGACGCGCTCGACGTGCTCGTCGCGAACGTCAAGCTCGCCCAGCGGAACCTGCCCGTGCCGCTCGCGCTGGAGAACGTGGCCGCGCTGCTGGAGTGGCCGGACGGCGAGCTGACCGAGGGCCAGTTCCTCGCCGAGCTCGTCGAGCGCACGGACTGCTGGCTGCTCGTGGACGTCGCGAACCTCTACGCGAACGCCCGCAACATCGGCACCGACCCGGAGCGGTTCCTGGACGAGATCCCGCTGGAACGGCTGGCGTACGTGCACGTGGCCGGCGGCGAACAGCACGGCGACATCTACCACGACACGCACGCCCACGCGGTTCTGCCGGAAGTCCTGGAAGTGCTGGACGAACTGTGCTCGCGCGTCGCGCCGCCCGGCGTTCTGCTGGAACGCGACGACAACTATCCGTCCGACACCGAAATCGCGAGCGAACTGGCCGCGATCCGCGCCGTCGTGGACAAACACCGTGACTGAAATCGTGAACGAGAATGAAGTTTCGGCGGCACGCGAAAGGCTTGCCACCCGGCAGGCGGAGCTGCTAAACGCATTGCTCGGCAACGGTCCGGCACCGGCGGGATTCGACGAACAACGCCTGGCTGTCGAACGCCGCGCGTTGTTGTCGAAACGACGCGGCATCGTGCGGATGCTGGGCCCCGCGGTCGCCGACGAGCTCGGCGACCGGTTCCGGCCGCTCTTCGACGCCTACGCGGTTGAACACCCACGTCGTGCGGGCTCACGCGCGCGTGAGGACGCCGCGGCGTTCGCGGAATGGTGCCGCGCTTCCGGAGAACTGTCAGCAAAACGCAAGGCTCGCTGGAAGTTCTGGCAGTCGAACTGACGGGCGAACGAAACGGGGACCAGAATCCCCCGTTCGGCCCTGTGTTACCCGGTTGTTATATCGATACGTTCGAAGGGTCGGGGGACCTTTTTCGCATTGCCTTCGCATACCCGCGGAAGGCCTTCCGGCCTGCGCGGACCACAGCGCGCAGCAATTCGAACCACGAGGGGATTCGAATGCGCGGAAAATCGAAAGTGCTGGGCGCCGTCACGGCGCTCGCCCTGACAGCGGCCTCCGTGGCCACGGCCACGGCCGCACCACCGGACGACCACGCCCCGCGTCCCGGCCAGACCACCGACGAGGTCAGCCTCGTCACCGGGGACAAGGTCCTGCTGGGGCACGACGGGCAGGTCGTCGCGATCCAGCCCGGCGACGGCCGCAAGAACATGACCTTCAAGACCGCCCGCACGGCCGACGGCCACACCGTGGTGGTGCCGAAGGACGCCTTCGAGCCCCTGGCGGCGGGCCGGCTCGACCGCAGACTCTTCGACGTCACCACGTTGCTGGAGTTCGGCTACCGCGACCGCATGCCGTTGATCGTGGACGGCCACGCCAGAGTCGGCGCCAGGTCCTCCAGCGACTGGTCGGCACTCAAGTCGGAGGCCGCGACCGGCGACAAGATCTGGCTCGACGGCATCCGCAAGCCGAGCCTCGACCGCAGCGTCGCCCAGATCGGCGCGCCGGCCGCCCACCAGAAGGGCATCACCGGCAAGGGGATCAAGGTCGCGATCGTCGACACGGGCGTCGACGAGAAGCACCCCGACCTCGCGGGTCAGCAGGTCGCGGAGAAGAACTTCACGACCGACCCCGACAACACCGACAACGTCGGCCACGGCACGCACGTCGGGTCGACCGTCGCGAGCCACGACTCGAAGTACGGCGGCGTCGCACCGGGTGCGCAGCTGATCGACGCGAAGGTCTGCGTCGAGTTCGGCTGCCAGGAGTCCTGGATCCTCGACGGCATGCGCTGGGCGGCGGAGCAGGGCGCCCAGGTCGTCAACATGAGCCTCGGCGGCGGCGACACCCCCGAGGTCGACCCGCTGGAGCAGGCCGTCAACGATCTGACGGCCCAGTACGGCACGTTGTTCGTCATCGCGGCCGGCAACTCGGGTTCGACCGGTTCGGTGAGCTCCCCCAGCACGGCGGAGGCCGCGCTGTCGGTCGGCGCCGTCGACCGCGACGACAAGCTCGCTCCTTTCTCCAGCAAAGGCCCTCGCGTGGGAGACAGCGGGCTCAAGCCCGAGGTGACCGCACCGGGCGTCGACATCGTGGCCGCCAAGGCAGGCACCTCCGACCACCTCGCGGGTAGCGGCACGTCGATGGCGACGCCGCACGTCGCGGGCGCCGCGGCACTGCTGCGCCAGCAACACCCTGAGTGGACGCCCGCACAGCTCAAGTCGGTGCTCGCGACCACGGCCAAGCCGACCGAGGGCGTCAGCGCGTTCGACCAGGGCGCCGGGCGCATCGACGTGGCCAAGGCGATCGGCCAGGTGCTGACCGCCGACGTCGTCGCGGTGAACCTCGGCCTGCACGAGTGGCCGCACGCCGACGACAAGCCTGTGACCAAGCCGATCACCTACACCAACCCGACGGACGCGGCGATCACGCTCGACCTGGCGTTCAAGGGCAGCGCTCCGGCGGGCATGTTCACGCTGGGCGCGTCGAAGGTGACCGTGCCGGCCAAGGGCACCGCGTCGGTCAACGTCACCGGTGACACCCGCGTCGGCACCAAGGACGCCGCGTACTCGGGCGAGATCGTCGCCACGTCCGGCACGCACACCGTCCGCACGCTCGTCGGCATCGACCGCGAGGTGGAGAGCTACACCCTCACGATCGACATGATCGGCCGCGACGGGCAGGATCCGGGCAACTCGTTCACGTTCCTGGTCGGCCTGGACAACAACGTGGTCAAGCCGCTCTCCGGCGCCGGGGACCTGAAGGTCCGCCTGCCCAAGGGCAGCTACTACCTCGACACGAGCCTGCCCAACGGCGAGCGCGGCATGGACCTGCTCTTCCAGCCGGACGTGAAGCTGACCGGCGACCTGACGATCACGCAGGACGCCCGCCTGGCCCAGCCCGTGTCGGTGAAGGCGCCGGAGGAGACCGGTGACTTCACCCTGGGCCTGATCGCTTTCCGCCGCTCGATGGGCGGAGAGGACCGGGTGGGCGGCACGCTGGTGATGTTCGGCGGCTTCGAGGGCGTCGCGGTCGCCCAGGCCGGCGGACCGCTGCCGCCCAGCGACCTGTCCTCGCTCGCGATGCTGCAGGCCAACACCACGGCCGATCCGCACACGTTCTACCGGCTCGCCTACCCGGTTCCCGGCAGTTTCCCCGTCGGCCTGAACAAGGCGCCGGCCAAGAAGGACCTGGCCAGGGTCGAGTCCACGATCGGTGGTCTCAAGCCGGACAGCCAGGCGCTCAAGGGCGAGCTGCCGGTGACCACGCTCGGGGTGAGCAGCGGCACCGCGCTCTACCCGGTGGCCGTGGGTGCCACCGCGGTCGACTACGTGACGACCGAGGACGTTCGCTGGCAGTCCGCGGTCTCGACACGGCACGCCAACGGCGCACAGGAACGCATCACCTCGGGGACGCGCACGTACGCGGCGGGCAGGACCTACCGGGAACGCGAAGTCCGGCCGGTGTTCTCGCCGGGGCTGCCCGAGTCGCCGTACGGGTTCGTCGAGCGGTACGGCTCGCAGTTCAACGTCGCCCCGCCGATGGTGAGCGACGGCACGCACGGCGAAGGCAGGTCCACTGTGGACAGCGCCAGGACCGCGTTGTACCGCAACGGAGTGCTGATCGGCGAGACCGACACCCCTGGGGGCTACTTCCCTAACGTGCCGCTGCCGCGGGGCGACTTCCGGGCCGAGGTGAGCCTCGACCGGAGCTCGCAGTTCGAGTTCAGCACCAAGGTGTCCGCGGTGTGGACCTTCAAGTCCCAGGGCACCGAGGGCAAGATCGACGCTCCGCCGCTGTCGGTGGTGCGCTTCGAACCGAAGCTCGACGACAACGGCGCGGTGCCCGCGGGCACGTTGCAGCGCATCGGACTGCTCACCCAGACGCAGGGTGACGCGGGCAAGGTGCGCATCACCGGAGTCGAGTACTCGCACGACGACGGCAAGTCATGGCGCCGTGCGGGTGTGGTCGGCAACAGCGCGCTGGTCTACCACCCGACGAACGCGCAGTGGACTTCGCTGAAGGCCACTGCGACGGACGCCAAGGGTGGAACCGTTGAGCTGACCGTAATCCGTGCCTATCGAGTGGCCGCGTAGCGGTCACACAGATCAGGGCAGGTTGAGCACGAGTTCGGCCGCCGGGACGCGGGTGCCCGTGTAGAAGGGGATTTCCTCTCGCACGTGCAGCCGCGCCTCGGTGCCGCGCAGGTGCCGCATGAGGTCGACGATGCGGTGCAGCTCGTCGGCCTCGAACGCGAGCAGCCACTCGTAGTCGCCGAGAGCGAACGACGCGACGGTGTTCGCGCGCACGTCCGGGTAGTCGCGGGCTTCCTTGCCGTGGTCCGCCAGCATCTTGCGGCGGTCCTCCTCCGGCAGCAGGTACCACTCGTAGGACCGCACGAACGGGTAGACGCAGATGTACTTGCGCGCCTCTTCCCCCGCGAGGAACGCGGGAATGTGGCTGCGGTTGAACTCGGCCGGGCGGTGCAGGGCGACCTGCGACCAGACCGGCGTGGAGACCTTGCCGAGCGGGGTGCGGCGGAAGCCGGTGTAGGCGGCCTGCACCTGCTCGATCTCCTCGGCGTGCCACCAGATCATGAAGTCCGCGTCGGCGCGCAGACCCGCCACGTCGTAGACGCCGCGCACGACGACGCCCTTGCCCTCCAACGCGTCCAGGTAGTTCTGGGTTTCACTGGCAGCAGCCGAACGGTCGTCCGGAAGCTTGCCGGGTTCGACCCGGAACACCGACCACATCGTGTAGCGGATGGTGTCGTTGAGCTCGTTGTAGTTCAGGCGCGCCATAGGTCCATCTTGGCACGGGCCTCTCAGCGCCGAACGCGGCCCAGCAGGTGTGCTGCGACACGGGCGGCGGCCGCGTCGGCGGTCGCGATGCAGGCCGGCACACCCACGCCGTGCAGGGTGGCGCCCGCCACGGCGATGCCCGGCACGTCGGCGATGCCGCGTTCGATGGTGTCCACCAGGTCGACGTGGCCGACGCCGTACTGCGGCAGCCCGCCGCCCCAGCGCTGCACCACGTAGTCGATCGGCGCGGCCTTGATGCCCGTCAGCTCGTGCAGGTCGTTGCGCACGGCCTTGACCAGGTCGGCGTCGCTGCGCTGCAGGAGCGCCGTCTCACCGTGGCGCCCGACCGAGCCGCGCAGGATGACCGGTTCGCCGTAGTGCGCCCACTTGCGGCTGGAGAACGTGAACGCCTTGGCGGTGAACGGGGTGATGCGGTCGGAGTACCGCTCCCCCTCCGCGATCAGGACGCCGGAGCGCTGCGGCAGTTCGGTGCCCGGCGGCAACGCGAGTGCGACCACGGCCATCGAGGCGACCTCGACCTTGCCGTACGCGGCGGACACCTGCGGCGCGATCTCGTGCAGCAGCTTGCGCGCGGACGGGGCCGGGACCGCGAGCACGACGCCGTCGCACTCCAGGTACTGCGGGGTCGCGGCCGAGCCGATCTCCAGTCGCCAGCCGGCGCCGAGCCACGACAGGACCCGGACCGGCAGGCCGAGCCTGATCTCGGGCTTCGCGACCTCGGCGAGCCTGTCGGCGAGCGACGAGACGCCGTTGCTCAGCGACGCGAACACCGGTGGCCGTGCGGAGCGCGCCTGCGGTGGGGCGGGCATCATCGTCGCGGCGGCCGCGAGCAGCGAACCGACGCCCTTGTCCAGCAGCGTCGCGATCTGCGGCATCGTGGCGCGCAGGCCCAGTTCGTCCGCGCGACCCGCGTAGACGCCGCCCAGCAGCGGGCTGACGAGGCGGTCTCCGACCTCGGGGCCGAACCGCTCCTTCATCAGCGTGCCGACGGCGACGTCGCCGCCCCTGAGCTCGATCGGCGGCAGCGTCGGTTCCATCTCGACGCGCAGCGCGCCCTCGGACGACAGCATGTGCCGCACCGTCTCGACGCTGGCCGGAACGCCCATGAACGTGTGCGCCGGCAGCTGGTGGGTGCGCCCGGCCGCGTGCACGCTCGCCTTCGCGGCCGTCGGGTGCACGACGTGTTCGGCGAGCCCGACCTCGTTGATCAGCTCCTGCGCCTCGGGCTTGCGGTGCAGGAACGCCTCGGCGCCCACGTCGAACCGCACACCCGCGAGCTCGGTCGTGCGCAACTTGCCGCCGAGCCGGTCGGACTGCTCGATCACCGTGATCCTGGCCTGAGGGCCGAGCAGCATCCGCAACCGGTGCGCGGCGGCCAGGCCGGAGATGCCTCCCCCGACGACTGCGACGTGCGGCGCTCTTCCGTGCATTACAAGCTGTGGATCAGTTCGACGGTCCGGGTGATGATCTCCGGATCGGTGTCGGGCAGCACGCCGTGGCCGAGGTTGAAGATGTGGCCCGCGGCGGCTTTGCCCTCGGCGTGGATGCGGCGCACCTCGCGTTCGACGGCCTCGAAGCCCGCGAAGAACAGCGCCGGGTCGAGGTTGCCCTGCACGACCGGTTTCGGCAGTTCGGGGTTCGCCTGCTGGAGCCGCCGCACGGCGACGTCCAGGGGAATCCGCCAGTCGACGCCGACGACGTCCGCGCCGGCCTCGCGCATGGCGGGCAGCAGCTCGCCGGTGCCGACGCCGAAGTGGATGCGCGGCACCGTCGTGATCGTCTCGAGGACGCGCTTCGAGTGCGGCAGAACGAACTCGCGGTAGTCGCGCTCGGACAGCGCGCCCGCCCACGAGTCGAACAGCTGGACCGCCTGGACGCCCGCGTCGAGCTGGGCGTGCAGGAACGCCGTCGTGACGCCGGCGATCTTGGCCAGCAGCGCGTGCCACAGCTCGGGGTTGCCGTGCATGAGCGCCTTGGTGCGCTCGTGGTTCTTGCTCGGCCCGCCCTCGACGAGGTAGGAGGCCAGCGTGAAGGGCGCTCCCGCGAACCCGATCAGGGCGACGTCCTGCGGGAGTTCCTTGAGCAGCAACCCGATCGCGTCCGCGACCGGCTGGACCTGCTCGGCGTGCAGCTCGGGCAGCGCCTGCACGTCGGCGAGCGTGCGGACCGGGTTCGCGACCACGGGACCGGTGCCCGCGACGATGTCGAGGTCGACACCGGCGGCCTTGAGCGGCACCACGATGTCGGAGAAGAGGATCGCACCGTCGACGCCGTGCCGCCGGACGGGCTGCATGGTGATCTCGCAGACCATCTCCGGGTCCATGCACGCGTCGAGCATCGCGGTGCCCTGGCGGAGCGCCCGGTACTCGGGCAGCGACCGTCCCGCCTGCCTCATGAACCAGACAGGGGTGTGCGACGGGGTGCCGCCACTTGCGGCCACGAGGAGGGGAACTTGAGTGCTCATATCTCTTTCATGGTCCCACGTCTCGGCGTGCCGCCATCACCCGGCCGGATTGCGAGGCATACAGTCAGTTGTGTGACCGAGCCGGAAATCTTCCGCCGGGCGGTGGGGACGCTCAAGTCGGTTCGCCACAGGCCCGAGATCGAACTCACCGAAGTTCGCCCACCGCAGCGGCTCGCTCCGTGGGCGTACGCGCTGACGGCTGAGGTCACCGGCCCGTCGGACGAACTGTCGACCGGAAGGCTCGTGCTGCTGCACGATCCGGACGGCGACGAGGCGTGGGGCGGTGTCCTGCGCGTCGTGGCGTACGTGCGCGTCGAACTGGACCACGAGCTCGCGTCCGATCCCCTGCTGCCCGAGGTCGGGTGGTCGTGGCTGACCGAGGCGCTGGAGCAGTCCGGGGCCGGGTTCACCGCCCTGGGCGGGACCGTGACGCAGACGTCGTCGGCCCGGTTCGGCGACATCGCCGGCCCCGCGCGCACCGACGATCTGGAGCTGCGCGCGTCGTGGACCGCGCTCGACGGAGAACTCGCCGAGCACGGCACCGCGTTCTACGAGCTGATGGCGACGGCCGTGGGGCTGCCACCGGTCGGCGTCACTCTCTTCGGTCAGCGCCAGCCCTAGGCCTCAGCCGGCGTCGGCGTCCCGCAGGACTCGCAGGACGTTCGCGCCGGCGAGCTTGGCGCAGTCGTCCTCGGACCAGCCCTTGTCGAGCAGCGCGCCGAAGAGGTTCGGGTAGGTGGAGACGTCCTCCAGGCCCTGCGGCAGCGTCTGGACGCCGTCGTAGTCGCCGCCCAGTCCGAGGTGGTCGACTCCGACGACCTCACGGGCGTGCTCGAGGTGCAGGACGACGTCGTCGAGCGTGGCGATCGGCTTCGGGTGCTCGACGATCCACTTCTCGCCGAACGCCTTGCGCTCCCCCATGTCGGCGTGGTTCGCGCCGGCGGCCGTCATGGCCGCACGAAGGGCTGCGTCCCATTCAGCGACACGGGGCGAGACGAAGTCCGGCACGAATGTGATCATGGCCACACCGCCATTTGCCTTCAACTTGATCAGCACGTCGTCCGGAATGTTGCGCGGGTGGTCCGCAACCCGGCGGCACGACGAGTGGCTGAAGATGACGGGCTTGACGCTCGTCTCGAGCGCGGCGTGCATCGTGCTGGGCGCGACGTGACTCAGGTCGACGAGCATGCCGATCCGGTTCATCTCGCGCACGACGTCGCGGCCGAACTCCGTCAGCCCACCGTGTTCTGGCTGGTCAGTGGCACTGTCCGCCCACGGGGTGTTGTCGTTGTGGGTCAGTGTCATGTACCGGACGCCCAGGCGGCGCAACGCGCGCAGAACGCCGAGTGAAGAGTTGATGGAATGTCCGCCCTCGGCACCGATGAGGGAGGCGACACGCCCGGAGGCGAAAACTTTTTCAGCTTCGGCGGCGGTGGTCGCGAGGCCCAGGTGATCGGAGTATCGCCCGGCCAGCTCGTAGACCAGTTCGACCTGCTCCAGCACGGCGGTCACCGCTCCGTCACCCGCCAGCCTGCCGGGAATCCAGACGGACCAGAACTGCATCCCCAGGCCGCCCTCGCGCATTTTCACGATGTCCGTGTGCAGGCTGGGATGACGTTCCGTGAGATCGATCTTCGCGGCGGTCGTGTAGACGTCCTCGCCCGTTCCGTCGCCGAACTCGCGCAGAGCCCACGGCAGGTCGTTGTGGCCGTCGACGAGGGGTGCACGCTGCAGCAACGCCCGCGCTCGTTCGAGACCAGAACTGCTAGGCACAACCAACTCCAAGATGTCGTTCTGAGAGGGGCTCGCGTTACACCCCCTATCTAGTTGTCATCCAATCGTGTGACACATGGGGCCATCTGTCACAACTCAATAGGGATAGATACCCGATTGATCGTCCCGTAGACCCGCATGGGCGGCTACGCTGCCCCAGACGACACCACTTTCGGTCGATCAGTGGCGCGGCTGATTGGACGAAAGTCTCCGGTGCCGGTCGGGGGGCACGACCGACTCCAGGGAGGTAGTGACGTGGCTGCCGTCGGCTTAGGTCAGGCCGTTCGTACCACGCCAGCCGGCTCGTTGCCGGCGAACATGGTCCCGCACCCGCGGGAAGAGCTTTTTTCAGTGCTGGTGGTCGACGACCACCCACTGCTGAGGGAGGCGATATCAGCCCGGCTCACACAAATGGGAGCCGGCACAGTTCATGAGGCCGCTTCGGTGGCGGAGGCTCGGGCGCGGGCACTCGCTACCGGACCATGCGACCTCGCGATCCTCGATCTGGGCTTGCCGGATGGCACCGGCATCGACCTGGTCACGGAACTCCGTGCTCAGGGCTGGCCCCGCATCGTGGTCCTCGCATCCTCCGACGACCCCTACGCGGTCAGGTCGGCCTTCCAGGCGGGCGCCCAGGCGTACCTCCTGAAGTCCGCCTCTCCGATGGTGGTCACCGACGGGGTGCGCAGGGTTCTCGATGGTGGCGTTTACGCAGATCCGAGCGTGGCACCAGTACTCGCAGCGGGTACTCGGGTGCCGGGCACGGACAACACGCCGCGGGAACTTTCCGCGCGTGAGGTCGAGGTGCTCCAGCTGGTCGCCGATGGCCAGAGCAACAAGGAAATCGGCGAGGCTCTGAGCTTGTCCGCGTTGACGGTGAAGTCTCACCTGTCGCGGATCGGCCGGAAGCTGGGCACAGGAGATCGCGCTCAGATGGTCGCGCTGGCCATGCGTGCCGGCGTGATCCGTTAGATACCGGTTTGAAGCACTGAACCGGCCGAGAACACCTGTGAGTGGTGCGATCGTCGTAGGGTCATCCGCTGTGGATGTACCCGCCGACGAGCCAACCGCACCAACCGGACCAGATCCGGTACCGCTGACGGAACCTGCTGATGGGGTCCCGCCCGTGGTCGCCGATCAAGCTGCGCTCCGGCGAGCCGCTGACGCGCTCGCCGGGGCGAAGGGCCCGGTCGCGGTGGACACCGAGCGAGCCTCGGGCTACCGCTACTCACAGCGTGCCTATCTGGTGCAACTGCGCCGGGAAGGCGCCGGCACTTGGTTGGTCGATCCGATCGCCCTAGGCGGACGGCTCGATCCACTGGTGCAGGCGTTGGATGGCACTGAGTGGGTGTTGCACGCGGCGTCTCAGGACCTGCCGTGCCTCGCCGAACTCGGGCTGCGACCCGGCGTGCTGTTCGACACCGAGCTGGCGGGCAGGCTGGCTGGGTTCGACCGTGTCGCACTGGGCACGCTGGTGGAACGGCTACTCGGTTTTAGGCTCGAGAAGGGGCACGGCGCGGCCGACTGGTCGCGCCGGCCCCTTCCTGCCGACTGGCTGACGTATGCCGCTCTCGACGTGGAGCTGCTCGTGCAGCTGCGCGACGTTCTCGAAACCGAGCTTGAGCGCCAGGGCAAACTCGCCTGGGCGCTCGAAGAGTTCGAGGCGGTGCGGATGGCGCCATTGCCGCGTCCCCGTACCGACCCCTGGCGGCGCACGTCAGGTATCCACCGCGTGCGCAACCAGAGGCAACTGGCCCTCGTGCGTGCGCTGTGGGAAGCCCGCGACGCCGTGGCCCGCGACCGCGACATAGCCCCAGGCCGAGTCCTCCCGGACTCAGCTCTCATGGAGGCAGCCGCCCGCAACCCGGCCAACGAGGCCGAACTTCTCGCTCTGCCGGTCTTCCGCGGCCGCTCCCAGCGGCGCATGTCCAGCGTCTGGATGAACGCCCTGCGCAAGGCGGGCGCGTTGGCCAAGTCGGAGCTCCCGGAACCCGCGGGCCAGCACGACGGCCCGCCGCCGCCCAACCGCTGGGCGGACAAGGACCCGGACGCCGCGGCCCGCCTGGCCGCGACCCGTGCGGCACTGGCGACCATCGCCGAGGCCAACACCCTCCCGGTGGAGAACCTGCTGCTGCCCGACCTGGTGCGCCGCACCTGCTGGCAACCGCCGGCCGACCTCTCCCCCGAATCCGTGGCCACCGTGCTGCGCGACGGAGGGGCCAGGTCGTGGCAGATCGACCTCACGCTGGAAGCCCTCACGAAGGCCCTGGCGGCGACGGCACCTCCGCCTGCGCCTCCTGCCGCGACTCCTCCTTCTGAGCCCGCTAACTGATATCCGATATATCAGCTGCCGTGCGTGGTCAGATCACGCACGGCAGCTGATCTCCATGCCGTCCTCGACCGGAAATGCGACGCTGACGTACCCGTTGGCCGGTTCGCGCACGTAGGCGAGGTAGTCGGCCATCGACTCCTGGTCGATGTCGTCGGCGACGACGAGCGCTCCGGGCGCGAGCCGGGACTCCAGATCCCGCAGCACCGGCAGGCAAAGCTCCTTCCAGCCGTCGAGCAGCACCAGCCCGATCGGCCCCTTGAGATCGGCCAGCGTGCGCCGGGCATCTCCAGGCAGGATCGTCGCGACCCCACCGAGCCCCGCCTCGTCGAGGTTCTTCCGCGCGGTGGCGACCTTCACCTCCGACATCTCGGTCCCGTACACGCGCCCCTTGCCGTTGTCGGCGACCGCCGCCGCCAGGTAGAGCGTCGAGATGCCGAACGACGTGCCGAACTCGACGACGGTGTCCGGCCGGCTCGCCCGCACCAGCCCGTAGAGAAGATCTCCCCCGCGCGCGGATATCGGCATGTAGATGCCCGCCAACGCGTCAGCACGTTCCTGCGCGCTGGCCGACCCCAGGTCACCCCAGGCCGGCGCGTCGAAGTGGTCGTCGTCGGACGCCGCGGCGCCGAAGAGCCGGTCAAGAACCGAACGAACCCGAGGCTCGTGCAATGTGATGGTCATGGCCGCCAGAGTAGACGCAACGTTGCGTCTAGACTAGCCCTGACTAAGGTACGGCTCCTGGAGGTGGCCGATGGAGAGCAGCACCGCGCACCGCGGAAACCGGCACGGACGCAGCGAAGAGGCCAGGCAGGCAGTCCTGGAGGCGGCCGACGACCTGCTGGCCGAACGCGGCTTCGCCGGCGTGACCATCGAGGGCATAGCCGCACGGGCAGGCGTCGCGAAGCAGACGATCTACCGCTGGTGGCCGTCGAAGGTCGACGTGCTGCTCGAAGCCTTCACCGAGGACATGGCCGAACACCTGACCCCGCAGGACCACGGCGACCTCGGCACCGACCTGCGCACCCACCTGGCGAACGTGGCCGAGTTCCTCACCGACTCCGACCCGGGCGCCGTCTTCCGCGCCCTGACGGGCCAGGCCCAGCACGACCCACAACTGGCGACCAGGCTTCGCGACGACCACCTGAGCCACCAGCGAGCCCGCGACCGCCTCCCCCTGGACCGCGCGATCGAACGCGGCGAACTCCCCGCCGACCTCGACGTCGACGCCGCCCTGGACCACCTGGTCGGCCCCGTCTACTACCGCGTGCTGGTCACCGGCTCACCCGTCCCACGCACGTTCACCGACGACCTCGTCGCCGCCTTCCTGCACCGCCACCACCGCCCCAACTGATATATCGGCCAAGCCGCAACCCCCTGAACTGCCGCTTAGCAATGACTCGTTGGACTTCGACCGCAAAAGACTCGTTGCAAAGGGCACTCCACGTTGATCAGCACCGCCCGCCTCGACCTGCTGCCGCTGCGACCCGAGCACGCCGCCGAGATGGCGGAGGTGCTGTCCGACCCGGCCCTGCACACCTTCATCGGCGGCACCCCGCTCTCCGCAGAAGCCCTCCTCGCCCGCTACGAACGCCTGGCCGAGGGCTCCCCCGACCCAGCCGTGCGTTGGCTGAACTGGGTGATCCGGCTCCGCGACGAAGACCGCCTGACGGGCACCGTCCAGGCGACGATCACTTTCGCCGACCACACCGCCGAGATCGCGTGGGTCGTCGGCACCTCGTGGCAGGGCCGCGGCATCGCCCGCGAAGCAGCCCAGGGCCTCGTCACCTGGCTCCGCACCCAGCCGATCCACACCGTGATCGCGCACGTCCATCCCGACCACCACGCCTCCGCCGCCGTCGCCACCTCCGCCGGCCTCACCGACACCGACGAGGTCCACGACGGCGAGGCCCGCTGGCTGCTGCACCTCCCCTTGCAATGACTCGTTTGCGGACGAAGTCAAAAGAGTCATTGCTAAGCCGCAGGTCACAGGATGCCGCCAACTGATATATCGGCCGATATATCAGTTGGCCATGCGCTCGCCGAGCCTCCGGACGAGGTCTGCGACCTCGTCGTCAGGCAGGTCGAGATGGCCGCGAGATGCCTCGAACAGGGCGATCTGCTGATCTTCGTATGGCACCCCCGGCGGCAGCGGGGCGAGGTGCCAGTGGACGTGCCGGTTGGCCTGCTGGCTGCCGAGCGACAGCACGTAGAGCGCTCGACGGGCAGCAACGAACTGAGGGCGCTGCCCGCCCGGTGCACGACGTTCTGGATCGCCGCGTACTCGTCGGGCGTGAAGTCGGCGATGACGTGCTCGCGGTGCTCGACCGGCGCCACGAGGAAGTGGCCGGTCACCGACGGGAACCTGCTCGCGAAGACGATGGCGACCCCGTCCCGGTAGGCGACGTGGTGCGGGTAGTCCGGGTTGCCGGCGAGGAGTTCGCAGACGAAGCAGGCGCGGCGGGCGAGCGCGAGGTAGCTGTCGGGGTCCCAGGGGACGCGGCTGGTCATGATCCAGCTGTACCGGAGTGTTGACAGTTGCCGTTGCGAAATATCGAGGCCGGGTGACGGACATATGCCGCCGAGGAGTTGTCCGTCCCTAGGAGAGGCCTCCGTTGAAACCTCATCTCCCCCTCGCCATGGCCGGCCTCGTGCTGGCCACGGCCCTGAGCGGCGCCACCCCCGCCGCCGCGACCACGGCCGGCACCACGAGCGCGCCGGCATCGGCCGAGCAGCAGTGGATCACCCTCATCACGGGTGACCAGGTGCTGACCGACGACAAGGGCAAGCCCCAGCAGTTCAAGGCCGCACCGGGCCGCGAGCACATCATGGTCTCCACGAGAGAGGACGGCACGCACCTCTACGCCGTGCCCGCCGACGTGGAGCCGATGATCACCGAGGGCCGGCTGGACCGGCGCCTGTTCGACCTCGCGCTGCTGAGCAGGCCCGAGTACACCAAGCGCAAGGGTCTCGGCGTGCTCGTGTCGGCGGGGTCCGGGCTGCAGAGTGCGCGCTCGTTCAGCCGCATCGGCGTGGACGCCGTCACGGTGACCGCCGAGACCGCGCCGGACGTGTGGAAGTCATTGGCGAACGGCCGCGCGGCAAAGACCACGATCTGGCTGGACGCGGTGCGCAAGGCCGCGCTCGACCGCAGCACCGCCCAGATCGGGGCTCCGCAGGCGTGGCAGGCCGGGTTCGACGGCAAGGGCGTGAAGATCGCCGTGCTGGACACCGGCGTCGACAACACGCATCCGGACCTCGCCACGCAGGAGGTCGCGGAGAAGAACTTCTCCGAGTCCCCCGACAACCAGGACCGCGTCGGTCACGGCACGCACGTCGCGTCGATCGCGGCCGGCACCGGGGCGAAGTCGGGCGGGAAGTTCAAGGGTGTGGTGCCTGGCGCGCGCATCCTCGACGGCAAGGTGCTCGGCGACGACGGGTCCGGTTACGAGTCCGGGATCCTCGCGGGCATCGAGTGGGCGGTCGAGCAGCAGGCGGACGTCGTCAACATGAGCCTCGGCGGCGAGGACGGCCCGTTGCTGGACCCGATGGAGATCCTGATCAACAGGCTCTCGCAGGAGACCGGCACGCTGTTCGTCATCGCGTCGGGCAACTACGGCCCGAACTCCGTCGGTTCTCCCGGCAGCGCGGACGCGGCGCTCACCGTCGGTGCCGTGGATCGCGACGACAAGCTCGCGAGCTTCTCCAGCACCGGTCCGCGCGAGGGTGACGGCGCGATCAAGCCGGACATCACCGCACCCGGTGTCGGCATCGGCGCCGCGGCGGCGGGCAGGCTCGGCGAGACCATGCCCAAGCCCGCCGAGGGCTACATCTCGCTGAACGGCACGTCGATGGCGACCCCGCACGTCACTGGCGCGGCGGCGATCCTGGCCCAGGTGCACCCCGACTGGCGCGGCGACCAGATCAAGGCCGCGCTGATGGCGTCGGCGAAGCCCGGCGCGCACGACCCGTTCGAGCAGGGCGCCGGACGCACGGACGTCGCCAAGGCGATCAAGCAGACCGTCTCGTCCGGTTCGGTCTCCTTCGGCACGGCGTTGTGGCCGCACCACGACGACGTCCCGATGACGCGAGATGTCTTCTACCGCAACGAAGGCGACCAACCGGTCACCCTCACGCTCAAGGTCGACACGGCCGCGCCGCAGGGCTTCTTCACGCTCAAGGACGCCACTGTGACCGTGCCCGCGCACGGCACCGCCGCCACCACGCTGACCGCCGACACCAAGATCGGTGGTGACGCGTCCGGCACGTTCAGCGCGTACATCAACGCAACCGGCGGCGGCCAGTCCGTGGTGACCCCTGCGGCCGTGACGCGCGAAGCCGAGCGCTACACCGTCACGGTCAAGGCGATCGGCAGCGACGGCAAGCCCGCCGCGGACTGGCGCGCGGAGTTGCAGGGCGTCACCGGGGACGCGCAGGGCGACTACGTCGGTCTCGGCACCGGACTCGAGTCGCTGCGCGTGCCGAAGGGCCGCTACCTGCTGACCGGCCGCCAGTGGGTCTCGCCGGACCAGCCGAACGCGGAGTACAACTGGTTCAACGGCACGAACATCGAGGTCGGCGCCGACACCACGATCACGCTCGACGCCCGCCAGGCCAAGCCCGTCGACATCGGGTGGCCGGGCAACCCGGCCGAGCGCCACTCGTACATCAGGGTCGGCCACAAGATGCCGTCGATGGAGTACGGCTTCGGCCTGCTGGGCCTGCCGCTCAGCGTCCTCAACACCGCGCACGTCGGTCCTGAGGGCAAGCCCGGCGAGATGAACGAACTGGTCGTCGCCTCCTACACCGGCGCCGATCGCGAGGAGTTCCACCTCGCCGACCAGTCCACGACGCTCACGAAGTTCTGGACGGGCTACGGCAAGCAGCTGAAGTCCAAGGACCTCGTGACCATCGAGGCCTCGTCGGGCGCCACCGCCGAGGGCCGCACCGGTTACCTGTTCGCCAGCGCCGCCCTCGGTGACAGCCCGCTGTTCGGCGTCGCCTTCGGGTACGCCCTGCCGCACACCAGGAAGATGTACCTCTACTCCCCCAAGCACACCTGGGGTTTCCGCTTCGAGCAGGACAACGCCGACGGCACCGAGGCGTACTGGAACGCCGACGACGAGCAGTTCAAGCCAGGACGCACCTACAAGAAGACGTTCAACACCGGCGTCTTCGGACCGGCGCTGACCACCGAACGCCGCGTCGGCCTGTACCGCGACGGGGACGTCCTCTACGGCAGCCTGCCGTTCTTCGCCGACGGACAGGGCCGCTCCGGCGGGTCGGTCGTCGAGTCGGGGTCGACGGTGCTGAAGCTCGGCGGCAAGGTGGTCGACTCGACCGACCGGCCGCTCGACCTGGAGACGTTCTTCTCCCTGCCGCAGGCTCCCGGCCGCTACGAGCTGACCACCACGGCGAACCGTTCGGGCGTCGCGGCGATCAGCACGTCGGTCACGACGACGTGGGGCTTCGACTCGGCCACGACCTCGGGCGTCACGCAGGTGCCGTTGTCGATGGTCCGCTTCACGCCGGACCTCGGCCTCGACGGAACCCTGCCCGCGCACCGGTTCCAGCGGATCCCGCTGACCGTGCAGGGCAAGGCGAGGTCGCTGACCGCGCAGGTGTCCTACGACAAGGGCGCCACCTGGCAGCGGACGCTGGTCTTCGGCGACTCGATGTTCGTGCTCAACCCGGCCAGGGGCGGAAGTGTCTCGCTGCGGGCCACGGCCGTGGGCAAGGGCGGTGACTCGGTCACCCAGACCGTGATCAACGCCTACCTGACTAAGTAACGGCGAAACGGCGATGCGCCCACACCGGGCGCATCGCCGTTGCGTTCAGCGCTTCGGGAACGCCTCGTCGTAGACCGCGCGCAGCTCGGGCTCGTCGAGTCCGCTGTAGCCGCAGCCCATCACCTGCAGGTCGCTCGCCGCGACGAGGTACCTGCGGCCGATCTCAGGCTCGAACCCGGCCAGCACCGGCGAGTTGGTCGTGTTCCGCACCTCGACGAGGTCGGCCTCACCGGTCCACGAACGATGCACCTGCAGCGTCACGACGTTGCCCTCGACCCGCAGCACAGTGGCCTCGAACGCCATCTGCGCGCGTTCCTGCAGAACCGCCGCCTCCGGTTTGCGGCACCGGACCTCCGGATCCACCGGCGCTTCCGTGAGCACGGCGACCGTGGTCTTGCGTCCGCTGGACGACGTGGTGGTCGGCGGCGGCGCCTGCGAGGTGCTGGTGCCGGGCCGCGGCTGACCGCTGGTCGTGGGCCGTCCGCCGCTGTTGTCGGGCAGTCCCGAGCCGTTCTCCAGACCGGGCCGGGTCGAGGTCGGCAACGCGACGTCCGGGCCCGGCGCCTGCCCGGAACCACCACTGCTCGCCACGAGCACCCCGGCGACCACCGCGATCACCGCCGCGGCACCGACGAGCACCGGCAGCCTTCGCGAGGAGACCCGCGGTGCGACGGGAACGTCGAGCGCGGCCCCGGCCACCCGTCGCCGCGCCTCGCCATCAGGCAGCGGGCGCAACGAGGCCGCCGGATCGGCGCGGCGCATCCGGTCGCGCAGGTCGTCGTCCGTCATGGCCGCTCTCCTTCCGCCTGCTCGTCCAGCAGGGACTTCAACTTCCGGCGTGCCCGGTGCAGGCGGATGCTGACCGCGTTGGCACTCATCCCGACGACCTGTGCGATCTCGGCGGGCCCGAGCTCCTCCCACGCCCAGAGCCGCATCAGCTCGGCGTCCGCGGCCGACAACCGCGCGAGTGCCCTGGCCAGCCCCGGATCCGGGTCGTCACGGGCCGGCGCGTGCTCCGGCGGTCTGGCGAGCTGCCAGATCCGCACGAGCAACCGGTCCTGCCTGCGCCGCGTCCGTTCCGCGTTGGCGAGACAGTTGCGCGCGACGGCGTACGCCCAGGCCAGCGGTTCGGCCGGCATCTCGGCGCGGCGGCGCCAGGCCACCAGCAACGTCTCGGACAGCACGTCGTCCGCGGTCGCGGCATCGGTCCGCCGCGCCAGGTACCGGCGCAGCGGCTCGATCAGCTCCTGCGCGACGGCCTCGAAACCCGTCTGGCGCGGTTCCACGTCCACCTGCTCCACCCTGGGTCATGTCCGGCAGGACGCCCGCTCTTTCACCCCGCTGCCACTTTCCCTCCAGCTCTTTGCAACGAGCCATTTGCGGACGAAGTCCAAAGAGTCATTGCTAAGGCGCAGGTGGGAGGTGTACCGAACTGATATATCGGCCGATATATCAGTTCAGGACGTTGAGTCGACGGGCCCGTCGCCGATCACGTCGCGCGACACCTGGACGTGTGCGAGCCGCCGGACGGCCTTGAGGACGGCGTCGCCGATGAGGGTGCCGATGATCATCGCCTCGATGACGTCGTCGCGCGACCTCTGCCTCGCGATGTAGTCGACGTCGGCCTGAGCGATGATCTTCAGCCCCTCCAGGTAGGGGTCGAGCAGGTCGCGGAAGTGGTCGTGGCCGACCGAGCGGGCGGCGGACAGCGCGGCCGCGAGCATGTGGGTCACGTTGCTCTCGGTGACGTCGGCGCACTCGGTCTCGCCCTGCCGCGCGAAGAAGGCCTGGACGTCCTCGATCGCGAGCGGGTCGAGCTCGGTCGTGCCCGGCTGGCTGATCGCCTCCTGCACGGCTCCGAGCTTCTTGTGCAGCGACTCTCGGGTGTCGATGGCGGCGAGGACCTCGCGCACCGACGCGATGGAAAGGCCGCCGACGTCCACGAGAGCACGCACCAGCCGGAGTCTGCGCAGGTGCTCCTCGTCGTAGTGGGCCTGGTTCGGGCTGGTCAGCACGCCGGCGGGCAGCAGTCCCTCGCGCAGGTAGTACTTGATCGTCGGCACCGCGACGCCGCTTCTCTTCGAAAGCTCGCCAACACGCATATGGATAGTGTAGCTTCCGGATAGTAGAGAGTGCTGCTATCCATACAGGGGGTAAAGAGATGCTTCGCACATGGCACCGGCCATTAGTCCTCTTCGGCTGGTCGATGGCGCTGCTGATCCCGATCTCGCTCATCGGGCTGCTCGTCGACGACCGGATGCTGGTCAACTCGCCGATCTGGCTCAAGCCGTTCAAGTTCGCCGTGTCGCTGGCGCTCTACGCGTTCACGCTGGCGTGGCTGCTCACGTTCCTGAAGAGGTTCCAGCGCGTCGGCTGGTGGGCGGGCACCGTGCTGGCGGCGGCGGGCGCGGCGGAGATGGTCGTCATCGTCGGGCAGGTCGTACGCGGCAAGCGCAGTCACTTCAACTTCGAGACGCCGCTCGACGGGGTGTTGTTCTCGATCATGGGCATGACGATCGTCGTGTTGTGGGTGACGCACGCGATCGTCGCGATCCTGCTGTGGCGCACGAAGATCGAGAACCAGGCGCTGTCGTGGTCGATCCGGCTCGGGCTCGTCATCTCGTTCCTGGGACTCGGCGTCGGATTCCTGATGACGCAGCCGAAGCCCGGTCAGGCCCTCGACGGCGGCACCCTGGGCTCGCACACGATCGGCGCGGCCGACGGCGGCGCCTACATGGCGATCACCGGCTGGAGCACCGAACACGGCGACCTGAGGGTCGGGCACTTCGTGGGCATGCACGCCCTGCAGGTGTTGCCGCTGCTGATCGCGCTGCTCGGCACCCGCGCCAACACCAAGCTCGCGTGGGTCCTCAGCGGGTCGTTCCTGGGGATCTTCCTGCTCGTGACCTGGCAGGCGTTGCGCGGCCAGTCCCTGATCCAGCCCGACGGCACGACGTTGCTCGCGCTCGCCGGGATCATCGTCGCGACCGCACTCGGCGTGGTGTGGGCGCGTGCACCGAAGAAGGAGCTCGTGGACGCATGACCGCCACCCTGTTCGACCTGACGTTCCTGCTGATCGCGCCGTTCTGGCTGCTCATGATCTTCGCGCCGAAGTGGTCGTGGACGCGGAAGATCGCCGAGTCGTACCTGATCGTGCTGCCGCCTGTCGTGATCTACATCGTGCTGATGATCCCCGTGCTGCCGGAGCTGCTGCCGCTGGTCACGAGGCCCGAGCTCGGCGCGCTCGCCGAGTTCATGAGCACGCCGACCGGCGCGGCGCTGGTGTGGGCGCACATGATCGCGTGGGACCTGTTCGTCGGACGCTGGATGTACCTCGAAGGGCGCCGGCTCGACGTCAACCCGCTGATCATGGCACCCGTTCTGGTGATCACCATCCTGCTGGCCCCGGTCGGGTTGCCGCTGTTCCTGATCGTGCGCAAGGTGTGTGACACAACGAACAGGGGCACGGCAGTGGTTACTCACCAGTAACTAGGGTTAGAGTTGGCGTTACCGACCGGTAAGGATGTCGCGCAATCCGACCGGTAGTGGACAGAGTTGTCACCACAAGTGGAGGAGACGCCGTGGCCGCACCAGCAGCGCCGGCACGCGTTCGGAACGTGGTCTTCGTCGACGGCGTCCGCACGCCGTTCGGCAAGGCCGGCCCCAAGGGGATTTTCGCCGAGACCCGTGCAGACGACCTCATCGTGAAGGTCATCCGTGAGCTGCTGCGCAGGCACCCCGAGCTGCCGCCGGAGCGGGTCGACGAGGTCGCCATCGCCGCGACCACGCAGATCGGCGACCAGGGCCTCACGCTCGGCCGCACCGCCGCACTGCTCGCGGGCCTGCCGAAGTCGGTCCCCGGCTACTCGATCGACCGCATGTGCGCGGGCGCGATGACCGCCGTGACCACGGCCGCGAGCGGCATCGCGTTCGGCGCCTACGACATCGCCATCGCGGGCGGTGTCGAGCACATGGGCCGGCACCCGATGGGCGAGGGCGTCGACCCGAACCCGCGCTTCCTGTCGGACAAGATCGTCGACACCAGCGCGCTCGTGATGGGGCAGACCGCGGAGAACCTGCACGACCGGTTCCCGCACATCACCAAGGACCGCACCGACGCGTACGCGGCCGCTTCGCAGGCCAAGTACGCCGACGCGATCAAGAACGGCAAGATCGGGCCGGAGCTCGTGCCCGTCGCGACCCGCTCCGCGGAGAACGGCTGGGGCCTCGCGACGGCCGACGAGCCGCCGCGTCCGGGCACCACGGTCGACGACCTGGCCAAGCTCAAGACGCCGTTCCGCCCGCACGGCCGGATCACCGCGGGCAACGCGGCCGGTCTGAACGACGGCGCGACCGGCTGCATCCTCGCCGAGGAGGAGACCGCGCGCGAGCTCGGCCTGCCCGTCGGCATGCGGATGGTCGGCTACTCGTTCCTGGGTGTCGAGCCCGAGGTCATGGGCATCGGCCCGGTTCCCGCCACGGAGAAGGCACTCCAGCGCGCCGGTCTGTCCATTGAGGACATCGGCCTGTTCGAGGTCAACGAGGCGTTCGCGATCCAGGTTCTCGCGTTCCTCGACCACTTCGGCATCGCCGACGACGACGCCCGCGTGAACCAGTGGGGCGGCGCGATCGCGACCGGCCACCCGCTGGCGTCCTCGGGCGTGCGCCTCATGACGCAGCTGTCGCGTCAGTTCGCCGAGCGTCCGGACGTGCGCTACGGCCTCACCACCATGTGCATCGGCATCGGCATGGGCGGGACCGTCATCTGGGAGAACCCGAACTGGAGTGGCAAGTGACCATCACCGCTGAGGAAGCAAAGGCGATCTTCCCCGACGAGGTCGTCACCGTTGCCAAGACTCGTCTGATCTCGGTGCCGGGCCTGGACAAGCCGGTCGCGTTCATCACGATCGACAACGGCCTGGACCACACTCGCCCGTCGACGTTCGGCCCGCAGTCGCTGGTGTCTCTGGGCGCCGCGTTCGACGAGGCCTACGCCGCGAGCCCGGCCGCGATCGCCGTCACCGGCAAGCCGTTCATCTTCGCGGTGGGCGCGGACCTGACGGCCGTGGAGCAGGCGACGGACCGCTCGCAGGGCGTCACGATCGGCCAGCTGGGCCACGAGGTCTTCAAGAAGTTCACCGACTCGGACATCCCGACCTTCGCCTTCGTCAACGGCGCGGTCATGGGCGGTGGCCTGGAGCTCGCGCTGTCGTGCCACTACCGCACGCTGGCGTCGAACGCGGCCGCGATCGCGCTGCCCGAGGTGTTCCTGGGCCTGTTCCCCGGCTGGGGCGGCACGCAGCTGCTGCCGAACCTGATCGGCGCCAACGACGCCGTGACGGTGATCTTCGAGAACGCGTTGAACCAGAACAAGATGCTCAAGCCGAAGGACGCTCTCGGCCTGGGCATCGCGGACGTGCTGTTCGACTCCGCCGACTACCTGGAGCAGTCGCTGCTGTGGCTGTCCGGTGTCGTGCGCGGCGAGATCACGGTGCCGCGCAAGGAGATCGACCGCGGTGACGCGTGGGACGCGGCCGTCGCGCGGGCCAAGGCCATCGTGCACGGCAAGACCAAGGGCGCGGCGCCCGGCGCGTTGAAGGCGCTGGAGCTGCTGGAGCTGGCGCGCGAGAACGACCTGGACAAGGGCTACGCAGCCGAGACCGAGGGCCTCGCGGACCTCGTCATGAGCGACGAGCTGCGTGCGGGTCTGTACTCGTTCAACCTGGTGCAGAAGCGCGCGAAGCGTCCGGCCGGTGCTCCCGACAAGTCGCTGGCGCGCAAGGTCACCAAGGTCGGTGTCGTCGGCGCGGGCCTGATGGCCTCGCAGATGGCGCTGCTGTTCATCCGCCGCCTGCACGTGCCGGTCGTGCTGACCGACATCGACCAGGCACGCGTGGACAAGGGCGTCGGCTACGTCCACAGCGAGATCGACAAGCTGGCGGGCAAGAAGCGGATCTCGCCGGACGAGGCGAACCGCCTCAAGGCGCTGGTCTCCGGTTCGCTCGACAAGTCCGCGTTCTCCGACGCCGACTTCGTGATCGAGGCCGTGTTCGAGGACCTCGCCGTGAAGCAGCAGGTGTTCGCCGAGGTCGAGGAGCACGTCTCCGCCGAGGCGATCCTGGCCACGAACACGTCGTCGCTGTCCATCACGGACATGGCGTCGAAGCTCAAGCACCCCGAGCGGGTCGTGGGCTTCCACTTCTTCAACCCGGTCGCGGTCATGCCGCTGCTGGAGATCGTGCGCGCCGAGCAGACCGACGACGCCACGCTCGCCACGGCGTTCTCGATCGGCAAGCAGCTCAAGAAGTCCTCGGTGCTCGTGAAGGACGCGCCCGCGTTCGTCGTGAACCGCCTGCTGACCCGCTTCATGGGCGAGGTCATCAAGTCGGTCGACGAGGGCACGTCGTTCGAGGTCGCCGACAAGGCCACCGAGCCGCTGGGCCTGCCGATGTCGCCGATGATCCTGCTGCAGCTGGTCGGTTCCGCCGTCGCGCTGCACGTGTCGGAGACGATGCACGGCGCGTTCCCCGACCGCTTCACGGTGTCGGAGAACATGAAGAAGTTCGTCGCCGCCGGCAAGGGCGCTGTCTGGCAGTGGGACTCGACTGGCAAGCAGACCGTCGACCCCGAGGTCCAGGCGCTGTGGGAGTTCGGCTCCTCGCCGCTCACCGGTGACGAGGTCAAGTCCCGCGCGCTGGAGGCGCTGGCCGAGGAGATCCGGATCATGCTCGACGAGGGCGTGGTCGCGGAGGCACAGGACATCGACCTGTGCATGCTCCTGGGCGCCGGGTGGCCGTTCTGGCTGGGCGGCATCACGCCGTACCTGGACCGCACCGGCATCTCGGAGAAGGTCACGGGCAAGCGTTTCCTGGCACCGGGCGTGGCTTCCGTGCCTGCCTAGTGTGTGGTGGTTCTGAAGCCCCGGCTCTCTCGACGGAGCCGGGGCTTCACTCCGTTTCGGGCACGTACTGCTCCGCGCTGCCGTCCTCGCGGATGAAGTAGGCGTCGATGTTCGTGGCGCGCAACGTCACCTCGGAGCCCGCCACCAGGTCCCGGTAACGCAGCAGATCCGGCATGCCGATCGCGACGACGTCGAACGGGTTCTTCTGGCGCAGCATCAACGACCTGCGCAGCGCCTCGCTGAACGCCCAGCGGGGTGAGTCGTCGTCGTGGGGAACCTCTACCAGCGCGCCTTCGAGCTGACGTTCGAGCGCGGCCCGCACGTGGTCCGCCGTCCCCCACGTCGCGATGTCCGTGACAGTCATGTGTCACGTATCGGGATGAATCGCGGGATCATTAGCCGTTCGGATGTTTCGATCAGGTCATGTTCTCGCGTCCTGCGATCCTGTTGGACGTCGACGGCCCGCTGAACCCGTTCATGGCGAAGCCGACCCGACGCCCGCCCGGCTACACCACGCATCGAATCCGTCCGTACGGTTTTTTCCGGCCCCTGCGAGTGTGGCTGGACCCGTCGCACGGCCCGTGGCTGCTCTCGCTCGCTGCGGCCGCCGACGCGGATCTGGTGTGGGCGACGACGTGGGAACACGAGGCGAACGAGTTCATCGGGCCGCGCATCGGACTGCCCGAGCTGGAGTGGATCGACTTCGGCGGACGCGGTGCCGATCACGCCGACGGCCACCACGGCAAGGTTCCGGCGATCACCGAGTGGGCGGGGACGCGTCCGATCGCGTGGCTGGACGACGACTTCCAGCCACGCGACCAGGAGTGGGCGTCGAACAGGCCGGACACGCTGCTCGTGCCGGTCGACCCGCGCGAGGGCATCGGGGTGGATCACCTGGAGCGGGTCCGGGCGTTTCTCACTGGTGAAACGCGGTCTCCGCGAACTCCTGCACCCGCGCGACGGTGATGCCCTCCCGCTGCTCCACCGCGAGCGGATGCTCGGTGGGTTCGACCTCGACCAACGGCCGCACACCGATCTCCTGCGTGTGCAGGTTGGTCTTCAGGTTGAGCGTGGTGGGCTCGTAGCCGGGCAGGGTCGTGGACAACCAGCCGAAGTACGGCGGCTCGTTCACGCGGGCCGGGTCCTCGAAGACCTCGGTCATGCGGAAGAAGTTCGCCGGCGAGAGCGACACCCACACGCCCCACTCGAAGTCCTCCTCCGCGTCGCGCACCGGCAGCACGATGCGGCCGCGCACGAAGAAGTGCTCCTTCTCGATCACGCACTGCTCCCCAGAGAGGAAGCTGCCGGGCTTCTCGGCGACGTCCGGCGACCAGTACACGGGCGCGACCATCGAGTACCCGAACGGAAGGCCGTCGTGCACCTCACCGCAGCAAGAGCAGGTGAACCCCGGAGAAATCATGGCGGCCAGCCTAGAGTCGCCGGCCTGCCCTGCTCCGCTCAGACCTGACGGATCGGCACGACCTTCACGAGCCGTTCGACGTCCTTGAAGTCCTTGACGTTCATCGTCAGCACCGGCAGGCCCGCGACCGCCGCCGTGGCCGCGATCTGCAGATCCATCCGCCGCGGCCGCGGTGATCGGCCGGCCCGCCGCACCAGCGAGGCCATCTGCCCGTAGACCTTGGCCTCCTCGACGCCGAACGGCAGCACCTCGAACGTCTGCACCGCCGCGTAGTACCGCTCGGAGCGGGCGAACCGCTCGACGGGATCATCGATGTCCAGCCCGAACGCCAGCTCCGCGATCGTCACGGCGCTCAGGAACGGCCGGGCGTTCACGTACTCGCCCAGGTTCGCTCGCTCCAGCCTGATCAGCACGCAGGTGTCGAGCAGGCAGCTCAGCTCTGCCACGGGTCTTCCAGCGGGTCGTCCGCGCCGAACACCTCGTCGGCGGCGCGCCGGTCGGCGTCCCAGCGGTCCGCGTCGACGGACGGCAGGGTCCCGAACAGCACCTGCACCTCGCCGAGCGACGGCTTCGAGACGACCTCCGCGCGATAGGGCGAGAGCTGGGCGACAGGCTTGTTGTTGCGGGTGACGACGAAGCTCTCACCCGCCTCGACGCGCCGCATGATCTCCGCGTTGTCGTTGCGGAGCTCACGCTGGCCGATGGCTTTGAGCTGCTGCATGCCACCACTGTAGCTCAAACCATCAATAAGTGCTACAGAGTAGCTACACCGACGCCGGGTTACCCGGAGGGCGTGATCAGGATCGGTACGTCGGGCTGGCGCTACCCGGAGTGGCGCGACGGCTTCTACCGCGGCATCCCCCAGCGACGCTGGCTCGGCCACCTGGCAGAGCACGTCGGCACCATCGAGATCAACAGCTCCTTCTACCACCCGCAACCGCCGTCGAACTACCGCAAGTGGGTCGCGGAGACCCCGCCGGACTTCACGTTCGCCGTCAAGGGCCCGAAGCTGATCACGCACGTCAAACGCCTGCGGAACGTCGAAGAACCACTCAAGGCTTTCGTCGGCTCGCTCGCGCTGGGCCCGAAGCAGGGCCCGGTGCTCTGGCAGCTGCCACCGACCCTGCGGTTCGACCGGGCGGTCCTGACGGACTTCCTCGCCGCTCTTCCACCGGGCCGGTACGCCGTCGAGCCACGCCACGAGTCGTTCCGCGACGACGCCTACTTCACCCTGCTGCACGCGCACAACGTCGCCCACGTCGTGTCGGACGCGCCGACGTTCCCGTGCATCGAGGCGGTCACGGCCGACTTCGCCTACGTCCGCCTGCACGGCCACGACGAGCTGTACATCAGCTCCTACGACGACGAACAACTCGACGAGTGGGCCGGGAAGATCCACGAGTGGGACCGCGACACCTACGTCTACTTCGACAACACCATGCACGGCGCCGCTCCGCACAACGCGCTGAGCCTCATGGCCCGGTCCACGTCCGCAGCGCCGCGGGAAGCGTCTCCGGGTCGGCCACCCAGGCGACGTGCCCGTCCGGCCTGATCAGCACACCGCCGAGGTCGTCGAGCAGCACCGGCCGGCCGGGACGCAGCAGCTCCGCGACGGTCGTGGACCTGCCGCCGACCTCCACCGCGAGGTTCGGCGCCAGGCGCCCGAGCAGCGGGTGGTCTCCGGGAATGCGCGGGTCGTACCGCGTGTCGACACCGGTGACGAGTTCGGCGAGGTACTTGCCCGCCACCGCGCTCAGCTCTGTTAGAAGGTCTCGCACCGGCGAGAGGTCCTCGCGACCCAGCAACGACTGCGCTCGCGTCGTCCGCACCACGCGCGCACCCACCGGATGCCGTTCGTCGTGGTAGGTCTGCAGCAGGCCGTCCGGCGCCCGGCCGGAGACGGTCGCGGCCAGCTTCCAGCCGAGGTTCATCGCGTCGGCCAGCGCCACGTTCACGCCGACCGCCCCCGCGGGTGGATGGACGTGCGCGGAGTCCCCGGCCAGGATCACCCGGCCACGCACGTAGCTCTCCGCCTGCCGGGCGGCGTCGGAGAACCTGCTGAGCCACAACGGCCTCCCCAGCGGCACCACCCGGCCGAGGCGCGCGTTCAGCAGTTCCTGGACGTAGGCGAGCTCGACCGCACCGGAGCGCGGGTCCGGCTCATCCAGAACGATCCGCACGTACCCCGGCCGGGGCAGCACGAACACCTCGCCCGTCGCCAGCGCGTCGAAGTCGGCCTCGACATCCGCGATCAACCCGTGCGAAGTCGCGTCCACGCCAGGAAAAGCAATGCCCGCACGCTTGCGCACCACACTGCGGCTGCCGTCGCATCCGACCAGATGCGAGACACGCCAACGCTCATCGCCGACGACGACGTCGACACCATCGGAGTCCTGCGAGAAGTCCGACACCTCACGCCCCCACTGGACGCGCACGCCGAGTTCGGCGAGCCACTCCTCCAGCAGCTCCTCGACGCGGTTCTGCGCGATGCCGAGCGCGTACGGGTGATCGGTGTCCATCACGGAGAAGTCGAGGCCCATCCCCGGTAGGAACATCCCGTACGGCACAACGGGTCCCTCAGCGAGGAACCGGTCGGCGAGCCCGCGCCGGTCGAGCAACTCCAAGCTGCGCGCGGACAACGTGAAGCCACGCGGATGCGGAAACCGTTCAGGCGCCGCGTCCACCACGGCCACCTCGACGCCGGCCAGGGCGAGCTCGGCGGCCACCATCAACCCCGCCGGGCCCGCGCCGGCGACCAGAACCGTCATCGCGGCACCTCCGGCCACGCGAGCCGTCCGGACTCGACGTCGCCGATGATCTCCTCGACCCACCCGAGCTCGGCCTCCGCCAGCCGTACCGCGTACTCGACCTCCACCACGAACAGCCGCGGCACCTGCTCCAGCGCGGCCCGATGAGAGCCGCGCATCTCCTCCAGCGACGCCCGCAACCGTTCCGCCCGCTCCCGCAACGCCTCCGCCGCGCCGGACGGCCCGAGCGCGCCGAGGTAGCTGACGGCGGACAGGAACTTCGGGAACTCGGGCTGCGGTTCGCGCACCAGCCGGTCGACCCAGCGGGTGAACTCCTCCCGTCCCACCGCGGTGAGCCCGTAGATCGTCCGCTCCGGCCGGGCACCGACCTTCACCGTCTCGCGCGCCTCGATCCAGCCTTCACGCATGAGCGCGCGCACCACGTCGTAGAGCGAACCTGTCGTGACTTTGAAAGACCTGTCCATGCCGCGTTCGCGCAACGTGGCCGCCATCGCGTGTGGGTGCAAAGGCGACTCCATCAGCAATCCCAGCACCGCCATACCCAGCGGGTTCTTCATCACTCGGCTCCGATCGCTCGGTTCCGAGTATTTGATGCAGCACCCCGGTTGTCAACTAGCCTGCTCAGATATGAGAACGATTCGCGTCTTGGCTCCCCTGCTCCTGGCCGCGAGTCTCGTGGCTCCCGTGCAAGCGCACGCGGACGAGGCGGCCTGGACCGGCCCCCTCAGCACCCGAGGCCGGTGGATCGTCGACGCAAACGGCGACCGCTTCAAGCTCAAGTCCGGCAACTGGCACGGTGCGAGCGGCACCTACACCGGTTCCGGCGACATCAACGACCCCGCCAACCACCACTCCGGCGAGAAGGCCGACCAGGTCCCGCTCGGACTCGACCGCGCGACCATGGCCACGATCATCAGTGGTTTCAAGGAGATCGGCGTCAACAGCGTCCGACTGCCGTTCTCCAACCAGATGATCAAGGACACGAACCCCGTCAACGGTCTGAAAGACGCGCAGCTCAACGGAAAGCGGCCGCTCGAGGTCTACGACGCGGTCGTGGCCGAGCTGACCCGCAACAACCTCGCCGTCATCCTCAACAACCACACGACGACGTCCCGCTGGTGTTGCGGCGTCGACGGCAACGAGCGGTGGAACACCAGCCAGAGCACCGACCAGTGGATCAACGACTGGGCGTTCATGACGGACCGCTTCAAGGCGAACAAGCGCGTCGTCGGCGCCGACCTCTACAACGAGGTGCGCCGCAACGTCTGGGACGACCCGAACTGGGGCTGGGGCAACGACCACGACTGGCACAAGGCCTCGCAGCAGGCCGCGGACCGCATCCAGCAGACCGCACCGGACCTGCTGGTCGTCGTCGAGGGCATCAACTGGACCGGCATCCCGGTCGACGGCTTCGCGCACGGCCGCCCGACGCTGGAGCCCGCGCGCTTCCTCAGCCACACGCTCGCCAACCCCGACAAGCTCGTCTACTCCGCCCACTTCTACGGCTACACGGGCCCGAACCACAGCGGCGCCTCGGGGATCGGCGAGACGAGCGACCCCCGCTACCAGGACCTCTCGCCGCAGGACCACATCAACGTCCTGCAGCGCCAGGCGTTCTTCATCACCGAGGCGCAGAAGCACTTCACCGCACCGCTGTGGATCAGCGAGTTCGGCGTCGGCGGCCGCGGCGAGAACAACCCCGTGGCGCGCGACTGGTTCGAGCGGTTCGTGAACCAGCTGATCGCGAACGACACCGACTTCGCGTACTGGCCGCTGGTCGGCTTCCACACCAACCGCGGCGGCAACGGATGGGCGCTGCTGCACTGGGACGCCGCCGGAAACCGCATGGGCGTCAACGACGGCGACGACTGGCGGGCCGGCGCGTGGAACCGTCTCGTCAACGCCTCCGGCCGCACCGGGCAGATCCCGCGCGAGACCCGCTGGAACCAGCTCATCAAGGAATCGTGCCCGCAGAGCGAGAAGCTCGTCGGCATCAGCCACACCGGCAACCGCGGCCTGTGCGTCAGCGGTCCACAGTGGAGCAACACGACCAGGGTCACCAACGAGCAGCACGTGACCAACGACTGGGCGTCCGGGTACACGAAGCTCCAGTGCCCGAACGGAAACGCGGCCGTCGGCTACGCGAACTTCACGCTGATCTGCGCGCCCGTCGCGCAGGGATCCTCCACCCGCGTCATCTGGTTCGACCGGGGTGACAACCGGCCGGACCAGGGCGGCGACTGGGCCAACGGGCACTACAAGGGCCAGTGCGCGCAGGACGAGCACATCGCCGGTGTCGCCTACAACTGGCGCAGGACCCCGGACGCGTTGCTCTGCAGGAAGTGACTCTGTTCGAACCCAATGGCAAAATAGTCAAGGAAAGCGGCCGCGGGGTCCTCGATGTCGGTCGAGGTCTTGTGGCCGTTCTCCGTCAGCACGATCTTCTTGTCCGTCACGGTGATCCGCCCGACCGGCAACGCGCGGGTCGCCATCGGCCCCTTGCGGAAGTGCGACTCCGGCGAGGTCTGCTGCCACCAGCAGGTCGGCACGAACTCCGCCAGCTCACGCGGCCTGCGCTCCAGCCGGTAGGCAGGCGTTCCGTCGTGGAACACGTCCACGTCGTCGCCGTTGTCCGCCAGCCGGAACACGCCGCCCGGGTCCTTCTGGTCCTCTCGCGACGTCCACGACAGCGGGTGCAGCGCGAAGGACCCGAACCCGACGTCCGCCAGCCAGGCACCGTCCACGAGCAACGCCATGTGGTCGAACGGCGGCCCGAGCCGCTGCCCCTCGCCGTACACCCGCGCCGCGAGCAGGTCGACCTCGTGTCCCAAGTCGCGCAACAACTCCGCGAACATCCCGTTGAGCTCGTAGCAGAACCCGCCACGGCGCCGCACCACGATCTTGTCGTGCAGCCACGGGATCTCCAGCACGATCCGGGTGTCCATGTGGGTGTCGAGGTTCTCGAACGGGACGCTGAGCAGGTGCCGTTCGTGCAGCTCCGCCAACGACGACGTGCGTGAGGCGCCGATGCGCTGTAGGTAGTCGTCCACCGTGCCACGATAACCACATGGGCGAGGTCAGGATCGGCACTTCGGGATGGGTCTACCCGCCCTGGCGCGGCGTCTTCTACCCCAAGGGCGTCACGCAGAAGCGCGAGCTCGCCTACCTGAGCGAGCAACTCGGCTCGGTCGAGATCAACGGCTCCTTCTACTCGCTGCAACGCCCGTCGAGCTACCGGAAGTGGGCCGCCGAGACACCGGACGACTTCGTGTTCTCGGTCAAGGGCAGCCGTTTCATCACCCACATGAAGCGTCTCAAGGACGGCCACGAGCTCCTCGCGAACTACCTGGCGTCCGGAGTGCTCGCGCTGGGCCCGAAACTCGGCCCGATCCTCTGGCAGCTCCCACCGACGCTCCAGTTCGACGCGGACCTGCTCACCGCCTTCTTCGAGGGCCTCCCCCGCACCACCACCGAGGCCGCCGAGATCGCGAAACGGCACGACCACCGCGTCGATCCGGCGCACACCACCACGGACGCCGAACGGCCGATGCGCCACGCCCTCGAAGTCCGCCACGACAGCTACCGGACGCCGGAGTTCGTCGACCTGCTCCGGCGCCATGACATCGCGCTGGTGGTCGCGGACGCAGCAGGCAAGTACCCGTACATCGAAGAGGTGACGAGCGACTTCGTCTACGTCCGGCTGCACGGCCACGACGAGCTCTACGTCAGCGGCTACACCGACGAGGGCCTGGAGGCATGGGCGGAGAAGGTCGGGGCGTGGCGGAAGCAGGGCGACGTGTTCGTCTACTTCGACAACGACGCGAAGGCCTACGCCCCGCGCGACGCGATGACGTTGCAAGGGCTGGTCCAAGATCGTCTAGCCGATTGATCCGAACGGACGCACACTCGTTCGCAACGGAGGTGCGCCCATGTCGCCGAAGAGTCTCATCGCCGCCCTGGTGATCACTGCGGGCGCGGTTGCCTCCAGTGGGATCGCTGTTGCGCAGAGTGACAAGAGCTGCGACAAGGGCGAGTTCTGCGTGTGGGCGGGACCGGACTACACAGGGGCCGTGCAGCGCCTTGACCTGGAGACCGCGAACCCCGACGAGTGCATCACGCTCACCGTCGTCGGCAGGTCGTTCGCGAACCGCCTGAGCAGGGACGCGACCGTGTACCAGCGGGAGAACTGCTCGACCGAGGCCGAGTTCACCACCTACCCGAAGCACGGCACCTACGTGCCGGACGCGTACTTCGTGATCAGGGGCCTGCAGGTGTGGGGGCCATAACGACACCGACGTACTTTAGTCACCCTATGTAACACCACTCGATCGTGTGAGTACTCGTCAGTAGCTCCACTTTCGTGCCTAAGTTGCCGCCCTATCGAGTGGTGGCAGCTGGAGGAAATGTGACCGTGGCGGGTGAAGCCGGGTTACTCGAACTGATGGCCGGGCGACTGGCCAAAGACGATCTCACCCCACGAGCGGCAGAACTGGTGCTGGCGGCGTGCCGGGGCGATGGTGCGCTGGACCGCGCCCTCGCCGGCGTGCCCGATCAGGAGGGCGCCCCGCGGGAGCAGACGGACGGCCCCGGTCACGGGATCTACCTGTCGGAGATCCGGGTGCGCGGTTTCCGGGGCATCGGCCCCCAGGCACGCCTGCCGCTCGCGCCTGGTCCTGGCCTGACCGTCGTCACCGGTCGCAACGGCTCCGGCAAGTCGAGCTTCGCCGAGGCCGCGGAACTGGCGCTGACCGGCTACAACGCCCGATGGACCCGTGCGCGGCACGACGTGTGGCTGCAGGGCTGGCGCAACCTGCACCGGCCCGACACCGCCGTCGAGCTGGACCTCGTCCAGGCCGCGCGACCGGGCAGGACGACGATCCGAAGACGCTGGGCGCCGCAGGAGGACCCGGCACAGGGCGAGTGGACGCAGGACGGCGAGCCGTTCGACGACCGCAGGTGGCACGACGCACTGGAGACCTACCGGCCGTTTCTGCCGTACAGCGAACTGGGGACCGTTCTCGACGCACAGCCGGAGGACCTCTACGAGGCGATGCACCGCCTTCTGGGTCTGGAGGCGATCACCGAGGCGCAGCAGTCGCTCGCCGAGCACCGCAAGCGCCTCGCGGAGATCGTCGCCCGCCCCTACGACCGGCGGGAACGGGTGCGCGCCGCACTCGCGGCCTCCGCGGACGAACGCGCCCGCCGTGCCGCCGAACTGCTCGGCAGCGACTCCCCCGACCTCGACGCGATCGCGGACCTCGCGCTCAGGGCCGACGTCGGCAGCGGAACCAGCCTGCTGCACCAGATCGTGGACATCACGCTGCCGCCCGACGACGAGATCGACCGGGTCCGCGAGACGCTCGACCTGGCGCTCGGCGCGGTGACCGCGGTGGCGACCGCCAACGCGCAGGACTCGTTGCGCTGCAGCGAGATACTGCGGCTCGCGATCCAGCTGCAGGAGTCCGGCGGCACCGAGTCGTGCCCGGTGTGCGACCTCGGCCGGCTCGACAACCTGTGGCTCGGCAAGGCCAAGCAACGCGCCGAGCACCTCGCCAAGGCCGCCGCGGACCTGCACGAGGCCGCGGACCGGCTGGACGTGGCGGTCGCGGCGACCCGCGCGTTGTGCCAGCCGGCACCGGACGTGCTGGTCGAAGCCCAGGACATGCTCGACACGACGGCCGTGCTGCAGGCGTGGCACGCGTGGGAGGCCTGCGTCTCGTTCGACGACCCGGTGCGGCTGCGCCAGGAGATGTTCGACCGTTACGCGGAGCTCGTGCTGGCCGTGGAACAGCTGAAGTCCGTGGCCCGCGAGCAGATCGACCGGCGCGACCTGGTGTGGCGGCCGATGGCGATCGCGTTGTTCGAGTGGCATTCCCAGGCACAGCAGGCGTTGGAGGATTCCGAGGGACTCGCCGACGTGACGGAGGCGGAGAACTGGATCCGCAAGACCGCGGCCACCCTGCGGTCCGAGCGCATCGCGCCGTTCGCCAAGGAGTCGCAGCGGATCTGGCAGCGGTTGCGCCAGCAGAGCAACGTCGACCTGGGCGCGGTGCGCATGGGCGGCGCCCGCAACGTCGAGCTGGACGTGTCGGTCGACGGCGCCTCCAACTCGGCGCTGGCGGTGATGAGCCAGGGAGAACTGCACTCGCTGGGACTGGCGCTGTTCCTGCCACGCGCGATGGTGGACGAGAGCCCGTTCCGGTTCGTGCTGATCGACGACCCCGTGCAGGCGATGGACGCGTCCAAAGTGGACGGTCTGGCGCAGGTGCTGGCGGACGTCGGGCTCACCCGCCAGGTCGTGGTCTTCACGCACGACGAACGACTGGTGGAAGCGCTGCGGCGGTTGCGGCTGAGCGGCACCGTCTGGGAGGTCTGCCGCAGCGAGGGATCCGTCGTGCAGGTGCGGATGTCCGACGACGCCGTCGGCCGATGCCTGAACGACGCCCGCGCGATGCGCACCGACGAGGACCTGCCGGAGACGCTGCGGGCGGAGCTGGTGGCGTCGTGCTGCCGGACCGCCCTGGAAGAGGCGTCGCATGCGAGGTTCCGGCGCGAACGGCTCGGGCGCGGGATGCCGCACGCCGAGGTCGAACGCGTATTGGAGTGCGCGTTGACGACCAGGCAGAAGCTCGCACTGGCCGTGCTCGACGACTTCGCCGAACCGGCGAAGCTGTTGCCGCATCTGGAGGACGTGGTCGGGTCATGGGCGGTAGATCTGCTGCAAGCGTGCCGCGTCGGCGGGGAGAGCGGGGATCTCGACGTGCTGATCCGCGACACGGAACTGCTCGCGGGATGGCTACAGCGATGACCCTCCCTTCGGACGTGCAGGACCGGCTGACCTGCGTCGCGAACCTGCTGGCACGCCCGGACCAGCTCGACGGCGTGCGGATCCGTTGCTGCGCCGAACTGTTGCGCACTGCCGTGGAACGGTCGGTGGCGCGCGCTTGCGGCGCCGAGAACACCGACCAGCCGGTGCACGCGCTGCTGGTCAGCCTTCCGTTCCACGCAGACCCCGATGTGGCCTACGACGCCTCACAGCTGTGGCACGCGCTGAGCCGCGCGATCCGGCACCACGGCTACGAACTCACCCCCACCGTCGCGGAACTGGTCGGCTGGCACGCCGACACCGCGGCCGTGAGCGAGGCGCTCGGCCTGCATTTGACCTTGTCCGGCACCATCGAACTCACCTGAAGGCACCGGTGAAACTGCTGCTGTTCGCGGACCTGCACCTGGACACGCGCTTTCCCAGCGCGGGCCCGGAGCGGCGTCAAGCCCTGCGCGACACCCTGGGTCACATCGTGGACCTCGCCCGGGAGACCGGCGCCGACGCGATGCTCTGCGCCGGCGACCTGTACGAGCACGATCGCTGTTCCCCTTCCACCGCCGCGTTCCTGCGGTCGGCGTTCGACTGCTCGCTGCCGGTGTTCCTGGCGCCGGGCAACGACGACTGGTACGGGCCGCAGTCGGTCTACCAGCAGGTGGACTGGACGCCGAACGTGCACGTGTTCTCGTCGGAGTCGCTGACACCGGTGGAACTCACCGACGGCGTCACGCTGTGGGGCTCCGCGCACGTCGGACCCGGCCCCGCGCGGGACGTCCTCGACGGCTTCGCGGTGAACCGCGGCGGCGTGAACCTGGCCCTGTGCCACGGTTCCACGCCCGGCGACGTCGCGATCACCGGGCTGGACCACGCGTTCCTCGGGCACGTGCACACGCCGGAGCACGCCGCCGACTACACGTTCCCGGGCAATCCGGATCCGCTGACACCGGGTGAGACCGGCGAGCGCGGGGCCGTTCTGTGCACGGTGCGCGAGGACGGTTCGGTGTCGCGCGAGGTGTTCGACGTGTCGGCGTCGCGGTCGCTCGGCTGGCTCGACGCCGAGCGGACGTTCCCGTTGCTGGACTTCGACACCGTCGCCGCGGAACGGACCGTGCGCGGCCAGTTCGTGCGCGACGTGCTCGCGGATCCTTCTTTGGACGTGGCCCTGCGCGGCCGCGTGCTGTCGACCGGCCTGCGGGCGTTGGAGGAACGTTGAGGATCGAGTCCGTCACCGCGCACGCGTTCGGGCCACTGCACGATCGCACGCTGCCGTTGGCGCCCGGTCTGACCGTGGTGTCGGGCGTGAACGAGTCCGCGAAGTCGTCCTGGCACGCCGCCATCCGCGCGGCTCTGTGCGGTGAACCGTCGGCGCGGCACCGTCCGTGGACCGGCGAGTCCTGGCGGGTGGCGGCGATGGTGTCGCTGGAGTCCGGCGAAGTCGTCGCGGTGGACCGTGATCTGAACGACGACGCGGCCCCGGACGTCTCGCTCCGGCTCGGTCTGGACCGCACGTCGTTCGCCGCCACCGCGTGCGTGGACCAGGCGCAGCTGCTGACCGTGCTGGACGCGGCGAACGGCCTGCAGGACCACTTGCGGCGCGCGGCGGCCACCGCGGGCACGGACGGCACGGTGGAGCAGGCGTTGCAACGGCTGACCGCGCCCGTCGACGCGTTGCGGGACGCGCGAAACCGCTTGCGCGAGGCCGAAACCGACCTGACCGCGGCTCGCCAGGAACACGCCCGTTATCTGGAACTGAGCACGCAGGCCCGTTCCGCCGCCGCGGCTCGTGCGCGCCTGGCCGTGCAGGAACACGCGGCGTCGCTCGACGCGCTTTCCGCTCGGGTGACGCGGCTCAGCGAACTGCAGGAGCGTTTCGGCGACTCGCCGCCGTCCGGACTGGCCGCGCAGGAAGAGCTGACCCAGGTGGTGAACCGCGCGCTGGCCGCGTGGCGGGCCGCGCCGACCCCGCGTGCGCTGACGGGCCCGTCCGCGGCAGCGCTGGAGGCCGAACTCCGGGCCCTGCCGGACTTCCCGGTCGGCGAGACCGCGCTGGACGACGAACTTCGCGTCGTGGCCTCGGCCTACGCGACCGCGTCCGCCGTGGCCGCCGCGCACAACGAACGCCGGCCGTCACCGCGGACCACCGCCGAACCGTCCGTGCTGCGCGGCCTGGCCACGCGTCTGGACCCGGCCGCCGGCGCCCGCCTGACCACCGCGTCGATCGACGTCGACACCGCCCGCGGTCACCAGGACGACGCCGCCGCCTGCGCGGCCCGCACCCAGGTCGAAGCGGACGTGGCGGCGACCCGCGTGCAGGAGATCGCGGTGCCGAACCCGTTCCTGCGCAACGCTTTGCTGGCCCTGAGCTGCCTCACGAGCCTGGTGGGCGTGCTGCTCTTCTTCACCGGCCAGCAACTCGCCTCGATCGGCGTCCTCATCGCAGCGCTCGTGGCGGGCGTCGGCGGCGCGATGTCCCGCGGCAACGCGGCCCAGCGCGAGATCGCCATCGCCTTCGCCGCCGACCGCGCGACCGCCGCCGCCCAGGCACGAAGCGTGCTGTTCACCGCGGACCGCACCCTGGCCGAGGCCGAAGGCCAGCGAGCGGTGGCCGTGGAAGCCGCCCGCGTCCACGACTCGGCCGTCGCCGAGTGCGCGTCGCTGGGCGTGCCCGCGGACCGCGAAACGTTGTGGCGCCTGGCGAATCGCCCCGCCTGGGAGGCCGAGCACGCCGACCTGGTGTCCGAGGTGGCACGCACCGAGAAAGCGATCCGGGTGGAACTCGCCGCACGCGGCAAGGTGGACGCCGCGATGCCCGTGCCGGACCTGCTGGTGGACTACGAGACCGACTGCAAGGTGCGCGCCCGCCAGGCGTTGATGGCGGCGCATCGCCCCCAGTTGTCCCAGACCCTGGCAGACCGCCGCCAGGCAGAGGCCACCGTCGCCGAGGCCACCGCCGCCCACACCCGAGCCCTGGTCCTGCTGCGCGAGGCCGTGACCGCGATCGGCCGCACCGGCGAACGCCCGGAGGACCTCCTGCGCGCGATCGCCGAGTGGCAACGCGGCTGGGACGACCTCCTGCGCGAGGCCGAGGACGAACGCAAGGCGTGGGCCGAACTCCAGTCACTGCTGGCCTCGGGAACCCAGGACGACCTGGAAACCACCCTCTCCGCGGCCCAGACCCACCACGCCACCCTGCTGGAAGCAGCCCTCCGCTACGCGGCCTGCGCCCCGGTGGACCCGTCCCTGGCCGCGTCCGCGGACTCGCTGGCCGCGACCGTCGCGGAGATGGCCCGCTCACTGCCGAGCGTCCCGGAAGCCGAAGAAGCCGTGCAGGTGGCCACAGCCGCGCTGGCCGAGGTGACCGCCGAGGTGGAGGCCATCAACCTGGCCTCCCGCTACCTGACCGCGGCCCGCGAGAAGGTGCACAGCACCATCGCCCCAGCCCTCGAAACCACACTCCGAACCTGGCTGCCCGCGATCACCGACGGCCGGTACGTCGACGCCGCCGTGGACCCGTCAACCCTGACCGTGCGCGTGTGCGCGGCCTCCGAGTCGTGGCACCAGGCCGCACACCTGTCCCTCGGCACAGCCGAACAGATCTACCTGCTGCTGCGCGTCGCCCTCGCCCAGCACCTCGCCTCCGAGCCGTGCCCGCTACTGCTGGACGACGTCACCGTGCAGGCCGACGACTCCCGTACGCGCGCCCTGCTCGATCTGCTGCTGCAGCTGTCCGCGGACCGGCAGATCGTGCTGTTCGCGCAGGAGGCCTCGGTGGTCGAGTGGGCTCAGGAGCGGCTGGGTGAGCGGGACGTGCTGCACCAGCTCATGCCGGTGGCGGCCTGACCAGGAGAAGGGCCGCGGGTGCGGTGCTCTGGGCGACATCGCCCGGGGCACCGCACTTTCACGTCTTGGCCGGTCTCTCCGACGTGAACTGCGCATCGGCGTTCTGTCAGAAAGCCTGTCCGCGGCATCACCATGGCGATGCCGAACATCACCCATGTCGCGCCTTGCACATCCCGTCGACACCGCATTCGGGACGCCACCTGCAGTTTCCCGGAAATGTCAGACCCCGTCGCTACCGTCGGCCCATGACCAACGCCGCCTTCCGCAAGCTCACCCCCACCACCGGCGAGAAGCTCGCCGACCTGGGCCTGCGCCTCGCGATTCTGGACCGCGCGATCGCCGCGGGTATCGACGCGCGCGCCGCCTCGCCACCGTTCGGGCCGACCAACGCGCCGGGCCTGCTCGACTGGATCCACCGGGTGGGCACGCTGCGCCGGCTTCTCGCGGCCGAGGGGTGGCAGCGGCTCGACCACTGGAACGCGGGCCTGATCCAGCACCCCTCCCGGCCGATCCTGCTCGGCACGTTGCAGGGCAATCGCGGCACGGGGTCGCCGGACGCGCCGTTGCGCAGCGACTACGCGAAGGGGCCCGCCATCGCGGCGATGATGCGGGACAACGACCACGACCAGTTCGCGCTGTTCGAGAACATGCGCAGCGAGGGGCTGAAGTTGTGGTTCCTGGTGACGTATCCGCTGCAGTTGGAGGATCGGCTCGTGGTGTTGCGCGAGGTGTCGCAGCCGGAGCCGACACCGCAGAACCAGATCATCGAGCGGTGGGCGCATCGGATCCCGTTGCCGCCGATGGAGTTCCCGCAGCGCAGGACACCCAATGTGGATGGTCCGGAGGAGGTGGACTTCCCGATCGCGCTCCGGCGCTGAGCCACGGCAGGAAGCTCGACGGTGGCGAGGCCTCCGAACCCCAGGCCACGCACTGCCAGAGGACTTCGCCCGGCTGATACACGTCGACCGCCAGTGCAACGAGCCCGTGACCAGGTCGAACTGCCGCAGCGCGCTGATCTGACCGGTGCACCAGGACCCGCGTGGCATCGCGACGGTCCAAGAGCGACAATGGCCGGATCATGCTCACGCCCTCGCGACTCACGCTCGCCCGCACCCGGCGCGGACTCACCGCGGCCGAGCTGGCGCGGAAGTCGGGCGTGCAGGCGCGGGCCATCGGCGAGTACGAGCGCGGGTTGCGCAGGCCCAAGTCCGTCGCGGTCGAGTCGCTGGCGGGAGCACTCGGTTTTCCGGCCGAGTTCCTGACCGCGCCGGAGCCTCCGCAGCCGCAGAACGCGCCCCACGACGCTCAGGCGACGGCGGCGGCGCAGCTCGCGATCGAGTTCAACGGCTGGCTGGAGCGGCTGTTCGTCCTCCCCCAGCCCTCACTGCCGCCGCCGCGGACGTCGCCGCAGGGCACGCGCGACGCGTGGCGGCTCGCTGCCGGGCCGGCGCCGAACATGGTTCAGCTGCTGGAGTCTCGTGGTGTGCGGGTGTTCTCGCTGCCGGTCGACTGCGTCGAGCAGGAAGCCTTCTCCTGCTGGCACAACGGAACTCCGTTCCTGTTCCTCACGCCGACGGCGACGCCGGAGCAGGCGCGGTTCGACGCGGCCGTCCAGCTCGCCGTGCTTCTCGGGCACGACGAGCCGCACGAGTTCGCCGCCGAGTTCCTGATGCCCCAGCGGCAACTGCCCGGCACCGACCACCGGCACTGGCACGTGGGCAGGGACCAGTTCACGAAATGGGCGAACGTCCACAGCCTCGCCCAGGGCGGCATGACGCGCCGCGAGACCTCGAAACTGCTCACCAAGGTGTTCAAGGTCCTCCGCGAGAACGGCACACCGCCGTTGCACGTGGCCAAGGAACTGAATCTGGGCCTCGAAGAACTCAACGGGCTGGTGTTCGGGCTCGTGCTGACCGCCTTGCCGGGTGGCGGGGAACCGGGGCCGAGAGGACGCGCGCGCCTCACGCTGGTCCACTGATCGATTCTGGTCACGGGCTGGAGTTCCCAGTTCGTCGTACTAGGCCAAATGAGCGAACTGTGAAACGCATCGTCCGGCATGCCCGACACTGAGAGTGACGGGAAGCCGAGTCGTGAGGATGCCCCATGACGATGCAGCAACGCACAGAACCTTCGCCTGCCGCAGTCCTGATAGCCGTTGCCGTGCTCGCGCTGGTTCTGACCGTTGCTTTCGGCCCACTGGGCTTCGTCCTCGGACTCGCGCTGTTCGCGTTGATGTTCATCGGCACCAAGCACAGCTCGGCCGAGCAGATCGCCCCGTCACGCACCCGCTCACGCCTCCGTCGCCTGTCCACGGCCGGGCGGGTGGCGATCGTCGGCGAGGCTCACCACCAGGACGCCATCGCTGAGATCGCGATGCTCTCGACGCTCGATCTCAACGACGACAGCTCCGTCCCCGCGACCGCGGTGCTGGTGCCGGAGCCCGCCAGCCGGCACGACCGTGCGGCGGTGCGGGTCGACCTGCTGCGCGGCGACGGCACCGCGACCACCGCGGGTTATCTGCGCAGCGAGCAGGTCGTCGACTACCAGCCACTTCTGCTCGAACTGGCCGAGCGCGGCGAGATCGGCTCGTGCCCGGCCCGCATCATCGGTGGCAGCCAGCCCTACAGCGTGCACCTGCATCTCGGCGTGCCGCGGCTACTGCTGCTCGACCACGAGGCACTCGGTACGGCTCCGACGCTGCCCGCTGAACAACAGGTCGCCGTCATGGGCGAGAGGGCCCATCAGCACGTGCTGCACCGTGTCGTGAACGGCCGCACTCCCGTTCACGTGATCGCCGAGCTCCGCGACTGCCGGATCGCTAGAGGCTCTCACACCGGTGAACACACTCTTGAGGTGTTGCTCGAAGGCGAGAGCATCGGCCAGCTCACGTATGCGATGGGCCTTCGCTACTGCGACATGGCGCAGGAGTGGCGCGCCCGCACGGGGCGCGCGCTCTGCGAAGCCGTCATCACCAACGAGGGCACGCGCGGTCTTCAGGCGAACTTGCTGCTGCCCAGGTAGTCGGCGAACGTCCGCGGCGCACGGCCGAGGACCCGCTGCACACCGTCGGACAGGTGCGCTTCTTCTCCCGTGCGGATGCGCACGAGCAGCATCGTGACGAGGCCCGCGGTCTCGTCCGGGTAGCCGAGCCCCCGCAACGCGGCGGCGAACTCGTCCGGCTCGATGTCGTTGTACAGAACGGGCTTGCCCGTCACCGCGACGATCCGCGCCAGCATTTCGGCGAACGACAACGCCTCGGGCCCGCTCAGGTCGTAGGTCTGCCCGTGGTGACCGGGTTCGGTCAGGGCGACGACGGCGACCTCGGCGATGTCCGCGACGTCGATGAACGGGTGGACGCCCTGACCGGCGGGCACGGCGAGCTCGCCGTGCTGCACGGGCTCGGCGAACAGGTCTTCGTCGAAGTTCTGCATGAACCAGGTGGGCCGCAGGATCGTCCACTCGGCGCCCGAGTCCTTGATCGCTGCTTCGAACGGATCGTCCTCGGGAGCACCGCGCATCGACAGCAGCACGAGCCGGGTGACGCCGGCCTTCACCGCGACGGTCACGAACTCCGCGAGCTGCGAGGGGTTGTCCGGCGGCACGACGTAGACCGCGGTGGTGCCGGCGACCGCTGGTTCCCAGGTGTCCGGGGCCGACCAGTCGAACGTCGTCGACGCGGAGCGCGACGCCGGTCGGGCGGCGGGGCCGAGGAGGGCGGTGACGCGGCGGCCGGTCTTGCCGGTGGCGCCCAGCACGAGGATGGACGAGGTGTTGACTGCGCTCGATGTTGACATGACTAGAGCTAATCAACGTTGACGCGGACGATCCATGCCTCAACAGCCGCCATCCTTGCTCGTTCGTCCACGTGATAGTTAGTGGGTCATGAGTCAGCGTGATCTCGTGGACCTGAGGGACGCCTTGCGCGCGTTCGCCGCTGCCCGCGACTGGGACAGCTACCACACGCCCAAGAACCTGGTGATGGCGTTGTCCGGGGAGGTCGGGGAGCTGACCGACCTCTTCCAGTGGCTGACGCCGGAAGAGGCGGAAGACGCGATGAAAGACCCGGAACTCGCGTGGAACGTGCGAGACGAGCTCGCGGACGTGATGCACTACCTCACCAGGCTCGCGGACAAGCTCGGTGTCGATCTGATCGAGGCCTCGTTCGCCAAGATCGAGCGCAACGAGCGACGGTTCCCGACCGGGAGCCTGACCCCCGTGCCTGTCGAGAAGGGTGAGCTGTGAGTCTGCAGAACGTGCACGTCCTGCACGTGCACCAAAAGGTCACGTTCATGGTCAACCGCTACGAGGTCTTCGCCGACGACAACGGCAAGCCCGGCGGGCAGGTCGGCTTCGCCGAACAGAAGAGGCTCAAGATCAAGGAGCGGATCACGATCTACACCGACTCGTCGAAGAGTCAGGTGTTGTTCGAGTTCAACGCTCGCAAGGCGATCGACCTCGGCAGCGGCTACGACGTGACGGACGCGAACGGGCAGCGGATCGGGTTGTTCCGCAAGGACTTCGCCAAGTCGCTGCTGCGGTCGACCTGGCACCTGGAGCAGCCGGGCCTGCCCGCGGTGACCGGGGCTGAACGCAACAAGTGGCTGGCGGGCTTTCGCCGGCTGTGGCAGTGGATTCCGTTCATCGGAGACGCGCCGTTCCCCATGCGGTATCACTTCGACTTCGTCGCGGAGAACGGCGCTCCCGTGTTCAGCGTCGACAAGAAGACCTGGGTTCGTGACCACTACCTGGTCACCGTCCAGGATCCTGGCGTCGATCGCCGGCTGGTCATCGCCCAGGCCGTGGCGCTCGACGCGCTGCAGTCCCGCTAGAGGTACGTGAGCAGGAGGAGGATCAGGCACACCAGCAGCACGACGCCGAGCACCGCGGGCAGGACCGACTGCGAGGACGGCGCGGGCTCGCGGGCGTGCCTGCCCCGCCTCCTGCGCGCTCGCCACCGCAAAGGTGCCTCCCCTGCCCACTGCTCGTTCATGACGATCACGGTAGGGATCGGGAAGCCGGGCTTGACTCGTGTCACCCGCTCGCCGGGGCGTCATCACCCGGACAGCCGCTCAATGAACACGGCACCACTTGCACGAAGGCATGGAAAAGAACGTGAAAAAGCCCTGCGGGGAGCGCTTGTGGCGCTCAACCCGCAGGGCAAATTAAGTTCGGCGGCGACCTACTCTCCCACACCGTAACCAGTGCAGTACCATCGGCGCAGAAGGGCTTAACTACCGGGTTCGGAATGGGACCGGGTGTTTCCCCAACGCTATAACCACCGAAACACTATGAAATTACAACCTGAACCCCGAGCCGGCAGGTCAA
>NZ_JAXAVU010000019.1:0-253148 GCF_033949975.1 Lentzea sokolovensis
CCTTGCCTCAAAGGAACTACCTCGACGAGGAGGTAATTCATATATTACTGGCTGTGTTTCGGCACGCTGTTGAGTTCTCAAAGAACACGCGCTCACCGGATCCTCACTCCGTTTCCGGAGTTTCTCTCTCGGGGCTGTGTTTGAAGCTTATTTGGTGTTGCTTCCCGGTGTCAAATCGGCCTCTTGGAGGCTCTTTGTCTTCCGGTTTTTTGGCCAGGCCCGTTCCGGTCTGTATTTCCCGGCCCGCTTCGCTCTGACATGGAGAACATTACACGGGCCTGTTTCGATCTCCAAATCGGGGGGTCCTGGTGACCGCGAAACGTGCGATCACCAGGACAAATGCGTTCGTCAGGGCGCGGAGACCCCGACATCGGCCTTCGTCAGCGGCTTCCGCACCGCCGACGAGTTGTACTCATCCGCCCCGACATCAGGCTTGCCCGAGCGAGCCTGCGGATCGAAGTCACGCGTCACATAGGAGTAGGTGCCCACCGACGCGTCGATGGCAGGGCTACCGGAAGACAGCCGGAACAGTCCGTTGGCGTCCTTCACCAGCTTCGGGTCCACGGACTTGTAACCGGACGCCGGCATGTTGCCGCCGGTCCCGCCCCAGATGACGTTGCCCTCGTACTTCACGGTCGAACCCGAGTGCATGGAGACGACGCCACCCGAAGAACCCTTGATGACGTTGTTCGCGAGCACGCAGTCCTTCGGCTTGAAGTCCCCGCCGTCGCTGTCGACCACTGCGCCGGTACCGATCAGCGTGTTGAACGCGACCGTCACGCGGTCAGGACGATCGTGCAGCTTCGAGTCGGGGCCGCTGTCGGCCTCCTTGCCGGAGCCGAACACGATCGCGCGGTCCTTGGTGGTCTCCACGTAGTTGTTGATGACCTTGTGGTCGTTTCCGTGGAAGCGGATGCCGCTGTTGAACAGCAGGTTGCCCTCGACCGTGGTGCGGTGGCCGTGGCGCAGGACGATGTAGCCCTTGCTGTTGCGGATCGTGTTGTAGCGGACGATGTTGTCCGACGACTTGATCGAGATGGCCTCGGCGTCGCCGTCCGCCTTCTCGAACAGGTTGTGCTCGACGATCGCGTTCGCCGACTTCGACTGCTTGTGGCTGTAGCCGAGCCGGATCGACTCACCGCCGTTCGCGCCGGTGAACTGGTGGTTGTAGAAGTAGTTGTGGTGGATCCACGACCGCTTGGCGATCTCGCTGCCGGGGCCGGTGATCTGCAGGTAGACGCCCTCGTTGGTCCGGTTCTGGAACGTGTTGTGGTCGATCTGGACGTCGTCGGCGCTCACGCTGAGCGAAGCGCCGTCCTTGTTCCCCGAGTACGTGTTGCGGGTGATGCGCGTGGCCTGCGCTTCCGCGGGGATCGAGAGCGTGCTGGTTCCGTTGAAGACGAAGCCCTCGATCGTCACGTCTCGAACGGCTCCGAGTTCGAAGCCGCCGCGGGTGAACACCGTGCCGCCGACGGTCTGCGCGGCGACGGTGATGCCCGATTTGGTGATCTTGATGGGCTTCTCGGCGGTGTGCAGGCCCTGGGCCAGCACGATGCGCTGACCAGCACGCGCGGTGTCGAGAGCGGCCTGCAGGGAGGACACGCTCGAGACGCTGACGACAGCCGCGTAGGCCGGCACCGGGACGAAGGACGACAGCAGGGCGGCCGCGCCGAGTGCGGCCAGTGATCGGATCATTCGCCAACTCCATTGGAGGCAAGTTGGCGGCGGTAGAGCGAAATCTACCGCAAGATTCCGGCAGGTGGGGCAGTTCGATACAAACCAAGGGCCGTATCGAGGGACGGCACGCGTTCCAGTTGTCCGACCTCTGACACGTGGAACCACTGCGCGAGGTCGGTCGAGCCGCCCACCTCGTTGCGCAGCTCGCCGCCCACGATCCGCACCTCGTACATGATGCGAAGCGCGTGGTAGTCGCGGTCCGGCTCCTCGCGGAGCTCGGAGTCGATGCCGAGCAGGCGGAGCACCTCGACGGTGTGGCCGGTCTCCTCCGCGAACTCCCGGATGACCCCGTCGTACGGGTGCTCGCCGTGGTCGATGCCGCCTCCGGGCAGGATCCAACGTTTGCCCTTTGGGCCAATCCAGCGCGCCAGCAGGATCTCGTCGGCGTCGTTGATGCACACCCCGTACGCGGCCACGCGCTGCTTCTTCGCCCTCATGCGATCCAGCCTACTGGCGATCACCACGTAAAAGTGATATCACTTAGATACTACTTCGCTAGGGGGTCCTGGATGACTGCATCCATCGATACGACGGTCCAGATGCCGGCACCTGTCGTCCGCGAGAAGCAAGCGCGGGAACTGCCCGGTCTCCTCATGTTCTTCGCTGGGTTGGCGGTGCTCGGTGTGGGCGTGTGGACGATCATCGAGGGGATCAAGGCGACCGACGCTGCCAACGGCGACCCGGCGGCCGGGCTGCTGCTCACTGGAGTGCTGCTGTTCCTGGCCGCCGCGGTGATCTGGAAGGGGCTGTTCACCGTCGCGCCCGGCGAGGTGCGCGTGCTGCAGTTCCTCGGCCGTTACGTGGGCACGGCGCGCACGGACGGTCTGCGGTGGGCGAACCCGATCACCACGCGGGAGAAGATCTCCGTGCGGATCCGCAACCACGAGACGGCGACGCTCAAGGTCAACGACGCCGACGGCAACCCGATCGAGATCGCAGCCGTGGTCGTGTGGCAGGTCGAGGACACTGCGCGCGCACGGTTCGAGGTCGACGACTTCGTGCGGTTCGTCGGCATCCAGACCGAGACCGCCGTACGGCACATCGCGAACAGCTACCCGTACGACAACCACGAGGAGACCGGTCTGTCGTTGCGGGAGAACGCGGACGAGATCACCGAGACGCTCGCGATCGAGATCTCGGCACGGGTGCAGTCCGCGGGCGTGAAGGTGATCGAGTCGCGGCTCACGCACCTCGCGTACGCGCCGGAGATCGCCCACGCGATGTTGCAACGGCAGCAGGCGAGCGCGGTCGTCGCGGCACGGACCCGGATCGTCGAGGGCGCCGTCGGCATGGTCGAGCTCGCGCTGGCCCGGCTCGCCGAGCACGACGTCGTGGAGCTCGACGAGGAACGCAAGGCGGCGATGGTGTCGAACCTGCTCGTCGTCCTGTGCGGTGACCGATCCACCCAGCCCGTGGTGAACGCGGGATCGCTCTACACCTGATGGCTGAGCGTAAAAGCGTTCTGCTCAGGCTGGACCCGGCGGTGCACGACGCGTTGAGCAGGTGGGCGAACGACGAGCTGCGCAGCACCAACGCGCAGATCGAGTTCCTGCTGCGACGTGCGCTGGCGGAGGCCGGCCGGTTGCCCGATGGGGCAAAGAAGATGCCGCGTCGGGGCAGGCCACCGAAGAATCCTGAGCAGAACGCCGAGGACTGACCGGACGGTCGTGCGTACGGTGGAAATCGATGACAGATCTCCACACATCTGACGCACGATCGCTTGCGTTGGCTCTGCAGGGGTTGTTGGAGGAGGCCAGGAAACTGGTCTCCGACGGCGCTGAGTCGACGCTGGTCCGGAAGGTCTCCGGGCACATGGGCATTCCGATGGCACAGGTTCCCACCGTGACGGCCAAGTTCATGGCCTGGGAGCACGTCAACGTCCACCGCGGGATCGAGACGTACCTCGCCGAACACTCTCCGGAGGCGGAGTGGTTCGGCATAGCGGGAAAGCGCGCGTTCCAGTACCTCGTGGACATGGTGAGCGGGGCGGTCCACGACGGCAGCTTCGGGCTCGGGCCCGTCGACTACGCGACGGTGGCCACCGGTCCCGACACCGCGGTCGAGGCGGTGCAGCTCGGACTGGTCCTCTCGCGGTCACCGGACGGCGAGCCGGTGGTCCTCGCGTTGCAGGGGCCGGGAGAGGACTGCGACTCCCTTTGTTCGTTGCAGGTGCTGGCGGGGTCGAGAGAAATCGCGACGGCCACGCGTGAGGCGGTCGAACGACAGATCGCGCGGCACAACCTGTTCCAGGGCAAGGTGATGGCGTTCGGGCTCAGCGAGCACCGGCGCAACCAGCTCCTGACCTTCTTACCGAGACCGTCGTTGCGGTCCGAGGACGTTGTTCTGCCAGAAGGCGTGCTGGACGCGATCGAACGCCACGTGGTGCGCACGGCCGAGCAAAGCGCACGGCTGACGGCACACGGACAACACCTGAAACGCGGACTGCTGCTCCACGGACCGCCCGGCACCGGTAAGACGCACACGATCCGGTACCTGATGGGACGGCTGGAGTCCTCGACGGTGATCGTGCTGAGCGGCGTCGCGATGCTGAAGCTCCTGAAGGTGGCGACTTCGATGGCGCGGAAGCTCGCGCCGTCGGTGATCGTCGTCGAGGACGTCGACCTGATCGCCGAGGACCGGCGGCACACCGAGTCGGGCAGCCCGGCGTTGTTCGAGCTGCTGAACGAGATGGACGGCATCGGTTCCGAGGCGGACGTGACGTTCGTGCTCACCACCAACCGCGTGGACGTGCTGGAGCAGGCCCTCACCCAGCGGCCCGGCCGGATCGACCTCGCGACGCACGTGCCGTTGCCCGACGCGGACGCCCGCGAACGGCTGCTGCGCCTCTACGCCTCCGGCACCGATCTCGATCTTCCCGACGCGTCGGAGATCGTGGCGGCGAGTGAGGGCGTGACGGCGTCGTTCGTGAAGGAGCTCGTGCGGCGGGCGACGCTGCTCGCGTTGGACGAGCAACCGGGCGTCGGACGCGTGCGGCTCGACGAGGCCACGATCTCGGCCGCGCTGGCCGGGCTGATGGAAGAAAAACAGTCACTCACCCGCACTCTCCTGGGCGGCTGAACAGGCGTTTCACCAGCATGAAAACGCTGTCATTTAGTTCAGCCGTTCGGGGGTGTTTTGACCGACTCCTCCACGCGATCGTGTGCGGCGGGCGCACCGGGGTACGTGGAGGAGTCTTGTCTTTGTTCTCCCGCAAGCGCGCTGGTCTCGGCGTGCTGGGCGTTGCTGTGGTGATCGCGTCGCTGACACCGGCGGGTGGTCTGGCGGCGGGTAAAGAGATCTATTTGGACAGTCGGGCGTCATCGGAGCGGCGGGTCGAGGACCTGCTGCGCAGAATGACGGTCGAGGAGAAGATCGGGCAGATGGCCCAGATCCGCGTCGGGAAGCTGCGCGGTGACTGCAACAACGTCAACGGGCCGTTGGTCGACTCCTGCCTGAAGGCGGTGCTCGCGGACGCGCACGTCGGCTCGATCCTGTCCGGCGGCGGTGACGCGCCGCTCGACAACACGCCCAGGGCGTGGGCCGAGATGAACAACGCGATCCAGCGCTATGCGTTGGAGAACAACAGGTTGAAGATCCCGATCATCTACGGCGCGGACGGCGTGCACGGGCACAACAACGTCATCTCCGCGACGATGTTCCCGCACCAGATCGGGCTCGGCGCGACGTGGGATCCCGGGCTGCAGGAGAAGATCGGTGTGTCGGCGTCGAAGGCGTTGCGCGCGACCGGTGTCTTCTGGAACTTCGCGCCGGTGTCGGACATCGCGCGGGACACGCGCTGGGGCCGTTTCTACGAGACCTACAGCGAGGACCCGTTCCTGGCCGGGCAACTGGCGGCGGCGAACGTGCGCGGGCAGCAGTCCAAGGTGGACGACACCGCGCAGCTGACCGCGACGGCGAAGCACTTCGCCGGGTACTCGGCGCCGGCGAACGGGCACGACCGCGCGGCGGCGCAGATTCCGATCCGGCAGTTGCAGGACCTCGTGCTGCCGTCGTTCCAGGCGCAGTTCGACGCGGGCGTGAAGACCGTGATGATCAACTCCGGCTCGCTCAACGGTGTGCCGGTGCACGCGTCGAAGTACATGCTGCAGACCCAGCTGCGCGACAAGATGGATTTCAAGGGCGTCGCGGTCTCGGACTGGCAGGACATGAAGTACCTGGTGGACCGGCACAAGGTCGCGCCCGACTACAAGACGGCGATCGCGATGAGCGTCAACGCCGGTGTGGACATGGCGATGGAACCGTCGAACGCGGCCGAGTTCACGTCGTTGCTGCTGGCGAACGTGCGCGATGGTTCCGTGTCGCGCGGGCGGATCGACCAGGCCGTGCGGCGCGTGCTGAAGCTCAAGTTCGACCTCGGGCTGTTCGAGAAGCCGTACGTGGACCCGGCGAAGGCCGACGGCAACGTGGTGAACGTGGATCGCTCGCTGGCACGCCAGGCGGCCGCCGAGGGCACCGTGCTGCTGAAGAACGACGGCGCGCTGCCTCTTTCGGCGTCTGTCAAGAAGATCGTCGTGACCGGGGAGACCGCGGACGACGTGCGGCGCCAACTCGGCGGCTGGACCGTCGAGTGGCAGGGCGTGCCGGACGACTCGCCGTTGCCGCCGACCGCGACCGTGCTGACCGGTGTGCGCGAAGCCGTTCCTGGTGCGTCTGTCGTGCACGCTCCGACTCAGGCCGCGGCGGTGGCTGAGGCGGACGGCGCGGACGCGGTCGTCGTCGTGCTGGGTGAGAAGCCCGGTGCGGAGGGTCCCGCCGACACGGAGAACCCGGTGCTGACGCCCGAGCAGCAGGCGTGGGTGGACGCGGTGCAGGCGACCGGCAAGCCGGTGGTCGTGGTGCTGCTGACCGCGCGTCCGCAGGTGCTCGGTGCGGCGGCGGACGCGAACGCGCTGGTCGCGGGCTGGTTGCCGGGCAGCGAGGGTGGCCGGGCGATCGCCGACGTGCTGTTCGGCGCGGTGAACCCGAGCGGCAAGCTGCCGGTGTCGTGGCCGAAGGCGCTGGGCGACCCGACGCTGACCTACGACCAGCTGCCCGGCGCGAACACCTCGGCGGGCGCGAAGTACGACCCGCTCTACGCGTTCGGGCACGGGCTGTCGTACACGTCGTTCACGACCTCGGGGACCTCGGTGTCCGTTGATCGTTCGAACGGGGTGGTGAAGTTCACGGTGGCGAACACCGGCGGGCGTGCGGGCACCGCTGTGGTGCCGGTCTACGTGCGGCAGCCGGCCTCCCCCGTGCTCACGCCGGACGCCCGGCTGGTGGGCTTCACGCGCGTGGACCTCGCCGCGGGACAGTCGAAGCAGGTCGAGGTGTCGTTCAAGCTCTCACAGCTGGCCCTGACGGTCGGCGACGTGGACGGTGACGGACGGCGTGAGGTCGCCCGCGGCGGCTACGAGGCCGTGGTGGGTGCCGAGAAGGCCACCTTCACGGTGCGCTGAGCTGGCCTGATATCCTTCGTCGTCGTGAACGCGCGGCTCTCCGCCGTGGAGGAGACCTGGCCCTTGTGGCCGGTGCCGACATAGCGCGTCACGAACTCCGGTTTCGACAAGAAGGGTGATGTCGCATGGCGAACATCAAGTCCCAGCTCAAGCGGATCAAGACCAACGAGAAGGCTCGCCTTCGCAACAAGTCGGTCAAGTCGTCCCTGAAGACGGCTGTCCGCAAGTTCCGCGAGGCTGCCGAGGCCGGTGACAAGGCGAAGGCCCTGGAGCTGCTGCAGGACGCGTCCCGCAAGCTCGACAAGGCCGCCAGCAAGGGCGTCATCCACGCCAACCAGGCCGCCAACAAGAAGTCGGCGATGGCACTGCGCGCGAACTCCCTCGAGGGCTGATCTCGCTCGTAGCTCGCATCGAGCTTCTGCAAAGGGCTCCACTTCCTCGCGGAGGTGGAGCCCTTTCGCATGCGGCCTCGGGCACGGTAGGCGTAGCTCCATGGAATCGCTTCCGCGCATCGAGTTCGTCGAGCTCCACGATCTCGACGGCACGCCGGCCGTGTTGCGCACGCTGCACACGGAGTCCATCACGACCATCTACCGGCTCACGGACGCCGCGCGCGAGTACGCACGCCCGTTGGCGCTGGCCCTGCGGTCGGGCGCGGACCACCGAATCGTCGACCTCTGTGCCGGTTCGGGCGGGCCGGTGCCGCTGATCCAGCGCCGGCTGCACGCTTCGGGTGTCCACACCCAGGTCACGCTGACGGACCTGGTGCCGAACGTGCCCGCGTTCGAGCGCGTCGCCGCGGGGAATCGGCGGCGGCTGCCGGACCCGTGCTGCTCGGTGGACCACGTGCCGTCGTCGGTCGACGCCACGGACTGCCGGCTGGAAGGGACGCGGACGATCTACGGCGCCTTCCACCACTTCCCGCCCGCACTGGCCACGCGCATGCTGCAGAACGCCGTCGACACCCGGCAGCCGATGGTCGTCGTGGACACCAAGCGGTCGTGGCTCTACGTGCTCGTCTTCCCGTTCTTCCTCACGCTGGCCGTGCTGCTGGCGGCGCCGTTCCAGCGCAATCCCCTGCCGCGCTACCTGCTGCGGCTGGTGCTGACCTACGTCGTGCCGGTGCTGCCGTTCATGATGTTCTGGGACAGCGTCGTGTCGTTCCTGCGCATGTACGGGCGCGCGGAACTGCGGCGGATGGTCGACGGCCTGGACGGCACCGAGTCGTTCACCTGGACGATCGGCGTCGAACCCGGTTTCACGGGAGCCCAGTACCTGATCGGGATCCCGCGCTCGCGGTGATCTCGCGGATCAGCGGCGGCTGTGCGCGGCCACGATCCGAAGCACGGCACGTTCCAGCGCGTAGTCGGCGTCGGCCGCCACGCCCTTCACGTCGGCGTTGAGCCCCGCGACCACCTGCATCGCGTCGGCGAGCCCCGCCTGGTCCCAACCACGCGACTGGGCCTGCGCCTTCTTGATCTTCCACGGCGGCATGCCGAGCGGACCGGCCAGGCTGAACGGGTCGGCGCGCCCCACCGCGGTCACGCGTGCGACCGTGCGCACCGCGTCCGCCAACGCGTCCGCGACCAGCACGTGCGGCACGCCGAGCTGCATGGCCCAGCGCAACGCCTCCATGGCACCCGCCCGGTCACCGACAACGGCTTTCTCCGCGACGGCGAACCCCGTCACCTCGGCCTTGCCCTGGTGGTAGCGGCGGATCTCCTCGACCGTCACCTTGCCGTCGGTGTCGGAAACGAGCTGCGACGAGGCCGCCGCGAGCTCGCGCAGGTTCGTGCCCACGGCGTCGATGAGCGTGGCGACGGCGTCCGGGTCGATCTTGCCGCCCGCCCGCCGCACCTCGTTGCGCACGAACGCCTCGCGCTCAGCGGACTTGGTGACCTTGGCACACTCCGTGACCACGGCACCGGCCTTCTTCAGCTGTCCGGGCAGGTCCTTGGCCGCCTTGCTGCGACCACCGCCCGTGTGCACGACGACGAGCGTGACCCCGTCCGCGGGCGCCTTGACGTAGGAGAGCACCGTGTCGGCGACCTCCTTGCTGATGTCCTGCCCGTTCTGCAGGACGATCACGCGCCCCTCCGCGAACAGCGACGGACTCACCAGTTCGGCCAGCTCCGGAGCCGTGAGATCAGTCACCTGGACGCGGGTCAGATCGGCGGTCGAATCGACCTCGCGGGCAGCCTCGAGAGCCGCCCGAACAGCACGTTCGACCAGCAACTCCTCCTCGCCGATGACGAGGTGCAGTGACTCCGGTGCGCTCACGCTCCGCATCTTCCCACGTCCCGAATCGTGGACGTTGGTGGCTGACCACCGGACGGGTGCCGTACGTTGGTAGCCACAACTGAACACCGCTCATCCAGAGGGGCAGAGGGAACGGCCCGACGAAGCCCCGGCAACCGGCGTCACCGCTGTGCGCAGAACTGCGCGTAGAAGACGATCACGGTGCCAATTCCGACCCGTTCGATTTCGCGGGAAAGATGAGGAGATACCTCGCGATGACTGCTGTCTCTGTGCCTACGAGCACCAAGTTCGACCTCGGCCCCGCCCGCGCGCTGCTGTGCCGTGAGTGCGGAAATGAAACGCCTCTCGCTCCTGAGTACGCCTGTCTCGAGTGTTTCGGGCCGCTGGAAGTGGCCTACGACTTCGGGAAGATCCGGCGCGAGGACATCGAAGCCGGCCCCAGGTCGATCTGGCGCTACCGCGGCCTTCTCCCTGTTCCGTCCACTGTGGAACAGCACCCGAACACCGATCCCGGCGGCACCCGCCTGGTCGAGGCGCACAACCTCGCCAAGGCCCTGGGCGTCCGCAAGATCTGGGTGAAGGACGACACCGGCAACCCCACCCACTCGTTCAAGGACCGCGTCGTCGGCGTAGCGCTCGCCGCCGCCCGTGAACTCGGCTTCAAGGTGCTGGCCTGCCCGTCCACCGGCAACCTGGCGAACGCCGTCGCCGCGGCCGCCGCCCGCGCGGGCTGGAAGTCGGTCGTTCTCGTTCCCTCCAATCTTGAGCGCGCCAAGATCCTCATGAGCGCCGTGTACGACGGCGCCCTGATCGCCGTCGACGGCAACTACGACGACGTGAACCGCCTCGCCCAGGAACTCGCCGCGGAGAACGAGGACTGGGCGTTCGTGAACGTCAACGTCCGCCCGTACTACGCGGAAGGCTCGAAGACGCTCGGCTACGAGGTCGCCGAACAGCTCGGCTGGCGCCTGCCCGACCAGATCGTCGTGCCGATCGCGTCCGGCTCGCAGCTCACCAAGGTGGACAAGGCGTTCCGCGAACTCGGCCAGCTCGACCTGGTCGAAGCGACGCCGTACAAGGTGTTCGGCGCGCAGGCCACCGGCTGCTCCCCGATCTCGGCCGCCTTCAAGGCGGGCCACGACGTCATCCGCCCGGTCCGCCCGGACACGATCGCCCGCTCGCTGGCGATCGGCGCACCGGCCGACGGCCCGTACGTGCTCGACGCCGTGCGCCGCACCAACGGCGCCATCGACGACGTCACCGACGAAGAGGTCGTCGAGGGCATCAAGCTGCTCGCCCGCACCGAGGGCATCTTCGCCGAGACCGCCGGCGGCGTGACCGTCGCGACGGCGAAGAAGCTGTTCGAGTCGGGCCAGCTCGACCCGGACGCCGAGACCGTGCTGCTGATCACCGGCGACGGCCTCAAGACCCTCGACGCGCTCGGCGACACGATCGGCCCGCGCGCGACGGTCCCGGCGTCCGCCGAGGCCGTCATCAAGGCACTGGGTTAATCACCTCCCTCCGGTTCGGGGACGCGCCCGCGTCCCCGAACCGCGTTGTGCTTGATCATCGGCTCCTGCCATGCTCCGGGCGTGGACCTGTGCCCGACCTGTTCTGCACCGCTGAACGGCCGCACCGTGCGCCGACCTGCACCTGATGAGCCTCTTCAGGTACGTGAGCTTCGGCGGTGCAAGACCTGTGACCACGTCGCATGGCGACCGGAAAGCGACACGGGCCCGTGGTCCGATGCGGGCTCTGGTCCCGAACACGACTACCTGTTCGCGACGCTGCAACCTCTGCCTGAGCCGTGGTCATTCATCCCGCACGGCGAGAAAGCGGAGCTGGAAGCTCAACTGCGGACCGAAGTCCCGGACGAACACCCGTTGCGTGGCAAGAAGGTCATCGCGATCGCTCGCTGCGGCGGCTGCGACGAGGTCGTCTACAGCGTCGAAGAAGACCCTGGGTGGTTCGCCCGAGTGCATCTCACCTGGCGATCGGCTCCAGGCAGCTTGCCGTGGCCCACAACGACACCGCTGGCCCTGCCACTGGTCAACAGTCTTGCCGACCACGCCCACTGAACGCGTTGCTCACAGGGAGATCGCCTCCGTCTTGAGCCAGCCCGTGCGCGGGAAGCGCTGCAGGCCGTCCACGACGTGTGGTCCGACCGGTTCCACGTTCGCGCGCCACGCCACGATCCGTTGCGGCCACGGGGCTTCCGCCTTGAGCGCGTTGTAGTGGTAGTCGTGCCAGGTGTCCGGCGCGATCCGCAGGCCGTCGTCGAACACGTGCTCCGCGGCGAGGTCGTACGCCTCCTCCGGGGCCGCGGCCTTCGTCGGCGGCAGCACGTGCGTGGTCGTCGCCCGGTACGTGACGGCGCGTGTGCCGTCTTCGAGCGTTTCGCAGATGTAGTAACCGAAATCGGGTTTGAGCTCGTCGTGCGGCCACGGCGTCGCCGAGTAGTTCGTCTGCCACAGCGCCCATGCGAGTCCTGGCGTGCCACCGGGAATCGGGTAACGCGCGTTGAACAACCTGACCCAGACCATCTCTTCTCCTTCGTACGATTCGGTTTCCCGGCAACACCGCCAGGTCTCCGTCCTTGTCCGTGCGCAACACCAACGCGCCTCCCGTTCGCAACACGTCGAGGACGTGCGGACTCGGGTGCCCGTACCTGTTGCCCGTGCCGACGCTCACCAGCGCCACCCGCGGCCGCACCGCCTTGAGGAACGCGGGCAGCGAGTACCGCGAACCGTGGTGCGGCACCTTGAGCACCTCGGCATTGAGGTCCCGCTCCCCCAGCAACGCCGCCTGGCCGGCCAGTTCGACGTCACCGGTGAGCAACACCCGGCCTGCCTTCGTGTGCGCCTTGAGCACGAGCGAGTAGTCGTTCACCGTCGTGTTCTCGTCCTGAGCGACCGGCGGCCGCCTCGGTCCCAGCACCTCCAACTCCAGTCCTGGCAACGTGAATCGCTCACCCACCTTCGGCTCGACCACCCGCACGTTCCGGGCGCGGGCTCGTTGGCCGACCTCCCTCCACGCCCACGCGGGCTCCTTGAGCGGCCCGACCGCGACCGCCCCCACCGCACGCCCGGTGAGCACGGCGTCGAGACCGCCGATGTGGTCCGCATGCAGGTGCGTCAGCACCACCAGCGGGATCTTCTTGATTCCCAACGTCTTCAGGCAACGGTCCACCGCGCCGGGGTCGGGCCCGGTGTCGACGAGAACCGCCGTGTCCGCTGTGTCGGTGGCCAGGACCAGCGCATCGCCCTGGCCCACATCGCAGCTGACGACCTTCCACCCGTCGGGCGGCCAGACCGGCGCCACGACTCTCATGGGCACCAGCACCACGAACCCGCCGACGAGCACAGCGACGACCAACGTCCGCGTCTTCTTGAACCGCAGCAACGACACGACCACGACGGTGACGGCCGTCAGCGCGATCGCCCCGGCCCAGCCGGCGGGCCAGCCGACCGCCGCACCGGGCACGGAAGCCGCCTGCCGGCCGACCTGGATCAGCCAGGTCACCGCGGGTCCGGCAACGCGGGTGATGACCTCGGCCGCCCAGGGCGAGAGCGGCGCGACGGCCGCCGCCAGCACACCCAGCACCGTCGCCGGCGCGACCACCGGACCGGCGACCAGGTTGGCCACCACCGACACCAGGCTCACCTGCCCGGACAATCCCGCCACCAACGGAGCCGTGGCGAGGCTCGCGGCCATCGGCACGACGATCGCCTCGGCCAGCCCGTTCGGCACGCCACGCCGTTTGAGCGCACGCGCCCACCTCGGCGCGACGAGCACCAACGCCGCCGTCGCCACCACGGACAACGCGAACCCCGGATCACCGCCCAGCGCCGGATCGTGCAGCACCAGGACGACCACCGCCGTCGCGAGGCTCGGCACCGCGGACCGTTGCCGGCCCAGCACCAGCCCCACCAACGCCACGGCACCCATGACCGCGGCCCGGAGGACGCTCGGCTCCGGCCCGGCCAGGATGACGAACCCGACCAGCGCCGCCAGCGCGGCCAAAGCCGCCGGACGGGGACCGAGCCGCCTCGTCAAGAGGTAGACCGCACCACAGACGATGGCCAGGTTCGCCCCGCTCACCGCGAGCAAGTGGGAAAGGCCCGCCGTGCGGAACTCCTCCACGATGCGCGGTGCCATCTGCTCGGTGTCGCCCACCACCAGCGCCGGCAGGAGACCGGCTTCCTCGTCGTCCAGCACTGTGCTGGCTTGCCGCAGGCCGTCACGGAGCTCATCGGCCCAGGCCTGCCAGACCGGCGGAGGCTGCGGATCGCCCGGCGGACCTCGTACCCGCAGCAGTGCCGACGCCAGGTCGCCGCCCCTGGGTGGAGCGAGCGAGCCTTTGACCGTGACCTTCTGGCCTGGCAACAGATCCCGCCACTTGTCCGCCGGGGCAAGCAGCACGAGCTGGGCGCCGTTCGCGGTCGCTCTGATCACGACGTTCTCCACGCCTGCCTGGGTTCCGCCGAAGCCCGCGGCCCGGATTCCCTTCGGTCTGGTGGTGAGCTCGACGGTGAGGGTGGTGGTGCGGCCCTCGTTGGCGGCCAGGTGGAGCGGGTGGGACTCGGCTCGCAGGACGTGGCCTCCTACCCAGGCCGCCGCCAGCGGGCCGGAGACCAGGAGGGCTATCGCACAGGTCCTGGCCCACCACGCTCTTCGCCAGGCGATCAGGCCTACGGCTCCTGCTGCCAGGCCGGTGATCGCCGCTGCCTGCCAGCTCACGAAGAGGCCTGCCACGGCGGTGGTCCAGACTGCGGCGGCCGCGGGGACCAGGCGGTAGTCGTGGGTTACCGGGTGTTTGCGAGACATCGGGGCCTCCCCTGGTCGGTGGGAGGTCTCAGGTCAGGAGTGGGGCTGCCCTGGCGGGGTTGGGGCAGCTTCGGAGGGCGCGGCCGTGAGTGGCGTGGGAGAACTTGCGGCTGGACCTGGGGGCGTCGGGCTGTGGGGTGGTACCAGGCGGTGTCGATGCGGGTGTGACGGGTGATGCGGACCGAGGGCATGGCTGACTCCGATCGGTGGGTTGGGGGTGTGCGGCCGTTGCTCGGGGGTGAGCGCGAACCGGCGGCCGATCCGGGTCTGGAATCACGGCTCGGCGGGCAGGTCGCTGGTTTTCGTTGGGATGGCAGCACGTTCCAGGACTGCGGCACGGTGCAGCGAAGAAGAGGGCTGCGGTGGGAGAGGAAGCGGATCGGACGGCAGGGCGCGGAGAAGCGGCTGATTCCGTTGTGCCGGCCGCAGATTCAGGGTTGGACGGTCGCCGCGCACAGGCGGCATGGTCGTGGGCGGGGAACCGCCGGGCTTGAGGGCGGAGCGGGTGGCACTGGGCGCGGTGGTGCGGGCGGGGGGAAGGCTTCGGTCAGCAGGTGGCGGAGGGCTGTCGTCAGCGGGCGGGATCGGCGGCGGGGTGGGGTCGGGGAGCGGTGGACCGGGAAGGCGACGGCCAGTGGGCGGGTCACGTGGTTGTGGTCGGCTGGGACGAGCGACGGCCTGGTCAGGTGGCGGTACTGGGCCCTGGTGCGGTGGTAGAGGCCCAGGACTTGGGCGGCGAGGCTCATGTGTGGACCAGGTCGACCAGCTTGGCCAGCTTCGAATCGCCGATGCCCTCCACGTCGCGAAGCTGGTCGACCGAGGCGAAGGGACCCTTGCGGGCGCGGTGGTCGACGATGCGCTGAGCCGTCACCGGGCCCACCCCGGGGAGGGCGTCCAGGTCGGTCGCCGTGGCGGAGTTCAGGTTCAGCTTCGGCTGCGACGCACCGGCCTGGGCCGCGCCGCCCTGGGGTGGGGGCGGGATGCCCACCGCTATCTGCTCGCCGTCGGTGAGTTTTCGGGCCAGGTTCAGGTTGTGGAGGTCGGTGCCCGGTTTCATGCCTCCTGCCAGGCGGATGGCGTCGGCCACCCGTGCGCCTGACGGTGCGGTGATCAGACCTGGGGTGGCCACCTCGCCGATCACGTTCACGACCAGTTCGGGGGCCGACGCCGAGGTGCTGACCAGCGCCAGGTCCGGAGCCGGTTCGGCGGCGGGGCTCTGCCACCAGCTGCCCAGGCCTATCACCGCGCACGCCACGGCCACGCCCAACGCCAGCAGGCCTCGGCGTGGGAGGCGCGGCAGGGAGAAGCGGCGGCGAGGCGGGCCGTGTTCGTCCGAGTCCTCTGATCGTGCGTAGACCAGGGTCGGGTCGGCTCTCACCTTGTCGGCCAGGGCGGCCAGGCGTTCGGTCGGGAGGGTGTCCTGGTGGGAGCGGGGGAACATGCGAGCGACGTTACGGAGCGGGGTGGGCGGGGATGTGGGGTTGGCTCCGGGGCTGTGGATTACTCGCGGGTTGTGGACAGGTCGCGATCACTCGGGCCGTGAGGACGGGGAATTGTCGGGGGTCTGTGGGAGACTGTCCGGTCCTCCCGGCAGCACCACGACTCCCAGCACGCCTGGGCCCGTGTGCGCGCCGATCACCGCGCCCACCTCCGAGATCACGCATCCCGTCGAGCCGGGCAGCCGTTCGTCCAGGCGGGTCGCCAGTTCCGCGGCGCGTTCGGGAGCGGCCAGGTGGTGCACGGCCAGTCCGACCGGGCCGTCACCCGCCGCGGCCGCCGCCAGATCGACCAAGCGGCCCACGGCGCGGCTCATGGTGCGCACCTTCTCCAGCGGCACGATCCGGCCGTCGTCCATGTGCAGCAACGGTTTCACCGCCAGCGCGGTCCCCACCAGCGCCGCCGCCGTGCCGATCCGGCCGCCTCGGCGCAGGTGCTCCAGCGTCTCGAGGCAGAAGAACATCCGGGTCTGGGACGCGGCCGCGGAAGCAGCGTCCTCCACTTCGGCGTGCGAACCTCCAGCCGCCACGGCCGCGCACGCGCGCAAGACCGCGAACCCGAGTCCCATGCCCGTCGACCGCGAGTCGACGACGCGGATCTGCGAGGGGCCGACCTCCTCGGCCGCCAGCCGTGCGGCCTCCCACGTCCCGGACAGCTCACGAGAGAGATGTACGGACACGACGGCATCGGAGGACGACAAGGCTTCGCGGTAGACGGCGGCAATTTCGCCAGGCGTGGGACGGGACGTGGTCACCCGGCGGTGCTCGGCGAGGGCAGCGGCCAGTTCGAAGGGACCGAAGTCGACGCCGTCGAGGCGTCCGGCACCGTCCACCGCCACGTGCAAAGGCACGACAGTGATCGCATGGCGCTTCGCGAACCCCTCAGGCAGGTATGCCGTCGAGTCGGTGACGATGGAGATGCGCACGAGCGACGAGCCTACGGGGCTCACTCCTCCGAGGGACTCAACGCCACGGACGAGATGGCGTCCAAGGAAGAGATCAACTCCGCCATCGCCTTGCCCACCAGCTCGTGTCCCTCCCAGCCCCAGTGCATCCCGTCCGGATTTCCGGCACCGGATCGCACGTGCTCCCCGATCACGGCGGGCAGGTTCAGCAACGGCACTTCCGCACCTGCGGCCCACCCGCGCACAGCCGCAACCGCAGCCGCGTGCCCCTGATGCGCGTACGCGTACGTAGCCGCGCGGTGCACCGACGGCACGATCCCGACCGCCGGCATCGTGTACTGAAGATTGCGGACCGACTGGTGCATGTCCCGCAGATAGCGCGCCGTCAGCGCAGGAGGCAGCGACGCGCGCGTATAAGGCGCCAACCGCGGCTGCACGGCCTGATAACCCGCACGCACCCACCGCCGCAGCCAGTCCGGCCGCACATAACGCAGGCCCTCGCGCAGGTACGTCGGCAACGGCGAGGGCAGCGTGTCCATGCTGCCCACCGCGAACACCAGCACGTCCGTGCGAGGCAGCAACGACCAGATCCGCGGGTCCCCGGTCAACGCCCACCAGGCGTCCCGCGCCGTCCACCCGAACCCGGCCGCGAGCTCCGCCGATCCACCCAGCGCCTCGGCACAGATGTTGTGCCACAGGCGTGGATGATCAGCGGGCAGCGGCCCGGAAGGCCCGAAGAACGACAGCGAGTCCCCGAGGACGAGCAGTCTCAACGCGTGGTGCCCGCGTTGTACGACGACAGCCGCCACCGGTCGTTGCGACGGGTGAACACGGTCCAGTGGCAGTTCGAGATGCCACCGAGCTGCGACCAGTTCGCCACCGGCAGTTCCAGCAGTCGCCCGGTCAACGCGCTGATCAGGCCGCCGTGGGCGCACAGCAGGACGGTGCCGGAGAACTCCGCGTCCACCTCGTTGACCACCTGGATGGCCCGTTCGGCCACCTCGACGCGCGACTCGCCGTCCGGCGGCGCGAAGGTCGGATCGGTGCGCCACACCGTGACCGCGCCCGGCCACTCCTGCTCCACCTCGGCCACGTTCAGGCCCTGCCACTTGCCCAGGTGGGTCTCGCGCAGCCGTTCGTCGATCCGCAGCGGAACGTCCGTCGACGAGGTGAAGACGCCGGCGGTGTTGCGCGCGCGTTGCAGGTCGGAGGCCACGACGATCTCAGGTTCGAACCCGGCGAGCACCGGCACGGCGAACCTGGCCTGGTTCAAGCCGGTCTCGGTGAGCGCCGAGTCCAGATGACCCTGCAGACGACCTGTCGCGTTGTAGTCGGTCTCACCGTGCCGCCACAGCACGAGCCGGCTCAGGGCCATCAGCTACCTCATTCAGCCGTGGACTCGGCGGGGACGTCCGCTTCGAACTCGATGCGCGGGCAGTCCTTCCACAGCCGCTCCAGGCCGTAGAAGCTGCGCTCCTCCGTGTGCTGGACGTGCACCACGACGTCCACGAAGTCCAGCAGCACCCACCGGCCCTCGCGGGCTCCTTCGCGGCGCACCGGCTTCGTGCCGGCCTCCCGCAGCTTCTCCTCGATGTTGTCGACGATCGCGCCGACCTGCCGCTCGTTGTGAGCGGACGCGATCACGAACACGTCGGTGATCACGAGCTGGTCGGAGACGTCGAGCACCGTCACGTCGTGCGCCTTCTTGTCGGCCGCTGCGTTCGCCGCGACCAGCGCCAGCCGTCGTGCCTCGTCGGTGGCTGCCACGTCACTCCTCTGACTTCCGGCGAGCGTCGATACGCCCACACGAGTTACTGAGGGTACCGGCGCGCGCCAACGTGTACTTCACACCCACGCATGACGAAGGCCACCTCAGCGCCCTGAGGTGGCCTTCACCGGTGCCGAAGCCTTAGAGCGGGCGGACCTGCTGGGCCTGCGGCCCCTTCTGGCCCTGTCCGACCTCGAACTCGACCTTCTGGTTCTCTTCGAGCGAACGGAAACCCTTGGACTGGATCTCCGAGTAGTGCACGAAGACGTCAGCCGAGCCGTCGTCGGGCGCGATGAAGCCGAAGCCCTTTTCGGCGTTGAACCACTTCACGGTGCCTGTAGCCAAAGTCTTGCCTTCCACGAACCAGCAACAACCCGCTGATTGTTGCTCCCCGAGCGCTCGGATGCACGCAAAATCCACTCGAACGTGGTTACGACTCGGAGTACAGACCTGTTTTTGCGATGTATTGGACGACCCCATCGGGGACCAGGTACCAAACGGGCTGACCGGATGCAGTACGCGCGCGGCAGCCGGTGGACGAGATGGCCATGGCAGGGACCTCGACGAGCGACACGGACCCCGGCGGCAGGTGCCGGTCGTTCAACGTGTAGCCCGGACGGGTGACGCCGATGAAGTGAGCCAACTCGAACGCGTCCGCCGCGCGTTTCCAGGACAGGATCTGCTCCAGCGCGTCCGCGCCCGTGATGAAGAACAGGTCGGCGTCCGGGTACTGCTTCTTGAGGTCTGACAGCGTGTCCACGGTGTAGGTGGGGCCCTCGCGGTCGATGTCGACCCTGCTGACCGAGAAGCGTGGGTTGGAGGCCGTGGCGATGACCGTCATCAGGTAGCGGTCCTCGGCGGCGGAGACCTCCCGCGACGACTTCTGCCAGGGCTGTCCGGTCGGCACGAAGATCACGCGGTCCAGGTCGAACCTGGCCTGCACTTCGCTGGCGGCCACGAGGTGGCCGTGGTGGACGGGATCGAACGTGCCGCCCATGACGCCGATGCGCATCGAAACAGCGTAGACCGGCGTCGGGCCGCTCCCATGGCCTGACGCCGGTCGTGCTGATCACACCGCACGGCCCAGGGGGAGGACGGGCCGTTCGGGTCGCGGCTTACCCCGAAGCAAAGCCGCGCGCACTGGAGGAACGCGCGGGCCGGTCCCCCATTACGCGAGTTGGTCCAAGATTTTTCTCACCAGGCCACGACGAGCCTCAGCGGGCCCCTGACCAGCGATCCCTTGCGGAACTCGACGGGCTCCGCGAGGCGCAGACCGGGCATCCGGCGCAGCAGCGTGCCGAGTGCCACCCGCAGTTCCATCCTGGCGAGCTGCGAACCGAGGCAGAAGTGGATGCCGTGGCCGAACTGCAGGTGCTGGCCGACCTCGCGTTCCAGGTCCAGTTCGGCGCTGTTGGCGTACATCGCCTCGTCGTGGTTCGCCGACGACAGGACCACCAGCACGGCGTCGCCTTCCTTCACCAGCGCGTTGCCGACCTGGACGTCCTCGGTCGCGATGCGGGGGAAGCCGGCGCCGCTGCCCAGCGGGATGAACCGCAGCAGTTCCTCGATCGCGTTCGGCAGCGTCTCGGGGTGGTCTTGGAGGCGCTTCATCGCGTCCGGGTGGTCGAACAGCGTCACGACGCTGTTCGCGAGCATGTTCGCCGTCGTCTCGTGTCCCGCGACCAGCAACGTGATGCCGAACCGGACGAGTTCGTCCTCGCTCAGCCTGTCGTCGTTGTCACGGGCGGCGACGAGCGCGCTCATCAAATCGTCCGTGGGGTGCGCACGGCGTTTCGCGACGAGATCGGTGAAGTAGGCGTACAGCTTCATCACGCCGTCCATCGCCTCTTCAGGCGTGTAGCCACCGACCGTGGACAGCGCCTGGTTCGACCACTTGCGGAAGTCCTCGCGGTCTTCGAACGGCACACCGAGCAGTTCGCAGATGACCGTGATCGGAAACGGCATGGTGAAGCCTTCGACCAGGTCACCGGGGTTGTCCAGCCGGTCGAGCAGCTCGTCGGTGATCTGCTGGGCGCGCGGCCGCAGTTCCTCGATCCGGCGCACCGTGAACGCCTTGGACACCAACCGGCGCATGCGCGCGTGGTCCGCGCCGTCGTGCGTGAGGATCGACCCGCCTGGTGCGATGAGGGGCTGCATCCGCGGCACGTCCTGGTCGACCGTGCGCGCACGACTGAATCGCGGGTCGCCCAGGACGAACTTCGTCTCTTCGTAGGACGTGACGAGCCAACCCTCGCCGCCGTACGGGTACGTCACGCGCGTGACGGGCTCATCACGCCGTAGACGTTCATAGGTCGGATCGAGGGTCAGGCCGTCAGTTTCGGAGAACGGGTAGGTGGGAGCCATGTCTCCGAACGTAGAGCTACGCCTTCGGGCGTGTGTGTCCTTCGCCCCACACGACCCATTTAGAGGACGTCAGCTCGGTCAGGCCCATCGGGCCGCGGGCGTGCAGCTTCTGCGTGGAGATGCCGATCTCCGCGCCCATGCCGAACTCCGCGCCGTCCGTGAAGGCCGTGGAGGCGTTGACGAACACCGCCGCCGCGTCCACACGGGCCGTGAACCTGCGTGCGGCCGCCACGTCGTTCGTGACGATGGCCTCGCTGTGGCCGGAGCCGTACGTCGCGATGTGCTTCACCGCCTCGTCCAGCGAGTCGACGACCTTCGCGGCGATGTCGAGGCTCAGGTACTCGGTGCCCCAGTCGTCGTCGTTGGCGGCGACCACGTCGGACTGCTGAGCGAACTGCTCATCACCGTGGATCGTCACGCTCTCCTGCTGCAGCGCCTTGGTGATGCGCGGGACGAACTCGTGCGCGACGTCCTTGTGCACCAGCAGGGACTCCGCCGCGTTGCACACGCTCGTGCGCCGTGTCTTGGCGTTGAGGACGATCGCTTCGGCCATGTCGAGATCGGCGTTCGCGTCCACGTAGACGTGGCAGTTGCCGACGCCGGTCTCGATCGTGGGAACCGTCGCCTGCTCGACGACCGCGTTGATCAGACCTGCGCCACCGCGCGGAATCACCAGGTCCACCAGGCCGCGCGCGGTGATGAGGTGCGTGACGGACGCTCGGTCGTGGCACGGCAGGAGCTGCACGCAGTCGGCCGGCAGATTCACGCTTTCGAGTGCGTCGCGCAGGACGGCGACGAGCGTGGTGTTGGAGTTCTCGGCGGTCGAGGAACCCCGCAGCAGCGCCGCGTTGCCCGACTTCAGGGCGAGACCGGCGGCGTCGACCGTGACGTTCGGGCGGCCCTCGTAGACCATGCCGACGACGCCCATCGGGACGCGGACCTGCTTGAGCTCCAGCCCGTTCGGGAGGATGCCGCCGGTGATCACCTGGCCGACCGGATCCGGAAGTCCCGCAACGGTTTCGAGGCCTGCGGCGACGCTGTCGACGCGAGCTTCGGTGAGCGTGAGACGGTCCAGGATGTTCTCCGGGAGGCCCGCCGCCCTGCCTGCTTCGAGGTCCTTCTGATTGGCCTCGATGATCTCTGGCGTGCGCTTGCGGAGCGCGGCGGCCATCCCGAGCAGCGCGGTGTCCTTGCGCTCACGGGTGGCGAGGACTAGTTCGTCGGCGGCGACACGGGCGCGGCGAGCTGCCGCGTGCACCTGATCGCGCAGGTCATCAGTCACGCCACACAGCTTACGACCTGCGACAATCACAATTGTCAGAGTGGCCTGGCAAGCTTGCCCCTCATGGACGACATCGCGTTGCGAGAACTGGCGGAGGAACGGCTCCGGGCACTGGCGGGCCCGGAGGCGGTGCTGCGCGAGGACCAGTGGACCGCGATCCACACCCTCGTGGCCCAGCGCCGCCGGGCTCTCGTCGTCCAGCGCACCGGCTGGGGCAAGTCGGCCGTGTACTTCATCGCGACGGCGTTGCTGCGTCAGCTCGGTGAGGGCCCCACGATCATCGTGTCGCCGTTGCTCGCGTTGATGCGCAACCAGATCGACGCGGCGGCACGGGCCGGTGTGCACGCGGTGACGATCAACTCCGCGAATCCCGGCGAGTGGGACGCGGTGCAGGAGCAGGTCGCGGCCGGCGAGGTCGACGTGCTCCTGGTGAGTCCGGAACGGCTGAACAACCCTGACTTCCGCGATGCGGTGCTGCCGTCGCTGACGGCGTCGGCGGGTTTGCTCGTGGTCGACGAGGCGCACTGCATCTCGGACTGGGGTCACGACTTCCGGCCGGACTACCGCAGGCTGCGGACGTTGCTGACGGAGCTGCCCTCGGGCGTGCCGGTGCTGGCGACGACGGCGACGGCCAACGACAGGGTGGTCCACGACGTCACCGAGCAGCTGGGGCTCGGCGCGGACGAGGGCACGCTGGTGCTGCGCGGGCCGCTGGACCGCGACAGCCTGCGTCTGTCGGTCGCCCTGCTGCCCACGGCGGAGTCGCGCCTCGGGTGGCTGGCCGAACAGCTCGACCGCATGCCCGGTTCCGGGATCATCTACACGCTCACGGTCGCGGCGGCGGACGACATCGCGGCGTTCCTCGCCTCACGGGGCTTCGCGGTGGCCTCGTACTCGGGCAAGACCGAGCCCGCCGAACGGGAACGCGCCGAGGAGGACCTGCTCGGCAACAAGGTCAAGGCGCTCGTCGCCACCTCCGCTCTCGGCATGGGGTTCGACAAGCCGGATCTGGGGTTCGTCGTGCACGTCGGCGCCCCGTCCTCGCCGATCGCGTACTACCAGCAGATCGGCCGTGCGGGCCGTGGCGTCGAACGGGCCGAGGTGGTGCTGCTGCCGGGCCACGAGGACCGCGACATCTGGGCGTACTTCACGTCGCTGGCGTTCCCGCCAGAGGCGGTGGTGCGGCAGGTGCTGTCCGCGCTCGACGGCGCGAGCAAACCGCTCTCGACGGCGGCGCTCGAACCGATGGTCGAGCTGTCGCGCGGCAGGCTCGAAGTGGTGCTGAAGGTGCTGGACGTCGACGGCGCGGTACGGCGGGTGCGCGGCGGCTGGGAGTCGACGGGCCGGCCGTGGGAGTACGACGGTGAGCGGTACGCGCGCATCGCGGAGGCGCGCAAGGCCGAGCAGCAGGTGATGATCGAGTACCAGCGCACCGGTTCGTGCCGGATGAAGTTCCTGCAGGACCAGCTCGACGACCCGACCTCGCACGACTGTGGGCGTTGCGACAACTGCACCGGCGAGCGGTTGTCGGTCGAGGTGTCCGAGGTGGCCGCGGAGGCTGCCCGCGAACGGCTGCTGCGCCCCGGCCTGGACGTGGCACCGCGCAAGATGTGGCCGACGGGCATGGGCGCGATCGGCGTCCCGCTGTCCGGCAAGATCCCGGCGGGCGAGGTGGCGGCCACGGGAAGGGCACTCGGCCGGCTCACCGACATCGGCTGGGGCAACCGGCTGCGCGACCTGCTCGCGGACGGCGCCGACCGCGAGATCCCGGACGACGTGTTCGCGGCCTGCGTGAAGGTGCTGACAGCGTGGGGCTGGGACGAACGGCCTGTCGGCGTGGTGACGGTCGGCTCGCGCCGGCGTCCCGAGCTGGTCGGCAGCTTCGGCCAGAAGATCGCGTCGATCGGACGGCTGCCGTTCCTGGGCACCGTGTGGCTCGGTGAGTCGACGCACCGGGCCAACAGCGCGCAGCGGCTGGCCGGGCTGGTGCGGGCGGGCGAGGTGCCGGACCTGTCCGGTGTGGACGGTCCGGTTCTGCTGGTGGACGACCACATCGACACCGGGTGGACGATGACGGTGGCGGCTCGGATGCTCAGGAAGGAGGGGGTGTCCGCAGTGCTGCCGTTCGCGCTGGCGGTGACGAACTGACCCTCCCGCGAGTGGTGTGGCCCGGAACGTTGCCGGGCGAATTCGCGGTCGGACGGATGCATCGTGGTGCCGCCCCCACGTCCGCCTACCGGAGTCGTCGGGGGCGCGGGCCGGCACCACGATGCGCCCTGCTGAGCGTGAACACGCCCGCCAACGGGTCGGGCCACACCGCTAGCAGTTGTGGATGGCCGAGGTCGCGGACGACACCACCAGGTCGACGCCGGGCAGGGTGATGTGGGCGCCGTTGACCTTGAGGCCGCCGGGTACCGGGACCTGTTCGTTGATCACGATTTTGCCGCCGGGCAACGAGATCGTGGTGTTGGGTGCCGTTGTCACGGTGACGGGGAGGCCGGCGACCGTCAGCGCGCCGATGGTGACGGTGCCGGTCGCGGTGCCGCAGGTGCTGCGGGAGGTTGCCACCACGTCTCGCAGAGCGACCAGGCCTACGCCCAGTTCCGCGACGGACGTGCGGGTGGTCGAGGTGCCGGGGGCCAGGGTCGTGGTCGCCGACGTGCACAGCGCCCAGGCTCCTACCGGGGCTGAGATCGTCGCGGCGCAGGGTGGTGCGGTGGTGGTGGCTTGGGCCGTGCGGACTTCGCCGGTGTCCGGCGTCGGCGCGACGGTGAGGCCCGCTGCCTTGCCGGAGAGGCCGAAGCCTCGGCCTGTCATGTGTCGCAGGGCGAGCGTGGCGGAGGTGGTGCTCGGTTCGTAGAACTGGTCGCCGGGGAACGTTGCTGTCACCGGGACGGTCGCGGCGGCGTTGAGCGGTTGGTCCGTGGAGGCGATCGTGCACTCCGCCAGGCCTGCGGCGTCGGTGGTGTCCACACAGGACTGGATGCCGCCCAGGGTGAGCTGGATGCTGCGCCGGGCGACCGGGGTGGTGTCGTCTTCGGTCAGTTTGACCGCCAGGCGGGCTGGTTCTGCGTTGGCCACCTTGGAGTCGCCGAGGTAGGTCAGGCTGGTTTCTTCTTTGGTCACCACGAAATCTGTGGTGGCGTTGGAGGGGAGGAGCGCCTTGCTGCCGGTGAACGTCGCGGTCAGCTGGTAGGTGCCTGCCGGTTCGCCGGGCGTCAGGGAGCACGAGGCCGCGCCGTCGGCGTTCGTGGTGCCTGTGCAGGTTTCGGTGTTGTTCAGCTTGAACGCCACGGGCTGGGACGCGATCGGGGTGCCGGAGCCGGTCAGGGTGAGGCGGGCGGACACCGTTGCGGGGTCGTGGAAGTCGCCGGTCAGGGCGCCGGTGTAGGTGAGCGTGGTCGGTTTGCGGGTGACGGCGAACTGGACTTCGGTGCTCGACGGCTGGTGGGTCACGTCGCCGCCGTAGCCGATCGCCAGCGGGTAGTTGCCCGCGGACTCGGCGGGGGTGATCGAGCAGGTCGCGACGCCGTCGGTGTTGGTGGTGCCGGCACAGGTCTCGTCGGCGTTGAGCCGGAACACCAACTGGGCCCCCGGCACCGGGCCGGTCGCGGTGGTGAGGCGGGCGGAGAGGCTCACCGGGTCGCCGGTGAAGCCGGACGTGGGGCCGGTGTAGGTGATCGTGGTGGATTCGACCAGGTAGCTGATGGTCACGGACGGCTCGTCGGTGGTTTCCGCCGTGGCGAAGTTCGAGACGCCGGCGCCTGCCCGTGCGGAGCCGTGGCCGCCGTCGCCGCCGTCCACGGCGACGGCCAGTGGTGTCGGCGCCTGGGAGCCGGATGCGCCGCCTCCGCCGCCGTACCAGCCACCGCCGCCTCCTCCACCGCCGCCACCGCCCGCGGTCGCGGGGTTGCCCGGCGCGCCTACGCCGGCGAGGCCGAAGATGCCCGGGAAGCCGGGGAATCCGCCTGGGCCGGGGATGCCGGGCGTGCCGCCGTTGTTGTCACCGCCGTTGCCTCCGTCGTTGCCGGAGAGGCAGCCGATCGCGAAGCAGCGTCCGCCGCCGCCTCCACCGCCCGGGGCCACGACGACCTTGTCGCACGACTGTCCTGAGCAGATCCGCACGTCGCTCGCGCCACCGCCCGCGCCGCCCGCGAACGGGGTGCCGAAACCGCCGGACGCGCCACCGCCGTAGCCGGGGTCGCCGCCGGTCGCGCCGTTGCCGTCGCCGCCGTTCTGGCCCACGCCGACCACCAGCTGCGTCACGCCTGCGGGAACGGCCAGGTCCGCCTCGGCGCGGTGGCCCGGTCTGCCGCTCGGGCCCGAGTCGTCGCCGCCGTCCGCGCCCTGGCCGCCGCGTCCGCCGATGGCGACGACGTGGAGCTTCTTGACGCCCGCGGGGATCGTGTAGGTCTGTTCGCCGCCGGTGGGATTGAAAGTCTTCGAGACGAAGTGGTCGGCGAGTGCCGATGGAACTAACACGACGCTCGCGCCTACAAGGCCGATGGTGAGTGCCATCGCGAGCCTGGCTCGGGACATCAAGGATGCCTTCCGTGCAGAGAGTCCCCCGACCCGGCGAAAGGGTCTCGCAAACCAGTTCGGGATGACACGATCTTCACCCGAAAGCGAGTCGATGTGAGCCGTTTGGCCGTCAGGGCAGGAAACGCAGCACGGCGTCGCGGAAGTCGGCGGGCCGCGTGCTGTGGATCCGGTGGCCCGCGTCGATCGTGGTCAGCTCGGCGTGCGGGATCTCGGCGGCCATCGCGGCGAGCCTCTCCCCCGGAATGGTGCTGCGCGGGCCGCCACCGATCACCAGGGTCGGGGCCTTGATCGCGGACAGGCCGTCCCACCACTGTGGATCCGGGGCGCGGAGCTGGGCCAGGACCGGGGACACCATGCCGCGGTCGAACTCACGCCGAAGCAGGCCTTGCACGGCGAGGAACAGCGACAGTCCACGCCTCAGCGACCGGGGCGGGCCTGATCGCGGCGGCACCGGCGGGTCTTCCAGGACGAGTGTGCGGACGCGGTCCGGGTGCCGGCCGGCCAGCAGAGCGGCGACGTGAGCGCCCAGCGAGTGGCCGACGAGGTCGAAGCCGGCGATGCCGAGCGCGTCGAGCACGCCCACGACGTCCTGCCGCACCGAGTCGAGGAGATAGTCGCCGGTCCACGAGCTTTGACCGTGTCCGCGCAGGTCCACGGCGATCACCTCACGACCGGACGCCACCAGGTCACGGGTGAACGAGGACCACGTCGAGGAACTGCTGGCCAGGGCGTGCAGCAGCACGACGGCCGGACCGGTTCCCTCACGGCGGTAGGCGATGCGCACGCCACCGACGTCCACGGTGGGCAGTGAAACCCGTGCTGCCATTGCGAACCGTCCCCCGGCGCGGTGTGGCACTGTCAGCGCCATGATTCCGGACGTCGTGCGGTACCGGCAGGCAGACCTCCTTTCCGGTCTGCACCGGCGGTTCGGACCGGTCGTGCGGGTGGGGCCGTACACCTACCTGCTCGGGCCGGAGGCGAACCAATTCGTGTTCGGCAACTCCGAGCTGTTCGAGGTGGAACAGGCGTTCCAGTCACTGGTGCCGGTGGACGGGCCCACGTCGTTGATCGTGAGCGACGGCGAGGACCACAAGCGGCGGCGCCGGTTCGTGCAGCCCGCGTTGGCGCATCGGCAGATCGCGAGCTACGTGCCGGTCATGCGGGCCAACGCCGAGACGACGATCGACGCGTGGCGGCCGGGCGAGACCGTCGACGCGTACCAGGAGTTCCGCAGGGCGATCCGGCGCAGCACGATCCACGCGCTGTTCGGCGAGGAACTGGCGCAGGATTCGGACTTCTTCGGCGCGCACCTGCAGGTGCTGATCAACCTGATCGACCGCAACCCGGCGGTCGTCAAGGTGCTCAGGACGATGAAGGCCCCGGCCTGGCGCAACGCGATGAGAGCGCGCCGAGCCGTCGACGCGCGGGTGTACAAGGCGATAGAGGAGACGCGTCAGGGCAAAACGGCCGGTGACGTGCTCACCTCTCTCGTGCAGGGTGACGGACTGAGCGACCTGGAGGTGCGCGACCAGATCGTCACGCTGATCGCGGCCGGGTACGAGACGACCAGTGGCGCGATGGCGTGGGCGGTGTTCAACCTGTTGCGGCACAACGGGGTCTGGGAGCGAGCGCAGCAGGACGACGACTACCTGGCCAACGTCGTCAACGAGACGCTCAGGCTGTACCCGCCGGCGGTCGTCTCGGCACGGGTCGCCGCGCAGTCGTTCGAGTTCGCCGGGAAGAAGATCAAGCAGGGCACGTTCCTGCTGTACAGCCCGTACGTCACGCACCGGCTGGCCGAGGTGTTCCCGGACCCGCTGAAGTTCGACCCGGACCGCTGGGAGACCAAGCCGGCGCCGCACGAGTTCCTGCCGTTCGGCGGTGGCCCGCACCGTTGCGTCGGCGCCGGACTCGCCACGACCGAGCTGACCGTGATGCTGAAAGCGTTGCTGCAAAGGCCGAAACCCGAACTGCTCCCCCAGCGCCTCACGCCGACCGGCCTCGCCGCGATGCGCCCCAAGAACGGCCTCAGAATCCGAGCAGCAGGATGACCATCGACGCGAGGCAGGCCAACGCGCGCACGTGGTTCCAGATCGTCCACGTGCGCAGGTACTCGGGCCAGTAGGCGTCGTCGGTCCGTTCGAGACGGTTGTTCATCGGCACGTTGACGAACATCGTCAGCAGGAACGACCCGACGACGTAGGCCAGGCCGCCGACGATCCGCCCCTGGAAGACCTCGATGCCGCACAGGACGGCGGTGCCGAGGAACACCAGCAGGAACACCGGGTTCTGGATGCGCGCGTTGATCCGGCGCATCGCCTCGCGAGCCTGCTCGGCGGGCAGGTCGGCGAGACCGGGCATGACGGCGACGGAGAAGGCGAAGAACAGACCGGCCATCAGACCGGTGGCAGCGGCTGCGATCAGCGTGATTGTCCCCATGGCGCTCACTCTGACCTGCGAGCGCCGGACTCTCAATGACAATTCATCGCGCGAGCTTGCTCGTTCGTCCAGAATCAACGCCATGACGGACGCACTGGGCGAGGCACTGCACCTGTTGAGGATGTCCGGCACCTTCTACTGCCGCAACGAACTCACCGAGCCGTGGGGCGCGACCATGCCCGACATGGCGGACTGCCTGTGGTTCCACGTCCTGACCAGCGGCCGGTGCGACGTCGAGGTCGACGGCCAGGTCATCTCGCTCGAACCCGGCGACGTGTTGCTCGTCCCCGGCGGTCAAAGCCACCGGCTCTTCCACGGCGACGCGGAGTCGCCGATCGTCACGACGTTGCCGCACGAGTTCGAGACCGACAACTACGCGATCCTGCGGCACGGTGGCGGCGGCGCGGTGACACACCTCGTGTGTGGTGCGGTCCGCTTCGACCATCCGGCCGCGAAGCACCTCATCAACGTGTTGCCGAACGTGCTGTACGTGCGGCGCGCCGACGACATGCGCGCCACGATCGACCTCATGGCCGCCGAGGCTCAAGCCGTGCGGCCCGGCGGCGAAGCGGTCATCACCAGGCTCGCGGACGTGCTGGTCATCCAGACGATCCGCTCGTGGCTCGCCAACGACCCGGCCGCGCGCACCGGCTGGCTCGGCGCGTTGCAGGACCAGCAGATCGGGCAGGCGCTCGCACTGATCCACCGCGATCCCGCCCAGCCGTGGACCGTCGAACGCCTCGCGCACCAGACCGCCATGTCCCGGTCGGCGTTCGCGGCGCGGTTCACCAAACTCGTCGGCGAACCGGCCATGCGCTACGTCACGCGGTGGCGCATGCACGTGGCGATGAACAGGCTGAAGGACCGCGACAGCACGGTCAGCGAGGTCGCCCGCGGCCTCGGCTACGAGTCGGAGGCCGCGTTCAGCCGGGCGTTCAAACGGATCGTCGGGGTGTCGCCCGGTCAGGCGCGGGCGGGCTGAAGCAGGTCCCAGCGGTTGCCGTAGAGGTCCTCGAACACGGCCACGCGACCGTAGACCTCGTCACGCGGCTCCTCGCGGAAGTGCACGCCGAAAGCGACCATGCGGGCGTGGTCGCGGTCGAAGTCGTCGGTGTTCAGGAAGAACCCGACGCGGCCGCCGGTCTGGTCGCCCACTCGTGCCTGCTGCAGACCTGTGTCAGCCTGTGCCAGCAGCAGCGACGTCCCCTGCCCCGCCGACACCACGACCCAGCGCTTGTCGCCCTGCGGGGTGTCCTCGACCAGCGTGAACCCGAGTCCCTCCACGTAGAAGCGGATCGCCTCGTCGTAGTCGCGGACCACCAACGTCACCAAACCAATAGATCGCACGGCGATGAGTATCGCCTTCCGGGAAGGTCTACACGCGTATGGCTGCCTCACTCGTACTTCTGCACCCCGGCGGCGCGGACCCTTCAGCGTTCGGGCCGCAGTTCGACGCGCTCGCCGACTTCGCTCTGCACGCGCCTCATCGCGTCGATCAGGCCACTCAGGACCACACCGAGATGGCGCACGAGACCATCCAGTTCCTGGAGCGGACCGGACCCGCTCACCTGCTCGGTTGCAGCGACGGCGCCACGGTCGCACTCCTCACGGCCGTGCTCAGACCTGATCTCGTGCAACGGCTTGTGGTCGTGTGCGGCGTCTACCACCACGACGGCTGGGACCCGGCCACGGAACTCACGCCGATGCACCACCGTTCGCCCGCGCTGACCGGCGCAGATCTCGGGAAGCTTCCGAACCGGACGCTGATCATGATCGGCGACGATGACGAGGTGACGCTGGAGCACGCCACGGCCATGTACCGGGCGCTGCCGAATGCCGAGCTGGCAGTCGTTCCTGGCACGTCACACGGCTTGCTGCACGAGAAACCCGCGCTGTGCAACGCGATGATCGTTGACTTCCTGACCAATGAACCGGTTGAGACATACGCGCCGATTCGTCGCCGTATGTGATTGGGTGCGTCTATGGCGGTTACTTCGGAGACGCATCGACTGCCCGTACGCACGCTTGTCGCGTCCAGCGCCGGCAACGCAGTGGAGTGGTTCGATTGGGGGATCTACACAGCGTTCAGCATCTACTTCGCGACGCAGATCTTCCCCTCCGGCAACGAAACCGCCGCGCTGCTGAGCACGTTCGCCACCTTCGCGCTCGCCTTCTTCTTCCGGCCGCTCGGCGGCTATCTGCTCGGCCGGTTCGCGGACCTGAAGGGCCGCCGCACCGCGATGATCTTCACCATCGTGCTGATGTCCGGTGGCTCGGTCGCGATCGGACTGCTGCCGACGTTCGAGCAGGTCGGCTGGCTCTCCCCGGCACTGCTGGTGCTCGCGCGCATCGCACAGGGCATGGCGCTGGGCGGCGAGGTGTCGAACGCGTCGGCGTACCTGGCGGAGATCGCGCCCGCAACCCACCGCGGCCGCTACTCGTCGTTCTTCTACATCTCTACGGGCGCCGCGGTGCTGATCGCGTCGCTGCTCGGGTTCTTCCTGTCGCGCAACCTCGACAAGGCCGCCATGGCCTCCTACGGCTGGCGCGTGCCGTTCCTGATCGGCGGTGTGCTGGGCCTGATCGGACTGTGGCTGCGGCGAGAACTCAAGGAGACCGACCAGTTCGAGGAGAACAAGGCCAAGGCCGAGAGCCTGCGCAACCCGTTGATGATGACCCTCAAGGAGCATCCCAAGGCTGTCGGGCAGCTCATCGGCATCACGCTGCTCTCGACGCTGAGCTTCTACACGTTCTTCAGCGCGTTGACGCCGTTCGCGGTGAAGACCAAGGGCGCCAACGACATCGACGTGTTCCTGGCGCTGTCGATCGGCACGGTCGTGTTCATCGCGCTGCAGTACCCGATGGGGTGGATGGCGGACCGCTACGGCCGCAAACCGCAGATGCTCGTGTGGTCGGCGGCGATGGCGTTGCTCGTTGTGCCGCTGTCGAGCCTGGTCAAACCCGGCCTGACGAACCTCGTGATCGTGTTCGCCGTGGGGCTCGGGCTCTACACGGCGATCACGTCGATCGCGCCCGCGATCATGAGCGAGCTGTTCCCGACCGAACTGCGCGGGCTCGGCATCGGGGCTTGGTACAACCTGACCGTCGCGGTGTTCGGCGGCACCGCACCGCTGGTCATCCAGGCCGTGGGCGGCACCGTCTTCTTCTGGTACGTCGCGGTCAGCGCGGTGATCACGTTCCTCGTGGTCCTCACGCTTCCGGAGACAAAGGGTGTTCGGTTGAGCTGAGGCAGAACTCGTTGCCTTCGGGGTCGGTCAGCACGAACCAGACGCCGTCGCGGCTCACCACCGAGGCACCGAGATCGACGAGCCGCGCCACCTCGGCCTCGACGTCGTCGCACCACAGGTCGACGTGCACCCGGTTCTTCACCGTCTTCGGCTCCGGCACGCGGTTGAAGAAGAACCGCGGCGACCCGTCGAGCAGCACCGACGGGTCGTCCTCGGGGTCGTCGATCCCCATGGCGCTCAGCCGTGCCAGCTCGGCCTCGTCGTACGGGGCGATCTCGTGGTCGTCGAGCGCCTGCGCCCAGAACCGGGCGAGCGACGCGGGATGAGCGCAGTCGATGACGACATCGTGCATCCGTGCCATGCACCGACACTAGCGATGTAGTGGCACCAGGTCGTCCGCGTGCACGACTTCGCGGCGCTGTTCCTCCGGCAGGTCGTGGGTCTTGCGGCCGATCAACGACGGGAGCTCCGCCGCGTCGTAGCCGACCACGCCGCGGGCCACGACCTCGCCGGCCAGGCTGACCAGCTCCACGACGTCGCCTGCCTCGAAGTCGCCGTCCACCCCGGTGATTCCGGCGGCCAGCAGCGAACGACGCCTGCCCACGACCGCGGCGACCGCGCCGTCGTCGAGGTGCAGGCGACCGTTGGCGTCGGTGGCGTAGCCGAGCCAGAAACGGCGGGCGGTGAGGCGCGAACCCGTGGCGGCGAACGCGGTGCCGACGTCGGCGGTGGTCAGCGCACGACCGGCCTCGGCGGAACCGGTCAGCAGCACCGGGATGCCCGCGGACGAGGCCAACCGCGCTGCGGCGAGCTTGGAGGCCATGCCGCCGGTGCCGAGGCCGGACGCACCGACGGTTCCGGCCTGCACACCGTCCACATCGGACGCTGACGAGACCTCGGAGATGCGCACGGCTCCCGGCTTGCGCGGGTCGCCCGAGTAGAGAGCGTCCACGTCCGACAGCAGGAACAACGCGTCGGCGCCGACGAGGTGGGCGACCAGGGCCGCGAGACGGTCGTTGTCGCCGAAGCGGATCTCTTCGGTGGCCACGGTGTCGTTCTCGTTCACGACCGGGACCGCGCCGAGAGCCAGCAGACGCGAGAACGTGCGCTGGGCGTTGCGGTAGTGGGCGCGGCGCACCACGTCGTCGGCGGTCAGCAGAACCTGGCCGACCGTCAACGAGTAACGGCCGAACGAGTTCGCGTAGGCGTGCGCGAGAGTCAGCTGCCCGACGCTCGCGGCGGCCTGCTGGGTGGCGAGGTCGCGCGGGCGGCGGGACAGCTTCAACGGCGCCAGGCCGGCGGCGATCGCGCCCGAGGACACGAGCACGACCTGACTACCTGCCGCGGCGCGGGCGGCGAGGGCGTCGACCAGCGCGTCGAGACGCGCCGGGTCGAGGCCACCTTCCGCTGTGGTCAAAGAAGAAGAGCCGACCTTGACCACGATGCGGTTCGCCGAAGCGACCGCGGTTCGAGCTTGTGAGACCGCGGGGGCCGTCACGGGTTACTCCTCGCTGACATCACCGTAGTCACCGGGCGCGCGGCGGGCCTTCTTCAGGGCCTTGCGCTCGTGCGCGCCGATGCGGTCGTTGTTCTCGAGACGGATGTCCGTGCCACGTCCGGTCATCGTCATCGCGATGCCGGCCGGAGTGGTCGGTTCCCAGTCGAAGATCAGGTCGCCGATGGTGACCTGGCAGCCGGGGACAGCACCCATCTTCACGAGCTTTTCCTCGACACCCAGCCTGTTGAGGCGGTCCGCGAGGTAACCGACGGCTTCGTCGTTGGAGAAGTCGGTCTGGCGGATCCAGCGCTCGGGGCGTTCGCCCTTGACGATGAAGCCACCCTCGACCGAGGGGTCCTCGATCACGGTGAAGCCCTGGTCGTCGACGGCGGTCGGCCGCAGGACGATTCGGGTCGATTCCTTCTTCGGCTGGGCGGCGCGGTACTCGCGCACGACCTCGGCCAGCTTGAACGTCAGCTCGCGCAGGCCCTGGCGGGTCACGGCCGACACCTCGAAGACCGGCAGGCCGCGGGCCTCGATCTCGGGACGGACGATGTCGGCGAGGTCCTGGGCGTCCGGGATGTCGACCTTGTTGAGGATGACCACGCGCGGGCGGTCCTCGAAGTTGCCGCCGAGGGACGGGGTGTACTCCGCGAGTTCCTTCTCCAGCGCGTCGATGTCCGCGATCGGGTCGCGGCCCGGCTCGTACGTCGCGCAGTCGACGACGTGCGCGAGAACGGCGGTGCGCTCGATGTGACGCAGGAAGTCGAGGCCGAGGCCCTTGCCCTGCGACGCACCGGGGATCAGGCCGGGGACGTCCGCCATCGTGAAAATGGTCTCGCCCGCGGTGATCACGCCGAGGTTCGGGACCAGCGTCGTGAACGGGTAGTCGGCGATCTTCGGCTTGGCCGCGGACAGCACCGAGATCAGCGACGACTTGCCGGCCGACGGGAAGCCGAGCAGGCCGACGTCCGCGACGGACTTGAGCTCCAGCACCAGGTCGCGCGTCTCGCCCGGCTCACCGAGCAGCGCGAAACCGGGGGCCTTGCGGGCCCTGGACGCGAGCGAGGCGTTGCCGAGGCCACCACGACCACCACTGGCGGCGATGAGCTGGGTGCCCTCGCCCACGAGGTCCGCGACGACCTCGCCGGACTCGGTCAGCACGACGGTGCCGTCCGGGACGCGCAGGACCAGATCTTCACCGTTCGCACCGTCGCGGTTCGCACCGGCGCCGGACTTGCCGCTCGTGGCGGAGGCGTGCGGGTGGAAGTGGAAGTCCAGCAGGGTGTGCACCTGCGAGTCGACGACGAGGATGACGTCGCCGCCACGGCCCCCGTTGCCGCCGTCCGGTCCGCCGAGCGGCTTGAACTTCTCGCGGTGCACTGAAGCACACCCGTTGCCCCCGTTGCCGGCGGCAGCGTGGATCACCACCCGGTCTACGAAGCGGGCCACGGAAATACTTCCTCTCAAAAGACTTTGGACAAACAACGAGGGGCGGGAGCCGGTTGACCGGTCCCGCCCCTCGCAGAGGTATGACTACGTTGCGGAAACGGTCCTCAGACCGCGACCGGAACGATGTTGACGGTCTTGCGACCGCGCTTCGAACCGAACTCCACCGCACCGGGCAGCAGGGCGAACAACGTGTCGTCCTTGCCGATGCCGACGCCGACGCCGGGGTGGAACTTGGTGCCGCGCTGGCGGATCAGGATCTCGCCGGCCTTGACGACCTGACCGCCGAACCGCTTCACACCCAGGTACTGGGCGTTGGAGTCACGGCCGTTGCGGGAACTGGACGCACCCTTTTTGTGTGCCATGAGAAGTCAGGTCCTCACTTACCGGTGATGCCGGTGACCTCGACGCGGGTCAGCTTCTGCCTGTGACCCTGTCGCTTGTGGTAACCGGTCTTGTTCTTGAACTTGTGGATGCGAATCTTCGGGCCCTTGGTGTGCTCGACCAGCTTGCCGGTCACCGAGAACTTCTCCAGGGACGCCGCGTCTGCGGTGACGTCGGTGCCGTCGACCACGAGCAGCGCCTGGAGGGAGATTTCGGTGCCCGGCTCGCCCTCGAGCTTCTCGACCTCGACGATGTCGCCGACAGCGACCTTGTACTGCTTGCCGCCGGTCTTGACGATCGCGTACATCAGGACGGAAGTCTCCTGCTACTCGATGGTGACGGGCCGCGCGCCAACCCGTCTGCGAAGGAAAACAGCAGAGGGGGCACACGACAGGACCCGTCGGATGGCGGGCCGTCCACAAGGTTACGGGAGTGGGTACTGCCGGAGCAAACTGGGGTGCCCTGATCACGTTCCCGCAGGCTGTGCGGTCCCTCACAAGCGAAAACCGGGGCCGCCCGCAGGCGACCCCGGTTCTCACTTCATTCGCGTCAGTCCTCCTGGACCGGCGGTCCCGCGGGCCGCGACACGGCGCGGCGCCTGCGGGTGGTGGTGACCACCGGTGCGGGCATCTGGACCTCGGGCTGCTTGGGCACCTCGACGACGATCGGCGCGGGCGCCTCCGCGGCCGGGGCACCGGCGGCGCGCTTGGCCGCACGACGCCGCGGGCGTGCCGCGGGGGGCTCCGCGGCGGCCACCGGGGCCGCCGCGACGGGCTCGGGCGCGGAGACCGGCTGCGGGGCAGCCACGGGCTCCTGCTCGGGCTCGGCCACCTGCACGGGCCGCTGGGCACCGATGCGTCCGGTCACGAGCGGCCTGGCGATCTCGACCGGCGCCTCTTCGGCGACCGGTTCGACGAGCTCCTCGGCCGTCTCCTCGATCACGTCGGGCTCGGCGTCGGTGACGACGGGCTCGAGTTCGACGGGCGCCGGGTCCTCCGCGACCTCGTGCGGCACGTGTCCGTTGAGCGCCTGCTCCTCGACCACGACCGCGTCGACCACGGCCTGCGGCTCCTTGTCGCGGCCACGGCGACGACGGCGACGACGGCCGTGGGCCTCGTGCTCCTGGTCGGCCGCGACCACGTCCTCGGAGGTGTCCTCGGGCTCGCCGGGTTCGACGATCTCGGGCTCGACCGGGGCCTCCGGCGCCTCGACGGACGCCTCGACGACCTCGCTGGTCTCGGTGGTCTCGGCCGCCTGCTCGCCGCCACCCTTGTTGCGGCGCGACTTGCGGCCACCGCTCTGCTGCTGCGGCTGCTGCTGTTGCTGGCCGCCACCGTTGCCACCGCCGTGCGAGTGCACGGGCTCGGTGGACACGACGACGCCACGGCCGCGGCAGTGCTCACAGGTCTGGCTGAACGCCTCGAGCAGGCCGGTGCCGACCCGCTTGCGCGTCATCTGCACGAGACCCAGCGAGGTGACCTCGGCGACCTGGTGACGCGTGCGGTCGCGGCCGAGGCACTCGGTCAGGCGGCGCAGCACCAGGTCGCGGTTCGACTCCAGGACCATGTCGATGAAGTCGATGACGATGATGCCGCCGATGTCGCGCAGCCTGAGCTGGCGGACGATCTCCTCCGCCGACTCCAGGTTGTTGCGCGTGACGGTCTCTTCGAGGTTGCCGCCGGAACCGGTGAACTTGCCGGTGTTGACGTCGATGACCGTCATCGCCTCGGTGCGGTCGATGATCAGGTAGCCGCCCGAGGGCAGCCAGACCTTGCGGTCGAGCGCCTTCATCAGCTGCTCGTCGATGCGGTACTCGACGAACGCGTCGTTGTTGCCGACGTGCTTCTTCAGGCGGTCCTGCAGGTCCGGCGCCACGTGGCGGACGTACGAGTCGATGACCTCCCACGCCTCGTCGCCCTGGACGACGAGCTGGGCGAAGTCCTCGGTGAACAGGTCGCGGACGACCTTCACCAGCAGGTCCGGCTCCTCGTAGAGCAGCGTCGGCGCCTTGGTGGAGGTGCTGGCCGACTTCTCCTTGATGACCTTCCACTGCGCCTGCAGACGCGTGACGTCGCGGCCCAGCTCCTCCTCGGCGATGCCTTCGGAGGCGGTGCGGATGATCACGCCGGCGTCCTCGGGGACGACGCGCTTGAGGATGTCCTTGAGGCGCTTGCGCTCGTTGTCCGGCAGCTTGCGGCTGATGCCGGTGGCACCGCCGCCCGGCACGTAGACGAGGAAGCGGCCGGGGAGGCTGATCTGCGTGGTGAGGCGGGCGCCCTTGTGACCGACCGGGTCCTTGGTGACCTGGACGAGCACGCTGTCGCCGCTGGACAGGGCCTGCTCGATCTTGCGGGACTTGCCCTCGAGACCGGCGGCGTCCCAGTCGACCTCACCGGCGTAGAGCACGGCGTTGCGGCCGCGGCCGATGTCGATGAACGCGGCTTCCATGCTCGGCAGCACGTTCTGCACGCGGCCGAGGTAGACGTTGCCCACGATCGAGCCGGAGCCCGACGACGTGACGAAGTGCTCGACCAGCACGCCGTCTTCCAGCACGCCGATCTGGGTGCGGTCGCCGCGCTCGCGGACGACCATCGTGCGGGCCACCGCCTCGCGGCGGGCCAGGAACTCGGCCTCGGTCAGCACCGGGGCGCGGCGGCGGCCGGCCTCGCGACCGTCACGACGGCGCTGGCGCTTGGCCTCCAGGCGCGTCGAGCCGCGGATGCTGCGCACCTCGCTCTGCGCGGCCTCGGAGTCGGCCTTGTCGTCGCGCGCGTCCCGCGTCTCGCGGACGTGCACGACCGTGTTCGGCGGGTCGTCCTCGGACGTGACCTCGTCCTCCGCGCCGGTCTTGCGGCGACGGCGGCGACGGCGGCGACGGGTCGAGCTCTCGTCGCCCTCGTCCTCGGCCTCGGCGGCGTCGTCGCTCTCGGCGGGCTCGGAGGCGTCCTCGGCCGAAGCCTCGTCGGTCTCCTCGCCGCCCTCGGCGTCCGTGCCCTTGCCGCGGCCTCGGCCACGACGGCCACGACGGCGCCGGCGACGGCTGTCCGCCTCGTCGTCACCGTCCACCTCGGCGTCGGCTTCGGAGGCTTCGGCGGCCTCGAGCTCGTCCGCGGCGATCTCGCCGACGGACTTCTCCTCGGCGACCGGCTCCTCCTCGACGACGAACGGCGAGGGCGGAGCCTTCGGCCGTTCGATCGGCTGGGGCGGCAGGAACACCGCGCTCGGCGCGGCGAAGATCGGCGCGAGCGCCGGTGCCTCGAACGCCGGGATCGCGGGCGCCTCGTAGTCCTCGGTGACCTCACCGGTGACCACGTCGTCCCAGTCGACGAGCGTTTCGGCGACCTTCAGCGCGACGTCGCGGCTGACGCTCGACTGCGCGCTCTTGGGGACCTCACCGAGGTCCGCCAGCGCCGTCATCACGTCCTTGCTGCTGACGTCCAGCAGTTTCGCCAGAGCGTGGACCCGCAACTTGTCCGGCAGGTCCGCCAGTTCAGGGCGTGCGGCAACCACGCCCTGCCCGCCGGTGACACCGGCAGGCTTGTCCTTGTTCGACATGCAGCTCCTCCACCCCCGGGCGCGTCCCGTGAGGACGCGGCCGCGCAGGGGCCTCTCTTGGTCTCTCTCCACCGCTGCTCGCGGCGGGAATCCTTGCCTCGCGCGCAGTGGCGTGGCGCCTCACTGGGCGCACGCTTGCGCAGGTCCCACGACGACGCCGCTGTCAGCGCCGCTCCTCCTGTATGCGCATCACAAGGTTGGTCCGAACCGAACTGACACCGTCAGCGCTCGTCAGGACTCTCTGTCCTGCTGGAGCGGGTCCACCAGCCTGCCCTCGCCGTCGAGCCTTCCCTGGGCCATCCGGGTTGCTCTCGCAGGTACCGGCGGCACGAGATCGGCCACGACGCGAAGCGCATTCAGCACGTCGTCGGGTCGCACGGTAGGCGTTACCTGCCGTACAACCGTCATGAGTATCCCACACGGTCGTGACAAAGCGGTGTCATCGTGTCCGGCGTCGCTCGAACGTGGTTCGACCAGCGCTGACACGACGGCGGGCCGCACGTCGAGCATCTTCGTGCCGTTCTTGGTGAGCCGCTCGACCTCGACGGACTCCTCCGCGAGGAAGACGCTCACCGCCTTCGCGAGCTCATCGGGCTCGACACCGTCGAGCTCGATCCGCCATTCGCTCGCGTCGATGCGCTCGGTGAGGTTGCCACCGCGCGCCTGGACGATGTCGACGACGTCGATGCCGGGTGGCAACGCCTCGTCGAGCGCGATCCTGAGCGCCTCCGGGTCGAGCTCCTCGACCACCGACACCTCGACGTACTCCGCCTCGCTGGCGACACCGGTCGGCGCGGCGCCGACCCACGACACCTTCGGGTGAGGGCTGAACCCCTGCGAGTACGCCATGGGTACGCCTGCCCTGCGCAGCGCACGTTCGAACGTGCGAGCGATGTCGCGGTGCGAAGTGAAACGCAGCCTCCCCCGCTTGGTGTAGCGAAGGCGCAGTTTCTGCACGGCGACGGCCGACGGGTTGTTGGGCAGGTTGCGGCTCAGCGGTGCTCCCCTTGGTGTTCCGACGGGTGAGCGGTCCCATCGGCGCAGGCTGTTCGTCCAGTAGGACGGTACCGTGAACCTGATTCAGAACGTTCAGCTTGTCTAGATCGTTGCGCGTGGCTACGGTCCGGCTGACTGGACGCCCTGCCGACTGGAGGTCCCTGGTGCCTCTGCCCCACCGCGCTCGAGCGGCGGCGATGACCGCACTGCTCGTCGCCGGGTGTCTGGCGGCATCCCTGCCCGCCGGCGCGGAACCGGACCCCGCACCGGAGGCTCAGTCCTGCATCCAGCCCGGTCCGCTGCTGCGCTACCTGGTGGTGTTTCCGCAGTCCACGCCCGCTGAGACGGCGAACGCGGAGATCACGGAGGCGTGCGGCCTGACCACCGTCTACTACCCGCAGATCTCGGTCGCCGTGGCCACTTCTCCCGACCCGGGCTTCCTCAGGCTGATCGGCCCGGAGCGCGCCTACAGCGCCCAGGGCGAGAGCATCGCCAAGCGGTCGGTGAAGCGGAAGAAGGACGACACGGAGCTGTTCCGGCCCTCTGGCGTGCGCTCGGCCGAACAATGGGACATGGATCTCATCAAGGCGCCGGCCGCGCACGAGATCACGACGGGTTCCAAGTCCGTCGTCGTGGGCGTCCTGGACTCCGGCGTCGACGCCCGCCACCCCGATCTGGTGGGCGCGCTGGCCCCCGAACTGTCCGCGGGGTGCCTGACCGGCAAGCCCGACACGTCGCCGTCCGCCTGGATCCCGACGACCTCCGCCCACGGCACGCACGTCGCCGGCACCATCGCCGCGGCTGACGACGGTCGCGGCACCACAGGCGTCGCACCGGGCGTGCGCATCGCGTCCGTGAAAGTCGTGGACGACGACGGGTTCATCTACCCCGAGTACGCGGTGTGCGGCTTCATGTGGGCCGCCTCACAGAACATGACGATCACCAACAACAGCTACTTCATCGATCCGTACCTGTTCACCTGCCAGAGTGAGCCTGGTCAGCGCATCATCTACGAGGCCGTACGGCGTGCCGTGGACTACGCGACCTCGCGCAACGTGCTGACGGTCGCCGCCGCCGGAAACGCCGGCGCGGACCTGTCCCGGCCGGGCCGCGACTCGATGTCGCCGACCAACGGCGAGGCGCAGACGCGGCCGGTGGACTCGACGTGCGTGGTGCTTCCGGCGCAGCTCAAGAACGTGGTGGGCGTGTCGGCGGTCGAGTCGACCAAGACCAAGGCCGGGTACAGCTCGTACGGGCTGGGCGCGATCGACGTGACAGCACCGGGTGGCGATCCGCGCACCCCGACCGGCTGCGTGCTGTCGACCGTGCCGTCCGGCTACGACTACTCGTGCGGCACGTCGATGGCGACTCCGCACGCGACGGGGGTGGCGGCGCTGATCGCGTCGACGCATCCCGAGACCGACGCGGTGTCGCTGGGACGCATGCTGAACGCGCAGGCGGAGACGCTGGCCTGTCCTGGCGACTACGACCTGAACGGGACCGGTGTGCAGGACGCGTTCTGCACCGGGTACTCGGAGTACAACTCGTTCTACGGCCACGGACTCGTGGACGCGCTGGCCGCCGTCACGAAGTAGGGCCCCGCTTTCGCGGGGCCCTGACCTCGGATCGTGCGTTCGGAGAAGCCTCCTACGGCGTGAGCGACGGGTTCTTCACCGGCGAGCCGACGCCGACCGGGGAGATCGGCAGCAGCTTGCGACCAGTCGGGCCGACCTCGATGTCCGTGCCCATCGCCGGGCAGACACCGCAGTCGAAGCACGGGGTCCAGCGGCAGTCGTCCTGCTCGCGCTCGTCGAGCGCGTCCTGCCAGTCGGCCCAGAGCCATTCCTTGTCGAGGCCCGAGTCGAGGTGGTCCCAGGGCAGGACCTCCAGCTCCTCGCGCTCGCGGGTGGTGAACCAGGCGAGGTCGACGCCGAGCGGCTCCAGCTGTTCCGACGCCTTCGCGGTCCAGCGGTCGTAGGAGAAGTGCTCGCTCCAGCCGTCGAACCGGCCACCGTCGCGCCACACGGCCTCGATGACCTTGCCGATGCGGCGGTCACCACGGCTGAGCAGGCCTTCGATGAGACTCGGCTTGCCGTCGTGGTAGCGCATGCCGATGTTGCGGCCGAGGCTGCGGTCGCTGTTCACGGCGTCGCGGAGCTTCTTCAGCCTGTCGTCGACCACGTCCGGGTCGCACTGCGGGGCCCACTGGAACGGCGTGTGCGGCTTGGGCACGAACCCGCCGATCGAGATGGTGCAGCGGACGTCGTTGCGGCCGCTGGCCTGCCGGCCGGCGCGGATGACGTTCTTCGCCATCTCCGCGATCTGCAGGACGTCCTCGTCCTCCTCGGTCGGGAGGCCGCACATGAAGTAGAGCTTCACCTGCCGCCAGCCGTTGGAGAACGCGGCCGACACCGTCCGGATGAGGTCCTCTTCGGACACCATCTTGTTGATGACGCGCCGCATCCGCTCGCTGCCGCCCTCGGGCGCGAAGGTCAGACCCGAGCGCCTTCCGTTGCGGGACAACTCGTTCGCGAGATCGATGTTGAACGCGTCGACGCGGGTGCTCGGCAGGCTCAGGCCCGTGTTCGTGCCCTCGTAGCGGTCCGCGAGGCCCTTGGTGATCTCGGCGATCTCGCTGTGGTCCGCACTGGACAGGGACAGCAGGCCGACCTCTTCGAAGCCGGTCGCCGCCAGGCCCTTCTGGACCATGGCGCCGATGCCCTCGATGGACCGCTCGCGCACCGGGCGGGTGATCATGCCCGCCTGGCAGAAGCGGCAGCCGCGGGTGCAGCCGCGGAAGATCTCGACGCTCATCCGCTCGTGGACGCTCTCGGCGAGCGGCACCAGCGGCTGCTTCGGGTACGGCCACGCGTCGAGGTCCATCGTGGTGCGCTTGAAGACGCGGAACGGGACCCGGTCGCGGTTCGGCACGACGCGCTGGATGCGGCCGTCCGGCAGGTACTCCACGTCGTAGAAGCGCGGGATGTACACGCCGCCGGTCTCGGCGAGCCTGGTCAGCACCTCGTCGCGGCCGCCGGGGCTGCCCTCGGCCTTCCACGTCCTGACGATCTCGGTGATCTCCAGGACGGCCTCTTCGCCGTCGCCCAGCACCGCCGCGTCCACGAACTCCGCGATCGGTTCGGGGTTGAACGCCGCGTGCCCGCCGGCGACCACGATCGGGTCGTCCTCGGTGCGGTCCTTCGCGTGCAGCGGGATGCCGGCGAGGTCCAGCGCCGTCAGCATGTTCGTGTAGCCCAGCTCCGTCGCGAAGCTGATGCCCATCAGGTCGAACGCCTTCACCGGGCGGTGGCCGTCCACCGTGAACTGCGGGACGTCGTGCTCACGCATGAGCTTCTCGAGGTCCGGCCACACGGCGTACGTGCGCTCGGCGAGCACGTCCGGCAGCTCGTTGAGGATCTCGTAAAGGATCATGACGCCCTGGTTGGGCAGCCCGACCTCGTACGCGTCGGGGTACATCAAAGCCCAGCGCACGGACGCCGCGTCCCAGTCCTTGACGGTCGCGTTGAGCTCCCCGCCGACGTACTGCACCGGCTTCGAGATCCGCGGCAGCAGTGGCTCCAACCTGGGGAAAACCGACTCGACACTCACACGACCAGAGTAACGGCCCCCACAGGCGTGGGCCGAATCGCGCCTCAGTCCAGCAACAACTTGCCCAATCGGCGCGCCGCCACGACCGTTCCGACGGCCGCCAGCACCGCGAAGTACGCGACGTGGCCGAGCATCCCCCAGCCGACAACGCCCAGCGTGAGGCCCCGCATCAGCTCGATCGCGTGGTAGAGCGGCGTCCACGTCACCACGGTCTGCAGCCAGCCCGGGTAGACCGACAGCGGGTAGAACGTCGTCGAGAACAGGAACAGCGGCAGCACCGCGAGCTGCACGAGGTCGAAGTCCTGCCACGACCGCATGAACGTCGTCGCCGCCATGCCCACCGCGGCGAACGCGAACGCCACCAGCAGCGCCGCCGGCAACGCCAGCACCGCCCACGGCGAGAAGATCAGCCCCATCCCGAGCATGACGGCCAGGAACCCGGCCGAGTACAGCCCGCCCCTGATGAGCGCCCAGGCGATCTCGCCGATCGCGATGTCCATCGGCCCCATCGGCGTGGTGAGCATCGCGTCGTACAGCTTCACGTACTTGAACTTGAAGAACACGTTGAACGTCGCGTCGTACACGGCACCGTTCATCGCGCTCGCCGCCAGCAGCGCGGGCGCCACGAACGTCGCGTAGCTGATCGGCCGCCCGTCCGGCCCGGCCACCGCCGTCACCATCTGCCCGAACCCGAGTCCCAGCGACCACAGGAACAACACGGGTTCGAACGCCCCGCCGACCAGCACGAACCACGCGCGCCGGTTCACGAGCGCGGCCCGTTCGACGAGCATGCTCGCCTTGCCGCCGTAGAGCCCCGGCGGAATCACGCGCCACAACAGCCCCACGCTGGCGGGCACGGCCTTCTCGCGATCGAGGGTCTGCGTCATACCGCCAGCCTCCGGTGGAAGAACTTCACGCCGAGCGCGATGCCCGCGGCCGTCAGCGCCGTCAGGTACGCGAGGTGTCCCAACGCCGGTAAGAGGTCCATCGTGCCGAACGCCGTGCCTCTGGCGAGCTCGATGCCGTGCCACGCGGGCGTCAGCCACACCAGCGGCAACAGCCAGTCCGGCAGCTGGCTGACCGGGAAGAACGCCCCGGTGAACAACGTCATCGGCATCATCACGAACCGGAAGATCGTGGTGAAGCCGTCCGGCTTGTCCAACGTCGCGCTGTAGGCGACCAGCGGCGCGCTGAACGCCAGCGCCGCCAGCGTCGCGACCGGGATCGACACGAGGATCCCGGGCCCGGCCGCCGCGCCGAGAACCACCGCGATCCCCACGAACACCGCGGACCGCACGAACATCTGCGAGCCGATCCACAACATCTGCCCGTAGAGCACCTGCGCGGGCGTGATCGGCGTGGCCACCATCCCGACGTACGACTTCTGCCACAGAAACGCCGACATGATCGCGTACGTCGACTCGAACGTGGCCCCTTGCAACGCCGTGACGACGACCAGCGCGGGCGCGAGGTACTCCAGATACGGCACGCCGCCGATCAACGCCGTCGACTGCACCTGCGACCCGAACCCGAGCCCCAGCGCGAGCAGGAACAACACGGGCGTCAGGAAGCTCGACACGACCGTGGCCCGCCAGTTGCGCCGGTACCACGTCCAATGCTTCTCGAACCCGAACCAGGAGGCCCTGAGCGTCTGCATCAGTCCACCAACGTCCGGCCGGTGAGCCGCAGGAACACGTCCTCCAGCGAACTGCGCCGCACGAGACTCTGCACCGGCTGGACCCCGTGCTCGTGGACTCTTTGGAGGGTCGCCTCGCCGTCCTGCGTGTAGAGCAGCAACCGATCCGGCAGCACCTCGACCCGTTCCGCGAACCGTTCGAGATCCGGCTTCTCCGCACCGGGCTGGAACCGCAGCTCCAGCACCTCCTTGGTGGAGTACCTGTTGATCAGCTCGCCGGGCGACCCCTCAGCCGCGATCCGCCCACCGTCCATCACGACGAGCCGATCGCACAGCTGCTCGGCCTCGTCCATGTAGTGGGTGGTGATGATGAGCGTGACACCGTCCTGCTTCAGCCGGAACAGCCTGTCCCACAACAGATGCCGCGCCTGCGGGTCCAACCCGGTGGTCGGCTCGTCGAGCAGCAGCAGCTCCGGGTCGTTGACCAGCGACCGCGCGATCGTGAGCCTTCTCTTCATCCCGCCGCTGAGCGGCTCAACTTCGTGATCGGCCCGGTCGGCGAGCTGCGCGAACTCCAGCAACTCCTCGGCCTTCTCCCGGCACTTCTGCCGAGACATCCCGAAGTACCGCCCGTAGGTCTGCAGGTTCTGCCGAACCGTCAGCTCCGTGTCGAGGTTGTCGAGCTGCGGCACCACTCCGAGCCGAGCCCGAATCCGCGGCCCTTGCGTGGCCGGATCCATGCCCAGCACCTCGAGCTCGCCACCGGTGCGCCCGGAAACGCACGAGATCATCCGCATGGTCGACGACTTCCCCGCCCCGTTGGGCCCGAGAAACCCGAACGCCTCACCTCTGCGCACCTCGACGTCGATGCCGCGCACGGCCTCGAACGACCCGAAGTGCTTGGTCAGAGCCTTGGCCTCAACGAGGTTGTCCACCCGCCCGACGTTAACGAACAGGTCTGACAATTCTCGACGCAATTACGATCACCCCATGCCCACGACGACCCTGCGCTGGCTCTCGGAAGCCGACGACCACCTCCGCACCGAGATCCACACAGTCGTGCACGACGTAGTAGCGGCAGGCGGCGCGGTCGGCTACCACGAACCCCCGACTCACGAGCGCATCTCGACCTGGCTGGACACCGTCCTGAAGCAGGTCCGCGACAACAACGCGGCCTTCACCGTCGCACTCGTGGACGGCGTAGTGCGCGCCGTGGGCCTGTGGCGCCGAGGCACAACCGCCGTCTTCCAGCACCGCGCAGAAATCCAGCAGATCATGGCCCACCCCTCAGCCCGAGGCCTAGGTCTGGGCAAGCTGGTGGTGGAGGGCCTGATCGCCAACGCCCGCGCCCAGGGCATCGAGATCGTCATGCTCGGCGTACGAGGCAACAACCACGGCGCCATCGAACTGTACGAAGCCTTGGGCTTCCAGGAATGCGGCCGCATGCCGAACGCGATCGCCGTGGGAACCGAGCGCTGGGACGACGTGTGGATGTACCTGCCGCTCGGCTACCCGGAGGGCACCACCCTGAACGGCGCGACAGCGGGTGGACTGGGCGCCAGCCCACGACGAGGGGCCTGAGTCCACGCACAATCCGGGCACACAGCCCACCCGCGATGCCGAAGGCGAGCCGTTCTTACCGCGCGGTCCGGGTGGGGTGGTTTCGCCCCACCAACGCAACCCTCTAAGCAACGCGCCTCCGCCCAAAGCAGCAGGCGTGCCATCTACCTGCGCGTGGCGTGGACCCCGGTTTTTGATCAGATTGGCGGGGTCTGGGGCGGAGCCCCAGGAATCAGCGCAACGCGACGCCCGCAAGCTGACCACCTACGAACTCGAAACAGGCACCCGCCAACGAAACAGGGGGACGCCCGCACAAACGCAGGCGTCCCCCCGAATCCTCAAACCCCTCAGAGGTTCGGGAACCAGATCTTGATCTCGCGCTCGGCGGACTCGGCCGAGTCCGACCCGTGCACCAGGTTGTACTGGACCTCGGTCCCGAAGTCCCCACGAATCGTGCCGGGCGTGGCCTTCTCAACGGGGTCGGTCCCGCCGGCGAGCTGACGGAAGGCCGGGACGGCCCGAACACCCTCCACCACGATGGCGACCAACGGCCCACCGGTGATGAAGTCGACGAGGTCGCCGTAGAACGACTTGCCGTCGTGCTCCGCGTAGTGCTGCTCAGCGGTCGCGCGGTCGGCGGTGCGCAGCTCGAGGGCGGCGAGCTTCAGCCCCTTGCGCTCGATGCGGGCGATCACCTCGCCAACGAGACCACGGGCAACGCCATCGGGCTTAACGAGAACCAGGGTGCGCTCGGACACGACGGTGTGACTCCTTGAAGAACAGGTACGGGATGTGCGCAACAGGGTAGCCACCCGCTTGCCCAGGGCTGTGCCTGACCTCATACCAGCGGCGCCGGACGATCTGACCGGGCAGACCCGATGCGCCATAGTTCTGCCTCATGAGCGCAAAGCACACGGGGTCCGCTCTGACCGGCGCCGCTGTCCTGTTCATCCTCCTGCGGCTCCTGGCCGTGAGCCACTACAACTGGCACACGGCGTTCGCGCTCCTTCACACGCTCGAACTGGACGACGCTCCAGGCCTGTTCCTGGGCACGTTCATGGCCGACGACCGCATCAGCACGGTTCTGCTGATGATCGTCACGCCGGCGACGTTCTTCTTCTACTTCCGCACGCGCGAGGACCCCGAGCGTGCGAACACGACGGCGCTTCTCACGCTGATCGTGCTCATCGCGCTGATGGTGTCGCACACGCTCACGTACCACCGTTGGTGGCTTGCCCTCGGGGCCGTGGCGATCGGCGCGGCCATGGTGCTGGCCATTCGCAACGCTCGCTGGCTGCTGAAGTGGTTCGCCTGGCTGCTGGCCGGGTCGGCGCTCGCGGTCGCCGCCATCGTCAGCACGCCGTGGGTGCCCAAGGAGCGGATCAACGACGCCGAGGAGGTCTACGTGTTCGAGACGAGCCCCGGCTTCCTGAAGGTCCTCGGCGCCCACGACCGCAAGTTCAAGATCCTGCGCACGGAAGACGTCCGCAAGCGCGAAGAGCTGGCCGAGCACTGACAATTTCCATAGACATAAAATAAATGCATCAGCAATATTGCCACACGATCTGGAATGCTTCACTCGATCGTGTGATTTCGGGCGTGCCCGTACGACTCCTGCGGGTAAGAAGTAACAACGGCGGTCGCTCTTCAGATGAGCGTAGGTGCCCATTTGGGTGATGAGTACGCCAGGATTCCGCCGAGTAATCTCGAATTAACCCGGAGTGACTTCTGAAACGCGACTACCGTGCCGCATTCGACGTCCTCGCGCACGCCCTGGCGCAATGCCACATTGATCGGCTCACCGGGGCATTGCGCGTCGCGGGCAACGCGGGCGGAGTGTTCCACCTGCGTGACGGCGCGGTGGTCGCGGTGGACAGCGCGGGCTCACCCGGAGTGGAGGTGCTGCTGCTGAGCTCGGGCAGGGTCAGTGCGGAGGACTGGAACGCGGCGCTGGTGGAGAGCGTCGGGACGGGGTCGCTTCAGACGGCGCTCGTCGCTCGCGGGCACCTCGGGCCCGACGAGATCCAGGCCGTCGCGATGGCCGCCATGCAGGACGGCGCGTTCGCCGTTGCCGCCGGTGACGTCGAACGATGCGTCGTCGAGGACAACGCCGACGAACCTCTGCTGCCCTCGGCCGACGGTGTCGCGCCGGAGGTGTTGCTGTCGGACACGGCCGGGCGACTGGACGTGGTCGCCTCGCTGCCGGTCCCGTTGTCGCCCTATCTGGACCGCGTGGTGGCGGCCCGCGGAGCCGATCCGCCCACCGCGGAACGACGGGAGATCATCGCGCTCGCCACCGGCAGACGCAGTGCACGGGACATGGCGTTCGCGACCGGACGGAGTCTGCACTCGGTCACCGTCGAGATCTCCCGAATGCTCGGTGAAGAACTGCTGGAAATCGCCCCGCCGGCGACCGCTTTCAGTTTTTCACACTGGGGCCTGCCCTCGTTGCGCCCCCGCGCAGAAACAGGGCAGACCAGCGGAAAGGAACTGCATTGGACTACGACGCCCTGGCCGCCGAACTGCGGAAGCTCCGAGAAAACGTCGCCGGAGTGACCGACACGGTGCTGGCCGCGTCCGACGGAATTCCCATTCTCACCGACGTGGCGAAGAACGTCGAGCCCGCGCACATCTCCGCACTCGCCGCCGCCGACCTCGGCATCGCACGCCAGGCGGCGGAGGTGATCGGCCTGGGCAAGCTCAACCAGACCGTGGTGTTCGGCAGCAGCGGCTACATGGCCGTGTACGCCGTGAGCAGGACGGCGCTGATGGTCGTGCTCGGGGACAAGGGACTCAACCTCGGGCGTCTTCTCCACGAGTCCCGTCCCGTGATCGAGCGGATCGGCTCGATCATGGCGCCCAACGCACCGTCCACCGAATAAAAATGGTCGCAGCACATGTCCGAATTGGGTTCATTGCTCTCGGCAATGTGGAGACGTGTCCGCATGCGATCGAGGAGCGAGAAACCGGTCACGTCGCCTCGATCACCAGTTGACACAGAAAAGTGGAGTCTGATGAACATCGATATCGCAATGAAAGAGGCCATGTCCATCTCCGGCGCCGTCGGCGTCGCGCTCGTGGACTACGACAGCGGGATGTCGCTCGGCACCAGCGGCGGCGGTGACTGGCTGAACCTGGAAGTCGCGGCGGCTGGAAACACCGAGGTCGTCCGGTCGAAGCTGCGCGTGATGCAGACCCTCGGCCTGAGCGACACCATCGAGGACATCCTGATCACGTTGCACCGCCAGTACCACCTGATCCGGCTGATGAGCGGCATGAAATCCAGAGGCTCGCTCTTCCTGTACCTCGTGCTGGAAAGGGATTCGTCGAACCTCGCGCTGGCACGCCACCACCTCAAGCGCATCGAGTCCGAGCTGCAGATCTAGCCCGCGGCAAAGAAGAAAGGGTGTCGGAGCTGGCTCCGACACCCTTTTCTCCGCATTTTCGTCAGTGCACCAGAACGGGTCCGGCATCCCGCGACACGGTGACCTGCCGCAGCACGAACACCGCCAGCCCCAAAGCCACCGCCACGAGCACGGCCGAGATCCAGAACGCCAGGTGGAAGCCCGAGGTCAGGGCCTCCAGCCGGCCGACGCCCGAGGCCAGCAGCGACGACGTGTAGGTGGTCGAGGTCGTGGCCAGCACCGCGAGGCCCAGGGCACCGCCCACCTGCGCGGTCGTGTTCACGAGACCGGACGCGAGGCCCGCCTCGTCGTGGGAGGCGCCGGACATCGCCAGCGTCATCAGCGCCGGGAACGACAGGCCCAGGCCGATCCCCAGCGGCGCGACGGCGGGCAGGATGTGCGCGAGGTACGAGCCGTCGACCGGCACCTGCGTGAACACGACCATGCCGACGAGCATGAACAGCAGGCCCACGATCAGCATGTTGCGCTCGCCGAACCGGGAGTTCAGACGTGCCGAGAGCGACACCGAGAACACCGCGATCGCGCCGGCGACGGGCATGAACGCCAGGCCGATCTGCAACGGCGTGTACTGCAGCACGAGCTGCATGTAGAGCGTGCCGAGGAAGAACAGCCCGAACATGCCGGCGACCATGGAGATCTGCACCAGGTTCGCGCCGGTCACGTTGCGGGACTTGAACACCCGCAGCGGCAGCAACGGCTTCGCGGCGGTTCGTTGGCGCAGCACGAATCCCGCCAGCAACGCCACCGCGACAGCGCCCAGACCCAGCGTGTGGGCGGAGCCGAAGCCGTAGTGCTCGGCCTTGACGATCGTGTAGACGCCGAGCATCACTGCGGCGACGATCAGCAGCGCCCCAAGAACATCCGCGCCTTCACGCAGGCCGAGGCCGACGGAGTCCGGCACCAGACGCACGGCGGCGATGGCGGCCACGATGCCGATCGGGATGTTCACGAAGAAGATCCAGTGCCACGACATGGCGTCGGTCAGCACACCTCCGAGCAACAGGCCGAGGGACGCGCCCGCCGCCGCGACGAAGCTGAACACGCCGATGGCGCGCCTCTGCTCGTCAGGCTCGGGGAACATCGTCACGACCATGCCCAGCGTCACGGACGTGGCCAGCGCACCGCCCGCACCCTGCACGAAGCGAGACACGATCAGCATCTCGGCGCTGAGCGACAAGCCGCACAGCAGAGACGCGACCGTGAAGACGCCGAGGCCGATCAGGAACACCTTCTTGTGCCCGATCAGGTCGCCCAGACGACCCGCGAGCAGCAGCAGACCGCCGTAGGCGATCAGGTACGCGTTCACGACCCAGGCCAGACCGGCCTGGCCGAACTTGAGGTCTTCTTCGATCGCGGGCAGCGCGACGTTCACGATCGTCTGGTCCAGCACGATCATCAACATCCCTGCGCACAACACGATCAGCGCGAGCCAGCGCGAATCCGTCTTCGGTCCCCCTGAAGTCATAAGAGGAACCGTAGCAGATGGTTTTGTACGGGACTATCTTCTACCCAACGGCATGACGCAGAGCACGCTTGCGGGGCGGCTTCGCACACGGCACGACAGTGCCCAGACGACCTTCCACCAGCCTCGTCAGGCCGTTGACCAGGCCCGCACGCTCGTCGTCCGGCAACGAACCGAGGACACTGCCCACGACTTCCTCGTACACGTCGTCGGCCTTCGCCACGATCTCGCGCCCTGAGTCGGTCACCACCACAACGCGCGCACGACGGTCCGTCGGCGACGGCCTGCGCTCGGCATACCCGGCGGATTCGAGCGCGTCCATCGTCACGACCATGGTCGTCTTGTCGATGTCGACCACGTCGGCGATCTCTGTCTGCGTGCGTTCCGCGTCCAGAGCGACAGACAACACGCAGCGGGCTCGCGGAGTCAGTCCGATCTCCGCGAGCCTCGCCGTCAACTCTGTCTCCAGCGCGTGAGCCGTCCGATGCAGCAGCATCATCAGGTCAGTACACCCCGTCGTGCCCATGAGCACCACGGTACCAAACTAATCTGGAACGAAACTATTTCTCAGCGGGACTATCGCTCCAGCACGACCACCGATCGCGCCGCGCCGGCCTTCTTCTCGCTGGTCACGGGCTTCCAGTCGCCTGGGGGCAGCGTCACGGCCTGGTCCGTCGGGTACGGGTTGATCACCACGACCAGCCCGCGACGAGCCGGGTCGACGTCCGGCCCGGCCGTGTCGTCGACGTGCATGACGATCACGCCGGACGCCGCGGCCGGGAACGACACCTTCTGCTGCACCAGATCCGCCGACCCCAGGGAGAACAGGGGCGACGACTGCCGGATCCGCAGCAGTTCCAGGGTCGCGTCCAGCGAGGCCTTCATGTCCGCGGAGGACGGCTTCGGCCCGGCCAGCAGCGGCTTCGCGTACGGCCACTTCGACTCGTTGTCGGCCTTCGGCGGCAGGCCGCGGCCGAACCCGTTGTCGCGCAACGACGGGTCGTAGGCGTTGAACCAGTCCCCCGAGTCGTAGCTGTTGCGGTCCAACGACTTCGAGCGCAGGAACTCGGTGCCCGCGTGCACGAACGGCCGCCCCTGCCCCAGCAACGCCGGTGCCAGCGCCACCGTCTGCATCTTCACGCGGTCGGCGGCGGACGTCTCGGGCTTGAGCTTGTAGGTCAACGCGTCGAACAACGTCTCGTTGTCGTGCGCGTCGACGTACGTGATCGCCTCCAAAGGCTGTCCGGTGTACCCGGCGGCAGAGCCGTTGTACTTCACGTCCCGGCCGGCGACGACGGGCCCGGCCGTCGACTGGAAGCGGTACGAGGCCATGTTGCCCGCCATGCCCAGCTTCACCAGGTCGCTGTAGTTCTCCAGCCGCGCGGCCACGTCGCCGTTGGCGGGCGAGGAGTTCACGTCCCCGGCCAGACCGGAGCCAAGACCCTGCACCCGCGGGTCGTCGTCGAACGGACCGCCGCCGCGCACGGCATCACGCAGCCGGTCGCTGAACGTGCCGACGCCCGTGCCGGCCATGTTCGCCTGCGTGGCCTGCTCGAACCGGGCGTTGCCGGCGACCTCGCCGAAGTCCCAGCCCTCGCCGTAGACGCCGATCTTGCGCCCGTCCACGCCGTCACGTTCGACGGTCAGCGCGTCCAGTGCCGCGCGCACCGCGAGGATGTTCGCCTTCGGGTGGTGACCCATCAGGTCGAACCGGAACCCGTCGACCTTGTAGTTGCGCGCCCAGCGCACCACCGAGTCCACGACGAGCTTGCCCATCATGGCGTTCTCGGTCGCGGTGTTCGCGCAGCACGTGGAGTTCGCGACCGAGCCGTCGAGGTTGAGCCGCTGGTAGTAGCCGGGCACGACCTTGTCGAGCACGGAGGTCGGTGCGTCACCGAACGCCGCCGTGTGGTTGTAGACCACGTCCACCACCACGCGGTTGCCGTTGTCGTGCAACGACTTCACCATCTCGCGGTACTGCTTCGAGCGCGCTGCGCCGTTTTGCGCGTCCGCCGTGGCGTACGAACCCTCCGGCACGTCGTAGTGGAACGGGTCGTAGCCCCAGTTGAAGCCGTCCTTGCCCGCGACCGCGCCGACGCAGGCCTGCTGCTGGTCGGAGTCCGCCGGCAGCGAGGGCAGGTCGCAGGCCGGGGTGGCCTGCTCGGAGCGCTTCTCGGGGATCGTCGCGATGTCGAACGTCGGCAGCAGGTGCACGGTGTCCATGCCCGCCGCGGCCAGCGTTTTGAGGTGCTTCATGCCGGTCGAGTCGCGATGCGTGAACGCCTTGTAGGTGCCGCGATCCCCTGCCGGGACGGACTGGTCGTTGATCGAGAAGTCCCGCACGTGCAGCTCGGTGATCGCGCCGCCCATGCCCTTCGCGACGTCCTTCGACCACCCGGCGGGCATCGAGCGGCTGTCCTTGAGGTCGGCGAACTGCGAGTGCGTCGAGTTCACCGAGAGCGCCACGGAGTACGGGTCGGTGACCACGACCGTGCGCTGCCAGTTGGTGACCTCGAACTGGTAGTACTTGTTCTTCCAGTCACCCGAGCCGTTCCACGACCCCGAGGCGTCGTCGCGCTTGAGCTGCACGACCTTCTTCGGTTCGCCGGAAGGCTGGTCGAACAGGCGCAGCTTCACGTTGGACGCGGTCGGCGCCCACAGCCTGACCGACGCGCGGTCGTGGTCGAACGTCGGCCCGAACGTCAGTTTCGTTGCGGCAGCAGCGAACCGATCGTCGAGCACGCCCGCGATCTGCACGCTCGTGCGGTGCCGGATCGCGCCACCCGCGTCGACGTGCACGGCGGAAAGCCTGTCCCGCAACGCCTCGTCCACGAACCCGCGCACGGCGAACACCGGCTTGCCCTTGAGGTGCGGGAACTGCGCCGGAACCTCCTCGGTCGTGGGAGCCATCCGCAGCACCCGTGAGCCGTATTCGAGGCGGTAGCCGTCGGACTGCACGGACGGCACGTCCCAGACGACCTTGTCCTTCGAGATCCAGATCGCCTTGGCCTTGGTCAGGTCGTCGTCGGCGGCCGGGCCGACGCTGGACGGCAGCAGGTAGGTCTCGTTGCCCTGCAACTGCCACACCTCGTTCCCCTTCTGCCCCAGGTCGAGGAACTGGTCGGGGCCCGGATCCTTGGCGTCGCCGCGGTGAACGATGTAGCTCAGGCCCGCCGCGCCGGCCGCGAGCGGCACCGACCAGTAGACGCCGAACTGGTCACGCCCGTCCGGCACCCGTGACTGGTTCCAGCCCGGCGACGGCTCCGCGGAACCCGTCCAGTGGTACATCGTCCAGTCGGTGTAGTCGCCGGCCGCGCGGTTGTAGTGGATCACCGCCCGGTTCTCGGCGGCGGCCTTCGTAGCGTGCACCTTCCCGCCCGCGACCCACGAGTGGCCACTCGTGAACTTGCCGGAAGCCTCCACGGTCGTGCCGCGCACGACGGAGAAGTCGGTGGTGGGCGGAAGTTCCGCGATGCCGTTGGTGAACGGCACGTCAGCCCGTCCGGCAACCCGCACCACCGCATCGGAAGCGTCGCCGACGTAGTGCACGACCGCCTTGCCCGTCGCCGCCTGCTCGGACGGATGCACGGCCGGATCGCCCTGCTTCAGCCAGATCTCGGGCGTCACGCTCGGGTCGACGAACCGGTCGACCGACGTGTCCTTCTCGTCGCCCTTGTGCGCGATGAGCCCGACCGACTTGGCACCCGGCTTCAGCTTGATCCACGCGAAGCGCCCGTAGGCGTCCTCCCCCGCGAACGGCAGCGGGGCGTTCCACTCGGTCGGCGTCTCGACGTCGCCCCAGGCGTGCAGGCCCCAGCCGTCGTAGTTGTCGCGCGCGTAGTGCACGACCAGCCAGTCCGGGTTCTTCGTGCCGGGATCGGGGATCGGCGGCGCGGCCACGAGCGACACGAACGCGCCGTCCGCGCCGATCTCACCGGACTTCGCCACCACGCGCAGCTCGACGCGCTTGCCGACGGCCGCGCCCGGAAGTGCGGACAGGTCGGCGAAAACGCGGTAGGGAGCGGCGTCGTCGGTGCCGAGCACGGTCCAGTCGCGGGTGCCCTCGACACGGGCCGCGAAGGTGGTGGCCGCGTTGGGCGCGCTGATGCCGTCCGCGCGGAGTTCGACGCGCTTGTCCAGCACCGTTCCGGTGGCCGGGGCGACCAGGACGGGCGCGGGCTTCGACTTCGCGACGTCGCTGGTTCCCTTGAGCACCAAGGAGGACAGCGCGGGCACCGTCACCGTGACGCGGCCGTTCTGGACCTGCGCGTTCTCAAAAGCCGAGGACGACACGGGCACGGTGACGGTCGCGGGCGAGGTGCCGGCGTTCGCGACGACGAGGTGCTCGCGGCCGAGGATGCGGCTGAACGCGAAGACGTCACCGTCGGCGTAGCGGAGCACCTGGTTGCCGTCACGCCACACCGGATCGCGGTCGACCTGCGCGGCCAGGGCCTTGAGCTGCTGGTACAGCGGGTGGGTCGGGCTGAAGTTGTCCTGGGCGCCGGTGCGGTCGCTGCCGACGAGCTTCTCCGCCATGTACTCCGGCGTCTTGGAGGCGAACATGTCCTGACGTGCCAGCTTGTCGCCGCCCGTGCCCGCGAAGCCCTGTTCGTCGCCGTAGTAGACGACCGGGTTGCCGCGCCACAGGTACATCAGGGTGTTGCCGAGCTTGAGGCGCTCCAGCAGTTCCGCGTCCGAGATGCCCGGCTTGTCGTTGCGGATCATCCACGCGACGCGGCCCATGTCGTGGTTGCCGAGGAACGTGGGCAGCGAGGAGGCGTTGGAGTCGGCGTCGGTGTACCGGTCGTCGTCCAGCAGCACCTCGCCGAGGCGCTGGGAACCCTTGCCGGACAGGAAGCTCAGTGCGCTGCTCTGGAACGGGAAGTCCAGCGTGGCCTGCATCTTGCCGTCGGTCGTGTACTTCGAGGTGTTCTCCGGGGAGGAGTCGAAGACCTCGCCGAAGACGAAGAAGTCCTTCTTGCCCTTGCGGTTCGCGTACTGCTTCACGTGCGGCGCGAGAGCCTGCCAGAACTCCAGGTTGACGTGCTTGACCGTGTCGACGCGGTAGCCGTCGATGTCGAGCGTGTCGATCCAGCTGGTGAAGATGTCCTTCATGCCGTTGACCACGCGCGGGTGCTCGGTCATCAGGTCGTCGAGGCCGGAGAAGTCGCCCTGCTCGCTCGACTCGCCGGAGAACGTCGAGTCGCCGCGGTTGTGGTAGAGCGTGGAGTCGTTGAGCCACAACGGGTACTTCGTCTGGCCGTCCTTGACGGGGGTGTACGGGAAGGACTTCTGGGCGTCGAGCTTCGGGAAGTCCTTCTTGCCCGCGTAGTCCGCGATGTCGAACGGCTTTCCGTCGGCGTCCAGGTACGGCTGCGCGCCCGTGCTGACGTACTGGGTCTTGTTCTCCGCGTACTTGATCACGTCGGCGGTGTGGTTCGCGACGATGTCGAAGAAGACCTTGATGCCACGCCGGTGCGCGTCCTTGATCAGGTCGCGCACCTCCTGCGTGGTGCCGAAGTGCGGGTCCAGCTTGGTGAAGTCGAGCGTCCAGTAGCCGTGGTAGCCGGCGCTGTCGCCCTGCACCCAGCGGTTGAGGAACATCGGCGTCATCCAGATCGCCGTGATGCCCATGCCGTCGAGGTAGTCGAGCTTCCCGCGCAGGCCCTTGAGGTCGCCGCCGTGGTAGAAGCCCTTGTCAGCGGGGTTGAAGCCGTTCTCGGCGGCGTTCGAACGGCCGCGGTCGTTGCCCGGGTCGCCGTTCGCGAACCGGTCGGGCATCACGAAGTAGAAGCGCTCGCCCCGCAGGTCGTCTCGCTTGGGCGGCAACGCGAGTCTCGCGTCCCCGTCGCGCACACCGGGCGCTATGTCCACCACCTCCCCCACGGCCAGACGTTGCGGTGGTGCGGCAACGGCCTGAACGGGTGTGAGGGGCAGCAGAACCAGTGCAGCGAGCGCGGCGACGACCCGACGCATCGCGACCTCCTTGTCGCAAACTCTTGCAGGGTTGCTGCACGAAACCACGACAAACAGCGGGAAACAATACGTCGGGCGTTGCAAATGTTTGCGATCAGCCCGCCGGACGCTTGTAGGTGATCGCCATCCGCAGCGGATGCGAGCGCCACTCGTTGACCGCCATCCCGGCGATCAGGCCGATGCCCACGACGGACTCCCGGGTCGCGGGCGCGCTGCGGCTCGGTGAGCCGGCGAGCGGTCCTTCGGTGGGCGTCGGCGAGAACTGGGCGATGGCCATCGGCTGTCCATCGTGCGGCTGCACGGCCAGCAGGACGTGCGGATCCACCTGCTCGCCCTGGTTCTCGATCGGTTCGAGGGAGAGGTACTCGCCGCGTTCCGCCGCCTCGCCGCACATCTGACCGGCCCACCGGAAGGCGTCCAGGACGTCCTCGTCCGAGAGCTCGGCGTCCGCCTGGTGCAACGTGACCTGGGTCAGGCGCGTGCCGTGCGCGGTCATCTCGCCGCTGGTGGTGAAGCGGTCGGGAATCATCACCTCGCCCGTCTCGGGGTCGATCATGAGCATGTCGCGGAACCTGGTCTCGGCGAGCGGCGACCGGCCCATCAGGCCACGGCCGAGCATCTCCCGCAGCTTCGGGTCCGTCATCCGCCAGAACGTCGTCTCCTCGCCGATCTGCAGGCCGACGAAGTCCTTGACCGGCAGGCTCGGCAGCGCGGTCACCAGCGTCTGACCTGGCGCGACCGGTGGCGGCGACTGAACCTGGAACGGCGGCAGGGAGGCGAACTGCGGATCCACCTGTGCCGTGCGGACCACGTGATGCGCCCACGCCCGTGCGCGCGACAACGGGTGGTCGGGGAACCGTGCGTCGTGGCGCGGGTCGTCGCCCGCGTGGAACGGCAGCACGCCCTGCAGCTCAGGCGCGTACGGGTGCGGCTTGATCCAGTTCTGGAACCCGATCTCGGCGGCCAGGATGGCCTCGCGCGTGCCCGTCATGCCGCGTTCCATCGCCCCGAGCTGCAGCACCGCGCTGCAGTTGGCCTTGGGGATGGTGAAGGAGCAGACGAAGCCCTGCCCGTTCGGCTGGTTCGGCAGCGGCATCTTGACGATCCGCAGCAGCGCGGGCACCCCGCCGAGCTGGACGACGTGCGCCTCGATCAGGCAGCCGGTCTCGCCGTGGATCAGGGCGAGGTGGTGCCTGAGCCTCTGCAGGTCGTCCAGCCCGGCGGGTAGATCCGGGACCACGCCGTAGTAGGTCAGTTCGGCCTGGTCACCGCTCGGGTGCTGCCAGTTGTTCTGGTCGAGCTGACGGAAGCCGGAGGTGTCGAACGAGATGGGCACCCACCGACACTACGTCTCGCGTCAGGCGGCCCTGAGCGTTTTGGACCAGAGCGAAGCGCCGGTCGCGTCGCGCAGCCACACCGTGAGCTCGTGCTGCGACGCCTTGACCTCGCCGAAGTGCTGGAACCCGTCCAGCGGCGTGGTGTTGGCGGCGGGCGGGGCGTGCACGAACACGGCCTGCGGACCGAACGTCGGGTCGAGCGTGTTGGGTCCGAACGCGCCGGCGTGCAGCGGGCCGGACACGAACTCCCAGAACGGGTCGAAGTCACCCACGGCCGCGCGGTCGGGCGAGTAGTGGTGCGCGGCGGTGTAGTGGACGTCCGCCGTCAGCCAGACGGTGTTCTTGACGCGGCGGCGCTTGAGTTCCCTGAGCACCCAAGCGATCTCGTGCTCACGGCCGTTGGGGGCGCCCGGCAAGCCGTTCGCGACACCTTCGATGTCATTGCCGTCCGGCACGGTGAGTCCGATCGGCAGGTCCGCCGCGATGATCTTCCAGGTGGCGGTGCTGCGGCTGAGCCCGTCGACGAGCCACTTCGCCTGCCGGGCGCCGAGGATCACGCCCGGCTGGTCCTTGGGCGAGGTGTTCTTGTCCTTGTAGGTGCGCATGTCGAGCACGAAGATCTCGACGTTCCGCCCGTACGCGAACTTCCGGTAGACGCGGCCGTCCACCGCGCGCTTCTGGTCGATCGGCATCCACTCGTGGAACGCCTGGAAAGCGCGCTGTGCCAACACGTCCACGCGCTTCTCGGTGTACTGCGGAAGTTCCAGGATCTCGCCGGGGTACCAGTTGTTCGTGACTTCATGATCATCCCATTGTGCGTAGACCGGCACCTGGGAGGCGAAGCGCTTCACGTTGTCGTCGAGGAAGTTGTAGGCGAACTGGCCGCGGTACTCGTCGAGCGTCTCGGCCACCTTGGACTTCTCCGGCGTGACCACGTTGCGCCAGATCCGGCCGTCGGGGAGCGTCACGCTCGCCTGCATCGGGCCGTCGGAGTAGACGCTGTCGCCGCTGTGGATGAAGAAGTCGGGCCTGCGGTCGGCCATGGCCTTGAAGATCGGCATACCGCCGATGTCGGGGTTGATGCCCCAGCCCTGGCCCGCGACGTCACCGGACCACACGAACCGCACGTCGTCGCGGCCGAGCGGGGCGGTGGTGAAGCTGCCCGTGACGGGTTCGCTGCGGGTGCGGCCGTGCAGGTCTTCCGCCGTGACGCGGTAGTAGGCGGGGCGTCCCGGCAGCAGGCTCGACACCCTGACCTGCCCGGTGCCGCCGGTCTCCGGAGTGAGCAACGGGCCGCGGACCCGGCGGGAGAAGCGGAAGCTGGGGTCGTTGGACACCTCGACGAGCATCCGCGAGGGACGGTCGGCGCGCGTCCACACGATGCCGCCGTCCCAGGTGACGTCGCCGGACTGCACGCCGTGGGGGAGGATCGGGCGGTCGGTCTTCGCGAGGCTGATGCCCGAGGGCACCAGCGCCGCGGCCGTGCCCAGTGCGCCTGCCTTGAACAACGTGCGACGGTCGAAGGTCATGCGCGGTTTCTAGTCGCCGGTTCTGGCCAGTTCTGAAACCCGAGGTGAACTTCAGCAGCGCAGGTCTGTCCAGCCGCTGACGTAGCCGCCCGGCACGGTCTCGGCGTGAGCGGTGCCCATTCCCGCGGACAGCAGCGTCGCGGCCAGTGCGGCGGCGATGGCGAATGGCTTTCTCACGGCCGCGACGCTCGCGCATTTCGGTTGTGCGGCGGTAAATCCGTTATGTGAGGCGCTTGAGCCAGTCCGTGATGATCTGGCGCGTCGCCGGCGTGGCGTGCACCCACGTCTGGTGGTTGTGGTCGGTGTACTTGACCACGAGCCAGCGGCCGTCCTCGAAGTCGATCGTGGTGAGGAAGGTCTTGGCGCGCTGCCTGCCGTCGCCGTTGCGCTTCGCCGCGTACAGCTTCGCCGTGCCCTGGCGGGGCTGGGCGAGCAGCTGGCGCAACGAGATCGACGGCGACGCCTTGCCCGGCTGGTGCACGTTGATCTCGGTCGCGTGCACGTTGATCGACGCACCACGCCCGGCAGGCACGTCCGGCAACTGCATCGCGAGGACCTCCGGCGCGTTGTCCGGCCGGATCGGGTGCAACTGCACGAACCCGTTGTCGTGCACGGCAAGCACACCGTGCTGCGAGTTCGCCGCCACGACCACGGGCCTGGTCTCGTTCGGAGTGACCGCGATCCAGGCCGAGTAGTCGTGCTCCGCCTTGGCGATCAGGTGCAGCGTCCCCCGGACGTCGGGGTGGTCGAGCCCGACCCGGCGCAGCTCACCGATGACGTCGCGCTCGATGAGCACGCGTTCGTCCTCGGTCTCACCGGGCGAGTCGACGGACAGCGCGGGGTGGTACTCCCCCAGCTTCTCCTGCTTCCACAGGACGTCGAAGGCGAGGTCGGACAGTTGGATGGACGACCGAAGCACGTCACCCCCCGATCGTCGGCGGTGCGACCATCGGCATGTCACCGATGATCTCGTTCGTGTTCTCCTCGGTGATGAGGTAGTCGGCGGACTTGTGTTCCAAGTCGTCCTCGCCCTGGCCCTTCTGGCCCTGACCACCCATCCCGCCCATACCTGCCGCGCCTGCGCGACCAGCCGTGCCTGCCGCACCACCCCGACCGGCCGCGTTGGCACCGGTCTCGCCCATGCCGCCGAACACACCGGCCTTGCCGCCGGGCTGCTGGGTGGACGTGCCACTGGCCGTTCCACTGCCACCGAGGCCGCCGCCGAACTTGCCCGCACCGCCCGCGCCCGCGCCTGCTCCGCCGAACTTGCCTGCTCCGCCGGGACCGCCGGTGCCACCGGGGCCGCGACCGGGGCCGGTGCCACCAGGTCCGCCGGGGCCACCCGTGGTGGGGCGGACGGGCACGCCCATGGGCGGGAGGCCGGTGTTGTTCGGCCTGTCGATCACGCCGCCGACCGGGGGCTTGCCGGTGAGGTTGTCACCGACGGAGGGCCTGCCGGTGTTGCTCGTGTTCGTGTTGTCGGACGAGCTGGTCGTGGTGGTGGTCTGGTCGCCGTTCGTGGTGGGCACGGTCCAGCCGGTGCCGGTCGTGCTCTGCGGCGTGCTCGTCGAGGAACTGCTCGAGGTGTTGGACGTCCGCGTGGTCGTGGTGTTGTTGTTCGTCGTCTTGTCGTCACCGTTGTTGCCGCCGGTGTCGGCGATCTCGACCACGAGACTGTCAGTCGTGACGCCGGGGAACTCCTTCGGCAGCTCACCGCGGTTGGTGTTGCTGGCGCTCTGGAACTCCTTGTAGACCTCGCGGTTGTGCTTCTCTTCAGCGTTGTAGCTGTTGACCTTGTCCTCGGTGTCGGTGTCCCAAGGGGTCGCGTCGTCCCAGAAGCTCGTGTCCGGCTTGGCCGCCGGCATGTCCTTGAGCTGACCCTTGTTCAGGTTGAACTGGTAGACCTGGTTCGAGATCGAGTGATCGGCCTGCCGCAGCGCGTCCTGCATCTGGATCATGGCCTGGTTGATCGGGTTGGCCGCGGTCTGAGCGGCGTTCGCACTCGCTCCGGTCCACGCCTCGCCGAGCGTCTCGCCGACCCTCTTGAGCCTGGCCTCGATGCCCGCGTAGCCGCGCTCCAACGCCGCGGCGGTGGTCGCCGCCGCCTGCGCCGACCCCGTACCGGGACCGCTGGTCATCTGGGAGTAGATCTGCGCTCCCGAGAACCCCTCGGCTCTGGTGTTGTCCTCGGTGAAGCAACTGGGCGCGGGCCGTGTCATTTCGCACCTGCCTTGATCGTCGTTATGGCGAGATTGGCGAACTCGGTGATAGCGGCACACGGGTCGGCGAACCTTGGACTGCCTTGGTCGCTCTGGAGCGAGATGAGCAACGCCTTCTGCTCGGAGACCCCGACGAGCACGGAGCAGTAGCCGTTCTTTCGGCTGTCGGCGACCAGCGCCATGTAGGTCGGGTAGCCCTGGATCGCGGGCAGCGACTCGAACGTCTCGTACGTCGTGTCCTTGTTCGGGAGGATGGTGGAGAGGTTCGTACCCTCCGGCAGAATCGTCACGCTGGGGGCCATCTTCGCCGGAATGCTCAATCCCAGCCAGGCACAGGAAGCACCGGGTGAAGTGGTGTTCACCCTTCCAGCCACCCCAGGCAGCCCGAACGCCTCAACCTGAGCCGGAGTGACCGTGCTGCACGGGTCGGCTTCGAAGGCCTTGACGTCGAGCGGGTTCTCGATCTTGGGAGCTCCACCGCTGTCGCTGGTGCTGCTCGACTGAGTGGCGGTGGTCGGCGTGCCGGTCGTGCCACCGCTGTCGCCGCAGCCGGCCAGCAGTGCGAGTGCTGCGATGCCTGCGACGAGGGTTCGGATGCGCAACAGCTCAGTCCTTCTACTTGAGGTTGTCCAGGTTGCCCTGCTCGGTCTGCTCGTACTGCCGCAGCGTGGCCTTCAAGTTCTCGATACGAGTGTCGAGCGTCTTCTGCAACTGCTCGTTGGACAGTTGGTGCCCCTTGCCGGCGGCGCTCGCCCAGTTCGCGTAGACCTGACTCGGCATGTCCTTGCCCGCGCCCTTGACGGCGATCAGGGCTTCACCGGACTTGTGAGCCAGCGCGAGCTCTTCCTTGACGGACTCGTACTCCTTGATCGCGGCGCGCAGCGTCTCCAGATCGACCTTGGTCCCGCTCATCCCCAGTGCCCTCCCTGCAGAATCGTGCGTCTAACAGCATAGCGCCAGGTCGCGGGACCCGTCCCGGTTTCAAAGCACGATCGGGTGAACAAGGCGAGGTAGCCGCAGCATTGCGACGAGCAACGGTACGAACTGCTTTCTCGTTGGTGTTTCCCATCAACGAGAAAGCAGCGGGTATCAGGAAGGAGACGCAGTGGGACCGCATTACTGGTGTACGGCCATCACCGGTAAGTACTCGTGCGAAATCGTGCGGGCACCTACAAACAGTCCGGTCATGACAAGAACCTTCGCATTCACCTGGTGCCCTATGAGCCCGGGAATGGCGTGTACGACCGAACCTCACCGGTCAGGACTGCTGTTCGGCCTGCTGCTGTTGCTGCGCGGGCAGCCGGCCCTCGGCCATGCGCTTGAGCAGGTCCTTGCGCAGCCACAGCAGGTACGCCCAGACGAGCCCGAAGATCACACCGATCACGCCCATCGCCGGCAGCAGCAGCCAGGTGGCGATCAGCAGCACGTGCAGGCCGACGACGGCGCCGATCGCCCACGGTTTGCGGACGAACGCGCACATCGCGATGAACACCGCGATGAAGCCGAACGCGATCCAGCCGACCAGGGAGGTGACGCCGCCGTGCAGTTTGGCGATCACCGGGAGGGCCAGGGCGACGACGATGACTTCGAGGATCAGCGTGCCGGCCATGATGCCCCGGAACGCCTTCATCGGGTCCTTCTTCAGAGGGGCCGGGGTGGTCATGCCGGCTCCTTTCCGAACAGCGCGCGGGCTTCGCCGGCGGTGACGACGGAGCCGGTGACGATCACGCCGCCGCCGGACTGTTCGTCCTCGATGAGGTGGATGGCTTCCTCGATGGCGTCGACCAGGCGGGGGCGTACCTCGAAGCGGTCCTCGCCGAAGATCGGGACGGCGAGACCGGCGAGGACGTCCGGGTCCATGGCGCGCGGGGAGGAGTTGGTGGTGATCACCAGTTCCTGCACGACCGGCTCCAGCGCGGCCAGGATGCCCTCGGCGTCCTTGTCGGACATGACGGAGACGACGGCGACGAGCTTGCGGAAGCCGAACTCCGACTCCAGCGCGCGGGCCAGAGCCGCGGCGCCGTGCGGATTGTGCGCGGCGTCGACGAAGACGTTGGGCGCGGAACGCACTCGTTCCAGGCGGCCCGGGGTGACCACCGAGGCGAAGCCCTCGCGGACCATCTCGATGTCGATCTTGCGCTCGGGGCCCGCGCCGAAGAACGCCTCGACGGCGGCCAGTGCCAGCGCGGCGTTCTTCGCCTGGTGTTCGCCGTGCAGCGGCAGGAAGATGTCCTCGTAGACGCCGCCGAGGCCCTGCAGGGTGATCATCTGGCCGCCTACGGCGACCGCGCGTGACAGGACGCCGAACTCGCTGCCGAAGCGGGCGATCATGGCGTCCACCTCGGCCACGCGTTCGTGGATCACCCTCATCACTTCGGGCGTCTGCTCGGCGACGATCGCTACGGCGCCCGGCTTGATGATGCCGGCCTTCTCCACCGCGATGTCCTCGGGACGGGTGCCCAGGTATTCGGTGTGGTCGATGCCGATCGGGGTGAGCACGGCGACGCGGGTGTCCACGATGGACGTCGCGTCCCACGTGCCGCCCATGCCGACCTCGACGACGGCGACGTCGGCCGGCGCTTCCGCGAAGGCCGCGTACGCCATGCCGGTGAGCACCTCGAACTTGCTCATCCGGATCTCGGACTTGGCGTCCACCATGGCGACGTACGGCTCGATGTCGCGGTAGACCTCGACGTAGCGCTCCGGGCTGATCGGCTGGTTGTCCAGGCTGATCCGCTCGGTCGCGAGCTGCAGGTGCGGGCTCGTGAACCGGCCGGTGCGCAGGCCGATGCGCGTGAAGAGCGCATCGACCATGCGCGACGTCGACGTCTTGCCGTTCGTGCCCGTCAGCTGCACGACCGGGTACGACGTCTGCGGGTCGCCCAGCACGTGGGCGAGCGCCTTGATCCGGTCCAGCGACGGCTCGAGCTTGGTCTCGGGCCACCGCTGGTTGAGCTCGTTCTCGACGTCGAGGAACTCGTCGAGGTTCGTTTCCACGGTGCTTACGCCTCCGGGAGCGCGGCCAGGCGCTCGTTGATGCGGGCGATCTCGGACTCGGCGGTGGCCTTGCGCTCCTCGATCTTGGCCTTGACGTCGGCGGGCGCCTTGGCGAGGAACGCCTCGTTGCCCAGCTTCTTCGTTGTGCCTTCGAGTTCCTTCTGCGCCACGGCCAGGTCCTTCGCCAGGCGCTTGCGCTCGGCGGCGACGTCGATCGTGCCGGACAGGTCCAGCTCGACCTTCACCGCGCCCTTGGGCAGGCCGACCTCCAGCGTCGCCGAGACGGTGAACTCGTCACCGGGCTCGGTGAGCCGCGTCATCGCGCGCACGGACGGGACCTGGTCGATCAGGCCGACGCAGCACGCGCCGCGGACCTTGCCCGCGACCTTCTGGCCCGGCTTGAGGCCCTGCTCGGAACGGAACCGGCGGATCTCGGTCGCGAGCTTCTTCAAGCCCTCGATCTCCGCTGCCGCGTCAGCATCCCGCTCGGCACCCGAGACGGACGGCCACGAGGCGACGACGAGCGACTCTCCACCCGTCAGCGACGTCCACAGCGTCTCGGTGATGAACGGGATCGACGGGTGCAGCAGGCGCAGCAGGACGTCGAGGACGTGGCCCAGGACGGACTGCGTGGCCTCGGCGCGCCCGTCCGCGATCTGGACCTTCGCGATCTCCAGGTACCAGTCGCAGAACTCGTCCCACGTGAAGCTGTACAGCGCCTCGCAGGCACGGGAGAACTGGAACGCCTCGAAGTTGGAGTCCACAGTGGACACCAGGGCGTCGAGCTCGTCGAGGATCCAGCGGTCGGCCGCCGTCAGCTCGGAACGCTCCGGCAGCGGACGGTCCACCGTCGCGCCGTTGGCCAGCGCGAAACGGGAGGCGTTCCACAGCTTCGTGGTGAAGTTGCGGGAGCCGGCCGCCCGCTCCTCGGAGACGGCCATGTCCGAACCGGGGTTCGTGCCGCGCAGCAGCGTGAACCGCGTGACGTCCGCGCCGTAGCGCTCCATCCAGTCCAGCGGGTCGATGCCGTTGCCCTTGGACTTCGACATCTTCTTGCCGTGCTGGTCGCGGATCAGACCGTGCAGGAAGACGTGGTCGAACGGCTGGACCCCGTCCATCGCGTAGAGGCCGAACATCATCATCCGGACGACCCAGAAGAACAGGATGTCGTAGCCGGTCGAGAGAACGGACGTCGGATAGAACTTGCGAAGGTCCTCAGTGGACTCGGGCCAGCCCAGCGTGGAGAACGGCCACAGACCCGAGGAGAACCACGTGTCGAGGACGTCCTCGTCCTGACGCCAGCCCTCACCGGTGGGCACCTCGTCGTCCGGTCCGACGCAGACGACCTCGCCGTTCGGGCCGTAGAAGACCGGGATCCGGTGACCCCACCACAGCTGACGCGAGATGCACCAGTCGTGCAGGTTGTCGGTCCAGTCGAAGTACCGCTTGTTCAGCTCGGCCGGGTGGATCTTGGTGCGACCGTCGCGGACGGCGGCGGACGCGGCCTCGGCGATGGTCTCGACCTTGACCCACCACTGCAGCGACAGGCGCGGCTCGACGACCGTGTTGCACCGCGAGCAGTGCCCGACGGAGTGGACGTACGGCCGCTTCTCCGCGACGATCCGGCCGTCGGCGCGCAGTGCCGCGACGATCGCGGGACGGGCCTCGAACCTGTCCATCCCCTCGAACGGGCCGTGCGCGGTGATGGTCGCGCGGCCGTCCATGATCGTGAGGTTCGGCAGGCCGTGGCGCTGGCCGATCTCGAAGTCGTTCGGGTCGTGGGCAGGCGTCACCTTGACCGCGCCCGTGCCGAACTTCGGGTCGACGTGCGTGTCGGCGACGATCGGGATGCGCCGGCCGGTCAGCGGGAGTTCGACCTCGGTGCCGATGAGGTGCTGGTAGCGCTCGTCGTCCGGGTGGACGGCGACCGCGGTGTCACCGAGCATCGTCTCGGCGCGCGTGGTCGCGACGACGATGGACGCGTCCCCGTCGCCGTAGCGGATCGAGACGAGCTCGCCGTCGTCCTCGCTGTGGTCGACCTCGATGTCCGACAGCGCCGTCTGGCAGCGCGGGCACCAGTTGATGATCCGCTCGGCCTGGTAGATCAGGCCGTCGTCGTACATCTTCTTGAAGATCGTCTGGACGGCGCGCGACAGCCCCTCGTCCATGGTGAAGCGCTCGCGCGACCAGTCGATGCCGTCGCCGAGCCTCTTCATCTGGTCGAGGATCTTGCCGCCGTACTCCTCTTTCCACTCCCAGACGCGCTCGACGAACTTCTCGCGCCCGAGGTCCTGCCGGGACATGCCCTGCTTGGCCAGGTCGCGCTCGACGGCGTTCTGGGTCGCGATGCCCGCGTGGTCCATACCGGGCAGCCACAGGACCTCGTAGCCCTGCATGCGGCGGCGCCTCGACAGCGCGTCCATCACGCTGTGGTTCATCGCGTGGCCCATGTGGAGGCTGCCGGTGACGTTCGGCGGGGGCAGCACGATCGTGAACGGCGGCTTGTCGCTCTTGACGTCGGCCTCGAAGTAACGCCGGTCGACCCACCGCTGGTACAGCTCCGCCTCTACCTCCGCCGGAGTCCACGCGGCGGGGAGGTCAGGACGCTGGGTTGCGGTGTCGAGTTCAGTCACAGCCGTGAAGTCTACGGAGGCCAGGGTCTCGACTTGAAACGAGATACCTGATAACGCCCCCGCGGCAACCGGGAGCCGGTCGACAGCGTGGTTCGGAGTGACCGAAGATGTGCCCCGAACATCTGGGGGGAACGTTGCAGTACGACATTGACGATCATCCTGATCTGAAGGACGCGGCCTGGATCCGCGCCGCGAACAAACGCGCCAAGCGGGACATCCGCAAGCAGCGCCGCAAGGCCAGACGAGGCAGACACAGCGGCAAGGTCGTGTCCGCCATCGCCCTGGTCGTGATCGGCGCGGTGCTGTTCGGGCTCTACAGGGCGGGCAAGTTCGGCGAGGTCTCGATGCCGGACGTGGAGCTGCCGCACACGGGAGCGAACGTCGAGGTCCCGTTCGCCGGCACGCCCGCGGAGCAGTGGCCCGACGGCGACAAGGGCATCGTCGCGCCGGACGCGAATCCGGCGTTCGAGCAGGTCCGGCAGGCGCTCATCGCGTCGCGCCTCGACCCGGTGATGCTCGGCGAGCACAAGCCGGACCGGTTCCTCGCGATGCTGGCGCCGGAGGTGCGCGAGTACGTCGTGAAGGAGATCGCGGGCTGGACCACCCGGCTCAAGCAGGGCACGAAGCTGCTCCCGAACGGCATCAAGGTGTCCGGGAAGATGACTCTCGGGGAGAAGGACGGCTATCCGGCCGTGACGGCGGACTACGTGTTCGCCTACGCGTTCGAGCCGCCGGAGCCGAAGAAGCTCCTCAGCCAGATGGAGATGGTCGCGGCGGTCCGCGAGAAGGTCACCTACTCGATCACTCCCGAAGGACTGTGGCCCTCGGACTCGACGGGTTTCCAGTACTCGATCGCGTGCCAGGCGGCGAAGGACGGTTTCCTCGCGCCGCAGTTCACCGAGCCGCCCAAGCTCGGTGAGGGCGTCGCCGGTGACGAGAAGCAGTACTTCTCCGTGGACGGACAGGTGCCGACCGAGAACAGCTGCGATTGATCACTCTTTCAGAGGTGCCGGACGAGAGTGACGGCGATCACAATTGACCGTCACGGACCGTTCAAACCCCTTGGGGCCCGTGTCGACGGCGCCGCCGCGTTCTTCGGGGGCGCTGGCGGCGCCGACCTCGATCAGCGAACAATGCACGTATGAGCAGCAAGCCCCCGCAGCACGACGTCGACGAGTCCGCGCTCGAAGTCAGCACCCCCAAGACCTGGGCAGCGGGAATTCCCGGTGTTCTCGTGTCGCTCGACCGCGCGGTCGAGCAGATGGGTGTCGGGCGCACGGTCAAGACGTTGCGACTGCTCAACCAGCGTGAAGGTTTCGACTGTCCTGGTTGCGCGTGGCCCGAACCGCAGGGTCACCGCAAGATGGCGGAGTTCTGCGAGAACGGCGCGAAGGCCGTCGCGGAGGAAGCCACCAAACGACGAATCGGGCCCGAGTTCTTCGCCGAGCACTCCATCGAGAGCCTGCGGACGAAGACGGACTACTGGCTCGGCCAGCAGGGCCGGATCACCGAACCGATGGTCCTCAGGCCCGGTGCGACGCATTACACACCGATCAGCTGGGACGCGGCGTTCACGCTCATGGCCGACGAGCTGACATCGCTGTCGTCCCCGGACGAGGCGATCTTCTACACCTCCGGCCGCACCAGCAACGAGGCCGCGTTCCTCTACCAGCTGCTGGTCCGCTCGTTCGGCACCAACAACCTGCCGGACTGCTCGAACATGTGCCACGAGTCGTCCGGCTCGGCGCTGAACGAGACCATCGGCATCGGCAAGGGCTCGGTGTCGATCAAGGACTTCGACCTCGCCGACCTCATCGTGGTCATCGGCCAGAACCCCGGCACGAACCACCCGCGCATGCTCAGCGCGCTGGAGGACGCGAAGAAGAACGGCGCGAAGATCATCGCGATCAACCCGCTGCCGGAAGCGGGCCTGATGCGGTTCAAGAACCCGCAGAACGTCGCGGGCGTCGTCGGCCGCGGCACCGCGCTGAGCGACGAGTTCGTGCAGATCAAGGTCGGTGGCGACCAGGCGCTGTTCCAGGCCGTCGGTCACCTGCTGCTGCAGTGGGACAAGCTCGACAAGACGTTCATCGAAGCGAAGACGCACGGTTTCGAGGCCTACGCGGAGAGCCTGCGCGAGCTCGACTGGGACGCCGTGCTCACCGCGACCGGCCTGACCCGCGAGCAGATCACGCGCGTGGCCGGGATGTTCGTCGACTCGAAGCGCACGATCGCCTGCTGGGCGATGGGCCTGACGCAGCACAAGCACAGCGTGCCGACGATCCGCGAGGTCACGAACGTCATGTTCCTGCGCGGCATGATCGGCAAGCCGGGCGCGGGCCTGTGCCCGGTGCGCGGCCACTCGAACGTGCAGGGCGACCGCACGATGGGCATCTACGAGAAGATGCCGGAGAAGTTCTTGCTGGCGCTGGAGAACGAGTTCAGCATCTCCGTGCCGCGCAAGCACGGTTTCGACACCGTCGACGCCATCAACGCGATGCGCCAAGGCCGCGGCAAGGTGTTCATCGCGATGGGCGGCAACTTCGTCAGCGCCACCCCGGACACCCCGGTGACGGAGAAGGCGCTGGAGCAGTGCTCGCTGACCGCGCACGTCTCCACGAAGCTCAACCGCTCGCACGTGGTGCACGGGAAGACGGCGTTGATCCTGCCCGCCCTGGGCCGCACCGAGAGCGACGTGCAGCACTCGGGCGAGCAGTTCGTGACGGTCGAGGACTCGATGTCGGTCGTCCATCGATCCCGCGGCCGGCTCAAGCCCGCGTCGGAGCAGCTGCTGTCCGAGGTCTCGATCGTCTGCCGGCTAGCCCGTAAGACGCTCGGCGCCTCGCACCCCGTGGCGTGGGAGGAGTTCGAGAAGGACTACGACGTCGTTCGCGAGCACATCTCCCGTGTCGTACCGGGTTGCACCGACTACAACACGCGCGTGCGTCAGCCCGACGGTTTCGTGCTGCCGCACCCGCCGCGTGACTCGCAGGAGTTCGCGACGGCGACCGGCAAGGCGAACTTCACGGCGAACGAGATGACGGTCATCGAGATCCCCGAGGGCCGCCTGCTGATGCAGACCCTGCGCAGCCACGACCAGTACAACACCACGATCTACGGCCTGGACGACCGCTACCGCGGCGTGAAGGACGGCCGTCGCGTGGTGTTCGTGAACCCCGACGACATCAAGGCTTTGGGGTTCTCCGACGGGCAGATGGTGAACATCATCTCGGAGTGGAAGGACGACCCGACGGGCGTCGTCGAACGCCGCGCCGAGTCGTTCCGGATCGTCTCCTACTCGACCGCGCGGGGATGCGTGGCCACGTACTTCCCCGAGGCGAACCCGTTGGTGCCGCTGGACTCCAAGGCGGACATCTCGGGAACGCCGACCTCCAAGTCGGTGATCGTGCGCCTGGAAGCTATTTGACGATCACCGTGAGTGGCCCTTTCTTCTACTCGACAAGCACCGTGTAGTTGCTGGCACCGCCGTTGGGTCCCAGTTGGACCTCCCCCGCCCGGAAACCCTTGGCGTACAGGCGGAAGGTCTTCGGGGACCCTTCGGTGTTGACCAGCTGCAGGCCGCTGTCGAGCCACAGCGCGTCCATCCACGGACGTTTGCCGAGCCGCGTGTCGACCGCGACGTAGACCAGCGCGTCGCGGTTGATCGTGAAGCGCGCCAACGGGTTCTGCGTCGCGGACTTCGAGTCGTTGGCCGTGCGGATCCACTTCACTCCCGTCACCTCGGCTGGCACGGCACTGAACGTGAAGTCGCGGTCGCCGTACTGCGCGACACCCGTGCGCAGGCCGGTCCGCACCGACCAGTCGCCCGCGTTCCCGGTGTCCGCCACGGTCAGTCCGCTCAGTTCCAGTTCCGCGGGCTGGTCGCCGACGGTCAGGATCGCGACGGCCGACCGCGTGATCTGACCGGCCGTGCCGATGACGTTGATGTTCGTGGAGCCGTGCGGTGTGTCCGGCAGCGTCGCCACGGTCATCGTGGACGTCTGACCTGGGTTGATCGTGGGCGGACTGAACTGCACCACGGTCCCGGCGGGCACGTTGTCGGCGTCGAGACTGATCGGGCCCGGCGAACCGGTCGAGGCCGCGCTGACGGTGAACGATGCCGTCTCCCCCGGTTCGACCACGCGTGACGCGGGGTCGACGGCAAGACTGAAGTCGTTCCCGCACTTCTCGGTGGAGCCGGTGTTCTGCACGCGTGGCGAACCTGAGTTGCGGACGCAGAAACCGTTGGTGTTGCGGAAGAAGAAGTCTGTCGGACTGCTGGTGCCCCGCTCCCAGCCGAACGTGTCGAAGGTGAGGTCGGTGGAGTTGTCGGCGATCACCGCGGGCCGGCCGTCGTTGCTGGTGAACGACACGGCGCTGTTGAGGAACTTGATGCGGTCGGCGTAACGGACGTACCAGCCGTAGGCGGGCCGGGTGCCGATGCTGTTCGGGTTGTAGTTGGTGCGGTCGTTGCTCGGCGGGTTCGTCGACATGGTGCCGTTGCCGCCGGGCACGTTGATCTTGACGTTGGTGAAGGTCACGTCGGTGACGTGGCCGTCGACGTCGCCCATGATCGTCGGGCTGAACGACGGCGAGGCGCCGTTGATCGTGATGTTGTCGTAGGTGATGTTCTTGATGGTGCCGACGCCGGGACTGTTGCCGCAGCGTTTGCGGGCGCCGACCTTGAGCATGATCGGCGACCGCACGCCGCTGACGGTGATGTCCTTGTAGTGCACGTCGGAGATGACCGAGCCGTCCATCGAGACGAGCCCGAGCCCTGACTTGTTCGAGCCCTGGATGTGGATGCGCTGGAAGTCGTAGCCGGTGAAGTCGCCGCACGTCTCCGAGCCGAACATCAACGCGTTGCAGCACCCCGCGCTGAGCTTGGTGTCGTAGACCTTCACGTTGCCGTTGCTCAGCTTCTGGCCGAGGGCGTAGTCGCTCTTGAACGCCAGCGCGTCGTCGTTGCCCGCGAAGTTGCCGTTGGTGATCGTGACGTTGGTGGTGCTGATGACGTTCCAGCCGTCGCGGTCGCTCGCGGTGTCGATCGTGAGCCGGTCGGACACGACGTTGCGGCAGCCGTTGATCAGCATCGCGAAGTGCCCGCCGCGGCGGAGCTTGATGCCGCTGACCGTGAGGTTCTCGCAGCGCGTCAACGAGATGATCTTGTCAGCCTGCCCGCTGTCCGGGTTGCCCGTGATCAGCGCGCCACCGCCGTCGATGGTGCCGGAGCCGACGAAGCCGATGTTGGTCAGCCGGTCGCCCCAGATCATGGCGTTGTGGAAGTGGCTGTGCCCGTAGTCCTGGTACTTGTCGTTGGGGTTGGGCTCCGGCTTGTCGTAACCGCTGCCGCTCGCGCCCATGATCGTGGCGCCGGAGTCGAGCTGGAGCGTGACGTTGCTCTTCATGTGGATCGAGTTGGGCGAGCGGTACGTGCCGGACGGGAACCGCACGGTCCCGCCACCCGCCGCGTTCGCCGCCGTGATCGCCCTGTCGATGGCCGCTGTGTCGTTCGCGCTGCCGTTGCCGGCGGCCCCGTAGTCCTTGACGTTGAAGTCCGCCGCCTGCGCGGGTTCCGCCAGCATCATGATGCCCAGCAGTGCCGCGGTCACCGCCACGCCGAGTCTCCGTAACACCGATGTCCTCCCCGTTGTAACGTCGTGAAAACGTTTACGGCGGCGGGGAGGTCACACGCTACGCCGGTCGAACGCGACCGAACAGCCTCCAGCGGCGGCGACCTGTCGCGAGCAAGCCTCCGCCGACCCGCTGCTCGGGTTGCGTGGCCTCCTCAGGTGCGCGAACGAGCCTGCGCGCGGCCGCGTCGGCCTCGAAGTCGGCCTGGCGCTGCTTTGCGATAGCAAACGTGTCGTGGTGCGACAACATGATGAATCCCCTCAGTTCGGACTTACTCGGGCGAAACGGTTGTACTGACGAAGAAGCGCACCGCTCGGGCGCCTTCAGGTCGCAACTCCGGGTTCTCCACGCGCTCGTCGTAGCGATCAAGCAACGCCCGTATCCCGTGCTGAACCTCGCGCAACTCCTCGCGCGTCAGGAACGTCGTGGCGCTGCTGATGCCCCAGTGATCGCGCCACTCCTCCGACAGGTGCTCGTGCTGGCGCGCGTATTCGCGGATGCGCTCGAACTCCTGATCCAGATAGGCCATCTCAGCGGCCTCGGCAGCCAGCGCCCCTTCGTCATCGAGGCCTTCGGTCGAGATCATCTGGTGACGCGTGACGATCCTCCACGGCTTCTGCCTGCCCGGGCCTTCCACCTCCGCCACGAAGCCGTACTTGGCCAGCATGTTCAGGTGGTAGGAGCAGGTGGCAACGCTCTCCCCGAGCTTCACCGAGCACTGCGTCGCAGTACTCGGTCCCTGCTCGGTGAGCAGGTTGATCAACTTCCACCGAAACGGGTGCGAAAGCGCCCGAAGCGCCTTGGGGTCACTGATGCGAGCGTCGGCCATGGCACCACGGTACCCACATCAACAAACCTTTAGCAAGGTTCCTTGATATATAAATCCTGATATAAAACCGGCCAAGATCCGCCAGGCTGTGCGCATGACACGGGGGCAGTTGTGGCTGCTGGGGGCATTCGGTGCGCTGGTGGCGGTGACGTGGATCAAGCCGCCCTGGCCCGCCGAGCAGGCGTTGCACAGCTCGTTGACGGCGGTGGCGATCGTGGCGCTGTGGCTGCTGAGACGCAGGCTGGACACCACACAGTGGGCGTGGGCGCTGGTCTTCCTCGCGCTGCACACGATCGCGGCGCGGTGGATCTACTCGTTCGTCCCGTACGACGACTGGACGGACGCGCTGTTCGGCGTGCGGCTGTCGGAGGCGTTCTCCTGGGACCGCAACCACTTCGACCGGCTCGTGCACTTCGCGTACGGCGTGTGCCTGACCGCGATCCTGCGGCGGAAATGGGTGCGGTCGGTGGAGATCGTGCTCGCGACGAGCGCGCTCTACGAACTGCTGGAGTGGGCGATCGCGATGACGCTCGCCCCTGATGTCGCCGAGGCCTACAACGGCCAGCAGGGCGACATGTGGGACGCGCACGCCGACATGGCGCTGGCCGGGTTGGGCGCGCTCGTCACCAGTCTGGCGAGTTGCGCGCTACGGCGGTCACGAGCGGCAGCGACTCGATCACGGGCACCCGCAGCAACTCCGCCGGAACGTCCGGGTCGCGAACCGGCTCGATGAGCTCACGCAGCAGTGCGCCGACGACGTCGTCCGCGGCCTGGTCGACCTCGTGGATGAGGTCGCGCAACTGGTCCGCGGCCTCGTTGAGCACCCGCGGCCGTTGCGGTTCTTCCAGCATCAACGCCGCGAGCCGCAGCACTCGGCGGCAGGTGCGCAGACGAAGGCTCCTGCTCGCGGACTCGCGCGTGCCCGCGAGGCCCAGCCGGCCGCGCGTGCGTTCGATCCACGGCTCGACCGTCTCGCGCCGCCAGATCGGGCCGGACGCGAGTTCCGCGTCAGGCTCGGGGATGCCGTGCGAGCGTCTTTTGCGCCAGACGGCCACCAGCTGCCGACTGAGCCCCATGGCGTCGGCGATCTCCGCGATCCCGTAGAAGTCCCCCACGCCGCCAACTGTAACCAGAGATGACGCGGAGTGTCATCAAAAATGTCTCAAATGCGTTCGAGAACCGCGCTCGCCGCGTTGTGGCCGCCGATGCCGCTCACGCCACCGCCGCGCCGGGAGCCCGCACCGCAGACGAAGACGTTGTCCACGTCGGTCTCCACGCCCCACTTGCCGACCTGGTCGTCGCTCTCGGCGAACGGCCAGTCGAGCTCCCCGTGGAAGATGTTGCCACCCGGCAGGCCGAGCTCCTCCTCCAGGTCCAGCGGAGTGCGCGCCTCGATGCACGGGTTGCCCTGGGCGTCGACCGCCAGGCAGTCCTGGATCGGCTCCACGAGGTGCGCGTTGAGCTGGTCGAGGTAGCGCTGCACCAGTTCGTCGCGCAGCTCGGTGTTGCGGCCCTCGAACAACGACGCCGGCAGGTGCAGGCCGAACAACGTCAACGTCTCGTGGCCCCGCAGCGACGGCCCGAGGATCGACGGGTCGGTCAGCGAGTGGCAGTACATCTCGCCCGGCAGCACCGACGGCACCTGGCCGGCGGCGCTCTCCAGGTACGCGGTCTCCAGCTGGTCGTACGACTCGTCGAGGTGGAACGTGCCGGCGAACGCCAGCCGCGCGTCGACGCCGGACTTCAGCTCGGGCAGCCTGCGCAGCAACATGTTGATCTTCAGCTGACAACCGGGCGCGTCGTGGACTTCGAGGCCCCGCAACCGTCCCAGTACCGACGGCGCCACGTTGGACAGCACGAACCGGGCCTCGGCAGTCGTGTCGCCGTAGGTCACTGAGGCGGTCTTTCCGTCCGACTCGACGGAGGTGACCTCGGCGCCGGTGATGATTTGCGCACCCGCCTCGCGCGCGACCCGTTCGAGTTCGGCGGTGACCCCGCCCATGCCGCCGACCGGGACCTTCCACTCACCGGTGCCGTTGCCGATCACGTGGTAGAGGAAGCACTTGTTGGCGCGCAACGAATGCAGCGACGAGTGCGTGCCGATCAACGCGTCCGTGGCGACGACCCCGCGCACCAGGTTGTTGTCGAACAGCTCCTGCAGCGTCGCGCCGATCGGCCGTTCGAAGACCTGCTCCCACAACCGGCCGCGCACCACCTTGTCGACGTGCACGCGCAGATGTTCCCGTGACACCAACGGTTCCAAAAGAGTCGGCGCCAGCGCCTCCGCCATCAGCTCCAGGTCGGCGTACCAGCGCTGCCACCGCTCCCAGTCCTCCAGCGACCCGCAGACGGCCTCGAACGACGCCACCGTCGCCGCGCCGGGCGAGCGTTCGACCAGCAGCCCCGACCTGCCGTTCGGCGTGTACGAGGAGGCCGAACGAGACTTCAAGGCCAGCTTCAGCCCCAGATCCGACACGATCCGGTCGGGCAGCAGCGACACGAGGTACGAGAAGCGCGAGAGCCGGGCGTCGACGCCCTCCCACGGTGAGGCGCTCACCGCCGCTCCGCCTACGTGCGACAGCTTCTCCAGCACCCTGACCGATTTCCCCGCCTTCGCGAGGTACGCGGCCGCCACCAGCCCGTTGTGGCCGCCCCCGACGATCACGACGTCGTCCATGCCCCGGAATCCCTCCCACGTAGCCTGGTCGCTGGGGAACATAGCGTTCCGAAGGAGATGTGCACATGGGCCGAGTGACGGTGCGCCGAGCGGTCGAACGCGTGTCGCCGAGCGGTCGGCGCCGCAGGATCGACGCGCTCGCCGCCGAGGAACCCATGGAGTTGCGGGTCAACGGCAAGGCTTTGGCCGTCACGATGCGCACTCCCGGTCACGACGTGGAGCTCGCGCACGGCTTCCTGCTCAGTGAAGGCGTCATCGGGTCGTCGGAGGACATCTCGATCGCGCGGTTCTGCGAGGGCACCGGGCCGGACGGGATGAACACCTACAACGTGCTGGACGTCGCGCTGGCCGAGGGGGTGCCGCCGCCGGACACCGGGGTGGAGCGGAACTTCTACACCACGTCGTCGTGCGGGGTGTGCGGCAAGGGCGCGCTGGACGCGGTGAAGCTCAAGACCCGCTACTCCCCCGCCCTGGACGAGGTGAAGGTCACGCCCGAGGCGCTGACGGGCTTCCCGGACGCGTTGCGGGAACGGCAGAAGGTCTTCGAGAGCACCGGTGGGCTGCACGCGGCCGGACTGTTCGTCGATGGTGAGCTGCTGGTCGTGCGCGAGGACGTGGGCCGGCACAACGCCGTCGACAAGGTGCTGGGCTGGGCGGTGCTGCAGAACCTCGTGCCGTTGCGCGGCGCGGTGCTGATGGTGTCCGGGCGGGCGTCGTTCGAGCTGGTGCAGAAGGCCGCGATGTCCGGGATTCCGGTGCTCGCGGCGGTGTCGGCGCCGTCGTCGCTCGCCGTCGAGCTGGCCGAGGAGCAGGGCATGACGCTGATCGGCTTCCTGCGCGGCGACTCGATGAACGTCTACACCGGTGGGGAGCGCGTGGTTGAGACCGCTTGACGGTGTCGTGGTGGTGAGCCTGGAGCAGGCCGTCGCGGTGCCGTACGCGACGCGGTTGCTGGCTGATCTCGGCGCGCGCGTCGTCAAGATCGAACGACCTGGCGCCGGCGACTTCGCGCGTCACTACGACTCGTCGTGCGGCGAGGTGTCGTCGTACTTCGCGTGGACGAACGTCGGCAAGGAGTCGGTGTCCCTGGACATCTTCCACCCGGACGGCCGTGAGGTGCTGGAACGGCTCGTGGCGCGCGCTGATGTGCTGCTGTGCAACCTGTCGCCACGGGTGTGGGAGCGGCTCGCGCTGGAGCTTCCCGCGACGTTGATCGTCGGTGAGCTGTCGGGCTACGGCTGGGACGGCCCGTACGCGGACCGCAAGGCCTTCGACGCGCTGGTGCAGTCCGAGGCCGGGCTGGTGTCGCTGACCGGGGAGGGCGACGTGATGGCCCGCGCCGGGATCTCGGTCGCGGACATCGCGGCGGGCGTCCAGTTGCAGGCGGCGGTGCTCGCGGCGTTGCTGCGACAGGGCCGGACGGGTGAAGGTGCCCGGCTGCGGTTGTCACTCTTCGCGGCGATGGCCGAGTGGATGCACCAGCCGATGCTCTACGCCGCCGGAACGGGTGCCGCGGCCCCGCGGTCGGGCGCGCACCACCCGAGCATCGCGCCGTACGGCCCGGTGGCCTGCGCGGATGGTGCCGTGCACCTGGCCGTGCAGAACGACGGGCAGTGGCAGCGCCTGTGCGACCTGATCGGGCTCGCGCCGGAGGAGAGGTTCGCCACAGTGGCGTCCCGCGTGGAGCATCGCGCTGCGCTGCAGAAACTGCTCGAACAGGCCTTTTCGGGCCTCACCGCGGCCGAGTTGCTGACCACTCTGGACGCCGCCGACGTGCCGGCCGCGCTGACCCGCCCGATCACCGACCTGCCCACCCACCCGCAGCTCGACACCTGGGTTGACGTGCGCGTTCCCGGCGGAACGGCCCGGATGCTGCCGCCGCCGGTGGCCGGTTTCGAGTGGACACCGGGTGCGGTCCCGGCACTCGGCGAGCACAATCAGGACGTGCTGACGTGGCTGGGCTATTCGAGTGAGGAACTGTCTTCCTTACGCGTGCGTTCCGTCCTCTGAGAAGGAAACGAGGAACGGTGCCCACGCGATGAGGTGAGCATGGGGGAACCGAGGTACAGCCGCCGCACCCTCCTCGCGGCGATCGGCGTGGTCATCGCGACAGCCACCGGCGTCGCGACGTACGTGTCGTCGTCCAACGCCGTCGAGCAGCAGATCGCGACCACGGACCGGGTGAGGACCGCCTCGGCCGCGAAACCGGCGATCCGCTTCGAACGCGTGTACTCGGCCGCCCGCCACCGCGACGTCACCCTCGCCTTCTACCTCCCGGCCGGCGCGAACCCCCGCGGCCTGCCGATGTCGATCCTGCTGCACGGCCTGCACGGCGACGCCCGGCACGCGGCCGTGGGCAACCTGCCCGAGGTCCTGGCCGCCGCCGTCGCGAAGGGCTCGGTGCCCGCGTTCGGCTTCGTCGCGGTCGACGGCGGCGACAACTACTGGCACGAGAACATCCCCGGCGACGACCCGATGGCCATGCTGCTCGACGAGGTCCCGCGCTGGCTCAAGGAACGCGGCTACGGCGAACCCTTCGCGGTGACGGGGGTGTCGATGGGCGGCTTCGGTTCGCTGCTCTACGCCCGCCGCAGGGCCGAGCGCGGCGACCCGATCGCGGCCGCCGCGGTCATCTCTCCCGGCCTGATCACCACGTGGCCGGAGATGGCCAAGCGCAAGGCGTTCAAGGACGAGGGCGAGTGGGCCTCGCTCGACCCGTTGCGCCACATCAGGTCCACCGGCCCGACCGCGCTGGGCGTGTGGATCGGCGACCGCGACAGGTTCATCGAGGGCACCCGCCGCTACATCCGCGAGGTGCGGCCCGAGGTGAGCGCGGTGAAGAGCGGCGGCCACGACGACGGGCTGTACCAGAAGGTGACGCCCGACGTCGTGCAGTTCCTCGCCAAGTACGCGAAGCGCGCCGTCTAGACGCGCCGGGCCGCACGGCCCCAGTGCAGCCACTTCACCCGGTCCTGCTCATCACGGCCGCACAGCACGACCACCGGGTGGAACCCGTTCTCCTCCTCGACGGCGATCAGCGCGTCGTCCCGCAGCCCGGTGTACTCGTGCTCGTCGTCGTCGACGAAGGACTCCCAGCCCGGGTCGAGCGCCACGTACCGCAGCTTCACCCGGCCCCCGTCGCCTTCGGTGACGTGCCTCTCCAGCCCGGTGGAGCGGTAGACGCCGACGACCCTCTCGACGTCGACCGGCACCGGCAGCACCGGCGGAGTGGGAAAGTCAGGCACGGTGAGGCCCGCCAGGTCGCCCAGCACCTCGTCGAAGACCGCGCGCACGAGCGGCAGGGGCGGTCCTCCGTTCGTGAGGATCGCGACCGCGAGTCCGGCTTCCGGAACCACCCGCAGGAAGGCCCGGAATCCCACGGTCGATCCGGTGTGGCCCATTCCGGTGACTCCGCCGGCGTAGTCGTGCAACATCCAGCCGAGCCCTTGTTTGCCGTTGTAGCCGAAGTCCGGCGGCACGACCTGAGGCTCGCGCATCGCGTCGAACTCGCTGGTGCCGAGGTGCATGCGCACGAACTCCATCAGGTCCCGCGCGCTCATCGCCAGCACCGTGCCGGCCGGGGCGTCGCTCTCGGCCATCAGCCTGTCCGCGGGCTGGGGCTCCTTGCCCGGATGCCCTGTCGCACACGTCTGGTCGGCGTACTCGGCGTGGCTCACGGCGGCGGTGCGCAGGCCGAGCGGGTCGATCAGGCGTTCCCGGAGCACGACCTGGAAAGGCTTGCCGCGCAACACTTCGACGATCCGGCCGAGCAACGTGAAGCCGCTGTTGCAGTACGTGTAGAGCTCGCCCGGCGGGACTTCCTGCTGGGCTTCCGCCAGACGCTCGACGTACTTCGCCAGCATGTCGTCACCGTTGCCGGTGTCGTGGAACAGGTCGCCCTGGAAGCCCGCGGTGTGGGTGAGGAGGTGGCGCGGCGTGATGATCCGCGCGGCCTCGTCGTCGGCGAGCGTGAACTCCGGCAGGACGTCGCGCACCGGACGGTCGAGGTCGAGCAGACCCTCGTTCACCAGTTCCTGGACGAGCGTCGCCGTCCAGATCTTGGTGATCGACCCGATCTGGAAGATGGAGTCCGTCGTCACCTTCTCGCCGGTGACGTTGTTCAGCACACCTGCTGCCATGTCGACGATTTCGCCGTTGTGCAGCACGGCGACCTGGGCGCCGACGACGCCGTGTTCCTCGATCAGTTCGTGCAGATTGATCATGCTTCTCCCCCAGGAGTTCTCAGATCCGGGCGGCTGCCCGCCCGAAGTGCAGCAAGTCGCTTTTGAGCACCAGCACGGTGTGCGGCTCGTCCACGGCGATCAACGCGTCGGAACGCAGAGCCACGAACTCGCGCACGTCGTCGTCCAGGTTGACCTGTACGCGGCCGTGATCTGCTGGTGTGACAACCACTTCATGGCCGGCACAGCGGTACGTTCCGAGGAAGCGCTCGTCCACCGCTTCCGGCGCGGCGGGCGGCCTCGCCGGCTCCGGCCTGCGCACACCCGCGAGTGCGCTGAAGACGTTCTCGATGACGTCGTCGAACGCTTCGCGTGCGGCGCCGCCGTTGGTGAGCAGGGCGACGGCGATCCCGCGGTCCGGTGCGATCCTCAGGAACGAGGCCAGGCCCCTGTTGGCGCCGTGGTGGCCGATCACCACGCCGCCGGAGTAGTCCGGCAGGTCCCAGCCCAGGCCCCAGGACGCGCGATTCCCGAAGTCCGGCAACGAAACCTGCGGCTCGCGCATGACCGCGAACGCCGGTGTCGCCAGGTGCATGCGCGCGAACGCGAGCAGGTCCCGGGCGCTCATCGCGAGCGCCGACCCGGCGGGCCAGTCGGACTCCGGTCCCGGATCGGTCACCGGCTGTCCGTCCACGTGCCCCACCGCGGCGTGCAGTGCCTCGCCCTCCGCGTAGGTCGTCGCGACGGTGAGACCGAGCGGTGCGGCCAGCCGTTCCTTGAGGACGATGTTGAAAGGCTTGCCGCGCAACACTTCCACGATCCGGCCGAGCACGGTGAACCCGCTGTTGCAGTAGGACCAGAGCTCGCCCGGCGGCGCGATCTGCCGAGCGTCGGCCAGGCGCGCCACGAACTTCTCGACGGCGTCGTCGCCGGAACCGGTGTCGTGGAACAGATCGCCGTCGATGCCGGACGTGTGGGTCAGCAGCTGCCGCGGTGTGATCACCGGCCTGAAGCCCGGCAGGACATCGCACACCGGGCGGTCGAGGTCGAGCCGGCCCTCGTTCGCGAGCTCCTGGACGAGCGTCGCCGTCCAGACCTTGGTGATCGACGCGATCTGGAACAACGACTCGGTCGTCACCGGTGCGCGCGTGTCGGCGTTCAGCACGCCCGCGGCGAAGTCGGCGATCTCGCCGTCGGTCAGGACGGCGAGCTGGGCGCCGACGACGCCGTGTTCCTCGACGAGCTCGTCAAGGTCGATCACGTTCCCCCCAAGGAAGTGACGTCTAGCGCGGCGAGAGCGGCACCGTCTTCGACCGCACCCACTTGAGCACCGCCGGCCACTCCCCGTAGCCCGCGTCGATGTTGATGTGCCCGGCACCCGGCAGCACGTCGATCTCGATCCGCAACGCCTCGGCGAGCTGCTTGGCGGCCTCCATCGAGCAGTGCGGATCGCCCTCGCCCGCGATCAGGCGGGTCTCGGTGGCGGCACGGCGCAGGCCCGCCGGGTCGAGCGGGGCCGGGAAGAACGACTTGATGGCCGGTTCCGGGTGGTCCAGCTCGGGCGGGGCGACCAGCAGCACGCGGTCGACGTGGGCGATGTTCTCGCGGGCCGCGTGGTGCAGCCACAGGTAGCAGCCGAGCGAGTGCGCGACGACGACCCGTTCACGATCGGACGGCAGTGCTTCGAGGTGGGTGTCGAGCTCACTGAGCCAGGTGTCGCGGTCGGGCGCCTCGGGGCTGCTGAAGTGCGGCAGGTCGGCGAGGCCGCCGTGCTCGGACACCGTCTGGGCCAGCCAGCGCTGCCAGTGGCCGGGGCCGGAACCGGTGTAGCCGTGGAGCAGGAGCACGTGAGGCAACGACATGCCTCCACCTTAGAACCTCACAACGACGAAGGGCGCCCGGTCCGGAGACCAGGCGCCCTTTCGACTGTGCCCGGGGTCTGGGGTGTCCCCGGAAAACACGGCGACGGACTTTCGGGCGAGCGCTCTGTGCGAGCAGAACTGCCCCAGGCCGTCGCCCCTACTACGCGGACTTCTCCCGACGCTCCCGGCGCGAGGGCTGCCGGGCCACGATGGTCGGGTTCACGTTCTCCTTCACCGTCTGCTCGGTGATGACGACCTTGGCGACATCCGTGCGGCTCGGGATGTCGTACATCACGGGCAGCAGGACCTCTTCCATGATCGCCCGGAGGCCACGAGCACCGGTCCCGCGCAGGATCGCCTGATCGGCGATCGCTTCGAGCGCGGTCTTGGTGAACTCGAGCTCGACGCCGTCCATCTCGAAGAGCTTCTGGTACTGCTTCACCAGGGCGTTCTTCGGCTCGGTGAGGATCATCACCAGCGACGGCTTGTCGAGGTTCGTGACGGAGGCGACCATCGGCAGACGCCCGATGAACTCGGGAATCAGGCCGAACTTGATCAGGTCCTCCGGCATGGAGTCGGCGAAGAAGTCCGACGCCTCCACCTCGGCCTTGGAACGGACCTCGGCACCGAAGCCCAGGCCCCGCTTGCCGACGCGGTCCTGGATGATCTTCTCCAGGCCTGCGAACGCACCCGCCACGATGAACAGCACGTTCGTCGTGTCGATCTGGATGAACTCCTGGTGCGGGTGCTTGCGGCCGCCCTGCGGTGGCACCGACGCCGTCGTGCCTTCCAGGATCTTCAGCAGTGCCTGCTGAACGCCCTCACCGGAGACGTCGCGCGTGATCGACGGGTTTTCACTCTTCCGAGCGATCTTGTCGACCTCGTCGATGTAGATGATGCCCGTCTCGGCGCGCTTCACGTCGTAGTCGGCGGCCTGGATGAGCTTCAGGAGGATGTTCTCGACGTCCTCGCCGACGTACCCGGCCTCCGTCAGCGCCGTCGCGTCGGCGATGGCGAACGGCACGTTCAGCATCTTCGCGAGCGTCTGCGCGAGGTAGGTCTTGCCGCACCCGGTCGGGCCGAGCATCAGGATGTTCGACTTCGCCAGCTCGACGCCGTCGTCACGACCCTCGCGCCCGCGGTCGCCCGCCTGGATGCGCTTGTAGTGGTTGTAGACGGCGACGGACAGGGTGCGCTTGGCGTCACTCTGGCCGATGACGTACTGGTCGAGGAACTCGTGGATCTCGGCGGGCTTCGGCAGCTCGTCGAGCTTCACGTCACCGGCTTCGGCCAGCTCCTCCTCGATGATCTCGTTGCAGAGATCGATGCACTCATCGCAGATGTAAACGCCGGGGCCGGCGATGAGCTTCTTCACCTGCTTTTGGCTCTTTCCGCAGAAAGAGCACTTCAGCAAGTCGCCGCCGTCACCGATACGCGCCATGACCGCTGACCTATGTCCCCTCCGGCGCACACCTGCTGTAGTGCGCCTGCTGACTTGCTGTGGCAGTCCCACTGGCTGTGGGTGCTGAGCCCGTTCTCCTGACGGTACCTGGCCGACCCCGTTTCAGGGGAGGACCCGCGGCCCCCCGACGCGCCGATCAGGCCAGATAACCGGTCACATCGGCGTGTCGGGTGGGCGCGCAGTGCCCGGGCTCTGGGGTTTCCCAGAGCATGGGCGCCGCACTCAGGACTTGGCGGAAAGCTTGCGGTAGGGCAGCACCGTGTCGACGATGCCGTACTCCCTGGCCTCCTCGGCCGTCAGAATCCGGTCGCGCTCGATGCTCTCGCGAACCTCCTCCGCCGTCCGGTTCGTGTGCCGCGCGAGGGTGGATTCCATCAGGCGGCGCACGCGCTGGATCTCGTTCGACTGGATCTCCAGGTCGGACACCTGACCGTACGCGCCCTCCATCGAAGGCTGGTGGATCAGGATTCGCGCGTTGGGCAGAGCGTGGCGCTTTCCGGGCGTGCCAGCGGCCAGCAGCACGGCCGCGGCGGAGGCCGCCTGGCCGAGGCAGTACGTCTGGATGTCCGGGCGCACGAACTGCATCGTGTCGTAGATGGCCATCAGCGAGGTGAACGAGCCACCCGGCGAGTTGATGTACATCAGGATGTCGCGGTCGGGGTCCTCGGACTCGAGCACCAGCAGCTGTGCCATGACGTCGTTCGCCGAAGCGTCGTCAACCTGCACGCCGAGGAAGATGATGCGCTCCTCGAAGAGCTTGTTGTACGGGTTCGACTCCTTCATGCCATAGCTGGTGCGCTCGACGAACGACGGCAGCACGTACCGCGACTGAGGCATGTGGAACTGGCTCACTTGAGGTCTCCTAGCTGACGTCAGTTGTTCGAGTCGCCGACGGGCTGAGCCCTGGTGACGACCTTGTCGACGAAGCCGTACTCGAGCGCTTCCTGCGCCGTGAACCAGCGGTCGCGGTCGGAGTCGCGGGTGATGGTCTCGAGCGTCTGGCCGGTGTGCTCGGCGATGAGCTCGGCCATCTCGCGCTTGGTGCGCGTCAGCATGTCCGCCTGGATCGCGATGTCCGCGGCCGTACCGCCGACACCGGCCGACGGCTGGTGCATGAGGATCCGGGCGTGCGGAAGCGCGTGGCGCTTGCCGGGTGCGCCGGCCGAGAGCAGGAACTGCCCCATCGAGGCGGCGAGGCCCATCGCGTACGTGGCCACGTCCGGCTGGATGAGCTGCATCGTGTCGAAGATGGCCATGCCCGCCGTGACGGAACCACCCGGCGAGTTGATGTAAAGCGTGATGTCCTTCTCGGGGTCCTCTGCGGCGAGAAGCAGCAACTGAGCGGTGATCTGGTTCGCGATGCCCTCTTCGACCTGTGAACCCAGGACGATGATCCGCTCGCGGAGCAGCCGCTCGTACACCGAGTCGTTGAGGTTCATCCCGGCGGTGGCCGACCGCATCTCGGGGGTCGGGAAGGAGTGCTGCGTCACGTCTGCCTGCCTAACTCCAGGTGGAACGAATCTGGATGTCAAAACTCTCTGCGATCGACCTTAACGAAGACGGGCGGCGTCAGATGCCCGACACCGCCCGCGTTCGCTAAGGGCTTTACTTCTCCGAGTCCTCTTCGGACTTGGTCTCGCCGAAGAGCTCGTCGAGGTCCAGCTTCTGACCGGTCGAGTCGCTCACCTCAGCCTGGCGCACGACGCTCGCGAGAGCCTTGCCCCGGCGGACGTCGGCGAAGATCGCGCCGAGCTGACCGGACTGCTGCGCGCGCTTGACGTACTCGTCGGGCGAGATGCCGAAGCGCTGCGCCTGGTAGATGATCCGCTCGGTCAGCTCGCCGTCGGACACCGTGACCTGCTCGGCGTCGGCGATCGAGTCGAGCACGAGCTGCGTCTTGACGGCCTGCTCGGCGGCGGTGCGCAGCTCGGCGTCGAACTCCTCCTCCGACTGACCCTGCTCGGTCAGCCAGGCGGCGAACTTCGCGTCGTCGTGGTCGAAGGCGTGCACGGCGTCGTGCTTGCGCGCGTCGATCTCGCCCTGGACGATGCCCTCGGGCAGCGGGACCTCGGTGGTCTCCAGCAGCGCCTCGAGGACCTTGTCGCGAGCCTGCACGCCCTGCTGCATCTTCTTGACGCGGCCCAGGCGGGTCTGCAGGTCGGTCTTGAGCTCGTCGAGCGTGTCGAACTCGCTGGCGAGCTGCGCGAACTCGTCGTCGAGCTCGGGGAGCTGACGCTCCTTCACGCTGCTCAGCACCACGGTGACCTCGGCCTCGCGGCCCTCGTGCTCACCGGCGACGAGCGTGGTGGCGAAGGTCTTGGTCTCGCCCTCGGACGCGCCGACGAGCGCGTCGTCGATGCCCTCGACGAGCTGGCCGGAGCCGACCTCGTAGGACAGGCCGCTGGTGCGCGCCTCCTCGACCTCTTCGCCGTCGACGGTGGCGGACAGGTCGACGACGACGAAGTCACCGGTCTCGACCGGGCGGGTGACACCGGTCAGCGTGCCGAAGCGAGCGCGGAGCTCGTCGAGCTGGGTGGTCACGTCCTCGTCGGTGACCTCCTGCTCGTCGACCGTCACGGCGAGCTCGCCGAACGCGGGCACGGTGATCTCGGGACGGACGTCGACCTCGGCGGTGAACTCGAGCGTCTGACCGTCCTCGATCTTCGTGACCTCGAAGTCGGGACGGCCGAGCGTGCGCACCTCACCGGCGTTGACGGCTTCCAGGTACTTGGCCGGGATGGCCTCCTGGATGACCTCGTCCAGGACCGGGGCGCGGCCGATGCGGTTCTCCAGAACCTTCGCGGGGGCCTTACCCGGACGGAAGCCGGGGATGCGGACCTGCTTCGCGAGCTTCCGGTACGCCTGGTCGAAGTTCGACTTGAGCTCGTCGAACGGCACCTCGACGTTGATCCGGACCCTCGTCGGGCTCAGGTGCTCGACGGTGCTCTTCAACGTGGACTCCTCGTAACGAACAAAGAACGTGCAAGACAGCCGGTACCACCACCTGGGCGCCCGGATTTCCAGCGAGTCTAGGCGAGACCCGTGCTGTGACCGCCGCCACCCCGGCGAGCACGACCGCCCAGCACTGTCAGCCCCGTTCGCTAACGTCATCTCCAGACGGCGGATTCGCGCTGTCATGGGGGCTTCACCCGACTTCCGGGAGTTGGACTTGCACCGTTCTTTCACCAGATTCCTCGCCATGACCGCTGCGGGCGCCGCACTGGCGACCGCCGCGGCGGCACCCGCGTCGGCCGGCACCCCGGTCTTCCCGCAGATCGCCACGGCGTCCGCCTACGCGCTCACCGTCAACGGTCAGACCGAGGGCTTCAGCCGCACCTGGCTCCCCGGCGACGAGCCGATCTCGTTCTGGGCCGACGAGGTCGTGGTCGGCCGCACCCCGCTGCATCCCGGCTGGGGCGTGCACCTGGCGGACGAGGACGCGGCGCCGCAGTTGCCCGAAAACGGGGTGATGCTCTACGCCGGCGTCGGCGCGGGCACGAACGTGATGGCCGAACGCGTCGCCTCGATCGCGCTCACGGACTCGCAGGGCCCGTTCCTGGCGTTCGGCGAGATCAACCGCAGGGCGAAGTGCAACATCGACCCGGACGGCTACAACGCGATCGGCGACACGTCGAAGCTGGCCCTCTACCTCCGCGACGCGGCGGGCGAGATGGTGAAGGCCCCGACCAACGGCATGGGCGTGCACACTCTGACGAACGTCGACGCGGGTGACTCGGCGACCCCGGACGGCGCGCAACGGACCACCACGATCGAACTCCGCGGCGGGCAGCGCGCGTCGATCCTCGAAACGTGGCGCAGCGAGTTCCCCCACACCTACGAGTGGGCGGACGGCATCCGCCTCACCGTGACCCAGCAACTCGGCACCGAACCGCCGGTCGTCTACAGCTTCCTGCTCGGCGGCGGCGCCTGCGGGGCCTGATCCACCTCTACAACGCCGGCACCTCCCCACGGAGGTGCCGGCGTTGTTTTGTTCGCCTGGCGAAAGGCTTAACCGAAAAGAGTCGCCCAGCTACGGCCCGTCAAAGCGCCCGTCTCACTTTCACTCTTTCGGCCGAAACAGCCTTTCCCGACCGATCAAGATGACTCCATAAGCACCAATCGTGCCGGCGCGGCTGACAGGTAGCGTTACTGCTCCCGCACCATCCGTAACAGGACCACGGGAACGAACGAGAAAAAGTCGTCGCACCGTTTTACCCCGAGGATCCGCCTGATGGAGACACGCCAGCTTCTCGCGTTCACGACCGTGGTTCAGACAGGGAGCTTCACCAAGGCCGCTGCCACGCTCAACTGCTCGCAGCCGACCATCACCACCCGCATCAAGGCGTTGGAGGAGGCCCTCGGGGTCGTCCTTTTCCGACGCCTTCCCAGAGGTATCCAGATGACCTCCGCGGGCGTGGAACTACTGCCGTTCGCGCGAAACATCATCAACCTCACCGAAAAGGCCCGAAAAGCCATCACGATGAACGGTGAGCCGCACGGCAAACTCGTCATCGGTTCCGCACAGAGTTTGACCGACTACCGTCTGCTACCGCTCATCGAATACATGTGCTGGCGCTACCCGTCGGTCCAACTCTCACTGCACTCCCGCAACGCGCTGAACAACCTGAACTCGGTGCGCGACGGCCAACTGGACTGCGCGTTCTTCATCGGCGCGATCGAGCCCCGCGAGGGCCTCGAGACCACGGTCCTGTGCCCCGAGCCCCTGGTGATGATCGCGGGCCCGAACCACGTGCTCACCCAGCGCCAGTCGCTGTCCGAGGACGACCTCACGAGCAGCACGCTGATCCGCGCCGAGAACGGCGCCTCGTACCACGAACTCTTCGAACACTCCCTGGGCTACGACGACACCCGTGCCCCCGTTCTGGAGCTGGACTCGGTGGACGCCGCCAAACGCGCGGTGGCGTCGGGCCTGGGCATCGCGCTCATGCCGGAGGTCACCGTGTCCGCCGAACTCGCCGACGGCAGGTTGGTCCGCTTGCCCTGGTCCTCGACGTTCCGCGTCTACACGCAGTTCGGCTGGCGCCAGGACAACTCGACGAACCCGGCGGTGACGGCCCTGGTGTCCGCGGCGGCCCAGGTGGTGAGCGACCAGGTCGCCTCTCTCACCTGACGTGTGAGGTGGGGTGGTCTCACCCCACCTGCACCGCCGGTGCCGTCCCGGTGCTCCCCCGGACCACCAGTTCGGGCAGCACGTCCTCGACGTCCGTCGGCGAGGCCCCGCCGATCACGGCCACCAGCGCCCGAGCCGCGCGGGCCCCGAACGCGAACGTGTCCCGCGACAACGCGGTCAGCCGCCCGTGCTGACACAGCACCGAGTCGTCCCAGGCCACGAGCGACAACTCGGACGGCACGGCGACCCCCAGCGACGCGGCCACCTCGGCCCCCGCCACGGCCATCACGTCGTTGTCGTAAACGATCGCCGTGGGCGGAGCGGCCATCCCCAGAAGCTCTCGCGTGGCCCGCGCTCCGGACTCGGCCGTGTAGTCCCCGGCCACCACGACACCGTCCACAACGGACGAGGCGAACGCCGAATCCCGCCGGACGGTGTGCAGCAACGAGGACAACCCGGCCACCCGCGCGATCCGCCGATGCCCCAACGACTTCAGGTACTCGACGACAGAGGTCATGGCCGCGTAGTCGTCAGCCCAGACCGAGGCCAGTTCCCCGTGGTGCCCGGCGCCGCCCACCACCACGGCCGGCAACCCCAGCGCGGACATCAGCTCGATCCGGGGATCCGACACCAGCAGGTCCACCAGGAACACCCCGTCGACCCGGTGCTCGGCCCACCACCGCTGGTACAGCGCGATCTCGGCCTCGCGCGAGTCCACCACCTGCAACAGCAGCGCGCAGGACATCTCGGACTGCATCCCGGCGATCAACTGGAAGAAGAACGCCTCGTCCCCCAGCGCACGGGGCGGCCGCACCAGCACCAGCCCCACCGCGTCGGCCGAGGCGGAGGACAGCGCCCGAGCGGTGACCGAAGGCCGGTACCCCAGGGCCGACGCGACCTCCAGCACCCGCGACCGCGTCCGCTCGGACACGCCCGACCGGCCGTTCAACGCCAACGAGACAGCGCCTTTGGACACCCCTGCCGCCGCCGCGATGTCCTTGATCGTTGGCCTCTTCACCGCACCCGCACCCTGTCCAGAACGAGACAACAAGACGTTCGGAGGCTAGCCGGAGATAAACCGGTTTAGCTAGGGTCCGCGACCAAGGAGGTGGGTGTCATTGGCTTCCTCCTCAGCTGAAGGCCGAGGAGTCCTGTCGGGCTTGCGCCCGTCGGTTCCTGTTTCCTCACCCTCGGAAGGGAGGTTGCGACGGTTGCCTCGCCAGCGAATGCCGGGTCGGTCTGACACCATCTCCACAGGCTGTGACCGCCAGCCCGGCGGCCAGAACGTTCTTCGCGGCGTTCACGTCCCTGTCGTGGACGGCGCCACATCGGCATGTCCATTCCCGCACGCTCAACGGCAGGGAATCGACCCGCAGGCCACAGGCCGAACAGGTCTTGCTCGACGGGAACCACCGATCGATCGCGATCACCTCACGGCCGTGCCAGACAGCCTTGTACTCCACCATGGATCGCAGCTGCGACCACGAGGCATCGGAGATGAGGCGCGCCAGACGGCCGCCGCGGAGCATGCCGGAAACGTTGAGATCCTCGATCACGATCGTTTGGTTCTCACGAACGAGCCGAGTGCTCAACTTGTGCAGGAAATCCCGCCTCCGATCGGCGGTGCGAGCACACAAGCGCGCGACCTTGCGGCGCGCCTTCTCCCGGTTGGCCGATCCTTTCCGCTTGCGGGCGAGCGTGCGCTGCGCCCTGGCCAGTCGTTCTTGATCCTTCTGCTGATGTCGCGGGTTGGCGATCCGCTCCCCTGTCGACAGCGTTACCAGCGTCGTCACACCCACGTCCACGCCCACCGCGGTGGCAATTGGCGGGTAGTGATCCACACTGGTCTCCACCAGGAGAGACACGAACCACCGTCCAGCAGCGTCTCTGCTGACGGTGACGGTCGAGGGCTCCGCTTCCTCGGGCAAGGGCCGGGACCACACGATCGCCAGCGGTTCGTTCATCTTCGCCAGCGTGAGTCTGCCGTCGCGCCAGCGGAACGCCGACCGCGTGTACTCCGCCGACGCACGAGACTTCTTGCGCGACTTGAAACGCGGATGACGGGCACGCCCTGCGAAGAAGTTTCCGAACGCGCCCTGCAAGTGCCGCAGCGTCTGTTGCAGCGGAACGCTGGACACCTCGCCGAGGAAGGTCAGCTCCTCGCGCCGCTTCCACTCGGTCAACATGGCCGATGTCTGGCCGTAGGTAACACGCCGCTGCCCGCAGTTCCATGCCTCAACCCGGGCAGCCAATGCCTTGTTGTAGACCAGACGCACGCACCCGAACGTGCGCGACAGCTCCATTGCCTGCGCACAGGTCGGGTAGAAGCGGTACTTGAACGCCCGCCTCACCAGCGTCCTGCTCATGGTTCACATTCTGGCAAGCGATCAACTGCAGCTGACTCCGCGGGTGTACGTCCCAGTGCCCGGACGACCGGCACGGACGCGCGGGTTCACTTCTCCCTGCCCGACGGCAGGACCACCCGTCGATTGGAGCTTCAATGAAGAGGCGCACGTTCCTCGCGGGCCTGGCGGCGGTGCCCGTGGCGGGATGCGGACTGTCCGGGACGTCGAGCACGTCCACAGGCGGAACCGGCCAGGTCACGGGCGAGATCACGTTCCAGACCTGGTCCCTCAAGCCCAAGTACACCGACTACGTCAACGGTGTCATCGACGCTTTCCAGAAGCAGCACCAGGGCACCTCGGTGAAGTGGGTCGACCAGCCCGCGGACGGGTACCTGGCGAAGGTCATGGCGGACGCGAGCGCGGGAAGTCTTCCCGACGTCATCAACGTGCCGCCGGACCTGAGCTTCCCGCTCGCCAAGGCCGGCCAGCTGGTCAACCTCGACGAGTCGTTGAAGGAGGCCAAGCCCGAGTACCTCGGCAACGCCTGGCAGGCGTTCGAGATCCCCGGCAAGGGCGGCTGCTACGGCTTCCCCTGGTACCTCAACACCGGCCCGATCTTCTACAACAAGGCTCTGTTCAGCCAGGCGGGCCTCGACCCGGACAAGCCGCCCACGAACTTCAAGGAACTCGAAGAGCAGGCGCTGAAGCTCGCCGAGAAGAAGATCGCGATCCTCGGCCAGACCCCGAGCATCGCGGACTTCGGGCTCTACGGCGTGAAGCTGTTCGAGAACGACAAGTTCACCTTCAACGAGCCCAAGGGTGTCGAGTTCGCCGAGAGCTACAAGCGGATGTACGACGCGGGCGCGCTGATTCCCGAAGCGCTCACGCAGAACTACACCGGGGCCGGCACGAAGTTCATGGCGCAGCAGACGGCGCTCAACTCCGGCTCCGCGTACGACCTCGCCAAGTTCAAGACCGACGCGCCAGGCCTGTACGCGAACATCGGCATCACCACGCCCATCACGAACACGGGCAGCGCCAACATGTTCCTGCACGGCGTGAGCGTGCCGAAGAGCAGCAAGAACCAGGCGACGGCACTGGCGTTCGGCAGGTTCGTCACCAACGCCGAGAACCAGGTGAAGTTCGCCAAGCTCGCGTCGATCTTCCCGAGCACGTCGAAGGGCGGGGACGACCCGTACTTCACCACGGAGGACGGCACCGACGAGGCGCGCGTGCGGGTCGCGGCGGCCAAGCAGCTCAAGACCGCGGTGAACTACACGCCCGTGCAGTTCAGCGACCAGATGCGCGAGGCACTCTTGCAGCAGCTGGCCGACGCCATGCTCGGCAAGAAGTCGCCGAAGCAGGCGCTGGACGACGCTGTCAACGAGTGCAACCGGCTCTTGAAGTAGGCCGCCGCAGATGACTCATCGCCCGTACACGCCGTGGCTGTTCCTGGCTCCAGGACTGGCCGTCTGCCTGCTGTTCGTCATCTTCCCGTTCCTGAACATGATCGTGCTCGCGTTCACGGACGCGAGCGCGCTCGGCGGCGGCCAGTTCACCGGTGTGGACAACTTCGTGCGGATGTTCGGGGACCCGAAGTTCTGGGCGGCGGCGCGCAACAGCCTGCTCTACATGGTGGGCGTCGTCCCGCCGCTGGTGCTGTTGCCGCTGCTGATCGCGATGCTCGCGCAGAAGATCGTGCCGGGCATCGGGATCTTCCGGACGGCGTTCTTCACACCGGTGATCGCGTCCACGGTCGTGGTCGGGCTCATCTGGACGTGGCTGCTCGACAGTCGCGGCCTGGTGAACAGCGTGGTAGAGGCGTTGGGCGGCAACAGGATCCCGTTCCTGACCGACTCGACGCTGCTGCTGATCAGTTCGATGGTGGTGACGGTCTGGCGCGGCCTGGGCTACTACATGGTGATCTACCTGGCCGCGCTCGCGAACGTGCCGAAGGACCTGCACGAGGCCGCGATGGTCGACGGCGCGGGACCGGTCAGGAGGTTCTGGTCGGTCACCGTGCCGAGTCTGCGGCCGACGATGGTGCTCGTCGCGGCGCTGAGCGCGGTCAACGGGTTCCGCGTGTTCTCCGAGATCTACCTGCTGTCGGGCGGATCCGGTGGTCCGGGCGGGGCGAGCACCACGCTGGTGATGCTCATCCAGTCCGTCGGCCGCGGTCTGACCGGCGAGGTCGGGTACGCCTCGGCGCTGAGCGTGGTGCTGTTCGTGATCCTGCTGGGTCTGCTGCTGATCACCCTGAAGCTCAACCGGCGGGAGGATCAGCTGTGAGGCGCGCCCACGTCTATCTGGCACTGCGTTATCTCGGGCTGCTGAGCATCCTCGCGATCAGCATCGGGCCGTTCCTGTGGCAGTTCGCCACGAGCATCAAGGGTCCCGGCGAGGACGTGTTCGTCCCCGACTTCATCCCGGACGACCCGACCTTCGGCAACTACGCGGCCGTGGCCGAGGTGGTGCCGGTCTGGACGTTCGCGCTCAACTCGCTCGGGGTCGCGAGCGTCAACGTCATCACGAACTGCCTCGGTGCGGCGATGGCCGGCTACGCGTTGGCACGGCTGAAGTTCCGGGGCCGCAGGTTCGCCGCGGTGATCTTCGCCAGCAGCATCCTGGTGCCGTTCGAGGCGATCATGATCTCGCTGTTCCTGGTGATGCGCGGGTTCGGTCTCACCAACACCCTCACCGGCGTCGTGCTGCCCGGCGCGATCGCCGCCCTCAACGTCCTGTTGCTGCGCAACGCGTTCCTCGCACTGCCCGCCGAGGTCGAGGAGGCCGCGGTCATCGACGGCGCCAACGCCTGGCAGCGCTTCACCCGGCTCGGGTTGCCGTCGGTGAAGGGCACGCTGGTCGTGGTGGCGCTGTTCTCGTTCATGTTCAGCTGGGACGACTTCCTGTGGCCGCTCATCGTGCTGAGCGACCAGGAGAAGTACACGCTCACCATCGGCCTGGCGTACCTCCAGGGCACGTTCGTGCAGAACCAGCGGCTGGTGGCGGCGGGCACGATCATCGCCGTCGTGCCGCTGATCCTGTTGTTCCTGTTGTTGCAGAAGCACTTCTTCCGCGGAGTGGGAGAAGGCGCGATCAAGGGATGATCAATTGCGTTTCGGCGTGAACTACACCCCTTCCCAAGGCTGGTTTCACCACTGGCTCGACTTCTCCCTCGACGACGTGAAGGCCGACTTCGAGTCCATCGCGGCTCTCGGCCTCGACCACGTGCGGGTCTTCCCGCTGTGGCCGGTGTTCCAGCCCAACCGCGGGTTGGTCCGTCCCCAGGCCGTCGAGCAGCTCTCGCAGATGCTCGGCGCCGCCCGCGAGACAGGTCTCGACGTCCAGGTCGACGTCCTGCAGGGGCATCTGTCGAGCTTCGACTTCTATCCGTCGTGGGTGCAGACCTGGCACCGCCGCAACATCTTCACCGACCCGGACGTCATCAGCGGGCAGAAGTTCTACGTCCGCACGCTCGCCGAGGCGCTGCGGGACAAGCCGAACTTCCTCGGCTTCACCCTGGGCAACGAGGTCAACCTGCTCACCGAGTCGAACCCGTGCTCGCCCGAGCAGGCCGGCGAGTGGATCGACGCGCTGCTCGACGAGTGCGAGAAGGCCGCTCCGGGCCACCTGCACGTCCACTCCGAGTACGACGCCGTCTGGTACGAGAGCGAGCACGCGTTCCTGCCGGAGCACGCAGCGAACAAGGGTGCGATGACGACCGTGCACTCGTGGGTCTTCAACGGCACCGCGCAGCGCTACGGATCGCTCAGTCCGGAGAGCGTCCACCACGCCGAGTACCTGATCGAGCTGGCGAAGGCGCACGCCGAGGATCCGCAACGGCCTGTGTGGCTGCAGGAGGTCGGCGCCGCCCAGCCCGAGATCACCGCCGAGCAGGCGCCGGAGTTCGCTGAGCAAACGCTTGCGAACGCACTGACCTGCTCGAATCTGTGGGGCGTCACGTGGTGGTGCTCGCACGACGTCGACCGTGCGTTGGTGGACTTCCCCGAACGCGAGTACGAGTTGGGGTTGTTGACGACGGAACGCGAGGTCAAGCCGCTCGGCGAGGCGATCGCCCGGATCGTGCGCGAGGCAGCGCACGTGCCGGCTGAGCGCACGCCGATCAAGCTGCACGGCGACCGGCCCTCGTGGGGTCCGGGCGGTGCTTTCTTCGACGAGTGGATGGGCCTCGCGCGGGACGGCGTGCGGGCCTCGATCGAACTGGGGTGACCACGTGCACGACGAACGCGAGCTGCTGGAAGAACGACTCAACCGCACGCTGAAGGAACGCATCCGCCCGGCCGTCTACGGTGAGACCGCGCCGCTGGACCTCGCCGTCTGGACCGTGCCGGACGAGCCCGTGCCGGTCGAAGAGGCCCTGGAAGCCACCTACTCGCCCGCGAACGTCGGCGACGCCTGGGGCGCGCCGTGGAGCACGAGCTGGTTCCGGCTGACCGGCAGCGTCCCGGAGGCGTGGCGGGGCAAGCAGGTCGAGGTCGTGCTGGACCTCGGCTTCACCCACCCCGGCCCCGGCTTCCAGTCCGAGGGCCTCGCGTACACGGCTGACGGCGTGCCCATCAAGGGCATCGAGCCGCGCAACACCTACCTGCCCGTCGACGGCTCTGAGGTGCTGTTCTACCTGGAGGCCGCGGGCAACCCGACGATCCTCGACTTCCACCCGTTCCTGCCGACCGCGCTGGGCGACAAGGCGACCGCGGGCACCGAGCCGTTGTACAAGATCCTCAAGGCCGAGCTCGCGGTGTTCCAGCCGCAGGTGTGGCACCTGATGCTGGACATCGAGGTGCTGCAGTCGCTGATGAAGGAGCTGCCGGACCACGACCCGCGCCGGCACAAGGTCCTGCACGCGCTGGACCGGGCGATGGACGCGCTGGACCTCAACGAGGTGGCCGCCACCGCCGACCTCGCGCGGGCGGAGCTGGCCGGCGTGCTGGCGTTGCCCGCCAACGCCTCCGCGCACAAGGTTTCCGCGATCGGCCACGCGCACATCGACTCCGCCTGGCTGTGGCCGTTGCGCGAGACGGTCCGCAAGTGCGCGCGCACGTTCTCGAACGTCACCAAGCTGATGGACGAGTACCCGGACTTCTACTTCGCGTGCTCGCAGGCCCAGCAGTACGAGTGGATGAAGGACCACCACCCGCACGTGTGGGACCGCGTCCGCGAGAAGGTCCGGAGTGGACAGTTCGTGCCGGTCGGCGGCATGTGGGTCGAGTCGGACACGAACATGCCCGGCGGCGAGGCGATGGCCCGTCAGCTCGTGCACGGCAAGCGGTTCTTCCTGGACAACTTCGGCGTCGAGACCGAGGAGGTCTGGCTGCCGGACTCGTTCGGCTACAGCGCGGCACTGCCCCAGCTGATCAAGCTGTCGGGCTCGCGCTGGTTCCTCACCCAGAAGCTGTCGTGGAACCAGATCAACAAGTTCCCGCACCACACGTTCTGGTGGGAGGGCATCGACGGCACGCGGATCTTCACGCACTTCCCGCCCGTCGACACCTACAACTCGTCGCTTTCAGGCGAGGAGCTGGCACGGGCGTCACGCCAGTTCGCCGAGCACGCCAAGGCGTCGCGGTCCCTGGTCCCGTTCGGCTACGGCGACGGCGGTGGTGGCCCCACCCGCGAGATGATGGAGACCGCGCACCGCGTCGCGGACCTCGAAGGCTCGCCGACCGTCCGCGTGGAGCCGCCGCGCGAGTTCTTCCAGGCCGCGCAGAACGAGTACCCGGACGCGCCGGTGTGGGCGGGCGAGCTGTACCTGGAGAAGCACCGCGCCACCTACACCACGCAGGCCAAGACCAAGCAGGGCAACCGCCGCAGCGAACACCTGCTGCGCGAGGCCGAGCACTGGTCCGTCGCGGCCGCCCTGGCAGGCGCCGACTACCCGTACGACGAGCTCGACCGGTTGTGGAAGACCGTGCTGCTGCACCAGTTCCACGACATCCTGCCGGGCAGCTCGATCGCCTGGGTGCACCGCGAGGCCGAGGCCACCTACGCCCGCGTGGCATCCGAGCTCAAGGCGCTGACGGCCCGGGCCATCGACGCGCTGAAGGGCGACGGCGACGACGAGCTGACGTTCGACGTGCTCGGCGGAGGCGCGCCAAGGCCGTTCGTGGCACCGGCTGACGGCGTGCTGGACAACGGCCGGCTGCGCGTCACGATCGACACCGAGGGCATCGTCACGTCCGTTCTGGACCTCGAGGAAGACCGCGAAGTCCTGCCACCGCACGGTTTCGCGGGCATGCCACAGCTGCACCGCGACAACCCGAACCAGTGGGACGCCTGGGACATCGACCCGTTCTACCGCAACTGGAAGGCCGACCTGATCCCGTCCGAGCGCGTCGACGCCTCCGACGGCGTCGTGGTGCGGGCGAAGTTCGGCGACTCCGTACTCACCCAGAGCATCCGGCTGCGCGAGGGAGCCAAGCAGGTCGACTTCGACACCGAGGTCGACTGGCAGGAGCGGGAGAAGCTGCTCAAGATCGCGTTCCCGCTCGACCTGCGCGCCGAGGTCTCCACGGCGGAGACCCAGTTCGGCCACCTGCACCGTCCGGTGCACACGAACACCTCGTGGGAGGCGGCGAAGTTCGAGATCTGCGCCCACCGCTACCTGCATGTGGGCGAACCCGGCTACGGCGTCGCGGTGGTCAACGACTCGACCTACGGCCACGAGGTCACCCGCACCACCCGAGAAGACGGCGGAACCACCACGACCGTGCGCCTGTCCCTGCTGCGCGCACCGAGGTTCCCCGACCCCGAGACCGACCAGGGCGAGCACCGCTTCCGCTACGCCCTCGTGGTCGGTGCGGGCATCCCGGAGGCCATCGACGCCGGGTACCGCATCAACCTGCCGCCGCAGGCCGTCCGCGGGTCGAACGCACCGGAGGAGTTGGTGCGCACGGACAACCCCGCGGTCAGGGTCGAGGCCGTGAAACTGGCCGACGACCGGTCGGGCGACGTGATCGTCCGGCTCTACGAGGCGCACGGCAGCCGTGCCCGCGCCTCGATCAGCACCTCCTTCGCCCACACGGCGATCCAGGAGACCGACCTGCTCGAACGACCCCTGGCCGACGCGTCGGCAGAGGTGGTGCTGCGCCCGTTCCAAGTGATCACCCTGCGAATCACGAGGTAACGCATGAAGAAGCTGTTCCTGGCCCTGCTGCTGGTGGCGCTCGCCGCGCCACCGGCCCAGGCGGCCGCCCAGAAGCGCACCGTCGTCTACTACCAGACCCAGTACAGCAACGGCGCGACCGGAACCTACGTCTCGCCCAAGCCCCTGCTCGACCGCAACACCGGCGTCACGGACGTCCTCGTGGCCGCGATCCACCTCAACGACAACAGGATCGTGCATCTCAACGACCACCCGCCGTCGCACTCGCGCTACACCCAGATGTGGAAGGACCTCGCCGCGATGCAGGCCCGCGGCGTCAACGTGATCGGCATGGTGGGCGGCGCCGCGCCCGGCTCGTTCACCAGGCTGGACACCCAGTTCGACACCTACTACCCGTTGCTGCGCGACACGATCCGCACCTACAAGCTCAACGGCGTCGACCTCGACGTGGAGGAGCGCATGTCGATCGCGGGCATCCGGCGCGTGATCGACCAGCTCAAGACCGACTTCGGCGCGAACTTCATCGTCACGCTGTCACCGGTGGCGAGCGCGCTCTGGGGCGGCGGCAACCTGTCCGGCTTCAACTACGAGGAGCTGTACCGCAGCCACGGCTCGAAGATCGCGTGGTTCAACGGCCAGTTCTACAACGGCTGGGGCAACGCGGGCAGCACCGCGAACTACGACCAGATCATCAACCGGCGGCTGATCCCGGCGAACAAGGTCGTGCTCGGCGTGCTCACCAACTCGGCCAACGGAGGGTCGGGCTACGTGAGCATGACGACGCTCGGCAACACCGTGCGGTCGCTGAAGACCAAGTACACGAACTTCGGTGGTGTCGCGGGCTGGGAGTACTTCAACTCGCTGCCCGGCGGCACCGCGGCGCCGTGGCAGTGGGCGGCGGACGTGACGGCCATGCAGAAGTAGACCGAACGGCGCGGTCGGGCGAGGTGGGCGAGAAGCACCTCGCCCGTCGCGGCGGCCGAGGACTCTGCCGTGCGAGTCCCTAATCGAAGCGGAAGGTGGCTGTCTCCAGGTCGTCGAGCATCCACTGCCTCCGCACGAGTGGTGCGCCGGTCTCTCTGCGCAGCAGGGGAAGCCGGCGCACCATCTCTTCGAGCAGCACGCGTTTCTCCAGCCGCGCGAGTCCGGCGCCCAGGCAGTGGTGGGGCCCGTGCCCGAACGTCATGATCCGAGTCTTCCGCCGGATGTCGAACGTGTCCGGGTCGGCGTAACGCTCCGGGTCGCGGTTGGCCGCGCTGAGCCAGCCGCTGATCCACTGTCCCGCCCTGATCTCCTGTCCGCCGATCGTGACGTCCCGCATCACCTGCCGGCGCGGGCCCGGGAAGACCGGGTACCAGCGCATCGTCTCCTCGATCGCCCCCGGGATCAGCGACGGGTCCTCGCGCAGCTCGTCCCAGCAGCCGAACTCGGTCAGGAACAGCACGGCGTTCGGGATGGTCGCCGCGGTCGTGTCCACACCGGCGCCGAGCAGCATCGCGCAGTAGCCGATGAGGTCCCAGTCCGACATCGGCCTGCCGTCGACGAGGTAGCCGGTGGCCTGCACGGCGAGCAGTTCGGCGATCAGCCCGTCGCCCGGCTTCGCGCGCTGGCGCTCGAGTTCGGCGGCGAAGAACTCCGCCATCTCGGCCTGCGGCGGCACGGTGTTGGTGGTGGCGTCGTCCTCGAACCGCCGTTCCTGCCACTCGGTCATCCGCTCCTCAGCGCTCAGGTCGAGGCCGAGCAGGTGGCAGATCACCCTGGCGGGCAACGGCTTGCCGATCGCGGTGACCACGTCGAAGCCGCCGGGGTCGAGGCCGTCGACCAGCTCGACGGTGATGGCGCGGATCAGCGTCTCGAGCCGGGACATCACCCGCGGGCTGAACGGGTCTGCGACCGCGGCCCTCAGGTCGCGATGACGTTGCCCGTCCGCGGCCCACATGCCGCTCAGGAGCGGGTTGGCGAGCGGCCTGGACTCGTCGGTGAGGCCGTAGTTCGACGAGAAGCACTCGACGTCGGAGAGCACGCGCTGGACGTCGGCGAGGGAGAAGACGTTCCAGGAACCCAGCTGCTCGTCGTAGTGGACCTCGGTGGTGGGATCGAAGAACTTCGCAGGTCGCGTGGGTAAGTGGGCGACAGTCATGCCCTCGATCGTGGCCCCTTACCCAGGCTGCGGGGATCCGCTGATCCGGCTATCCGAGTGCGGCGTAAGGGGTCGTACGCCGATGCCTTAGGTGATCGTCCGATGTAAGGGGTCACCCCTCAGGAGCAATCTCATCGTTGTCAGCAAGCGAGAGAAACGCACTGAGGAGTGAGTCAGATGGAGTGGACGCCCGAGGCGATCAAGGCGGAGATGGACTACCGGCAGGCAGCCCTGCGGGAGGACGCCCGCCGCGTCCAGGAGTACTACCGCAACGGCGGGAAGCCGCGGTCGTGGTGGCACCGCATGACACACCGGCACGAGCCTGAGGTACCCAACGGTCACCAGGCCGCCTGATGCCGGGGGTAGCCGTGGGGGTGTGGTTCCTCTCGTCCAGGAACCACACCCCCACGGCTCTTTTCACGTTCTGACTAGGCCTTGGGCAGCCACGCCTTGACCTTGTCGGCGTTGGCGTCCGCCCACTTCTTGGCGGCGTCCTCGGGCTTCATCTTGTCCTCGGCGATGTACTTCGCGACCGTGTTCTGGTCCTCGTTGGTCCACTTGAAGTTCTTGACCAGCTGGAAGGCCGGGCCGTTGGCGTCGGCGAACTTCTTGGACACGAGCTTGTCGAGGTCGTAGTCCGGGTAGTCGCAGGCGACCTTCTCGGCGTCGGCGTCACAGCCCGCCTTGTACTCGGGCAGCTTCACCTTCTCGAGCTTGATCTCGTTGAGCAGCCACTGCGGCGAGTAGAAGTAGCCGATGACCCACTTCTTGTCCTTCTCCGCCTGGCGGAAGGCCTGGATCAGCGCGGTCTCGCTGCCGCCGTAGACGACCTTGTAGTTGAGGTTCAGGTTCTTCACCAGAGCCTCGTCGTTGGTCACGAACGACGGGTCGCCGTCGAGCAGCTGGCCCTTGTCGCCGGACTCGGACGTCTTGAACTGGTCGGCGTACTTGTTGAGGTTGTTCCAGTCGAGGATGTCGGGGTGCTCCTTGGCGAGCCACGGCGGCACGTACCAGCCGATCTGGCCCTTCACACCCGTGGAACCCGCGCTGACGGCGGTCTTCTGCTCGTCGATGTACTTCTTGCGCAGGTCGTCGTGGCCCCAGTTCTCGACGACGGCGTCGACCTCACCGGTGCCGAAGCCCTGCCAGGCCACCTCTTCCTTGAGCTCCTTCTTGGTGACCTTGCACTTGAGTTCCTTCTCGGCCACGTACGCGAGAACGGCCGCGTTCGCCTCGTAACCGACCCACGGGTTGATCGCGAGGTTGAACGTGCCGCAGTCGCCGGTCGCACCCGAGGAGGTGTCACCGACCTTGGCGCCACCGCAACCAGCAAGGGCGAGTGCTCCTACGAGCACTGCTCCCAGCACGCTGTGCCTAGCCACTTTCCAGACCTCCTAGTTGGTCCACCGCTTGGCGGCCGCCTGCGTGAGGCGGTCGAGCATCACGCCCAGCACGACGATCGCGACACCGGCCGCGAGCCCCTTGCCGTACAACTGGCCTTGCGAGAATCCGGCCACCACGTCGTAGCCGAGCGCGCCGGCGCCGACGAGACCGCCGACGACGACCATCGAGAGCACGTAGATCAGGCCCTGGTTGGCGGCGAGGGTCAACGCCCCGCGCGCCATGGGCAGCTGCACCTTCACGATCGTCTGCCACGAGCTCGACCCGAGTGCCGTGGACGCCTCGACGGTCGCGGCCGACACCGCGCGGATGCCGTCCGCGATGATCTTGATCGCCACCGGCGCCGCGAACACCACGGCCGCGATGATCGCGGTGAAGCGGGACGCGGAGAACAACGCCAGGAAGGGCACCAGGTAGACGAAAGCGGGCATCACCTGCGCCGCGTCGAGGATCGGCCGGATGAACCGGTCGGCCCGCCTGCTGCGTCCCATCCAGACACCGACGACGATTCCCAGCAGCATCACCAGGATCGTGGCGACCAGGGTGGACGCCAGCGTGATCATCGAGTCCTGCCACAGGCCCGTCGCGATCAGCGCCGCGATGCACACGGCGGAGACGATCGCCGGTCGCACGCCGCCGATCATGAACGACAGCGCCACGATCACCAGCGCCACCAGGAACCACGGCGACTCGGCCAGCAACGCCTGCAGCGGGTTGATCAACGCGAACGTGACGAAGTCCTTGAAGCCGTCCGTGATCACCGGCAGCGAGTCCTGCGCCCACTCCGTCACGGCGGTCGCGCCCTTGCGGATCGCGCTGCCGATCTCCACGTCCGACTGGAACTCCGCCGCCCACAGGTAGGTGTAGGAGAGGTAGACGCAGACGCCCGTGACACCGAGGCCGCCGAACAACGCCCAGCGCGGGAGCTTGCGGCGCTCGCTCGCGGCGGCCGTCGTCACGCGGTCCAGCACGATCGCCAGCACCACGATCGCGAGGCCCGCGTTGAACGCGGTGCCGACGTCGAGGGTCTGCAACGCCTTCACGACCGTCTTGCCGAGACCCGGCGCGTCGATCAGCGCGGCGATCGTGACCATGGACAGCGCGGCCATGATCGTCTGGTTGACGCCGAGCACGATGGTCTTGCGCGCGGACGGCAGCAGCACCTTCACCAGCGTCTGCTTCTGCGTCGCGCCAAGGGACTCGCTCGCCTCGACGGTGGTGCGCGGCACCGAGCGGATGGCGTGCGCGGTGATCCGGATCGCCGGCGGCGCGGCGTAGATCAGCGTCGCGATCGTCGCACTCGCCGGACCGATCAGGAAGAACAACGTCAGCGGCGCCAGGTAGACGAACGTCGGCATCGTCTGCATGAAGTCGAGCACCGGCGTCAGGATCCGGTGTGCCCGATCGGACAGTCCCGCCCAGATTCCCAGCGGGATGCCGATGAGCAACGAGATCACGACCGCGGCGAGCGTCAGGGAGAGCGTGTCCATGCTCTCCTGCCACAGGCCCTGCAGGCCGAGGAACACGAACCCCGCGACGGCGAGCAGCGCGACCCGCCAGCCGGCGACCGCGAGGCTGACGAAGCCGGCGATCGCGACCACGCCGAGCCAGCCGATCACCGGCACGGGCCGGCCGAACGACGGTTGCGCGATCAGGGCCTGGATGAAGGTCACGAACTCGTCGATGACGAGCCGGATCTCGTTGAAGAAGTACAGGAACACGGGGTTCGAGTTCCTGGACGCGCCGACGGCGTCGTTGACGTCGTTGACCCACCGGTGCAGCGGGGTGAGGTCGGCGGCGCCGAGCGACAGCGTCCCGACGTTGCGGAACACCAGCCACAGCACCAGCCAGGCCAGCACGATGCCGGCGAAGATCAACGGTTTGCGCGGTAGTTGCCTTGGGGCGGCGACGGCAACCATGTTCACGCCTCCCCGGCCACGACCCCGAGGATCTCCTCGTCCGCGACCACACCGAGCAGTTCGCCGTCCCGCACGACCTTCACCGGCTTGTTGGCGCCGAGGACGCTGCGCACGGCCTCGCGCACAACGGTTTCCGGCGACAGTTCAGGCCCGTCGAGCTCGTCGTCGGGACGCGGCGGGCGCATGATCCACTTCAGCGTCAGCACGTGCGCCTTGGGCACGTCCCGCACGAAGTCGCGCACGTAGTCGTCCGCGGGCGCGCCGACCAGCTCGTCACCGGTGCCGACCTGCACGACCTTGCCGTCGCGCATGATCAGGATGCGGTCGCCCAGCTTGAGCGCCTCGCTCAGGTCGTGGGTGATGAACACCATCGTCTTGCCGACCTCGCGGTGCAGCCTGATGACCTCGGACTGCATGTCGCGCCGGATCAACGGGTCGAGCGCGGAGAACGGTTCGTCGAAGAACAGGACGTCCGGGTCGCCCGCGAGTGCGCGTGCGAGACCGACGCGTTGCTGCATGCCGCCGGAGAGCTGATCCGGATAGGACTTCTCGTTGCCGGACAGTCCGACCAGGTCGATCACTTCCTGCGAACGCTCCGCACGTTTCGCCCGCGGTACCCCGCGGATTTCCAGCCCGTAACCGACGTTGTCGGCGACTGTCCGATGAGGAAGCAGACCGAAGTGCTGGAACACCATGGAGAACTTGTTCCTGCGCAGGTCACGCAAACGCTTGGGGTCCGCTTCGAGAATGTTCTCGCCCTCGAACATGATCGTGCCCGCGGTCGGTTCCACCAGCCGCGTGAGACAGCGGACCAGTGTGGACTTTCCCGATCCAGAAAGGCCCATGACCACGAACATCTCACCGGGAGCGACGTCGAAGTCAACTCCCCGTACTGCGGCAACGGAACCGGTGCGGTCCATCAGCTCCTGCCGCGACAACGCTTTGAGCTCGTCCGAGGCCACCACTTGAGATGCCTTGGGGCCAAACACCTTCCACAGGTCCCTGACCGAAATCACGGGATCCACGCCAAACCACTCCGACCTGTTGCGGACTGCGCACACCGTTTCTCGATGCGCGACAGCATTGACCTTCGCACGGGTACGGTCAAGGGCTGATACATATCTGATCCTTTGTGGACAACCAATCATCCCATGACTTGACGCAGTCTGATCGATCGGGAAAAGCTGAACTGAGCGGTCTCCTGCATCGCTCTTCCCCCCGACGAGGAGCTGTTCGTGCAAGCCCCCAGAATCGCTCTGGCAATGACGTTCGTGTTGACAATTGCCGGTTGTGGCGGTGGATCAACGGCGTCACCCCGCTCCAGTTCGGCAGCACCGACAGAGCCCTGCGACTCCGTCACCATCGCGGTCAACCCGTGGGTCGGCTACGAGGCGAACGCGGCCGTGGTCGCGTACCTCGCCGAGAAGCGGCTCGGCTGCAAGGTGACGAAGAAGGAAGTCGACGAGCAGACGGCCTGGCAGGGCCTCGACTCCGGCGAGATCGACGTGATCCTGGAGAACTGGGGTCACGAGGACCTGAAGCAGAAGTACATCGAGGAGAAGCGCAGCGCCGTGCGGGTGGGCCCGACCGGCAACAAGGGCGTGATCGGCTGGTACGTGCCGCCGTGGATGAAGAAAGAGTTCCCGGACATCACGAACTGGCAGAACCTCAACAAGTACGCGGAGAAGTTCAAGACCCCGCTGTCCGACGGCAAGGGCCAGGTGCTCGACGGCGACCCGTCGTTCGTGACGAACGACGAGGCCCTGGTGAAGAACCTGAACCTCAACTACAAGGTCGTCTACGCGGGCAGCGAGCAGGCGTCGATCAAGGCGTTCCGCCAGGCGGAGGAGAAGAAGACGCCGTTGATCGGCTACTTCTTCGAGCCGCAGTGGCTGCACCTCGACATCGAGCTGGTGAAGATCGAGCTGCCCGAGTACAAGGCGGGCTGTGACGCGGACGCGGCCCAGGTCGCCTGCGACTACCCGCGTTACGAGCTCGACAAGATCGCCGCCAAGAAGTTCATGGACAAGGGCGGCCCCGCGGCCCGGCTGATCCAGAACTTCCAGTGGAGCAACGACGAGCAGGACACGGTCGCGTCGTTCATCGCGAAGTACAAGATGTCGCCCGACGAAGCGGCGAAGCGGTGGGTCGAGGCGAACCCGGACCGGGTCGAGGACTGGCTGACGAAGGCCAAACCGTAACTATCGTTCTGGTTTGGCTGGCGTCAACTCCTGCCCCGCGACCACCACTTCTCGTCGGGGCCGGAGATGTCCTCGACGCTGAGCCTGCGCACGGACCCCGCTCGTCTGAGCCGGGCCACCAGCTGATCCTGTCGTTGCGCGAGCCGGCGGTAGATCTCCACGGCGGAGGTCTCCTGCCGGCTCCGTCGTTCGTCCTGGGCGCGTCTTTCGACGGTCCGCCAGTTTCCGAGGAACTCGAGTGTGAGATCGGCGACGGCCTGCCCGCCGTGCGCGGTCAGCGTGTCGGCGGGCGAGGCGAACCGTCCCGCGTGGAACGCCAGATTCCTGGTGACGTAGAGCCACTCCAGCAGCGCGGCGGCGGTGTCCTCCTGTTCGCGCAGCCAGCCGGCGAGGACCTTCGAGTCCGCGAGCCGGTCGCGCCAGAGTTCCGCGAGGTCCTGCACGAGTCCGCCCTCGCTCTCGGCGAGCGCGGTGATGGCCTTCTGGGCCGCGTCGAGCCGTGCGTCCGGGCGGTTGTGGCCGATCAGCACCTCCAACCAGGCGTCCACCGACTTCAGGTGGTGCTTCACGCCGGTGGTCGGCACCTGCTCGTCGAGCGGTTTGCGCAGCTCGGTGTCGTGGTTGGTGACCACGACGTGCAGGCTGATGAGGTGCTGCCGCAACATCTGCAGCGCACAGGCCTTGGCCAGCCATGCGATCTTGCTCGGATCCAGCCCCGTCGCCTCCAGCGCACTCCACGCGAGCCCGGCGCTCGCCATCGGCGCGTCGACCTGCCGCGCCAGGTTCGCCACCCGCATCGCGCTGCGCAGTTCGGCCGGCCAGTACGCGGTGAGCGGATAGGCGTTGCCGACCGTGCGCTGGTGCTCGGTGCCGCGGGTGACCCGCCCGCCCGGCGCGCTGACCTGCCAGACCGGCGCGATGGTCAGTTCGGTGAGCCGCTCCCCCGCCGCGTACTGGTCGAGCACCTCGCTGAGAATCCGGCGGGCCCTCAGGGCGGCCGTGTGCACGTCCGCGGCCTCGACCGGCACCCGTACCAGCACCGACGACCCGGTGACGGCGTCCTTCAGGAAGTCGTCCTTCGGCAACCTGTTGCGGTGCAAGGGCTCCTGCCGCGCATCGGGCAGCAGCTCGTCCAGGTGCCGGAGCACTCGCGCGCCCCTCACCACGAGCGCGACGACGTGCCGTTGTTCCCGGGGCCACAGCACTCCGGCCAGATCACCGGGCTTCTTGAGCCACCGCAGCAGGTCCGTGCGGAGCTGCCTGCCGTCCCGCCCGTGCATCGCCACGACGACGGCGATCTCGGCGATCATCCTGGTGCGCAACGGAAGCCCGACGCCGTTCCACAGTGGAGCGATCCACCCCTTCACGGCCTTCTCCAGCGCTTGCGGTTCGAGTTTCGCAGCGGCGGTGGCCGTCACCTGAGGATCGAGCCGCTGCCCGTCCGCCGCGATGGCCGCGTCCACGCCCTTCAGAACCTTGCGTGCTTCGGCGAGTTCCTCGGCGCCGCCGTGGGCGTACGCGGGCCTCGCCGCGTCCATGCACGCCAGCGATGTGGTGATGATGCGGCGCAACAGGTTCCACCGCGGCTGGTCCTCAGTCGCGTGACTCTCCAGGGCAGTCCGGGCGCGCGTGACGGCGAGAACGGCGCTGTTGAGGCCCGCGACGTGCTCGCCGAGGTGCGCGTCGGGGTCCAGTGCGCGCAGCACGCCCTGCAGCAACGCCCGCTGCCCGCGGTCGAGCCCGGCGTGGTCGAACGCCTGCCGCAGCCGGTCGTCGAGGTACTGGTAGCGCACGTGACGCACCATAGAGGGCATGGACAACCGGAAAGCGGTCTTCGCGGGCATCGACGGCCAGGCACTGGCGGGCCGGCTCGAACTGCCCGCCGGCGACGTCGTGGCCACCGCCGTGTTCGCGCACTGCTTCACCTGCGGCAAGGACTCGGTGGCGGCCACCCGGATCTCCCGCCGGCTCGCCGAACGCGGCGTGGCGGTGCTGCGGTTCGACTTCACCGGGCTCGGCCAGTCCGACGGCGACTTCGCCAACACCACGTTCACGTCCAACGTCGACGACCTCGTGTGCGCGGCCAACCACCTCCGCGACACCATCGGCGCCCCGAGTGTCCTCATCGGACACTCACTGGGCGGCGCGGCCGTGCTGGCCGCGGCCCGTCAGGTGCCGGAGGTCAAGGCCGTCGTGACGATCGGCGCGCCCGCCGACACCACCCACGTCGAACACCTGCTCGGCCCGTCCAAGGAGAAGATCGAGGCGCACGGCGTCGCCGAGGTGCTGCTCGCCGGACGGCCGTTCCGGATCAGCCACGACTTCTTGCTCGACATCAACCAGCAGAACCAGACCGCGTGCATCGCCGGCCTCGACCGCGCGCTGCTCGTCATGCACTCCCCGCAGGACGACACGGTGGGCGTGGACAACGCCAGGCTGATCTTCGACTCGGCCCGCCACCCCAAGTCGTTCGTCTCGCTGGACGGCGCCGACCACCTGCTGACCGACCGCGCGGACGCCGCGTACGTGGCGGAGGTGCTCGCCGCCTGGGCAAGCCGCTACCTGGTGAAATGAGCCAAAAGCCCTCGGCGAGGTTCCTTCGCCGAGGGCGTTCGACAACCGATCGGGGCGACAGGATTTGAACCTGCGACCCCCCGCTCCCAAAGCGGGTGCGCTACCAAGCTGCGCCACGCCCCGGTTGTACCTATCTTACCGCCACCCGCTAAGGTATTGATCGCAGCCCCTGAACGGGGCGGCACGCGGGCGTAGCTCAATGGTAGAGCCCTAGTCTTCCAAACTAGCTACGCGGGTTCGATTCCCGTCGCCCGCTCTGACGAAGGGCCGAGTGCATCAGCACTCGGCCCTTTCTCGTGATCCAGGTCACGCTGATGCGACACCGATCTGCGTGCGGCGGTGCTTCGGGTCGTCGATCTCGTCCACCACGGCCACGGCGAAGTCCTCGTAGGTCAGCTCGTCCGCCGGATCGACCTCGCTCAGGCGGTACCGGCCCGTGGGCGTGCCTCCGAAGTTGCCGGACGGGCTCATGACCAGCCAGTCCGCCTCGGATTCGGCCAGCACCTCGACGCCCGCCGCGTGGCCCAGGCAGAACGGCTTGTGCTCGTCCGGGAAGTCCGGACCGTCGACGACCCGCACGCCCGGTGAGGTCTCCAGCAACGTGTAGATGCCGACCACGATGATCCGGCCCGCACCGGACGCCACGAGCGCGCTTGCGGCCTCGCGGTAGAACTCCGCCGCGTCGCGCGAGAGGTCGGCCACCGAACTCACCGCGACGTCATGACCTGCCGCCACCTCGGCCGCGGCCTGCACGCCGGGGTCGCGCCCGATCCTGGTCACCTCGTGGCCGCGAGCCTCCGCGACGGCCGCGATCTCCTTGCCCGCCTTACCGGCCGCTCCGAACACAACGATCTTCGCCATGAGCGCGAAGGTAGGGTGCGGATGTCCGGTTTCCGCAACGATATCGGGGGTGAGCAGGTGGAATGCACGCATGGGGACCTGCCGTACCGCATCGGTGACAAGTGGACCGCGCACGTGCTGCGGGCGTTGCAGGACGTGCGGCGGCGGTTCACCGAACTCCGCTCCGAGCTGCCGGGCGTGACGCCCAAGGTGCTCATCGAGACGTTGCGGGCGATGGAGCGCGACGGCACGGTGGCGCGCGAGGCGTTCGACGAGAATCCGCCGCGGGTCGAGTACGAGCTGACGGCGCAGGGCCGCAAGGTGCTCGGACTGCTCGACCTGTGTTGCGACTGGGCCCGAGAGAATCTGGTGAAGACGTGAGGCTGCAGCAGATCGTCGTCGACAGCAACGACCCGTCCCGGCTCGTCCGGTTCTGGGCCGAGCTTCTCGGCGGCGAGCCGGTGAACCGCGAGCACGGGTGGGCGCACGTCGAACCACCTGGTGGAGTGCGGATGTCGTTCCAGCCGGTGCCGGAGCGCAAGGACGTGAAGAACCGGCTGCACCTCGACTTCGAGGTGGACGACATCGAGGCGGCGGTCGTGAAGGCGGTCAGTCTGGGCGGCACCCGTGAAGGTGTGGTCGTCACGGACGAGCAGGGCAGCTTCCAGGTCATGCGCGACCTTGAAGGGAACGAGTTCTGCTTCGTCCACTGAGGAACTACTGCACCGCCCGCCAGAGCGCCTCACCGAAGCGGATCGCGAGGATCAAAAGCAGCACACCGAGCGCGAAACTGATGAGGCACCGCACGACGATCATCAGTTTGGTGCCCTTCACCCCGCCATGATTCAACGTCGGCGGGCATGAACGACAGAGTCCATCGGTACCAATACGATGCGGGCGTGACCGACTGCCTGTTCTGCCGAATCGTCGCGGGCGAGATCCCGGCGACCCTGGTGACGGAGACCGACACGACGCTCGCGTTCCGCGACATCGACCCCAAGGCGCCCACGCACGTCCTGGTGATCCCCAAGGAGCACCACGCGGCGATCGGTGACGTCGACCCGGTGCTCGCGGGGCAGATCCTCGCCACCGCGCACCAGGTCGCGAAGGCCGAGGGCATCGACGAGTCCGGTTACCGGCTCGTCTTCAACACCGGCAGGGACGGCGGCCAGACCGTCTTCCACGTGCACTGCCACGTCCTCGGCGGACGTGGTCTCACCTGGCCTCCGGGATAGCCATCTCTCGGACGAACTGAGCGTCGACCGGGTCGCCGTGGCCGGGCACGACGATCCGCGGGTCCAGTTCGAGCATCAGATCGAGGACGTGGCGCCAGTTCGCCGGCGTCGCGTCCGGGCCGGCCTGAGCGGGAGCGCCCTGTTCCACCAGGTCGCCCGCGAACACGACGCCGGCGTCCGGCACGTGCACGATCACGTCGTGCGAGCTGTGCGCGGGGCCGAAGTGGTGCAGGTCGACCCGGCGGCCGCCGACGTCGAGCGTGACGGTGTCGCGGAACGTGTGCGTGGGCGCGATGAGCGTGCCTTCGAACGGGTCGTCGTAGTGCTTGGCGCGGTCGGCGAGGAGCTCGTCGTCGATGACGCAGTCCTCGTGCGCCCACACCTCGCACGGCAGGAACGCCTCGGTGGCCATCACGTGGTCGAAGTGGTTGTGCGTGAACACGATCCGCGACGGCCTCACCTGGCGCGCGAGTGCCGGGTCCATGCCGGAGTCGACGAGAAGCGAATCACCTGATCCGGTGATGAGGCCGAGCGTGAGGTCCAGCTCGGTGTGCCGGAGGACGAAGATCCCGTCCGCGATCTCGATCACCGCAGCACCCCCTCGACCAGCACGGGCACGGCGTCGCTCACGCCGATCCGGACGGCCAGGTCCACGTCCGCGGCGTGACCGTTCTCGATCAGCTCGCGGCCGGAGCCGCACTCCCGCACGGCGGTCTCGACGTCGGTGTTGCGGAACGCCGTGGCCGCGAGCTGCGCCTCGGGAGAGGCCTTGCCCTCCAGCGCCGCGAGCACCGCGCCCGCACCCAGGTAGTCCTCGACGCACGGCCGCAGCGGTCCGAACTCGCGCGGACCCGCGTTGAGGATGTCGAGCCCCCACCGCTCGCCGCCGGGGATCACGCCGATGGTCTCCCCCAGCTCCTGAGCGCGCCTGGCCACCGCCGAGGCGTTGCGCAGGCAGGCCGCGAGGACGTGGGCGCCGGTCTCGGCGGCGAGGAAGCACAGGTTCGACCCGTTCGGCGACGGCAGCTCGACCAGTCCGGTCGTCTCGACGAGTGATGCTGGTCGCAGCGTCTTGCCCGACGCCGGCTTCCACCGGGACGGCCGCACCTGGCCGCCGTTGCCCACGACCAGGTCGACGGACGTCGTGAACGACAGCACGTCGACGACTACCAGCACGTCACAGTCCCGCAGAGCGCCTACGCCCTCGGGCCCCCATTCCAGCTTCAGCTGGTACCCCTCCTGGCTGAACACACCCCCCAGCGTGTCAGACTCCGTGACGTGCGCGTTTATCTGGCAGCAGACCACGCTGGCTTCGAACTGAAGTCCCACCTGTCCACGGCTCTCACCGAGCAGGGCTACGAGGTCGTCGACGTCGGCGCCCACGAGTACGACGCGTTGGACGACTACGTGTCGTTCTGCGTCGACGCCGCGGAGAAGGTCGTCGCGGACCCCGGCAGCCTCGGCGTCGTGATCGGCGGCTCCGGCAACGGCGAGCAGATCGCCGCGAACAAGGTGAAGGGCGCCCGCGCCGCGTTGGCGTGGAACGTCGACACCGCGCAGCTCGCCCGCCAGCACAACGACGCTCTCCTGGTCGGCATCGGTGCTCGTCAGCACACGGCCGAGGAAGCGACCGAGATCGTGTCGGCGTTCCTCAAGACGCCGTTCTCGGGCGAGCCGCGGCACCAGCGCCGCATCGACCAGGTCAGCGCCTACGAGAACAAGCGTGCCTGAGGGCCACACGCTGCACCGCCTCGCGCGGCTGCACCAGCGCCGGTACGCGGGCAGGCCCGTGACCGTCACCAGTCCGCAGGGACGCTTCGCGGCGTCCCTTGTGGACGGACGCAAGCTCGTTCGTGCCGAGGCGCACGGGAAGCACCTGTTCCACGTCTACGGCCCGGACGCGATCGTCCACGTCCACCTCGGCCTGTACGGCACTTTCACCGAGTCACCGCTGCCGGTCCTGCTTCCCGTGGGCCAGGTCCGGATGCGGATGGCCGGCGAGACGCACTGGACGGACCTGCGCGGCCCGACGGCGTGCGAGGTGCTGAACAAGGACGAGGTCAAGCTCATCCGCGAGCGCCTCGGGCCCGACCCGTTGCGGCGCGACGCGGACCCCGACCGCGCCTACGAGCGGATCATCCGGTCGAAGCAGTCGCTGGCCGTGCTGCTGATGGACCAGAAGATCCTCGCGGGCGTCGGCAACGTCTACCGCGCCGAGGTGCTGTTCCGGCACAACGTGAACCCGCTGCTGGTCGGCAACAAGGTCAGCCGTGAACTGTGGGACGCGATCTGGGCGGACCTGGTCGTGCTGATGAAGGACGGCGTGAAGGTCGGTCAGATCAACACCGTCCGTGCCGAGCACATGCCCCGTGCCATGGGCCGCGCACCACGCGTGGATCGGCACGGCGGTGAGGTGTACGTCTACCGCCGTGCCGGGGAGCCGTGCCTGATCTGCGGCACCGAGGTCCTGACCACGGAACTGGCGGCGCGCAACCTCTTCTGGTGCCCCGCCTGCCAGCCCTGACGGGCTAGAAGTCGAAGCCGCCCATGTCGCCGAAGTCGAACCCACCGGCGTCGCCCGCGTCGGCGACACCGCCCATGTCACCCATGTCTCCCATGCCGGCGTCGCCCATCCCCATGTCGCCCATGCCGTAGTCGCCGACTCCGTGCATGCCGGAGAACATGGCGTCCATCAGCAGGAACGTGCCCACGCCCCATGCGCCGGCCACGAGTGCGGGCTTCCACCACGGCTCGGAGTACCAGCCACGCGGCACCGGACGTCCGGCGACCATGCCACCGGGGTAGTAGTAGGGAGTGCCCGAACCGGACTGCGGCGACGCGGCGTACTGGTGTCCCTCGACGGCGACCTGACGGTCCTCGCTGACGGCACCCGCCTGCTTCTGACCCGCGCTCTCGGGCAGCGCGGGACCGGGGTCCATGCCCATGGCCTCACGCGCGGCGCGCACGTAGTGCAGGCCTTCCATCGCGGTCTCGGTGACCAGCCGTGCCTGCGGGATCGTGCGGGCCTGCTCCATCTGCGAGCCGGCCGCGGTGAAGCGCTCGGACGCGTCCGCCATCGCCTGCGTCGACGCGGCGTTGCTGCCGGTGAGGCTCATCACCTGCCCGCCCAGCCGCTCGACCCAGCGGCGTGCTTCCGCCTTGGCGTCGTCGAGCTCCCGCGCTTTGCGCGCGTTGCTCTGGCTGACCAGGTAGAACACCCCTGCGATCAGCAGTACCAGCACAACAATCCACACCACGGCGGCCACGGCTTTACCTCCCACACCAGGTGAACCGTCAACGAGCGACCGCGGCCGTGAGTTCCGTCAGAAGACCTCTGGGCAATGTGGCTCACGCGCGCCGAGGAACGCCATCGACAACGCGTCCACGTGGCCGGGCGTGTGCTCGACCACGCGGTGTGCGCGCTTGAGCACGGAAAGCCGTGCCCCACCGAGGAAAGCACTGCCGAGCGACGCGATGTCCAGTGACACGTCCGCCGGGTCCTCGGTGCGCGTGACGGCGGCTTCGCCATTTTTGACGGTCAGGCGCCAACGGCCGGAGTTCCACGGGCAGAACGAGTCCTCGACCTCCAGCACGCTGTCCACATCGGACGAATAGTGGCGCAGCGGGAGAGCCCGGTCGATGTCGACGATCCGCATCCACAACGCGTCGCCGGCCTCGCGGCGGACCATCCGCGGGTTGTCGACCATGTGCAGGATCGGGTCGTCCCAGGCGGTGTAGAAGGAGATCTCCCCCGCGAGGTCCATGTCCAGCAGGAACCGGTAGAGGTCGGCGTACGCCTGCTCGGTCTCGCAGACCAGCTCGCGCACGTGCAGTTCACTCGAACCGCTGTCCGCCTTGACCCGGAACACCACATATCCCTCGGGATGCAGGCAGTAGCGGTACGAGGAGAGTCCACCGCGATCGATCTCGCGATCGGCCAGTTGCACGTCCCAGGTGTGCTCGACCCGGCTCAGCCAGCCGACCCGCGTGGTACGCACCCGTTCGTGGATCTCGCGCATGACCGGCAGGGCTTCTTCTCGCGACACCTGACGGATCCGTGCGTCGCTGACGTGCACACCAGAGTGGAACGCCATCCGCGTCGGCATCTTCAGCATGGCGATGCTGGTCGCGTATTCGCCGTAGCCGTACCGGCGGTAGATGCCGCCCTCCGACGCCCACAGCATCGCGATCGGCTCACCGGTGTCGTGCAAGCCGTGCAACTGCGTCTTCATCATCAACGACGCCACGCCGCGACGCCGATGGCCGGGCTTCACCGACACGACGGTCACCGCGGCGGCCGGTGCCTGCCAGCCACCCGGAACGGTGATCTCGCGAGTGAGCATCGCGGCGGTGCCGATCAGCTCGTCACCGTCGAGGACAACGTGCGCCCGGTCCTTCTCCAGGACCTTGAGCCACTTGCTGTCCTCCCCCATCGTGTCGCTCAGAAACGCCCACGCCATCACCCGCTGGAACTCGGGGAGGTCGGAGTCGGTGATGGTCCTGATGCTCAGCGCCGGGTCAGCCATGGCAGCAGTGATACGCCGCCATGGCGTCATTCGCAGCCCAATTAGCGCTGGACCGACTTGACCTCGCAGAACTCGTCCAGCCCGAACCGGCCGAACTCACGCCCGTTGCCCGACTGCCGGTAACCACCGAACGGCGCGCTCGTGTTGAACGCGGCGGCGTTGATGTCGACCTGCCCCGTCCGCAGGCGCCGGGCAACCCGGAGCGCCCGGTCGGTGTCCGCGGAGAACACACCGCCCGCCAGCCCGTAGATGGTGGAGTTCGCGATCCGCACGGCATCGTCCTCGTCGGCGTACGGCATGACCGACAGCACCGGCCCGAAGATCTCCTCCTGCGCGATCGTCATCTCCGGCGTCACACCGCCGAACACCGTCGGCGCGACGTAGAAACCCTGCGGCAGCGGAGCTTCCGGCCCACCGGCGGCAAGCGTCGCGCCTTCCTCGACCCCCTTGCGGATGTAGCCGACAACCCTGTCGCGCTGCGCCTTCGACACCGCCGGCCCGATCCGGGTCGACGGCTCACTCGGGTCGGCCGAGGTGTACTTCTTCGCGGCCTGAGCGGCCAGTTCCACGGCCTCGTCGTGCCGGTCAGCGGGCACCAGCAACCGAGTCCAAGCGCTGCACGCCTGCCCGTTGTTCATGAACGAGTTCGCGACCGCGATCTTCACCGCCCGCCCGAGATCGGCGTCGTCGAGCACGATGCACGCCGACTTGCCCCCGAGTTCGAGCGCGACCCGCTTGACCGTCTCGGCGGCGACAGCGGACACCCGGCGACCAGCCTTCGTCGACCCGGTGAACGACACCATGTCCACGTCCGGATGCGCGGCCAATGCCTCACCCACAACGGGCCCGGTGCCGTGCACGAGCTGAAACACCCCTGCCGGAGTGACAGCCGTGATGATCTCGGCGAGCAGGTCGGCGGTCCCCGGCGCGAGCTCACTCGGCTTGAGCACCACGGTGTTCCCGGCGGCCAGCGCCGGCACCACCTTCGCGACCATCTGCTGCAACGGGAAGTTCCACGGCGTGATGGCCGCGACGACCCCGATCGGCTCGCGGAAGACCAGCGAGTTGCCGATCTCCTCGGGCTCGAAGTAGCCGCGCTCCAGCACGTCCGCGACCCCCTCCGCGATGGCGACGGGATTCGCGACCTGCACCTTCTGACTGAAGGTGAGGGGCGTGCCCATCTCCCGGGTCATGGTCGCCGCGAGCTCTCCGGCCCGCTCACGCAGACCGTCGATGATCGCCCGGACCACCTTCACCCGCTCGTCCACCGAGGTCTCCGCCCACGCCGGGAAGGCGGCCACCGCGGTGGCCACGGCCACGTCGACGTCGGCCGGCGTGCCCTCGGCGAGCGTGCCGATGACTTCCTCGGTGGCGGGGTTGACGACCTCGATCACGGGAGCCCTCCAGGCGGTTGTGACACTTGCGGCGCTGACAGCAGTCAGCCTGTCACATCCGTCGGCAACGGTCACGCCGGCTGGAGGGTGCCTGGCGAGCCCACGGGTGGCGGATGTCGGGTGGGCTGGAGTGTGGCGGGGCTGGAGAGCTCGGCCCGGTGAGCCGACGGATCGCGGCCGTCGGATGGGCCGGAGCGTGGCGGGGGCTGGGAGGGTGGCCTGGTGAGCCAACGGGTCGCGGCCGTCGGGTGAGCCGGAGGGCGGTGGCGGCCGGAGGGCGGCGGCAGCCCAAAGGCGGCGGCAGCCCAAAGGCGGCGGCAGCCAGAGGGCGGCCCAGTGAGCGAGGGCGGGCACTGCGGATGCCACGCCTAGCGAACCGCCTTCGGCGACCTCGGCTGACGAGCAAGGGCAGGCGCCGCCAGCAAGGCCGCCTACGACCTCGGCCTGTCGAGCAAGGGCAAGCGCCACGGCAACGTCGCCGACGACCTCGGCCAGTCGAGCAGGGCGGCCACCACAGGCTTCCGGTCCTCCGGCGACTGACATCGCCGACGTCCAGCACGGGTGCCCTGGCGAGCAAGACGACCGGCAACCAACCTCAGTGACCCCGCCCCAGACGAACAGAGCGGACACCACAAGCGCCATCCCCAGCGACTGACACCGGCGACGTCCCAGCGCAAAGTGCGCTCAGCGAACGAGGCACCCAGCAACCCGAGCCGACGACCTCGACCTGGTGAGCGAACACAGCCGTCGTCGGCATCGTCGCCGAAGACCAGCGTCGAAGACCTCTGGCTCGCGAACAAGGACAGCCACCGCGACCGGCACGCTCAGGCAGACGCCATCGCACCTCCCAGCCGCCGCTCACGCAGCACCCGCAGGTGCACCGAGGCCCAAGTCCGGTACGGCCGCCACGCCTCGGACACCTCGGCCAGCGGCCGCCCGTACCGCTCGGACACCTCGTCGGTGAGCCGGGACTCGTTGTGCGGCATGGCATCCGGAGCGTTCGCCCCGCGCAGCACGACCAACTCGGCCGCGAACGGCCCCAGCCCCTTGACCTGCTGCACCGCCAGCACAGCGGCCGCGGGCTTGAGAGAACGCAACGCCACCGCGTCCAAAACCCCGTCCAGCGCGGCCTCGGCCACCGCACGCAGGTACTCGGGCTTACGGCCTGGCAGGTCGAGGTCGAGACGCAGCAACTCCGCCGGAGCCGGGAACACGCCGTCCCGCAGCAGCGAAGCCTTCAACACTGCCGCCTGCGACACGCGGATCCGCTGTGAGAGCACCGACCACGCCGCTGCCTCGTACGGCGAGTAGAAGCCGCACGGCCGTAAGCCGGGTAAGGAAGCCTGTGCGGCAGCGATCACCGGATCGCGCAGACCGACGTCCGGCCACGCCCGCCCGTCGACGTCCAAGGACAGGAAGCGGCAGACCTGGGAAGCCGCCAGGTCGAGGTCGCCCTCGCCGGACAGCTCCAGAACGGCAGTGGCGCCGTGCTGGGTCACGGAGACCGAGGCACGGCGCCACTCACCTTCGACCAGGAACGTCGCCTGCAGCGCCTCTCCCGCACGCGCGGGCAACGCGGACGGCGTGAAGCCCTCCCAGAACTCCCTGGACGTCGCCAGCGACCAGGGGCCCTGAACTGCGACTTCGACGCGGTGGTGTGCCATGTCAGGAGACGCTAGTCAGCACCTCTGACAGAAAACTCAGCCGAAGCGCCCGGAAGGGCCCGGCAGGACTCAGCTGAAGTCCAGTTCACCCGTACGGGTCCGCTTGAGCTCGAAGAAGTACGGGAAGCCGGCGAGCAGCCGGGCGCCGTCGAAGATCGTGCCGGCGTCCTCGCCGCGCGGGATCTTCGTCAGCACCGGGCCGAAGAAGGCGACGCCGTCGATGTGGATGGTCGGCGTGCCGACGTCCATGCCGACCGGGTCCATGCCGCGGTGGTGCGACGCCCGCAGCGCCTCGTCGTACTCGGTCGAGTGCGCGGCCTCCGCGAGCTCGGCCGGCAGTTCGGCGTCGGCGAGAGCCAGCTTGATGATCTCGTCGAAGTCCTGGTTGCCCTCGTTGTGGATGCGCGTGCCCATCGCGGCGTACAGCTTCGGCAGCACCTCGTTGCCGAACTTCTGCTCGGCGGCGATGGCCACGCGAACCGGACCCCAGCCCTTCGTCATGAGCTCCTTGTACTGCTCGGGCAGGTCGCGGCCCTCGTTCAGCACGGCAAGGCTCATCACGTGGAAGCTCAGGTCGATGTCGCGGACCTTCTCCACCTCGAGGATCCACCGGGAGGAGATCCAGGCGAACGGGCAAAGAGGGTCGAAGTAGAAGTCGACCTTCGCCTTGTCGGTCATGCGTGCCCCTTTAGTGACGGTCGGTGGCGTTATCGCCCCATCAGCCCAACCAGATCACCCTGTCATCTCTTCCCGTACGCCGGTTCCGTGATTGGATGCGGGAGTCATAACCATTCCCGACGACGTCAGCGCGTAACCACACGCGCGGCAGACGAGGTGACCAGTGGCCGCGCCCAACCTCACCCGCGACCAGGCTCAGGACCGTGCTGAGCTGCTGGAAGTGGAGTCCTACCGGATCGAGCTGGACCTGACCGACGGCGGCGGAAAGCCGGGTTCGGACACGTTCCGCTCCACCACCACCGTGGTGTTCCGCAGCCGGACTCCGGGTGCTTCCTCGTGGATCGACATCGTGGCGGCGACCGTGCACCGCGCTGTGCTCAACGGCAGCGAGCTCGACGTCTCCGACTACCGCGAGGAGGACGGCGTCAAGCTGCCGGACCTCGCGGAGACCAACGAGCTCACCATCGAGGCCGACTGCCGGTACATGAACACCGGCGAGGGCCTGCACCGGTTCGTCGACCCGGTCGACGGCGGTGTCTACCTGTACTCGCAGTTCGAGACCGCGGACGCCAAGCGCATGTTCGCGTGCTTCGACCAGCCGGACCTCAAGTCCGTCTACTCCATGAAGGTGACGGCGCCGCACGACTGGAAGGTCATCTCGAACGGCGAGATCATCGCCACCGAGGACGGCGAGGGCGGTTCGGACGTGCACACGTTCGCCACCACCAAGCCGATGTCGACCTACATCGTGGCCCTGGTCGCCGGTCCCTACGCGGAGTGGCGTGACGAGTTCGTCGAGGGTGACTTCAAGATCCCGCTCGGCATCTACTGCCGCGCCTCGCTCGCTCCTCACATGGACCACGAGCGGTTGTTCACGGAGACCAAACAGGGCTTCGGGTTCTTCCACAAGGCGTTCGGCGTGCAGTACCCGTTCGGCAAGTACGACCAGTGCTTCGTGCCGGAGTTCAACGCGGGCGCGATGGAGAACGCCGGCTGCGTCACGTTCCTCGAGGACTACGTCTTCCGCAGCCGCGTCACCCGCTACCTCTACGAGCGCCGCGCCGAGACCGTGCTGCACGAGATGGCGCACATGTGGTTCGGCGACCTGGTCACCATGCGCTGGTGGGACGACCTGTGGCTGAACGAGTCGTTCGCCACCTGGGCGTCCGTGCTCGCGCAGGCGGAGGCCACCGAGTACCGCCAGGCCTGGACGACGTTCGCGAAGATCGAGAAGTCGTGGGCGTACCGGCAAGACCAGCTGCCCTCCACGCACCCCGTCGCCGCGGACATCTCCGACGTGCAGGCGGTCGAGGTCAACTTCGACGGCATCACCTACGCCAAGGGCGCCTCGGTGCTCAAGCAGCTCGTCGCGTACGTCGGGCTGGAGAACTTCCTGGCGGGCCTGCGGGTCTACTTCGGCAAGCACGCCTGGGGCAACGCCACGCTCGCGGACCTGCTGGGTGCGCTGGAGGAGGCGTCCGGCCGCGACCTGTCGTGGTGGAGCGCGCAGTGGCTGGAGACGACGGGCCTGAACCTGTTGCGCCCCAAGTTCACCGTTGACGCACAGGGCAAGTTCAAAGAGTTCGCCGTGCTGCAGGGCGGCGCGCGTCCGGGCGCAGGCGAACTGCGCACGCACCGCATCGCGATCGGCGTCTACGACGACGACGGCACGGGCAAGCTGGTTCGCACGCACCGCCACGAGCTGGACGTGACGGGCGACCGCACCGAGGTTCCCGAGCTGGTCGGCGTGCACCGCGGCAAGATCGTGCTGGTCAACGACGACGACCTCACGTACTGCACGATGCGCCTCGACCCGGACTCGCTGGCCGGGCTGATCGACCACATCTCCGACATCGCCGAGCCGCTGCCGCGCACGCTGTGCTGGTCGGCCGCGTGGGAGATGACCCGCGAGGCCGAGCTGAAGGCCCGCGACTTCGTGAACCTGGTGCTCGGCGGGCTGCACTCCGAGTCCGAGGTCGGTGTGGTGCAACGACTTCTGCTGCAGGCGCAGACCTCGCTGTCGTCCTACGCGGACGACTCGTGGCGGGCGGAGGGCTGGCGCCGGTTCGTGGCCAAGGCGATGGAACTGGCGCAGGCGGCCGAGCCTGGCTCCGATCACCAGCTGGCGTTCGTGAACGCGCTGACCTCGTCGGTGCTGGACGACTCCACTGTGGACGTTCTGCGTGGCTGGTACGACGGAACCGCCGTGCTGGAAGGCCTGGACGTCGACACGGACCTGCGCTGGCGTCTGCTGCAGGCGCTCGTCGCGCACGGCAAGGCGGACCTGCCGGAGATCAACGCCGAGGAGGAGCGCGACCCGACCTCCACCGGTCACCGCCGCGCGCAGTCGACCCGTGCGCTGCGCCCGACGGTCGCGGCCAAGGACGAGGCGTGGGACCGCGCCGTGAACGACGACGACCTGCCCAACGCGGTCAGCGAGGCGATCATCGCGGGCATCTCGCACCCCGGCCAGAAGGAGCTGCTCGCGCCGTACGTCGAGCGCTACTTCGGCGACGTGAAGGGCGTGTGGGACCGCCGCACCTCCGAGCGCGCGCAGTCGATGGTCGTGGGCATGTTCCCCGCGTGGTCGATCGCGAAGTCCACTGTGGAGGCCGCTGACGCGTGGCTGGCGGACGAGCACCCGCCCGCCCTGCGCCGTCTGGTGTCCGAGGGCCGCGCGGGCATCGTGCGCGCCCTTGCGGCACAGGAGTTCGACCGCTCGTAAGCTGTGCTGGGGAAGGCCCCGTAATGCGTTCGCGCGTTGCGGGGCCTTCCCATAGCGTCGAGCGGCTGTCCTGGGGAGGTCCGGTGAGAGTTCGCTACGAGGTCGTGCGCTGGTGGCTCGAGGACGGGGAGTTCGTCGACGAGGTCCTGGCACGGGTCGTGGACGTCGACGGGCTGTTCGCCGATCCCGTGCCGCCCGAGCGCGAACGGCTGGTGCTGCGCGGATGCACGGTTGCACCGGACGAGCTCACCGGCGACTTCCACCTCGGCGTCTCGGGCTCGCAGTGGTGGCTCCTGGGCGATCTGGTCGTGCACGCCGAACTGCCCGGCGGCGATCTCGTCGCCAGTGCCTGCGTGAGCCAGCTGATCGACGGCGGCGACTTCGGCACTCCCCCGGCGTACACCCTGTACAAGGACCTGCGGGAGACCGGCACATGTCGTGCCGTGGAAGGGTTTCCCCGCTCGTTCGAGAGCGTCTGGCCACCGGTGACGCTGATCGGCTGCGACAACCCCGGCCGCATCCGGCCCTCGGCGCCCGTCGACGAGCAGGGTCCGTGGGTGGGGTTGCGCGCCCTGGACCGCGGCGGCCGGATCGTGGCGCACGCCGGGATCGCGCTGGACGTCGCGTCGACGTCCCCGTCCGCTGCCGGTGAAGGACTTTTCGACGTCGTGCTCGACCAGTCCCGTTACGGCGAGGACTGGACGGTGGCCGAGCGTCCCACTCCTGCCGCCCGCGGTGCGTGGCGCGTATGGATGGAAGGCGTTCCTGCCGAACGGAACCTGTGGGCGCCGCTGTCTCCCGAGGGCCGCATGTGGTGGAACGAGATCGCCGCCAAAGCACCCCGCACGCGCCCCACGGCGGGCGTGCACCACGTCGACGGCAGACACGCGACGGACGAGTTCGGCCTGCACCTGGCGCTGAGCGAGGCGCTGGTCGGGCCGGGCCGGTTCCTGGGCAGCGTCTACGCCATCACCGGGATGTACGAGGAGTGGTGGTTCGTGCCGGGCATCACGCTCGTGTGGCACGAGCCCGGTGTGGCGTTCGAGGCGATGCCCGACTACTTCCTCGGACTGCTGAAGAACCTGCGGCGCAACGGGGTCGACGTCGTGCTGGAATCGTCCACGGAGGACCTGGCCGACCGGCTCGACCGGTGCGTGGAGCTCGGCGCGTTCGTCGACCGCTGGATCGCCGGCTGGGCCAGGGCGCAGGAGGTGGAGCCGCACGACCTGCTGGACAACTGGCACGTCTGGGCCGATCTGCCCGGCCGGGAGGAGGAACGGATCCTCGCGGGGGACGCGAACGTGATGCAGCACGCCGAAGACGTGGAGCTCCAGTCCGTGCCGACCTGGCTGACGGTGGCGACGGACTCGCCGGACGAGGTGACCCGCGTGGTCGAGCAGGCCGGACTGGTCGCCCGCACACCGGAGACGTTCATGCGGCGCGGCCTCTTCGACCACCCCGCGCCGAAACCTCCCGACGGCTACTCGGTGCGGGTGATGCCGGGAGACGTGATCGAGGTCGTGGTGACTTTCGACGGCGAGGAGGCGGCGAGCGGTCTCATCGCCGTGGTGGGTGAAGACGCTGTGCCCCACCGCATCGAGACGAAGCCGGCCCATCGGCGGCGCGGCCTCGGCAGCGTCGTGATGGGCGCCCTGGTCCAGGAGGCGGTCAGGGCCGGCGCGAGTGACGGGCTGCTGTTCGCGACCGAGGAAGGCCTGCACCTGTACCGGAAACTGGGCTGGGACACGATTTCCGACGTCGTGATCGCGGCGAACGACAAGGGGGAAGCATGATCGGTGAACTGGTGGAGCGCTGGCACCGCGGCTGGATCGCGGCCGACGGGCTGACGTCGGAGTACCGCGACCGCCACCTGGTCGTCCACGTGAACCGGTCGCACCGGGTGTTCGAGTGGATCGCCACGGACGACGCGGAAGCCGGTGCGCTGGCCGGAATCGTCGCCGCGACGGAGGAACCGAGCTGGCTGAGCGTCCCCACGCACTCGCCGGACGAGGTGATCGCGGAGATCGAGGCGGCCGGACTGGTCGTCGCACGCCCGGACGAGACGTTCATGCGGCGCACGCTGGCCGGCCACCCGTTCCCGGACCCGCCCGAGGGCTACACCGTCGAGGTGACCAGAGGCCCGGTGATCGGGGTTCAGGTGCTGGCGGACGGCGAGGTGGCCGCCGGCGGGTTGATGGCCGTGGTCGGGGAAGACGCTGTCGCGCACCGCATCGAGACGGCGGAGGCGCATCGGCGGCGTGGTCTCGGCAGCGTCGTGATGGGCGCGCTGGTGCGAGAGGCCGTGGCGGACGGGGCGACGACCGGGTTGCTGTTCTCGTCGACCACGGGCGTGCACCTCTACCGCAGCCTCGGCTGGGAGAAGATCTCCGACCTGGTGGTGGCCCGCAACGGCGCCGGCGCGTGAAAAACGCCCCCGGCGGCGTGCCGGGGGCGTTCGAGAACAAGATCAGGAACGCGGTGCGCTGCCCGCCTGGTCGGTCAGCATGCGCAGGCCCGACACGAGGCCGCCCGCGAGGTCGCCCTCCTTGAAGGACGCCACCATGCTCATCACCGCGAGCTTCGCACCGCGGTCGGCGAGACGGCGGTGGGACTCCTCGCCCGTCACGATCTCGACGACGCGCTCGCCCGGCGACACGGCCACGAGGACGTGGTGCGTCGGGCGCTCGGTGGAGGCGTGCAGCTCCTGCGCGCGCTCGTGAGCGTTCGAGCCGAGCTCGCCCAGGTACACGCTGAAGTCGAGGCCCGTGGAACGGCTGGAGAGCGTCAGCGCCTCGTCCAGCTGCGCGAGCTGGGCGGGCGTGAACGGCAGTTCCGGCGCGTGCGGCTCGTACATCTTCGCCGCGGACACCCGGCCGCTGTTCGTCACGACGGCACCGACGGGCAGCGTCGACGGGTCGACGGCCACGATCGCTTTACCAGTTGCCACGTGCGCCTCCCTTGGCGGTCGAGTCCGAGGCACCGGACTCGGCGGCGCCGTGGTGCTCGGCGCTCAACCCTGCCGGGTTCGCGCTCCACCACACCGGGGCGTAGCCCCACTCCTGGCCGGGCCGATACCGGGGAATCCGGGTGGCCTTTGGCCTCACCGTCAGCAGCGTGATCACGCCGTAGATCGCCAGCGGGATCAACGCGAAGACGAGAACGGTCTCCACGATGGTCACGGCGGGTACGGTAGCCGAACTCAGCCGCGCGCGAGCGGCCGGGCCAGCAAGATCGCGGTGAATCCCACGATCGAGCCCGCCACGACGTAGACGGTGCCCAGCGACGTCACCTCGGCGAGCGGTCCGGCGAGGCCCGCGCCCAGTGGCGACAGACCCCAGGCGACCACCCGATAAGCGCTGGTCACACGGCCCATCATCGGACCTGGCGTGAGCCGTTGCCGCCGGGTCGCGGACAGCACGTTCCAGCCCGCGGACCCCACGCCGAACAACACGCACGCGAGCACCGCCACCACCAGCCACGGCGTGAGGCCGAACAACGCGAACGCGGCGCCGAGCAACGCCAGGAACCCGACCATGACCCGTCCGGCGCCCCACCGAGCCGCGAGCCGCGGGGACAGCCGGACTCCTAGCAGAGCACCGGCCGCCATGCACACGACGAGAACAGGAACCACCGGTTCGGCGAGGCCGAGCACCTGGATGGAGTAGAGCGCCAGCATGGCGTTGATCGCGGCCGCGCAGGCAGCTGTGATTGCAACGGCAACTACCAGTGACCGCAGGCCAGGGGTCCGCACGAGGAGCCGCATGCCCTCGGCCAGCTGTCCGCGAAGATCAGTGCCCGATCGCTCGGGAGCGATGTCCGGCACGCGGGACACGAGCACCGCGGCGGCGACGAACGAGAGCGCGTCGAGCGCGAAACAGGCCGCCGGCGCCCACCAGAACAGCACCGCGGCGGCCAGCGGCCCCGCAAGATCCATGCCGATCGTCTCGACCGTCACGAACCGGCCGTTGGCCGCCTCCAGCTCGTCCTGGCTCACCAGCTCGACGAGCAACACCTGCGACGCCGCGTCCGCGAACGTCTCGGCGGAGGTCAGCACGAAAGCCGTGGCGCACAAGACGACGACCGTCGCGTGTCCGGTGTGGACTGCCAGCGCGAGCACTCCGGTCACCCCGGCGCGCAGCCAATGTGCCACCACGACAACGGTTCTCGGTCTCCAGCGGTCCACAAGGGCGCCCGCGGGCAGCGCGACGAGCAACCAGGGCAGGGTGAGGGCGACGGCCACAGCGGACACCGCGAGCGGACTGCGAGTGCTGGCGGCGGTGAACAGGGGCAGCGCGACGATGCGCACGCCGTCGCCCACGAGCGACACCGCCCAGGCACCGGTGAGCGCTCGGAAACCCCGTCCATGCACGCCTTTTGCGCTATGACGCACGTCACGTTCCATCGGATTGAACGCTACAGAGCGTGTCCATACCCGCCAGTAAGGGCAATGAGTGCTCTCGTGCGGCGCAGCGGTTACACCCGGTCAGGCCTCACCCGGTCGGCGGCGAACGGGTGCCGGTTTGGGGTCTTGTTCCCGGATCACCCAGCTCTTAGCTTTTCACCTATACGGGTCTTGCGCACCCGCCCCGAGCAAGCTGGAGGACACAAAATGTTCACGATGACCCGCCCCCAGGCCGTGACCTTCACTCTTCCGAGCTACAAGGACGATTCAGTGCGTATCACGGCCAGTGACTCCGTCCGGATCACGATGAACGACTCCGTTCGGATCACCGCGAGCGATTCGGTCAGGATCACGGCCCGCGACTCCGTGCGCATCACCATGGCGGACTCGGTGCGCATCACGGCGAGCGATTCGGTCAGGATCACGTGCGCCGACTCGGTCCGAATCACCGCTCAGCAGGATTCGGTGAGGATCACTGCGCGTGAGGACTCGGTCCGCATCACCATGGACGACTCGGTCCGCATCACGGCCCACGACGATTCCGTCCGCATCACCATGGACGACAGCGTCCGGATCACGGCCCACGACGACTCGGTGCGCATCACCGCTCAGCAGGACAGCGTCCGCATCACCGCACGCGAAGACTCCGTGCGCATCACCATGGACGACTCGGTCCGGATCACCGCGCTCGACGACTCCGTGCGCATCACGGCGCGCCAGAACGACTTCTCCCTCGCGGCCTGACTCGAACGACCAGCCTCAGGCAGCCGGTTCGCCCAGGTACGGCAACCACTGCGGATCAGCTTCGGCCACGCCGGCGAGCAGTCGCCAGTGCGGGCCACGTGGCGCCACGGGAACGACGCGCAGCCGCCAGCCCAGTTCGGACAGCATCTTGTCCGCCTTGCGGTGGTTGCACTTCGCGCAGCAGGCGACGCAGTTGGTCCAGGTGTGAGGTCCGCCACGCGAGCGCGGCACGACATGGTCGATCGTCTCGGCCCGCCCGCCGCAGTAGGCGCAGCGATAACGGTCGCGGTGCATGAGCCCGGCACGGGTCATCGGCACGCGACCGCGATAAGGCACGCGAACGTAGGAGCTCAGCCGGATCACGGACGGCACGAGCACCTCGGACTTCGACGAGTGCAGCACCAGCCCGGAGGCGTCTCCGTGCACGACTTCGGCTTTCCCGCACACCACCAGGACGACCGCGCGGCGCAGTGACAACGCCGTGAGCGGCTCGAACGTGGCGTTCAGCAGCAGGACCTTGCGTCTTCCCCAGGGGAAAACAGCCGGCGTCGGACCGGTACCTCCCCCATCTCGATCCCCATCCGGCACGGCCCGCAACTCGGGCGGTTTTCGGCATGGGGGGACCGTCGGCGCCGTCTCGCCAGGTAGCGAGGTGCCGATAGGGGTCGGTTGTCGGTCTGGCACGCGACCACCTCCACCGGTTCAGCCATAGGAGACCACACTTACCAGGAAAAAATCACGTGTGATAAGTGACGCGTCATGGATGTGTGATCAAACCTGGGGTGAACTCGCTCCCTATCGGAAGTCGTTTTCAAGAGCCCGCTACCCTTGACAAGGTGACAGAGGCTCCTTCCACTCCACTGCCTGCGACGATCACCTACCCGATCGCCGAGCGGCTGAACATCGCCGAGCAGATTCACGGGCGCGACGTCGCCGATCCGTACCGGTGGCTCGAAGACACCGCGGACCCCCGCACCGCGGAGTGGTCGCAGGCACAGGACGTTCTCGCACGTTCCTGGTTGGACGCGATGCCCGGCCGCGCACGCCTGGGCGAGCGCCTGAAGGAGCTGATGCGCACGGGTTCGGTGTCCACGCCGACCTGGCGCGCGGGCAGGGCGTTCTTCAGCCGCCGCGGTCCCGAGCAGGACCACCCCGTCGTCATGGTGCGCGAGACCGACGGCACCGAACGCGTGCTGCTCGACGTCAGCGCGCTCGACCCGTCCGGCCGGACCACCCTGGACGGCTGGTCCCCCAGCCTCGAAGGCACGCGCCTCGCGTACCAGGTGTCCGTCGGCGGCAACGAGCACTCGCTGCTGCACGTGATCGACGTCGAGTCGGGCGAGCTCATCGAGGGCCCCATCGACCGGTGCCGCTACTCCTCGATCGGCTGGCTGCCCGGCGGCGAGGAGTTCTTCTACGTCCGCCAGCTCGACCCGGCGCTGCTGCCCGAGGACGAGAAGCTGTTCCATCGCCGCGTGTGGCGTCACCGCGTGGGCACGGACCCGGCCACGGACGTCAACGTGCACGGCGACGGCCAGGCACACACCTTCTACTACTCACTCACCGTGTCGCAGGACGGCCGTTGGCTGGTCGTGAGCGGTGCGCCCAGCACGATGAAGCACGACTCCGTGTGGATCGCGGACCTGCACGGCGACGCCGCGCTCAAGCCCGTGATCCTGACCGAGGCCGGCGTCCAGTGCTCGGCGTTCGTCGCCCGCGACGGCAGGCTCTACCTGCACACCAACCACGGCGCGCCCCGGCAGCGCCTCTGCGTCGCCGACCCCGAGAACCCCACCGAGTGGACCGAGCTGATCAGCGAGGAACCGGACTCGGTGCTGGACGGCGTGCGCTGGCTCAACGGCGACCTCGTCGTCCTGCGCACCCGGCACGCGGTGTCCGAACTGCACCTGCACGACGCCGCGACCGGCGCGCACGTCCAGGAGATCCCGCTGCCCGGCACGGGTTCGTTGCACGGCATGTCCGTTGTGGATGCTCAGACGGCCCACGACCAGGACACGCTGTGGTTCGGGTGGACGGACTTCGTGACGCCGCAGTCGGTGTTCCGGTTCTCGAAGGCCACGGGTGAGACGGTGCTGCACGAGGCCGCGCCGGGTCGCGTCGAGCTGCCGACCGTGACGACGCAGCAGATCGCGTACACGTCCAAGGACGGCACGACGGTCCACATGTTCGTCGTCAGCGGCGAGCAGAAGCCCGACCTGCCCCGTCCCGCGCTGCTCACCGGCTACGGCGGCTTCGCGATCGGCCGCGGCCCCGGCTACAGCGCCACCACGCTGGCGTGGGTCGAGGCGGGCGGTGTGTGGGTGCACGTGTCGTTGCGCGGTGGCGACGAGGAAGGCGAGGACTGGCATCTCGCCGGCATGCGCGCCAACAAGCAGAACGTGTTCGACGACTTCCACGCCGCCGCAGAGCGTTTGGTGCGCGACGGCTGGACCACGCCGCAGCAGCTGTCGATCATGGGAGGCTCCAACGGCGGCCTGCTCGTGGGCGCCGCGCTGACCCAGCGCCCTGAGCTCTACGCGGCCGTGGTGTGCTCAGCGCCACTGCTCGACATGGTGCGCTACGAGAAGTTCCTGCTCGGACGGTTGTGGGCCGACGAGTACGGCAGCGCAAGCGTTTCCGAGGAGCTGGGCTGGCTGCTCTCCTACTCTCCTTATCACCGAGTGGTAACGGACGTTGAGTACCCTTCGGTCTTGTTCACGGTGTTCGAGTCGGATTCTCGTGTGGACCCCAACCACGCCAGGAAGATGTGCGCGGCACTGCAGCACGCTTCGTCCAGTGATCCGACCAAGCACCCAGTGCTGATCCGCCGCGAGACCGAGGTCGGTCACGCGGGCCGGTCCGTCAGCCGGACGGTGGCTCTCGCCGTGGACCAGCTGACGTTTCTCGCGAATGCCACTGGCATGGAGTTGTAGGAGGGCACGAGCACGTGTTGGCGACGAGTCCTGTGGATGACGCCGCGAACAAGACCGCCCAGGCGGTCGCGTTCTTCGAGAAGTACGGCCCCACGATCCTGGCGGGCGCGATCAAGATCGTCGTGATCCTGATCGCCGCCTTCATCCTCAGGGCCATGCTGCGCAAGGTCATCGACCGGATCACCACTCCCGGCAAGGAAGGCAAGAAGCCGGGCCTGCTCAAGCCGCTGCGGGAACGCGCTCCACAGGCGCTCGGAAACCTCATCTCCGAACGCCGTGAGCAGCGCGCCCGCACGATCGGCTCGGTGCTGAAGTCCATCGTCACGATCCTGATCTTCGGAATCGCGTTCCTCGAGATCATGATCGTGGTCGGGATGGACATCACCCCGGTGCTGACATCGGCGGGCATCCTGGGCGTCGCCATCGGTTTCGGCGCCCAGAACCTGGTGAAGGACTTCCTGGCCGGCATGTTCATGCTGCTGGAGGACCAGTACGGCGTCGGCGACGTCGTGGACCTCGGCCCGGCGACCGGCACCGTCGAGGCGGTCGCGCTGCGCACCACCACGATCCGGGACACGGGCGGCACGGTCTGGTACGTCCGCAACGGCGAGATCCTGCGCGTCGGCAACTCGTCGCAGGGCTTCGCGGTCGCGGTCGTCGACCTGCCGCTGAGCTACGGCGCGAACCTCGCCGAGGCCACCCAGGTGCTGGACCGCACGGCGCGCGAGGTGGCCGACAAGGACCCGCTCAAGTCGGACATCACGGCCAAGCCCGAGGTGCTGGGCGTGGAGAAGTTCACGCCGGAGGGCATCACGCTGCGGGTCACCGTGAAGACGCGCCCCGGCCGTCAGTGGGCGGTCCAGCGCAACCTGCGCGCGCAGCTCATGCCGGCGCTGGAAGAGGCGGGCTTCACCGCCAAGTGAGTTAGAACACCCATTCGAGACGATGATCAACCGGCGTCCTGCCAGTTCACACGCCTATGGCAGAGCCAACAGCCGGGGCGGCCTGCACGCGGTGGCTGTCGTGAGTCAGGATGGGTGTGTGGGAAACCCCGTGAGCTTCTTCGAACAGGTCGGTGGCGAGGAGACGTTCCACCGCATCGTCGCGCGCTTCTACAAAGAGGTGAAGGCCGACGAGGTCCTCCTCCCGCTGTACCCCGAAGAGGACCTCGGACCTGCGGAGGAGCGGCTGCGACTGTTCCTCATGCAGTACTGGGGCGGCCCCCACACCTACTCGGACAACCGGGGCCACCCGAGGCTGCGGATGCGCCACGTACCGTTCAAGATCGGACCGATCGAGCGGGACGCGTGGCTGCGCTGCATGAGGATCGCCGTCGACGAGGCCGGCCTGGACGAGGCTCACCGCAAGCAGCTCTGGGACTACATGGAGATGGCCGCGAACAGCTTGATGAACAGCTTTTCCTGAGCGCCCATCACCCGTTCGGGTCCTTTAGCAGCGAGACGAATGGCAGGATGACCCCCCGTGCGACGTTCCTCCGACCTCAGTCCCGAGATCGCCGAAGAGTCCGTCTGGTGGCGTGACGCCGTCTTCTACCAGATCTACGTGCGCTCCTTCGCCGACTCCAACGGCGACGGCGTCGGCGACCTCGACGGCATCCGGTCCCGCCTCGGCTACCTGGAGCTGCTCGGGGTCGACGCGCTGTGGCTCACCCCGTTCTACCGCTCGCCGATGGCCGACCACGGCTACGACGTCGCCGATCCGCGCGACGTGGATCCGATGTTCGGAGACCTGGCCGCGTTCGACCGGCTGGTCGCGGACGCGCACGAGCACAACATCCGCGTGACGGTCGACCTGGTCCCGAACCACACCAGCGACCTGCACGTGTGGTTCCAGGAGGCGCTGCAGGCCGGTCCCGGCAGCATGGAGCGCGCCCGCTACATCTTCCGCGAGGGCCGCGGCTTCGACGGCTCGCAGCCGCCGAACAACTGGACGTCCGTCTTCGGCGGTCCCGCGTGGACCCGTGTGCCGGACGGCCAGTGGTACCTGCACCTGTTCGCGCCGGAGCAGCCCGACCTCAACTGGGACCACCCGGAGGTCCGCGCCGACCTGGAGCAGACGCTGCGGTTCTGGCTGGACCGCGGGGTCGACGGCTTCCGCATCGACGTGGCGCACGGCATGGCCAAGCCCGACGGCCTGCCGGACATGGAGATCCGCGCGCAGGCCCCCGGCGTGCTGTCCGACGACGCGCACGACCCGCGCTTCGACAACGACGGCGTGCACGAGATCCACCGCATGATCCGCAAGGTCATGGACGGCTACCCCGGCACCATGGCCGTGGGCGAGATCTGGGTGAAGGACGACGAGCGCTTCGCCGCCTACGTCCGTCCCGACGAGCTGCACCTGGGCTTCAACTTCCGGCTGGTCGAGGCCGGTTTCGACGCCGACGCGGTCCGTTCGGCGATCGAGCACTCGCTCGGTGCCGTCGCGCTCACCGGCACGCCTGCGACCTGGACGCTCTCGAACCACGACGTGGTGCGCCACGTGACGCGGTACGGCGGCGGCGCGCTGGGCGAGCAGCGGGCCCGCGCGATGACGCTGGTCGAGCTGGCACTGCCGGGCGTGATCTACCTCTACAACGGCGAAGAGCTCGGCCTGCCGAACGTGGAGCTGCCGGACTGGGCCCTGCAGGACCCGACCTGGGAGCGTTCCGGGCACACCGAGCGCGGCCGCGACGGCTGCCGCGTGCCGATCCCGTGGGAGGGCACCAGCCCGCCGTTCGGGTTCTCCACGGCCGTGAACACCTGGCTGCCGCAGCCGAACGAGTGGGACCACCTCACGGCCGAGGCGCAGCTGGAAGACCCCGGCTCGATGCTCTCGCTCTACCGCGAGGCGCTGGAACACCGGAAGTCCAACGCGGGCTTCGCCGGTGAGGAACTGGAGTGGTACGGCGCCCCGGCCGGCTGCTTCGCGTTCCGGCGCAAGGGTGGCGGGCTGATCTGCGCCCTGAACACCTCGGGCGCCTCCGTGCCGCTGCCTCCCGGTCAGGTGCTGCTGTCGTCCGGTCCGATGGACGGCGACCAGCTGCCGCCCGACACCGCGGTCTGGCTCGCCTGAGGTTCGTCGCTGCGGGCGTGCTCACGCCCGCAGCTTGTCCTCCACGGCGAGCAACGCACCGAACACGAGCACGAGCGCGGCCACCTGAGCGATCGCGAGCCAGAGCCCGATCGGCACCGTCGCGAGCGCCAGCACCGCGGCGGAGATGCGCCACTTGTTCGTGCCGATGCCCATCCGGTGCCGGAAGAGCACCTCGCCGAACAGGAAGATCGCCGCTCCCCCGCCGAGTGAGAGGGCCCCGCTGAGGTAGAGGTGCTCGGCGGCGTGCCCGATGGTCTTCTTGATGCCGACGCACACGACGATGATGCCCAGCAGGATCGGTACGTGCGCCCAGCCGAACGCCGACAGCGCCGCGCGTGCCCGTTCGGACTGCGTCATGTCCGTCAGGCTGTGCTCGGCGCGGATGTCCTGCTCCCTGCCGAAGTGGCACCACCAGAGCTGGTAGGCGAGCGTGAGGCCGAGCAGCGCCGCCACGACGAGCTGCAGGTTGAGCGGCAGGCCGGCCGCCCCGATGCCGATCGCGATGATCGACTCGCCGATCGCGATGATGACCACGAGCCCGTGCCGTTCCACGAAGTGCACCGGCCTGATCCGGAACTCCCCGTGCCGCCGGTTCACGTACGGCGACACGACCATGAGCACCACGGCAGCGAACCAGGCGGCGGCTCGCCAGACGGGCGGCAGGAACCCGCCCGCCATCACCAGGCCCGCTGAGCCGAGGTTGAACGGCGCCAGCCGTGCCATCGCCGCAGCCGACCCCGGACCGCCCGCCGAGATGAAGAGTCCGGAGTGAACCAAGTTCACGATCAGATATCCGACCCCGAACGCGGGCCCAGCGGCGGCGAACCCGGAGGGAATCGCCAGCGCGATGATCAGGAACCCGCCCATGCCGCACATGAGCAGCACCCGCCGCAGCGTGGTGTTCGGCGGAACGGAGTTCGTGAGCCAGACGTACCCGAAGTACATCCACAGGATCACGAACAGCATGAGCAGGACCTGCCCGAACCCAGCCGGCGACATGTCATCGGCCAGCTTCTGGGTCAGCTGCGTGATGGTGAAGACGAAGACCAGGTCGAAGAAGAGTTCCAGGGTGGAGACCCGGTACTCGGTCTCCTGCTGCGGTTCGGCGGACACGCGCGACATCGTGCCACGCGCATCCTCTTGCCGCGTCACGAATTCAGCGGCGACGAACCTGGACCTAACTCCAGGTCAGACGAGCAGCGGCAGCATCGAGTGGCGGCGACGGACGACCGCGCCGTAGCGGGCGTCGATCCGCAGCCACGAGTCGGTCGCGGTCACCCGGACGTCGCCGTCCTCGCCGAGGAAACCCATGCCCGACAACGCGAACAGGACCCGCAGCGCGATCTTCACGTCCAGTCCGGACCCGCTGACCGTCAGCACCGTCTGGTCCAGCAACGAGGCCGGTGGCGTCCCCTGCGGCCCAGTGTTCTCCCTGGCCACCTCGACGCCCTCGTCCGCGATCTTCGCGACGACCTCGACCGGCAGCCGGTCGACCACCAGCCAGCCCTCCGCGGGCGGCAGGGCCGAGCGCCACATCAGGTCCTTGGCCGGGCCGGGGTCGATGCGTTCGTCACGCATGACCGCGAGGCCCGTCAGCAGCTCCGACCCGGACACCGTGACGTCCGCCGGAGTCGCTTGTCCCGCAACGGTTCGCGTGGCGAGCGTGTCGAACGGCGTGGCCACCCACGCGTCGAGCAGCTTCTCGTCGCGGTTGCGCAGCCGCACCACGGTCTGCGCGTCGAGCCGCACCGCCCGCGCGGCGAACGCCCCGAGGTCGTCTCTCTCGGCCGCGTCGGCCAACACCAGCTCAGGCACCGTTTCCCCCTGCCCGCCACCCGGCGAGAAAATCGCGCTCGGCCTCGGTCAGCCGGCGCGGTCGTGCTGTCGTCACGTTGTAGGGCGCCATCAGCGTCTCCGCCTTGACCACCACGGGGCTGTTCACGTCGCGGCTGCCGCGCACCACGTAGTCGAGCGTCAGCGACGCGGACTTCAGCTCCCGCACCGACATCTCCACCAGGACGTCCTCGCCGGTGAACACGATCGGCGCGAGGTACTCGACCACGAGCTTCGCCACGACCATGCCCTCGGCCAGTTCCTTGACCCCGTGGCGGGCCGCCTCGGTGAACAGCAGCTCGATGCGGGCCTCTTCGAGCAACGTCACCGTGTTCGCGTGGTTGACGTGGCCGAACGCATCCATGTCCGACCATCGCGGCCGCACACCAGTGACGAAGACACCCATGCAGGGACCCTACCGTCCACGAACCTTCACAGGACCTCCACACCAGCCGATTGAAAATCGATAGGCAGCTCTCGATACTCGATCTATGTCTCGCGTAGTGGTGTTCTTCCTGCAGACCCTGCTCGCCGTCGCGGTCCTCGGTGGCCTGTTCGCGCAGGTCGTGGTGATCCCCGGGACCGCGGAGGGCGAGGTCGAACTCTTCCCGCCCTACGAGTCCGTGCGGCTGCCGTTCGTGGTTTTCGCGATCGTCTTCATCGCGTGCCTTCAAGTCCTCGCGATGGCGTTGGGCGGAATGCTGCAGCGGGCGGGTGAGGGCACCGTGTTCGAGTCCGGCGCGCTCTTGTGGACGAACATCGCGATCGGCGCCATCGCCGGCGGTGGCGCCGTGCTCGCGTCGCTGTTCGTCTACGTCACGTTCGCGGACATCCCCTCGCCCGCCGACGGCATGGAGGTCCTCGGGCTGTGGATGGGTTCCGCCGTCGGCACGATCGCGGCGATCGGTGTCGCGTTGCTGGTCGTCATCGGACGGCAGTGGCTCGGCAGGGCGATCGCCCAGCGCGCGGAACTGGAGCAGGTCGTCTGAGAAACGCCGGGGCGCCGCGGAGGGGATTCCGCGACGCCCCGGTTCTCGTTCGTGCTCCTGCTAGCGGACCATGCTCCGCACCTGGCGGGCGGCGACGGACAGGGTCGCCAGGTCCAGCTGGTGGACCCGGTTGATCTCCTCCAGCGCACCGCGCGAACGCGCCAGGCGGGAAGCGTTGGCCTGCTCCCACTTGGCGATCTTCTCGGTCGCCGTGTCGCCCTCGTCGCTCGCCCTGAGCACGTCGACGGAGATGGCCCGCAGCGACGAGTAGAAGTCGTCGCGGAGAGCCAGCCGGGCCAGAGCGTGCCAGCGGTTGCCGCGCTCCAGGTTCGTCACCGAGTCCAGCATGTGGTCGATGTCGAGGTGGTCGGACAGCGAGAAGTACAGCTCGGCCGTCTCCCGGTGCGTGCGCTCCGGGCCCGCGCCACCGGTCGGGCCGAACTCGCGTTCGGCGAGCTCGGCGATCTCGGTGACGTCGAGCAGGCCGTACATGTAGAGCAGCGCCGCGACCTTGCGGGCGAGCTCGGCGGGGACGCCCTGTTCGACGTACCGGTCGGCCTTGCCCGCGACGACGTCCAGTTCCTTGCCCTGCAACAGGTCGAAGGCGTACGGGCTGAGCTCCTCGACCACGCCGCGGAAGCGGTTGATCGTCGATCCCACCGGCAGCGGCTGCGGGCGGTTGGAGAGCAGCCAGCGGGACGCGCGGTCCAGCAGGCGGCGGGTCTCCAGGACCATGCTGTCCTGGACCTCCGTCGGCACCACGTTGTCGAGCGCCTGGATCTCGCGCCAGATCGACGGCAGGTCGAAGACCTCGGTGACCACGGCGTAGGAGCGGACCGCGTCGGTCGCCGACGCGCTCATCTCCTCGGCCAGGCGGAAGGCGTAGGACACGCCGCCGCCGTCGACCACCTCGTTGACGACGACCGTGGTGATGATCTCCTTCGCCAGCGGGTGGTTCGGGATGGCCGCGCCGAAGCGTTCGCGCAACAAGGTCGGGAAGTAGTCCGGCAGCTTGTTCTTGAACGTGTCGATCGTCGGGATCTCGCTCGCCAGCAGCTCTTCCTTCAGCGTGAGCTTGGTGAAGGCGAGCAGCGTCGAGAGCTCCGGCGAGGTGAGGCCCTGGCCGTTCTTCTCCAGCGCCTTGAACTCCGCCGCGCTCGGCATCGCCTCCAGCTTGCGGTTGAGAGCGCCGCGAGCTTCGAGGTCGGCCGTGAGACGCGCGTGCACCGACAGCATCGGTGCGGCGTGCGCCCGGCTGACGCCGAGGACGTTGTTCTGCGAGTAGTTGTCCGCCAGCACGAGCTCGCCGACCTCGTCGGTCATCTCGCTGAGAACCTCGTTGCGCTGCAACTGTTCCAGCGACCCCTCCCGGACCAGGTGGTCCAGCAGGATCTTGATGTTGACCTCGTGGTCGGAGCAGTCGACGCCGGCGGAGTTGTCGAGCGCGTCGGTGTTGACCTTGCCGCCGGCGCGCGCGAACTCGATGCGGCCGCGCTGGGTCAGGCCCAGGTTGCCGCCCTCGCCGACGACCTTGACCCGCAGGTCGGCGCCGTCGACGCGGATCGCGTCGTTCGCCTTGTCGCCGACGTCGGCGTGCGACTCGGTCGACGCCTTGACGTACGTGCCGATGCCGCCGTTCCAGAGCAGGTCGACCGGCGAGAGCAGGATCGCCTTCTTGAGCTCCGGCGGCGACAGCTTGACCACGCCCTCCGGCAGGCCCAGCGCGACGCGGGCCTGCTCGGAGATCGGGATCGACTTGGCCGTGAGCGGGAAGATGCCGCCGCCCTCGCTGATCAGCGAGCGGTCGTAGTCGTCCCACGACGAGCGCGGCACGGTGAACAGCCGCACGCGCTCGGCGAACGACGTGTCCGCGACCGGGTTCGGGTCGATGAAGATGTGCCGGTGGTCGAACGCGGCCACGAGCCGGATGTGCTCGGACAGCATCATGCCGTTGCCGAACACGTCACCGGACATGTCGCCGATGCCGACGACGGTGAACTCCTCGGTCTGCGTGTCCACACCGAGTTCGCGGAACGAGCGCTTCACGCTCTCCCACGCGCCCTTGGCCGTGATGCCCATGGCCTTGTGGTCGTAGCCGATCGAGCCACCGGAGGCGAACGCGTCGCCGAGCCAGAAGCCGTAGCTCTGGCTCACGCCGTTCGCGATGTCGGAGAACGTCGCGGTGCCCTTGTCCGCGGCCACGACGAGGTACGTGTCGTCGCTGTCGTAGCGCACGACCTGCGGCGCGGGCACGACCTCGTTGTTGATCAGGTTGTCGGTGAGGTCGAGCAGGCCCGAGATGAACATCTTGTAGCAGGCGATGCCCTCGGACATGAAGTTCTCGCGGTCGATGCCGGGGTCGCCCGTCGGGGCGATCGGCTTCTTGACGACGAAGCCGCCCTTGGCGCCGACCGGCACGATCACCGCGTTCTTCACGGCCTGCGCCTTGACCAGGCCGAGCACCTCCGTGCGGAAGTCCTCGCGGCGGTCGGACCAGCGCAGGCCACCACGCGCGACGCTGCCGAAGCGCAGGTGCACGCCCTCGACCCGTGGCGAGTACACGAAGATCTCGAACTTGGGCCGCGGCGCCGGCAGGTCCGGGATGGCCTGCGGGTCGAGCTTGACCGACAGGTACGGCCGGGCGTTGCCGTCGGCGTCGCGGAAGAAGTAGTTCGTCCGCAGCGTGGCGTTGATCAGCGTGAGCAGGCTGCGCAGGATGCGGTCGGCGTCGAGGCTCGTCACGTCGTCGATCAGCTTGCCGGTCTCGACGACCATCGTCTCGGTGCGGTCGACGCGCGTGGAGTCGTCGAGCCGCGGGTCGAACCTGGCCTCGAACAACGCGACCAGCGCGATCGCCACGCTCGTGTGAGTGAGCACGGCGTCCTCGATGTAGTCCTGCGAGTACGGCGTGCCCGCCTGGCGCAGGTACTTCGCGTACGCGCGCAACATCGCGGCCTGCTGCCAGGTGAGCCCGGCCTGCAGCACCAGCGAGTTGAACCTGTCGACCTCGGCCTCACCACGCCAGACGGCGGCGAACGCGTCCTGGAACCGCACGCGCACCTGGTCGAGGTCGGACTCGGACAGCTGCGCGAGCGCGGCCTTGTCGATGCGCAGGCCGAAGTCGTAGATCCAGCACTGCACACCGTCTTCGCGGGCGATCTCGTACGGCCGCTCGTCGACCACGATGACGCCCATGCGCTGCAGCATCGGCAGCACGTCCGACAGGGTGATGCCCTCACCGGTCAGGAACAGCTTGAACCGCCGCTCACCCGGCTCGGCGTCCTCCGGCACGTAGAAGACCATGTCGAGGTCGCCCTCGACGAGCGCCTCGATGCGCCGGTAGTCCTCCAGGCCGATGGCGGCGTTGAAGTCCTCCTTGTAGGCCTCCGGGAAGACCGCGGCGAACCGCTGGCCCTGCTCCGTGGCCGACTCGGCACCGAGCTCGCCGCTGTCCCCCGTGACGGCCTCGACCATGCGGTCGTCCCAGCTGCGGATGGCCTCGGCCAGCTTGCCCTGGATCGCGTGGACGTCCGGCTCCAGCGTGCGCGAAGGCTCCGTGTGGACCATGAAGTGCACGCGGGCCAACGCGGACTCGCCGATGCGCGCGCTGTACTCGAGGTTCAGGCCACCGAGCTCGGCGAGCAGCACCTCCTGCATCGCGAGGCGGCTCGTCGTCGTGTAGCGGTCGCGCGGCAGGTAGACCAGGCAGGAGAAGAAGCGGCCGAACGGGTCGCGGCGCAGGAACAACCGCAGCCGGCGGCGTTCCGCGAGCGCGATGACGCCCGTCGTCGTCTGGTAGAGCGTGTCGGCGTCGACCGAGAACAGCTCGGTGCGCGGGTAGTTCTGGATCACCTCGAGCATCCGCTGGCCCGAGTACGACTGCAGCGGGAAGCCGGCGCGGTGGATGACCTCGCGCACGCGGCGTTCGATCACCGGGATGTCGAGGACGTCCTCGTGCAGCGCGGTGGTGCTGAGGATGCCCAGGAACCGGTGCTCGCCGGAGACGTTGCCCTCGGAGTCGAAGGTCTTCACGCCGACGTAGTAGGGGTAGACGCTGCGGTGCACGCTGCTCTGCGCGCTCGCCTGCGTCAGCACCAGCAGGTCGGGGCTCAGCGCCTGCGCGCCGTTGTCCGGCCCGGCGGTGAGGCTGCGCGCCGCGAGGCTGTCCTGGCGCAGCACGCCGAGCCCACTCGCGAGCACGGCCCGCAGCGCGGGTTCGCCGCCCTCCTGCACCAGCTCGTACTGCCGGTAGCCCATGAACGTGAAGTGCCCGTCCGCGAGCCACTTGAGCAGCTTCGAGCCGTCCGTGGTGGCCTCGGACGAGTCCTTCTCCAGCTCCTCTGCCAGCTGCAGCGCCGTCGTGACCATGCGGTCGGTGTCCTCGACGACCTCGCGGACGTCGGTCAGCACCGTCAGCAGGCGGGTCTCGAGCTCGCGGGCACGATCGGGGTCGGTGATGAGGTCGACCTCGACGTTCATCCACGACTCGGCCAGCGCGTCCGAGGGCGGATCGGCCGGATCGGCCGTCGGCAGCACCTCGATGCGCTCCCCGGTGACCGGATCACGCCGCACGACGACGATCGGGTGCACGACGCGCTGCACCTGCACACCACCACGCGTGAGCTCGGACGCGACCGAATCCACCAGGTACGGCATGTCGTCCGTGACGACCTGCACGACGGTGACGGGACACTGCCACCCGTCGGTCCCGCGGGTGGGGTTCAGAATGCGCACCGCGGCGCGTCCGGGAACGCGGCTCTCGGCGAGCTGGTAGTTCGACCGCACCGCTCCGACCAGGTCCACCGGGTCGTCGTCGTTGACTTCCTCGGCGGGCACGTGGCGGTAGAACAGGCGGATCAGATCAGCGAGTTCGGGGGCATTGGCGGCGGCCCGTTCGATCAGCTCGTCACGGACCTGCTCAGGACTGGCCGGTCGACTGTCATCGCCCGCGGCGGGGGCCGCGGAGACGTCGTCGGTTCGGGTCGGGGCTCCAGTCGAGGTCATCTTCAGGCGACTCCACGCTATCCGGCACCTCTGTGTGCCGGGTCCGACCCCACCCTAGATGGGGTGGCGGCCGTCACCGGCAACGGGAGGGGCACTGACGAACCACTGAATCGTGGGCTGAATCGAGTCACATCATCAGTGGCGACAAGGGTTTCCGCATCGTGCGACGCGCCGGGACACCAGTCGGCTCCGGCAACCTCCACCAGACCCGGCACCCGGCCGATCCACGGCATTCATCCGATCATGGGTGTGACCACGACCGAACCGCGGGAGATCACCGACCCGCTCACTCCAGGTCGCCGTCCCGACGCTCCCGCGACTTCTCCCCCGCCACCGGCCGGACGGGGTTGGGCAAGGCTTGAGGTGTGGTGCTGGCCACCATCACGCCCCGGGCAACGTCCAGCCCGCCGGCCCGTCCGGACGAACGCGGCGAATGGGACCGGTGGTCTCGCTGTCCGGCGCGGCACGCACCGGGGCGATCGGCCCGGTCTTCTCCTGCTCGGACTCCGCGGGCGGCTTGGAGAGGAAGTACGACTCCTGGTTCGGCTGGGGCGTGCCGAACGACGGCGTGGTGTCGAAGGCGAGGTCCGTGACCGACCGGCTTTCGGGCTCCGCCGGGGGCTGCGGGGAACCGAAGGGCCGGCTTGGCCTGAAGGAGGTGTCCGAGCCGGTCTGGGCTTCCGTCACCGACTGCGTGCCGAACGACCGGTTCGAGCCGAACAGCGCGTCCGAGGAAGCCTCGGCTCCCACCGCGCGATCCTGCTGGGAACCGAAGGACTGGCCAGGCCGGAACGACGCGTCCGAACCGGACGAGGTGTCCGCCGCCGAGTTCTGATGCGAACCGAACGACGAACCCGGTCGAAACGACGTGTCCGAACCGGACGGGAAGTCCGCCGCGGAGTCCTGCTGGGTGCCGAACGACAGACCAGTCCGAAACGGCGTCTCCGAACCGGATCCGGCTTCCACCTCAGGATCTTGCTGGGAGCCGTCCCGGCCATGCCGCGACGGTCCGTCCGAACCGGGCTGGGTTTCCGCCGCCGGATCCTGCTGCGCGCCGAACGACCGCCCCGGCCGGAACGACACTTCCGAACCAGACGCTGTGTCCGCTGTGGAGTCCTGCTGCGAACCGAACGACAGACCGGTCCGAAACGACGGCTCCGAACTGGACGAGGTGTCCGCCGCCACGTCGTGCTGGGAGCCGAACGACGAACCGGGCCGAAACGACGTTTCCGAACTGGACGAGGCTTCCGCCGCCGGGTCCTGCTGGGAGCCGAACCGGCCAGGCCGGAACAGTCCGTCCGAGCCGGGCTGGGGCTCTGCCGGTGACTCGTGCCGGCCACCGACCGACTCATCCCGCCGAAACAACGCATCCGAACCGGACGAGGTGTCCGCGGCGGCGTTCTGCCGATCACCGGGCGGGACATCCGCCGCCTGGTCGGGCTGCGCGCCGAAGGACGAGCCCGTCCGGAACAGCGCCTCCGAGCTGGGCTGGTCCGCGGCTGCGGGCTCCTGGGAACCGAAGGGCCGGCTCTGCTCGAAGAGCTCGTCCGAGGAGGGCCTGGCCTCTGCTGACCGCCCCAACTGCGGGCTGAAGGGGCTGCCCTGGCTGAAAGGAGTGTCCGAGCCGGATTGGGAGTTTGTCGTCGCGCCTTCTGCCGAGGGGCGTTGTTCGCCGAACGACTCTCCTGTCCCGAAGAGGGCGTCCGCAGTGGTGGACGGCTCGGGTTCGGTGGCGCGGTCGGGAGTGGCTGCCGGCTCTGGTTCGTCGGCTGACCAGTGCGGGGCGCTCAGGTCTGCCGCTTCTACTTGTTCCTCGTCGGAGCGGCGGCCCGTTTCGTAGGCGACCAGTGCTTCGGCCAGCAGGTCGGCGAGGCTCAGGTCGCTCGGCCTGCGGCGGCTGCTGGGACGGCCCGTCCGATCGCCGGGGGCGTTCGTGGTGGCCTGGTCGGGCTGGGCGACCGCGCGGAAACCTGTCTCGGTCGGTGCCTCGGAGCCCGCCGAGTCGAAGCCGGCCGACTGGGTCGCGAGGTCTGGCTGTGCGGCCGCTTCGGATGACGTTGCCTGGTCGGGCGACGCGGGCTGCGTGCTGTAGCCGGCACCGGAGCCAAAACCCGGCTGGGTGCCGAAAGCCTGGCTGCCGAAAGTGGATTGCGTGCCGAAGCTGGTTTGGGTGCCGAACGTCGGCCGGGGCTGCTCGTCCGCCGACTGCACCCGTACCGGGGTCGTGGGGACGTCCGAGGTGTCGTCGTCCATGTCCGCCGAGCTCAGGAACGTGGTCGACATCAGGTCCGGTTCCGGGGCCTGCGGGATCTCGGCCGGGGTCGGCACGGACGGGATCGGGTCCGGGATGGACGGGAGCGGCTTGCGTTCGGGCTCCGGGTCCTCGTCCGGGTGTTCCGCGGGAGCGGGCGGGATGGGAATGGAGATGGCGGGCTTCGGCTTCGGGGTGCTGAAGTCGAGGCCGCTGAAGTCCAGGTCGGGGAGTTTGCGCTCGTCCGGGTCCGCGGTGGCGGTCGGGAAGCCTCCTGCCGGGGTGTGCAGCGGGTAGGCCGGCTCGTCGAGGTGCGGACCGAAGTCCGGGGCCGCCGGTGCACGGGAGAACGCCGCGGACAGGCCTGAGCGGGTCGGGCCGTCCGGGGTGTCCTGGTCCGAGAGGTAGTCCGGCCGGGCCGGGCCGGGCGAGTCCGCGAAGAAGTTCCGCGGCTGCACGGGTTCTGCCGCCGCGTCGGTCTGGCGCAGGCCCGATGGGGGTTCCACGCGCCACGACGGGGTGTCGGACTGGGGTTCGGCGTCGCGGGCCCGGCGGCGGCCTCCTGCTCGCAGGCCCTGGGCCTTGAGCATGTCCAGCACGCTTTCCGACTGGGAGCTCGACGCCTCGTCGCGCGCGGCGGCCTCGGCGCGGGCCGTTTCCTCGCGGGCGGCGGCTTCTCTGGCCGCCTCCTCGCGTTCCACGGCCAGGCGGGCGACTTCCTGGTGCGCCGCTTCCTGACGGGCGACGTCCCGGCGGACCGCTTCCTGGCGGGCCGCCTCGCGGCGGGCCTCCTCCTGGCGCACGGCCTCCTGGCGGGCCGCCTCCTGCCGGGCCAGTTCCTGGCGCGCCGCTTCTTGGCGGACGGCTTCCTGCCTGGCGGCTTCCTGGCGCGCGGCCTCTTCGCGGGCCGCTTCCTGACGCGCTGCCTCCTGGCGGGCCGCCTCTTCGCGAGCGGCCTCCTGGCGCGCGGCTTCCTCGGCGGCCTGGGCTTCGCGTTCGGCCTGAGCACGCTGTTCGGCGCGGGCCTGGCGTTCCGCCTCGATCTGGCGGCGGGCCTCGCGCTGCAACTCCATGAGCTGCTGCTCGACCTTGCGCTTGCGTTCCTGCTCGACGGTGAGCTGCGGCTGCGGCTCGGGCTCTGGAAGTGCTGGTGTGATGGGGATTTCGGCGATCGTGGTGGGCCGGTCGTCGTCGATCTCGCCGGCGGCCACGCGAGCGGCGCGGCGGCGGCCGCTCACCATGGCTCCCGCGGACGCGATCAGGCCGGAGGCGGGGACGGTGCGGTCAGAGGAGGGGGAATCAGATGACGGCAGGGATTCGGGTGGCAGTTCCACTGGTTCCGGGGTCTTGTCATCGGGCTCGCCGAACGGCTGGACCATGCGCCACCGGTCGGCGGCGTGTTGTCGGGCCGCGGACAAACCTTCCACGGTCATGTCTTCGGCAGCGCGCCGGACGCGCTTGACCTTCAGCCCATCGCCCTTGCGGACCTGGACCTGGCGCCACTGCCGAAGTTGTTGCTTCAGTGCGGCGGTCAGCACGCCGTCGGTGACCACCTGCATGCCCTCGATCGGGCGGAGCACGCTCGCCAGCTGCTGGTGCAGGTCGGCCGGCTGGCGGTGGACACCGGCGAACTCGGCGGCGAGCCGGGCGCGCACCGCGTAGACGGCGCGGGCACGGCGGCGTTCGGCGGCGTGGGCTGAGCGCAGGTTCTTCAGCGCGTCGGCCAGTTCTCCGGACACCTCGTGCACGTGGGCCAGCGCGAGCAGGCTTTCGGCGAGCAACGTGTCTAGCTGGTGGCGTTCGGCGCTCGCCGCGGCTTCGCGCAGCATCTCGCGGGCCAGCGCGACCCTGCCGGCGGGCAGGTGCACGCGCGTGGCCAGAGCCAGGCGCAACCACCCCGTCGTGGACGCCGACGGCGCGCGCACCGGGAGATCGAGCATCGGGGTGCCCACGTCGCTCGCGTCGAGCAGGCGGTTCGCGTCCATCAGCGAGAGCACCAGTTCCAGCGTGAGCCGGCCGGCTGCCTGGCCGCTGTCCGCGCACGGATCGGAGAACCTGTTCAGCAGGTCGAGGCCTTCGCGTGCGGCACCGATGGCGGCGGCGAGATCGCCCCACCGCCGGTGCTGCGCGGCCTGCACCGCGCGGATCAGACCGCGCAGCAGCAGACGCGTGTCGTCGTCGAGCGTCGTGTCGGCGACGTAGAGCTGGTCCGCCTCGGCGAGAGCCCGCGTGGGCTCGTCGCCGCGGCCGACCGTCACAAGGCATTCGCTGGCCTGCACCAAAGCTGAGGCCCGCAGTTCCGCGGGCACGTCCGGCGCTTCGAGCACCGGCGTGACCGCGGCGAACCCCGTCAGCGGGGCTCCCACGGACCGCGCGCACGCCGCGAGTTCGACCCGCAGCAGCCACGCGGTCTCGTGTTCACCGGCGGCCTCGGCCGCCTTCAGCGCGTCGATCGCCCTGTCGGCGATGCGGACGCCGCGGCCCACGCGATTGCTCGCGAAGACCACCAGCGACTCCGCCCGCAGGCGGTCGGCTTCGTCGCGGCGGGTGGCAGCGAGCGCGAGTGCGCGCTCACCGAGCACCAGAGCGAGCTCCGGTGCCCGCCAACGCAGCATCCAGGCGGGCACGACCAGCGTGCTCACCTCGACGTTCGCCTGCGCCTCGCCCCTCGCCGCCACGACGTCGCCGTTGCCCTCTCAGTCCCGTGTCAGCTTGCGGTACGTGACACGGTGCGGCCTCGCGGCGTCGGCACCCAGGCGCTCGAGCTTGTTCTTCTCGTAGCCCTCGAAGTTGCCCTCGAACCAGTACCACTTCGACGGGTCTTCGTCCGTGCCCTCCCACGCGAGGATGTGCGTGGCGACGCGGTCGAGGAACCACCGGTCGTGGGAGATGACCACGGCGCAGCCGGGGAACTGCTCGAGAGCGTTCTCCAGCGAACCGAGGGTCTCGACGTCCAGGTCGTTGGTCGGCTCGTCCAGCAGGATCAGGTTGCCGCCGAGCTTGAGCGTGAGCGCGAGGTTGAGGCGGTTGCGCTCACCACCGGACAGCACGCCGGCGGGCTTCTGCTGGTCCGGGCCCTTGAAGCCGAACGCGCTGACGTACGCGCGCGACGGCATCTCGACGTTGCCGACGTGGATGTAGTCGAGTCCGCCGGACACGACCTCCCACACGTTCTTCTTCGGGTCGATGCCGCCGCGGTTCTGGTCGACGTAGGACAGCAGGACCGTCTCGCCGACCTTCACGTTGCCGGCGTCCGGCTCCTCCAGGCCGACGATGGTCTTGAACAGCGTCGTCTTGCCCACGCCGTTCGGACCGATGACGCCGACGATGCCGTTGCGCGGCAACGTGAACGACAGGTTGTCGATCAGAACCCGGTCGCCGAAGCCCTTCTTCAGCTTGTCGGCCTCGACCACGACGTTGCCCAGACGCGGGCCCGGCGGGATCTGGATCTCCTCGAAGTCGAGCTTGCGGGTCTTCTCCGCCTCGGCCGCCATCTCCTCGTAGCGGTCGAGACGCGCCTTGGACTTCGCCTGGCGTGCCTTGGCGCCGGAGCGCACCCACTCGAGCTCGTCCTTCAGCCGCTTCTGCAGCTTCTGGTCCTTCTTGCCCGAGATCGCGAGACGCTCGGCCTTCTTCTCCAGGTACGTGGAGTAGTTGCCCTCGTAGGGGTGGGTCTTGCCGCGGTCGATCTCGAGGATCCACTCGGCGAGGTTGTCCAGGAAGTACCGGTCGTGGGTGACGGCGAGCACGGCGCCGGTGTACTGCGCGAGGTGCTGTTCCAGCCACAGGACGCTCTCCGCGTCCAGGTGGTTGGTGGGCTCGTCGAGCAGCAGCAGGTCGGGCTTGCTCAGCAGCAGCTTGCACAGCGCGACACGACGGCGCTCACCACCGGAGAGCTTGGTGACGTCGGCGTCCGGCGGCGGGCAGCGCAGTGCGTCCATCGCCTGGTCGAGCTGCGAGTCGATGTCCCACGCGTTCGCGTGGTCGAGCTCCTCCTGGAGCTTGCCCATCTCCTCCATCAGCTCGTCGCTGTAGTCGGTCGCCATCAGCTCGGCGATCTCGTTGAAGCGGTCCAGCTTCACCTTGATCTCGCCCAGGCCCTCCTGGACGTTGCCGAGGACGGTCTTCTCCTCGTTGAGCGGCGGCTCCTGCTGCAGGATGCCCACCGTGTAACCGGGGGCAAGGTAGGCCTCGCCGTTGCCGGGTGTGTCCAGCCCCGCCATGATCTTGAGCACGCTCGACTTGCCGGCGCCGTTGGGACCGACCACACCGATCTTCGCGCCGGGGTAGAACATGATCGTGACGTCATCGAGGATGACCTTGTCACCGTGCGCCTTGCGCACCTTTTTCATGGTGTAGATGAACTCGGCCATGGTCGCGATCGTAGAGCGGTGCTCAGAGGCTCCTGACCTCGGTCGCCGACAAGCGGCCGCCCACCCCCGGATCGAGCGTCACGCGACTCGGTGACCAGCCCGTTCCGTTCGAACGTGAACGACTCTCGGCGATCGGTCCTCAGCGGCCCCGATCTACGAGCTTCCCTCCTTCTTCGTGGATCGCAGTACGTACATCTTCTCCGGCGCCGCCGCCGGATCGGGCGGGTTCCCGAAGTCCGGGCACGGGTTGCCCCGAACGGCTCAGAACGGAACGGGTTCCTCGGCGAGATCTCCGGCTCGCGGTTCAACGAGCGGGGCGGAGCCCAGTGACTGCACCCGGCTCAAGTCCAGCCCGACGTGCAACGCGTCCAGGCTGAACGCCTGCCGCTTCACGTCGTCCTTCTCGTAATGACGGATGCGCAGCTTGCCCTGGACGATCACGGGATCACCCTTGGACAGGGTCGTCTTCACGCTGTCGGCGAGCTTGCGCCAGCACGAGACGCCCAGCCACAACGTCTCGCCGTCCTCCCAGTCGCCGAGTGCCGTGTTGTACCGGCGCTCGGTCGAGTTGATGCGGAAGAACGCGTTCGTCCTGCCGTCCTCACCGTGCTTGTACGTGATCTCGCTGACGACAGTTCCAACAACGGTGATCACGGTGGAATTCCAGGACATCGGGCTGCCTCCAGGTCGCGGGGTTCTGGTCCAGGTTGCTCCGGAGGCGGGTGGTGCGGGCGGGGTGGCGACGGATCTGTGGACAACTCGCGGGGTGTGGACAGGTCGAGATCTTGAAGAGCCTCGGACCGCGGAATTGTCGGGGGTGCGTGCTAGTGCGGCGCTGGAGCCAAGCGAGTGAGTGAGCGCCCACTCATTGACATGAGTGAGGACTCACTCATACAGTTGCGGACGTGTCAGAGGAACCACGCCGCCGCCGCGCCCCCGCGATGAGCCCGGAAGATCGCCGCGAAGCGATCGTCCAGGCCACGCTGCCGCTCGTCGTGAAGGCCGGCGCGAACGTCACCACCAGCCAGATCGCCGCCGCCGCCGGCATCGCGGAGGGCACGGTGTTCCGCGTCTTCAAGGACAAGGCCGAGCTGCTCGACGCCGTCATCCAGCGGGCCCTGCTCTCCGACGAGGAAGTGGCCCGCATCAAGGCGGTGCCCGCGAACCTGTCCATCGAGAAGCGGCTCGTGGAGGCGACCAGCACGGTCAGCGGCTATCTGGACCGCATGTGGAGCGTCATGGGCGCGCTGCGCGAGTCCGGCTACCAGCCGAGCCAGGAGGACCACGAGAAGCACAAGGGTCCGCAGGCGGGCATGCAGCGCGTCTCGAACGCGATCGCGGAGCTGTTCAGCGACGCGGACCTGCGCACCAGCCCTGAGCACGCCGCCCGCCTGCTGCTCGGTTTCGTCTTCACCAACCGCTTGCAGGGCAAGGGCTTCGGCGAGACCACGGTCGATCCGGAGCAGCTCGTGGAGCTGTTCCTGCACGGAGCACTCAAACCAGGGGGAGCAAATGACTGAGCTCATGATCGAAGCCCACGAGGTGAGCAAGAAGTTCGGTGACGTGACCGCTCTCGACGGCGTGAGCGTCACCGCGAAGAAGGGCTCCGTGCTCGGCCTGCTCGGCCACAACGGCGCCGGCAAGACCACGCTGGTCAACCTCCTCACCACGATGCTGCCGCCGTCCAGCGGCAGCGCGAAGGTCGCGGGGTTCGACGTCGTCAAGCAGAGCCACGAGGTCCGCAGCCGCATCGGTCTGACCGGCCAGTTCGCCGCCGTCGACGAGCAGCTCAGCGGCCACGACAACCTCGTGCTGATCGCCCGCCTGCTCGGTGCCAGCCGCAGGCAGGCCCACCAGCGCGCGGACGACCTGCTGGAGCAGTTCGACCTCACCGACGCCGCCAAGCGCAACGCCAAGACCTACTCCGGCGGCATGCGGCGGCGCCTCGACCTGGCCGCTTCGCTGGTCGGCAACCCCGAGGTGCTGTTCCTGGACGAGCCGACCACCGGCCTCGACCCGGCCAGCCGCCTCGCGATGTGGGAGATCGTCGAGAAGCTCGTCGCGGACGGCACGACGGTGCTGCTCACGACCCAGTACCTCGACGAGGCCGACCGGCTCGCCGACTCGATCACCGTGCTGTCCCACGGCAAGGTCGTCGCGTCCGGCACGAGCTCCGAGCTCAAGGCCCAGGTCGGCCAGCGCACGGTGACCGTCGCGCTCGACTCGGTGTCCGAAGTGGACATCGCGCTGACGGCCATCAACTCCGTCGGACTCCACCCCGTCGCCGAAGGCCTCACGCTCACGACTCCCGTCAGCGGGTCACGCGACCTTGCGACGGTCGTGCGCGCGTTGGACGACAACGGCTTGGAGGCGCACGAAATCGGCCTCAAGGAGCCCACGTTGGACGACGTCTACCTCACTCTCGCCGCGAACTAGGGGGAAATCATGGCGACCTTGACCTGGCACGGCAGCAGTTACCCGACGCAAGTCCTCGTGCTGACCGGCCGTTCACTGCGTGCACTGCTGCGCACGCCCGCACTCGTCTTCTTCAGCATCCTGCAGCCGTTGATCATGCTGACGTTGTTCAGCCAGATCTTCGGCAGCATCACGTCCACGGCGAACTTCCCGCCGGGCATGAGTTACATCAACTACCTGCTGCCCGCGATCCTCGTGAACACCGCGATGCAGTCCTCTCTCGCGTCCGGCATCGGGCTCGTGCAGGACATGTCGAACGGTGTGCTCGCACGGTTCCGTTCGCTGCCGATCCGTCCGAGCACGGTTCTGCTGGCACGCAACCTGTCCGACGCCGTCCGCACCGCCTTCCAGCTGGTGCTGATGATCCTGTTCGGCGTGCTGGTGTTCGGCTTCCGCCCGGACGGCGGCATGCTCGGCACCTTCGCCGCACTGGGACTCGCGTTGGTCGTCGGATGGGCGCTGAGCTGGGTGTTCATCGCGATCGCCGCGTGGGTGCGCAAGGCGGAGCTCATGCAGACCGTGGGCTTCCTGGCGATGTTCCCGCTGATGTTCGCGTCCAGCGCGTTCGTGCCGGTCAACGGCCTGCCGGGCTGGCTGCAGGCGATCGCGAAGGTCAACCCGCTGACCTACGCGGTCGACGCCGCCCGCAGCCTGGCGCTCGCCCACCCAGTCACGGGCGTGCTCGGCGCACTGGTCACGAGCGGCGCGATCGCGATGATCGGCGCGTTCTTCGCGGTCCGCGGATTCCGCCGCCCGCTGTCCGTCTAGTCCTTGCCGGCCATCTTCTTCAGCATCGCGTTGTAGGCCTCGAGGTCGGCGTCCCCATCGGCGTCGGCCTTGCGGTCGTACCGCTTCGCGTCCCGGCCGTCCTGCCGCGCCCACTGCGTGAGCAGGGCGACCATGACCACCAGCAACGGGATCTCCCCCGCCGCCCACGCGATGCCGCCGCCGAGTCGCTGGTCCTCCAGCAGGTTCTGCACCCACGGCAACGCCAGGCCGCGGTAGAACTGCTCGCCGATGACGGTCGCGGAGCTCATCAGCACGACACCGAAGAACGCGTGGAACGGGATCGACGCGAACAACAGCCCCAGCCGACCGAGCGGCGGCAGCTTGTTCGGAGACGGATCCACACCGATCACGGGCCAGTAGAAGACGTAGCCGGCGAGGATGAAGTGCGCGTTCATCGCGAGGTGCGCCCAGTGGAACGGCAGCGCGGCCTCGAAGAGCCCCGAGAAGTACAGCGCGTAGAAGGACCCGACGAACAAACCCAGTGCCACGAAGGGGTTCGTCAGCAACCGTGCGACCGGTGAGTGCACGAAGGCCAGCACCCACTCTCGCGGACCCGGCACCTCCTTGTTGACCGGCAACGCGCGCAACGCCAGCGTGACCGGTCCACCCAGGACGAACAGGATCGGCGTCAGCATGGACAGCACCATGTGCGCTTCCATGTGCACGCTGAACATCGCCGGCGAGTACCGGCCCATGCCCGACGACGTCGCGAACAGCAGCGAGAAACACCCGCACAGCCACGCGACCGTGCGTCCCACCGGCCACTTGTCGCCGCGCTTGGTCAGCCTGCGCACGCCCAGCACGTAGAACAGGGCGAGGGCCAGCGCCGCGGTTCCGAAGATCAGGTCGAAGCGCCAGTCGAACAGGATGGCCGCGAGCGTCGGCGGTCCGTCGAGGTCGTAGCCGATCGCGATCTCCGTGCGGCTGGGCAGTTCGGTGCTGCCGCCGGGCGGAGGCGTGCGGGCCAGCGCCACGGCCAGGCCGATCGTGAACATCATCAGCAGGACTTCGAGGCCGGCGAGCTTGAGCAGCGCGTGCGGCTTGCCGTCGACCACGCCCTTGACGCCGCGTTCGCGCTGGAAGTAGCCGAACACGCCGAGCAGCAGCAGGCACGCCAGTTTGCCGAGCGTCAGCCAGCCGTAGGTGGACGTCACGAGGTCGACCGGCGTGATGCGCACGAGCGCGTTCACCACACCCGAGACGGCCATGACGATCCAGCAGACCAGCGCGATCTTCGAGAACCTCGTCGCGGCGAGGGGAAGGTGCGCACCGCCACGCCTGCCGTGCGCGAGCAACGCGATCAAGCCGCCCACCCACAGCACGGCGGCGACGAGGTGGAACAACAGGCTGTTCGTCGCCATGTCGTGCGACCCGCCCGACGACGAGTGACCCGTGACGGCGACCGGCACCAACGCGAAGATCGCCCCGAACAGCAGGACCGTCGTCCATCCCCACGACAGCACCAGACGGCAGCCGAGTGCGAGCAACGCCACGATGATCGCCGTGAACAGCCACGCCTTCGACTGCTCCAGCAGCATCGCCGTCGCGATCATCTGACTGAAGGTGAACGAGCTCACCGGCCGGTCGATCGCGGCCGCCGTGGTGAACGGCACCGACAGCAGAGCACCGACGAGCCACACCAGCGCGAACCAACCGGCGGTGCGCATCGCGGCGTACCCGTCCGCTGCGAGAGTGCCGGACTTCTGCGGTGGCACGAGGAACGCCGCCAACAACAACGAGCCGATGGTCACCACCGCACCCGTCTCGGTCAGCACGCGCACGATCTGCACCCCTACTGGAGGGTTGCTCTCGATCGAGCTGAGCGCGACGGCGGCGAGGGAAGCCACCGCGAAGCCGATGACGACGAGGGGCACCAAACCCGTCTTGGTGGAGCGTTCGATTGGCACGCCTGGAGCCTACGACGCTCTAGTGTTGCGCCGTGTGAGACGTTCTCTCCGCCTCCTGCCAGTGCTGCTCGCGCTGACCGGCTGCGCGTACTCGATCCAGGGCGAACCCGTCGCCGCGCCGCTGCCGCCTCTCGCCATCGCGACGCCACGCAAGACCGCGGGCGTGGACCCGTGCACCTTGGTGACGGAGAAGGACCTCAAGCCGCTCGGCACGCTCAAGTTCCAGCCCGTGCCCCGCGCCGAACTGGCGAACTCATGCCTCTTCGCGCTCAACGAAGGCCCATACGTGCTGGTGGCGGTCCCCTACCGGTCGTTCGACGAGTCGAAGAAGTCGCAGGCGGCAGGCCGTGAGATCGACACCGCCAAGCACGCCACCTGGCTCAGCTGCACCCGGCCGGCCGCGGACAAGGACATGGTGTGCACGGCCACCATCGCCGTGACGCGCGACGAGTCGTTGATGGTCGCCATCGGCATGGGCAGTGGCTCCGCCGAGAGCAAGGTGACCTCCGCGCTGGAGCCGATCAGGCAGGAAGCGCTCAAACGGATGCCGCCTGCCTAGCGGCCCTCCTGGCCAGCCACGTCGCCGGGATGATCAGCGCCGTGACGAGCGCCACGAACCCGAGCGACAGCACGAGGGAACTGACGTGCGCGAGACCACCCACGATCGGCGGTCCGGCGAGGAAGCCCGTGTAGGCGATCGTCGTGACGAGGCCGAGTTGACGTTCGCCGCCGCTGCCGTCCGCGCGTTTGCCGGTCTCGCTCGCCAGATCCATGACCACCGGGAACGAGAACGCGAGCCCCAGCCCGGCCAGGCCGAACCCGACGTACCCGGCCACCGGCAACGGGACCACGGCCGCGAGCGCCAGACCCGTTGCGGCGAGGCCACCACCCGCGGCGAGGAGGCGGTGCGGGCCGAGGCGGCGTTGGATCGGTTCGCCGAACCACCGTGCGAGCGCCATCGCGACGGAGAAGCCCGCATAGGCGTAGGCACCTGCCGCGTCGCCCATCCCTCGCTCACGCACCATGAACAACGCAGACCAGTCCGCCGCCGCCCCTTCCGCGATGGCACTGCACAGCGCGACGCTCGCCAACAGCCAGAGGACCGGGCTCTTGAGCACGTTGGCGCGTTCGGCGACTTCTTCCCTATGACGCTCCCCTACTCCTCCGGGGATGGTCTTCGCGATGACCGCTGTCACGACAAGACCCACGCACGCGGCCACGAGGAAGTGCTTCATGGGCGTCCAGTGCGCCTGAGCGGCGGCGGCGCTGCCCAACGAGCCGATGAGGCCACCGACGCTGAACCCCGCGTGGAACTGCGGCATCAACGGGCGTTGCAGAGCGCGAACGACGACGACCGCGGCGATGTTCATCGACACGTCCATCATGGCGATGCTGGCGCCCAGAGCGACCAACGTCAGTCCGAACTGCAGCGGTGACTGCGACAAGGCGAGCACGGGCAGAAGCAGCGGACTGAGGAGGCTGCTCGCTATCAGGACTCCACGCGACCCGTAGAGCGCGCAGATCCGTGCCGCCAACGGCGCCGTGAGCGCCAGGCCGGCACTCGCCCCGAGCAGCGCCAGGCCGAGGCTGCCCACGTCCGCCCCGATCTGCCCGGCTAGCGCGGGCACGCGGGAGGCCCAGGTGCCGAACACAGCGCCGTTCAACAGGAAGACGACGAACGTGGCAAAGCGCGGAGACATGCGATCCAGCATGACTGAAGCGCTTCAGCAGCGCTACCGATCGGGGTGCGATCTCTCGCATACGATGCGTCCGTGGACTCCGACCGCCGACGCAGGCCGACGCTGGACACCGTCGCCGCGGCCGTAGGGGTCTCCAGGGCAACGGTGTCGAACGCGTACAACCGGCCGGACCAGCTGTCGTCGTCGTTGCGCGAACGCATCCTCGAAACGGCGCGGTCTCTCGGCTACGCGGGCCCCGACCCGGTCGCCCGCTCGCTGGCGACCCGTTCGTCCGCGGCCGTGGGTTTCATGCTGCCGCAGGGCCTGTCCGGCGCGTTCTCGGATCCGGCCCTGTCGATCGTGCTCGACGGCCTGGCCCAGACGGTCGACGGCCACGACCACAGCCTCGTGCTGATGCCCGGCGACTCCACCGGCGGCCCGCGCCCCTCGATCGTGTCGCGCGCACAGGCGGACGTGATGGTCGCCTACTCACTGCCGGACTCGGCACCGGCCCTGGACGCCGTCGCCGCCCGCGGACTGCCGCTCGTGGTGATCGACCAGCCGGTGCTGCCGGGCTCGGCGCGAGTCGAGGTGCAGGACTACACCGGCACCTCCGCGGCCGCGGAACACCTGCTGGCGCTGGGACACCTGAGGTTCGGCGTGCTGACCTTCGCGCTGCACCCGGACGGAGTATCCGGACCGGTCTCGCACGAGCGCCGTTCGGCCGTGCCGTTCCGCGTGAGCCGCGACCGCCTGGGCGGCTACCTCGACACTTTGGCAAAAGCCGGGGTGGAACCGGACAATGTTCCGGTGTGGGAGGCGCGCGGCAGTGATCGCGAACTCGGACGTCTCGGCGCGCGGTGGTTGCTCACCCGCACGCCGCGCCCGAGCGCTTTGCTGTGCACGTCGGACCAACTGGCGTTCGGAGCCCTCCAAGCGGCCCGCGATCTGACGTTGACCGTCCCGGGAGACATTTCGGTCGTCGGCTTCGACGACGTCCCCGAAGCGGCCTACAGCGACCCGCCACTGACTACTGTGCGTCAACCCCTGGCCGACAAGGGCCGCCGCGCCGGCGAACTGGCGCTGAAATTACTGGCCGGCGGGAGACCGCCACGGCCGACGAGACTCGACGTTTCCCTCGTGGAGAGAGCCTCAACGGCCCCACGGACGTGATCCGCGTCACGTTTAGACAGTTTTCGTCACCCGTTTGGACGTAGGGCGGAAACAGTCGATCGACTCCGGACGATGTGTCCGGTGGGGGCACCGGTGGCCACGCGTCGTGGTCACTTTCGCACCCCTCCAGCCTCTGTAGCTCAGTGGAGAGAGCGAGGGACTTCTAATCCCGAGGTCGCAGGTTCGAATCCTGCCAGGGGCGCCTCATCAAGTGGCCTCTGACCTGTGCGAACAGGTCAGAGGCCTTCTTCGTTCCCGATCACGGGCCCACGCCGTGGAGCCACGCGCGCAGCTGAATAATCGGGGCCGTGGACAAGACGCGGTTGGGCATTGGGCTGGTCGTCGGTGTGCTCGTGGTGCAAACGGTGGCAAGCCTGCTGTGGAACCCCGACGCGACGCTGACCGGCATCGCCCTCGCCTTCAACGCCGTGGCCGCTGTGTCGGCGTTTCTCTTCACGCGACGCGGCGGGCAGGCCGCCTGGGTGGTGGCCGGGTGGTGTGCCGGGTTCTTCGGGTGGCACGTGCTGGGGCTCGGTGAGCTGGCCGGCTGGTGGACGACCGGGCTGGACGCGGCGTTCCTCGTCGGGGGCGGGTACCAGGTGTCGGTCGTCTACCAGGCGGTGATGGCCACGGCTGCCGGGTTTGCCGTGCACCTGTTGTTGCCTCGTCAGCGCCAGGTTTCGGAGACGTAGGTCTCGAAGCTGGTGGCCGGGCGGTTCAGGAGGCGGGCCACGTCGTTCGTCGGGGTGGCCAGGTGTCCGGCGCGCATGGACTCGAACATGCCGTTCAGCTCGGTGGCCACCTCTTCTGGGGCTCCTTGGGCGAGCAGGGCTTCGCGGTATTCGGCCGGGGTCAGTTTCACGAGGTCGATGGGGCGGCCGGTGGCTGCGGCGATCTGGGACACGGCGGCGGTGAAGGTGACTCCTTCCGGGCCGGTCAGGTCGTAGGTCTGGCCCTGGTGGTCGTCGGTGGTGAGGGCCAGGGCGGCTACCTCGGCGATGTCCTGGACGTCGACGAACGGTTCCGGGGTGTCGTCCACGGGGAGGGAGAGGCGGCCCGCCTCGATTTCGGGCTGCCAGATCTCCTCGGAGAAGTTCTGGTTGAAGTTGTTGGCTCGCAGGACGGTCCAGGCGAGGTCGCTCGCGCGGACGGCTTTCTCGGCGGCGTGCATGCCCTGGAAGACGTCCGGTGGGGTCTTGTCGAGGCCGCGGCCGGAGAGCAGGACGAGGCGGCGGACGCCGGCGGTTGCTGCCTGCTCGACGAACGGGGCCGCGGCGGACGGGTCTTCCGGGGCGATCAGGTAGGTGGCGGTGGCGCCGTGCAGGAACGGTTTCCAGGTGGACGGGTCGTTCCAGTCGAAGCCGGTGGCGCGGGAGGCCTTGCGGGGCTTCAGACCGGCGGCTTCGAGGGTGCGGACCACGCGGCGGCCCGTCTTGCCGGTCGCGCCCAGGACCAGGATCTCTTCAGTCATGTTCTCAGCCAACCCGCGTGGGCCGGGAGAGGACATGGGTGAGAGTTCATCGATCATGTTCGATCGTTCGGGCCGTATCGTGGACGACATGGAGCCGTTCGACGAACTGCTGCGCGGGGTGCGCGCGGATGGCGCTGGGGTGCGCCGGACCGAGATCGACGGAACGCGGGTGTTGCCGGGGCTCACGTTGTACGCGGTGGCGTCCGGTGAGATCAGCGTGCGCGGGCAGACCGCCAAGGCCGGGGACATCCTCGTGGTGCAGGAGTCCGTTGCGGCGCAGGGGCGTGCGTCGGTGGTGAGCGGGACGTACGAGGTCAGCACGGCCGTGGCTCGGCGGCTCACGTCGGTGTTGCCGGACGCGTTGGTGGCGCCGGGCGAGGACGGGTGCGCGGAGTTCTACGCCGGTATCGGCGCCGATGGCCCGAGTGTGGTGGCGGATCGGTTGCTGGACTGGCTGATGGTGTGCGCGCTCAAGGAGTGGTTCGACCGCGAGCACGGCGACGGGTGGCTGGGGGCCCAGGCCGACGTGGTGGTCGGGCCCGTCCTCGCGGCGATGCACGCGAATCCCGAACGGGCCTGGACGCTCGCCTTGCTGGCCAAGGAGGCCGGGGTGGCGCGGACGACGCTGGCGAGCAGGTTCGCGAAGCTGGTCGGGGTGCCGCCGCTGACGTACCTCACCGAGTGGCGGATGGCGCTGGCCGCGGATCTGCTGGCCGAGTCGTCGGCGACGGTGGCGTCGGTGGCGCGCAAGGTCGGGTACGCGGACGCGTTCGGGTTCAGCGCCGCGTTCAAGCGCGTGCACGGGTTCAGCCCGAGCGAGTGCCGCAGCCGGTGCGCCGCGAGCGCGTGACGTCGAGGCAGCAGCGGACGAAGTCGGTGGCCGCCTCACCGGGGTCCGGCAGCCACGCCACGGCCACCTCGCTGGGGCTCACGCCCCTCACGGGCACGTAGACGATGTCCGGCCGCGAGTAGAAGTGGGACGTGGACGCCGGAACCAGCGCCACGCCGCAGCCGCCGGCGATCGCGCCGAGGAACTCGTCGGGGTGGTCCGTCACGGCACCGACGCGGACCTCGCGACCGTCCCTTTCGGACAAGGCCAGCCAGTGCTCGCGCCAGGTTCCCTTCAGGGCGGGAGCGACGACGACCGGGTCGTCCCACAACTCGGGGAAGTCGATCGAGGAACGGCCGGCCAGCGGGTGCGCGGAAGTCATTGCCACGCAACGGGATTCACTGAACAACGTCCGCACGCCGAACGTCTCCTCGCCGGGGAAGGGCAATCGCAGCAACGCGACGGGCACCTCCGCATCGGCGAGGCCCGCCGTCGGATCCGACCAGGGTGCCTGTCTCAGGTCGACCCGCCAGCCCGGCCGGAGCCTTCCGAACGCCTTGACGATGGCCTGCGTCGCGTCGTTCGCCGCGCTGGCCAGGAAACCGACGCGCAGCACGCGGGCGGCGCTCCTGGTCTCGCTCACCGCCGCGTCCCAGCCCGCGAGCACTGGCGGGACGCGCGCGGCGAGCGCGCGGCCGGCGTCCGTCAGCCTCATCCCGGTGCTGGACCGCGTGAACAGCCGCACACCCAGTTGCGACTCCAGATGCTTGAGTTGTTTCGTCAGCGATGGTTGTGACACGAAGAGACGGTGCGCCGCGCGCGTGAGGTTGCCCTCCTCGGCTATGGCGGCGAAATATCTCAGCAGCCTCGTGTCCACGTCCATCCCGTCAGGTTATGGAGACGGACATCAACCACAAGTGAGCAGCTCACGGAAAAGGCCACCCGTTCGGCGCGCACACCTTCCCGTCCTGCGGAATCACCGCGCCCTGCGGCACGCCGTTGGTGATGCGGACGATCTCGTCGTTGGACACGCTGAACGTCTGCTGCATCATCACCGGCGCCGGGCCGCCGGCGACGCCACAAGGCTGGTGACCTTGCCCGAACGCGTGCCCGACCTCGTGGTTGACCATGTACGTGCGGTAGGCGGTCAGGTCCGGCAGGAACGCGACGGCGCCACGGATCCAGCGGGCGGCGCTGAGGAACACGAAGTTGCCGTCGCGGCATGAGACGTCGACCGGGATCTCAAAGCCGCAGACATTCCGAGCGGTCTGTTGGGACGTCAGCCGCACACGCACCGAAGCGGCACCGGAGACGCGCTGCACCGAGCGCGCGCCACGAGCAGTCCAGCCACGCGGGTCGCCGAGGGTGGCGTCCACGAACGCCGCGAAGGCCTGTTCGTCGACGGTGATGCCGTTCTCGATCTCGACGGCGTAGGTCCGCAACGGGCCCGTGCCGACGACCGGGCCGTTTCCCGGAACGACGTGGAACGTGCCCGCGCCGGACACCGGGAACTCGGGGCCGTCGGGCAGGTCCGAACTGGACGCGTAGACGCGGGGCGGCGGTGGCGGAGGCGGGGCGGGCGAGGAGGCGACCTCGACGGGCGTGACGGTCGACGGCGTGGTGGGAGCGGCCGCGGGGGACGTCTCTCCTGCCAGCTGCGTCGTCGTCAGCAGGATCGCGGTCAGCGCGACCGCCGCCAGAGCCAGGTGCACCTTCATGACGGCAACGCTCGCCGGAACTGATGAAGAACCTGTTTACGTCCCGCTTGACTGTCGTGAAGGCCTGCATACTTCGCACTGTGTGTGCCCACATTCTCGTCGCCGAGGACAACGTTCACCAGGCTGAACTCGTCCGCCGGTACCTGGAGCACGACGGGCATTCCGTGGTGGTCGTGCACGACGGACGGGCGGCGATCGACGAGACGCGGCGCCGCAACCCCGACCTGCTCGTGCTGGACGTGATGATGCCGCTGGTCGACGGCATCGACGTGATGCGCGCGATCCGGGCCGAGTCGGACGTGCCGATCGTGCTGCTCACCGCACGATCCACTGAGGACGACGTGCTGCTCGGCTTCGACCTGGGCGCGGACGACTACATCACCAAACCGTTCCGGCCACGGCAGATGGTCGCGCGAGTGCGGACGATCCTGCGGCGCACCGGCCGTGCGCGCGAGACGAGCGCCACGGTGCTCAAGGTAGGCGATCTGACCGTCGACCCGATCCGGCACGAGGTCCGCGTCAAGGACGAACTGGTGAGCCTCACGCCCGCCGAGTTCCGGTTGCTGGCCAGGATGGCCGCGCAGCCGCAACGGGTGTTCACGCGTGAGCAGCTCCTCGAAGACGGGTTCATCACCGCGCGCACGGTCGACGTGCACATGATGAAGTTGCGCCGCAAGATCGAGCACGACTCGCGCCGGCCGGAACGACTTCTCACCGTCTACGGCATCGGATACAAGCTGGTATGAAAAGCCTCCTCGTCCGGTTCTTCCTGTTCTCCCTGGTGATCGCGGCCTGTTCGATCGCCGTCACGGCGTGGCTCGCGTCGCAGGCGACGACCGGTGCGATCCGCCAGGAGCAGGGCGACGCGCTCGAGACCGACGCGCAGATCTTCGACGAGCTGGTGCGCTACGCGGCCACGCACAAGGACTGGGCCGGCGCGAAGTCCGATGTGGACGGAATCGCGCAGAAGTACGGCCGCCGCATCGCGCTGACAGACGGCAACGGCACGACGCTGGTCGACACCGGAGGCAAGAACTCGCCGCAACTGCCCATCACCCCCAAGGCACTGGTCGACCCGTTGAACGTCAACGGGAAGATCGATCCCAGGGCGGTCGGGCCGTTCAAGCTCGACGACGAGGAGTACCGCACGCTGCACGCCTACGCCGACCAGCTCCTCCAGTGCACCAACAACAGGATCACGTTGATGGAAGCACCGAACGGCCGGCCGCGGCTGTCCAACCTCGGGCCCGGTGAGCTCTCGACCTGGGACGACTGCTTGGTCGGCTACAGCCTCTACACGCTCACGGTGACGGAGAAGGCCGCGTACGGGCAACTCCAGGCCCTGTTCTCGAAGTGCCTCGACCAACGCGGCCCGTACGGCAGGAACTACGACAAACCACCCGGTCCTGGTCCCGACAACTTCGACTGGGAGATCACGACCGTCAACGGCGCGCCACCGGAGGCGGTGGCGTGCATGGACACCTCGCGCCGCGAACAGCTCAGGCCGTACGTCGCCGCGCCGGCCCAGCTGTTCCTCACCTCACCGACCGGCGAAGAGCCGATGGCGATCGACCTCTCGACGACCGGCGCCACCCGGATCACGTTGGTGGCGCTGGGAATCCTCGCGATCGCCGGTTTCGCGTCGTGGGTCACGGCGACGCAGCTCGTGCGGCCGATCCGCGCGCTCACCGCCGCCACCAAACGCACCGCCGAAGGCGACCGCACGGCACGGGTGGCCGGCGGCGCGGGCGAGATCGGTGAGCTCGCGCGGTCGTTCAACTCCATGTCGGAGAAGCTCGCCGAGACCGAACGCCAGCGGCAAGCCATGGTCAGCGACGTGGCGCACGAGCTGCGCACGCCGTTGGGCAACATCACCGGCTGGCTGGAGGCGACGCAGGACGGACTGGCCGAACCGGACCCGCACCTGATCGCCATGCTGCTGGAGGAATCCCTTCTCCTGCAACGACTCGTGGACGACCTGCACGACCTCGCCCAGGCCGACGCGGGCACGCTCAGGCTCCACCCCGAACCGATCGCGCTCGACGACGTCGTGGACCAGGTCGTCAACGCGCAGCAGAACCGCGAGATCCTGCTGCGCGCGGAGACCACGCCGGTGCACATCAGCGCGGATCCGGTGCGGCTGCGGCAGGCGCTCGGCAACCTCGTCGCGAACGCCGTGCGCTACACCCCGCCGGGTGGCGAGGTGGTCGTGAAGCTGTTCCAGTGGCAGGACAGGGCGGTCCTGGAGGTCACGGACACCGGCACCGGGATCGCGTCCGAGGACTTGCCGCACGTGTTCGACAGGTTCTGGCGCGCGGACAAGTCCCGCAGCCGCCGCACGGGTGGCAGCGGGCTCGGGCTCGCGATCACGCGGCACCTGGTGGAGGCGCACGGCGGCACGGTGTCGGTGACGAGCACTCTCGGCGAGGGCTCGACGTTCCGGATCAGCCTCCCGCGGGCATGAGGCCCAGCAGGTCCACGTTGATCATTCCGGCCGCTTGGGCTCCCTGAGCCGCGGCGACGATCACGATCGCCGTTGGGTCCGTGACGTTGCCAGCCGCGTAGACGCCGGGCACGCTCGTGCGGCCCTTCGCGTCCGTGCGCACGAACGGACCTGCCATGGTCTCTTCGGTTTCGGCGCCCAACGCGAGCAGGAACTCGTCGCGCGGTTTGACCGGTGCGGAGTACACGAGCGCGTCGGCCGGGATGCGTTCCGAACCGGAGATCACCGCGACCAGCCGATCGTCCTCGACCTCGATGCCGTCGACCGTCGGCACGTGGGTGACGTCGTCCGACCACTGCCGGACCAGCTTCACCTTCATCTCCTCGCCGAACACCACGAGCTTCTGGTCGCGGACCTCGTAGCCGTGGCAGTACGGGCAGCCGAAGACGTCTCGGCCCCAGCGTTCACGCAGGTTGTCCGGCACCTCGTCGACCAGGCCGGTCGCGAACAGCAGACGCTGGGCGTGCACTGTGCGCTCACTGAGCTCGACCGCGAACCCGTCGTCGGTCTTGCTCACGCCTCGCACGTCGTCGTTGACGATCTCTCCGCCGTAGCCCTCGACCTCGGCCCGTCCGTGCTTGAGCAGGTCCAACGGCGAGAGGCCGTCGCGAGAGAGGTAGTTGTGCATGTGCGCGGCCGGCGCGTTGCGCGGCTCGGCACCGTCGACCACGAGCACGCTGCGGCGCGCCCTGGTCAGCATCAGAGCGGCGCTCAGTCCGGCCGCTCCCCCACCAATGATCACCACTTCGTAGGTCATGTCTCCACAGTGCGGTCGACAGTCCAGTTTTGGCAAAGTAAGTTGCCGTTATGGCAACAACCGTGGGGCAACGGCTCGCCGCGCTGCGGGCCGAGCACGAACTGACGCTGGCGTCGCTGTCCGAGATGACGGGCATCTCGAAGTCGACGCTGTCGCGTCTGGAGACCGATCAACGCAAGCCGACACTGGAGCTGCTGCTGCCGTTGTCGCGGACCTACCAGGTGACCCTGGACGATCTGGTCGGCGCGCCGGAGGTGGGCGATCCACGCGTGCAGATGAAGCCGCGCGAGCTCGACCACGGCCGCGTCGGCATCCCGCTGACCAGGTCGATCGGGCCGTTGCAGGCGTGGAAGATGATCCTCTCCGACGCCGAGTTGCACGAACCGCGTGTGCACGAGGGCTACGAGTGGTTCTACGTGCTGAGCGGGCAGGTCCGCCTGCGGATCGGCGACAAGGAGGTCGTGCTGCGGGCGGGCGAGGTGGCCGAGTTCGACTGCCGCCAGCCGCACGCGCTGAGCAGCGCCGACGGACGGCCCGCCGAGATCATCAGCCTATTCGGCAAGCAGGGGGAACGCATCCACACCCGCGCGGCGCCGCCCAACAGGTCATAGTGGAGTCATGTGCCGAAACATCCGGGTGCTCCACAACTTCGAACCGCCAGCCACGTCCGACGAGGTGCAGGCCGCCGCGCTGCAGTACGTGCGGAAGGTGGGCGGTGCGGCCAAACCGTCCGCGGCGAACCAGGCCGCGTACGACAGGGCGGTCGCGGCCGTGGCGGCGGCGACGCAGGAACTGCTCGACGCGCTGGTGACGACCGCGCCGCCCAAGGACCGCGAGGTCGAGGCAGCCAAGGCGAAGGCCAGGTCAGCGGAGCGCTACGGGAGTTAGTTGCGCACGCGGGTGTCGAGGTACATGCAGATCAGCTTGGCCGCGACGCCCGCGGAGCCGACGATGAAGGCCTGGTCAGGGCCGAGCGTGACGGCGATGGCCCACAGCAGAAGAGCGATCAGCACGAGGATGACCGTCACCTGAGCCGCGTGCGGCCAGGTGCCGGGGTGGGTCAGCCACCTCGCAGACAGCCGCGGCTGCGGAATCTCCACGTCACCCGCTCTATCGGGTGAACGCTCCGCCTTTACCGCCATCGTGCTCCCTCGCCGTGATTCCTCCTGACGAACCCCATTCTCCCGAGTTGATCTTCTACGGAGTGTTACTTCCGCGGTTCATGCGGTGAGCGTTGGGTGAGCGTCGGCGAACGGCAGACGAACGGTCATCGGTGTGATCGGTTGCCGGTCCGTCACCGTCCGTTTACCGATTGCGATCTAGGTCGCAACTCTGCGTGTCACCTACTCGGGTGACTGCTCGACACAAAGTGACCATTGCGCCGTTCGGAGCAGCGCCGTTTTTGTCAGACCCCTCGGATAACGTCAGGTGAAGCTCGCGGTACGAGGGGAGAAAACGTTGCCGGACAACAACGTCAGCGTCACCGCACTGTCGTTCACCGAGTACGTCATGAGCGGTCAGCGTGGACGCATCAACATCGTGTCGGAACAGCGGGGGATGTACCTGGCCTCCGATACCAGGGTGTGCGGGTTCTACAACCCGATCCGCGACGCCATGCGACGAGCGGTCAACTCGACGGAACCGGAGATCGAGCTCAAGAAGGCGATCATGAACGCCAACCGCACGGGCCAGCCGCGGGCGTTCGAGGAGATCGCCGACGGCTTCCTGCCCTGGCTGACGGCCTTCAAGGCGACCGGGGTGCCGGTGGAGGGCGCCACCTACCGCGCCGGTGAGCTGACCTTGAAGGTGCGGCCGCACCTGGGGCTGCGCAAGAAGGACGGCACGACCTACGCGGTGCTCGTGCACGCCAAGGAGCTGCCGCTGACCAGGGAGGCGGCGAACGTCGGGCTGCGGATCCTGCAGCACACGGTCGCGGACACGCTGCCCGGTGCCATCCCGCTGGTGCTCGACGTGCGGCGCGGCAAGGCGTACCAGATGCCGGCGCGCACGAACCTCGGGAAGCTCGACGTGCTGATCGCGGCCGAGGCCATGGGGTACGTGACGCACTGGAAGCTGTCCGGACTGTTCGAGTCCGTTCAGGTCGGCTAGGGGGAAGAGGTGCCGAGAAGCGCGGACCTCGTCAGGTTGCTCAGGTGGGAGCCGAAGCGTGAGCCCGAACTGTCCTGGGGCGACGCCGAGGAGCACGTGGGGTTCGCGTTTCCCGGCGACTACAAGGAACTGCTGTCGGCCTTCGGCAGCGGCGTCTTCGACCACGTCGTCGAGGTGACGTCGCCGATCGAGGACGAGGAATCGCTCGACGTCTTCTTCAGCGACATCTACGAGTCCAAGGAGTTCGACGGCCTCGTCCAGTGGGGCAAGGCCGGGCGCTGCACGCTGTTCTGGCGCACCGGCACGGACGACCCGGACCGGTGGACGATCACCTGGTGCGACGCCGAGTTCTCCGAGTGGGACAGCTACGAAGGGCCGACGACCGCGTTCCTCTTCGACCTGCTCACCGGGAAGATCACGAGCAGGCTCCTCGAGCTCACGCCGACCCGGAACCCCGGGTTCTGGCCTGCCTAACAGGTCTTGAGCAGCACGGCCAGCGCGTCGTGCTCCGGCTGGTCGACGGTCAGCTTGTAGGCGATCTTCACCGAGATCCAGTGCTGCGCGTACGTGCACCCGTACGCCGCGACCGGCGGCTTCCACTTCGCCGGGTCCTGGTCGCCCTTGGAGCGATTGGACTTCGCGGTCACGGCGAGGAGCTGGATGCCGCCGAGGTCGTTGGCGAACGCCTTGCGCTCGTCGTCGGTCCACTTGTCGGCGCCGGACCGCCAGGCTTCCGCGAGGGGGATGGTGTGATCGATGTCGACCTCGCCGGCTTCCTTGATCACCACGCCGTCGTAGGCGCTGTTCCAGGTGCCGGAGACCGCCTTGCAGTCCTTGTCCGTCTTCACGTCCGTGCCCTGCTTCTGCAGCACGATCTCCCTGGTGTCACAGGAGTTCCCCTGCGAGGCCCAGTGCGGGAAGCGGTCGCGGCTGTAGCCGGCCATCTTGCCCTCGGGCGCGATCTTCAGGGCGGCGAGGTCCGACGAACCGGTCGGAACGGGCGCGGGAGTGTTGGGCGGATTCTCCTGGGACGACTGGAGATTCGTGAGGTACCAACCCACTGCCACGAGCAGCACGAAGACCACCAGTGACGTCACCGCCGCACGATTCATGCGGCAATGATCGACCATGCCGATCACGGACCGGTCACCCGGCCCGTGATCCGCGTGTCGGCGCTACGGGCGGGAGGTGAGGTAACCGCCCATGTGCTTGAAGTACTCGTGCGCCTTGAGCTCGGTGCCATCGGCGGTACGAACCTTCTTGACCAGCAACGCCTTGCTCTTTCCGCGCCTCGCCTCGGCGCCGGCGACGATCGTCACGCCGTCGCCCTCGCGGTAGAAGATCCGGCCGGGAGTTCCGCCGTAGACCTCGGCGGACACGTCGGCCTCGATGATCTCCAGGCGCTGGCCGCGGTGGAAGCAGTACGCGCTCGGGTACGGCGCACACTGCGCGCGCACCAGGCGATCCAGCTCCTCGGCGGTCCAGGTGAAGTCGATCCGGAGGTCTTCCTCGGCGCGCTTGTGGAAGAACGAGGCCTGCGAACGGTCCTGCTTCACGAACTCGGTGCGGCCGGACGCGATCTCCGCGAGGCCGTCGACCGTGATCGGGCCGAACAGCTCCAGCGTCTTCTCGAAGAGCACCGCGGTCGTGTCGCGCGGGCCGACCGGAACCGAGCGCTGCAACACGATGTCGCCGGCGTCGAGCGTGTCGTCCATCATGTGCGCCGTCACGCCGACCTCCTTCTCGTCGTTGAGAAGCGCCCAGATCAACGGCGAGAAGCCCGCGTACTTCGGCAGCAACGAGTCGTGCACGTTCAACGTGCCGTGCTTGGGCAGCGCGAAGACCTGCGGCGGGATCCAGGTCCGCCAGTTGCAGGCGACGATCACGTCCGGCTCCGCGGCCTTGAGCGCGTCGAGCAGCTCCTGGTCCTCCGGGCGTTCGCGGACGAGGACCTCGACGCCGTGCTCGCGGGCCAGCTCCTCGACCGAATCGCTCCAGACCTTCTCGTACGCGCCTTCACCCTTGGGGTGGGTCACCACCAGAACGACCTCGTGCTCGGACGCCAAAAGTGCCTGCAGGGTGCGATGACCCCAGGTCTGGAACCCGAACATGACGACCCTCATGGGGGTGTCCTCCTTCACTTAGGTGCGATACGGTCAGGCTAACCTAACTGACGGCTTGCGCAGATAGCTTAGGCTGCCCTAAGTTCGGTGCTCATGCATCCGATCTACGACATCGTCGGTATCGGGTTCGGTCCCTCGAACCTGGCGCTCGCCATCGCTCTGACCGAGCACAACGAGCAGGCCGAAACCCCTGTCACCGCGGTGTTCCTGGAACGCCAGCAGGCGTTCGGCTGGCATCGGGGCATGCTCCTGGACGACGCCACCATGCAGGTCTCGTTCCTCAAGGACCTGGTCACCATGCGGAACCCGACCAGCCGTTTCTCGTTCCTGTGCTACCTCCAGGACCGCGGCAGGCTGATCGACTTCGTCAACCACAAGAACCTGTTCCCGTTGCGCGTCGAGTTCCACGACTACTTCGAGTGGGCCGCGGCCCAGGTCGACGACATGGTCGCGTACAGCACCGAAGCCGTTGGCGTGGAAGCGATTCAGGACGACCTCTTCGAGGTGACAACGGCCACGGGTGACGTGTACCACGCCCGCAACCTCGTCTTCGCGACCGGACTGCGCCCGGCCGTGCCCGAGGGCATCACGCTGTCGGATCGCGTGTGGCACAACAGCGAGTTCCTGCACCGCGTCGGCGAGCTGACGGACCCGAAGCGCTGCGTCGTCGTGGGCGCCGGGCAGAGCGCCGCGGAGGCCGTGGCGTACCTGCACCGCGAGTTCCCCGGCGCCGAGGTGTGCTCGGTGTTCTCCCGCTACGGCTACAGCCCCGCGGACGACAGCTCGTTCGCGAACCGGATCTTCGACCCCGAGGCCGTCGACCACTACTACGACGCCCCGGACGCCGTGAAGCAGCGGTTGATGGACTACCACCGCAACACCAACTACTCCGTGGTCGACATCGACCTCATCGCGCAGCTCTACCGCACCACGTACCAGGAGAAGGTGCTGGGCACCGAGCGGCTGAAGATGATGAAGATGACCCGGCTCGTCGCGGTCGAGGAGTCGCCGGACGGCGCGCGTGCGGTGATCCAGTCGCTGGTCACCGGCGAGCAGGAGTTCGTCGACACCGACCTCGTGCTGCTCGCGACCGGCTACGCCGAGGCCGCGCCGGTCCTCGGCGGACTCGAGGAGCACTGCACCCGAGACGAGACGTCTCGTCTCGTCGTAGGCCGCGACTACCGCCTTCAGACGTCGCTCAGGGGCGGCATCTACCTGCAGGGCGGCACCGAGCACTCGCACGGCATCACGTCGTCGCTCCTGTCCAACGTCGCGGTGCGCTCGGGTGAGATCCTGACGTCTGTGCTGACGAACACCCCAGTGCCGGTCCTCGCGACCGCGTGAAACTCGATCTCAAGCTGACGGGCTGCCGGGCCATCACGATGGATCCGGCACGCCCCGCCGCGCACACGATCGGCATCTGGCAGGGCCGCGTCGCCGGGCTGGACGAGCAGGTCGAGGACCTGCCCGCCACCGAGACCGTCGATCTCGGCAACGCCGTGGTGCTGCCGGGTTTCATCGACGCCCACACGCACCTGGCGTGGAACGGCCGCCGCACCATCGACATCACGGGCCTGACCGCGGTGACGCAGATCCTCGACCGCCTCGCCGACGCACCCGGCACGGGCTGGATCGAGGCGTCCGGTTACGACCGCCGGATCATGGACCGCCCTCTCACCGCCCTGGACCTCGACCGGATCAGCGACGGCAGGCCGGTGTACGTCGCCGACCTGTCCGGGCACGCGTGCGTTGTGAACTCCTTGGTGCTCAAGCAACTTCCGGAGATCACGAGCGACGGCTGGCTGACCGAGAACGAGCAACTGGCCGCGCGGACGCTGCGGCTGCCGTACTCCCTCGACGAGATCACCGCCGAACTGCACACGAGTGCGCGGCAGGTGCTGTCCGAGGGCGTCACGATGTGCGCGGAGGCGGGCATCGGCGCGGGCCTGATCGCCAGCAGCCCGCTCGAAGCGGCCGCGTACCAACGCGCTCAGCTGCCGATCCGCGTGCAGCTCATGGTGTCCGCCCACGTCCTGCACGACGTCGCCGCCGACCCGTCGGACGGCATCCCACGCGCGATCGACCTGGGCCTGCACACCGGTTTCGGCAGCGACGTGCTGTCGATCGGCGCGCTGAAACTGTGGACGGACGGCGGCATGATGGCCCGCACGGCCGCGCTGTCCGAGCCGTACCTCGGCAGCGACAACGCGGGCCGGCTCGCCGAGTCCGAGGAGTTCCTGCGGGCGGCGATCATCGACGGCCACCACGCGGGCTGGCAGCTGGCCGTCCACGCCATCGGCGACCGCGCGATCGACGTCACGCTGGACGCGGTCCAAGAAGCACAACGCCAACGCCCCCGCACGGACGCAAGGCACCGCATCGAACACTGCGGCCTGGTCCGCCCAGAACAACTCGACCGCATCGCCACTCTCGGCATGGTCCCCGTGATCCAACCGACGTTCCTCTACTCCTACGGCGACGACTACAGCGAGATCATGGGCGAAACGCGGGCGCCGTGGATGTACCGCGGCCGCTCGTTCCTGGACCACGGCATCACCGTCGCGGGCAGCTCGGACCGCCCGGTCGCGGACGGAGCCCCGTTGCGCGCCATCGAGTTCATGGTGCGCCGACAGTCATCCAGCGGCCGCGCAGTCGGACCGGCCGAGGCGATCACCGTCGAGGAGGCGATCCACGCGTACACGCTCGGCAGCGCCTACGCGTGCCGCAAGGAGCACGTGCTGGGCAGCCTCACGCCGGGCAAGCTCGCGGACCTCGTGGTGCTGGGCGACGACCCGCGCACGAGCGACGCGATCGCGGAGATCCCGGTACTCGCGACCATGGTCGGCGGCTCGTTCAGCTTTCAGCGAGCTTCTTGATCGCGGCCAGTCGCTGGTCCCACTGAGAGGCGAGCGAGGACATCCACGTGGCGGTGGCGTCGAGCGCGCCGGACCGGACGGAGAAGTTGTTCTCCCGGCCGGCGCGAACGGACGCCACCAGCTCGGCCTTCTCCAGCACGACCAGGTGCTTCACGATCGCCTGACGACTCACCGGCAGCTCACCGGCGAGCGTCGACGCCGAGACGGGCCCCTTGGCCGCCACGAGGTCGAGCACCCGCCGTCGCATCGGATCCGCGAGCGCGGCCAGCACGTCGTCGACCTGACTCACTCGCACACCCCTTCTGCAACCCGTCGGTTGCAGAACAGGCTACTGCAGGTGGAAGGTCGCGGCCAACGTCGTCAGGCGGTCGATGATGTCCGCGTAGACGTTCGTGCGGCGAACCCAGTTCTCGCTCCCGGACGCGGCGGACGGCGGCGGCCCGAGCGGCGTGACCGCGTCCGTGACGCCGTACTCCAGCCGGTACGCGAGGACCGCGATCGCCGACTCGAGCCAGAACGACGGGTCCGGCGTCGGAATCTCGCCCAGCCCGACCCGGAACCAGACGGGCATGCGCGCGTACTGCCCGAGCGCCTCGGAGATGCGCCGCGCGGCCGCGTCCTTGATCTCGCCGCGAGCCTTGTCCCCGGCCAGCACGGCCTCGGTGCGCCACTCCTCCCCCACGGCGTCCTCGTCGGCCTCCAGCCGCTCGGCGGCCCGCTGCGCACTGGCCTCGTTCGCGTTGATCAGCCATTCCATCTGGCGAACCTCGTGCGACAGCGCGTCCCGCTCGAACCGGGGCACCCGCCCACCGTCCAGTTTGGACCTGGCCTCGTCGCGGCGAGCCTTGAGCCCGTCGAACTCCAGCACCTCGGCCTTGAGATCGACCCGCGCCGGATCAGCGAGGATCTCCTGCTCTGCGTCCCACGCCTTGCGCAGCGCCTCGACCAGCGGCTCGACCTCGCCGGACACCGCGTCGAGGTCGGCGAGCGGCCCGTCACCGGCACCGGACAACCGCCGTTCCAGCACCGTCAGCCGAGCCGTGACGCGCTCCAGTTCCGCGGACAGCTGACCGACATGACTGATCAACGTGGCGACCTGCGGCTCGACCACGTCAAGCCGTTCCTTCTCCGTGGGCACGCGACCAGCGAACCGGACAGCAGGGACGTGCAAAAGCGGGTACCCGACGAATGCACGCATTCGAGGAGCGGTTCCGCCCGGCCGTGGCAGCCACCCCTCACGCACCGTCACAACACTGGGTGAACTGGGACAAAACGAGGTATTAATAGAAAATGGCGACCTCCGTTACTGAGACCGAACGCAAGTACGAGGCACCATCGGACGCGAGTCTGCCGGACCTCACCGAGATCACCGGCGTGGCCACCGGCCCGGAGGAGTTCGACCTCGAAGCCACGTACTTCGACACGGACGACTTCCGCCTGGCCCGCGCCGGCGTGACCCTGCGCAGGCGCGTGGGCGGCAACGACGAGGGCTGGCACCTCAAACTCCCGGCAGGCGAAGACTCCCGCCAAGAACTGCGCGTCCCCCTGGGCAAAGCCGTGAAGAAGCCCCCGAAGGACCTCTCGTCCTTGGTACGCGCCCACACCCGAGGCCAGAACCTCGCCCCAGTGGCCGAAATCCGCACCAACCGCCGCCGCTGGCAACTGACCAACGGCACCGGCGAGATGCTCGCCGAGGTGGTCGACGACGTCGTCACCGCCCAAACCATGGGCTCTTCAACGACAACCACCTCATGGCGCGAGATCGAAGTAGAGCTGGGCGAAAGCGGCGACCGCAAACTCCTGGACACCGTAGAACGCCACCTGGGCGAAGCGGGCATAGTCCCGTCGTCCTCCAAGTCCAAGCTCTCCCAGGTGATCGGCGTAAAACGAGACGCAGGCCCCACCCTCGGCAAGAAACCCACAGCAGGCGACGTCCTGCTCGCCTACCTCTACGACCAGCGAGCAGCGCTGCAGAACCAGGACCCCCGAGTCCGCCGCGACGAACACGACGCCGTCCACCAGATGCGGGTGGCCACCCGCCGCATGCGCTCAGCACTACAAGCGTTCGGCAAGATCGTCGACCGCGAACAAACCCGAGCCCTGACCGACGAACTCAAGTGGCTGGCCTCAGTCCTGGGCACCTCGCGGGACCTCGAAGTACTCCGCACGCGCTTCGAGAACAACCTCCACGCCCTACCGCCAGAACTGGCCCTGGGCGACGTCGCGGCCCGCATGACCCGCTACTTCGCCCCACTGGAAGCCAAGGCGCACAAGGACTCCGTAGCGGCCCTGGACAGCGAGCGCTACTTCACCCTCCTCAACACCATCGACACACTGCTGACCGCACCCCCTCTCACACCTCTGGCTTCAGGCAAGGCAAAGAAAGTCCTCCCACGCCTGGTGGAAAAGGCCCGCCACCGCCTGGACGTCCGCGTAGAGGAAGCACTGAAGGTCAACGACAGCGACGAACCGCTGCACGAGGCCCGCAAGGCAGCCAAGCGCCTCCGCTACTCAGCAGAAGTGGCAGAACCAGCACTGGGCAAGCACGCCAAGGCACTGCGCAAGCGCGCGAAGGACGTCCAAACCCTCCTGGGCGACCACCAGGACTCGGTGGTGGCACGCCCAGTCCTGCTGGAGCTGGGCAGGGGCGACGAGAACGGCTTCACCTTCGGCCTCCTGTACGGCCAAGAGGTAGAACTGGCCCACAAAACAGAAGCAGCCCTCCTAGCCCTATGGCACAAACTGAGCAAAGAACACCTCTAGCAACAGCCCACTCACAGCGAAGCCGAAGGCGAGCCGTCTTTACCGAGCGGGCCCGGCGGTGGGGTCCCGTCACGAGTCGCACCACAGCACTTGCTGCATGTGAGAGGGAGGGTCAAGTCGACACGCTTTTCGTCGACTTGACCCTCCCTCTCACATGTGGCCCGCTCTTGGTTCGGCTCGTGACGGGACCCCACCGCCAACGCAACCCAACTACGAAACAGGCAGCCGCCCAACGCAACAGGCGTGCCATCAACCCGCCCGTGGCGCCCTCCCCCCGATCAGATTGCCGGGGGTCTGGGGGCAGAGCCCCCAGGGGAAGCACGCAACGCAAGCTGGCCACCCGCAAGGTCGCCCGCCCGCAACCCAGCCACCCGACAAACCCGCAACTCGCATGGAATTGGTCTAAACCTTGACAGCCAAGACCAACCCCTGAAACCGTGATCGAACGCCGCCAAGGTCCCCCCATGCCCTGTGGAGGATTGGCGTGAAATCAAAACAACTGCAGACCGCACTAGCGGCGCTGGTGATCGCCGGATCAGGAGTGCTGGTGACCGACACAGCCGAAGCAGCCAAGGCAACCACCCTGCAAGAACTGGTCCCCCAGCCGGTCCAGGTGCACCCCAGGGCAGAAACCTTCACCCTGACCGCATCAGCCAAAATCCAACTGGGTTCGCCAGACGCCCGCAAGCCGGCCGAACTGCTGGCCAACGTCCTCCGCCCCTCCACGGGCTACGCACTGCCGGTCACGGACCGAATCACGGGTGACGGCATAGTCCTGACCAACGGCGCAGACCCGAAAACAGGCCCAGAGGGCTACCAGTTGGACGTAACCCCAAAACAGGTAGTAGTCCGCGCCAACACCACAGCAGGCCACTTCAACGGCATCTCCACCCTCCGTCAACTCCTGCCACCCAAGGCAGAGGCGAAGACCGAGCAACGGGGCCCGTGGCAAGTCCCAGGAGCCAGCATCCTGGACCACCCCAGGTACCACCACCGAGGCGCGATGCTCGACGTCTCCCGGCACTTCTTCACCCCGGCCCAGGTCAAGCGCTACATAGACCAGATCCAGCAGTTCAAAATCAACTACTTCCACCTGCACCTGAGCGATGACCAGGGCTGGCGCCTGGAAATCAAGAGCTGGCCCGAACTCACCAAGATCGGCGGCAGCACGGAAGTAGGCGGCCGCACAGGCAAACTCTTCTACACCCAGGACGAGTACCAGGACCTGATCCGCTACGCGGCCAACCGGGGAATCACCGTGATCCCGGAGTTCGACATGCCGGGCCACACCAACGCAGCCCAGGCCAGCTACGCCGAACTGAACTGCGACGGCAAGAAGCGCCCGCTCTACACCGGCACCGAGGTCGGCTTCAGCTCCCTCTGCATCAACAAGGACATCACCTACAAGTTCGTGGAAGACGTCATCAAAGAGGTCTCCGCGATCACCCCGGGCCCGTACTTCCACCTGGGCGGCGACGAGGCGCTCAGCACCCCCGACGCCGACTACACGACGTTCATGAACCGCGTCCTCCCGCTGATCAAGAAGTACGGCAAGACCACCACGGGCTGGCACGAGTTCATCAAGACCACCAAGGACACCACGGCGATCCCCCAGTTCTGGGGCACCGAAACCACCGACGCCAACGTGGCCGCGGCAGCCCAACGCGGCAACAAGATCGTCATGTCCCCGGCGAACCGCATCTACCTGGACATGAAGTACAACAAGGACACCAAACTGGGCCTGGACTGGGCAGGCCTGGTCGAGGTCAAGGACGCCTACGGCTGGAACCCGGGCGCGTACCTCAAGGGCGTGACGGAAGCCAACGTCCGCGGCGTAGAAGCTCCACTGTGGACCGAAACGCTGAAGTCCTCGGCGGACATCGAGTACATGGCGTTCCCGAGGCTCCCGGTAGCCGCGGAACTCGGCTGGTCACCGGCAAGCGTCCACAACTGGGACCGCTTCGCCCCGCGCCTGGGCGCGCAGGGACCACGCTGGAAGATCCAGGGCATCAACTTCTACGCGAGCACCCAGGTGCCCTGGAAGAAGTAGTCCTCAGAAGTACCCCTGCCCGCGGTCCGAGTAGCTGACCAGCAGGTGCTTCACGCGGCGGTAGTCGGCGAGCACGGCGGTGTTCGCCGGGTACGCGTGGTAGTTGTTGATCCACACCCGCTCGGCGCGCAGTTCCTGGCCGACGTTGTGCGCGAGCGCGACGTCGCGGCACCAGATGCCGGCGCCGAACTGGGCGGCGGCCTCGTTGGCGATCTTCAGCGCGTCGTCGCGGTCGTCGAACCGGGTCACCGACACGACGGGCCCGAGCACGTCCTCCGAGAACACGGAAGACCGGTGATCGCCCTCGAAGATCGTCGGCTCGACGTAGTGGCCGGAGGCCGAGCCACCGACAACCAACCGCGCGCCCTCGGCCTTGCCACGCTCCACGTACGCAAGAACTCGATCGCGTTGCGCAAGACTCACGACAGCGCCGACCATGGTGTCGGTGTCGAGCGGGTCGCCCATCCGCAACGCCTGCGTGCGCACCGTCGCGAGGTGCAGGAACTCCTCGTAGATGGCGGTCTGGATCAACGCACGCGACGGCGCCGTCGAGATCTCGCCCTGGTTGGCCGCGAACATCGCGAAGCCTTCCAACACCTTGTCCAGGAAGCTGTCGCGCTGCGCGGAAACATCCGAGAAGAAGATGTTCGGGCAGCGCCCCGCCACCACGGGATGGTCGTCGGATCCGGTCACGACGTTGACGACGCCGGGCGGCAGCAGGTCGGCGATCACGCCCAGCAGCACGTGGATCGAGGCCGGCGTCTGCAGCGCGGGCTCCAGCACCACGGCGTTGCCGGCGGCCAACGCGGGCGCGAGCACGCGGCAGGCGTTCATCAGCGGGAACGTCCACGAGACGCGTTCGTGCACGACACCGATCGGCTGGAACGAGCGGTAGTCGCAGGTGTCGCGGCCGAGCTGCTCGACTTCGCCCACCTCGGTGCGGATGACGGCGGCGAACTGGCGGAACAGCTCGATCAGCAGCGGGATGTCGGCGACCAGGGCCTCGCGGACCGGCTTGCCGTTGTCCCACGTCTCGGCGACGGCGAGTTCGGTCGCGTGCTCCTCGATGCGGTCCGCGATCTCGCACAGCACGGTGGCGCGCTCTCGGGCCGTGGTGCTCCCCCACGCGCGTGCGGCGCCACTGGCCGCGTGCAGCGCACGGGCGCGGTCGGCGTCGGTGCCGCGGGCGACCTCGGTGAACACCTCACCGGTCACCGGTGTGACGTTCTCGGCGTACTCGCCGGCCACGGGCGACACGTAGTCGCCGCCGATGAAGTGGTCGTACCTCGCTCGGTACGCGACCACGCTGCCGGGCTGCCCCGGTGCCGCGTACTGCGTCATTCTCGACTCCCTGCCAGAAGAGGGCCCACACGTAGGCTGAGGTGGGGGAAATGAGAAAGTAGGCAGCAGAACGTTGCATGCTCGTTGCAAGCCGTGGATGGATCAGTGACCCACGAACCCGGGCAACACGCACTGTTGCTGAGTCGAGTCAGAGATGCCGTGTTGAGTGGTACTCACACGGTTGATTTGCCACGCTCAGTGATTTCCGCGTCGTGGCAGCGGTCACTCGCCGCGAACGTCGATCCCGACCTGCACACCGCGCCGACCGTGTTCGCCGCCGACGAGCTCTCCGACCTGCGCGAACGGCATCCGCTGCACCCGACCTTGCCGCTGTTGCGCGAGACGTTGCTGGGCTTCGCGGAGGAGGCCAAGCACATCATGATCGTCGCGGACGCCCAGGGCCACATCCTGTGGTGCGAGGGTTCCAAGGACACCCGCGGCAGCGCGGAGGACGTCGGCCTGGCAGAGGGAACGCTCTGGTCAGAGGGTGCGGCGGGGACGAACGGCATGGGCACCGCGCTGGCGGTGAACTCCCCCGTCACGGTCCACTCGGCCGAGCATCTCGTGCGGACCTACCACCACTGGACCTGCGCGGCGAGCCCGATCCGCGACCCCGACACGGGCACCACGATCGGGGTCGTCGATCTCAGTGGCCCGATCGAGACCGTCCATCCCTCGATGGTGGCACTGGTGTCCGCGTCGGCCCGGCTGGCCGAGTCGGAGATGCTCGCGCGGATGCACGCGCAGGACGAGGAGCTGCGGGCGCGCAACATGCGGCACCTGATCGCGTTGCGCGGTGAGCCCGGCGCGCTGCTCAGTCCTACGGGCCGGGTCGTCGCGGTCGAGCCGTACGGGCTGCTGCCCCCACGCGTCGACGTCTCCGCGGACCGGGTGGAACTGCCGGACGGCCGCGAAGCCGTGCTGGAACCGCTCGCCCACGGCTACCTGCTGCGCATTCCACGCCAGCGGCACGTGCGGCGCAGCGTGCTGTCGCTGTCTTTCCTGCTGCCCGAGCCCAAGGTCGTGCTGGACGGCCGTGAGGTGCCGCTCTCGTTGCGGCACGCGGAGATCCTGTGCGCGCTGACGTTGCAGGGCAGGCTGACCGCCGACCAGCTCGCGCTGCACCTCTACGGCGAACGCGGCAACCCCACGACCGTGCGCGCCGAACTGCACAGGCTGCGCGCCCAGCTGGGCCCCGACGTGCTCGCGACCAGGCCGTACCGGCTCACCGCCGACGTCGAGACCGACTTCCTGGCGGTGCGGGCCGCGCTCAAGTCCGCCGACGTGCCGCTGGCCGCGAGCAGGTACCGCGGCTCGCTGCTGCGCCGCTCCGAGGCACCCGTCGTGCTGGCCGAACGGGACGACCTCGCGACCGGCGTGCGCAAGGCGGTCCTGCAGCGCGGCGACGCGAACGCGCTATGGACCTTCACCCAGACCGACTCCGGCGAGCACGACGTCGAGGCACTGGAACAGCTGGTCAAGCTGCTTCCACCGGACGACGTGCGGCTCGCGATCGCCACCGCCAGACTGAGAAGACTCAGTCAGGACGATTGACACGAGTCTCAAGAACTGAATATCTTCCTGGCTAAGAGACTTAGTTGAGGGGGATGTTTCATGCGTGTACTCATCATCGGAGCGGGGACCGGGGGCCTGTGCCTGGCGCACGGGCTGAAGAAGGCCGGCGTGGACGTGGCGTTGTTCGAACGCGACCGCACGCCGCGCAGCATGCTGATCGGCTACCGGGTGGGGATCAGCCCGGACGGAAGCAAAGCGCTGCACAGCTGCTTACCTCCGGACGTGTTCGCGGAGTTCGTCCGCACCACGGCCCGGCCGCCGAAACACATAGTCATGCGCACGGAGAAGTACAAGGAACTGCTGGTCGGCGACGTCGCGACGGACCTCGACGACAGCCGCAGCGAGAAGTCGGTCAGCCGGATCGCGATGCGCACGGCGTTGCTCGGCGGCCTGGACGACGTCGTCCGGTTCGACAAGACGTTCCAGCGCTTCACCCGCAACGACGACGGCACCGTCACCGCGTTCTTCGAGGACGGCACGTCCGTGACCGGTGACGTGCTGGTGGGCGCGGACGGCGCGCAGTCCAGGGTGCGCAGGCAGCACCTGCCGGACGCCAAGGTGGTCGACACCGGCATCACGTCGATCGCGGGCAAGCTGCCGCTGACCGAGGAGAACGCGAAGCTGCTGCCCCCGCTGGCCGACGGCGGCATCACGTTGCTGTTCGGGCCCCACGGCGAGTTCGTGATCATCCACGTGATGCGCTTCGACGGCACGGGCATCGAGGACGACTACATCATGTGGGGCTACGCGGCCGCGCACCACAAGTTCCCGGACATGAAGGGCATGAGCCAGGCCGAGCTCAAGCAGGCCGTCCTGACCATGACCCCGAAGTTCCACCCGAACCTGCGCAAGCTCTTCGCACTGGCCACGCCGGAGACCGTGTTCCAGATCAGGGTCCGCACGTCCGAACGGCTGCGGCCGTGGAAGCCGAGCAACGTCACGATGATCGGCGACTCGGTGCACCTCATGACGCCCGGCCGCGGCATCGGCGCGAACACCGCGCTGCGCGACGCGGAACTGTTGTCCCGCAAGCTGATCGAGGCCCACAACGGCAAGAACGTCGTAGAGGCGATCGGCGAGTACGAGCAGGAGATGGTCGAGTACGGGTTCAAGGCCGTGGAGGCGTCGCGCGAGATGATGGACGGCACCAGCGTCGTCCACAAGCCCGTGATCGGACGGGCCGCGGCGGCGTTCCAGCGGACGTTCCTGCGCGTGACCAACGCCGTGCCCGTGCTCAAGCGGAAGATGCTGGCCGAGGACGCGGCTGAGCGTGATCACGTAAGTTCTGACCATGAGGTTGTTCACGCCGGGTGAGGTCGTGGTGCGGCGTGAGGTGCTGCACGGCAAGGTCTGGTCCGAGATGCCGACCAGGGTGATCGTCGACGAGCCGGGACTGCTCGCGGTGTTCGTGGAGCCGGGCACCCGGCTCACCTATCCCGACCACCACCACCCGCACCCGTGGGACAAGCCGGAACGCGGCTTCTGGCGCGGCCACGGCAAGCTCATGCTGCACCGCCCGCAGGACGCCTACTCCGTCGACCTGTTCTGGAAGGGCGAGAACAGGAAGTTCGGCAACTACTACCTGAACCTGCAGGCGCCCTACCGTCGCGTCGAGGACGGCTTCGAGACCCTCGACCACGCCCTGGACTACACCCTCGACCCGGACGGCACCTGGGCGCAGCGCGACCTCGACGAGTTCGAGGAGCAGGTCGCGTCGGGCAAGTACTCCGCGCGGGAGGCCGAGGAGATCAGGGCCGAGGGGCTCAAGATCGAGAAGATGCTGGCGTCCGGCGAGATCTGGTGGGACACGGCCTGGGCGGACTGGCGACCACCACTGGATTGGCAGTGAAGGTCCGGCCGCTCACGTTCGACACGCTCGTCGCCGAGATCGTCGGCCAGGTGTCGGAGATCGACGGACGGGTGCGCGTCCTGATCGACGGCGCACCCGCCGCCGAACCCGGCAGGCTCGCGGACGCCGTCGTCGAACCGTTGCGCGCCTTGGGCCGTGCGGTACAGCGCGTGTCCATTGAGGACTTCCTGCGGCCGGCGTCGGTGCGGCTGGAACACGGCCGCACCGACTCGTACTCGTACCGGCACGACTGGTTCGACTTCGGCGGTCTGCAACGCGAGGTGCTCGACCCGGCGATGGACGGCAAGGTGCTGCCGTCGTTGTGGAACGCGGCCACCGACCGGGCCAGCCGCGCCGAGTACGTCGACGTGCCGGAGAACGGGGTCGTGCTCGTGGACGGCACGCTCATGCTCGACCGCTGGCTGCCCGCCGAACTGACCGTGCACCTGTGGCTCTCCCCCGGCGCCTTGAAGCGCAAGACCGCCGAGGAGTGGACGCTGCCCGCGTTCGACGACTACGAGCCGGTGGCCGACCTCTTCGTGCGCTACGACCACCCGGAACGGCCCGGTCTGGTCGAGTCGTGAACCACTCTGCCCGCCGCGGACATAAGCGGGGCAGAGAGGAGGGTCCGTGACCGACGAAGAACTTTGGGGGCAGGTCCGGGCCGGTGTGAGCGAGGCGTTCGGGCAGCTGTTCGAACGCCACGCCCAGGCCGTGTTCGCCTACTGCTTACGCCGCACCGGTACATGGGCGGTGGCCGAGGACCTGGTGTCCGTGGTGTTCATGGAAACCTGGCGCAAACGCACGTCCGTGACCGTCGAGGAGTCGCTCCTGCCTTGGCTCTACACCGTCGCACTGGGTGTCACCCGCAACCACCAACGTGCCCGTACGCGGTACAAGACCGCTCTTGGCAAGGTTGCGCCGCAGCACGCCGACGACGACCACGCCGATGACGTGGCACGGCGCGTGGACGCGGAGTCCAGGACCAGGACGGTGATAGCGAAGCTGGAGAAGCTGCCCGCCGGGGACCGGGAGGTGCTGGAGATGTCCGCGTGGTCGGACCTGAGTCAGGCGCAGATCGCCAGGGTGCTCGGCATCCCGGTCGGCACGGTGAAGTCCCGACTCGCTCGCGCGCAACGCACCGTGCGTGGCGCCCTGGTTGAGGAGGCACTGTGATCAAGCCCGACATCCCGCAGTTGGACCCGATGCGGCTCCAGGTCCGCAAGCACGCGCTGCTCAACGAGATCAGCTCGAAGCCATCCCGGCGGTGGTGGCGTTTCACGGTGCCCGCGACGGCTCTCGTGGCCGCCGTCGCCGTGACGCTCGTGCTGTGGACCCCGACGAACCAGGACGCCTCCGCGTCGTGGACCGCCGAGCCGAGGGCGCCCGGCGACATGTCACCCATGATCGCGGAGTGCGGGAAGACGCTCGACCGGCACGACGCGGAGCGCGGGATCGAGGGCCAGCCGGTCTGGCCGGCCCCGCGTGAGGTGTCGGTCACCGACCACCGCGGCAACATGACGATGGTGCTGTTCACCAGTCCGCAGTCCGAGGCGCTGTGCTGGGGAACACCGAAGGCCGTCGGCATGAGCGCCCACGGCGGCATCGAGGAACGCGAGCCGCTCGGCGACCGCCTGTTCGCCGACTTCGCCCCGCAGATCGGCATGACGGACGTGAGCAGCGGCACCAGCACGACCGTTCTGATCGGCCGGGTGAGCCCGAAGGTCGGCAAGGCGGTCATCGTCACCGAGGACGCGCTGGAGGTGACCGCGAGTCTCGGCGACGGCTGGATCGTGACGTGGTGGCCGAGCCTGGGCAAGCCGAAGCAGGTCCGGCTCTACGACGAAGCGGGCAGCCTGCTGGAGACCGCCCCGATTCCCGTCAAGGACAGGTAGTCTGCAAGGCATGTGGCGGCCGGAGACCAAGCAGCGAGCGATGCTGCTGCTCGCGGTGTTCCTGCCCGCCCTCTACGCCTTCACGCTGTTCTCGTCTCCGACCGAGGTCGTCGCGGCCGTGACCGCGCTCGCTCTCGCGTTGATCGTGGTCGTCGCGCTGGTGCCGCGGTCGGTGGCACCGGCGCGGTCGCTCTCGATCCGCGAACGAGCCCAGCGTTCAGCTCAACTGCGGCTGCGAAACCCTGACGCCGCAGGCAAATCCCGTCCCCGAGCACCGGGATGCAGGACGTTCTGACACGTCCCGCACTTCCCTGACTCAAGACGGAGAAACACACCTTGTTCGCTGACCTGGGCGCTGCCCTGGCGAGCTTCGGCATGCCCGCGCTCGCCATCGTTCTGTTCACGATCGTCGTGCGGCTCGCGCTGCACCCCTTCTACCGCGCGGCCGTGCGGGGCGAGAAGTCCAAGGCCAAGCTCGCGCCGGAGATCCAGAAGCTGCAGAAGAAGTACGGCAAGGACCTGATGCGCTTCTCGGAGGAGTCGCAGAAGGTCTACAAGCGCAACGGCATCTCGATGTTCGCCGGCATGCTGCCGATGCTCGCGACCGTCCCGTTCTTCATGGTCATCTACCAGGTCGTGACGACGCCGAACCCGTTGCTGGACGGCACGTTGTTCGGCATTTCGCTCGGCTCGCACTTCACGACCGGTTTCGCGTGGGTGTTCTTCGTGCTGTTCGGGCTGCTCGCCGTGGTCGCCTATCTGACCGTGAAGTGGCAGCAGTCGCGGATGACCACCACGCCCCAGCCGGGGTTCATGACCGGGCTGGTCAAGGTGCTGCCGTTCGGGACGATCCTGGTGGCCGCGTACCTGCCGCTGGCCGCCGGGTTGTACCTGCTCACCACGACGACGTGGACGATCGCGGAACGGGCGTTGCTCTACCGCATCCTGAGCTGAAGCTGGGCGATGAGCCGGACGAGCGGGTCGTCCAGATCGAGGTCGATCCGCTTGAGCCGGTACCTGAGCGTGTTCGGGTGGACGTGCAGCCGGTCCGCCGCGGCGCGCACGTCACCCAGCGCGTCGAGGTAGGTCAGCAACGACTTCGCGAGTTCCGGGTCGAGCGCGTCGATCCTCGGATCGCGGATCCGCGGATTGTCCTGCAGCAACGCCAGAATCTCGCTCACCAGGACCTGGGAGCGGACGTCGGCGAGCGTCGCGACCTCGGCATCGAGGTCACGGGCCATCGCGTCCAGCACGCGTTCGGCCTCCTGGCGGGAGATCTGCGCGTCGTCCAGTGTGGACACCGTCGAGCCGACCGCGGCTTGGACGGCCGTGTGCAGGTGACGGCGTGCGGTGGTGACGATCTCCCTGGTCAGGCTCAGGAGTTGGGCGTTCGGAGCGAGGTCCGGCAGCAGGACGTAGGTGCGGCCGCCGGACTCGCTGACCAGCGCGCTGCGCCGGTACGCCGCCGCGTGCACCGAGATCAGCCCGGTCATCTCGGCTCGGCGCAGTTCGTGTTCGCTGCGGTCACCTTCGGCGCTGCGCACCGCGAACACCACTACCGCCGCGGGTTTCTTCGGGTCGGCGCCGATCTGACCGGCGACGGTGGCGGCGTCCATGCGGCCGGTGAGCAGGGCGGCCAGGAGGTTCTCGCGGAACCTCGACGTGGGCTGGTTGCGCTGCTGGATCAGGTGCGGGGCGGTGACGCGGGCGGCGCCGAGCAGTGCTCGTTCGGCCTGGTCGGTCAGCGGCTGGTCGCCCTCCTGCACCCAGATCGTGCCGAGCGGCTGGCGGCCGGCGTGGATGCCGACGGCGATGCGTCTCCGGATGCCCAGTTCAGGGCGTTCGTCGATGCGGACGACCTCTTCTCCTGACCGGAGGAGGTTGTAGACACCCCACTCGCGCAGCATCTTCAGGTACGGCTCCGGGCCCTGACGGCCGAGGATCGAGAGCCGGCGCAGTTCGTCGACCTCGTCGGACGAGCGGGAGTAGGCGAGCACGCGGCTCGCGGTGTCCTCGATGCTGACGATGCCGCCGGTCAGGGTGGCAATCGTTTGCGCGAGCGCGAACAGGTCGCCGAGGACCTCGCCGTCGTCGGTCGTGGTCGTCAGGACGCCCTTGGCGAGCGACTCCAGGTGGCCCCAGCGGACCTCGGGGCGGACTTCGAGCAACGCCACTCCAGCGTCCATCGCCGCCTGTTCGAGGGCTTGTGACGACTCCTTGACCGCGACCGCGGCGGCTTTGGCTCGTCCTGCGGCCCTGATCAGCGGCAACGCGGCCCGGCCACGAGCGCCGATGAGCAGTGCGAGGTCACCTTGAGCCACGTCCGGCGGGTCGTCCGGATCCATGATCACCACATCGCGCACGTCTACCTCCAGGCCGTTGGGGGCAACCTGCAGTTCGACGAGCGGGTCGCCCAGCGCGATGAGGATGTGGCGGAGGCTCATAACTGTTCGATCGTACATCTGACCTGGTGAATCTTGGCGTTTTGCACAACCGAGGCCAGGTCACGCGGACTTACGGTTTGCGTACCGAACAAGCCCATAAGGAGTTGCGAGTGGACGCGGTCACCCAGGTTCCCGCCCCGGTCAACGAGCCGGTCCTGCAGTACGCCCCCGGTACCCCGGAGCGCGCTGAGCTGCAGGCCAAGCTGGTCGAGCTGCAGAAGGAGCCGCTCGATCTGACGCTGACCATCGGTGGCGAGCAGCGCATGGGTGGCGGCGAGCGTTTCGACGTCGTCCAGCCGCACAACCACCGCTCGGTCCTCGGCACCCTCGCCGGCGCGACCCAGCAGGACACGACCGACGCGCTGCGGGCCGCCCGCGAGGCCGCTCCGGCGTGGCGCGCGATGTCGTTCGACGACCGCGCGGCGATCATCCTGCGCGCCGCAGACCTGCTCGCCGGCCCGTGGCGGCAGACGCTGAACGCCGCCACGATGCTCGGCCAGTCGAAGACCGCGATCCAGGCGGAGATCGACGCGGCGTGCGAGCTGATCGACTTCTGGCGCTTCAACGTGCAGTTCGCCCGCACCCTGCTGGCCGAGCAGCCGATCTCCTCCCCCGGCGTGTGGAACCGCACGGACCACCGTCCGCTGGAAGGTTTCGTCTACGCGATCACGCCGTTCAACTTCACGGCCATCGCCGGCAACCTGCCGACCGCGCCCGCGCTGATGGGCAACGTCGTGCTGTGGAAGCCGTCGCCCACCCAGTCGTTCGCCGCGCACCTCACCATGCGCCTGCTCGAAGAAGCCGGCATGCCGCCCGGCGTCATCAACCTGCTGCCCGGTGACGGCCTCGCGGTGTCCGAGGTGGCGCTGAGTTCCCCCGACCTCGCGGGCATCCACTTCACCGGCTCCACGCCGACGTTCCAGAAGCTGTGGGCGCAGGTCGGCTCGAACATCGCGAACTACCGCTCGTACCCGCGCATCGTCGGCGAGACCGGTGGCAAGGACTTCATCCTGGCGCACCCGTCGGCCGACCCGGACGTGCTGCGCGTCGCCCTGATCCGCGGTGCTTTCGAGTACCAGGGCCAGAAGTGCTCCGCCGCGTCGCGCGCCTACGTGCCGCGCTCGGTGTGGAACAAGATCAAGGACCAGTTCCTGTCCGAGGTCGACGCCCTGACCTACGGCGACGTCACGGACTTCTCGAACTTCGGTGGCGCGGTGATCGACCGCCGCTCGTTCGACAAGCTGTCGGGCGTGCTGCAGGCCGCTCGCGCGGACTCGTCGCTGGAGATCGCCGCCGGCGGCACCGCTGACGACTCCGACGGCTTCTTCGTGCGGCCGACCGTTCTCATCGGTTCGGACCCCACGAACTCCGTGTTCACCACCGAGTTCTTCGGCCCGGTGCTCGCGATCCACGTGTTCGAGGACGCCGACTACCTGACCGTGCTCAAGCAGATGGAGAGCGCGGCGCCCTACGGTCTGACCGGCTCGATCATCTCGCGTGACCGTGCCGCCGTGGCGCACGCGCAGGAGGAACTGCGGTTCGCCGCCGGCAACTTCTACGTCAACGACAAGCCGACCGGTGCCGTCGTGGGCCAGCAGCCGTTCGGCGGCGGCCGCGCGTCCGGCACGAACGACAAGGCGGGGTCGGTCCACAACCTGCTCCGCTGGGTCAGCCCGCGCTCCATCAAGGAGACCTTCGCGGCCCCCACCTCCCACCTCCACCCGCACCAGGGCTAGATCCGGCCCTTCTGAGTGAGGGGAACGTCCATGCGCCACAAGTGTTTGGACGTTCCCCTCACCTTTCACACCCTGAGGACGTGAACCATGTTGCGCTCCAGCCTTCTCTTCGCGGCCCGCAACGCGAGCGCCCGCAAGCTCGTCGAGTCGACGCCGCTGACCCGGCCCGTCGTCGAGCGGTTCGTCGCCGGTGCCGACGTCTCCTCCGCGATCCGCGCGACCGCCGAGGTGCTCGGCGACGGCCGTCTGGTGACCCTTGACCACCTCGGTGAGGACACCTTCGAGGAGTCGCAGGCCAACGACACCGTCGAGGCGTACCTGACGCTGTTGTCACGGCTGGAGTCGCACGGACTCACCGAGGGCGCCGAGGTGTCGGTCAAGCTGTCCGCCGTCGGTCAGTCGCTGGCGATCGACGGCGAGAAGATCGCGCTGGAGAACGCCCGTCGCATCTGTGCCGCCGCCGCTGTCGTCGGCACGACCGTGACGCTGGACATGGAGGACCACACCACCACGGACTCGACGCTGGACATCCTGCGCGAGCTGCGGGTGGACTTCCCGTGGGTCGGCGCGGTGCTGCAGGCCTACCTGAAGCGCACCGAGCAGGACTGCCGCGATCTCGCGTACTCCGGTTCGCGCGTGCGGCTGTGCAAGGGCGCCTACCAGGAGCCTGCTTCCGTTGCGTACCAGGACAAGCACGACGTCGACCTGTCGTACGTGCGGTGCCTGAAGGTGCTGATGGAGGGGCAGGGCTACCCGATGGTGGCCTCGCACGACCCGCGCCTGATCGCGATCGCCGCAGACCTGGCGTCCGCGCGCTCGAAGGACACCTACGAGTTCCAGATGCTGTACGGCATCCGGCCCGAGGAGCAGCGCCGCATCGCCGCCGAGGGCAACCGCATGCGCGTCTACGTCCCGTACGGCGACGAGTGGTACGGCTACTTCATGCGCCGCCTCGCGGAGCGTCCGGCCAACGTGGCGTTCTTCGTGCGCTCGCTGCTCACGAAGAGCTGAGCTCCGCGGCCGTTTCGAGAGCGAACCGCAACTTCACCGGCTCACCTGCCTCGCGGAAGACGTCAGCCGCGCGGTGGGTGAGCCGAAGTGCTTTCTCCGTCTCGTACTTCGTCTCCGCGCACAGCCTTCCGTAGATCGTCAGCGCGTCGCCGTAACCGGCGTGGCGGTCGAGGTCGAGCCCTGCCATGTGCCACAGCACGACCGCCGTGTGCGCGGTGTTGCGCGCCTCTTCTTTCCGTTCCGCGCCACGGAGTCTGCACACGTGCTGCTGGAGGGCCGAGAGGTAGACGGTGGGCGCCGTCCTCGCCTTCAGGGCCTGGCAGACGCCGACCGCGAACTCGGACATCCGCAACGCGCGGACGTGATGGTCCGCTTCGGACAGTGCGCGGGCCGTGTTCTGCAGCGGTGGCGCCAGTGTCGCGCCGAAGAACTCGACGAGCTGCGACGGCAGGCGGTGGCAGAGTTCGAGGCACTCGTCGGCGGTGTGCAGTGCCTGCGAGTCCTGGTCGTGCAGGAGCTGCTGCTCGACGAGCATCGCGAGGGCGATGACGAGGCCTGCCTGGTTCCAGACGAGGTCCTCGGCGGCCAGTTCCCGGTACACCTCAACGGCTTCCTCGGCCGCGCCGACGTCGCCCACGACCTTGGCGACGTTGAGCAGCGCGGCGCCCAGGCCCTTGCGGTCGCCCGTCTCGCGCCAGAGCATCACGGCCTCGCGAGCGGTGAGCGCGGCGTCGATGTCGTCGGCCAGCTCGCTCAGAGCCTGGCTGCGCTGGGTGAGTGCCTCGGCGAGGTCGGTGCCGAACGTCTCGGGGTTGGCGACGGCGAGGCGGCGGAAGAGGTCGATGGCCTCCTTCAACGTCTCGCTGGCCGCTTCGGCCCTGCCCAGGTCGACGAGCATGGTGCCCGCCGCGACGAGGTTGCGGGCCAGTTCCGGTTCGAAGCGCGGGTCCTCCTGGGCGAGCACCCGCCAGTTCGCGATGGAGAGCTGCATCGAGTCGGCCGCGTGCTGCTTGTTGCCCTCGACGTGGAAGCGGCGGGCCATCGCGGCGGCGACCCTGGCGAAGTCGGCGCGGAAGAGCGCCGGGTGGTTCTTCGCGAGCTCCTGGAAGAGCAGGGTGGCGCGGCTGATGGCGGTCATCGCGTCCTCGTCGCGGCCGAGCGTCTGGTAGCGGTAGCTGATCTGCTCCAGGGCGGACGCGAGCTGCGGAATGGTCTCCGGGTCGTCCTCCGCGATCTCGCGCCAGAGGTCGATCGCCTCCTCGGAGACGGCCAGCACCTCGTCGTTGCGCTGGGCGTTGATGAGCCGGAGTCCCAGGTCCCCCAACGCGTCCGCGAGCAGCGGCCGGTTCTCCGGGTCCTGCCTCGCGAGCTCGCGGTAGCACTCGACCTCGGCCTGGGAGGCCTCGACGGACTCCTGGCGCAGGCCGCACAGCATCGTGCGGGCGCTGAGCATGCCGTACATCTCGGCGCGTTCGAGGACGTCGTCGGCGCGGTCGATCAGCCGGTGGGTGAGGATCGACGGGATCGCGTCGGTGGCGAAGCGCTCGTCGCGGAAGATCTGGCGCGCGATGGTCTCCAGGGTGGCGAACGACCCGATCTCCGCGGCGATGCGGAGGCTGTCGCGGGCCATGTCGCGCACGATCTCCGGGTTGCCCGTGACGAGCTCGTCGAGCCTGGGCCTGAGGTTCGGCCAGCGGTGGGCGGCGCGGGCCAGCAGGTCCGGGTCCGGGGTGTCCGGGGTGGCGACCGCGAGGTAGTCCTCCGCGATGCGGCCGGTCTTGCGGCCGTCGTCGCGTTTGAGGAGTTGCCGCACGAGCTGGGTGCGGTTCACGTCGCACGGGTCGCCGTGCACCACGGTCAGCGCGGCCATGTGCAGGTCGAGGAGCGTTTCCCCGGCGATGTTCGGCGGCGGTTCGTCTGGCGCGGTGACGGTGAGGTGCTTGGCGAAGTGCTGGCAGGCCAGCGTGAACGACTCGGCGCGGTCGTCCAGCGTCGAGGCCAGTTCGAGGGCGGTGACCTCGTGGTCGAAGTCCGCGATGCGCTGCCGGGTGGAGGACCACCACCAGCCCGTGGTCCTCGCCGCCAGCAGCACCCGCGTGCGCACCGGCCCGTGCCGGAGCGTGTCCTGCAACTGCACGAAGACGTCATGCCACCGCAGGCGATCGGCGTCGTCGATCACCAGCAGCCTGCCGTGCGCGTCGTCGTCCCAGAGCTCCTCCCGGAAGTGCTGGAGCAGCCTGGTCTTGCCCGCGCCCGCCGGGGCGTGCAGCAGCAGAGACGCCTGCGGCGCGGGGCTGTCGCGCCACAGCGTGAGTGTGCGCAGTTCGGATTCTCTGCCGTGAAAGGGGACCACCTGGTGGGTGGGATCCAGCAATGCGGCGACGCTGAGTGCTCGGTCCACGGCTTCATAGTCGGCCGGTGACCAGGCGAGGGATAGCAAGACCACACCATCGTGGCCTTTTCCCGTTTTTCCTTCACTCCATTGCCTACTGGCTTGGAGAAGCTCCAACAGCTACCCGCGACGGGCCAGGTGGTGACGGTAGCTCTCGTACTCGCCGACGAACTTCGTCCGGATGCGGGCGAGCTCCAGGACCTTCGACAGCGTGTCCTTGTGGCCGATGAAGTCGGCGCCGGCGTAGTGCGCGCCGTTCAGGCCACCGATGATCCGGGCCCGCAGCGGCATCTGCTTGCGGGCGTACTCCTTGCGGAAGAAGCTGCCGGGAGCCATCCGCTGGCGGATCGCGCTCTTCACGTTCTCCGTGACGTCGCGCTCCGCGATCCAGTCGAACTCGGTGACGTTCTGCTGCAGGCTGCCCCTGAACCGCTGGTTGGAGCGGGGGTCGAAGACGTCGATGATCGAGAAGTGGCCGCCGGGCTTGAGGACCCTCGCCACCTCGCGGAAGAACTTCTCGACGTCGGGGTAGTTGTGCGAGCTCTCGACGTTGATGACGAGGTCGAACTCGCCGTCCTCGAACGGCAGGCTCTCCGCGTCGCCCTCGACGTAGGTGAGCCGATCGCCACGCGCGAGGATCGCGTTGGCCCTGCGGATGGCCGCACCGGAGATGTCGAGGCCGACCGCCCTGGCCGGGTCGACGAGGCGGGTGAGGAAGTTGAGGCCCTCGCCCATGCCGCAGCCGACCTCGAGGACCTTGAGGGTCTTGAAGTCGTTCGTCGTGTACGGCAGCCCGCGCAGGGTCTGGAAGTAGAGCTGCTCCGAGAACCCGTCGCTCACGCCCGCGTTGAAGTTCGGGCGCAGGCCGTTGAGCTCGTTCAGCAGTTCGGGGCAGTGCATGCCCCAGTTCCAGAAGTCGCCTGTCCGCGACCACGACGCCACGTCGTCGTAGACCGCCGAGACAGCGCCCTTGAGCTGGGCCGCGTCGGGGATGCCGGCGTTGAGGTCGCGCAGGCCGGTGGCCGCGTTGCCGTTGGTCATGAGAGCTCTCCCAAGGTGAGCGTTCCTTGGTTTGGCACTGTGGCAGCGCTCCCACTAGGGGAATGACCTGTGGTTCGGTGCAAACGTTTCCGGTCCTTGGTTCAGTCTGGACTGAAATTGTCAGACCTGTTCGGCACAATCCCAGGTGTGCTGGTCGCTCTGGTTGCCGAGGCGGACGGTGCGGGACGGTGGCAGAAACTGAACGATGACGGGACGCCTTCTGGTCCCGTGATGACAGCTTCGTCGCTCGCCTCGGCCGTCGCGTCGCTGGAGCGCGCCCACAAGCCGCGCTGGGTGTGGGCGGACACGTCCGAGATCTACCCGGTGCTGCTCTCGGCCGGGGTGCGGGTCGACCGGTGCTGGGACCTGCACCTGACCGAGGCGTTGCTGCTCGGCGTGGAGGGCCGGCATCGCGAGCCGAAGGAGCTGCCGGGAGCGTTGGCCCGGCTGCTCGGGCTGCCCGCTCCTGCCGACGTCGGGCCACCCAAGAAGGACGACGCGCTGACGTTGTTCGGGCCGGAGCCGGTGACGCTGCCGGGCGACACGGACGAGCTGGCCGCGTTGTCGCTGGTTTTCCGTTCGCAGCAACGGAATCCGGCACTGGGGCTGCTGATCGCGGCGGAGTCGGCATCAGCGCTGGTGGCGGCGGAGATGACGCACCACGGGTTGCCGTGGCGGGAGGACGTGCACAACCGGTTGCTGGAGGAGGTCCTCGGGCCGCGCCCGGCACCCGGCCAGCGGCCGAAGTTGTTGCAGGACCTGGCGGATCAGATCCAGGAGGCGTTCGGCGGGCGGGAGATGAACCCGGACGCGCCGGCCAGCATCGTGCGGGCGTTCGCGCGGGCGGGCATCGAGGTGCCGTCCGCGCGACGGTGGGTGTTGAAGAAGGTCGACCACCCCGCGGTGAAACCGTTGCTGGACTACAAAGAACGCGCACGGCTGTGGGTTGCGCACGGCTGGTCGTGGCTCGACACGTGGGTCAAGGACGGGCGATTCCGGCCGGATTACGTCGTGGGTGGCGTCGTCACCGGACGCTGGGCGTCGCGTGGCGGGGCCGCGTTGCAGATCCCGCGGCTGATGCGGCAGGCGGTGATCGCCGACGACGGGTGGTGCCTCGTGGCGGCGGACGCGTCGCAGCTCGAACCGCGGATTCTCGCTGCCCTGTCAGGGGATTCGCGGTTGATCGAGGTCTGCGGGGACGACGACCTCTACGCGTCGCTGGCGGAGGACTCGTTCAAGGGCGAACGGCCGCGGGCGAAGATCGCGATGCTGTCGGCGATGTACGGCGGCACCTCCGGCGAGGCCGGGCCGCTGCTCGCCGTGCTGCGCAAGAGGTTTCCGATCGCCGTCGGCTACGTCGAGGACGCCGCGCGCGCCGGTGAGCAGGGCCGGATGGTGCGCACGCGGCTGGGCCGCACGTCACCCACGCCGTCGGCGGCGTGGCAGGAGCTGACCGGGGGCGCCGACGAGTCGGGTGAGTCGTCGAGCTCGTCGCGGCAGGCGGCGCGCAACTGGGGCCGGTTCACCCGGAACTTCGTGGTCCAGGGCAGCGCGGCGGACTGGACGGCGGCGTTGCTGGGCGTGCTGCGCAGCCGGTTGCCCGCCGACGCGCACCTGGTGTTCTTCCAGCACGACGAGGTGCTGGTGCACTGCCCGCTCGCCGACGCCGACGCCGTCATCGAGGCGATCGCCGAGGCCGGGCGCGAGGCGACGCGACTTCTGTTCGGCGGGACAGCGGTGCGCTTTCCGATGAACGCGGTGCCCGTGACCTGCTACGCGAACGCGAAGTGAGTCCAAACGAGACGCTGCGCAACCTGGTGCGATCTGGGGCGTTAGTCCGAACGGAGGCTTGTTCTCACCCCGTGAGAGCGCTCTCATAAATGGACTGCACCCGTGACAAGGAGGTCACCCGCGCATGAGGCAACGACGCCGCATCCTCGCGGCCACGACAGCTCTTATTGCCGCGGTACCCCTGGCGATCGCCGCCATGTCCGCCAACGCTTCGATCCCACCCCCTGCCGCGGGATGGACGCAGGTGTGGGGTGACGACTTCAACGGTTCCAACGGATCGCTGCCGTCGAGCTCCAACTGGATCATCGACACCGGCCACGGCTACCCCGGCGGACCTGCCAACTGGGGCACTGGCGAGATCCAGAACTACACGAACAGCACGAACAACCTCAAGCTCGACGGCGCCGGCAACCTGCGCATCACCGCCCTGAAGGACGGCGGGGGCAACTGGACGTCGGCGCGCATCGAGACCCAGCGCTCCAACTTCAAGCCGGCACCCGGCGGCAAGCTCGCCATCGAGGGCCGCATCCAGATGCCGAACGTGACCGGTGAAGCCGCACTGGGCTACTGGCCCGCGTTCTGGACCCTGGGCGCGCCGTACCGCGGCAACTACTGGAACTGGCCGGGCATCGGCGAGTTCGACATCATGGAGAACGTCAACGGCATCAACTCCGTGTGGGGCGTGCTGCACTGCGACGTCGCTCCCGGCGGTGCCTGCGGCGAGTTCACCGGCATCGGCAACTCGCGGGCGTGCCCCGGCTCGTCCTGCCAGTCCGCCTTCCACACCTACCGCTTCGAGTGGGACGACGCCGCGAAGACGTTCACGTGGTTCGTCGACGGCCAGTCGTTCCACCAGGTGACGCAGGCGCGCGTCGGTGTCAACGTGTGGAACGCGATGACGTCGCACGCCGGGCACTTCATCCTGCTCAACCTGGCGATGGGCGGCGCGTTCCCGAACGCGCTGAACAACAACCAGCCGACCCCTGTCGCGGCCACGCAATCCGGGCACTCCATGGTCGTGGACTACGTGGCCGTGTACTCGGCTGGTGGCGGGACCACCACTCCCCCGACGACCACGACCACCACGTCGAACCCCGGCGGTGGGGGTTCCGCGTACAGCGAACTGCAGGCGGAGAACGCCTCGGAACGCTCCGGTGGTTCGGTGGCGCCAGGGGATGGTGGTTCCGGCGTTCACCAGATCGCGAACGGCGGCTACCTGAAGTTCTCCGGCGTGAACTTCGGCTCCGGGCCTGCCCGCCAGTTCCTGGCGCGCGTGGCCTCCGGCGCCGGGGGCGGGGTGAGCGGCCTGGTCGAAGTGCGACTCGGATCGCGCACGGCGACTCCGGCGGGATCGTTCGCGGTCGGCAACACCGGTGGGTGGGACGCGTGGAGAACGATCCCCGCGAACATCTCGAACATCTCCGGCACGCACGACGTGTACGTGACGTTCACGAGCGGCCAACCGGCGGCTTACGTGAGCGTGAACTGGGTGAAGTTCGGCCTCTGACCCCCTGAGCGCGGGGGCCGGTTCGTCCGCTAGAATGTCATCCGTACGACACGGATGATTAGCTCAGCGGGAGAGCACTACCTTGACACGGTAGGGGTCACTGGTTCAATCCCAGTATCGTCCACTTGAGAGAAGGGCCCGTCTGGCGACGGGCCCTTCTTCTTGTTCTAGCCCAGGTTGTCGCCGTGGGTCAGCGTCTCCCACGACACGAACAGGTTGTGGCGTACCTGGCGTCGCGCGTCATGTACCAGGCCAGCGCGTGGCTGTAGGCGGCGATGGCGTCTTCGCGTTCGTCGGTGCAGCCGTTGTTGGGGTTGGACACCGGACCGCACTCGACCACCGCGCGTGGGTGCGTCGTGTACGACGGGGATGCGTACCGGGAGCCCATCATCGCGTTGTAGGCACGCTTTTGCGGTTGGGCACCGGCGTTGACGCGGGTGCGCATGACGTCCAGCTGGCCCTTGCTCACGAGCACGCCGGGGTGGGGTGCGGCGACGGAGTTTTGTCTTGCCTACCACTGATGACACGTTTGCAGGGACCAGAAACAGGTCCGGTTCTCTCATGTAGCTGAGACAATGGGCCGGTGTACGCCGAACGTCCTGCTCCCGCGGGTCTGGCCTGCCTCTGGACGCGCACGGTGCCCGCGCCGACCGTGCAGCGGGTGGTGCCGGACGGCTGCACCGATCTGATGTGGGCGCCCGCTACCGGTGCTTTGTTCGTGGCCGGTCCGGACACTTCGGCTCAGCTCGCCGTGGTCGCTCCGGGGACGTTGTACGGCGTGAGGTTGCCGCCGGGGGCGTTCCCGTCGGTGTTCGGGGTGCCCGCGCACGCCGTCCGGGACCTGCGGGTGCCGTTGTCCGACCTGGTGCCTGCCGCACGGCTCGGTTCGTTCTCCGAGATGGTGGCGTTCTGCGCTTCGCGGGTGGTCGTGGATCCGGCGGTGGCCGCGACGGCTTCCCTGCTGCGTTCCGTGGACGTGGCGTCGGCGGCGTGGGAGATCGGGCTGAGTTCACGTCAGCTGCGGCGGCGGTGCCTGGACGCGTTCGGATATCCGCCCAAGGTGTTGCAGCGGGTGCTGCGGTTCGACGCGGCACTGCGGCTGGCCTGGGACGGCGTGCCGTTTTCTGCCGTTGCCTTCGAGGCCGGCTACGCGGACCAGGCTCACCTGGCCCGCGAAGTGCGTGCGTTGGCTGGGGTGTCTCTGGGTCAGCTGATCCGGCCGTAGCGGCGCAGGGTCAGCAACGCGTCGACCGTGGTGATGGAACGCCACTCGAAGTCGACGAGCGGGGTGAAGGCGGGGAAGCCGAAGTTCCAGCCGCCGTCCTCCTGCTGACCTCGCTGGAGTTCGTCGAGGTCTTCGGCGAGTTCTTTCTCGGTGAACCAACCGCAGGCGAGGCTGGTGGGTTTCTGCGCGTAGGTGTGAGGTTCGAGCGCTTCGCCGTCCGCGTACCCCTCGGTGCTCGGCTGGAGGTGCTTGAGCTTCTCGGCGGCGAGTTCGGCGCGGGACCGGTCCGGCACCTCGTCCAGGAACATCGCCGCTGCTCGCAGCTCGTACGGGTGGGTGTTCTCGAGCTTCTCGATCTCCTGCCAGCAGTAGTTCGTGGCCTTGTCGAGCCACGAGTGGGTCGTGCCGAGCGCGTGGAGAGCGGCGGCGATCTGGGCGGTCAGGAGAAGTCCGCCCTGGTCGTCGGCGGCGACCCAGGGTGCCTTCGGGTGGTCCTTCGAGGTGGACATGCCGAACGGGACCGAGCCGTCAGGGCAGGTGTTCTCGAGCCAGCGCAGGATCGATTCGGCCTGTTCCGGGGCGTTGACCTCGACGAACACCTGAAGGGCGCGCAGGGCGTGCAGCGGCTGGCTGGTGGGACCGCGGTGGTCGGGTTCGAGGCCGTACCCGTAGCCGCCGTCGTCGTTGCGGTAGGCCAGCACGGCCTGGACGACGTGCTCGGCCTTCCCACCGTCGAAAGCGTGTTCGAACCAGCGCTGTTCCAGCGTGCGGGCGTTGAGCCAGAGGAAGTTCCTCGCCTGTTCGATCATGCCTCGAACCTATGCCGGTCACGGAGCGAGGTCTTGAACGAATCGGCCATGTGACCTGATCAGCTGATCCGTTCGACTCCGCAGGGAACCGGTCCTATGCGAAAATCCTCTAACAGGGGTGTGGAGTTCTGAGGGGAGCTGGCCAGGATGCTGATGTTCGACGCACTCGTACCCGTCGTCGGAGCAGCGGCGGGTGCCGCGGCTGGAGTGGTCGCGGGTGCCGGCGGCGGAGTCGTGAGGTTCAGCGTCGACCCGGACCAGGCCCACAAGATGATCGAAGGCTTGAAGAAGGCCATCGAGCGGCTGATGGAACTGGAGACCGAGAGCGGCCAGATCCAGACCGCCGGCGCCCCCGGTCCTGACCCGTTCAGCGGTTACGCGACGCTCGCCATGCGCAAAACGGCCGGCACCGAGTCCGGCGGTTACCGCTGGGCGAATCGGGAGGCTCAGAAAGCGCTGGAGCTGACCATCAAGAACATCGAACAGCAGCTCGCCAACTACCAGAAGACCGATGAAGCGGCGCAGTCCGCGATGAAGGGCTGACACGATCTTGAAGCGCATGACCGCCCTGCTGACCGCCGTGCTCGCCTTCGGTGCATTGGCCGGGTGCACGAGCACTCAGACCGGTGGCAACCCCACGACGGCTCCGCAGACCAGCACCGACCAGACGAGCAGCGATCCCACCAGTACCGGTAGCGGTCCAGGTCTCAGCATCGCCAAGTACCTCAGCGACCCGTGCAGCATCCTCACGGCGAGCCAGGTCACCACGCTCGGGTCGGTGCGTGCTCCCGAACCCGGTTCCTCCGCGCTCGGCCCGAACTGCGCCTGGAAGGGCCAGGACGTCATCAAGAACTCCCGGTACACGGTCAACGTGACCGAGAAGAAGCCGTTCGACGAGATCGTCGGCAACCTCAAGGGCAACCCGGTCTTCACCGACAAGAAGATCGATGGCGTCCGGGTCATCGTCACCGACGCCATCGACGGGGAACTGGCCTGCCAGGCGTCTCTCCAGGCGTCGGCGACCGACTCGGTCACGGTGCAGGTCGGTACCGCCGCTGACGAGCGGGCCACCAAGAAGGCCTGCCCGGAGGCCGAGCGAGTAGCGCAGCTGATCATCACAAACCTGAAGGGGTAGCGAGATGGCTGGGGATGAGCCGAACATCGGCGGTTTCGCAATGCTCCCCTTCGCGGGCGGCGAAACGATCTACAAATGGTTTGAGAACGGCAAGGGGCCTGGTCAGAGCACCTCTGTCACCTCGCAGTCCTGGCGCAATCTCTCCAGTGGGCACGGGGACGTCGCCCAGTTGATCGAGAAGGCCGTGCGCGACTCAGGTGCTGCTTGGGAGGGCTCTGCGGGTGACGCGGCCCGTGGAAACACCTCGCCGCTCGCGACCTGGGCGACGGTCACCGGTGAGTCGGCGACCCAGGCCGGCACGACCGCCGACACCGTCGGCAGCGCGTACGTCGACGCCAAGAACGCGATGTCCATGCCGCCGACCGTCCCCGACAAGCCGTTCCTGAACGACTGGCGCCCGTGGGACACCGACTACGACAAGGCGCTGGAGAAGAACCAGCAGGTCAGCGAAGCGAACGTCCGCGCGTTCAACCAGTACGCGGGCGCCGTCAACGCGAGCATGGACAACCAGCCGACGTTCATCGCGCCGACGGCTACCGAGGGCAACCTCGAAGAGAGCAAAGAGCCCCCGATCCCGCCGGTCACCCCGCCGAAATACGGTGAGCCGCCTCCCATCGGCAGCAACCCGCCCGGCGGCGGTGGCGACCGGAACGGTTCGGACGACTCCCAGCTGTCGTCGTGGAAGCCTCCCGGCTCCAACGACGACACCAGCACCGCGGGCGTCGACGACCGGTTCACTCCGCCGCCCACCGATGACGGCGGGCGGCGTCCGCCGCCCAACATCGGCGTCCCGAACCAGCCGCCGGACGGCGTGTTCAACCCGAACGACCCGCGTCGTCCCGGTGGCCCGCTCGACCCCAACAACCCCCGCAACCGTCCCGGCGGTCCTGGCGGGCCCGGTGGCCCCAACGGTCCCGGCGGTCGTGGTCTGGGCGGACCTGGCGGTGGCGGTGGTGCCGGCGGCGGTCGCGGTGGCGGTGGCCTCGGTGGACCCGGTGCTGGCGGCCTCGGTGGCGCTGCGGCGGCCAAGGGCATGGGTGGTCCTGGCGGTATGGGCAGCGGCTTCGGTGGCGCGTCCGGTGTTGCCGGTGACGGTCGTGGCGGTGCGGGTGGCTTCGGGCCGTCCGGTGCCGGTGCGGCGGGTGCCGGTGGCCGTGGTGCGGCGGGCATGGGCGCCGGAGGTATGGGCGCCGGTGGCGGTCGCGGTGAGGGCGAGGAGGACAAGGAGCACAAGTCCGCGTCCTACCTGCAGGAGACCGAGGACATCTTCGGCGACGGAACGATGGTTGCTCCGCCGGTCATCGGCGGATAAGGGGGAATCGTGCTGCGGAGCAGGGTCGCAATCCCTGTCACGGCGCTCTATCAGGCGTGGCAGGCCGCGGGCCTGCCGACGATGCACCGTGCGCTGATCGCTCAGGTCGACTTCGACGAGGATCTCCTCGAGTCGGGCGACGTGAGCGAGCTCGAACGGTTGCAGCGGTCGGCGTGGGCGCAGCTCGAGCAGTACGGGCTCGCGCGCGGCGGTCAGATCCACCCGGATCTGACGAACGCGTTGCGGCTCGTGGTCGAGGCCGGCGTGGAGTACTGGGCGTTCTTCAGCTTGAAGGACGGCCCTCAGCAGAGCGTGCTGGTCGTGTCGAACGGCCAGGACGCGCTGCGGATCGTGCTCACCCAGGACCAGCAGTTCGTGCTCGAACCGGTGCGCGCGGACGAGGCACCGCAGGCGTTGGTCGGCGCGTTGCCGCCCACGCCGGCGGGCAGGGGCAACCCGATCACGCTGCCCGAGGAGGCGCTGCAGCAGAAGCCGCGGCAGTCCTACGAGGACACCGGGTCGTTCATGCAGCAGAGCAGGCCGACGAGCACGCCGAACGACCAACTGGTCGCGCAGCTCAACGAGATCATGAGCCAGCCGCGCACGGGTGGCGGCCAGGTGTTCTCGGCCAAGCGCGACCACCTCGGTCGCAAGCAGCGCTGCGTCAACCCGCTCACGTACATCGACACGCCGAGCGGGCGGTACCTCGCGGCCAAGAGCGACGGCTGGCTGCGGGTGCAGCCGGCCGACTTCGGCACGCTGGCACGGATGACCGCCACCATGCCGTAACAGGCGAAGAAGAACCGCCACGTCGGCCGGGTCGCAACTGCGGCCCGGCCGACGTCGTTCAGGAGAACCGCAGCGCGTCCGGCCCCAGGTCGGCCGGGCTGCGGTGACCAGACAGCCCGAGCGTCAGGTCGAAGTCCGCGAGCAGGCTGCGCAGCACGTGCTTCACGCCGACCTGGCCGCCGTGCGCCAGCCCGTAGGCGAACGGCCGCCCGACCATCACGGCCTTGGCGCCCAACGCCAGCGCCTTCACGATGTCCGCGCCGGTGCGGATCCCGGAGTCGAACAGCACGTCGACCTGCTCCCCCACCGCCTCGACGATCGACGGCAGCGCGTCCAGCGAGCCGACCGCGCCGTCGACCTGACGCCCGCCGTGGTTCGAGACGACGACACCGTCCATTCCGTACTCGACGGCCTTGCGCGCGTCGTCCGCGTGCTGGATTCCTTTCAGGACGATCGGTCCGTCCCAGTGCTCGCGCAGGAACGCCAGCTGGTCCCACGACTTGTCGGTGCCGGTGAACAGCTGCACCCACCGCAGGATCGCCATCGGCAGGTCCTCCTCCGGCGACTTCTGCAGGCCTGCGCGGAAAACCGGGTCGCTGAACGGGATCGCCGTGCCCACCCCGCGCAGGAACGGCAGGTAGGCCTGGTCCAGGTCGTGCGGCCGCCACGCCAGCGTCCACGTGTCCAAGGTGACGACCAGCGCCGTGTACCCGGCCTTGCGCGCCCGATCCAGCAGCGACGCGCACACGTCGGGGTCGTTCGGCCAGTAGAGCTGGTACCAGCGCGGCCCGTCGCCGGACGCTTCGGCGACCTCCTCGATGGTGTGCGACGAGGCCGTCGACAGCACCATCGGCACGCCGAGTTCGGCTGCCGCCCGCGCGGTCGCCAGCTCGCCGTCCGGGTGCAGGATCGACTGCACGCCAACGGGTGCGAGCATCACCGGCGCCGGCAGCTCGGTGCCCAGCACGGTGACGCCGAGGTGCCGTTCGGTCGCGTTGGTCAGCATCCGCGGCACGATCCGCACGCGGTCGAACGCCTCGCGGTTCGCGCGCACGGTGGCGCTCGAGCCCGCGCCTCCCGCCACGTACCAGAACGGGCCCGGCCCCAGCCTGTCGCGCGCGGACTGCTCCAGCGCGTCCGGATCGGTGGTGAACGGCGGCACGGCGCCACCGAGCCCCTGAAGATAAATCTCGTTCTGGTACCCGGCGAAGGAGGTCATGCCGCCTACTTTGCTACGAAGCGAGCTGCACGAGGAAGAACTCGTTGCCGAAAGGGTCGCTGAACCAAGTGGCCCGATCACCCCACGGCATGGTCTCCGGCGCGCCCTTCACCCGCACCCCCTTCCCCACCAGCCCGGCGACGTCGCCGTCGACGTCGTCGGTGATGAGCGAGATGCCGCAGCCCGTCGCGAACGACACGTTCGGCGCGTCCGCCAGGGTCAGCGCGAACGCCGTCCGGGCGCCGGGAGGAGCGACAGTCAGCCAGCGCATGCCCGCCTCGTTGCTGTCCTGCCGCTTCTCCCAGCCCAGCACGTCCACGTAGAAGGCCAGGGCCTCGTCGAGATCGCGGACGTTGATGGTGACCGAGTGCACATGAGTGATCATGCGCGGAACGCTAGGCCCGTGCTGCCGCCGGGCGCTTCTTCGAAACTGCTCGACGGGGCCAGCGCGACTCCAGCCAGATGGCGACGGGCGCGGCGGTGACCACTGTGGACACCGTGCCCGCCACCAGCCCGATCAGGAGTGCGGTGGCGAAGTCGGCCAGCGAGCCGTCGCCGAGCACCAGCAACGCCGCGAGGACGAAGAGCACTCCGATGCCGGTGTTCACGGTTCGTGGCACGGTTTGGACGACCGCGTCGGACACCACGTCCGGGTACGAGGCCTTCAGGCGGGACCCGCGCAGTTCGCGCAGGCGGTCGAAGACCACGACCGAGTCGTTGACCGAGTAGCCGATCACGGTCAGCAGGGCCGCCAGGAACACGCCGTCCGCGGTCTTGCCCAGCCACGCGAAGATGCCGACCAGCACCAGCACGTCGCTGAGCAGCGCGGCGACGGTGGCCACGCCGAGGCGCCAGTCGAATCGGATGGCCAGGTAGCCGAGCTGGGCGGCCACCGCGATGGCGAGGCCGATCACGGCGTTGCGGCGCAGTTCGGACGAGAGCGACGGGCCGATCAGCTCGTTGCTCGACTGGCGGGCGCCGCCGTCGACCGCCGAGCTCACCACCTGGCCGATCCGCGCGGACTGCGCCTCGTCGATCGGGCCGGTGCGCAGCGAGACCTCGTTGCCCGACGACGAGACGACCACGTCGGCGAAGCCCGCGTCACCCAAGGCGGTGCGCACGCGGCCCGCGTCCACCGTGCCGCCCGCGGCGAAGTCGAGCATGCGGCCGCCGGTGAACTCGACGCCCAGGTTCAGACCGCGCGCGAAGAGACCGGCGAAGGCCACGAGCACCACGGCACCCGCGCTGATCAGCCACAACGACGGACGCCGGTACAGCACGACGGACAGGCGCTGACGGACCCAGCCCAACGTGTGCAGGCCGCTCAGCTGAGGATGCCGGCCGACGAAACGGGTTCCGAGGGCCCAGACCACCAGGACGCGCGACAGCACCAGGGCGCTGAACATCGACGCCAGCACACCGATGGTCAGCGTGACGCCGAAACCGCGGACCGGGCCGGTGGCCAGCCAGAACAGCAGACCGGCTGCCAGCAACGTCGTCACGTTCGAGTCGGCGATGGCGCTCAACGCGCCGCGGAAACCGTTCTCGGAGGCACGGCGGAGATTGGGTTTCCGGGCGTACTCCTCGCGCGCTCGTTCGAAGATCAGGACGTTCGCGTCGACCGCCATGCCGATCGCCAGCACGAAGCCGGCCAGACCCGGCAACGTCAGCGTCGCCCCCACCGCCAGCAGTCCGGCGTAGGCGACGCCCGCGTAGCCGACCAGGGCGACCACGGCCAGGAAGCCGGCCAGGCGGTAGGCGAACATCAGGAACAACGAGGTCAGCGCGATGCCGATGATCGCGGCCTTGGCGCTGGCCTCGATGGCCTCGGCGCCCAGCGTCGCGCCGACGGTGCGCTGTTCGATCACCTCGACCGGCACCGGCAGCGCGCCGGAGCGGATGACCAGGGCCAGTTCCTTGGCCTCCGGCTGGGAGAAACGGCCGGTGACCGTGGTCGCGCCACCTGCCTGACCAGCACCGCAGGGCGTGTCGAGGCTGACCTCCGGTGACGAGATCGGCTTGCCGTCGAGCACGAACGCGATCTGCCGGCCGGGAGTGCCGGACGGCTCGCAGGCCGCCTCGCCGGTGACCTTCTGCCAGGTCTTCGCGCCATCGCCCTGGAACTGGATGTTGACCACGAAGCCCGCGCCCTGCGGGTTGCGCGTGGACTGCGCGTCGGAGATGCCCTCGCCGGTCATGACGGTCTGGCCGTTGCGCTGCACGGTGAGCTGCGCGGTCTGGCCGAGGACCTTCACCGCCTCGGCGGGGTCCTGGACGCCGGGCAGTTCGACGACGATGCGGTTCTCGCCGGAGCGGGCGATCACCGGTTCGGCGACGCCCAGAGCGTCGACTCGGCGGCGCAGAACCTCCAGCGAACGGTCGGCGGCGTCGGAGTCGCCCTTGGCTTCGAGGACGATCTGGGTTCCGCCACGCAGGTCGAGGCCGAGGCGGGGATCTGTGGTGAGCAGGAGAAAAGCGGATGCGACGAGGACCCCGAGCGCTATGAGACCGCGCACGAGAAGACCCCGGCGCGCGTTGTCGCGCGACATGGGTGAGTGAGCCTTCCGAAGAGGGTTGCTGGAAAAGGAGATTCAGCGACCGGAAGGCGGTGAACGAGCAGGCTGCGGAGTCCAGCGGATGCCCTCGGGCGTGCGGTGCACGCGCCGGGCGAAGGCGACGACGAACCGCATCGGCATCGCGGGCTTCGCGACGGGCGGCACGTCGGACGGCACCTGGGCCTGCGGGACCTGGGCTGCCTGGAGGTTGTGCGGTTTGGGCGTGGTGACGGGCAGGTTCGCGAAGTCGTGGCCGTGCCGGATGACAGCGCCGGAAACCACGGGCTCGGCGGGCGCGGCGACGATGAACAGCTGTCCGAGGAACAGCAGAAACGCGAGCGCGACCGCGTTGCGACGCATCACCGCTTCCTGCCTCCACCGACGTAGACGAGCGCTCCCCCCACGACAGCGCACAACCAGGAAAGCACAAGTGGCTGCATCGTGGTGGCCCCGAAGAACAACGCGACGGTCCACCCGACCAGGATCAGGGCGGAGGCGCCGAGCAGGGACACCGTCACGGCGAGCTTGCGCAGGCTGAACAACAGCTTGAACGGACGCAGCCGCAACGCCACGACCAGGCAGCACAGCACCAGCGCGCCGGTGAAGAACCCCAGGTAGGGCGTCGGCCGGGGCATGCCGGCGATCAGCGCGAGTAAACCGCCGCCGATCAGCAGCAACGAGAGCGTGCGCAGCGAACGCCACACCTGCACCTTGTTCAACTGCAGCTGCACTGGCCGCGACGATCGCCGCCGTTGCACGGTCGCCAGGTTCGCCTTGGAGTCCGCGTCGGACGGGTCGAGCTTGATCGCCGACCGGTACGCGTGCTCGGCGGTGCCCCAGTCGCGCATGCGCAGGGCCGCGTCGCCGAGCACCTGGAACGCCCGCGCCTCGGTCGGCGCGAGTTGCGAGGCGTGCAGGGCCGAGTCGAACGCCTCCACGGCGCCGTCCGGGTTGTCCGCGAGGACCTCGGCGAGCACGACGTAGCAACGCCAGTCGCCGGGCTTGCGCCGCACGGACTCCCGCGCCGCGACCGCCGCCTCCTGGTGCCGGCCGAGGTCGCTCAGCGCCAGGGCCGCGAGCCGCTGCGGCCAGGCGGGCTCGCCGTCGAGCACCATCGCGCGCTTCGCCGAGTCGAGCGCCTGGTCCGCCTCGCCCAGGTCGAGGTGGGCGGCGGCGAGCCGGCACCACGCCTCGGCGTGCCGAGGGTTCGCCGCCACGAGGGGCCGCAACAGGTCGATCGCCTGCCGCGGCTTCCCCGAGGCGGTGAGCTCGGCTGCGCGCAGCAGCACGGCTGTCATCGGCTCGGACACGCCGCACAGTGTGACAAAGCGACTCCGGGCCTCGAACGGGTGACCTCAGCCAGCGGTGCCGAACCAGCGGGCCAGTTCGCCCTCCAGCGCCGTCTGGTCCTCGCCGGCCCACGCCACGTGCCCGTCCGGCCGCACCAGAACGGCGGGCACGTCGAGGTCCTCGCTGACGTCGACGACGTGGTCGACGCGGTCCGCCCAGCCGCCGACCGACAACGTCCCCGCCTGGTCGAGCAGGATGCCGCGACCGGCGTGCAGCTGGTCGTAGAGGCCGCCGCGCTTGAGCGAGAGGTCCCCGATCCGCCTGCCCACCAGGTCGTTCTCCGAGCCGAGGTCGTAGCGGACGGAGACCGCGATGATCTTCTCGATCAGGTGGCGGTTGACCTCCTCGAACGCCACGAGCTCGGTGAACAGCCGCCGCACCGCCTGCGGCCCCGGCTCGACCTTCATCAGTTCGATCTGCGCGCGGGTGTTGTTCAGCACCTCCTCGGCCACCGGGTGCCGTTCGGCCTCGTAGGTGTCGAGCAACCCGTCGGAAGCCCGGCCGTGCACGGCCGCCGCGAGCTTCCAGCCCAGGTTGAACGCGTCCTGCACGCCGAGGTTGAGCCCCTGGCCACCGGTCGGCGGGTGGATGTGCGCCGCGTCGCCCGCGAGGAACACGCGCCCGGACCGGTAGCGCTCGGCCTGCCGGGTGGCGTCGCCAAAGCGGGACAGCCAGCGCGGCGAGTGCACGCCGAAGTCGGTGCCGGCGACCTTGACGAGCTGCTCCTTGAAGTCGTCCAGGGTCGGCATGACCGCGCGGTCCTCGTTCACCCCCTCCGCGGGCACGACGACCCGGTAGGTCGCGGTGCCGCCGATCGGGCCGACGCCGAACCGCTTCTGGGTCTTGCGGACCTCCAGCATCAACGGCATCGCCTCCTCCCACGGGATGCCGATCTCCATCTCCCCCAGCAGCGTCTCCAGCCGCGACGGCTCGCCGGGGAAGTCGATGCCTGCCAGCTTCCGCACGGTGCTGCGGCCGCCGTCGCAACCGACCAGGTACCGCGTCCGCAGTGACGTGCCGTCCGCCAGTTCGACGGTCACGCCCTCGTCGTCCTGTGCGAACGCGGTCACCGTGCTGCCGCGCCGGACCTCGGCACCGGTCTCGACGGCGTGCTCGGCGAGCAGGCGCTCGATGTCCGGCTGCGGCAGACCGAGGACGACCGGGTACTTCGTGTTCAGCCGTTCCGGTGCGGGCTTGTCGATGCCCGCGAAGAACCCGGTCAGCGGGTGAGTCGTGCCGGCCGTCAGGAACCGGTCGGCGATGCCGCGCTGGTCCAGGATCTCGATGCTGCGCGCGTGCAGGCCGAGCGCCCGGACGACCTTCGTCGGCTCCGGATCCCGTTCGAGCACCAGCACGCTCACGCCGTGCAGACGCAGTTCGCCAGCCAGCATCATGCCGGTCGGCCCGCCGCCGGCGATGATGACGTCGATCATGGAGTCTTCCCCATTTCCCCAGGTAGATGACGTTGGCCGGGAAATGATGAAGCACACCCGGGGTCTTGTGGCAAGGCCCCCCATGCGCTATATGTTGAAGTGGGAGGAGAGCAGCGCTCTCCTCTTTCGTCGTTCCTGGGGGTCACGACGTGGTGCGCTGGTTCTTCGCCGGCCTCGTGCTGTCGTTCTTCGGGACGAGCGCGATGATGCTGGTCGCCGGGATCTGGGTGAAGTCGCTGACCGGCAGCGACGCGCTCGCCACCCTCGCCCTGCTGTGCGTCTACGCGCCGGGCGTGCTGTCCCCGTGGATCGGCCGGTTCGCCGACTCCTACCGCCGCAAACCGTTGCTGATCTGGACGGACCTGGCGATCGTGCCCGCGCTGGCGGTGCTGTTCTTCACCGACGAGATCTGGGTGATCTTCGTGGTGCTGCTGCTCTACGGCACGAAGGCCGTGCTCGTCAGCGCGGCGGAACCCGCGTTGCTGGTGGCGATGCTCCCGCCCGACCGGCTGGCCAGGATCAACGGGCTGCGCATGTCGTTGCAGGAGGGCATGAAGCTCATCGCTCCGTTGGCGGGCGCGGCACTGTTCGCGGCGCACGGGGCGTGGCCGGTGGTGGCGATCGACGCGCTGTCGTTCCTGCTCGCGGCCGGCGCCACGGCGATGATCAAGGTCGACGAACCGCCGCCTGCTCCACGCGAGTTCGCGAGCCTGCCGCACCTCAGGGCGCTCCGGTGGCCGATCATCGGGACGACGGTGGCGTTGTTCGCCTCCTCACTGAACACCGCGGCGGCATTTCCACTGGTGGAGCACGGTCTGCGGTACGGACCCGAGTTCCTGGGCGTCCTCGCCGCCGCTCAGGGCGCGGGATCGGTGCTCGCGGGCCTGCTGGGCAGGCGCGCGAACGTCACGGCGGGGTTGGTGCTCATGGCAGTCGCCGCCGCGGCACGCATGTCGGCGTGGTTGCCCGCGGTGCTGGTGTCGGGATTCGTGAACGGTGCAGGTCTCGCCTGGACCGTGATCGCGGTGGCGACGCTGGTCCAGCAACGCACGCCGCCCGCTGTGCTCGGCCGGGTCAGCGCCACGGCGATGAGCATCGTGTTCGGCGCCGTGCCGCTCGGGCTGGCCACCGGTGCCGCTCTCGTGGCGAACGTGAGCTTCGAGGTGATCTACCTGGTCATCGCGGTACTCACCGCGGGAACGGCGCTGTGGACCGGCGTTCGCGGCCGCGGTCCGCGAACGTCAGGACAGCACCCCGGCGTCCCGCAGGTGAGCGAAGATGATCCGGTCGACCGGTGAGATCCGGTCCGCGTCGGCGGTGGTGAGCCAGGCGAGTTCCTCGATCTCGGCCGACGCCACCGGTTCCCCGTCGAACGACGCGGTGTAGCAGGTCATGCGCACGGTCACCCCCGACGTGTGGCCGTGCGCCTGCGCTTCGAACGTCCCCAGGTGCTCCGCCGACGCCGCGTCGATCTCGACCGACAGCTCCTCGCGGATCTCGCGCACGAGCGTCTCGACGTCGGACTCGCCCGGCTCGCGCTTGCCGCCGGGCAGGTAGTACGTGTCCTTGCCCGCCGACCGGGTGCCGAGCACGCGGCCGTCCTTCAGATAGATCCAAGCCACCTTGTCGATCACGCGATCGAGGTTAGGCGCTGGCGAGTTCCTTGACCACGCGGTGCGCGTCGGCCAGCGACTCCACGGCGAGCTCGCGGAACTGGTGCATCTGCGGCACCACGTCCGCCAGGGTCAGCTCGGCGTGCACGAACTCCAGGTTCTGGTCGAGGCCGACCATCGACAGCACGGCGCGCAGGTACGGCTCCTGGAAGTCGAAGCCCTCGCGCGGCGTGCCCGGCTTGTACGAACCGCCACGAGCCGTCACGACGACAACGCGCTTGCCGCCCCACGCGAACGTGCCGTCCTCACGGGCGAAGTGCTCGGAGGTCGCGACCTGGTCGATCCAGGCCTTGAGGGTCGACGGGATCGAGAAGTTGTACATCGGCGCGCCGATGAGGAGCACGTCGGCGGCGTCGACCTCGGCGATCAGGCCGGCGGCGATGCCCTGGTCCGTGCCGTCCTTGTGCGGGATCGGCGACGCGTGCAGGTCGCGGTAGGTGTAGCCGGAGCCGGGGTTCGCGGCACGCCAGCTCTCCGCGAACGCGTTGGAGATCTCCCGGGTCACGGAGCCCTCGTACCGAATGCTCGTGTCGATGTGAAGCAGATTGGTCATACTCGGAACATACGAGCGAAGAACTTCCGAGTCAAGATGTTCCGAGCCAAGAACATCTCCGCTGGGATGTAGGATGGGACACATGGAGGAGCAGCCCGAACTCGTCGAAGCCTGCTTGGAGAAGTGGGATTTGAACTGGCTGCTGCACCGCGCCACCCAGCGCGTGGGCGCCGCGTACGCCGACGAGATCGCCAAGTTCGGGATCTCGTTGCGCGGTCAGCTGGTGCTGGGTGCGCTCGCCAACGAGGAAGCCCAGCGCACCCAGCTCAAGCTCGGCGCGATGCTCGGGCTCGACAAGACCACGCTCACCAGCGAGCTCGACAAGCTGGAGCGGATCGGCCTGGTCATGCGCGTCCCCGACCCCAACGACCGGCGCGTGCGCACGCCGATGATCACCGACAAGGGCCGGGAACTGCAGAAAGAGGCGGGTGACGCGCTCGCCGAGGTCGAACGCGCCTTCCACTCCCGCTTCACCGCCGAGGAGATGGCGCTCATTCGCAAGGCCCTGCAGGACCTCTCGCGCGGCGAGGGCCCGATGCACGGCTCCTGCATCTAGCCGGCCTAGACGAGCGCGCCCAGGTCCGCGTCCCGCAACTGCTCCGGCGTCACGGTCGCCTGCGCGTCCACCAGCGCCTTCAACGCCGTGCCGTGGTCCCAGACGTTGACGTTCATGGCCGCCCGCAGCCGTCCGTCACGCAGCCAGAACGCGATGAACTCCCGCGAAGCCACGTCACCGCGGACGACCAGTTCGTCGTCAGGGCCGGCGAGGCCGCGGTACTCCATGCCCAGGTCGTACTGGTCGGTGAAGAAGTACGGCGACTTCAGGTACGGCTCGTCCAGCCCGATCAGCGGCCCGGCGACGTGCGTGCCCTGGTCCTTCGCGTTCGCCCAGTGCTCGACGCGGACCCGGTGGCCGTAGCGCGGGTGGTCCTGCGCGGCGATGTCGCCGGCCGCGAAGACGTCGGGCGCGGACGTGCGCAGCAACGCGTCCACCGCGACACCGCCCTCGGCCAGTTCCAGGCCGGCGGCCTCGGCAAGTTCGAGACGGGGCGAGGCCCCCACGGCCAGCACCGTCACGTCCGGGTGCAGCTCGGTGCCGTCGTCCAGGCGCACGCCCGCCGGCGAGAAGCTCGCGACACCCGTGCCCAGCTTGAACTCCACGCCGTGCTCGGTGTGCAGCCCGCGGAACATCGCGCCCATCTCGGCGCCGAGCACGCGCACCAGCGGTTCGGCCAGCGGATCGACCACCGTGACGCGGCAGCCGTGCGTGCGAGCGGCGGACGCCACCTCGCACCCGATCCAGCCCGCGCCGACGATCACGACGTGCCTGCCTTCGCGCAGCGCGGACTTCAGCGCCAGCGAGTCGTCCAGCGTGCGCAGCACATGTCCTTGCGCGCCAGGCAGAACGCGCGGACGCGATCCGGTCGCGAGCAGCAACCGGTCGTAGGTGCGCACTGCTCCATCAGAGTCCACGATCGTGTGATCGCCGGGCCGCAGCTCCAGCACGGACACGCCGAGCTGGACGTCGATCTCGTTGTCGGAGTAGAAGCTCGGCTCGTGCACCCACGCGGGTTCGGCCGCCTTGCCGAGCAGCAGGTCCTTGGACAGCGCGGGAAGTTCGTACGGGCGGTGGTGCTCGGTGCCGAACATGGTGATCTTGCCGCCGTAGCCGCGGTCTCGGAGCGCGCCCGCCGCGGAGGCACCGGCGAGGCCAGTTCCTACGATCACGATGCGTTGCGGTTCCGCCATTTTCACCCCTCCAGGTGACCTGTTCTCGTCCCACGTGCGACGCTATCCGCAGCTCGGCACGGTCGCTGAACGGAGAACGCGAAACCTTCGTCATGACCAACGGTGACGCGCGTCTCTACTGACGCGAGCACCGGCATCACCGGGCCGGTGCGCCGAGTGAGCTGGAGGAAGAAGCCCGTGGGAGCCCAAGAGGAGTGGCAGGTGAGCTGCCGCGACATCGCTTCGCGCCGACGGGACATGACGGTGTTCGTCAGCCAGGGACACATCGTGATCACCGTGCCACCGGGAGAGGCAGCCGTGCTGACACCACTGGAGGTCGGCCGGCTGCGGGCGGCGTTGCGCGACGCGGTCGTGAGTGCGTCCAACACCGATACGTGACCGCCGTCACACCGTTACCTACTCGCTAGTAGGTTGATGGCAGAGTGGGTCGCATGGTGACCCGCGTGCTGCTGACCCTGGTCAAAGCCGGAGTGATCCGGCCGTTGGGCCCGCGCGGGCTCTCCGGCACCGTGCGCGGGTATCTGCAGTGGGACATCACGCTGGCGTGGGGCTTCCAGACGGGTGCGGGACGGCACCCGGATCGTGCGGCGATCATCGACGACGACGGCGTGCTCACGTACGCGGAGGTGAACGAGCGCACCAGCCGGCTCGCGCATGCCTTCCGCCCCAAGGAGCGTGTCGGGCTGCTGTGCCGCAACGGCCGCGCCTTCATCGAGACGATGACCGCGTGCACGAAGATCGGCGCGGACGCCGTCCTGCTCAACACCGGCCTGAGCAAGGGACAACTGGCGCAGGTGGCGCAGGACCAGAAGATCGGCAGGATCGTCGCCGACCGCGAGTTCGCCGACGCGCTACCCGCGGACGTTCCCGTGTTCTTCACCGACGAGCTCGAGTCGCTGATCGCCAACGGGCCCACGACCCCGTTGCCCCGCAGGCCTCCACGCGGCCGCCTGATCATCCTGACCTCCGGCACCACCGGCACGCCGAAAGGCGCCCGCAGGCCGGAACCCGCGAGCCTCGCCCCGGCCGCCGCGCTGCTGTCGCGGATTCCGCTCAAACACGGTGACGTCATCTCCATCACCTCCCCGCTCTTCCACGCCTGGGGCCTCGCCGCGTTCCAACTCGGGCTCGTGCTCGGCGCCACCCTGGTGCTGCGCCGCAGGTTCGATCCCGCCCAGGCGCTCAAGGACGCCGACAGGTGCACCGCGATGTTCGTGGTTCCCGTGATGCTGCAACGCATGCTGGAGAACTCGCACCGGCCGAACCTGCGGATCATCGCCTCCAGCGGCTCCGCCCTGCCGCCCCGCGTCGCCGCCCGCACCCTGCAGGAGTTCGGCCCGGTGCTCTACAACCTCTACGGCTCAACGGAAGTGAGCTGGGCGAGCATCGCGACACCGGAGGAGATGCTGCGCGAACCGGGCACGGCGGGCAAGCCACCGCCCGGCACCAGACTGGCCATTGTGGACGATCAGGGCAAGCCCGTGGCGCCGGGTGAGACCGGGCGCATCTTCGTCGGCAACGAGATGCTGTTCGACGGCTACACCAACGGCACCAGCAAGGAATCGCTGGACGGCCTGATGTCGACCGGCGATCTCGGCTATCTCAAGGACGGCTTGTTGTTCGTGGCCGGCCGAGACGACGAAATGATCGTGTCAGGCGGTGAAAACGTTTACCCGCATGACGTCGAGGACTTGCTCTCGACGCTGGACGGCGTCACGGAGGTCGCGGTGCTCGGCGTGCCGGACGACGAGTGGGGCCAGCGTTTGGCGGCGTTCGTCGTCGGCGCGAAAACCCTGACGGCCGAACACGTACGTGAACACGTGAAGGCGAATCTGGCGCGATACTCCGTTCCCCGGGATGTTTTCTTCGTCAACGAGTTGCCGCGCAACGCAGCCGGAAAAGTGTTGAAACGTCAATTGCGCGAGCACCACTAGAGTCAGCCTCCGAATGAGGGGGCTTCACCATGACGGTTCCCGGCAGGACCGCGGATCCGCGTTCCAACGCCGTGCACAACCTGCGCGAGGCACGCATCGCCCTGGACGAGGGCAGGCCGGGCGAGGCGTTGGAGTACGCGGAGAAGGCGGTGGCCGCGTTCGCGTGGCTGGACGACGTCGAGGGCGTCGCGGAGGGTGTGCTGGCGCAGTCGGTGGCGCTCGGCAAGCGGGGGCTGTGGCCCAGCGCGCTCGACACGATCGACAAGGTCCAGGAGATCGCGGCGGCGAACCGCCACATCGGACTCCAGGCGCGGTGCAGCTTTTCCCGTGCGGTGGTGGAACTGCGGCTCGACTCGCGGGAGCGGAGCTTCAACTCCTTCGCCCGCGCGCTGGGTCTCGCGGAACTCACCGGCGACAACGAGCTGATCGGCTCAGTGCTGTTCGAACAGGCACGGGTGATGCGCATGCAGTACCACGAGCACTGCATGATCCGCACCGAGGAGAACCGCTGCAGCCTCGACGGTGAGCCGTGCGTGCGCAAGATCCGCCGCGCGGAGGCGTTGTGCGCTCAGGTGCGGGACCGGTGGAAGACGCTCGGCGATCCGGTGCGGATGGCGATGGTCAACGTCCTGCTGACACACGTGCGCATTGATCTGGGTGAACTTGACCGCGCGCACCGCAGCTGGCAGCGCGCTGACCAGTTGCTTGCCGGAAGGAACCGCCCGGTGGCGCGGGCCGAGGCGCTGATGGCACGGGCGCGCCTCAGCGGCGCGCGGGCGCGCTACCCCGAGCAGATCGCCCAGCTCACCCATGCCGCCGAACTCGCGATGAGCTGCCTGGCACGGGAAGTCGCGGTGCACGCGCACCAGCAACTGAGCGAGGCGCACGAACGAGCCGGTGATCTGGAACGGGCGTTGCGGCACGCGCGCCTGCAGTTGGAGCAATACCGGTTGTGGGAACTGCAGGAGGGCCGCGATCTGCTGCGGATGCGCGAGCACGACCTGTCGTCACGACTCGTGGAACAGTTGGCGCACAGGCGTTTCGAGCCCAAGCGGGAGGACACCGTGATGCGCGTCCCGCACACCGGCGAGCTCCACGAAACCGGTACCGCGGAACACACGAACACCCGGATCGCCCGCGCCCTGCGAGCGGGACTCACCAAACGCGGCATCGAGGTGCTGCGGCTCGTGGCCGCCGGAGCGAGCACGGCGATGATCGCGGAGTCGCTCGGCCTGTCCCCCAAGACCGTGCAGAACCACCTCCAGCGCATCTACACGACGCTTGACGTCAACGGCCGCGCCGGTGCCATCGTCTGGTGGATGAACCTCACCGCTACCTAGTCAATCCTTGTCAAGCCGTTGACAACTGGGCCGACCGGACAGGCGGGCCATCGCCCGTTCGGTCGCTTGTCGCTGACCGGGAACTGCCGGTTCCCGGGTGTTTTACCCATGTTCACGCGGTGTAATTGGGTGATGTGATGGGTAACTGGTCTGTGTCATGCTCCGTTAACAAGGTGTCCAGTTAATGAGCGAGGGTCGGTCATGACGAGGCAACGCCCGAACGTCGGGCTAGTGCTTGCGCAGCGCGATGCGTGCCACGTCTCGCCAGAGCAGCGGATCGACGCCCTCGGGGTTGATGTGTTCCAGCAACGCGGCGAGTGCGGTGCGCGCGTCCGCGCCGCCGTCCGCGTCGACCTCGTCCGCCGCCCGCACGAGCAGCAGGTGGCACCGCAGCTGCTGCTCGGCGTCGAGCTGGCCGGTCGCGAGCGCGATCTCCGCGAGTTCGCGGGCCCGGTCGACCTCGCCGTCGCGCAACGCCAGTTCCGCCCGCAACGCGCGAGCGTGCGCGAGCAGGTTCTCCTGGCGGCGCATGGCCGCGACCGTCGTCTCCACCTTGTCCAGCAACGCGACCACGTCGTCGAGGTTCGCTCCCGGCGTGCGCAGCGTGATGGACGCTCCGGCCAGGCGGACGCGGCAGCGGTACTCGGGATCGCCGTCGAAGTCGTCCAGCATCGCGACGGCCTCGCGGATGCAGTGCGCGGCCTCCATGCGGTCTCCCAGGCGATCCGCGACCTTGGCGCGCACCCACCACGTGGAGATCGCGAGCCGGTCGCGGCCGAGTTCGGGCAGCCGCGCGGAAAGCTGGTCCACGACCTGTTCGGCGTCGGCCAGGCGGCCGGCCGCGGTGAGCTCCGCGCACAACGAGATGAGCGCGCGCGTGTGAACGCGACGCACCCGTTCGCCGTCACCGTTCGACAGTTCGACGGCCTCGGTCGCGGCCTTCACGGATTCGGCCGTCCGGCCGAGGCGCCGCAACGAGGATGCGCGCAGGATCTCCACGAGCGCGTCCACCGCCGGACCGGGAGACCACGACTTGCGCAGCTTCGCCCCCGCCAGCAGCAGACCCTCGTGGTCTCGTTGCCGCGCGAGCATCACCAGGCGCGTCCAGCGCACGCACCAGCCGAACATCTCCTCGTCAGACCGCTTTCCCAGCGTTTCCAGCAGATCGACGGCCATCACGAGGTCGCCGTCGTGGTACGCGAGCAGCGCTTCACACCACGCCAGCGCCTCGTCCTGCATCGCGGTGCGGTCCTCGTCGACCATCAGCTCGGACGGGTCGACGCCGAGCACCTCGGCGAGCCTGCGGACGACGGTGGGCGACGGCACCCGTTCGCCGGACTCCAGCCGGGACACGTAGCTCATCGAGACACCGGGGCACGCGAGGTCCTTTTGCGACAAACCTCGTTGCACCCGGACCGCTCGCAACCGCGCACCGAACCTCGTCAACGACTTCCTGCCCTCATCCACGGCCGCCACCTATCGAAGGAGCCCCTTAATGAAGTTGAACACTATCGCTCGGACCCTGGCAGCTGTGATCCTCAGTTTGGGCGCCCTGCTGGCAACGGGCGGTGCCGCCATCGCGGATGACTCCAACGCGCAGCCGCCGGTCTTCACCCCGCCGTACTGCGCCAAGCCCTGATCGGTTCGCATGGCCGGGGTGGTCCCGCCTCCCTCGCAAGCGGGACCACCCCGGCCACCGACACACCAATTGACACACCTGACCACACCACCAGGTACCGGTGAGGCACCCTTGTGGGGTGACTCTGCAACTGCGCACGCCTCGTCACCAGGTGAGTCCGAAGTCGGTCCTGCTGTGGACGATGCAGGCCGCCGTGTTCTGGCTCGTGCTCTTCGTGCCCCAGCTGATCGTGTTCCTGCTGGTGGGCAACCCGCCGACGTGGGAGCTGGCGCTCATGATCGCCACGCTGGTCGTCGGAATCGTGCACACCGCGGTCGAACCGAGCTGGCGCTACCGCGTCCACCGCTGGGAGACCACGCCGGACGCCGTCTACACCCTGTCCGGCTGGCTGAACCAGGAGTGGCGAGTCGCGCCGGTGTCGCGGATCCAGACGATCGACACGAAACGCGGGCCGTTCCAGCAGTTGCTCGGCCTGTCGACCGTCACGGTGACGACGGCGTCGGCCGCCGGTCCCGTGGAGATCGAGGGCCTGGAGCACGAGGTCGCGCAGAGGCTCGTGGTGGAACTGACGAACACGACGCAGGCCACCCCCGGTGATGCCACGTGAGCACCCCCGCCGAGGTGCCCGCCGGGCTTCCCGCCGCACCGGAGTTCACCGAGCCGCTGCAGGAGTGGCACCGCCTGCACGTGCGGATGCTGGTCGTGCGGCCGCTCAACGAGGGCATCGCGATGCTCGTGCCGATCCTCGTGCTGCTGTTCACCGGCAACGGCGAGAAGTGGCGGCTCATCGCCAGTGGCGCGACGGTCGCGGCGATCCTCGCGTTCAGCTATCTCCTCTGGCGCACCACGAAGTACCGCATCACCGACGACCAGGTCGAGCTGCACACGGGTCTGCTGACCCGCAAGCAGCTCGCGGTGCCGCGTGATCGCATCAGAACGGTCGACCTCACCTCCAAGCCGGGTCACCGGATCTTCGGGCTCTCGGCGGTCCGGATCGGCACCGGGCAGCAGGACGTCCCCGGCACGGACGGCCTCACGCTCGACGCCGTGACGCAGCAGGAGGCCGAACGGCTGCGGTTGTTGTTGCTGCAGAAGGGAGTCGCGCCCAGGGTGACTCCGGAGGGCGAGGACGCGGAGCCGATTCCGCTGCCCGAGTCCGAGGTCATCTCGCAGCTCGACCTGAAGTGGCTGAAGTTCGCGCCGCTGTCGTTGTCGGGTCTCGTCGCGATCGGCGCCCTGTTCGGCGTGCTGTCCAACTACGCCGACGACCTCGGCCTGCACCCGGTGATGGATCTGTGGGAGTGGCTGTTCGAACACCCGAGCTACACGCTGTTCGTCGTCTTCCTGGTCGTGCTGGTGGTGGTCGGGCTCGTGCTGTCGATCCCGCTCTACATCCTTCAGTTCTGGAACTACCGGCTGACCCGCGAGCCGGACGGAACCCTGCGCGTGCAACGGGGTCTGCTCACCACCCGGTCGGTTTCGGTGGAGGAGCAACGACTCCGCGGCGTCGACATCCAGGAACCGCTGCTGGTGCGCGCCGGCAAGGGCGCGAAGCTCGCCGCCGTGACGACGGGTCTGGGTTCGAAGGGCGAGAGCAACCTGCTGCTGCCGCCCGCGCCGCTGTCCGTGGCGCACCAGGTGTCGCGGGACGTGTTGAAGGTCGGCAACGACCCGACGACCTTGAGGCTGCGCAAGCACCCGTTCGCCGCGTTGCGCCGCAGCATTGTCCGGCACGTGATGCCGTGGATCGTGATCGCGGTCGGCCTCGCGATCTTCGCGCCGTCGTGGGCGTGGCCGATCCCGGTGGCGATCATCCCGTTCGCCGCGCTGGTCGGCTGGGACAACTACCGCTCGCTCGGCAACGCCCTGGACGAGCGCTATCTGGTGACGCGCAACAACTCTCTCGTGCGCAGCACCGTCGCGTTGCAGCGCACCGGCATCATCGGGTGGCGCATCCACCGGTCGTTCTTCCAGCGCCGCAGCGGTTTGGTGACGATCGGCGCGACGACCGCGGCGGGTGCGGGCGTCTACCACGTCACGGACGTCGGTGAATCGCACGGGCTGGCACTCGCCGACGAGGCCGTCCCGGACCTGCTGCGCCCGTTCCTGATCGACTCCACTGTGGACGGTCAGGCCGAGCGGAACGTCTGACGGTAGGCGCTCGGCGAGATCCCGATCGAGGCGGCCAGCTGCTGGCGCAACGCCGCGCCCGTCCCGAAGCCCGCGTGGTTCGCGACCTGGTCGATCGGCAGGTCGGTGGACTCCAGCAGGTGCCGGGCGCGGTCGACGCGCTGCTGCGTCAGCCACTGGCCGGGCGACATCCCCGTCTCGGCGCGGAACCGGCGGGTGAACGTGCGCACGCTCATCCGCACCTGCGCGGCCATCGCGGCGAGGTCGAGCGGTTCTTGGAGCCGCTCCAAGGCCCACTCCCGGGCGAGCGCGGTGGACGTGTCCGGGTAGCTGGGCACCGGCCTGTCGACGAACTGGGACTGACCGCCCTGCCGCCACGCGGGGACGACGCAGTAGCGGGCGACCCAGTTCGCCACCTCGCTGCCGTGGTCGGACCTGATGACGTGCAGGCAGAGGTCGATCCCCGCCGCGACGCCCGCGGACGTCAGCACGTCCCCGTCGTCGATGAACAGCACGTCCGGGTTGAGGCGCACCTTCGGGTACAGCGCGCTGAACTGGTCGGCGGTCTTCCAGTGCGTGGTCGCCGGCCTGCCGTCGAGCAGCCCGGCGGCGGCGAGCACGAACGCGCCGGTGCAGATCGACATGATCCGCGGCGCGTTCGTCGTCGTGAGCGCCTCCAGCACCGCGGGTTCCAGCCGGCCCTCGCGCGCCGGCTGGTAGTGGGTGCCCGGCACGAGCACCGTGTCCGCGTCCCTGAGCACCTCCAGACCGTGGTCGGGCGCGATGGTGAAGCCGCCGGTGGTCGGGATCGGGCGGCGATCCGGCGAGCAGACGACGACCTCGTAGGAGTCCTCCAGCCGCCCGAACATGTGCGTCGAGCTGCCGATGTCGAACGCGACGGACTTCTCGAGCGCGAGAACGGCGATGCGGTGCATGGCCTGATTCTTTCACATGTTGGCCATCGGGCCACTGGTCGACGGGTCGGCCATCACCGAACCTTGTCGGCGTGAGACTGCATTGGGCCTGGGTTGTCGCAGGCGTGTCCTTCATCGCCCTGGTCGGTGCCGCGTCGTTCCGCGCGGCGCCGGGAGCGTTGATCGAGCCGTTGCGAGCGGAGTTCGGCTGGTCGACCGGCACGATCTCCCTCGCCATCTCGATCAACCTGTTGCTGTTCGGGCTGACCGCGCCGTTCGCGGCCGCGCTGATGGACAAGTTCGGCGTCCGGGTCGTGGTGACCTGCGCGTTGACGCTGGTCGCGATCGGCAGCGGCCTGACGGTGTTCATGACCGCGTCGTGGCAGCTGGTCCTGCTGTGGGGTGTCGTGGTCGGGCTCGGCACCGGCTCGATGGCGCTGGCGTTCGTCGCCACGATCACCGGACGCTGGTTCGTGAAGCACCGCGGCCTGGTCACGGGCGTGCTGACGGCGGGTGGCGCGGCCGGCCAGCTGGTGTTCCTGCCGACCGTGGCCTGGCTGTCCGAGTCCTACGGCTGGCGGTACGCGTCGCTGGTGATCTGCATCGCCGCGCTGGCCGTGGTGCCGCTGGCGGCGTTCTTCCTGCGCGAGTACCCGCGTGACGTCGGGCTGTTGCCGCTCGGCGCCACCGAGGACACTCCCCCGCCGCCGTCCGGCGGTGCGGCCAAGCGCGCTCTGGGTGCGTTGGCCACCGCTGCCAGGACCCGGCCGTTCTGGTTGCTGGCCGGTGGGTTCGCGATCTGCGGAGCGTCCACGAACGGCCTGGTGGGCACGCACTTCATCCCCGCCGCGCACGACCACGGCATGCCGACGACGACCGCCGCCGGGCTGCTGGCGCTGGTGGGTGTGTTCGACATCGTGGGCACGATCGCGTCCGGCTGGCTGACCGACCGCGTGGACTCGCGGCTGCTGCTGGCGGGCTACTACGCGTTGCGCGGTCTCTCACTGATGCTGCTGCCGCAGCTGTTCGGCGAGTCGGCGCACCCGTCGATGCTGGTGTTCATCATCTTCTACGGCCTGGACTGGGTCGCGACCGTGCCGCCGACCGTGGCGTTGTGCCGTCAGTACTTCGGCATGTCCGGCCCTGTCGTGTTCGGCTGGGTGTTCGCGTCGCACCAGCTCGGCGCGGCCGTGGCGGCGTCCGCGGCCGGGCTCACCCGCGACCACCTGGGCAGCTACGACCTGGCCTGGTACGTCGCGGGCGCCCTGTGCATCGGCGCGGCCGTGCTGTCAGCGTCGCTTGCGCGAAGTCCCGAACAGACCTCGCGTGATCTCGCGCGCCAGGGCACTGCCGGCTGACCGCAGGAACGACTTCACGGCGCTGTTGCCCAGCACCTTCTCGACCATCCCCGGTTCCTCCTTCTCCTGACGAGGAGGTTCCGGGGATCGTTCTTCCTGTGGCGGCGCGACCTTCTGCATGAGCTGCTCGTAGGCCGACTCGCGGTCGATCGTCTCCGAGTACTTGCCGTGCAGGTCCGACGCCTGGGAAGCCTGCTTGATCGCGTCGTTGCCGATGGTGTCCATCAACGAGCGCGGCGCCCGCAGCCGAGTCCACGCGACCGGTGTCGGCGCGCCCTTCTCGCTGAGCACGGTGATGATCGCCTCGCCGATGCCGAGCGACGTGAGCGCCTTCTCCAGGTCGTAGTGCGGCGTCGTCGGGTACGTCTTCACCGTGCGTGCCAACGCCTTCTGGTCATCGGGTGTGAACGCGCGCAGGGCGTGCTGGACGCGCGCGCCGAGCTGCGACAGCACGTCGTTCGGGATGTCGGTCGGCAGCTGCGTGCAGAAGAAGACGCCGATTCCCTTGGACCGGATGAGCTTCACGGTCTGGGTGATCTGGTCGAGGAACGCCTTGGAGGCGTTGGAGAACAGCAGGTGCGCCTCGTCGAAGAAGAAGACGAGCTTGGGCTTCTCGACGTCGCCCTCCTCGGGCAGCGTCTCGAACAACTCCGCCAGCAACCACATCAGGAAAGTGGAGAACAGCGCCGGATTGCCTTGCAGTTCCGCGAGTTCGAGCAGGCTGATGACGCCTTTGCCGTCACGCTGCCGCATCAGGTCGGCCGGGTCGAGCTCCGGTTCACCGAAGAACCTGTCGCCGCCCTGCGCCTCCAGGTTGACCAACGCCCGCAGGATCACGCCCGCCGTGGAACTGGAGACGCCGCCGATGCCCTTGAGGTCGGCCTTGCCCTCGTCGCCGGTGAGGTGCTGGATGACGCTGCGCAGGTCCTTGGTGTCGAGCAGCGGGAGGCCTTTCGAGTCCGCCCAGTGGAAGATCAGGCCGAGCGTCGACTCCTGGGTGTCGTTCAGGCCCAGCACCTTCGACAGCAGGATCGGGCCGAAGCTCGTGATCGTCGCCCGCAGCGGCACCCCGAGACCGCCGGTGCCGATCGACAGGAACTGCGTCGGGTACGACTGCGGCTGCCAGTCGTCGCCGGTGTCCTTGGCGCGGGCCGTGGTCCTGTCGCTGACGCCGCCCTGCTGCGACAGACCGGACAAGTCGCCCTTCACGTCCGCCATCAGCACGGGAACGCCGTTGTCGGACAGCTGTTCGGCGAGCAGCTGGAGGGTCTTCGTCTTGCCCGTTCCCGTTGCGCCCGCGACGAGTCCGTGGCGGTTGACCATGGCCAACGGGATGCGGACGTGCGCGGTCGGCTCCACGGTGCCGTCGACCAGCACGGCGCCGAGTTCGACGGCCGCGCTCTCGGACGCGTATCCAGCAGCGATCTCAGCTTGAGCCGTCATGCAGGAGGAGCGTAACCAGGTTGCCGCACGCCGCCACTCGAAGTTGACGCCTCGCGCAGTAATGTTTCCGGCGTGATGGATCGTCTGGTGTGGATCGACTGCGAGATGACCGGACTCGACTTGGGCAAGGACGCTCTGATCGAGATCGCGGCACTGGTCACGGACGCCGAGCTCAACGTGCTCGGCGACGGCGTGGACATTGTGATCCACGCGGATGACGACGTGCTCGCCTCGATGCCGGACGTCGTCATGGAGATGCATGCCAAGTCGGGCCTGACCGAGGAGGTGCGCGCGTCCGCCGTCTCCATGGAAGAGGCAGAGGCCGCCGTGCTGGCCTACATCAAGGAGTGGGTCCCCGACCCGCGGACCGCTCCCCTGGCCGGCAACTCCATCGCCACCGACCGCGGCTTCATCGCCCGCGACATGCCGGCGCTGGACGCGCACCTGCACTACCGCATGGTCGACGTGTCGTCGATCAAGGAGCTGTGCCGGCGCTGGTACCCGCGCATCTACTACGCGCAGCCGGGCAAGGGCCTCGCGCACCGGGCGCTCGCCGACATCGTCGAGTCGATCCGGGAGCTCGCGTACTACCGGCGGACGGCGTTCGTGCCGCAGCCCGGCCCGTCGTCCGAGCAGGCCCAGGCCGTGGCCGCTGACCTGCTGAAGAACGCCGACTGACCCCCGATTTCAATATCGGTAGCTCTCGTTGCTATGCTTTCCTCGCCGGTCAACGACTGGCAATGGTGGGTGTAGCTCAGCCGGTAGAGCACTGGGTTGTGATCCCAGGTGTCGCGGGTTCAAGTCCCGTCACTCACCCTTTGTCGAAAGGCCTCCGCATCCGCGGGGGCCTTTCTTCACGTTCAGGGAGCCTTCATGACCACGCTCGTCGCCAAGGATCTCGCCGCGGGTCACGGTGACCGCGTCCTGTTCTCCGAGCTGGACCTGGTGGTCGCTCCCGGCGACGTCATCGGGCTGGTCGGCGTGAACGGCGCCGGCAAGTCGACGCTGCTGAAGACTCTGGCCGGCTTGATCCCCGCCGAGTCGGGCCGCGTGACGCTCAGCCCGCCAGGGGCCAACGTCGGGCACCTGTCGCAGGAGCCCGAACGCCGTGAAGGCGAGACCGTGCGGGACTTCCTGGCCCGGCGGACGGGCGTCGCGGACGCGCAGAAGGCCTTGGACGTGGCCACCGAGGCGTTGACCGCCGGCAACGACGAGGGCTACTCGGACGCTCTGGACCAGTGGCTCGCTCTGGGCGGCGCCGACCTGGAGGAACGGTCCCTGGAGGTCGTGTCGGACCTGGGGCTGACCGTGGGCCTCGACGCGTTGATGACCTCGCTGTCCGGTGGCCAGGCCGCCCGCGCGGGCATGGCGTCGTTGCTGCTGAGCCGCTACGACATCTTCCTGCTCGACGAGCCGACCAACGACCTGGACCTCGACGGCCTGGAGCGGCTGGAGAAGTTCGTCACGGGCCTGCGCGCCGGAACCGTGGTGGTCTCGCACGACCGCGAGTTCCTCGCCCGCACGGTCACCAGCGTGCTGGAACTCGACCTGCACCAGAACTCCGTGCGCCTGTACGGCGGCGGGTACGAGTCGTACCTCGAAGAACGCGCACGGGCCCGTCAGCACGCCCGTGACGACTACGAGGAGTTCGCGGACACCAAGGCCTCGCTGGAAGCCCGTGGGCGCATGCAGCGCGCGTGGATGGACAAGGGCGTGAAGAACGCCCGGCGCAAGGCGACGGACAACGACAAGAACGCCCGCAAGTTCCGTGCCGACGCCACCGAGAAGCAGGCCTCGAAGGCCCGCCAGACCGACCGCATGATCGAACGCCTGGACGTCGTCGAGGAGCCCCGCAAGGAGTGGGAGCTGCGGATGGAGATCGCCGCAGCGCCGCGCTCCGGTGCCATCGTGGCGTCCCTGCGGGCAGCGGTGGTCGAACGCGGCGGCTTCCGGCTCGGCCCGGTGGACCTGCAGATCGACTGGGCGGACCGGGTCGCGATCACCGGAGCGAACGGCGCGGGCAAGTCGACGCTGCTGGGCGCGTTGCTCGGCCGGGTCGAGCTGACCTCGGGCTACGCGACGCTGGGTTCCGGCGTCGTCGTCGGCGAGGTGGACCAGGCGCGCGGGCTGTTCCTGGGCGATCTGCCGCTCGTGGACGCGTTCGAGGAGGCCGTGCCGGAGATGAACCCGGCCGACGTGCGCACGTTGCTGGCGAAGTTCGGGCTGAAGGCGGTGCACGTGAAGCGTCCGGCGGCGTCGTTGTCACCGGGTGAGCGGACGCGGGCGGCGCTGGCGTTGCTGCAGGGCCGCGGGGTGAACCTGCTGGTGCTGGACGAGCCGACGAACCACCTCGACCTGGCCGCGATCGAACAGCTGGAGTCGGCGCTGGACAACTACCCCGGCACGTTGCTGCTGGTCACGCACGACCGGCGGATGCTGGAAGCGGTGCAGGTGAACCGTCACCTGGCCGTGTCGGGCGGCCAGGTGACGGTCTCCTAGAGCTCTAGCGGTTGCCCTGGACCCACTGGGTCCACGGCACCTGCCAGTCGCCGAAGCCGTCCCACGACTCCAGCGCAGGGCCACCGGAGTTGACGACGGTCACGATGTCGCCCTGCTTGCTGTTGTCGAACACCCACTTGGCGTTCTCCGGCGAGAGGTTGAGGCAGCCGTGACTGACGTTGCGGTTGCCCTGGTCGCCGATGGACCACGGCGCGCTGTGGAAGAAGATGCCGCTGTTGGACATGCGGTACGCCCAGTCGACCGGCGTCTTGTAGCCGCCGTTCTCCAGCGCGAGGCCGTACGTGGTCGAGTCCATGATCATGTGGTCGTGCTTCTCCATCAGCACGTACGTGCCGGTGGGCGTGGCGTCGGCCGGCTTGCCCATGGAGGTGGGCATGGTGCGCACGACGTTGCCGTTGACCTTGACGTTGACCTGGTGCGACTGACCGTCTGCCTCGTAGATGACCTCGTCGCCCACGGTCGTGGTGATCGTGCGGTCTTCCTGGCCGTAGATGCCGTCACCGATGTGCTTGCCGTAGACCTTGATGTTCATCGTGATCTTGGTGCCCGACTTCCAGAACTTCTCCGGACGCCAGTGCACCTCCTTCTTGTTGAACCAGTAGAAGGCGCCCTCGACCTTGGGCTCGGTGGTGATCTCCAGCATCTTCTCGGCCGCGACCTTGTCGGCCACCGGCTCGTCGAAGTAGAAGGCCAGCGGCTGGCCGACACCGATGGTGGTGCCGTCCTGCGGGTTCGTCGACACGTACGTGAGCGTGCGCGGCTTCACCGTGGTGAAGGACGACTCCTTGGTCTGCGGCTTGCCGTCCTCGCCGGTCGCCGTGGCGGACAGCTTGTACGTCTTCGAGTACCCGAGCGGCTCGGTGTTCGTCCACTGCGTCGACTCGGGATTCATCTTGCCCTCGACGACCTTGCCGTCGGGGTTCGTCAGCTTGACGTCGGTCAGCTTCCCGTCCGCCGCGGTCGCGATGACCGGCAGACCGGGCGACACGTCCGCCGCGCCGTCGTTCAGCGCCAGTGTCAGCGTGACGGGCTTCGGCGGCGGAGGAGGAGCACTCGACTCCCCGCCGGCGCCGCCCGTACCGCTGTCGCCGCCCCCTGAACAGCCTGCGATCAGCATCACAGCGACACCCGCTGCGACGACCCCACGACCGCGCCTGCCCCACATCCCCATCGACGTACTTCCGATCTGCTTGTCGCCACTCCCGAGACTGCCTGCACGAAGTCGCTTTGGCGTCCCCCGATTAGGTGACGACAGGGGGTGCACCGAAGTTGCGCAAGTGGCCGGATCGTTACGTGGCAGATGCGCGCCAAACCCGTGCTGACCAGCCGATTGGGAGCGCGCGGAGGCGCTGTGCTAACGTTCTTCCCGTCGGAACGAGCAAGCCTCCGGCACACAAACAAGCGCCGCTAGCTCAGTTGGTTAGAGCAGCTGACTCTTAATCAGCGGGTCCGGGGTTCGAGTCCCTGGCGGCGTACTCCAGAGAAGCAGGCAGAGATTCGTCTCTACCTGCTTCTCTGCATTTCCCGGTTCTTCGCGTTGACGACCGGTTTGATCATGCATCCAGCGGACGCAACAGACTTCTGCAAACGGTGCCATTTCCCTAATTCACATATCTGACTTTTCACATGCTCGAACTTTGTCGCGAATTGGCCGCGAATCATTGACGACTCCTCAGGAACTATTCACAATTCGACTCCACGATGTGAGCCGCCCCACACACGTGGTCGAACTGTTCCTTGGAGGCATGCGTGTCCCGAAGTCAAAGTCTGCGACGAGCCGCCGCGCTCGGCATCGTGGGCACTCTCGCCGCGGCGGGCATCGCCGTGCTGGTCAACGCCGCGGGTGCGGCTCCCGGTGCGGGCGCGCTCACCGGGCTGGACACCTCGGCGGGCAATCGCCGGGCACCCGTCAGCGGGCTGTACGACTGGAGCAAAGCCGGTTATCGGGGCGGCCAGAACCTCCCCGGTGCGAACGAGATCAATCCCGATGAAGCGTGCCAGATCACCGCGGCCGAATTGGCGAGCCAGTTCACCGTGAAGCCGAATGACGGCCTGGACGATTCCGCCGGTCTGCAATCAGCCATCGATTCGATCAAGACGACCTGTTCGCCGTCCGCGAGCTACACGAAGCTGAGTCTGATCACGCTGCCTGCCGGTGAGCTGTCCGTGTCGCGTGAGCTGCACGTGGACGCGGACCACCTGATTCTTCGAGGGGCCGGCAAGGACGCCACGAAGTTCACGTTCCGGCCGGACGCGAACACCCTCTACGACGCCCTCACCCCGGACGGCTCCGACTGGGACGAGGACGGCATGACCTCCGGCGCGGGCAAGGGCGGCTGGCTGTGGCCCGGCCGGGGCCTGTTCCGGGTCCAGTCGCGCGGTGTCGACCCGAGCTACGCGAGCGACTATGCCGCCGCTCCCGCCAACCGCAAGGACATCTTCGAGGGCACGGTGAACGTGCACTGGAAGGTCGGCGCGAAGGTGGCGACCGCGGCCAAGACCGGTGACCGCACGATCACTTTGCAGTCGGCGAGCAGGATCAAGGCCGGCATGTTCGTGAACGTCCGTGCCGCGAACTCGGTCAAGTTCTACGAGCAGCAGCAGGCGACCGGCGCCGGGTTCCCGATGCTGAACATGCACATGCGACAGCAGATCTTCACCGTCACCTCGGTCACCGGCAACACCGTGACGCTGGACAAGCCGCTCGAGTACGACGTCCCGGTCAACTCCACTTCGGACGGTTCGGCGCCGATCGACGGGACGCCGTACGACTCGAAGGTGTCCCCGCTGATCGACCCGGTCGAGGGCGTCGGTTTCGAGGACTTCGGCTTCACGCAGGCGATGCCCGGGCTCGACCAGGCCGACGCGATCAACAACTACGGCAACATGGCGCCCGCCGCCGAGATGCACGGCATCGTCTTCAAGTGGGCGGCCAACTCCTGGGTGCGCGGCGTCAGGGCGGAGATGACGGGCTCGCACCCGATCGTCACCGAGGAGGCCAAGAACCTCCAGATCGTGAACAACGAGCTCGACGGCTCGTGGAACAAGGGCAAGGGCGGCAACGGTTACTTCCGCGGCTCGCGCGTGTGGGACTCGCTGTACACCGGCAACACCTCCCGCAACCTGCGCCACTTCACGTTCCAGTGGTCCGCGTCGGGCAACGTCGTGATCGGCAACGACTTCGACTCCGACCTGAACCTGCACGGCGGCTGGGAGCGCAACAACCTGTTCGAGCTGAACACGGTCCGAGTGCCCTACGCGCACCGCTCGGCCAACTGCCGCGCCAACTGCGGTGAGGAGGGCGGCGGCGGTCCCGACAACTCCAACTGGTTCCCGATCTGGTGGGGCGCGGGCAAGAAAGCCGTGAAGTGGTCCGGCGCGTCCGGTCCCCGCAACGTCTTCTTCAACAACACGATGACCAAGCAGACCGCGACCGGCGGGCCGTTCAACGACTTCTACGCCGACCACTCGCGGATCTACCAGTTCGGCTGGAACGGCACGGCCTACCAGCACCTGGACATCGGCGGCACGCCCATCACCGACTGGGCCACCAACGAGCAGCGCGACTTCACCGGCGGCCACGGCGTGGACGCCACGAAGACGGACTCGGCGGCGTCGCTGTTCCTGAGCTCGGTCAACGGCACCCCGCCGACCAGCACCACCACGTCCACGACGACGGCTACTACGACGACAACCACCACCACGCCGCCTGCCGGTTCGTGCGTCACCGCCAAGGTCACCCAGACCTCGGTGTGGAACGGCGGCTACGGCGCCGACGTGACGGTCACCAACGGCTGCGCCACGGCGACGACGACGTGGACGGTCGAGTTCGACCTGCCGGCGGGCACCACGGTCAGCAGCTCCTGGAGCTCCGTGCGGACGTCCACGGGCCAGCACCACAAGTTCACCAACGCGAGCTTCAACGGCACCGTCAAACCCGGCGCCACCACCAAGTTCGGCTTCAACGCCTCGGGTGCCGGTCTTCCCACCGGCTGCACCGTCAACGGCAAGTCCTGCGGAGGCAACTGATGGGCACACGAGCACTCGCGCTCGCCGCGGTGACGGCAACGGTCGCGGCGTTGCTGAGCGGTGGGTCCGCGCAGGCCGCGGCACCCGCGCTGAAGGCGGCGGTCACCCAGACGTCCGTGTGGAACGGCGGCTACGGCGCCGACGTGACGATCACCAACTCCGGTGACGCCGCGAGCACGTCGTGGACGATCGAGTTCGACCTGCCGTCCGGCACCACGATCACCAGTTCCTGGAGCTCCGTGCGGACGTCCACGGGCCAGCACCACAAGTTCACCAACGCGAGCTTCAACGGCACCGTCAAACCCGGCGCCACCACCAAGTTCGGCTTCAACGCGTCCGGCGGCAGCCTGCCCACGAACTGCACGATCAACGGCGTGGCGTGTGGCGGCGGTACTCCGCCCACCGACACGCAGGCGCCCACCGTGCCGGCGGGTCTGCGGTCCACGGGCGTGACGTCCGGCTCGGTGTCGCTGGCCTGGACGGCGTCCACGGACAACGTCGGCGTCACCGGTTACGAGGTGCTGCTCGGCAACGCGGTCAACGCGACCGTCACCGGCACGTCGGCCACGGTCACCGGCCTGTCCCCCGCCACCGCGTACTCGTTCTCGGTGCGCGCCAAGGACGCGGCGGGCAACACGTCGGCGGCGAGCACGGCGGTCGGTGCGACGACCAGTCCGGGCACCGGCGGCGGCACCACGGTCGACGTCTCCACGGCGGCGCAGCTCCAGGCGGCACTGGCCGCGGCCACCGCGGGCCAGACCATCAAACTCGCGGCGGGCACCTACCGCGGCTCGTTCGTCGTCAACGGCCGCGCGGGCACCGCGTCCCAGCCCATCACCCTGAGCGGCCCGCGGGACGCCGTCCTCATCAACGACGGCCCCACCGGCGAGGCTCCGTCCTGCCCCGCGCCCACCGCGGGCTGGGACTCCGGCTACGGCCTGTGGGTCTTCAGCTCCTCGTACTGGAACCTCACCGGATTCACCGTGCAGGAGTCGAAGAAGGGCATCGTCCTCGACAACTCGCACCACACCACGATCGACTCGGTCTCGGTGCACCACGTCGACGAGGAAGCCGTCCACTTCCGCCGTTCCTCGGCCGACGGCATCGTCCGCGACTCCACCATCACCGACACCGGCCTGGTCCAGCCCGGCTTCGGCGAGGGCGTGTACCTCGGGTCCGCCAACTCCAACTGGGCCTGCCACGGCAACAACGGCGGCATCGATCGCAGCGACCGCGTCCAGGTGCTCAACAACAGGATCGGCCCGAACATCGCGGCCGAGCCGATCGACGTCAAGGAAGGCACCTACGAGGGGGTCATCCGCGGCAACACCTTCGACGGTCAGGGCATCAGCGGCCAGAACTCGGCCGACTCCTGGATCGACGTCAAGGGCATCGGGTACCTCATCGAGGACAACACCGGCACGTTCCGCAGCCCCGGCACCTTTGCCAACGGCTACGAGACGCACAACACCAGCACCACCCCCAGCCTCCCCAACGGCTGCGGCAACGTCTGGCGCGGCAACCGTTCCGACCTCGGCGGCGTGGGCCAGTACGCCATCAACATCACCTCGGTGTCGAAGTGCACGGCGATGCCCAACGTCGTCTACGCCTCCAACACCGTGACGGGGGCGGTGAAGGGCCTGACCAACGCTCAGGTCACCCCGTAACGGCGCCTTGAGTGGCCCGGCGGCCGCCGGGCCACTTTCGTTACCCTCGGAAGCGGGGGTACACATGAGCGGAACGGATCTGTACGACGAGATCGGCACCGGGTACTCGTGGGGACGGCGCACCGATCCGCGCTGGATGGCCAAGATTCTCGCCGCGCTCGGCACCGCTCGAACGATCGCCGACGTCGGCGCGGGCACCGGCTCCTACGAACCGCGCGACCGGACGGTGCTCGCCCTCGAACCGTCCGTCGAGATGATCCGGCAACGACCACCCGGCGCGAGCCCCGCCGTGCGCGCCGTCGCCGAAGCCCTGCCGGTCCGCGACCACGCGGTCGACGCCGCGCTGGCCGTGCTGACCGTCCACCACTGGACCGACTGGCGCGCAGGTCTCGCCGAACTCCGCCGCATCGCGCCACTTCAGGTCGTCCTGGCCTACGACACGCGCCGGCACACCGACTTCTGGTTCGTCCGCGAGTACGTGCCCGAAATCGCCGACCTGGAACGCACCAGGCCTTCAGCGGACGACATCGCGCACGAACTCGGTGCCCGCAGCGTCACCGTTCTGCCGCTGCCGTGGGACTTCACCGACGGCGTGTTCCCGGCCTACTGGCGCCGCCCGGCCGCCTACCTCGATCCCCGCGTCCGCCGCGCCTGTTCCGCCCTCGCCCAAACGGATCCCGGTGCGGTCGATCGGGGTGTCCGGCGGCTGCGCGCCGACCTGGACAGCGGTCGCTGGAGCGAGCAGCACCAGGACCTGCTCGACCTCGACGAGTGGGACGCGGGCTTCCGCCTCATCGTGTCGCGTACCTGAACGGCCTCACCACTTCGGGGAGCGCCCCAGGGCGGTCAGAACGCGGTTCAGCGGATCTTCGTCGTCCGCGTCGAGCGCGGGCGCGAAAGGCGCGCCGGGCTTCAGTCTGCTCTCGCCGTCCGGCACCGCCAACGCGATCCGCAACGCGGGCCCGGCCAGTTCCGGAGCCAGGCGGTGTTCAAGCCCCAGCGAGCGCGCGACGTCCCAGCCGTGCACCACGTAGTCGATCAGGTGGAAGCCGATCGCCTGCATCGCCGGGAACCATGCCCCGAACTCCGGCAGCTCGAATTCCCGTTGCGGCACTTCGGGTTCCGCGAAGGCCGCGAGCACGTCCTCCGCGGCTTCGGCGTACTCGGCGACGGGCCGCGAGCTGACGGAGACCTTCCAGGCCGCGAGATCCCCGCCCTGACCTCTGGCAGCGGCGGCGAACCCGTGGTGCTGGGCGGTCATGTGAGCGAGGAGCTGGGCGAGTGTCCACTCAGAACACGGCGTGGGCTTTCCCAGGTCGTCTGTGGACACCCGGGACACGATCTCGACGCTGGTCCGCACCGCCGTGCGATGCAGAGCCAGCAGTTCAGTGATAAGCATATGCCTACGATATGCAGATGCTTACTATCGACGCAAGGTCGCTATCATCCTGTGCGTGGATGGCCGGCGACGTGACCTCGCGGCGATGATCGCGCCGTTGCAACGAGCGCTGGTCGCCGCCGAGCAGCCGGTGCTGCGCGCGCACGGGCTGAGCATGTGGGGCTACGTCGTGCTCGACACCGTCGAAGGCCAGCCGGTGCGCACCCAGGCAGCGCTCGCGGAGTTCATCGGCGCGGACAAGAGCCGGATCATCGGGGTCCTCGACGAACTGGAGAACGAAGGCCTGCTGGAACGCACCCGCGACCCGGCGGACCGGCGCGCCCGGCTCGTCACGATCACCGAAGAGGGCCGCCGCCGGCACGCCACGGTGCAGGCCGAGATCCAGCGGGGCGAGGAACGTCTGCTCGCCCAGTTGCCCGCCGCGGACCGGCAGGCGTTGCTGCGTTCGCTGGCCGTGCTCGTCGACGCGCTGCCGAAGCTCGGCCAGGACTGAGGGAGTCCGCACACGTGCGGCACGAAGAGCGCGGAATTCCGCGCACCTCCTTCATCGCTCTCTGTGTCGCAGGTGTTTCACATAGCGCACAAATAGGTTGTGACCTGCGCTAACAACCGCCAGGATGGGCGGCGACAAACAACGACTGATTGTCATGGGGGCAGTCGAATCATGCGATTCAAGCGTGTAATGGCAGCTGTGCTCGGCATCGCGGCGATGGTCACCGTCGTCGCGGCCGCTCCGAGCGTGGCGCAGGGGGACAAGAACTCGCTCTCGGGCAAGGGCCTTCCGCGTGACCGTGGCGCGACCACGCTCACGACCAACGGGCAGACCTTCCTCGAGATCAACGCCGCCAACGAGCTCGTCCACTGGTCGCGCTCCGGCGAGAGCTACGCCAAGCAGGTTCGCGGCTGGGGCTGGAGTGGCACGCGTGCCATCACGACCCTCGACGAGCAGAACTTCCTCGAGGTCAAGAACGACGGCCGCCTGTCCAAGTGGTCGTGGAACGGCACCTGGTACACCGAGGCCGTCATCGGCTGGGGCTGGAACAACGCTCGCCTGATCACGGGCACCAGCCTGGGTCAGTTCATCGAGGTCAACAACCAGGGCGAGCTCGCCTACTGGACGATCGACGGCTCCAACGGCCTGAGCAAGGTCGTTCGCGGCTGGGGCTGGGGTGCGACGCGCAGCATCACGGGTCTCGACCCGTTCCTCTTCATCGAGGTCAAGGGTGACGCGAACCACTCCGTCTCCTACTGGGTCAACGCGCAGAACGGCCTGGAGGAGCACGCCGCGATCGGCAGCAGCTTCAGCGGTGTCCGGCTGATCGCGGGTGGCGACGTCGACCACTTCACGGTCATCGGGACCAACGGCAACCTGGTGGAGTTCGCCTGGGTCGACGCCGGCGAGGAAAGCGGCTACTACGGCACCGTTCGCGGCTGGGGCTGGGGCGGCACGCGCCTGATCGGCTGATCAACCTGCTGTGAGGAAGGGCCCCGACCGGTTCGCCGGGCGGGGCCCTTTTGCGTTGTCCGCCCGCAGTGGTCAGGATCTGGTGATGACCGATCTGCACGAGCTCTACCGCGATCTGCACAGCAACCCCGAGCTGTCGCTGCACGAGTTCCGCACGGCGGGTGTGCTCGCCGATGCCTTGCGGCCGCTGGGTTTCGACGTCACCACCGAGGTGGGCGGCACCGGTGTGGTGGGTGTGCTGCGCAACGGCGACGGTCCGATCGTGATGCTCAGGGCGGACATCGACGCGTTGCCCGTCGAGGAGAAGACCGGTCTGCCGTACGCGTCAACGGTTCGCGCGACGAACGCGGACGGCGAAGACGTGCCGGTGGCGCACGCGTGCGGGCACGACATGCACGCCACGTGCCTGATCGGCGCCGCCGAGCGGTTGGCGCGGACTCGTGAGGAGTGGGCGGGGACGCTGCTCGTGGTGTTCCAGCCCGCCGAGGAACTGGGCAGCGGCGCGCGGGCCATGGTCGCCGACGGGCTGTTCGAACGGTTCGGCAAGCCGGAAGTCGTGCTGGCTCAACACGTCAGCCCACTGCCCGCCGGGATGATCGCGTACGGCAGCGGGCCGCTGATGGCGGCGTCCGACTCGGTCCGGGTCACCCTGTTCGGCCGGGGCGGCCACGGTTCCGCACCGGAGACCGCGGTCGATCCGGTGCTGATGGCCGCGCATGTCGTGGTGCGGCTGCAAGGCATCGTCGCGCGCGAGATCGCACCGTCCGAACGTGCCGTCGTCACGGTCGGACGGCTGCAGGCAGGCACCAAGGAGAACGTCATCCCGGAGACGGCCGAGATCGGCGTCAACATCCGGAGCTTCAACGAGCACATCGGCGGCATCGTCCGTGCCGCCGTCGAACGGATCGCCCGCGCCGAGGCCGCCGCGTCCGGAGCACCGCGCGAGCCCGAGTTCGACTGGTACGACGGCACTCCCGTGCTCGTGTCCGATCCGGACGCGACCACGACGACGATGGCCGCGTTCGCCGAGCACTTCGGCAAGCACAACCTGATCCCCGGCGCGGTGGTCAACGCCAGCGAGGACGTCGGCGTCTTCGGTACGGCCGCCGGGATTCCCACGGTGTTCTGGTTCCTCGGCGGCACGGACTTCAGCACCCGCGAACCCGGTCAGCCGGTCGCGATGAACCACTCCCCCGAGTACGCGCCGGACATCGAGCCGACGCTGACCACCGGAGTCGACGCGCTGGTCGTCGCCGCACGGACGTGGCTCGGCTAGTCCCTTGCCGCGATGCCGTCGTACATCACGCGCCGCAGTGCTTCGCTTTGCGCCGCTTGCGCTTCCGGCGTGCGCAGCGACGAGATCGCGGTGCCGAGGATCATGCCGTTGATCGCCCTGGCGGTGTTCTCGACGTCGAGGTCGGCGCGCAGGTAACCCAGTTCGACGCCGTGCGAGAGGTACGCGGACGTGAGCGCGGCGGCCAGGTCGAACAGGTCGAGGATCCGTTCGGCCATGGCGCGGTCGATGCCGGGCGCCTCGAACAGCAGCAGGCGCGGCACTCGGGGGTCCTCGCCGAAGATGCGGCCCAGCGACTCGCCGATGCGCGCGGACTGCTCGCGGTACTCGGCGAGCGTCGACACCGCGTCCGGCGCGTTCTCGGCCGTCAGGGCGCCGGTGATGCGTCCGACGAGGTCGTCGACGACGTGGTCGACGATGTCCCGCTTGTTCTGGAAGTAGCGGTAGAACGTGCCGTGCCCGATGCCCAGGCGCGTGGCCACGTCGGCGATTCCGGTGGCGTGGTAGCCGCGTTCGGCGAAGCAGTCGAAGGCCGCGTCGATGATCTCGCGGCGCAGCTCCTGCTTCTTGCGCTCGGCGCGGCTGACGGGTTCGGCACTGGACGTCATGCGCCTGAGTCTATGACCTGCGGACTCTTGCGATCACCTCAGAACTGACATACGGTTCCGAAACTGACATGCGATTCCGTTTCACCAGGAGGTCGGGATGGCCCCGCAGTACGACGCAGTCGTCGTCGGCGCCGGGTTCGGCGGCATGGGCGCGGCGATCGAGCTCAAGCGGCTCGGGCTGCACGGCCTGCTGATCCTGGAGCGGGAGGACGACCTCGGCGGCACCTGGCACGTGAACAGGTATCCGGGGCTGGCCGTCGACATCCCGTCCTCGACCTACTCGTACTCGTTCGAGCCGAATCCGCACTGGTCACGGCTGTTCGCGCCGGGTTCCGAACTCAAGCGGTACGCCGAGCACGTGGCCGTGAAGTACGGGTTGCGGCCGTTGATGCGCTTCGGCGTGACGGTGACCGGCGCGCGCTGGCGGGACGACCACTGGGAGGTCGTCGCCGGCGAGGAGACCTTCACGGCGCGGTATCTCGTGACCGCCACGGGGTTCCTGTCGATGCCGAAGACGCCGGACATCGCGGGCGTCGAGTCGTTCCAGGGCAAGGTGATCCACACCGCTGCCTGGGAACCCGCCGATCTGACCGGCAAGCGGGTGGCGGTCATCGGCACCGGTGCGACCGCTGTGCAACTGATCCCCGAACTGGCGAAGCAGGCGTCCGCTCTGACCGTCTTCCAGCGCACGCCGATCTGGGTCAGCCCGAAGCCCGACTACCCGATCCCGTCGCCGGTCAGGAAGTTGTTCGCGCGGCTGCCGTTCGCGCAACGGGCCGTGCGGTGGGTGGGCAGTTCGGTCCTCGAACTGATGATGATCTCGGGAGTGGTGCGCTACAAGCAGTTGCGGGTGGTGAACCGGCTGGCGGAGCGGTGGTGCCGGGCGCACCTGCACCGTCAGGTCCGCGATCCGGAGCTACGTCGCAAGCTCACGCCGGACTACTCGTTCGGCTGCAAGCGGCCCACGTTCTCCAACGACTACTTCCGCACGTTCACGCGACCGCACGTGCGGCTGGAAACGTCGGCGATCGAACGGATCGACGCCACCGGTGTCGTGACGGCGGAAGGCCGCGCCGAGATCGATGTTCTCGTGCTGGCAACGGGATTCAACCTGTGGGACACCAACTTCCCGGCGTTCGAGGTGATCGGGCGCGACGGCAGGAACCTCGGCGCGTGGTGGCGGCAGAACCGGTTCCAGGCCTACGAAGGCGTGACGGTGCCGGGGTTCCCGAACTACCTGTCGCTCAACAGTCCCTACTCCTACAGCGGGTTGTCGTACTTCACGACGATCGAGTGCCAGATGGCGCACATGCGCCGGCTGTTCACGGCCATGCGCTCCCGTGGTTCGTCGGTCTTCGAGATCTCGCAACAGGCCAACGACGAGTTCCTCGAACGCATGCGCGCCAAGGTCACGCAGAACTCGGTGTTCTCCCTCGGCCAGTGCTCCACCGCGCACAGCTACTACTTCAACCAGCACGGTGAAGCCACGCTGCTACGGCCGACCTCCACGGTGAGCGCACACCGTGCGGCGAGCCGTTTTCCGGTGTCGCACTACGACTTCTCGAACGTCCGCTTGACGACCTCGAGTCCGCGCGACATCGAGTCGGCCATCGGCGCGGCCAGCCGGTCGGGCAGCACGTCGCGCGTCCACACCAGCCGGCAACGCCGTTCGTCGTAGGGGAAGACCTGCATGGACGCGTTGTCGTGGATCGGTTCCACGGAGCCGCCGACGATCGAGTAGGCGATCCGGCGCGCCTGGTCGTCGACGCCGATCCGCCGTTCCGTGACCACGGTGCCGTCGGCGAACGTGACGGTGCGGAAGTCGGCTTCGGACTGGGTGTCCACCACGAACCCCGGCGCCATCCGCGACGGGCCGGTGGCGAACTCGCCGATGACCTTCCACACGTCGTCGGCGCTGGACTCGATCATGATTTCCACGCTGATGGAGGCCATGGCGCGTCACGCCGCCAGGCAGAACAGATGACCCTGCGGGTCGGCGAGCACGGTCCACCGGCCCTCGCCGGGCTGGAAATCCGGTTTGGTGGCACCGAGTTCGAGCAACTGCTCGACCGCGAGCGCGACGTCCTCGACGTGGAAGTCCAGGTGCGCCTGCTTGTCCGAGCCGGGCCACGCCGGAGGCCGGTGGTCCGGCACGCGGACGAACGCGAGCTGGACGCCGTTCTCGCCCAGGTAGACGGAGTCGTCGTCACTGGAGGTGATCTTCCACCCGGTGACGGCGCGGTAGAACTCGGCCAGCGGGCCGGGGTCGGCGCAGTCGAGGACGATCGTGGTGAGCTGGGCGGGCATGTTCTTCTCCTTCTGGATCGACGGGCACCAGCCTGCTCCGCGACCGCCTCTCCGGTCTTGAACATCCTTGCGCGCGAAAAATTGTCAGACCCCGTCCCTAGCCTGAAGGGGTGCTCTCCTTCATCGCTCTCGCGGCCCGCCCGGAGTTCACCGTGTCCGCGGTGGACTGCCGCGACGACCACCGCGGCTGGTCGGCCGAGCGGCCGCGCGCGGACGTGCGGCTCGTGCTCGTGCGCAGTGGCGGTTTCCGGCGCCGGGTCCGGGGCGTGTGCACTGATCTGGATCGCACGGTCGGCTATCTCGGCTTACCCGGCGAGGAGGAGCACTTCTCCCATCCCGCAGGCGGAGACGTGTGCACGTCGATCAGCCTGCGGCCCGATCTGTGGCGTTCATTGGCCGGTGAAGCGCCACTGGTGGCCGGATCGTCGCTGTACGTGGACGGCAGGCTCGATCTCGCCCATCGACGGTTGCTGCTGGCCGCGCGGAACGACGGGGCCGAGGAACTGGTCGGGCTGGTGGCGCGCGCCGTCCAGCAGGTCGTCACCACTCCCACCCCGGGCGGCAGCGGCGACGGCGCGTTGGTGGCGAAGGCTCGCGGCGTGATCGGCGACGACCACCCGGCAGCGTCCGGACTGATTCCGTTGGCCGATCTTCTCCACGTCTCGCCGTATCGCCTGAGCCGCGCGTTCACTCGTGAGCTCGGTGTGTCGCTGACCCGCTACCGCATCGGGATGCGCGTCTCCCGCGCGCTGGATCGCCTGGAGGAAGGGGAATCGAGCCTCGCCGCGCTCGCCGCCGACCTCGGGTTCGCCGACCAGGCGCATCTGTGCCGCACAGTGCGCGAACACCTCGGACACACGCCAACCGCCCTGCGCAGACTTCTCGGGGCAAATCGAACATCAAGCCAGACAAAGGAATGCGCGGACGCAAGTCCTACAAATGCGCACGAATTGTTGGTGTGAATAAGTTAGTACTTGTTAACGGTCGCCGCGCAACTCATCCTTTCCCTGCTCCGCCACCACATTCACCTCGACGAACACACCGGCTCCCCCTGCAACCGAGGGCCGGTCCGTTCGCCCTGCAACGAGGAGAAAAATGCAAGCCAGACGCACACTCGTGCTGGCCGCGGCAGGTTCACTGGTCGCAGCCGTTCTCACCCAGACCGGCGCGCAGACCGCCGCCGCCCAACCGACTCAGACCGCCGAGGCGCTGGCCGTGGACGCGGCGGCGAGCCTCGTCGAGAGCCGCCCGTCCCAGCTGCACGCCGGATCGAACGACGAGTTCGTCCGCCACGGCGTGATCTCGTCGACGAACGGCCTCAAGTACGTCCCGTACGACCGGAAGTACAAGGGAATTCCGGTCGTGGGCGGCGATTTCGTCGTCGTCACGAACTCGACCGGCCAGGTCCTGCAGACCTCCGTCAGCCAGAACGCGACGATCGACCTCGCCAGCACCACGCCTTCCGTCACCAAGGCTCAGGCCGAGACCACCGCGAAGACCGCGATGTCCACTGTGGACGGCGTCGGCGCCGCGGAACAGGTCGTCTACGCGCTCGACTCCGCTCCGGCGCTTGCCTGGAAGGTCACCGTCACCGGCCGTGACTCCGAGGGCCCGAGCAAGCTCGACGTGGTCGTGGACGCCGCCACCGGCAAGGTGCTGCGCAAGCAGGAACGCGTCATGCACGGCACCGGAACCAGCGGCTGGAACGGCCCGAACCCCATCACCATCGCCACCACGCAGTCCGGTTCGAACTACTCGCTCAAGGACCCGACGCTGACCAACGTCAGCTGCCAGGACGCGGCGAACAACACGACGTTCACCAAGACCACCGACACGTGGGGCAACGGCACCCAGACCAACCGCGAGACCGGCTGCGTCGACGTGCTGTTCGCGGCGCAGACCGAGTCGAAGATGCTCTCGCAGTGGCTGGGCCGCAACGGTTTCGACGGCAACGGCGGCGGCTGGCCGATGCGCGTCGGCCTGAACGACCAGAACGCCTACTACGACGGCAGCCAGGTCCAGATCGGCAAGAACTCCGCGGGCCAGTGGATCGGCTCGATCGATGTCGTAGCGCACGAACTCGGCCACGGCATCGACGACCACACGCCGGGCGGCATCTCCGGCGCGGGCACCCAGGAGTTCGTCGCGGACGTCTTCGGCGCCACCACCGAGTGGTTCGCGAACGAGCCGTCCCCCTACGACACCCCGGACTTCCTCGTCGGCGAGACGATCAACCTCGTCGGCCGCGGCCCGATCCGCAACATGTACAACCCGTCCGCGCTGAACCACGCGAACTGCTACTCCAGCTCCATCCCGAACACCGAGGTCCACGCGGCCGCCGGCCCCGGCAACCACTGGTTCTACCTGCTCTCGCAGGGCACGAACCCGACCAACGGCCAGCCGGCCAGCACCACGTGCAACAACACGTCGATCACCGGCCTGGGTGTCGAGAAGGCCATCAAGATCTTCTACAACGCCATGCTGCTCAAGACCTCCAGCAGCTCGTACCTCAAGTACCGCACGTGGACGCTGACCGCGGCGAAGAACCTCTACCCCGGCAGCTGCGCGGAGTTCGACACGGTCAAGGCGGCCTGGGACGCGATCAGCGTGCCCGCGCAGTCGGCCGACCCGACGTGCAGCGCGACCGGCACGGTGACGATCGGCAACCCCGGCAACCAGTCCAGCACCGTCGGCACCGCGGTGAGCCTGCCGCTGTCGGCGAGCGGCGGCACCGCGCCGTACAGCTGGTCCGCCACCGGCCTGCCCGCGGGCCTGTCCATCAACTCCGGCAACGGCACCATCTCCGGCACCCCGACCACCGCCGCCACCTCGAACGTCACGGTCACCGCGCGGGACAGCGCCGGCAAGAGCGGCACGGCGTCGTTCAGCTGGACCGTCGGCACCGGCGGCGGCAACTGCTCCGGCCAGAAGCTCGCCAACCCGGGCTTCGAGTCCGGTGCCACGTCGTGGACGGCGTCCTCGGGCGTCATCGGCCAGCACAGCGCTGACGGCGAACCCGCCCGTTCGGGCACCTGGTCGTCCTGGCTGAACGGCTACGGCTCCTCGCACACCGACTCGCTGTCCCAGTCGGTGACGATCCCCGCCGGCTGCAAGGCGTCGCTGACGTTCTACGTCCACATCGACACCAAGGAGACCGGCAGCACCGTCTACGACAAGCTGACGGTCACCGCGGGCACCACCACCCTCGCCACGCTCTCGAACACGAACGCGGCGGCGGGCTACGTGCTCAAGACGTTCGACGTGTCCTCGTTCGCGGGCCAGACGGTGACCGTCAAGTTCACCGGCGTGGAGGACGCCTCGCTCCAGACGTCGTTCGTGATCGACGACACGGCGGTGACCCTGAGCTGAGGCTTTTAGTCTGAGCTCATGAAGAAGCAGGCGTACGCGGTTGCCGCGATCGTGGACTCGATCGCGGCAGCCGTGCGCGGCGCCAAGCCCGCGCGCACTGTGACGAAGACCGCTCTGATGCCCGCACTGGCCGTCGTCAGCCCACCGCGCGACCCCGGCATGGCGGTCGGCCTGGCCGGTTCGTGGCTGGGCGACGTGGCACTGCTCGGCGACTCGGACAAGGCGTTCCGAACAGGACTCTTCAGCTTCCTGGTCGCCCACGTCGGCTACACCGCCGCACTGGCCCGCCGCTCGTCACCCGGCTCACGCAAGGCCGTCGTCCCCATCGTCGTGGCCTCGGCAGCGGGAGCCGCGGTGTTCGCGCGAGCGGCAGGCCCGATGGGAAAGCCGGTAGGCCTCTACGCCCTGACCCTCGGCACGATGGTCGCCGCCGCCTCCACGGCCCGCGGCGCCGGCGCACGACGAGTTTTCGTTGGTGCGGCGCTGTTCGCGGTCTCGGACGCCCTGCTCGGCGCGAGCCGGTTCGTCCTCAAGGGACGCGCGGCGCGAGTGGCGTCGACCGGCGTCATGCCGACCTACGCGGCGGCCCAATGGCTCCTGCACACGGGGTTCAAAACGTCGAACGGGTGACCCGCGTGAAAACCCGTTGGAACCCCTGTGCTAACGTTCTTCACGTCGGAACGAGCAAGCCTCCGGCACACAAACAAGCGCCGCTAGCTCAGTTGGTTAGAGCAGCTGACTCTTAATCAGCGGGTCCGGGGTTCGAGTCCCTGGCGGCGTACTCCAAAAAAGCAGGTAGAGATTCGTCTCTGCCTGCTTTTTTGCGTTTTCCGTACTCATCGTCGTTCTCCTTTTCATCCTTGTGGATCATGGTTTGCGAGCCCGAGACATCCCTGGAAGTTAGATGGCCAACTCGACGCGGTGCGCCCACGCGGTGGCTTCGTCGTAGGTGGTGCGGGTAGCAAGACAGCCGTGGAGGATGCCGACGAGCCGGTTGGCGACGTGCCGCAGTGCCGCATTGTGCGACACACCGCGAGCGCGTTGGCGGTCGTAGTAGGCCCGCGCGCCCGGTGAGCTCCGCAGGGCGCACATGGCCTGACGCATCAGGGCATCGATCAGCCGTGTGTTGCGGACGCGACGGGCGTTGACGGTGGACCTGCGCCCGGACTCGATCGTGACCGGGCTGGTGCCGGCATAGTTCTTCCGCGCTTTCGCCCCGGTATACCGGGTGCGGTCATCACCGAACTCACCAAGGACCCTGCCACTGACGATCTCCCCCATACCGGGCTGCGAGAGGTAGATCTGCGCATCCGGGTGCCGGTCGAGCCGTTTCACCAGCTCGGCCTCGATGGTGCTGATCTGCTTGACCAGGGCGGCGATCACACCCACCAGGGAGTGGACGGTGGTGGCATAGGCACGTTGCAGGAGGGAGGGCAGGCGCAGCTGCTCCGAACTCAGTCCTGCGAGGATTCGCTCGGCCCGCTTGTCGACCAGCCGCTTCCTGCCCGCCCGTTTGAGCGCGGCCATGATGTCTGACCGCGAGAGCTTCGCCGCGGTGTCAGGATCCGGTGCCCGCTTGAGCAGATCCAACGCCTCGCCCGTGGCGAGGTCTTCGCCGAACGCAGCGAGCGCCGCAGGGAAGAAGTCCCGAAGCTGAGCCCGCAAGCGAGCTACCTGCCTTTGGCGGTCCCAGATCAGAGTCTGGTGCGTGCGGGCGAGCAGCTTGATCGCCTCGGACAAGTCGCTGTCACCCGCCACCGGGCGCAGCTGGTGTGAATCCGTACGGACCATGTCCGCCAACGCGTGTGCATCAGCGGCATCACTCTTGGCCCCGGACAAGGCAAACCTCTCTCGGAACCGAGCAGTTTGACGTGGATTGACCGCGAACACCCGATAGCCCGCCGCAACCAGCGCCGTCACCCACGGCCCGCGATCGGTCTCGATCCCGATCGACACGTGGTCCGCCTCGCCGTCGATGTGGTCGGCGATCAACGCGTGCAGCTGCCGGACGCCCTCGACACCTTCGGGCAATCGCGTGCCGCACAACTTCTTGCCCTGAGCGTCCATGATCTCGATGTCGTGATGACCTTCGGCCCAGTCATCACCGACGAACAACACGTCACATACCTCCACGCCTCGGCGACAGTGATCAGCAGGAGAACGCCGGCAGGTACTGGCCGTGTGCTCACGCCAGCGCCAGGTGCGGCACGACATCCCTTAGCGGTCGCTCATCCCCAGCCACCGGCAAGCGCACGCGTCTCGGGAAGGACTCACAAACCCGCTTTAACCAAGTGCTCACCCACCGGCGACTGTCGCCCACCATCGTGGCGCACGTCGCCGCCCGCACGGCTTCGGCCTACTGATCCGATGCAAGTCACTGACAGCCTCATCCGGCAGCGGACTTCGCCTGAGCCACAGTGGCGCCCGGCTCGACTGCCACTTCGGCCGGCGTGCAGCAGGAACTGACTCCGATCGCCCTGGCCACCGGCCACCGCCCCGACCTGCCCTACCTGAGCTTGCTCGGCACCGACCACGACCGCGGCGTATCCCGGAAGCATCGCGGCCTCGGCTTTGTCGGACTCGAATGGCAGCGCAGTCTCCTCGGCGACTATGCGCGGTGTCAGCCGTGATGCCGCCACGTGCTCCGTCGCCTCATGAACGTCTTGTGACAGCGATTGAAGGTCCACCAATGAAGTGATTGCAGCTCTGAGGGGTTCTCAACGAGGCAAATCGCGGGATAGCTTCAGCGCCAGGTCGAGGCACACGAGGAGGAATCGCGGGTGCCGTACGCAGTGTGGATCGAGGTCTCCGATCCAGATCCCGGAACCACCGCCGAGGTAGCTCAGACCCAACGCCCCAAGTTGATCATGGAGCTCATCCGCGCAGGCTGGGAAACTCCGGCGATCGACGACGACCGCGAGGACGACGAAGAAGTACGTCGCGGATCGTGTCACTCTCCTGCGCCCCACTCCTCAGGCCTTCAGCCATCGCCAGCCGCACGCCGACACCTGGATCTGAGATACAGGTACGCACTATCTCGCGCAGATACTCGTCGTCATGCCAGTCAGCAAGCAGAAGATGTTGGTTCGTTCAGCGGACGCCGTCTGGCTTACGGGCAAGCTGGTCGTGTCGCGTGGACCGTCGGGCAGCAAGGGGTTCAACAGCGCCAACCTGATAGCTGTAGGGTTCGCGCATGAGCTCAGACGTCGTGCACACCTACCACGGAGCACCTGATAACCCCACGATCTTTGTAGTTTCCGGACCAAGCGGTTCCGGTAAGGAAACTGCAATCCATTACTTGATGGCGAAACACGGGGTTGAGCGCGTCGTGACCTTGACGACGCGCAAGCTCCGAGACGGGGAGGTATCGGGGCAACAATACGAGTTTGTGGACAACGAAGAGTTCGTCAGGCGAGGTATCGCTGGAGAGCTGCTCGAGCACGTCCGTACCTACGGCTCAGATGCCTATGCATCGCCCGCCAGCCTGCTGAGCAGTGAAAATGCGATTGCGGAATGTGTGCTCGAGATGGATCCTCAGGGCTACGTCGAGCTGAAGGAGAAGAGCGATCGAAAGGTCATCGGGGTCTTCCTGGTTCCTCCGACCCTACAGACCCTGAAAGATCGAATCATCGCTCGCTCATCGGTTCCGAACCTGGATGCGCGCCTGCATGCAGCCACGAGCCAGTTTGTCTTTTCCAACCTCTACGAGTACCGCATTTTGAACGACGGAATCAATGATCTTCATGAGGCGCTTGACGCGATTATCATGATTGAGAGAATGAAGAGCTCCGCGGCAGGGGCTGTACGCGAAATGGTGGATGAAGCCCGTCGCATCGAATACCTGGACCTTCTGGGAGATTCGGATGGCTGACATTACCTTGCGCCTCGCCGTGGTGCAGATCGAAGCGGCCCCAGATTTGACGTTGTCCGGTTTTGTTCTTGTATTTGCGGACGACAATGCACTACAAAGGTTTCATCACGACATTCGCGAGTACTTCATCAGCAGAAAACCTACCCAAAGTCTACAAATCGGCCTGACCGGCATCAGCGACTCGCTCAGCTTCTTCGTAGATTTTGGCAATTCAGATTACGGAACATCATTGACTGTGCAAGAAATAGACTCTTCGGTTCTCCCACTTGCGCGTCGGATGCTTTCAGAACAGCGATATTACTTCGTCTTGTCAGCTTCAGGAGACGACAAAGGGTTTGAGACGCACTTTGACAAAGGATCCTACTTCTTCAAGCAGGACATGCAGATAGACAATGTAGTGATCCACTGCAATAAGACTGGGCGCTGGTCACAGTTGGCAGACCCCTTCGAAGTGACCTGAAGGACAGTTTGAAGCCTCGTCACTCCCATTCAATGGTTGCGGGAGGCTTGTCAGTGATATCGTATACCACTCTGCCAACCACGGTTTCATGGACTAGTCTACTTGCGATCTCCTCCAAGGCGCCGTACGCGCTTCTGGAGAATCGTGCGGTCATCGAGTTCGTCGACTCGACAATTCGCACCACCAGGGCCCACCTGTTCTCGACTCGATGATCGCCCTGAACGCCGAGACTATCAACCTCGAGAAGCACGGCGAATGCCATCCAGATGGAGGGTCCAAGCCCTTGCTGATCTAGAACCTCTTCGACTATTTGACTGGCCCGTCGGACCACGGCAACTTTCTTCGGCGTGACCAACCCTTTTACCCGAATGGCGAACCCAGGACCAGGAAAAACGCGCCGCGCGCTGTACTCCTTTGGTAATCCAAGATGGCTGGCTAGCTGACGGACTTGATCTTTGAACAAGCTCCGAAGCGGCTCCAGCAGCTCAAACGACAAAACTTCAGGCATCCCGGCAACGTTGTGATGGGGCTTGATCTGCGAGGAGAACTTTGTGCCGCCACTCTCGATGACATCCGACCATATTGTCCCTTGAGCTACGAAACGACAGTTATGAAGTTGGGCAACCGCCGTCAGTTCGCTCGCGAAGATTTTGCCCACGACGAGGCATTTCTCGGTTGGATCTTTGACAACGTTGAGAGCGGAAAAGAAGCGAGTCGCAGCATCCCACTCCACATAGGAGACACCTAGCCTCTTGCACAGCTCTGACGTCAACTTGCTGGTTTCCTCCTGCATGAGGCCACTGTCGATGTACACGGCAAGCAACTGATCTGGCTGCATCGCGCGAGCGAGCAATGCGCAGAGCGAGCTGGAGTCCACTCCGCCGGAAAGCGCCAGAAGAACCCGATCAGAACCAACCGCTCCTCGTAGTTGAGGGATCGTTTCATCCACAAATTTCTCAGGCGACCAAGGCGTCGGCCGCATAGAGACTTCGCAAATCTTTGCAAATGCACGAAGAATTTCCGCACCGATATCCGAGTGTGATACTTCCGGATGGAACTGCACTCCGTAAACGGCGAGTGATTCGTGCTGGAAGGCTGCCACAGTTGATTCAGGTGTGCACGCTATCGGGACCAGCTCGGAACCTAAGCTGGTAACGCTGTCCCGGTGGCTCATCCACACTGTCGTGCCGTCTTGCGAGCTCGAAATGAGTTGGTTCGCGCGCAGCACGGCAAGTCGCTCGCCAGCAAAACCGTGACTGGTAGTGGACACGGTGCTTCCGAACTTCTGAGCAAGCCACTGGTAGCCAAAGCATATTCCGAGCATTGGAATATTGAGCTGAAGCCAGGCCGGATCAATTTGGACGTAGTCTCCGGTTATAGATCCAGAGCCGCCAGATATTACGACGCCCGCGATTCCATTCGTGCCATAGCGAGCCGCCAGCTCATCAGCGAAAACGTCGCCGTCGACAACTGACGTTGCAACACCGGACTCGTCGAGTACTCGCCGAATTAGTTGCGTGTATTGACTGCCGCAGTCAAGAATAACTATACGCAAGTCAGCGCCCCTTGCTGGCTGGGTCTATTTCACTCACGAGTCTGTTGCGGAAATTGCGGTAAGGCTCGGATATCAGTTGACGCGTAGATGGGTCCAGCATTTTCAAGAGGCAATCCACGCGGAACAGGGTCGTCACTTCAACCGCGTGAACCGTGCTGATCAAGCTGTCCATGCCATAGGTGAAGATGGCTGTGACCCGTACGTCCGGTATGTTGTTTCGCAACTCCGCCAAGCACAACGAGGCGGTAGCTCCGCTGGCGAGTACGTCTTCCACCACAAGGGCTGACTCAGCGCCGTGCGGTATCTGGCCAGCGAACTGACTGCCGTTCTTTGATTCATGTCGCCAAATTGCAAGAGGAACTGAGAGTCGCCGACTTAGTGTCACCGCGTGCGGAACACCGCCATAAGGGATTCCGACAACCACATCCCACGACCTGTCGGAGTTAATAATGAGCAGCTGTTCATCAATAGCGGACATCAGTTCCGGCTTCGTCCAGGCGGCCTTCATTGAGATCCGCATGGGGCTCTCTCGACCGGGACGGATTTCAATGTAAGTGTCGCCTTCTGCTAACGTAAGAAATCCGCTGACGTCGAGGCAGTCCCGCATCACCGGTTGGTAGCAGAGAGACTCCCGTACTTCGACTGCTCCCGTTGGCGCGTGGCAACCGCACTCTGACGTTGGACCTCTCATGTCCTGATACATCTCCCGGTTACCTTGTAGGTTGTCTCCAGAGGTCTGTCGAGGAAGCGGGAGTGGCTGCTGTTGCAGAGTGCACTATCTGTCTTGCATCGTATGACAATACTTGGACAGGTCGCCTTTCGCGGCGTCAATGAGAGGAGCAGGCGGTGCGCTAGGACTGCAAAAGGCAATCTGAGTACACTTTTCCGGCTCCTGTGGCTGGGGAGTGGCGCCGCTGTAGCGACAGACATAACTGCGAACCAGCCACTCCTGCCCGCGGTCGTCGAAGTGGCGGGAAGTTCTGAGGAGCTGCGGTTTGCGATGGAGCGTAACTCCTAGCTCTTCATATAGCTCCCGCCTGAGTCCCTCCTCGAAGTCCTCGTTGTTCTCCAACGCGCCGCCAGGAAATTCCCACTGTCCCGGAAATGTCTGTACGCGATTAGATCTTTGCGCGAACAAGAGACGTCCCGCATCGTCAACAAGGATACCGACCGCAGCACGAGTAGTCATCTTGAATCCCATGGAAAGAGGAGCCACACGGCGAAATTGTCGATGACTCGGTGAAAAGTAACCCGCTTCATCACCTCGGGCTGCGAGGCCGAAAGTCGCGGTTGATCAATTGCGAAAACATAGAAGTCAATCTGAGCATCTTTCACCTCCTTGCGCACTGCGTGCTCCGCCTTGTTGAGGGCGTTGCCGAACGTTGTTACGCCGTCAACAATCAGAATTCGTGGCGAAACATTGATATCAGGAGGAGCGGAAAAGTGAGTGATCGATTTGCGATTCGATCGCGCATGGCTCTCTTTGTCGAATACAAAGAATGGCTGACGAGTCGCCTGCGTGTATCGCTTTTCAATTGCCGCGTATCTCGCAGAGAGTTTGCTCGCCATAAGGTTGGCCAGGCTGATCCCATCGGGATGGACTCCGACCACAAGATCGTACTTGTTTGCGTTGTCTGCTACGAAATTACTGACCGCCACCTCTATCTCTTTCCATTTTATTTCGATAATTTCGCGCTTTTCTGGCTTTCGGGACGGCGACGCGGGAAGTCGCCGCCGTTTCAACCACGAGGGGAGACTCGGGTTCCCGAGCATTGCCCATGCAAGGGCGCCGAGTGTCCCGCAGCTGCCTACCACGGCGGCAACAACCTCAACGTTGCTCACGTTGCTCCCTGGGCGTGCCATGGAAAGGATAGCCAGACCTTCGCGTTGTCGATTGACTCATGGTAGGAGAGATTGGAAAGGATCGAGGGTCGCTCGCGCTGCAGGGTGGCAACGTCTGCTGCGTACGTCGCGTATTTGACCTCTGCGGCACCAAGGGACGCCAGCAGATCGCCGATCACCGTCAAGGTGTCGCCGAACGTGGCAACGTCATCCACGACGAGTGGTCTTCGTGATCTGAAGCCATTCGTTATCCGATAGCTCGAGCGGTTGTTCGCAAGTCGTTCGTCGCGGCCGGAACCAAAGACGTAGAATGGTTTCCGCTCGGCAGGGGCGTTGTCCCGATAGGCAAAATGCAGCGGAGTCTCTGTGGCAATGTACGAGAGGCAGATTGCAGGAGTAGCCCCACCGCGACTAACCCCTACGATGCTGTCGAAGTTGCCCGAAGTGGCCGCGATCTCGAGGATCCATGCGTGAACTTCTGACCATTGTACTGAGCGAACAACGGGCTTTGCCATGAGTTGTCATCCAATAGTGTGCGGCGGTGGTTGTAGTGGTCGAATGATCGGTGGCGGTTGTCTATTGTAGCGGCTCGAACGACAGCAAGTCGAGACAACCGGGCCAGGAATTGCAATTCTCTAGTCGGGGTGACGCGCACGAATGGTTACTCTCAGTACAGGCTATTTTGCACTCGGAGATATGGCGCGAATTGACTTCAGATGAGCGCGGGCCTGAAGTAGCGCCTGGCGGGTAAAGTCGTCAATGGGGACGGGAGGGCTTTCGAGTTCAACCCAACTAACCCAGAGGTAGGCTTGACTGGACGAGTCAAGTTGCACCTCTGCGGAATGCGTTTCTATTGCGAAGTTTATTTGTATATTGCGAATACGACCTTCACTATTCTGGCTTGAGAACCATGAGGATCCGGTCACGGCCGTGATACTCCCGGCGATTCCAGACTCCTCTCGGAGCTCCCGGAGGACGGCGTTCAATATATCCTCTTCGTACTCTACCTTCCCTGCCGGGATTCCCCACACAGAAGGCAGGAAGTGTTCATTGCTGCTTCTTTGGAGGAGCAGAAATGAATCTTTGTGTGTAACTACGGCTCCAACGAGTACATTGAACTGTTCCATGGCGACCCCTCTGTTCCTGGAGTGGCGCAGAATCTTTCTCCTTGGCGGCTTGTTTCCCTTCTGTCCGCTGCGCTGATGACTCGAGTCCTGGCTCGGCCAGCAGACGATCTATCCGACCTCCGACTGGGGCAGTGTCGCCGAAGGCATGAGGGCATCGCGTTGTGGCATGTGCAAGACATCCCTCGCGCAGGCGATGCATGTCACCAGTGGCATAGGCGGGTGGCCACATTCCGTTACACAGCGCCACAGGGCACGCCACCTGCTGGGAAGTGATCGATAGGTGCTTGATCTTCGGTCGGCATGTGCTGCTGTTTGCTGGGTGCTGTTCATGTCAGGTTACTGCCGGTTGACCTGGGAGCTCACTGATCGGTATCGGTTCGAGGATCTCTCCTCAAACCGGTTGTCTCGCTGACGCGGCCGGCGCAGGTGGTCTCCGCGTGTCGATCGGGACCGCTCATCACCTGCCAGCCGCAGCCGCGCGGTTGTTTGTGGAGCAATGCGAAGCCGTCCCCTTCATCGGTTGTCCGGGTCGCTGCCCGGAGCACGTTGCCGCCGGTGGCATTGGCAATCTCAAGGTTCTCGTCGGCCTGCAGCCCTCGTCGGCGTGCGAGTTCGTTACTCTGGTCGGGCGTCAGCGGCAAAGCTGATCGGGCGACGTCCACTCGCTGACAGAACGGAACGAATCGGTCGCTCTGACGGATCATGACGACATCGTGGTGGGCGAACCAGGTCGGATCAAGTGGCGCGGCCGAGCGGACTGCCAGGATGCAGCAGTCCGAGCGCCAAGGCCGACGCCTTTGGGCAACGCTTCGTCCTTGTCCCAGTGACTTTCTTGTTGACGGGGAATTTCGCGGGCCGCAAGCTTTGCGCCTTCGGTCCGACGACAAGTCGCTGACGCTGCCCGTCGCGCCGAACGGTTCGCTGCTGGACCTGCGCATCATCGGGGACCCCGCGCTCGCGGCACGGATCTTGGAACTGGTACGGCCGGTCGCGATCGCGGCGATGTAACGGCACCGCGGCTCATGGCAAAGATTAGTCCGATCACTGCCGTGAGAGCGCGGACGATGTTGGCGACGGGTACCAACCTCGGCATTGAGGTGATCTCGCCACGGAGATGCCGCGCTGAACGCCTGACGTGTGCGGGAGCGCGTGGCCGTGCGTCGCGACGGGTTGCAGGGCCTGGAAGAAGAAGGACGGGGAGTCCTGGTAGGACTGGATTTGCGAAGATCAAGTCCGAACACCAGAAGCTCCCCGTGATCACCTATCATGCGACACTCGACGTCCCCCGCGAACTGGCCCAGTACCTCGGGCGCCTGCTGCGCGCAGAGCGCCGTGTCCGCGGCACCCGCGTCGGCACCAGGGCGTTGAGCTGCTTCTGGCACGCGGTGTTCGCGCTGTGCTGGTTCCGGGAGAACCGCGACATCACGGCGGTGGCGCGTGATCATGGCATCTCCCGCGCCACCGGCTACCGCTACCTCGGCGAGGTCATCACCGTGCTCTCAGAGCAAGCCCCGAACCTGCACGAAGCATTACGGCAAGCACGGCAGGACGGCCCGGCTCACGACATTCTCGACGGCAATGTCTTCTCCGCAGATCGTCTCGCCGAGAAGATCACCAGCGTGAAAGGCGAGCAGATCGACCGGTGGTACTCCGGCAAAGCGCACGAGCGCGGTGGCTACATCCAAGCGCTGCCGGCGCCGGACGGGTTCCCGTTGTGGGTCAGCGATGTCGAGCCCGGCTCGGTGCACACCTGACCGCGGCCCGCGAACACGTCCTCGGTGCCCTGTACTGGGCCTACTCCCAGCTCGACCTGCCCACGCTGGCCGACAACGGCTACGACGGCGCTGGCATCGGCGTATTCACCCCGGTCAAACAGCCCGCCGCCAGACAGGTGCTCAATCCGGACACCCCGCATCTACAACGCGCTATTGCGCTGCCTCGGCGAACGAGGCTTCGCCCTGCTCACCGGCCGCTGGCGCGCCCTGCGGCACTTCACCACCAGCCCCCGCAAGATTGGCCACATCGTCAAAGCCGCACTCGTACTCCCGCATTTCGAGCACGGCCGACTCACCTGAAACTCGTTGAGATCGCGTCATTACGCGCCAGAGCGGCGCTGTACCGACCGCCTCAGCCGCCGCGTGTCCAGCGGCGAACTGCTTCACAACAGCAAGGCATTCGACTCGACCCCCTCCCCTGCCTGGTCCGGCCGACCGCGGGTATCCCTCCAACCGTCAGACGACGGTATCCGCATAGCGGGTCCGTGCGTCGAGGCGCAGCATCGACACCGCGCGCATACCTTGACTGCAACCTCGCTCCGAGCCGGAGGTGATGGTGACCGGGCTGGTGCCGGCGTAGTTCTTGCGTGCCTTCGGTCCGGCATAGCGGTCGGGGTCGTCGCCGAACTCGCCCAGCACACGACTGCCCAGAACCACACCGATGCCGGGCTGGGACATGTAGATCGCCGAGTCCGGGTGTTCATGGAAGCGCTCGGTCAGCTCCTGCTCGAGGTAGTCGATCTGCTCGACGGTCGTTGCGATCATCGCGACGAGCGATCGGACGGTTGTGGCGTATGCCTGCTGCACGGCGGCCGGTAGGCGAAGCTGTTCTGACCGCAATCCGTCCTGGATCTTCCGCGCTCGCTCGTCGATCTTGCGCCTGCCCGCACAACGTAGGGCAGTGACGATCTTCGCGTGACAACTTGGCTGCGGTGTCCAGATCTGGAGCCTGCCGCAACAAGTCCAGCGCCTCAGCCCGCCACGAGCTCCTCGCCGAACGCGGCCAAGGCGCCCGGATAGAAGTCACGCAGCTGTGCCCGCAGGCGGGCGACCAGACGCTGCCGATCCCAGATCAGGCTCTGATGCACACGAGCCACCAGCTTGACCGCCCCAGCCAGATCACTGTCACCTGCGACCGGACGCAGCTGGTGGGAGTCGGTGCGCACCATGTCCGCCAGCGCGTGCGCGTTCCCGGCGTCACTCTTCGCACCAGACGGCGAGAACCGCTCACGGAACCGGAACGTCTGCCGCGGATTGACCACGAACACCCGGTAACCAGCCGCCACCCACGGACCACGATCAGTCTCGATCCCAATCGACACCTGCTCCGTGCCGGCGTCCGACCCGCTCAGCGATCAGACCGTGCAGCCGGCCAATCCCCTCCTCTCCTTCCGGCGGCCGGGCCTTCGCCAACGCCCGGCCGCTCATGTCCATGATCTCGATGTTGTGATGACCTTCAGCCCAGTCATCACCGACGAAATAACATCCCGTCTACCTCCACTCGACCAGAACGACATCGGGAGAACGCCAGCAGCCAATGGTCAAGTGCTCACACCAGCGCCACGGTGCGGCACGACATCCCCTCAGCGGTCACTCCCCAGCCACCAGCAGGCGCACGATCCACGGGCAGCAAATCCGGCGTGGACAACACTCTCAAGATCGCTACGGCGACCTGTCCGGAGACCTCGGCCGCTACCTCGGCCCGAGCAGAAACAACGGCAGCAACTTCAGCGCGAAGAGCCGTGACCAGGTCTCGCGCGCAATCCACGCCAACGCCGAGTTCGGTGCGAAGTGTGTCTGCGGAGATCGGTCGCATGTGGACCAACCAGTGCTCGGCATCCGCCTGCCGAGCACGGTAGAGATCATCCTCTTTCCCGACGACGATCGTGTCCAGCTTGCCCTGGTCGTGTTCAGCTGGGGCGATTTCCGCTCGCGGACTACTGGCGATCAGAGAGATCGACCGCAGCATGCCCGGCCCCACCTCTGCCCAGCCGATCAGCAACACCGGACCGACTGTGTCGAACGCGGCCTTCCCGTAGTCGCCCGACAGGAGCGGATCTGCGACGTTGAGTGCCAGCGTCACAGCATTGACAAACAGGGTGAACCGTCGCAACGGCTGCAAGGCCTCAGCTGACGCACCGTGAAGGGCGAGATACCTCGTCGCCAGCAGCAGTCCAAGGATCGACAGGTCAACCGCGGGCGCGATGAGCGGCGCAACCCATACGGGCACGCCCAACCGCAAGGCAAGGCTTAGGACGTTGCCGAACCCGAACAGGAAGGTCAACCCGACCACCGTCGCCATGATCACCGCGACCGCCCTCGCGGCCTCCCGCAGCACACCGGAGTTCCCGCTGTGCGAGCCCGAACCGAGCCCGAGAACCGCGGCCTGCGACGACACCGGGTGACACAGCGCGGCATTCACGCCCGACGCATCCTGGATCTGAAGTGCGGAAACGGCACTCACCGGCATCACATGACACCACAGTGAAGACCTACCCGAGGACTCTTAATCAGCGGGTCCGGGGTTCGAGTCCCTGGCGGCGTACTTCAGAGAAGCAGGTAGAGATTCGTCTCTACCTGCTTCTCTGCATTTCCAGGCTTTCGTCATTCACGCTTTGCGCGCTTCCCGGAAGCCGGGCGGCCCGTCACCACCGCAGGGCGCTGAGCTCACGGGTCAGGACAGGCGAGAGCGTCCCGTCGGCGGTGGTCATCGCGTGGCCGACGCCGGGGAGCACCACC